>NZ_CP034656.1:0-49434 GCF_000277895.2 Xanthomonas vasicola pv. musacearum NCPPB 4379 | reverse complement strand
TCGCGCTGCCAATTGAAGTCCGTGATGAACAGGCCGAGCGGGTTTATCAGCTCGATCTTGCGATCAGGTGGGCTTTGCTTGACGGTGAACGTGGACGTCCACGTTGACCGCTCCTTGACCTGGCCCTGATCGTTGAAGCTCGTTTCGACCCACCGCACCTGGTAGCTGTCGGCCGACACGGGCACCACGGAGGTCACTTGCGTGGTGACGGTTTCTTGGCCGACCTTGCTCATGGTCGAACCCGGCACGCGGGCCTCGGCGTTGAGCTTGTTTGCAGAGGCCGGCGTCATGAAGTTGTAGGCCTCATTCCAAGCCGACTTCACCACCACTGGATCGAGTGGCACGGTGCGCACCAGCTCCACCCAATGTTTGAGGAAGTAGCGAATCTCCGCCTGCCCGGGCGTGTAGTTGGGGGTTGCGTAGCCCATAACCTGCGGCGCGCCATCTGTGTTGACGCGCGCAATGAGCGGCTTCGGTGGCGGTCGATTGCTCACGGCAATAAGACCGCCAGCCAGCAGTACCGACAGCGCGTAGCCGCCAACCGCAGCCCAGCGCCATGCGCGTTTGTCGCTCTCCGATTTTTCCAGTTTGTCCGTCCAGCCTTTGCGAGCTGAGTCGTGGTGTGGCGACATCGGCGGCGAGCTGGGACGCTGGCCGACGGGCGTTTGCAGTAGGTCTTTGGTGCTGCTCATGCGTGGTTAGCTCTCGTCGTTGGTGGGGGCAATCGTCGGGTTCCCGCTGCCGCCACCGCTGGTGGTCGTGGCTCCTTTGATCGCTGTAGTTGATGCTTTGGCGACGGTTGCTGCGTCGCTGAATCGCTGTCTGCCGGCTTCCAGTCGTTCCGGGGACGGAGTAGGTGTCGCAGGCGGTGGCGGCGCAGCTGCCGGCGGTACACCGCCGCTCATCGCGACGCCCTGGGACCAGGCGTCCTTCACCGCTGCGCCGGCATTGGTGATCGGTGCAGCGGCCATCCGGCCGACTTCCGACGCACCAGCGGCCGCATAGCTGGCGCCCGCTGAGACGCCGCGATCAATGTTTGCAGCGGCGGCCGAGCCGAACTTGATTGCGGCCTGGCCGAGGCGGGTGCTTGCCGCGCGTTGAACGCCGGCTGCAACGGCCTGGCCGGCCGGTGTCGTACTTGCCGCCATCAGTCCACCAATGACGCTGCCACGAATACCGGGATTGCTCAGTGCAGCCGCACCGGCCCCGGTGCTGTTCGCGGCAGCTGCACTGCCGGCGCCGTGGATCTGCCCGGCGGCGGTGATGGTCTTGGACGCACTGGCTGCGCCCATGCGGCCCAGCGCGGCCGCACCCACACCGGCACCAATCGCAGCAGCGCCGGCACCAATGGCGACGCCGGCCGCGCTACCGGCGGTCAAAGACGGGGAGCCTGATAGCAGGCCGCCAGCTACAGCTGGGGCATGTACGGCCAGTATGGCCATCACACCAGCGGAGATAGCTGCGAGATAGGTAACCAGGATCTCGGGGGCTGGCGGCACAGTGAATGTCGCCATGACGTTGCCGTAAACCGCCATGATGAAGCTCAACACCATGAGCTTCACACCTTGGGCTATGACAGCACCAATCGCTTTCTCCGCGAGGAACGCCGTATGGTTGCTTATCCCCCAGGGAACCAGAATTAAACCTAAGACAGACACTAGATAGAACTCGATGACGGTCAGCATGCACGTGAACGCCAACACCGCAAATGCGGCCAGGATAAACAGCTCCGCAATCGTGTACTGAACAACTACTGCGAGCATCGCGACTTTGTCCATCCACCCGCCGCGCTGCATGTCTTTGAGTTTATTGTCAATCGGCTTGATGACCTCCATAGCCCTGTCGAGGATCGCGCTAGGATCTTTCACCAGGGTCGCGGTACCGCCGCCGGCTAAGGTACCGATCTGCGCCAAGCCACTGGCCACGCCGTTAGTCAACGTGGGCCACGACGCAACAAGGAAAGCAAAGAATCCGATCCGCAACAGCTTACGAAGGAATGGCGCGGTGAAATCTTCACCGCGCAATGACCAAAACAGTGCAGCCAACGCAACTTCTATGGCGGCTAACGTGCCCAGAATTGCCGACGCACGGGGCGTCAGAATTCCAAATCCGTTGGAAAACACGTTGACAAAGTTCTGCAACAGCTGTGTGAGGAAGCCTGTCGTGGTCGGGTTCATCGCTGTCCGTCCTATTGCTTAGATGCAGTCGCTGGCATGGTTCGCGCATCCGGCCAGCCCTGTGAAACCGGCTTCGCCAGCTCCACAGTGGACGGCTCGGAAGCATCGGATCGCTTTAGCCTGATGGCAGGTGAGTGCTTGCCTGGTACAGGGCATGCACGTTGCGCTGCGTCGCCATACGCACGCGCTAATAGCGTGACTGAATAGATGATCTTCTTCACTTGATAAAATCGACACTGGCGGGGGGCACAGTCGATTTCTCGTAGGCACGATTGCGCTGCATACCGACGCAACCTCCATAGGCGCCACAAAAATCCAGCTTAAGCTTTGCATCAGCGCCAGCGCCTTTCCCGTATGCGCTATCTATTTGATCTGCACACTCTTGGTCGAATGCAGCGGGCTGTCGGCATTTTTCCGGCAAACCTAATTTCTCGATAATCGGAATTGGTTCATCGCCAGGAATGCTGCCTGTAGCTGAGACTTTATCGGGAACCGAAGCGGTACGATCGCCACCACACCCGGCGAGGGCTGCAATGGCAACTAGCGCGGCTGAATAGATGATCTTCTTCACTTGATGAACTCGACATTTGCGGGTGGGACTGTTGATTTCTGGTAAGCACTACTTCCATAGGCTCGATTAATCTCAATGTTGTTCGCTTGGTCAGACGCCATCTGCCGAGCCTGTTCCTCAAGGACGGCCTGGTTCATCGCAGCGGTCTGTGCGTTGAGCTTCATCATTTCCTGACCGACCAGCATGTTGATTTGGTTGCCGGCCTGCGTTGCCGCGAGTGCACCTGTAGCAGATTGCGAAGCCTGGCCCATCGTCTCGAACTGCTGGTTGCTGCTGTCCAGGGTGTCCAAAACGGCCGCGCCGCTGTATAGGGCGTCCTCCACATTGTTGCGGCCTTGCGATTGCCACTGATCGACCATCGCCGAGAGCTGTTGGAACGTCGCATCGTTGGTCACTTGTGGGTAGCGCTGGGCAAACGTGTCGCGTGTGTTCTCCAGGTTCGCCATGCTCCCGCGCAGTTGGTTGATGCTCTGCTTATAGGAGTTGTAAACCTGCTGGTACTCGCCAAACACATTGCGCGGCAGCGAAGTCAGATTGCGGCCCTCGTTGGCCACCTGCTGGATCTGCAAGTTCAGTTGATCCAACTGAGTTTTATACTGCTGCACCTGCTTGGCGTAGGCCGTGATTTCCTGGCTCTGCTGCAACAACTGAGTGACTAAGTTGCTGCAATTGGCGCACACCAACGCTTGCGCCGGGGGAGCATAAACGGCAGAGCCACCGGCAACTGCGATGCCGGTGGCGACGGTGAGGGCTGCGGTGACGCGACGAATGGTCATAGCGTTCTCCATGCGGGGTTAGGCTTGGACGGGGGTGTTGCTGGGCACTGCGCTGCTATCAACGGAGCGCACGAAGTCGAGCGCCCATTGCAGGGGCGAAGCTGTGCGCTGGCTCGCGGGTTTGCTCACTTGCGCCTGGTCGTGCTTGTTGACCAGGTGCGCTAAATACGCTTCGTTGAATTCTCTGGTGGTGCTGGTGGCGTTGCTGATGGCAATGGCTTCGCGCTGCGCCTCCTTTCCAGTAGCGCCGCAAACGGCCAGTGCCAACGGACCCAAGCCGAGCGAGAACAGCCGATTGCCCTGCGGGCTGGTCAAGTAGTAGTCGTGTTTTGGCGTGCTGCTGGCGATGATCTCCAGCTGCTTATCGTTCAAACCGAACATCCGGTAGAACTTGGCCACCTCGTCGTTTCGGGCGCTGCTGTTGGGCAAGAAGATCTTGGTCATGCACGCCTCGATCAGCGTGGGCATGATCTTGGATTGCGCCACGTCGGCCAGACTCTGCGTGGCGAACCACACAGCGACGTTGGCCTTACGGAGCACCTTGAGCCATTCGCGGATCTTGGCCGAAAACGCTGGGTGGTCGAGGAACAGCCATGCTTCATCGAGTACCAGAAGGCTCGGCCGCTTCGCGTCGAAGCGCTGCTCTAAGCGGTGGAACAGGTAGGTCAACACCGGCATGACCACCTGGGGGGTATTCATCAATTCTTCCATTTCAAACGCGAGCCAGCTGCCCAGCGACACGTCGTCGTGCGTTGCATCCAGCAGTTCGCGGTGCGCGCCGTCCACCGTGAACGGGTGCAAGGCCTCCTTGATGTCTGGATCTTGCACCAGCACGGTGAAGGCCGAAATGGTGCGCTGTTCGATACTGTCGCTGCCCATTTCGTTGAGCGCATCCCAGATGGCGCGCTTACGCTGCGGCGTCATTTGGATGCCTTCGCCCACGATGATGTCAATCAGCCATTCTTGCGCCCACGCCCGTTCCTGGTCGTTGTCCACGTGGGCCAGCGGTTGAAACGCCGGGCTGCTGTCGCCGCCCAGATCGTAGAAGCGGCCACCCACGTGCTCGGTGGTAATGCGCGAGCTGCCACCCTTGTCGAACACATACACCTGCGCCGCTTCGTAGCGCCGGAACTGCGTTTCGGCCAGATTGAGTAGCACCGACTTGCCGGCACCGGTCGGACCGATGACCATCGTGTGCCCAACGTCTCCCACGTACGTGCTGAATCGGAACGGCGTTGTCTCCCCGGTGACCACGAACATGTGGGGCGGAGAGTGGTCCAGGTGCTGATTGCCGGGGAAGAGGTCGTTCTGGCAGTAGCGCGGCCCGGCCCACACGCTGGAACTGGGCATGGCATGGGCGAGGTTGAGGGTGGACACCATCGGCCGGCGGATATTGTGCTGGGCGTTGCCTGGCACTGCGCCGAGAAACGCATCGATCGCATTGCCGTCGCGGGCTTCGTCAATGGTCACAAAGCCTAGACCATTGATTTCGCGCTCGACCGCGCGCAGCTTCGCTTCCAGCCTTCGCGGATCTGTATCAAGCACGATCAGCGATTGGGTGAAGTAACCATAGCCCACCGCCTCTGCTGCGATTTCCTGCATTGCAGCGTTGGCGTCTGCCGCGTTAGCGAGTGCTTCCGGGTTTTCCAGCGCTGACTCCGACTTGCTCACTAGCTCCTTGAGAATGACCATGAAGGACTTGCGGCCGCTGAACCACTCGCGCTGGATCTTCTTCATTTCCTTGTCGGCCGTGGCCTTGTCCAAGGCCACCCAGCGCGTCACCCACCGGTAGGCCATGCCCATCCGGTTCAAGCGATCCAGAATGCCGGGGATGGTCTGCGTCGGGAACTGACGCACGGTGATGATGCCCAAGTGGTGTTTGCCCAGCTTCGGTTCTTTGCCCCCGATCAGCGGGGTGTCGGGCAGCACGCGGCAAAGCTCTTGGGACACGTCACCAGGTACAACCGGGTGACGTTTGGTGCTGATTGTGTCGTGCAGGTAGGTCAGCAGCTCGGAGTCATTGAGCGCATGCACCTCGGGCAGGATGGCCGAGAAGGCTTCCAGGAGCCGAATGCGCTCCACCTCGAACTTGTCGAGCCAATCGTTGATTGTCTGCCGGTCGCGGTTGGCCGCACTCTTGCGCTCCCCGTCCGGGTCCGTGAAGAACCAAGCACGGGCTGTACTCTCCTGTGCCTTGGGTGGCAACCATCCGAGTGTGAAGTAATACGTAGTCTCAAAGTGCACGCCCGTCTCGGCGATGCTGCGGCGCTCTTCATCGATCAGATACGACATCGGATCGGGGAAGTGTTCGCCGCCGGGATAGTTGGTGCTGGGTGCACGTTGTGCGTCGATCTGGAAATACCAGCCGTCCCCAAGGCGGCGGAACAGGTTGTTCATTTGGGCTGAGACGGCGACCAGTTCGTGCTTGGTCGCCGAGTCCAGGTCTGGCCCGCGATAGCGCAGCGTCGTGATCAACGACGCGTTGCGGTTCAGCACGACGCCGGGGGCGACCAGATACGCCCACGGCAGCACATCACCGATGTCGGTAGGTTCGTTGCTGTATTTCGGAAGTCGCTGCATGGGTCGGCCTTCACTTAGCGCCACGGGCAGTGGTCCGCGTTGGCGGACCACTGCCCGTAGCCCGCTATGCGCGGTAGTGGGTTTTCAAACGGAGCGCGCGTTTCAGCGCTTCCGGCCATTGCGTGTCGTACTTGGTCAGCAGGACCAGGCCGATATGGATCACCAGATAGAGCGGCAGGCTCCACCACGATTGCAAGCCAAACACCAACGCTGCTGCTATCGTGAACGACACAATTGCCATGTCGCGCGGAATTCCAGCAACGAGGCGGGGTGTGGAGAGTGACCGATGCACGGGCACTTCATAGCCATCAGGGTTGGCGTTCTCGTCCATGTCAGAACACCGCGCCGCCGCCGTAGCCAAGGAAGTTCAGGAAGAACGACGTGGCGGTAAAGGTAATTGACAAGCCCAGGCAGACCATCAAGAGCTTGCGCATGCCCGATCCACCTTCGGAGAAGGCAATACCAATGCCAGAAGAAACAATCGCGATGACGCCAATGGCCTTGGCAACCGGTCCGGTAATACTGTTTAGGATCTTGTCTAGCCAGTCTTCCCACGGCATGCCGGTGCCGCTTGCGTAGGCGGCAGCCGGCAACAAGAAAAACGCCAGCGTGAGCAGCTGTAGAGTGCGAGTGTTACGGAGCTTCATAGTCATATCCTGGCTGGGGGAATGGTCTTTGTGTTTTACATGGTGTGTATATACTTAGCACACCAAGACGCGGCACGGTCACTCGGCTGACAGAAGCTTGTAGACGTGACCTTCTGGCGTCTGCTCGACGCCCTTGACGCGCAGCACTTCACGCACGCGCCTCACCACCTTGTGGCCATCGTCGTCTACCGTCTCGAAACCGATGCTCACGATGATCTGCACCGTGCGGGCGATCTTGCGCGGAACCGGCAGGAACCCGCCTTGCACAAGCAGGTCCTCGATGCGCTCCAATGCTTCATTGGCGCTGTTGGCGTGGATGGTGCATAGCCCCCCGGGATGGCCGGTATTCCAGGCATCGAGCATGTCCATGACCTCCGGGCCACGTACCTCGCCGACGATGAGGCGGTCCGGGGTAAAGCGCAGTGTGTCGCGCAATAGGTGGGTCATGCTCCGAGTGATCTGGTCGCGGTTACGCACGGTGCGCAAGCGCACCACCTCGTCGGCTTCCACGCGTAATTCCAGCGTGTCTTCCAACGTGATGACGCGGCCGGTGACACGCCCCATTTCGTACAGGACCGCATTGGCAAAGGTAGTTTTGCCAGTGTGGCTGCCGCCGACGATCACGATGTTGTCGTGGTCGTGCACCGCCTTGACGATGATGTCGCGTTGGCGCGGTGTCAGCTGCCCATTGGTCACATAGTCGTCCAGCGTGAGCCGCAGGTTTGATTTCTTGCGGATCACGAAGGTGGGGCCATCGGGCGATTCGGGTGGCAGGATCGCGTGGAAGCGGTAGCCCGACTCCGGCAGCTCGGCCGGGAAGCTGGGATTGTCTTTGTCGGCAATCTCGCCGACGTGATCGGCGACGATCTTGATGACACGCGCCCGCGCGTTTACATCCAGGGTGTGGTCGTGGCAAATCCGGCGACCGTCCTTGGCATACCACAAGCGGCCATCGGGGTTGACGCGCACTTCTTCAACGGCCGGATCGTCCAGCAGCTCGCCGATGGCACCGCCAAGCGCGGACTTCATCATGTCCAGCAGCCGGCTATGGCGGGTGGTGATGGGAAAAAATGCATTCACGGACTGGATATCCTCGATATACAGTTGACACTATCAATAGTATCACCCGTATTTCAGATAACCCTCGCCCGGCTATTTAAACTGTGACGAGCACTACGGTACGAGAAGCTTCCATAGCGGGACACCCACGCATTCGGCAAGGACGGCCATGCTGTCGAGGTTGGGCGCCGATTTCCCTGTTTCTACTGCGCTTATCCACCCTTGCGCGAACCCTGTCCTATCTCTTATGCCACGTTGACTGAGCTTCGCTGCCTTCCGTGCTTGACGAAAATTGCGTGCAAAAATCAGCCTCTCCACTGGCACCGGCTTGGGATCTTGGTGGCTGTCAGCAGCACGCGGTCGGCCTGGCATTCGGTGCAGTACCTCTGTGGCGGATAGAACATGGCACCACCGATTTGGCCAGTCGGCGCTAGCACTGGATTTTAGCAAAATGCCCATCTGTCTCAGACAGAGGGCTTGCTTTGCGGGTGCGAAGCGCTGTTGTGCGCGTAGCGCACGGTGACCGCTCTTCAACGCAGGCAACCCGAAGCCGACAGCCTTTCTAGGGTCATGGCCTGCCTCGAAGTCCGGTTAATCACTCCCTGCCGACCCGCTTTTGCTGTTTGCGGGAGGGGACCGCCGTCGCTGCGCCTTCATGTTGGTTGGTTTTCCAAGTGCGCTCATGCGCAGCGGCGGTGGGAGGGGCGCAGCCCCTCTATTGAGCATCTAACGCTGTCGTCGTCGCGAAGCGGCGGCGACGCCGATCTGCTGTTGATTTTCTACTGACTGTGCTTTCAACCAGAGGTTGACTGGATGGCCTGACAATTAAACAGGACAAATAGCGTTATTTCTCCCCAGGCTTACCCACCGCAGCGGTGGATTTATCCACCGCTGCGTAGATAACTGAGGGGTTCGACTTGGTGATAGAGGCCACCGCAGGGGCGTTAGCCGGCCTTTGTGCGGCAGATTTGCCGGCGTGGGTGCCTGTTTTTGCGGGATCTGGCAGGGGCGAGCCTGCCGGTGACGGCTACTTTTTGAATGTGTTCGCTATGTCCGCGATGTACTGCGCGGCGTGCTGTAGGCCGCCTGGTGGATCGCCCGTGGCGCGGTGTGCCGCAGGGCGGGCATAGCCCCTGCGCGGCGCGGTGCGCGGCTCCTGGGGCGGCTGACGGCGTGCTTGCGCCTGCGTGAAGGACGCAACGCCTGTGCCGCGTGCCTGGTCTGCGTGCTTGCGGTCGCGCTTGAGCAACCAGCTGGTGCCCACCATGTCGCACAGCCGCTGGAAGTTGATCCGCCGCACGCCCGCTTCGCTGCACCACAGATCGCCGCCCTCGGGGTCTTTGCTGTGCCGGCGCACCTGTTTGGTGGGGAATGCCCACCCAAGGCTCACAATCATGTCGAGCGAGCGCCGTGCGCGCCGTTCCTCGGCGGGCGTCTGCCCGCCATAGGCGAGCTGGGCGAGGTCGAGCAGCGTGTAGCGCTGCCAGGGACCGCCGCCTTGGCGTGGCTTGCCAACAAATCCGGTGCGGATGTCGGCCAAGTAGAGCAGCGCCATGGCCATGGACAGCAACGATTCGGCCCCGTCCTTGCGCAGTCCGCGCACCCGCGTCAGCGCTTTGTCCAGGGCATAACCGGCCACAATGACGTTGTGGCTAATCCGCTTCCAAGCGCCTTTCCGCTCTTCCAGGGCGAGCACCAGCCCGTCGCAGGTGGCATCCAGCACAGGCGGCCGGCGCTTCTTGCCAGCCGGCGGCTTGGGCTGACGCCAGCGCACACGCTTGTGCGGCCGGCCGCTGGTCGCGGTCGGTTCGGGGCCTGGCGTGTGGAAGCCTGGATCTACTGCTGGCATGTCCCGCGCCGATGAACGGCAGCGGGGCAAGGTGTTCGGCGTTTAGGCCTTTGCATCCTTTCCCTCTTGCACGGCTTCGCCGGCGGGATTAGGATGGGGGTACGTTATTGTCCCATTGACTGGTTTTCCCGCCAGCCCAGTGATGAAAAAGCCGCCCTGGCAGGGGCGGTTTTTTCGTTTTCGGCCTCCGCTCATCACACCAGCAGGCTGCCTCGTTGTTTTGGTACGTCTGGTGCTGAATCTACCTTCTTGCAGGACCGAGCGTACTCGCAGGAAAGGTGGTGGACGGTACGCGGTCATCAAAACCGGATAGGCAGAAGCGGGAACCGGCAGGCCTTGCGGCCTCCGCGCACCGCCCACCATAGAACTGGCGAGCTAAATAAAAGCGCCAGCATCGGACGATGGGCGCTTGCGCGCTCCTGCCATCTTGATCGGTTTGATGTGCCGAATCGCTGATTGTGCAGCGATAGCTCAATCCTTTCGCCAACCGGCGAACGTGTCAACCGCCTCTTAAACCGTCGCCTCCTCGACCGCCGCCGCCGCTTTGGCCTGCAGATTGAGTAGCGTAGCGATGACGGCGTGCAGATCGACGTACCGAGCATTGCGTTTGAAAGCTGCAGCCGGTGATTCCGGATCACTCGGATCGGTCTGCAAATGCTTCTGGAACTGCTCGGCCAGCAGACCAGCCATGAAAGCGACGTGTGCGTGGTTGGCCTGCAACACACTGCGGCCAATGGCCTCGAAGTTGTGCAGACTGTCAGACAGCCACCTGACATCCCGCGCCGCACGACTGGCGTGGGTGGCATCCGCGCTGTAAGCGCTGTATTGGCGGATGGCCAATGCGGTGTTGCCGGCAAATAGTACTAGGCTGGCAAGTTCATCGGTGTAGTTGATGCCCATGGTTTTTGGCTTTCTTGTTTGGTTTCGACCGAACTCAGAGTGCAGGGACACGCCAAGACTCCGGAAGCGCTCACTCTATTGCGCTTCTATTTCTGCTCTGCTAACATAGCTGTTATCCAGCCCTCCTAGTACGCCACCCAACTCATCCAGGGTCGGCCTAACCGGGGGCTTTTTTGTGCCTGAGGGACTGAGGGAAGCGCAGTGCCAACCGCAATTTTGATTGACGGAGCGTACTTCATAAAACGCTTTCGCAGAATTGAACCGCATAACTCAATGAATCCGCAACGCGCCGCAGACGTTGCTCATCGGTGGGCAGTCGCGCATCTCAATAACCCCAATCAGCCGCAGCGGGAGCTATACAGGATCTTCTTCTATGACTGCGCGCCCCTGGAAAAAAAGATGCATCACCCTGTCACCAAGCGCGCGGTGGACTTCGCCAAGTCATCTGAAGCGGTGTTTCGTCGGGAGTTGCATGATCTCCTTCGGCATAAGCGCAAAGTTGCACTCAGGCTAGGCCACTTATCAACGCAGGTTGGGTGGACGGTTTCCCAAGGCAAGCTTGACGATATCCTCAAACAGAAATTGAAGGTGGAGGAGCTTCTAGAGACCGATTTTTCACCCGCGGTGCGGCAAAAAGGCGTGGATATGCGGATAGGTATCGACATATCTTCGCTATCTCTAAAGCACCAAGTGGACCAGATCGTCCTATTCGCTGGAGATGCCGACTTCGTACCGGCTGCGAAATTGGCACGCCGCGAAGGGATCGACTTCGTGCTTGACCCGATGTGGAATTCGGTTCCCGATGGCTTGCTTGAGCACATTGACGGAATGAGGTCTGTGTGCCCCCGTCCACCGCGCCGCCTGCCCGGCGCATAATAGTGCTGCCAGCAGATGATTATCGTGATTGCCGTCCATAGGGCAGCGGCGTTCAACGGTGAGCTTTCGGCATGGACAGCTTGGCGTACTCGGCAAGACGTTCTCTGGCCTCACTAATATTGAATGCGCTGGGGTCGAATGGGCCACCTAACCACTCCGTGAGTTCGCGTCGGCGGGCACTGCTGCGGCCAGCAAGTACCCTGAGCATCTCCGCATAGCCCCATGGTCCGCCACAATCCTCCGGCGGACAGGCGTTTTTGCCGGTAATCAAGTGCGGATAACTTCCTGATGGTGTATCCATTAGCTTTTCGACTGTCACTCGGTGTTGCCAGTCATCGCCAAAGTCATACGTGTAGATCAGTGTCTCTCCAATGCCAGACACATCGCACAAGCGACGTTTACTGGGAATCTCGCTGCCATTGCCATGCCCGTACGAGTACAGGTGCATCAGTTCCCAGCCCATCGCCCCTTGGATGAAGTAGTGCAGCTGCGCCAATTCGACATCAGCGTAGGTATCGAGCCGACGCCACACTGTGGGGGAGATGCCAAGCAACTGGATTTTGAGCCTCCAGACAGGTGGTGAACTACTCACCGAATTGCTCGTAATCGAACGGGGCACACTGGTCAAGGGTGATGCGTTCATGGGGCGTCCTCGGGATCGTGGTCGGCGTCGTGGGGTTGCCCGGCCGCTGCCTGTAGGGAGTCGAACTCGCTATCGGTTTGGGCACGCACTAGAGAGGCGGTCAACTTATCCAGCAGCGGCGTGCGCTGGCTAAAGACCCGCTCCACCGATGCAATCAGTGCGTTGTAGAAGCCCTCTCCCGCTGCGTTGCTAGCCGGCGTCGCGGCAGGCAGGCGTGCAAACAGGTTCTTGGTCGTGAGCGTGGTCAGCTCCACCAGCATCTGATTGCCGAAGTGCACGTTGCGCACCTCATTGCGCAGTGACCGCAACTCCTTCAAGACCAGCATTTCTTCGGCTTTGGCGTGTTCGGGGTCGTAACGCTCGGCTAGCGCGGCCTCCACCACGGCCCGTAATGGGATGCGGCGCTCGGCGGCTTCGCGTTTTGCGAGCTGCATGAGCCGGGTTTCGACTTGGGTGTGCAGGATGGTCTTACCGTCAGACTTCTTCATGGCAGCATGTAGTCCATGTCGTCGTCGGCTGCATCCATGCCATCGGCTTTGGCGGCGGGGCTGACGGTGATTTCATGGGCATCGATGTCGGCATCGGCGCCGATGTCGTCATCGAACATGGGCGCGGCTTCGACCGTCGCCGCCGGTACGGGCGTCGGCTCGGGGTCCAGGTCGCGGGAGTCTTGGACGGCCGGCTGTAGGGCGGCCGCCACTGCGACCGGCACCACAGCGGGGGTGAGCTTGGTCCACGGGTTGCCGGCCACTGGCGGCCCGTATGGGTATGGCCTGGCTGCGGTGTTGGCGACTGGCGCGTACTTGTGGGTTGGGTCCAGCACCTTGCCGCGCTCATCGGTCGGGGGCACCAGGTCGCGGAACTTGGCATCGCTGTAATACTTGATCTTGACCGCCATGATTGGCGGCAGGCCTGCGACCACGATGATTTTCTTGGTCGGGTCCATTTCCCGCACCTCGCCTGGCGTCATCAAGGCGCGAGCTGACTCCTGGTTGGACACCATCACGTGGCCCAGCAAGCCAGACAACCGGCCTCCGGTGTAGTTGGTCTGCTGGTGAATCTCGGTCGTCATTCCGAGCGAATCGCTGATGCGCTTGGCTGTCTCGTCGGTGTTGGGCGCATACCACACGTGGATATGCGCACCATCCATGACTGTATTACTCGGCCCGTAATACTTCACAATTTGGTTATAGCTCTGATTGATCATCATGCACTTGATGCCATAGCCGGCGACGTAGCCCAGCCCTTCTTCAAAGAACTCCAACTTGCCCAAGGATGGGAACTCATCAACCAGCAACAGCAGCCGGTGCTTGTTGCCCTCCGGGTGTAATTCCTCGGTGAGCCGGCGGCTGATCTGTTGCAGCATCAAGCGGAACAACGGCCGTAGGCGGGATTTGTCGCTCGGCGGGCTGATCAGATACAGCGACAGGGGGTATTGGGCGCGCATCAGGTCGGTGATGCGAAAGTCGCTTTCGCTGGTCGCGGCGCCCACGATGGGGTCGTAGTAGAGGTTGAAGAAGCTGCGCGCCGTCGAATGCACACCGCTACGCTCGTTGGCGCTCTTGTTGAGCATCGCTCTTGCGCCGATTGCCACGACCGGGTGCACCTTGCCATTGCGGTGTTTGGTGTCGAGCATGTATTGCAGCGTGGCTTCCATCGTCCGTTCCGGGTTGTCCAGGAACATCGCGATGCCGGCCAGCGTCTTATCCGGCTCGGCGTAGAGCACATGGAGCACCACCGCAAGCAGCCATGAGTCGGCCTCCTTGCTCCAATGGTCGGGTTTGCCCTTGCCGTCTGGGTCAACCAGCATGTCGGTGACGTTTTGCGCGTCCTTGACCTCGTTATCACCTGGTCGAATCTCGGCCAGCGGATTGAACCGGCAGGTGTCACGCTGGGTCGGGTTGAATTTCAGCGCGTAGCCGATCCGGCTGCGATAGCCCGATGTCAGTTCCCAGTTCTCACCCTTGATGTCGTTGACCACCACGCTTGCCTGCCAGTTCAAGAGGGTGGGCACCACGATGCCCACGCCCTTGCCTGACCGGCTCGGCGCTGTGACTTCCAGATGCTCCGGCCCGTTGTGGGTGAGGTATCGACCGTCCTCGGTCATGCCGAGCACGACGCCGGCCTGGCCGAGCAATCCCGACTTCTCGATTTCGGCAGCATCGGCCCAGCGCGCCGAGCCGTGCGTCAGCACTTCCTCCTGGGCACGGGTGCGGTAGATGGCCACCGCCACCATGACCACGAAACCCAGCACCGCCGACGCGGCTACGATGTAGATCGCCCTGGTGAAGATGTCAGGCGCGTAGGCGTTGTAATCCCACAACCACGGGAAATATGACCACGGCGCGTAGATGCCGTGCCCTGCGATTTGGAACCAGGGCGCGCCGAGCTGGGGCTGGTAGGCCAGCGCATAGGCCACGTACTGGCTCGCCGCCCACACGCCCAGAAAGATGCACGCCAAGCAGGCGACGATGGGACCGCCACGCAGTCCGCCCGCGTGGCGCGTTTTTTCGCGTTGTTTGCTTTGTGGTGCCATCGCTTTAACTCCGTGTGAGGCCTAACGATTTGCCCTTGTCCAGCACATCCATTGCCGCGAAGCGGATGCGCACCGACTGGAAGGATTGGTTCATGCTCTGGCCCTTCGCCAGCTGCACCGCGACGGTGTTGCCGAGCTGGCCTTGCAGGCCATCCTTCGCCGGCACCACCGCAAACGTTCCGTTCTGCACAATCACCGCATGTGGGCCGCTGGGCAGGTTCTCGATGGCTTCCACGGTGCCCTGAAAGCGGCGGGCCACATCGAGATTGACCGGCTGGCCGTATTTGGCTGCTAGCCGCTTCTGTGCATCGCCCAGCTCCATGCCGCGCATGTCTTCGTCAAAGCCGGCCTTGAGGCGCACACCCACAGGAGTGCGCTCGGCCATCCGCAGTGCGACCAGGCGGTCGGTGCGGGCTTCCAGCGCTTCCAGGAACTGCGCTTGCGTGCGGGTGCGGCTGGTGGCGCCCTTCATCTGCTCAAGGCGCCCAGCGGCCAGCTGCTCGTCCAGGAACGTCCGGGCAATGACCTGACTCTGTTGGGGCAGCGGCCCCTTCCCAAGCACGTCCAGGCGCACAAAGGCGCGCTTGGGGTCGCTGAGTGTGGGATCGGCGTTGACCCGCTCCACCAGGTTCGCTGGCACCTGATAGGTGCCGTCCTCCAATTTGGTCACATGGCCCCGGTGCGCCAAGGCGTCCATGCGCCGCACGTGTGCCTCGATGTAGGACTCTGGCGTTGCGTTGCCGGGCAATCGTTTCGGGTCCCATTCTTTGACCTCTTCCAGATGCGCAGCAGGGGAATAGATCTCATCCTTCAACCGCCGCAGCACGTTCTTGTCTGCAGCCGTGGCGACCGGCGGCGTGTAGCTGTTGAGGGTTACGACGTCGCCGATGCCCCCACGCTCGACCAGGTGCCGCTCTGACGGGGCATTGAGCGTGGCGTAATGCACCTGGCCGTCGAAGTCGGCGACGATGACGTACTCGGCGCCGGTCCGCTTGTCGGCCAGCCCACGGTCGAGAATGACGCCCTGGAGCGGCCCAGATGTCTCTAGGCTCTTTTCGTCGGCCAGTCGCCCGCTCTGGCTCCGCTCGGCTCGAAGATGCGGTTTCAACACCCCTGCAACCTGGTGCTTCTGCACCATCGCGCGCTCCATGTCGCGCAGCTCGTCGTCAAAGCCGGCCTTGAGGCGCACCCCGGCAGGAGTGCGCTGCGCAAGCTGCAACTCAACCAGGCGGTCGGCACGCGCTTCCAGAGCCTCTAGGAACTGCACCTGGGTGCGAGTGCGGATGGTGGTGTTCTTCAGCTGCTCAAGGCGACCAGCGGCCAACTGGTCGTCGAGGAATGTTCGTCCGATGACCTGGCTTTGGCGGCTGAGTGAGCCTTGCGCCTTCACGTCCAGACGCACGAAAGAGTTCTTGTCGCGCGCGATGGCCGGATCACCATCGAGGCGCGCCAACAGATCGGCCGGCACACGGAACGTCCCATCAGGCAGCTTGGTGACATGGCCTCGGCTCGTCAGTGCTTCCATGCGATTGACGTGCGCATCAATGTAGGACTCCGGCGTTGCAGTAGGCGGCAAGCGCTTCGGGTTCCATGCCTTCACCTCGGCCAGATGGGCGTCTGGGACATACACGCCGTTCTTCAAGCGCCGCAGCACGTTCTTATCCGCAGACGTGGCCGCTGGTGGCGTGTACGTTCCCAGCTCCACGGTATCGCCGATGCGTCCGCGCTCCGGCATGTGCCGCTCCGAATGCATGCTGAGCGTTGCGTAATGCACCTGGCCGTCGAATCCGCCGACGATGATGTATTCGGTGCCGGACAGCTTGTCCGCCAATCCGCGATCCAGGATGACACCCTGCACGGGTGCTAGCTTCAGGCTGTCCTTGTCGGCCAGCAGGCCGCGACGGCTGCGCTCAGCGTCAATATGCGGTTTGAGTTCTGTGGCTAACCTGCGCTCCTGTGCCATCGCACGCATCGCCTCTGGCGCATTCGCATGGATCTTCCAGAGACCGGGCGTTTGTTCGGTGGCTAAGCCGTGGTCACGCAGGATCGCCAGCCGCTGTAGCCGCAATTGCCGCTGCGCATTGCGGAACGGATCTGCATGAACCTTGCCGGCATGGATCAGGCCGCTTTCGCGGCTCTGCTGCTCCCGAAGCATGGACGCGTCCAGACCCGTCCAGCGCTCTTGCGTGACCTCCTTCGCAGCAGAGCGATAGATGTCGATATCGCTCCGATATCCCAGCTCGCGCGTTGCCAACTCACGTGCACGCTCGCGCATACCATTGCTGATGTAGTCGCGGCTAATCACCAAGTCGCCGCCCCTGTCATCCACCCCACGCACGATGATGTGCACGTGTGGGTTGTCGGTGTCATGGTGAGCGACCGCCATCCAATCCAGTTTCGTCCCTAGATCCCGCTCCATTTGTTGCATCAAATCGCGGGTGTAGCTTTCTAAATTCAGGCTCGCCCCATCTTCCGGCGAGACGATGAAACGAAATGAATGCCGGTCAGGCTCTGCACGAGCCACGAACTGCGATGTTTGCTCGCGCGTGAGTTCACCCGTGTCGGTAAATGGGCGAGCCGCCCCACCATCCTTGTCTACGCCGTGGCGCTGCGCATAGTCCACGTGCCGCTGCATAGCAGCCTTTGCTCCGACCCGTGGCGCTGCGACCACACGGGCCTTGATGGTGACGCGCTGCTGTCGGCTTCCGGTGTCAATCCTGACGCCAGCGCCGCGCCCAGCATGGTGCGTGGTCGCGCCGGAAATCCGCCCGGTCCGTGCCGCCCGCTTGGCAGCGCCTTTGACACGGCTAATGACTTCGTTGACCTGGGAGTTGTTACGCGCCTGGCGGCCCTTGGACAGTCGAACGCGCAGCGGCTTGTCGGTGCTGCTTGAACTTTGACCTCCCTTCCCAGCGGCCTGGCCTGGCCCTGCTGAGCTGCGCTTTTCACTACCTACCACGGTCGTCTCCTGGCCCAGAATCACTATGTTGTAAAATACAACAAGCCAGAACGACTATGTTGTAAGGAAAAGCCAATAGAAATAGTCAGTTAATACCCACATACCACACACACTTTTATCTTGCCCTTCTTTTCAGCTTCTCCGCTTTTGCCTTCCGACGCCCTCACCCCCTGCGATCACACCCACCCTTCGCAGAAGCCACAACGCCCGCTCTGGCTCTGCTGTAGCGCGTCTCGGAACCGTCGGCCTTGACCAAGCCCCGCCCTATCGGACGCTACCCGCACAACGCCGCACAAGCGGTCAGCGTGGCCTCGGTTGTGCAGCCTTCGGCCCGGTCCCTGCGAACCCTGTGGGCGCGGCTGCGGGCGACATCACGGGAACAGCATTGGCTTGGGCTTCGGTGGACCGGCGGCCGCTCGCCTTCCCGCTTGCCGGGAAGTTCACCGCCACCCCAGCCGCTTGCGACACCCAGCTCACGTAACCATTGCTCAAGCCGCGCGACTCGTTGCCGGTGTTGTACATCGACAAGGCGCTCAGCAGCGCAGGCTTTTCGGCGCGATATTTGGCCCATGTCTGGGCGTAGTTCCGGGCCAGAATGGCGGTGCCAATTCGGATGTTTGTGCATGGGTCTAGTAGGTCAACCGGCGTCACTCCGAATCTGGTCAGATGCTGCGAGTTGATCTGCATCAGCCCGATATCGGTACTGCGACCGGCCCTCACCTGTTCGACTGCGATCCGCTGGGCATCGTCAAACCGGGTCGGGTAGAAGCTACGGACCTGGTTGTTGATGGCATACGGATTGCCGCCACTCTCATGCTTGATGATCGCCTGCACGGTTTGCGGATGCACACCGATGGAGCAAGCGAGAATCACTGACATCAGGTCATTCATGATCGACTCCTACCGTAGACGATTGCGTCCACAACGGTGTAATGCTTCCGACGATTACCGACAGCGGAACGAACCCGTAATAGCGGCCGTCGTAGCTGTTAGCGAGACCATCACCGATGGTGAAAATGTGCCCCGCTGGAACTCGCGTGCAGCCTTGTAAGACGTGAGGCAACGCCACGCCTGTTCGGTCCGTGGCAGCGACCGCGCCCACTCGCCTATAGGTGGCTGGGTGCCCTGCGGTTGTTGGGGTTGCAATGCTGACTTCGCTGTTCACGCACACCGTGTCGCCAGCAACCGCACCGACACGCTTGATGTAAAGACTTCCGGGCTTCATCCAGCCGCGTTCAAAGCCATAACGCGCTGCCGCATTATGTGGGGAGAAAGCGACCAACTGGCCCCGGTCTGCGCTGTGCGCGTTGTGGTTCAGCAGGTAGAGACCTTGCGCCACGCTGGGTGAAAGGTTGGCAATGACGGTGAAGCCTAGCGCCGCCAAACTGCGCGCACTGGCCCATCCAAGTGCCGGGGCAATCAGTGCAAGCGCTAGACCTAGTGCTAGCCCATTGATTAGCTTTTTTCGTGTCACAGACATGCCATTAACCTCGCCTTTTGCGGGGGAGTTTGGCTCTCACGTCGGCGGTTAAAACCCTCAACCGCGCCAGTGGCATGCGCTGGAAAAACTGTTCAATTCGCGCCAATTCTAGCCGATTAAGTGATTCGATTTTCGACCGATTCAGCGCCAACCAAGCCACATAGGCGCGGACCCGTGTTGCACCTGTGATGTCGGCCAGAATTGCGACATCCGGGCGCACTGCTGGCACGCTTTCGCCCACCTGGCCGGGCGGCAATGCTTCACACAACACTACTCGCCACCGCGTTGTGCCGTAGTCGTTTTGCTCCCATAGATCCAGTGCAAACCGGTCCCCTGGTGCGAAGCTCAGAAGCCGGCGCCGGGTGCCGTCTTCGCCGATCACCCAGCGGCCCACCTGGCGCGGCTTGCCGGCTAGAATCCGACGGTTTGTCCAGCCCTTGGCGAAGGCTTCGATGACCTGGGCGCCCATCGTCAAACCTGCATGCATGCATGCTTGACGCGTTGCATGCATGTGATTGCCATTCGCTCCGCGCGAACCTGCATGCAAGCTGCGTTAGCCGCTTGCAGACTTGCATGCATTTTCCAAAACAGCATGCAAACAGGCTTGCATGCTCGCATGCATTTGCGGGTGCAGGCTTGCATGCACCACTGCAAGTCTGCACGCATGCATGGCTGCGTGCAGCTTGGCATGCAAGCATGCGCGCAACTAAACATGCAAGCCGCGTTGCATGCGCGCATGCGTTACTCGGCGTCTCCGGAATCGCCGTTGTCGGACATGGCCGACAACGGGGCAAGACCCATCGAGGCGAGGAACATGGAGATGCCCTTGATGGTGATGTCTTGGATGGTCATGTTATGGGTGTAACGGAACTCGGAAAGCCGGCGCAGGTCATCATCGGTCAGGTGACGGATGGTGATGGTGCGAGTGGCCCCAACCTTGGGCGCGCTCTTGGCCGTGCCTGCCTGGCGTGCGGCGCCCTGGGGCTTGGATTCGGCTGGCGCTGCGCGCACCGGCTTTTCTGGTTGGCTCTTGGTCTTATCCAGGGCGGCGAGCTTGCCGCTGAGTCCGGTGTTCATGCATGGGTTCCTTTGGTTGCGTCGAGTAGCGTTTGCACTTCGCGCCACAGGGCGCGAATCTCAAATGAGGCCTTGCCGGCCGGCTCGTATTCGCCCACGGCCTGGCCGTAAGCGAGTGCGCGCCGATAGGCCGTCCGATCATGGATGACCGTTTCCAACACCGGGATGCCGGTGCTTGCCAGCTCCCGTTCCACTTCCCGTGTCTCACTGGCGCGGATCGGGGCGCTGGACAGAATGAACGCCCCCGGTTTGCCGCTGGCCTGCAATAGCCGGATCGAGGCCGGCGCGGCGGCAAGGTCCAACAGGCTCGGGCGCACGGGCATGAGGGCGAGATCCGCATGCTCTAGCGCGGCGGCGATGCCGGCAGACGCATGCGGGGGGGTGTCCACAATCAGCAGGTCATAGCCTTCCTCGGCTGCGGCCTGTACCGCTGCGCCGACGTTGGCCGAAGTGATGGCCACCACTTCAATCGTGGAGTGCTGGCGGGTTTCGGCCCATCCCTTGGCCGAGCCTTGCGGATCGGTGTCGGCCAGCGCAACGCGCAGGCCGGCTTGCTGCGCGGCCACCGCGAGGTGAACAGCGATCGTTGTCTTGCCGGAGCCGCCCTTCTGGACGGCGATGGCGATGGTTTTCATGCACTGCGCTCCTGGTGGAAGTCGCTTGCTTACGGGCAAGTGTGCAATACCTTAGCAACACGCATGCACGCATGCAAGCTGCTTTAGTTGCACGCATGCAAAGCTGCGTGCATGCGTGCATGCTTAACTGCTACTACGCCCGCGCGGCTTTGTTTGGCCTGCCTTTGTCGAGGCGGGCGAGGTGGCCACCGACTCAAACGCTGCTAGCCGGCCCCGCAGGTTCGCTGCCTCCTCGCGGGCCTGGCCGGCAGCGTTGCGCTGCTCGGCAGCAACCAAGTGCGCCCGATCCAGCTCGGTGCGTAACTCACTGGCGCGGGCCTCGGCCGTGCTAGCCCGCTGCTGTAGGTCCACCAACGCGGTGCGCACCTGGTCAATGGCGACCTGGTGGGTAGCCGCTGCGGTGACGGCCTGCTCTAGGGCGGCATCCAGCTCGGCAATACGTGCTTGGGCCGCTTCCAGCTCAAGTGCTTGGGCCTCGTAGGCGTCGGCCATCTGCTGGCTCAATGCCTCCGACTCCTGCCGCTCGGCTTCCCACCCTGCTTGAGCCGCGCGCAACGCGTCGTTGGCCGCCTCCTGGGCGGCCTGCCAAATCGCTACCACCGCCAAGCCGGCGGCCTGCTGCACCGGCTCGGGCACCTGGACGGCAACCGCCGCCGGACGCGCCTGCGTGCGCCGCCACTCCTTCATGACGGTGCTCGCCTCGTTCATGTTGACCTTGGCGGCTTTGCGCACGGCATCGACGGTCGGAAAGGCCTCACGGCTGGCCTGATCGTACAGCGCGTCAGCGGCGGCGAGGATGCGATCGCGTGCGTCTTGTGAGGGGTCCATGTGCGGCTCCGCTGCTCTATTTGGTAAGAAGAATAATAATAGTATTCTTCTTACCGAGCAAGCGGGTTTTGCACTTGATTGCATGCCGTTCGTCGGCGCGGGGCGCGGGCACAGCCGGCGGACTCGGCGAGATGGCAACGCACGGCTGCGCCGCGCTCAGGCATCGGCGCGGGGGTGGGCTGGGCGGTGTCGGCGCTGACGCGCGGCGAGGGATGCACCTGGTCCGGTGCAAGCTCAAAAAAAACGGCGCCGGTCTCCCGGCGCCGCTGTGTATCACTTACCGGTTAGGGTAAGACCTGCAATGCATCCGTACCGATTCCCACCGCTGAAAGCGGAAGCGCCAGTAACGGCGGACATGTACAGGCTTTGGCCAAGCACAGGTGACGCAATTCATAATCTGCTCCTTCCCGGTCAGGGAGGGAGCGCTGTCCACAGCAGGTGTTCGATAAATCGCACTAATTAGCGAAACCTAACACCCTTGTTACGAAATTGAGCTATACTGCGCGACATGCTTCTCACGACATCCCACGAATCCAACGCAATTTTGCTGCTATGTAAGACTGCATAGACGACCGGGAACGCTCTACGCAACAACGCTTCGCTGGACCACCCAGCTAAATGAAATCTCAAGGCTACCTGCCTGCAAGCGGGTGGCTTTTTCGTGCTTCATCTAACAGCATCTTAACCTGGTCTCGTTCAGGAAGTCAAGCGATATCGGCTAGTGTTTGCAACACTTGAGCCAATCGCTGCAGCCCTTGCTGCGCTTACGTCTCGCAGGCTATTCGGCCGCTTTTACACGATGGAATTCCCGGTTCGCATGCGGTCCAGGGGCGATTGCACCTGTTCGATCGCTGCGCCTGGTCCCCGGCGACGCTGTGCCTTGGTCTTGGCCGAAGTTCAATGCAAGTTCAAGGGTCAAAAACGCTCCAACGCCTGCCACGTCACCCCCTGCTGACCTGTTTTTGGGGAGAGGGTGCCGCCGGCACTGCGGCAGGCGGTTTTGCAGTTGGCGGGAGTAGTTGGCGCAGTGGCGGTGGGAGAGGGACGCGTGCGTCCCTCTCCGGGGGGTCGAAGTTGCGACCGGAGCGCCGTAGGCGCGCAGGGAGGACAGGGGGGCGCAGCCCCCGCAACTTGAAAGGGTTTTTAACGCTGTCGTCGTCGCGAAGCGGCGGCGACGCCGATCTGCTGTTGAACGCTCTACTGACTGTGCTTTCAACCATCGGTTGACTGGATGGCCTGGCAATTAAGGGTCACAAATAACGTTACTTCCCCACAGGCTTATCCCCCGAAGCGGGGTGGAACTCGGTTCGTGGGTGTCGTTGAGGGCGTCGAGGTGGTGATCGCGGCCGCCAAAGTCAGGGCGGCTCGCCTTTTCGCGGCAGATTTGCCGGCGTGTGCGCCTGTTTTTGCGGTATCGGGCAGCGCAATGCCTGCCGGGACGGCTATTTGAACAGGGCGAGGATGTCGGAGATGTGCTGCACGGCGCTCTGCGCGCCGCCTGGCGGGTCGCCCGTGGCTCGGTGCGCCGCAGGGCGGGCAGCGCCCGTGCGCGGCGTAGTGCCGGCGTCCTGGGGCGGCTGCCGGCGTGCGTGCGCCTGGGCGAATGACGCAACGCCGGTCCCCCGCGCCTGGTCGGCGTGCTTGCGGTCGCGCTTGAGTAACCAGCTGGTGCCGGCCATGTCGCAGAGCCGTTGGAAGTTGAGCCGGCGCACGCCCGGCTCGCTGCACCAGGCGACTGCGCCCTCGGCGTCTTTAGTGTGCCGGCGGACCTGCTTGGTGGGGAATGCCCAGCCAAGGCTCACCATCATGTCGATCGAGCGTTTGGCGCGTTCCAGCTCGGCGCCGGTCTGTGCGCCATAGGCGAGCTGGGCGAGGTCGTGCAGCGTGTAGCGCTGCCAGGGGCCGCCGCCCTGGCGCGGCTTGCCCACAAACCCGGTGCGCACGTCGGCCAGGTAGAGCAGGGCGACGGACATGGCCAACAGTGATTCGGCGCCGTCCTTGCGCAGAGCGCGCACCCGCGTCAGCGCCTTGTCCAGGGCATAGCCGGCCACGATGACGTTGCGGCTAATCCGCATCCACAGCGAGCCTCGCCGTTGTTCCAGGCTCCGCACCAACGCTTCGCGGGTGGCATCGAGGACGGCCGGACGGCGCTTCTTGCCGGACGGCGGCTTGGGCTGACGCCAATGCACACGCTTGTGCGGCCGGCCGCTGGTCGCGGTCGGTTCGGGGCCTGGCGTGTGGAAGCCTGGATCTACTGCTGGCATGTCCCGCGCCGATGAACGGCAGCGGGGCAAGGTGTTCGGCGTTTAGGCCTTTGCATCCTTTCCCTCTTGCACGGCTTCGCCGGCGGGATTAGGATGAGGGTACGTTATTGCCCCATTGACTGGTTTTCCCGCCAGCCCAGTGATGAAAAAACCGCCCTTGCCGGGGCGGTTTTTTCGTTTTCGGGTGTCTACTGCGTTAGCAGCTGGCCCACCCGCGTTGTCATATCGCTACCAAGTATCCGCGCGCGGCCCTTAAACCGCAAGCAATCTCCGTGTGCACAACCATTGCACACCATACCTGGCACGCATTTTGCCCTCGCGCCATGAGGCGCCGGCATGATTCGTTCGGGTTATCGCTCGACACGGAACGCGTGGTCAGCCGGCGGAATGCGCCGAGAAGCGAACATCGGCTCAAACAGCTTGGCGCGCGTCATCGTGGATAGTCGCAGCTGCTGCCGGCAGCCCGTGACGACCGGACCGGACACGCTAATGAACTCGGTGGACGTGACAGACGACACGCCAGCATCGCCCGCGATGCAGTCACTTCCCAGCACCGCCATGCGAGGTTGGTGATACACCTGTGCAGCCTGGCGGTTGCAAAACAGGACATCTTCGCTCACTGCGTCGTGGTCCTGGTCGGCGAGGCTGTAGTTCACCTCATGCGTGCAGAGCATTTCCCCCTCGACCGCCCAGCGGGTGACGACGCGGAATGCATCGACGGTTCCGGCCGCCTCGATCAACACGCCGTTCATGGCCATGCGTCCGATCTTGCGACAGGCCACCTGATACCGCTTGTTGGGATACGGACGGCGGGCGACGACCTCGATGCCGTTGCGTAGCAGCAGGCCGAACGGGGCAATCGCAATATCGATCAGTTCGCACCGAGTGGGGATGCCCTTCGGCTCAAGCAGCCGGGGCGAAAGATGGATCAGCATGGGATTGCCTCATTGCTGGGCAGCCCACGGGTTGGGGCTGCGCGGTGTGGTCATGCAGGGAAGCATGGCGCCGGCACGTCCAGGACGCCACTGGAGTGCGCTGCGGGCGCGCTAGGCGCCTTCGATCACCGGGGGTGTGCGCACGGGCAGTGCGAAGTCAGCGGCCAACTGTGCGGCCACCTCCAGGCTCAGCACGTAGTGCCCCTCGGCCACCACCAGCGCGGCGAGGTCGGCCGACACCGCTGCCGGCGAATACACGAAGACATTAAGCGCGGCCACGCCGCGCACGGTGCAATACGCCGGGCCTGACACGTCGCCGACGTGGGGGGCCAGGTGGACGCCGAATTGCGGCTCCCCGTTTTCGACCTGGTGGCGCACGTGCAGTAGTAGCCCGGCATGGGCGCTGGGATAGCTGCCGGTGCGCGCCGGGGCTGCGTTGGGTCTGGGCTTGTCCATGTTCGGTTCCTTCGATCAGCTCGCGGTGTGCATAACCATTGCACACCGCGAACCTAAAAAAAAGCTGCCGCCGCAGCGCTGGGCAACGTCTAGCGGCTCACGCGTAGCTTGACCAGTAGTGCGGGCGCCCGTCCCACGGGTGGGCATAGGCACTGCTGGACAGCTTGACGCCGTTGCGCGGATTGACCCGCTTGCGGATCGGCTCGGCCTTTGTGTACTGGCCTGGCACCGGGATGGCAGTGCCGGACATATGGCCGGTGTCCTGTCGCTGCTGAACCAGCTCGCGCAGGGTCACGGTGCGATTCTGCACGGCAACGACTTCGTAAAAATCCACGTTGGTCTGTTCGTAGCCATAGCTAGACACCAGCACCGCCCCCACAGTGAGGGTGTGCGGGCGCTTGGCCTCGGCGCGGCGCTCGGCCTGGGCGTCGGCCAGCTGCTGCCGGCGGGTGGTGAAGCTGGCAATGTCTTGCTCGGCCGCGGCCTGTGACCGAAACCACACCCGGTCAGGCTTCAAGGCCTTGCCGTGGAACTTGGTCACGACGATGCGGCCGGCTTCCTCGGCGATGTAGTAGCGCGAGCCGTCGGCCAAGTCATGCGGCTGCTGGGCATAGCGGGGGCCGGCGATGGCATCGCGTAGCTCGGTACGCTCGGCGGCGGTCAGGGAAGCGGGGTTAGGCAGCTTATGCATGGTGGTGTCCTGGTCAGTGCTGGGGGGTGGTGGCCAACAACGCAGCGGCGGCGCTGTCGGAGTCGGCCTGTTCGGTCAGTGCGATCGCTTTGC
The DNA here is from genome assembly GCF_000277895.2 of Xanthomonas vasicola pv. musacearum NCPPB 4379. NCBI lineage: Bacteria > Pseudomonadati > Pseudomonadota > Gammaproteobacteria > Lysobacterales > Lysobacteraceae > Xanthomonas > Xanthomonas vasicola. Next base: position 23,402 of record NZ_CP034656.1, on the reverse strand, counting down.
GTGCCAGCTCGTGGGCGCGGAACAAGCTGCGTGCGCCTCCGGCGGGCAGCTCGCGCAGCTGCTGGGCTTCGCGGCGCAAGCGCGCTGCATGCACCCGACAGGCGCGCTCATGGCGGCGGTGATCGGCGATCAGGGCGCGCACGTTGTCGGCGGCGGTCATGCCGCACCGCCGACACGATCCAGAAGCCGGCAGCGCTCGCACTGGATCGCAGGCAGTGGCAGCAGCGCAGGGCAGCAAAGGCACGGCGTAGACCGCACAAAGTCGGTCAGCTCTGCGAGCACGGCACGGGCTTGGCGCAGGCTGGCGTCAACGCTCACGCCGTGGATCTGCTGGGTGGTTTTGGCCTGGTCCATCGTCAGTTCCTCAACGTTTCGGCCGATGGTGTGCAATACCATTGCACACCATGCGGCAAAAAAAGGGGTCAGTCTTCGGTCGGTTGCATGATGGTGATGACCGGCTCGCCGTTGTCGCCGCCGCCGATATGCATGTGCAGGGTCACGATACGGGCCTGGTGGCCCTTGCCCTCACGGGGCACCCGGTGCAGGGCGAACGGCACCCGGTTTGCCTGGCCGTTGCGGGCGGCGAAGTTGCGGGCCATGAACAGCACATCCCACAACCGGCCTTCCTCGTCCTGCGGCACGTGCTTGCGCTTGGTGTCTTCCTGGCTCCATGCCACGCAGTCGGCCCAGACGGCCCGCGTGACCGCAACCGGCACCTTAAAGCCGGCCTCACGGGCGAGGGTGGACACGTCCACCAAATCGCCATCCTCAAGGAGGTCAGCGCGGGTGTGGATATGGATGATGTCGGATGCTGAAAACATGGCGAGGTCTCCGGTAATTGTGTGGTGTGCAATGTCCTGGCACACCTACATAATACCTGTTTGCATGCTTGCATGCAAGCATGCAAGCATGCAAGCTGTCATGCATGCACCTCTGCGTTCCGCCACTGGAACATCACTCCCCCGCATCAATGCAGGGGGTTGGTGCATCTGGTCGCTCACGGTGCTTGGTCCCCGGCCACGCCTTGCCTAGACCACAGCCCGAAGCTCGATCACACGACAACGCCGGCATGCCTGACCAAGCCTCACACACCACCATGCAAACCCGCTTTTGCGGGTAGTCGTCGCCGGCAGCGCAGCCACGCGTGCCCGCGTGCCCGCGTGCAACACTGCGTCTATTAAGCGGCGGGGAGGGCGGTTGGCCCGGGCACAAAAAAAGCCGCCAAGATCTCCGGCGACTTTTACAACGTATGGCGCGGTAACGCCGTCGATCTAATCAGGCAAGTTCCAATCTTCGCTTTTGTCGCGCGGCTCGCGCTTGCGCACGATCAGCGTCACTTCGCCCTCGATGGCGACCGGCACGGTGCGTAGCTTGAGGGTGAACCCGCCGCTTCGGTGGGGAAAAGCAACGCCGCACCGGAACCACTCGGTACCGGTTTCGCCGTCGCCTTTGGTGTAGGCATGCGGCGACACGACATCGAAGCGTTCATGCGTGGCGATTGGTGCGGGTGCAGCTGCTGCGTTGGAGTCAGATTTAGGCATCATCGTCGCGTTCTCGGCGTGTGGTTTGGTGCGCGTGCAACGGCACGTGCATGGGCGAGGTTACATCGTGCAATACCATTGCACACCTCGCGCAGACGGCGCGATGGTGCGGACTGCGATGCAGGCCGCATCTGTGGCCGCCTGCCGGCGGTCACCAGGTCACGCGGCCGTCCACGCATGCTCCACGGCCAGCGCGTCGCGCTGCCCGTCGCCGTGGGGGATGGGTGTATCCATCCCCAGGCGTCGGGGAAGCGGTGGGGCATGGGTGGGCGGGCCTGCCGGTTGCAGCTCGTCCCCGGCTTGTCCACGGGGGCGGCCCACGGCCGACGCTGACCAGGTGGTGCCGTCCACCTGGTCAGCGCCACGGTGGGCAAGCGGGGGGCGAGCTGCCCGCCCTCAGCCTGAAAGGCGGGGTGCGTAATAGACGGATATGTCGTCCTCGTGCATTTTCTTGGCTCTTAGTCTTGCGTAACGGGGCCGCAGCCCCTTCCAATGGTTAGTGCGCCTGGTTCTCGGCAACGCTCTACACCTAGAGAAAATCTAGTCTTCCAAGTCGCCACAGCCTGCGGGGCAGTAATTGCGGTCAATGCCGTGAGAGCAGTAACCCTCGTCGTGGTCCCGCTCGATCTGGGATGCGATTTCATCGGCCGTCAGGTAATCAAATTCATTGCGCGCCAACTCGATTGCCCGCTGTTGATGCTCGGCGGGAAACGTGGCCACATAGCCGTCAATGCGACCGCTCAAACGGCGCTGGTACAGCTCATAAATGAGCCCGCAACCGTCATTCGCCTTGTCGGCCAAGGTTGCGATATGGGCGCGGCATTGATCGGGGTTGAATTCGGTTGTCATTGTGGGGCGCTCCGTGGTTTGGTGTGCAACGTCTTGGCACACCTACATAATACCGGCTTGCATGTTTGCATGCAAGCATGCAAGCTGTCATGCATGCACCTCTGCGTTCCGCCACTGGAACATCACTCCCCCGCATCAATGCAGGGGGTTGGTGCATCTGGTCGCTCCCGGTGCTTGGTCCCCGGCCACGCCTTGCCTAGAACACAGCCCGAAGCTCGATCACACGACAACGCCGGCATGCCTGACCAAGCCTCACACACCACCATGCAAACCCGCTTTTGCGGGTAGTCGGTAGACCCCTGCGTCACGCCCCCGCGCTTGGCGGGCGGATCTGCGTCGTCATGCTTTGCTGTTGCTCTGGGCGGATGCAGCGAAGCGAAAAACGGGGCTTTCGCCCCGTCCCTCCTTAGTTGAGTTTTTCGAACAGCGCTGCGATGGCTGTGACCAGCGTCGCCAGGGCCGTGATGATGGCCGGCAGATTTTCCAGCACCGTTGTGAGGACTTGATGCGTGCGTTTTTTCATAGTGCGTTCCTTTCGGCGCGGGGTTATTGATCGCGCACCGATCAGGCGCATGGCGGATAAGGTTGACGTGCAAGGGGGAACCCGGAAGCCGCAGCGCAAGCGACCGCAGGGAGTGCGAACGGGTGAGGATTCGCCCTTGCAGGGCGGCCGAGCCATGCGATGTTCGGGGCAAGCTGGCGATCAATAACGCTGCGTCGATGCGAAGGAAGCGCACTATGAGCACGCATCACGGCCGGGGTGCTGGATGCCGGGCAATGGCCCTGGCGACGCTGGTCTTTGCGGCGCTGATCGAAAACGGCGCGCGGGACGCGGCGTGGCTTTGGCTTCTGCAAGCGGAGCGCGCAGGGGCGAGGATTAGGGCCGGCTGGCGATGACGCGGCACGCGGCATCGGTGCGCAGCACCCCAAGCCGTTGGCCGCTAGCGGCCACGCCCCGGCCTGGATGGGGTAAGACCCACGCCACTGCATCGTTTTCGCATGCTGTGCGACATTGGCATGTGTACTGTGGTGCATGGGCCAACGCAAACGACCAGCACTCGCACCGTGGCACTTCGGCCCACCTGGCATCTGTGACGCGTGCGGCAGCCGGTGCGGCACGATGGACCAGGCCGGTATCGTCTGCTACGTCTGCAAGGCGGGCGTATTCATGCCACGGGGATTCTGGCAATTGTCCCCTTGCCCGTCGTGCAAGGGGACCGACTCGTTTTGCACATGCTGCGAGGGTCGTAACTGCATCGCCACGCCCCGCGAAGACATCGACGTTGATGTGCTCGAACAGTACTGGCAGAAGGTCATCGAGCGGGCACTAGAGTACGGCGAATCGTTGCCCGCGCCGATTGCGGCATTACATCGATAGAGCTGCGACCTGCGCAGTGTTTGTTACGCCTCGGCGCCGATGACAAACAGGGGGTCGCGGCTCACTTCATTGCCATCGGCGTCGATCACCCAGATGCCCCAATGACTGGCAAAGAATGTCTCGCGCGTGTTGACCTCTAGCGATTGACCACCTGTAAAGGTCATGAATTCCTTGCTCCCTTGCCCGGTGTAAACGACATCACCGGTCACGGTCCACGTGATCGACGCCGGCACGGGTAGGCCTGGCCCGCGAATAGGGCCAATCACGCGGCACTCGAACCTGTAGGGCGAAGCAAGCGCCAGACATGGCGTCCCGTTCAGATCGAAATGCTCGGCACCTGGTGTGATCGGAATTGCGGACTCCAGCAATCCACGCACGTACCATTGTTCTTTAAGAGTGAACAGGGTGCCGCTATTCAAGTGGATCGCTTTTGCTGGCTTGAAGATGTCGGCTTTAATGGGCATGCAGTGATCCCTTGCGTGTGAGTTGGTGGTTTCAAGATTGGGTGTTCAACAGCTCGGCAATCGCTGCATCCGTCGCGGCTTGGTCCGCTTCGTCGTAGGCCACCAGGTCGCAGCGGTCGGGGTAAAGCAGCGGCATCAGCTTCTCATAGGTCGCTAGGCGCTGGACATCGGTCAGCGCTGACAGCCTGGCTGCAAGATCGAGCAAGTCCACGGTGGGCGCGACGAGGTCGCAAGGATCGGCGTTTCTCTTTCGTTGTTGCGCCGTCCGTTCGGCGGCGCGCTCGGCTGCAACGTCTGCCAGTCGATCCACGTCAGTGGTCCATGGGCCGTGTGGCACGTAACCGAGCTGCGCATCCTGAGTCATGCCTTGCAGGTAGTCGTAGTGCGCCTCGTTGCACGCGTCGTTGAGCATTTCTGCGAGCGCAGCCCATTCGTCCGGGGTGAACTGCGGCATGTGCCGCAGGACCAATTCACGGTAGGAGCCAAGGATCTGGGAGAGCCGCTCGTGCGCAAAGCGATGCCCCTGGAACAGGGCTGCATCGCCACGCGACAGCGTGACGTTGAGCGCGTAGGTCTCGTGCGGATCTGCCCGCGCGGGGCACGCATCTGCGCTGCTGTCCTGGTCGAGCGCCGCCAGCGCATTGAGGCGGGCAACGGACGCCGGCACCGCCTCATCCGGTGTTGGCGTGTAGCCGGTGGCCACGGGCGCAATCAGGGCATGCAGGCGCTGCCATGCGCCGAGGTACTCGTGTCCCAGATCCTCGCCGCTGAACTCAGCCAGCAGCACGTGCTGCAGATCCGCGCTGAAGGTGCGCAGCCGGGCTTCGTGCTGCTCGACCAGGCCGGCGAGAAAATCGCGCTCGGCGGTCACCTGGTGGAGTTCGTCGTGATCCTGAGCCATAGGGCCGAACGTCCTTTGGGGGTTGATGGGTGTGGGTAACGTTGGCTAGCGGTAGCGACGAACGAGCCCTAGAACCGTAGCGACAATAAGCTCAAGAACGATGAAGGCGAGGATCGCTAGCATTCCAATCCATCCGGCGACGCCAATAAGCAGCAGTGCGGCTCCCATCTGCCATAGTGTCTGCAAAACCGCCAGTAGCGTGCCCTGCACCATTTCTGCCATCGCTTTTTCGGCATCAGTCGCAGGTTTCTTGCTAGCCACCGCAGAAGCCCACAGGCCGACGACGATCATCAGCACGGCGAAGGGCAGCGAGGCCGTCAGGAAGATTCCATTTTCAAGAGTGGCAGGGCTGGCGAACATCAGGGCAAACACCAGCCCACCAATACCCGAGCCGGCCACCGCCGCCGCAAGGCGGCGCAGGCGGTGCGTTGCGGACTGCGGCGGGGGGTTGCCGGTCATACGCTGGCTCCGGTGTCACGGGCGGTCTTGCGGGTGCGCGGCAGGCCGGGCAATTTCAGCTGCGCCCGGTCGCTGGGCAGGATCTTGGTGGCCGCTGCCGCCGCGCCGGCCGGTGTCTTGGCCGGCGTGCGCTTGGCGGGCTTGCCCTCGCGCTGGAGCTTGGCCAACGATTTCAGTGCGGCCGGCCGGCCACGCCGGTAGACCTTGGGCGCGCGCACGTAGTTGGCCGGCAGCACTTCAAACACCGTCACGCCCAGCGCCAGCAGCTGGGCGGCGGCGGTGTCGAGCGAGGCAAACACGCGCGCCTCGCCGCGCTGTCCGGTCAGTTGCTTCTCGGTTTGGCCCACGCGCACCATCACGGTGTAGCCGCCGACCTGGCCAACCAGCTGCACGGTGCGCAGCACGCCAGCACTGGCGAGGGCGGCGAGGGTGGTGGTGGAAATGGGGGATGGCATGATCGACCTATCAAACTTCGATGTTTGATACTCAATCATTTAAACCTGACGTGCAAGCCCTAGTGCGGCGAGGCCGTCAGCGCACATAACGCGAAATTCCACGCAGTGGGGCGGGGGGGGGCTTATTCCTTCGGCAGATTCCTGCAGGCGCTCCAAGCCACACTTGCCTTCTCTGGCATGGTCTTTGCCTGTCTTGTTTGCACGCTGTGTGCTTAACAGGATGACTCTATGAAGCTGCGTATCTTCACGCTTGCGGTGGCTATTGCGTGTGCGCCTCCAGTGCTTGCCAAAGGCCCACCCCCGCCCTTGTCCAACGCTCAAATCAAGACGGCGCTGATTCGCGAATCCATAAGCTCGTATCCAGGCAACTGTCCTTGCCCCTATAACACAGCGCGCAATGGAAGCAGTTGTGGCGGTAGGAGCGCATATAGCCGTGGCGGCGGTTACGCGCCCCTTTGCTATCCGAAAGACGTAACGGCCGGCATGGTTGCTGAATACCGTCAGGGTGTCCACTGAGGGATTTCAGATTGCTCGTCTTACGCCGTTAAGACTGTGCCACAAGGCAAAAAATGGAGATACACATGAAGAAGACAAAGGCGGCTATTGCAATATTCGCACTGCTCGCATCGGCGGTTGTATCTGCGCAGACACATGTCAATGGCTACCATCGTGCCAATGGCACTTATGTGCAGCCCCACTACCGCAGCGCCGCGAACAGCACGACGCTCGATAATTATTCGACCCGCGGAAACGTCAACCCATACACCGGCAAAGCTGGCACTGTGGATGGGTATAAGGAGCAAAGCACTTATCGCCAGACCACCCCGCCGCCAACCTATAACCCCTATCAATCCCAATCAGGCAACCCGTACAACTCGGGATACTGATACATCGCCAAACCGCCCAAGCAACAGCCCCCCAGCTACGAGGGGTTCTATTAGCAAACCAAATCGCCTTTTGCTGTCGCGTTCGCTCTGCGTCACGGGATGCGTTGGAATTCACACGTGGCCACCTGCAGGTGGCCACGAAGCGCGACAGCTCCTGCAGCTGTGCATTGGCGCGCGGCGGACCAAGTTGTAGGACATGTAGCTCGGCCGACCTAACCTTGCGAGATGGATTGCCGGTTGAATGCCGGCGCTTCATGATTTCCCCACTGAACAAGGGAAGTGACATGAACTGCGACTGGATTGGCTGGTGTGCTCTCTCTGCTTCCGAGCAGGCTGCGTGGGTTCAGGCCGTCGGCAGTGTGGCTGCGATCTTGGCGGCTATCGGCATTGCGGCGCATGAGCGCCACGTCGCAAAAGCGGAAACCGTAGAAAGGAAGCGCCTCGAAAGCAATGCCCGCTACACCCGAGCCAATCGAGCTATGACGCGATTCCGGAAGGTCATAGCGCGTCAGCTCGAGGCCGCTAAAACCCAGCAGAATCCCATGCCGGCAGATCCATTACCCGATGAGATGAGGGATCTTGAGCACGAATGCCATCTGATTCCGCAGGTCGGCGGAGACTGCCTCACTGCCATCAATTTCTATGAAGATGCGCGTGGGTTGCTGGAAGGATCCTTTCTTCCCACAGAAAACACCGAACGATTCATCGAGCTCCTGAAGTACGCGGACAGCCGCATCGAAATAGCGCTGGAGCACTTCTACAAGTATTTGGACACGGCACGTCATTAGCTGTTGCTTACGCCCTGCTGGAGGGTCGGCAGCGCTTGGAGTTCATCATTAATCCGGCTTCGTGCTGCTCGACCAGGCCGGCGAGAAAATCGCGCTCGGCGGTCACCTGGTGGAGTTCATCGTGTTCGCTCATGTGCCGGCACCAGCGGGTTTGATAGCCTTCTGCATGACCAAGACCCGACCACCGAGCGCTGCACGTCCGATATTTCACAGCGCCGGCGCTGGGCAGGCGAGTCAGCGTCTCGCTGTCGAGCCGCGCTGACTGGACCCGGCAATACATCTTGGATGATGAGCTGGCCGCAGCGCAGCTTCCCGCTACGCATGGTTTTAGACGAGCTCCAGGCTAGCCGCCTCAAGCGCGCGAAGGGGCATGCGCTTATGGCGGTATGCATCTCACCTACCTTGAGACTAGCTAGCCTGGAGCCTGAATCGCTTGTTGATGTTTGCGTCATTTGTAGTTGACGGGAGCGTCAGGAGTGGCCAAGATAGCGCCACTGCCCTTGAGCAGTTACAGGCTCTCCCGACCCGGTGTATAGGGGGAGCTGGCCACCTTCTAAAGAAGGTCCCACCCAGAGTGGGGTTAAGAGACTCCGGCCCGCACTACCATGCTGTTAACAAAAAGCCTGCTCACGCGGGCTTTTTGCTGTCTGCTCACTTTGTGTTGACCAAGACGTCTATCAGCTTTGTAGCAGCCGAGCGCGCAATTTGCTCGTCCATGTCTAGACGGACATAAGCGCTTTCAACAACGAGCAACAAGAAATTTCGTACGCGCGACACGCGAAACCAAATGGAGTAATGCCCTTCGGGTGTGACGCGCTTCACGGCGAAATGATTGTGATGCCGTGTTGGATAGACATTGCGTTGATCTAGGGCGGCGATTAATCGCGGCAACTCCTTACTGTCTTCGTAGCGTTTCGGGCAGAACACCCTGAGGTCGTCTTCGCGCTCGGCCCAGGTGTAAAGATGATCCAGGTTGTAGCCCGGAACCTTGGCGACGCCGTTGCTAAAGCAATGGTGGGAATATTCAACGCGCACCCTGAAATCCCGGGCGGCCCTTCCCGGATGCCCAGGTGCTGGGGGCCGCGCCGGCGCGTGGAATGAAACGAATACGGGATGAAGGTGTTTTAGCGTGTAACGAACACGATCCTGGACATGGTCTGCCCATACTCTGGTTGTGCTGCGGGTCGGCATTGCTGGGACATCTCATAAAACGGAAAAATCCTACGTGAAGCCATGCTCATCGTCGCGTGGCCTGGACTGGCTCCCAGCATACAGCCCGCTGAATCCTCGGCTGAGGACGGAGGATGTCGAAGGCCGCTACTCGCTCAGCGTTCCGGTATTTCGGCGGTTCCGGCTTACAACCCCAATATGGTCAATTCCCATGCCCTTGAGCGCAGTGAGCGGCCCACACACGCTTGACTGTGGTGACGCTCGCGCCTGCCAGGCGAGCAGTGTTGGCGATGGTCTCCCCACGACCGCGCAACGCGACGATGCGAGCATGTATGGCCTGATCGGCCGGGCGGCCACGGTACTTGTCTCTGGCCTTCGCCAGGTCAATACCCTGACGCTGACGCTCGCGGCGGTCTTCATAGTCGTCGCGTGCGATCTGCAGGGCGATGCGCAGCAACATGTCCTGCATAGATTCAAGCACGACCTTTGCAACACCTTTGGCCTCAGCCGCCACTTCGGAGAAATCGACAACGCCGGGAACGGCGAGGCGCGCACCCTTCGCGCGGATAGACGCTACTAGGCGCTCGGCTTCGACCAGTGGCAAGCGGCTGATCCGATCGATCTTTTCTGCAATGACCACTTCGCCCGATTGCAGATCCTCGATCATGCGCAGCAACTCAGGGCGATCGGCCCGCGCACCAGAAGCCTTCTCACGATAGACGCCGGCGACGTAGAAGCCGGCGGCCTTGGCCTCTTGGACGATCGCGGCTTGTCGCGTGAGATCCTGGCCATCAGTGCTGACGCGCTGGTAGATCCGAGCAACCTTGAAGGGTGCTGCAGGAGCACGTGCCATCAAATGCTGCTCGCCAGATCGGCTGGGGTAGGAATCACGTCGGACATGGAGGCCTCCTGCTTGGCCTTTTTGGGTATACCTAAACGTACCATCAATTTTACGGGTGGCCCAATATTTTTTTGTGGACTTAAACGGACCACATAAAATGGGCCAGCCTAAATGGACCATTCAATGTTAGAAATGAAAAAGTCGCCGGCAGCTCCTCGATGCTGACACCTGGTCGCCGGCACAAAAAAGCCCCGCAGGGGGCGGGGCTTGATGACAGACCGGCGGCATTCATGCCATTGCGCGTGCGCATGTGACAGCGATAGCGCATGCGGGGTTGCTCTTGCGTGTCGTCGTGCATGGCCTAGCTCCTATTCGTATTCGCCAAAAACTGCCCACGGGATGGTCATAAAGCGCATGGCAAATCCAGCAGCTGGCAGTGCGCCATAAAATACAAATGCAAAGAAAATACCCAGAGGGTCTGTTGGGATGCCGGAAACGATTGAGACCGCGACAGTTTCAAGGAGCATGTATGCGCAAAAAACCGACGAAAACTTGACGATCAGCGGGATGTCTTTCATGGCGTAAATTCCAAATTCGTCGCCGCTTCAAAAGCGTGCGCCAGCAGCGGCATGCGGTCTTGGTGGCAGCCGCTGTACAAGCGCTCAAGCTGGACCGTGTGTAGCGTGAACGATTCCTCGCGTCGGACTAACCAGCCGTCAGACCAGGTGTCATGCACCTGTGGAAAGTCGCTGGTACTGCGGGAGTCGTCCTTCAGGTCCATTCGTGGTTCGGCATCGCACGGCGCCTTGTGTGGGGCATCCTGTACCGGCCAGCAGCTCGGCCAGCCGAGGGTGGCCGATGCGTACCAGGTGGTCATTTCGTCGGTCACACAATCGAAATCGTCGTCTAGGACCCGGTAGCGGACCACGTGGGACACGATGCGTTCGGCGCCGACAGCCCAACGTGTGGTGACGGTGTAGTGGGGAACATGGCCTTCAGCTTTGATCAAAAGGCCGGAAACGGCCTTCTGCCCGATCTTTCTGCAACCGACTCGATAGTGCTTATTGGGATATGGGCGTCGGGTTGTCAGGTCACCGCCGCCGATGAGATTCAAGGCGAGTTCGGCAACGGTCAGATCCACGAGATCGACTGGCAGGTCCTGGCGATGTGGCTGATAGAACTTAGGGGTGAGGTGGATCAACATTCCCGGCTCTCCGGTTGCAGCAGCTTAGACGAACAACTGCTTGATCGATTCCACAGTCACATCGTGGTTGGTCTCGCTGTTGAGACTTGGCTGAGAAATTACTTTGTCCAGAATGACCCTGGCCCGGCGCCTGAGTTCTTGGTCGTCCAGGTTGTCCAACACAAAGATCCTGCTGGCGATCGCATGGCTAAGGTTTTTCGGGCCGCTACCGCCGTAGCCCCATCCATAGCCGCCTTCGTAGTTGAACAAGTCCCTACGCGATGGCAACAGTTCGGCGGCACTTGTGTCTTTGTGTCGATAAAGCGCAACGCTAGCGCCCTCAACGATGCGCAGCAAAATATGGCTGATGGGGGCATCTTCTTCGCCCTGATGCACGAATTTAGCTTCTTTAGCGTCGCGCATGAAAGACTCAAGTGTGATCTGCTTTGTTGTTTGCATGTCGTCATCCATCGTCTGGCTCCTAAGCGTCTCGAAGTTGAATTGAGGTAGTCCGTCATCGGCGGCTGCGTTCTGGAATGACAGCGGCCCATAGTAGGTGCCGAACGCGACGCGCTCGGCTGCTTGCGGCGTGTCTGCTCCTGGGAAATACAGTGGCGAGTCGCGCGCGATCAGGTGCACAAACCCTTCGTCCACATCCACATCCAAGTTAGGTTTGCTGCGGATGTGGTGCGGCAAGGTGGCGATTGCGCCAGCTGGCCAGCGTGGTACGTGCGATGACGCGGCCCGTCAACGGGCCAAGGACAGCAAACAGCAGCGCAAACAGCACGCGGCCTGGTGACCACTCGCCCGTTGTCACCATCGGATAGACCAGAGGCAGCGGTGCGAGCCAGCAGCCAACGGCTGCGATCAGTCCCTTGACCAGCGCTAACGCAGGATGGCGCAGCAGCTTCATGTATATGTCTCCCGCTACTGGTTAGGTGTGCAATGTGTATGCACAACCATCCTACCTAGTTGCATGTTTGCATGCAAGCATGCAACTAGGATGCGAATCACGCTTTTGCTTTCGGCTTCCTTGTCGTACAGGCTTTGCGCTATGTTGAGCGTCTTTTTGGCGCTCCATCCAAATCGCCGCGAGGCCAGCTGTTGGAAGCGCGAAAGCGTCATCAGCGCGGGGGGCTTCTGCGACTTGCTTTCGTGTGCGACAGCGAGCGGTCCGCTGGCTCCGGTGGCGGCTGCAATGATGGCTTCGGCGTCGGCGCGGGCGAAGATCCGGCCCTCATCCACGGGCGCATGTGCCAACACCACACTGGCGCCAAGCGCTGTTTGTGCGGTGATTTCGATGTCGTAGTAGGTCGCCTCGCGGAACGCCTCAATCGCCGCATCACGGCGCACGACCAGGGCGAGGGTGGGGGACATCACCCGTCCTACATGGCGAGGCCCTTTGCCGCCAGCGGCGCGGGATCGCAGCGTGTAGGCGCGGCTGAGATTCATGCCCATGAGCCAGTCGGCGCGCGAGCGGGCTTGGCTGGCCCAATACAGCGGTTCGCTGCTTTCACCTGGCCGCAGGGTGGCGATCGCCTTGGTGAGGCTTGCCGCATCGAGCGCGGAGTACCACAGGCGGCGCACCGGTCCACGATAGTTGGCGTGGTCCAGTAGCTCACGGGCGATCGCTTCGCCTTCGGCTCCGCAGTCGGTGGCGATGATGATTTCCGTCGCCTTGGGAATGTTGGCCAGCAGCACGGACAGCTCGCGTTCTTTGTCGGGGGTGGGTTGGTGCTTCCACGTGCTGGGAATCATGGGCAGCACGTCGAAATTCCAGGCTTCCCATGCCTTGTCATAGCCTGGCGGTGCGACTTGTTCCAGGAGGTGGCCACGTGCCCACATGACACGGCCATCGTCGGTGTCGATATAGCCCTGACCAGGTTTCGGGTTGCCCAACAACGGCGCGATGTTCTTGGCCTGGTCGCGCTTTTCGCAGATCCATAGGCGCATGGTCAGCCCTCCGATTCGTTGGCGGCGGTGTTCGGATCGGCCGGCGGGTCGGTGGGCAGCAGCAGCCAGAACGTCGCCAGCGAGACAAACCCGATGGCGACGGCGGCGGCCGGCATGGACAGCCAGAAAAACACGATGGCAGCGAGCATGCCAACGATCACAATGCTGGCGCGGGCTGGGCGTGACCACTGCGACATGGCGTAAAGCATTTCGCCGATGCGGTATCCCAGGCTCTTTTCGGTTGCGTTCATGAGCTAACTCCGGCGGTTGTCCGATGCGACCGCGCGCGGGCGGCCGCATCGGTTCAGGGCGTCACGGTGTGGTCATGCGGCCGGCTTGGCTTGCTCGGCGAGGTATTTGGCGAACTCGCGATTGCGCTCTAGCGCGTGGTCGATCAGCGCAACGGCTGCATCGTTCCAATCCGGCTTTGCGCCAGCGGTTTGTGCGTAGAAGTCGCAGAAGGCATCAACGCGCTTGACTAACGCCGGGTCGAATTGCAGGCGCTTGGTGACGCGTTCGGTTTTGACGGGGATCTTCGGCAATGCCGATGCTTGACGGGCCATGTGGTTATTCCTAGAGCGGGTAGCGATTGGCTACAGCGGTGGTGATAACGACGCTGATCGTGACGCCCAGCTTTTTGGCGTATTTGCTGACAGCGTTGTGCAGGGGTACGGAAAGGTGGAAGCGGAGGCGTTCGCGGTCTAGCTTGCGATAGATGCCGCCGGCCACCAGGGTGGTGGGTTGAAGCAGAAATTCTTCCATGAGCTGTTGCATAAACATTCGCCGGCTGAGTCCGGCTCGCTGTGCATCGCGGTCAATCGCTTTCATCTGCTTAGGGGCCACGTTCGCGACAACTTGTCGCCGAGCGGCTTTTGCAGGCATAGCTTTTGGCTCCGTTGGGTGGTTGGTATAGCCCTCGGAGTTTATCGATATTGCACACGTTAGATCACGCTCACGGGCCATAAGGCGACAGCGCCAAGTCTTTGTTGACCATCACCGCAACCCTTTGGCCTGGCCTGATTTCCAGCGTCGGCTGGATATTGATGCTGCGTTGAAGCAGTTGTGCGCCGGCTTGGTTGATCTGCTGGGCTGCGCCCTGGGACGCGGCTTGACCAGCGTCACGTTGGAAGGAGGAAAAGCTATCTCCCTCTGCGGTGGCCACCGCCGCCGCAACCGTGCTGGACAGCAGCACGCTCGATAGCACCTTGCCCCAATGATTGTTCACCTTGTCCGACACGCCCGCGTAGCCGGACAGGTCCACACCGGGCATGCCCTGCAGGTCTAGGCTAGAGCCGTTCGGGAAACGTAGGCGCTGCCAGACCAGCAGCACACGATTTTGTCCGAAGGTCACCACCGAATCGTACGCACCGATCAGCACCGAGCCTTGCGGAATGATCACGTGCCGGCCGTTCGGGGTGTCATAGACCGGCTGTGACACCTGGGCGGTGATCAGGCCTGGGAGATCACTGTTGATCCCGGTCAGGAACAGGGCCGGGATGATCGTGCCGGCACTCACGACGGTGGGTGTGGCCGGCGGGGTCAGGCGCGATTGCAACGTGCCGGAGTCGCGTTTCTCGTCCATGAACTTGCGCTTGTCGTCCTGGCGGTTTGCATCGTCGCGGGCCGACTTGTCTTGTCCGCCTGCTGCGGCCGCAGCCGCTGCGGCTTGGGCAAGTAGCTGTTGCTGCTGCATCTCTTCGGGCGAGGTGGGCGGCAGACCGCCAAATTGCGGCTGTCCACCGAACTGACCCGGATGACCGGCCGCACCAGCTCCACTATTCTGCTGGAAGCTTGTTTTGGCGTAGCGGGCGTTCGCAGCCTGTTGTAGGCGCTGTAGATCCTGCTGGGCGGCAAATTGCTGGGCTGCTGTCTGCGCTTGCCCGCCGCCGTAGGCCCGCGTGCTGGCCTGCTGTTGGGCCGCATACTGCAATTGACCCGTTTCCCCTGGCATCGGCGGCCCCAACTTAGGCGCGCGCTCTGCACGCTGCTGAGCGGCCGTGGCGTAGTCGCTGGGCAACGCGTTGAAGGCCTCGGGCTTGTTGGACATGTTGGCCTTCGTCTCTTGCTCCTTGGGCTTGTTCTGTTTTGGCTTCTGCATGAAGGCCTGGACGAAAGCGAATGCGATAATCACAAACGCGATGCCGGCGATGATGCCGACCTTCTTTTTGTCCAGGGTCTTGATCCTCGGCTTTGGCGTTGCCAGCGGGATAGGTGCGTCCTGCGGCGGCTGATAGCCTTGGCTGGCCGATTCGCCAGTGATCGGATCGCGTTCTTCGTCAACCGGGGTTCCGTTCGTGGTCTGCATGCGGCACCTCTGTGATTAGCGACGGCGGATCGTGATGGTTTGCTTGGCACCGACGCGCAGCTCGGCGCGATCAAACACGCGATCAACGATGTAGGTCGGACCGCTGGTGCCATTTGCCACGCCCTTGACGCGGTAGTTGACCAGCAGCGGCTCACCCTTCTCGATCAGGAACAGCGCCGGGGCATCGGTCGCATTGAGCGTGGCCGGCATGCGGATATAGGTCTGCGCGCCGTCGTCAAAGACCTGCATCGGCTTCCACGAATAGCGGCCGCCCTTGATGTCGTAGTTGAAGTGGAGCGCATCCGGGGCCACAGCGACCGGCTCGACCGCTTCGCGCTTGGCCGCGACGGCTTGCTGCGCTTTCCAAGTGTCCATCGGGTACTGCCACGACACACTCGGCATGCTCCAATCGGCCACGCTGCGCGCGGTGACCAGGTAAGTGCGCCGATTGGTGGCAATGAACAGGTCGTTGGTCAGACCGGGCTCAACAGCTTTGAGTACCAGGTGCACTTGCTCGCCGGCATCGGTGCCGCTGGTGACCTGGCTAATCAACCACCGCACCGTGTCCGAGCCATTGACCTCGCCGGTCAGCTGCTCGCCGGGTTGAAAGTCGATGACGGTCTGACGGCCGGCACCGACATAGATCGTGTAGAGCGCACCAGGACGATAGGTGAAGATCGTTTGCCCGCCAATGTTGGCCGTGCTGCTGCTCGTCGGGGCTTGTCGCGCCTGGCCGACATATTCGGCGACCTGGGCGCGTTGCTTGCTGTCGAAGTCGGACCGCGCTTTGGCAACACGCGGGGAGACTCGCTCAGGCGTCACGGGCGGCGGCACGTATGCCGGCGCGGGTGCGGGTGCGTTGTTCGCCAACGGCGCTGCATTGGCAGCTGCGGTGCCGTTGTCGTTGAGCGCGCTGGTGATCGCAGGCACTTGTGGCGTGTTCTGCGCATTGGCAATGCCGGCAGACAACAGCAGCAGGGGCAGAAGAGAGGTCTTCATGGTTTGCATAGTGTTTGCACTCTTAGGCGAAAAAATTAGGGGGTGCTGCCGATGTCGCGCTGCCAATTGAAGTCCGTGATGAACAGGCCGAGCGGGTTTATCAGCTCGATCTTGCGATCAGGTGGGCTTTGCTTGACGGTGAACGTGGACGTCCACGTTGACCGCTCCTTGACCTGGCCCTGATCGTTGAAGCTCGTTTCGACCCACCGCACCTGGTAGCTGTCGGCCGACACGGGCACCACGGAGGTCACTTGCGTGGTGACGGTTTCTTGGCCGACCTTGCTCATGGTCGAACCCGGCACGCGGGCCTCGGCGTTGAGCTTGTTTGCAGAGGCCGGCGTCATGAAGTTGTAGGCCTCATTCCAAGCCGACTTCACCACCACTGGATCGAGTGGCACGGTGCGCACCAGCTCCACCCAATGTTTGAGGAAGTAGCGAATCTCCGCCTGCCCGGGCGTGTAGTTGGGGGTTGCGTAGCCCATAACCTGCGGCGCGCCATCTGTGTTGACGCGCGCAATGAGCGGCTTCGGTGGCGGTCGATTGCTCACGGCAATAAGACCGCCAGCCAGCAGTACCGACAGCGCGTAGCCGCCAACCGCAGCCCAGCGCCATGCGCGTTTGTCGCTCTCCGATTTTTCCAGTTTGTCCGTCCAGCCTTTGCGAGCTGAGTCGTGGTGTGGCGACATCGGCGGCGAGCTGGGACGCTGGCCGACGGGCGTTTGCAGTAGGTCTTTGGTGCTGCTCATGCGTGGTTAGCTCTCGTCGTTGGTGGGGGCAATCGTCGGGTTCCCGCTGCCGCCACCGCTGGTGGTCGTGGCTCCTTTGATCGCTGTAGTTGATGCTTTGGCGACGGTTGCTGCGTCGCTGAATCGCTGTCTGCCGGCTTCCAGTCGTTCCGGGGACGGAGTAGGTGTCGCAGGCGGTGGCGGCGCAGCTGCCGGCGGTACACCGCCGCTCATCGCGACGCCCTGGGACCAGGCGTCCTTCACCGCTGCGCCGGCATTGGTGATCGGTGCAGCGGCCATCCGGCCGACTTCCGACGCACCAGCGGCCGCATAGCTGGCGCCCGCTGAGACGCCGCGATCAATGTTTGCAGCGGCGGCCGAGCCGAACTTGATTGCGGCCTGGCCGAGGCGGGTGCTTGCCGCGCGTTGAACGCCGGCTGCAACGGCCTGGCCGGCCGGTGTCGTACTTGCCGCCATCAGTCCACCAATGACGCTGCCACGAATACCGGGATTGCTCAGTGCAGCCGCACCGGCCCCGGTGCTGTTCGCGGCAGCTGCACTGCCGGCGCCGTGGATCTGCCCGGCGGCGGTGATGGTCTTGGACGCACTGGCTGCGCCCATGCGGCCCAGCGCGGCCGCACCCACACCGGCACCAATCGCAGCAGCGCCGGCACCAATGGCGACGCCGGCCGCGCTACCGGCGGTCAAAGACGGGGAGCCTGATAGCAGGCCGCCAGCTACAGCTGGGGCATGTACGGCCAGTATGGCCATCACACCAGCGGAGATAGCTGCGAGATAGGTAACCAGGATCTCGGGGGCTGGCGGCACAGTGAATGTCGCCATGACGTTGCCGTAAACCGCCATGATGAAGCTCAACACCATGAGCTTCACACCTTGGGCTATGACAGCACCAATCGCTTTCTCCGCGAGGAACGCCGTATGGTTGCTTATCCCCCAGGGAACCAGAATTAAACCTAAGACAGACACTAGATAGAACTCGATGACGGTCAGCATGCACGTGAACGCCAACACCGCAAATGCGGCCAGGATAAACAGCTCCGCAATCGTGTACTGAACAACTACTGCGAGCATCGCGACTTTGTCCATCCACCCGCCGCGCTGCATGTCTTTGAGTTTATTGTCAATCGGCTTGATGACCTCCATAGCCCTGTCGAGGATCGCGCTAGGATCTTTCACCAGGGTCGCGGTACCGCCGCCGGCTAAGGTACCGATCTGCGCCAAGCCACTGGCCACGCCGTTAGTCAACGTGGGCCACGACGCAACAAGGAAAGCAAAGAATCCGATCCGCAACAGCTTACGAAGGAATGGCGCGGTGAAATCTTCACCGCGCAATGACCAAAACAGTGCAGCCAACGCAACTTCTATGGCGGCTAACGTGCCCAGAATTGCCGACGCACGGGGCGTCAGAATTCCAAATCCGTTGGAAAACACGTTGACAAAGTTCTGCAACAGCTGTGTGAGGAAGCCTGTCGTGGTCGGGTTCATCGCTGTCCGTCCTATTGCTTAGATGCAGTCGCTGGCATGGTTCGCGCATCCGGCCAGCCCTGTGAAACCGGCTTCGCCAGCTCCACAGTGGACGGCTCGGAAGCATCGGATCGCTTTAGCCTGATGGCAGGTGAGTGCTTGCCTGGTACAGGGCATGCACGTTGCGCTGCGTCGCCATACGCACGCGCTAATAGCGTGACTGAATAGATGATCTTCTTCACTTGATAAAATCGACACTGGCGGGGGGCACAGTCGATTTCTCGTAGGCACGATTGCGCTGCATACCGACGCAACCTCCATAGGCGCCACAAAAATCCAGCTTAAGCTTTGCATCAGCGCCAGCGCCTTTCCCGTATGCGCTATCTATTTGATCTGCACACTCTTGGTCGAATGCAGCGGGCTGTCGGCATTTTTCCGGCAAACCTAATTTCTCGATAATCGGAATTGGTTCATCGCCAGGAATGCTGCCTGTAGCTGAGACTTTATCGGGAACCGAAGCGGTACGATCGCCACCACACCCGGCGAGGGCTGCAATGGCAACTAGCGCGGCTGAATAGATGATCTTCTTCACTTGATGAACTCGACATTTGCGGGTGGGACTGTTGATTTCTGGTAAGCACTACTTCCATAGGCTCGATTAATCTCAATGTTGTTCGCTTGGTCAGACGCCATCTGCCGAGCCTGTTCCTCAAGGACGGCCTGGTTCATCGCAGCGGTCTGTGCGTTGAGCTTCATCATTTCCTGACCGACCAGCATGTTGATTTGGTTGCCGGCCTGCGTTGCCGCGAGTGCACCTGTAGCAGATTGCGAAGCCTGGCCCATCGTCTCGAACTGCTGGTTGCTGCTGTCCAGGGTGTCCAAAACGGCCGCGCCGCTGTATAGGGCGTCCTCCACATTGTTGCGGCCTTGCGATTGCCACTGATCGACCATCGCCGAGAGCTGTTGGAACGTCGCATCGTTGGTCACTTGTGGGTAGCGCTGGGCAAACGTGTCGCGTGTGTTCTCCAGGTTCGCCATGCTCCCGCGCAGTTGGTTGATGCTCTGCTTATAGGAGTTGTAAACCTGCTGGTACTCGCCAAACACATTGCGCGGCAGCGAAGTCAGATTGCGGCCCTCGTTGGCCACCTGCTGGATCTGCAAGTTCAGTTGATCCAACTGAGTTTTATACTGCTGCACCTGCTTGGCGTAGGCCGTGATTTCCTGGCTCTGCTGCAACAACTGAGTGACTAAGTTGCTGCAATTGGCGCACACCAACGCTTGCGCCGGGGGAGCATAAACGGCAGAGCCACCGGCAACTGCGATGCCGGTGGCGACGGTGAGGGCTGCGGTGACGCGACGAATGGTCATAGCGTTCTCCATGCGGGGTTAGGCTTGGACGGGGGTGTTGCTGGGCACTGCGCTGCTATCAACGGAGCGCACGAAGTCGAGCGCCCATTGCAGGGGCGAAGCTGTGCGCTGGCTCGCGGGTTTGCTCACTTGCGCCTGGTCGTGCTTGTTGACCAGGTGCGCTAAATACGCTTCGTTGAATTCTCTGGTGGTGCTGGTGGCGTTGCTGATGGCAATGGCTTCGCGCTGCGCCTCCTTTCCAGTAGCGCCGCAAACGGCCAGTGCCAACGGACCCAAGCCGAGCGAGAACAGCCGATTGCCCTGCGGGCTGGTCAAGTAGTAGTCGTGTTTTGGCGTGCTGCTGGCGATGATCTCCAGCTGCTTATCGTTCAAACCGAACATCCGGTAGAACTTGGCCACCTCGTCGTTTCGGGCGCTGCTGTTGGGCAAGAAGATCTTGGTCATGCACGCCTCGATCAGCGTGGGCATGATCTTGGATTGCGCCACGTCGGCCAGACTCTGCGTGGCGAACCACACAGCGACGTTGGCCTTACGGAGCACCTTGAGCCATTCGCGGATCTTGGCCGAAAACGCTGGGTGGTCGAGGAACAGCCATGCTTCATCGAGTACCAGAAGGCTCGGCCGCTTCGCGTCGAAGCGCTGCTCTAAGCGGTGGAACAGGTAGGTCAACACCGGCATGACCACCTGGGGGGTATTCATCAATTCTTCCATTTCAAACGCGAGCCAGCTGCCCAGCGACACGTCGTCGTGCGTTGCATCCAGCAGTTCGCGGTGCGCGCCGTCCACCGTGAACGGGTGCAAGGCCTCCTTGATGTCTGGATCTTGCACCAGCACGGTGAAGGCCGAAATGGTGCGCTGTTCGATACTGTCGCTGCCCATTTCGTTGAGCGCATCCCAGATGGCGCGCTTACGCTGCGGCGTCATTTGGATGCCTTCGCCCACGATGATGTCAATCAGCCATTCTTGCGCCCACGCCCGTTCCTGGTCGTTGTCCACGTGGGCCAGCGGTTGAAACGCCGGGCTGCTGTCGCCGCCCAGATCGTAGAAGCGGCCACCCACGTGCTCGGTGGTAATGCGCGAGCTGCCACCCTTGTCGAACACATACACCTGCGCCGCTTCGTAGCGCCGGAACTGCGTTTCGGCCAGATTGAGTAGCACCGACTTGCCGGCACCGGTCGGACCGATGACCATCGTGTGCCCAACGTCTCCCACGTACGTGCTGAATCGGAACGGCGTTGTCTCCCCGGTGACCACGAACATGTGGGGCGGAGAGTGGTCCAGGTGCTGATTGCCGGGGAAGAGGTCGTTCTGGCAGTAGCGCGGCCCGGCCCACACGCTGGAACTGGGCATGGCATGGGCGAGGTTGAGGGTGGACACCATCGGCCGGCGGATATTGTGCTGGGCGTTGCCTGGCACTGCGCCGAGAAACGCATCGATCGCATTGCCGTCGCGGGCTTCGTCAATGGTCACAAAGCCTAGACCATTGATTTCGCGCTCGACCGCGCGCAGCTTCGCTTCCAGCCTTCGCGGATCTGTATCAAGCACGATCAGCGATTGGGTGAAGTAACCATAGCCCACCGCCTCTGCTGCGATTTCCTGCATTGCAGCGTTGGCGTCTGCCGCGTTAGCGAGTGCTTCCGGGTTTTCCAGCGCTGACTCCGACTTGCTCACTAGCTCCTTGAGAATGACCATGAAGGACTTGCGGCCGCTGAACCACTCGCGCTGGATCTTCTTCATTTCCTTGTCGGCCGTGGCCTTGTCCAAGGCCACCCAGCGCGTCACCCACCGGTAGGCCATGCCCATCCGGTTCAAGCGATCCAGAATGCCGGGGATGGTCTGCGTCGGGAACTGACGCACGGTGATGATGCCCAAGTGGTGTTTGCCCAGCTTCGGTTCTTTGCCCCCGATCAGCGGGGTGTCGGGCAGCACGCGGCAAAGCTCTTGGGACACGTCACCAGGTACAACCGGGTGACGTTTGGTGCTGATTGTGTCGTGCAGGTAGGTCAGCAGCTCGGAGTCATTGAGCGCATGCACCTCGGGCAGGATGGCCGAGAAGGCTTCCAGGAGCCGAATGCGCTCCACCTCGAACTTGTCGAGCCAATCGTTGATTGTCTGCCGGTCGCGGTTGGCCGCACTCTTGCGCTCCCCGTCCGGGTCCGTGAAGAACCAAGCACGGGCTGTACTCTCCTGTGCCTTGGGTGGCAACCATCCGAGTGTGAAGTAATACGTAGTCTCAAAGTGCACGCCCGTCTCGGCGATGCTGCGGCGCTCTTCATCGATCAGATACGACATCGGATCGGGGAAGTGTTCGCCGCCGGGATAGTTGGTGCTGGGTGCACGTTGTGCGTCGATCTGGAAATACCAGCCGTCCCCAAGGCGGCGGAACAGGTTGTTCATTTGGGCTGAGACGGCGACCAGTTCGTGCTTGGTCGCCGAGTCCAGGTCTGGCCCGCGATAGCGCAGCGTCGTGATCAACGACGCGTTGCGGTTCAGCACGACGCCGGGGGCGACCAGATACGCCCACGGCAGCACATCACCGATGTCGGTAGGTTCGTTGCTGTATTTCGGAAGTCGCTGCATGGGTCGGCCTTCACTTAGCGCCACGGGCAGTGGTCCGCGTTGGCGGACCACTGCCCGTAGCCCGCTATGCGCGGTAGTGGGTTTTCAAACGGAGCGCGCGTTTCAGCGCTTCCGGCCATTGCGTGTCGTACTTGGTCAGCAGGACCAGGCCGATATGGATCACCAGATAGAGCGGCAGGCTCCACCACGATTGCAAGCCAAACACCAACGCTGCTGCTATCGTGAACGACACAATTGCCATGTCGCGCGGAATTCCAGCAACGAGGCGGGGTGTGGAGAGTGACCGATGCACGGGCACTTCATAGCCATCAGGGTTGGCGTTCTCGTCCATGTCAGAACACCGCGCCGCCGCCGTAGCCAAGGAAGTTCAGGAAGAACGACGTGGCGGTAAAGGTAATTGACAAGCCCAGGCAGACCATCAAGAGCTTGCGCATGCCCGATCCACCTTCGGAGAAGGCAATACCAATGCCAGAAGAAACAATCGCGATGACGCCAATGGCCTTGGCAACCGGTCCGGTAATACTGTTTAGGATCTTGTCTAGCCAGTCTTCCCACGGCATGCCGGTGCCGCTTGCGTAGGCGGCAGCCGGCAACAAGAAAAACGCCAGCGTGAGCAGCTGTAGAGTGCGAGTGTTACGGAGCTTCATAGTCATATCCTGGCTGGGGGAATGGTCTTTGTGTTTTACATGGTGTGTATATACTTAGCACACCAAGACGCGGCACGGTCACTCGGCTGACAGAAGCTTGTAGACGTGACCTTCTGGCGTCTGCTCGACGCCCTTGACGCGCAGCACTTCACGCACGCGCCTCACCACCTTGTGGCCATCGTCGTCTACCGTCTCGAAACCGATGCTCACGATGATCTGCACCGTGCGGGCGATCTTGCGCGGAACCGGCAGGAACCCGCCTTGCACAAGCAGGTCCTCGATGCGCTCCAATGCTTCATTGGCGCTGTTGGCGTGGATGGTGCATAGCCCCCCGGGATGGCCGGTATTCCAGGCATCGAGCATGTCCATGACCTCCGGGCCACGTACCTCGCCGACGATGAGGCGGTCCGGGTAAAGCGAGTGT
>NZ_CP034655.1:4680000-4788142 GCF_000277895.2 Xanthomonas vasicola pv. musacearum NCPPB 4379 | reverse complement strand
AAGCGCCGTGCACGCAGCCCGGTAGTGAAAAGAGGATGGGGCAGACTAGCACCGGAGACGCGGTTTTCCCAGAGTTATTCACAGGTCCATCCACAGGCGGTGGTTATTCCCACTCGCGGTAACGCCTGCGGGGTGTTGACCCGGGCTGTAGTGGACCTATAGAATTGCCGGTTCTATTCGTCTCCCTTCATGCAGAGGGCCCCATGGCCACCAAGCGTACTTTCCAACCCAGCAACCTCAAGCGAGCACGCGACCATGGTTTCCGCGCACGTATGGCAACCGCCGACGGCCGCAAGATCCTGGCTCGCCGCCGCGCCAAGGGCCGCAAGCGCCTGAGCGCTTGATTGCCGCGCCGCTCCCTGCGGCCGAGGCAGTCCTTACCGTGAACGTATCGAACCCGTGCAGGCGATTTCCTCGCTCTGCGCGGGTTCGTACGCGTGCGCAATATACGGTTGTTTTCGATAACGCACGCCGCACCTCGGATCCGCTCCTGAGCCTGCACTGGCGCATTGGCGATACGCCGCCGCGCCTGGGCATGGCGGTGTCGCGCAAGGTCGATACGCGCGCGGTGGGACGTAACCGCATCAAACGTGTGTTGCGCGATGCCATGCGGCATCTGTTGCCTGAGTTGGCCGGTGGCGATTACGTCATCGTGGCGCGCTCGGCAGCTGCAAAAGCGACCAATCCGCAGATTCGCGACGCCTTCGTGCGTCTGCTGCGCCGTGTCGGCGCATTGCCCCTGCCTGCTGCGCCCGGCACAATGCCGCCCGCCAGGACGATGCACCCATCCTCCCTTTCCCCGACAGAGCCGGAACTGTAGTTCCGACTGAGCGAGTTGCTGCCCGATGAACCAGACCCGTGTTTTCCTGATTTTTGCCTGGCTGATGGTCGCGGCGCTGCTGTGGATGGAATGGGGCAAAGAAAAAGCGGCTGCCAATGCGCCCGTTGCGGCGGCGACGCAGTCGGTGCCGGCGGCACGTGATCTGGATGCGACAACGCCGAGCGCGGCCAATGTACCCGCTGCTCAGGCGATTCCGCAGGCCGGCGCGCCGGGTACCGTCCCGGCGACCAGCACCACCGGTGCGACACCGGCTGCTGCAGGCGCCGCACCGGTGGTGACCCTGACCTCGGACGTGCTGCGCCTGAAGCTGGATGGCCGCAGCGTGCTCGACGCCGAACTGCTGCAGTTTCCGCAGACCAAGGACGGCACCGCGCCGGTCAGCCTGCTGACCGAAGACGCTGCGCACCCGTACAACGCGACCAGTGGCTGGGCCAGCGAGCATTCGCCGGTGCCGGGCGTGGGCGGCTTCCGCGCCGAGCAGCCGGGTACCGCGTTCGAACTGGCCAAGGGCCAGGACACGCTGGTGGTGCCGTTCGTGTGGAATGGCCCCAACGGCGTATCGATCCGCCGCACCTTTACCCTGGAGCGTGGCCGCTATGCGATTTCGATCAAGGATGAAGTGATCAACAAGAGCGGCGCGCCGTGGAACGGCTACGTCTTCCGCAAGCTGAGCCGGGTGCCGACCATCCTCAGCCGTGGCATGACCAATCCGGACTCCTTCAGCTTCAACGGTGCGACCTGGTATAGCCCGCAGGAAGGCTATGAGCGCCGTGCGTTCAAGGACTACATGAACGACGGTGGCCTGAATCGCCAGATCACCGGTGGCTGGATGGCGCTGCTGCAGCACCATTTCTTCACCGCATGGATTCCGCAGAAAGATCAAGCCTCGCTCTACGTGCTGAACCAGGACGGCCCGCGTGACGTGGCCGAACTGCGCGGCCCGGCCTTCACCGTGGCGCCGGGCCAGACTGCCAGCACCGAAGCGCGCCTGTGGGTGGGCCCGAAGCTGGTCGGCCTGATAGCCAAGGAAGACGTGAAGGGTCTGGACCGTGTGGTCGATTACAGCCGCTTCTCGATCATGGCCATCATCGGCCAGGGCCTATTCTGGGTACTGAGCCATCTGCACAGCTTCCTGCACAACTGGGGCTGGGCCATCATCGGCCTGGTGGTGCTGCTGCGTCTGGCGCTGTATCCGCTGTCGGCGGCGCAGTACAAGTCCGGTGCCAAGATGCGCCGCTTCCAGCCGCGTCTGGCGCAGCTCAAGGAGCGCTACGGCGACGATCGCGTCAAGTATCAGCAGGCGACGATGGAGCTGTTCAAGAAGGAAAAGATCAACCCGATGGGCGGCTGCCTGCCGCTGTTGATCCAGATGCCGATCTTCTTTGCGCTGTACTGGGTGCTGGTGGAGTCGGTAGAACTGCGTCAGGCGCCGTGGCTGGGCTGGATTCAGGACCTGACCGCGCGCGACCCTTACTTCATCCTGCCGCTTTTGAACATTTCGATCATGTGGGCCACGCAGAAGCTGACCCCAACCCCGGGCATGGACCCGATGCAGGCCAAGATGATGCAGTTCATGCCGCTGGTGTTCGGCGTCATGATGGCTTTCATGCCGGCCGGTCTGGTGCTGTACTGGGTGGTCAACGGCGGGCTGGGCTTGTTGATCCAGTGGTGGATGATCCGCCAGCACGGCGAGAAGCCGAGCAAGATCATCCAGGCCAACGCCAAGTAAGTTGAAGAAGGCCCGCCGCAAGGCGGGCTTTCTGCATGTCAGCCTGTCTCTGTTGTCTCTTTCGCCAAGGACGCCGTCGTGACCACATCGCCGTTGCATCGCCTGTTGCTGTGCGCAAGTTGCGTGGGAGTGCTGGCGCTGGCCGGCTGTGGAAAGCATGACGCGAGCGATGCCGCATCAACTGCGAAATCCCCTGCTGCAACGACCGCAGTCACGCAGGCCGACAAGACCGGCGACGCTGCGCAGGCGTTGATCGCGCAACTGCGCGAATAGCTGGATCGGCACCGCCGCATCATCGTGCTGCTGGCCGATGAGGACAAACAGACCCCACGCAATCGTGCCACTTCCAGCAGCCTGGAATAGCAGCTGTTCCACGAAAATCTCGAGCAGCGCGAACGCAGCGCCGCGTCGTTCGACACCGTTCTGGCTTCCAAGGAGGCAAGCCGGTTCGCGACGATTGCTGCAGTGCTGGACGAGGTGGAATCGGCACCGGATCTGTTCGATGCCGACCGCCTGGCGTTTGCCGAAGTGTTGCGCGATCTGCATGCGCGCATCGGCCGCGACTCCGCATTGCCGACGGTGAAACTCTACCAGCGTATCGGTGAGGATCTGGAGGCACTGGACGAGATCGAGCGCAGCTACAACAAGGAGCTGACGCAGATCTTCAGCCGCTTCGATTGCAGCCGCGCCATCGTGCCCAAGCGCGAGAAGTAGGACGACGACGTGACCCATCTGCGTACGCTGTACACGCGCGAAAACATCCTGCGCGATCACGGTGTGGTGGGCCTGCGGTGTCGGCAGTCTCGGCGCAGATACCGGCCAGCCTGCCGAGCTCGCAAGGCGGCGAGTTCGTGTTCCAGGTTTCAAGCGGAGAAGAATTTCTCACTGCAGATACCGCGTAGTTGTCGGCTGATGCGATTGCGCTTAACGGACGCGTAGATGCCGCGCGTCCTGCGCCGGCCGTAGCCGGTGCGACAGCGGCTACAGCGCCGGTCACGGTAAAAACCCTGCAAGGTGGCGAAGCCACGCTGGCGTTACCCACCGCAGTGAAGAGCAGCGACCGCCAACGCGCACAATTGGCCAACGAACGCGGCCTGCAGTTGTACAAGGAAAAGCGCTACGCCGATGCGGCTGAGCAATTTGCCGATGCGCTGAAGCTGCGCCCGGATTTCGCGCTGGCAGCCAATAACCTGGGCTGTGTGTATACGCCAGGAGTGCTTCGCCGAAGCTGCGCGCTGGCTGGAGAACACCTTGAAGATCGATCCATCGCGCGCGGCGGCTTATCTCAATCTTGGCGATGCATATGCAAAAGCCGGCGATCCCGACAAGGCATGCAAGGCCTATTCGACGTATCTGGAATTGCAGCCGCAAGGCAGTGGCGCGGCGCAGGCGCGTGCGCAGTTGCAATCGCTGTGATGCAAGCTGGCCGACAAGATGTTGCATGCAGACGCCAGGACACCGCGATTGCCGGAACAGGTAGGCGATCCCAAAGACCGGCAGACAAGTCGTTCGGCGCGGCGGGCGGCGCCGTTTACAATCCAGGTGTCCTTCTTCAATCCACGTTAGAGCCGTGCCCATGTCGTCTTCCAGTTCGACCATTGTTGCCATCGCCAGTGCTGCCGGAATCGGTGGCGTGGGCATCGTGCGTTTGTCCGGGCCGCAGTCGGTGCAGATTGTAGCGCAACTGGGCATCGCGCGTCTGCAACCGCGGCATGCACACTACGCGCGCTTCCGCGATGCGCAGGGCGCGGTGGTCGATGACGGCATCGCGCTGTGGTTCAACGCGCCGCATAGCTTTACCGGCGAAGACGTCGTCGAGTTGCAAGGCCATGGCAGCCCGGTGCTGTTGCGGCAACTGGTTGCCCGTTGCATCGAACTGGGTGCACGTCAGGCACGTGCCGGTGAATTCAGCGAACGCGCATTTCTCAACGGCAAGCTCGATCTTGCGCAGGCCGAAGCGATCGCCGACCTGATCGCAGCCGGCGACCTGCGGGCGGCCCGCGCCGCGCGGCGCGCACTGGACGGGGTGTTTTCGCGACGGGTCGATGCGGTGGCGGACACCCTGACCCGCCTGCGTATCCATGTGGAAGCGGCCATCGATTTTGCCGACGAGCCGCTGGACACCTTGGGCGGCAACCAGGTACGCGACGGCTTGACCCAGGCGCGCACTTTGCTTGCCCAGTTGCTGCGCGATGCCGAACGCGGACGCAAGTTACGCGACGGCCTGCATGCGGTGTTGATCGGCCCGCCCAACGCCGGCAAGAGTTCGTTGCTCAATGCGCTCGCCGGTAGCGATCGCGCAATCGTCACCGATGTCGCCGGCACCACCCGCGACACCTTGCACGAAGCCATCCAGCTCGACGGCTTCGAGCTGACCCTGGTCGATACCGCCGGCCTGCGCGAGGGCGGCGATGCGATCGAACGCGAAGGTATGCGTCGCGCCCGCGCCGAATTGGAGCGGGCCGATCTGGCGTTGGTGGTGCTCGATGCACGCGACCCACAGGCGGCACGCGAGGCGATTGGTGATGCCATCGATGCCGTACCGCGTCAGCTGTGGATCCATAACAAATGCGATCTGCTCAGCGATGCCGTGCCGCTCGATGCCAATGCGATCGTCGTCTCGGCGGTGACTGGGCAAGGACTTGAGCAATTGCACATCCGCCTGCGTGAGCTTGCGCTCGGCGATGGCGTGGAAAGCGTCGATGGCGAATTCTTCGCCCGCACGCGCCACGTCGAAGCGCTGCGTCGCGCCGAACAACACGTGGACATCGCCGATCTGGAACTAGGCTTCGAACAACTCGAACTGGCAGCCGAAGAACTGCGCCTGGCACACGAGGCGCTTGGTGAGATCACCGGCAAAATCAGCGCCGATGATTTGCTCGGCAAGATCTTTTCGAGTTTTTGTATCGGTAAGTGATGCGGCGGTGCCCAGCGCGTTGGTACGCGCTGAGGTTCTCAGAGTTAGCCCGCGCACAAGTGTGCATTCGCTTGGTATACCACCCGCGTCGTTAGCACTGCTGACGGCATCTGGTGCTTATCGTCTGAGTGCGCACAGACGCTCGCCTATTCTGAGCTACATCACACCAGGCAACACCGTCTTCAGCGCTTCGCTTTCCGCATTACATGCAGCCGCCGCAGATGCCGTTGGCGGCTTTGCCTGTGCTTTCTCAATCTCGGCGCGTGCGGTGGCTAGGTCTTTTTCGAATGCAGGGTTGCCGTGCAAGGCGGCGACGGTGGCGGCGCCCACCATGCGGCCCTGGGTGACATCGCTCTGCCAGTGGACGTTGCAGACCAGGCGGCTGTCGCCGAAGGCACGGCCGCGGGCGAGCAGGGCGTCGCGGTGGGCGGGGGCGATTTCCGACAGGATCAGGCCCCAGGTCCAGCCGATGGCGGTATGGCCCGAGGGGTAGGAGCCGTTCTTGCGCAGGGCGGCGTCATCGTCCGGGCTGCACGTCGGTTGCTCGTTGCGCATGAACGGACGCGGGCGTTGGTAGCGTGCCTTGGCGGCGCTGGTGGCGGTGCTGGCATCGCGCATGCTGCGTTCGAGCAACTGCATCAGATGTGGGGTACCGGTCTGGTCGATTTGTACGCCGAGTGCGCAGCTGAAATGCGTGGCCGCGGCCGGAAAGCTCAGCACTGCGTCCTGTGCGGCCAGCTCCCAGCGCGGTGTGCCGCGCAGGGAGAGCATGGCCTTGGAAACTGCCTCGTCGTTGGCAAGCGCGGCGCTACCGTCCTGCGGTGGCGGTGGCACCAGCTGCAGGCTGTCGGGCAGTTGGTGTTTCTCTAGGTACCCATGCGCGTCGGTGGCGAGCACCGAATCTTTCGAGGCTGCCTTGTCGCGTGCACTCGCGATGCCGCTGCCGATCAACAGTGCGGCGATGGCAACGCTGACCAGCGTCCGATGAGAGTGGCACGCAATGCGCTGCGACATAGCAACCTCAGACAACGAATGGAAGAGCTCGCAGATTACGACGCATAGATGACACCTGCATGCCAGCGCAACGCAGCAATGGCGAGGGATGCAAACCCGGTGTCGTCGCACTGTCATTTCGCGGTCGCATCGACGCAAGACAACTGTCGCACGCTTGCCGCCATCTTTTGACTCGTCGCCAGCGCCGCTCATGCCCAAGACCCATCAGTTAAGTGCCGCCGTTCTCGCTGTGCTCGTGCTTATGCTCGCGCCTGCCGCCTACGCTGCCGACCTCGACGTGTCTGCCGATACCGGTGCGGTCGTCCAGCAACTCGATACGGTGTCGGTGATCGGCCAGGGCGAAACGCGTCAGGTGCAGCGCATCACCCAGCAAGACATTCCGGTGTTGCCGCCGGGCACCAGCATCCAGAAGCTGCTCAACCGCATGCCGGGCGTAGACGTGCAATCCAATGATGCGTTCGGTGCCAACGAAGAGTCGCAGACGATCAGCCTGCGCGGCTTCAACGGCACGCGCCTGGGCTATACGCTGGATGGCCTGCCACTGGGCGACAACGCCTACGGCAATTACAACGGCCTCAACATCAGCCGCGCATTGATCGCGGAAAATTTCGGCGGCGTGGAGCTGGCCTCGGGCATTGGTGCGCTGGGCACTGCCTCCACCAGCAACCTGGGCGGCACCATCCAGTATTACTCGGCTGATCCGTCCAGCGTGTTTGGCGGGCGGGTGTCGCAGACGGTGGGCTCCGATGCCAATCGCCGCACCTTCCTGCGTGTGGATACCGGCGATTACAACGGGTTTTCCGCGTATCTGTCGGGCATCAACGCCCAAGCCGATATGTGGGCACGCCCGGAATCGCCGACCACCACGCGGCAGTTCAACGCCAAAGGCGTGTACCAGTTCGATGGCGGCAAGCTGACTGCGTTTGCCGATACTTCGCGCACATCGCAGGCCGACTACGCGTACCTGTCCAAGAGCGGCATGGCACGTGGCCTGGGTTGGGACTGGAATCTGTACGCGCCGGATTGGAACCGTGCCCTGGCCGCAGCGTATTGCGCGCCGGCCACGCGCAATGCCGCGCGTTGCGGTTTCAGCGGCGGCGTCGACAACGTTGACGATGCGTATTACCAGAGCCGCGCGTTGCGAGACGACGACCTGTTCTATGTGGCTGGCGACTTCCAGCCCAACGATGCGATTAGCCTGCATACCCAGGTCTATCACCATGAAAACAAGGGCCAGGGCCACTGGTGGTCGCCGGGACAGGCGTCCAATCCGGGAACGCCGGAGGCATTGCCGATCTCGATCCGCAGCACCAATTACTGGATCAACCGCACCGGCGGCATCGCCTCGCTCGGTTGGCAGTTGGGCCCGCATCATCTGGAAGCCGGCCTGTGGTACGAGCGCAATCACCATGATGTGGAGCGCAACTTCTACTGGATTACCGGCCCGGTCAGCGACGACAAGTTCCTGCAGAATCCCAACCGTCGCTTGTTCTCGCAAAACTACGTCATCACCACGCGCCAGTTCTATGTGCAGGGCAACTTCAAGTTTCTCGATGAGCGCCTGAGCCTGGATCTGGGCATCAAGAGCCCGAGCACCGAAATGACCGCGCGCGAAACGCCGGGCGTGGCGGTGGAAGCGCCGGTAGCAACCGGCTCGCTCAAGGCCAGCGAATCGGTGTTGCCGCAGATCGGCTTGGGCTATCGCCTCGCCGAAGGCCAGGAAGTGTTCGCGTCCTATGCGGAAAACATCGCCGCGTTCCAGGGTGGCGGCGCCGGTGGTCCGTTGCTTGTGACCCAGGCGTCGTTCGATGCCAGCGTCGGTGCATTGGAGCCGGAAAAATCGCGCACGCTGGAAGCAGGCTATCGCTTCGTCCGCGATCGCTTCGAAGCCTCGCTGGTCGGTTACGACGTCACTTTCGACAACCGGCTGCTCTCGCTCAACCCGTGCGCCAGCATCCAGCAGGGCACCACGCCGGCGTGCACCACGCGTTTCTTCAACGTGGGTTCGGTGAGCAGCCGCGGCGGCGAACTGACGGTGATCTGGAAGCCGACCAGCTACCTGCAGTGGTACAACTCGGCATCGATCAACCGTTCGACCTATGACGACAACTACGTGCAGAATGGCGTGACCATTGCCACCGCCGGCAAGTACACGGTGGATACACCCAAGCGTATGTTCGCCAGCGAAATCGCCTTCAACTACGCGAACTGGAACGTCAACCTGCGTGGCAAGTACACCGGCCAGCGTTATTACACCTACACCAACGATCAGGGCTTTGGCGGCTACACCGCGTTTGATGCCGGCGCCGGGTACGCGTTTGGCCAGGTCGGCGTGCTGCAGGCGCTCAAGCTCTCGCTCAACGTCACCAACCTCACCAACAAGCGTTACGCCTCCAACCTCACCGCGTTCGCCAACACCGACCCGAACGGGCGTCAGCTGGCGTTCCATGCCAGTGCGCCGCGTCAGGTGTTTTTGACGTTGGATGCCAAGTTCTGAGGACGGGAATCGGGTTCGGGATTGGGGAATCGTAAGAGCCGGTCTTGCGGTTGCTTACCGATTTCCGGTTTCGATGGACGTAGACAGTTTTAGGCTGGCTAAGCAAGACGTCGCGAGTGATTTTTCCGAGGGGTGCGGGCGATGCAGTGGAACCGGGATGTACAACCGTACTTCCGCGCCGCTTATCAACCAGACTCGCCTGGCGGTCATGCGTCGATTCGGTAACTGTTTTTCGTTGGAGAGATGCATGATGCAGTTCGGTCGTATCTGGCTGGTGGGAGCGATGATGGTTGGCATGAGCGGCCCGGCAGCTGCCGAAGCACCGCTGGCGAAGACAGTGCAGATCTTTGCGCACCGTGGTGCCAGTGCGCTGCGCCCCGAACACACCTTGGCCTCGTACGCCAAAGCCATTGTCGATGGCGCCGATTTCGTCGAGCCGGATTTGGTGTCGACTAAAGATGGCGTACCCATCGCGCGGCATGAGAACGAGATCGGCGGCACCACCGATGTGGCGAGCCACCCGGAGTTCGCTGCGCGCAGGACGCGCAAGACCATCGACGGTCAGGCGATGGAAGGCTGGTTTACCGAAGATTTCAGCCTGGCCGAGTTGAAGACGCTACGTGCGCGCGAACGGCTGCCGCAGCTGCGCGGCACGCGCTGGGATGGGAAGTTTCAGATCGTCACCTTCGATGAGATCATCGATTTCGTCGCCGCGGAATCGGCGGCGACCGGGCGCAGCATCGGTCTGATTCCGGAAATCAAGCACCCGACTTACTTCAAGGCGCTTGGCCTGCCGATGGAAGACAAAGTGTTGGCCACCTTGCATGCGCATGCCTACACACAGACTGCGCCGGTGATCATCCAATCGTTCGAGACCAACAATCTGCGCTATCTACGTAGCAAGATCGGGCGCAGCAGCAACATCCGTCTGCTGCAGTTGCTCGGTAGCGCACAGACGGCGCTGCCCGATGCCGGCACAGCCAATGCGCCGAAGACCTACGGTCAGATGATCACGCCCGACGGCCTGAAGCAGGTCGCCACATATGCCGATGCGATCGGCCCCGACATCCGCAGCATCATTCCGCTGGATGCGCAGCAGCGCCTGGGCACGCCCACCAGCCTGGTGCGCGACGCACATGCGGCCCGGCTGCAGGTGCAGCCCTATACCTTCCGTCCGGAAAATTATTTTCTGTCCGCCGACAACCGCAGCAGCGGTGCGGTGACCGAGCGCAACGACGCTGGCGCACTGGCCGAGCTGAAGGCGTATCTGGATGCCGGCATCGATGCGTTCTTCGCCGACGACCCGGGCCTTGCGCGGCGTGCATTGAACGAGCATGCAACGCGTTAAACGCACATGCGGTCTGATAAGAGCGTGCTAGCGCGCGATGAAGCGTACCGATAACGCCTCATCGCGCGCTAGCGCGCTCCTACGTCCCAGGGGGTCGTTCACGCGGCGGGAAATGCAGCACCACGCTCTGCGAGCCGTCGTCCTGGCGTTGCCACAGCACCGGTACCTGACGCGGCGGCGGTGGTTCCAGCATTGCATGCTCAGCGTTGCTCACTTCCCAGGCGGCGTCTTCATCCTCGTCTTCCCAGCTGTAGCGCGGCTTTGCCTGTTGCGGGTCGCGCAGGCGCAGCAGCAGCGCGGCGATCAGCCCGGCCACCGCACCGCCCAGATGCGATTGCCAGGACACCCCGGCTTCGTGCGGCAGGATGGTCATCAACATGCCGCCGTAGAACAGGAAGGCGATCATGCTGGTGGCGATCGCCGGGCGGTCGCGGCGTAGCAGACCGAGCACGAACACCAAAAACATCAAGCCGTGGGTCACGCCGCTGGCGCCCAGATGCCGGCTGCCCGGCTCACCCAGTAGCCATGCGCCCAGGCCCGAGCCCAGCCACAACAGCGGCAGTGCCATGACCGTGGCGCGTGGGTACACGCTGCCGGCCAGCGTGCCCAGGATCAACAACGCGGCGGCGTTGGCACCCAGGTGCGCAAGCGAGCCATGCAGTAGCGGTGCGGTGAGGATGCCGAGCAGGCCGTCCGCCTGCAGCGGCGCCACCGCCCAGGCCCGCCAGTCGAACATGCCCTGGGCGGTGAACACCGCCACCAGTAGCAGCACGGCGGCCAGGCTGAC
This sequence comes from Xanthomonas vasicola pv. musacearum NCPPB 4379, assembly GCF_000277895.2. NCBI lineage: Bacteria > Pseudomonadati > Pseudomonadota > Gammaproteobacteria > Lysobacterales > Lysobacteraceae > Xanthomonas > Xanthomonas vasicola. The sequence continues at coordinate 4,777,009 of NZ_CP034655.1, read as the reverse complement.
GTTGAAGGCACGCAGCACCCGAGAACGATCCAGGCGGTTCTGCGTGGCGATATCGGGAGCGAGAGAATGCGTTGTCATGCATAACGGATGGCGGCGTGGTTTTGCCTTTGCAAGCCCCGTTTGCGTGGGATAACCGGATCCGGCGGCGGGACAATCCGTAGATCATCCGTGCACTCACCTGCGCCGCACCGTGCAGTTAGCGACGCGTGCCCCTGGCCGCGTCAGTCGCCAATGCCAAATGCTCCGCGGAAGTGGGCGGAGCGACCGAAGCCAGCAATCAACACGCAACGCAGAAGGCGCCCACGGCTGCCACACATGACAGCAGTGAGCCCTGTGTTTCATCCGGAGATTGCGGCAAGCCCCCCATCTACCCGCCGCGACCAACCACGAATCCGGAACCACCAATCCCAGCCCCTCAGTGCCCGGCGGACTTGGGCGGGCGCAGCAGGCTCAGCACGATGGTGGCGACCAGGATCGTCACCACGACGGCCAGCGACACCAGGACCGGAATCTTGTACAGATCGATGATCATCATCTTGGTGCCGATGAACACCAGAATCACCGCCAGGCCGTACGGCAACAGGTGGAAGCGGTCGGCCATGCCGGCCAGCAGGAAGAACATCGCGCGCAGGCCCAGCACCGCGAACACGTTGGAGGTGAGCACGATGAACGGGTCGGTGGTGATCGCGAAGATCGCCGGGATGCTGTCCACCGCGAAGATTACATCGATCACCGCAATCAGGATCAGCACCACGAACAGCGGGGTAAACCAGCGCTTGCTGTCCTTGATCACGCTGAGCAGGTTGCCGTGGTACTGCGGGCTCAGGCGCAGGTGGCTGCGCATCCAGCGCAGCACCGGGTTGCTCTCCAGGTCTGGCTCCTTGCCGGCCGAGAACCACATCTTGATCCCGGTCAGCAGCAGGAACGCGCCGAACACGTAGAGCAGCCAATGGAACTTGGCCAGCAGCATCGAGCCGGCAAAGATCATGATCGCGCGCAGGACAATCGCACCCAGCACACCGATGATCAGTACGCGCTGGCGCTGTTCTTCGGGCACGCCGAAGTAGGTAATCACCATCAGGAACACGAAGATGTTGTCGACCGCCAGAGACTTTTCCACCAGGTAGCCGGTGAGGAACTGCAGCCCGATCTGGTCGGCCTGCGCGTCGCCCGCGGTGCCCTGCAGGTACCACCACAGCCCGGCATTGAAGGCCAACGCCAGCAGCACCCAGCCGATGCTCCACCAGGTGGCTTCCTTGAACGTGACCTTGTGGGCGCCGCCATGGCGCATCAGCACCAGATCGACCATCAGCGCCACGATCACCACGACCGCAAAGCCACCCCATAACCAGACATTGCCAATGGTTTGCATAAGAATCCCGAAAAAAGTGAAAGCGACCTGGACAGCCGGTTGGGCTGAGGCCTTGTGACACGGTAATCGTGGATTCCGGGTAACGGACCTTCGCCTGCGCGGCGAAGGTCTTGCTCGCAACCGGCTGGGCCGGTTGCCGTTGCACCGGAGCGCCTGCGTGACAGGGCTCGTAATGACGGCGACAACGCTGGAACGACCAACAGAACCAACTGCGCGATTGCTCGCGACGTCCTGCCATTCATTCCTGGGAGCTACTCCCCTTCTAGGCCCGATTCTGCGTGCCCGGCGCAGGCACGTCAATCCAGCCGGATACAATGGGCGGATGAATACTCCAGTCCCCGTCGTCCGTCTCAAGAATGCCTGGCGCTCCAGCCACCCGTGGATCTTCCAGAAGCTGGTGGAAAAGCCCGCCGCCAAGCCCAAGCCCGGCACCATCGTCGATGTGGTCGGCGTTGACGGGGAGTGGATCGGCCGCGGCTTCTACAACGGGCATTCGCGCATTGCCGTGCGCATCCTGGAAACCAACCAGTCGGTGCCGGTGGATGCGGGCTGGTTTTCGCGCAAGATCGCCGCGGCAGTGAGCCTGCGCCGCGATTGGCTCAAGCTCGACGGCGTGTCCGACGCCTGGCGCGTGGTGCATAGCGAAGGCGACGGCCTGTCCGGCCTGGTGGTGGACCGCTACGGCGACCTGGTGGTGGTGGAGTTCTTCGCCGCCGGCATGTTCCGTCACCGCGAATGGATCTACGAAGCGCTGCGCGAACAGTTCCCGGGCTGCCGCTTCCACAGCTTTGCCGACGAACACGTGCAGAAGCAGGAAAGCTTCGATTTCCACAGCAACACCACCACCGAAGCGGCGGTAATCACCGAGCACGGCATCAAGTTCCGCGCCGACCCGGCCGGTGCGCACAAGACCGGCTTCTTCGCCGACCAGCGCGACAACCGGCAGTGGCTGAGCGAGCAAGTGGCAGGCAAGACCGTGCTGGACCTGTGCTGCAACACCGGCGGGTTTGCGGTGTATGCGGCCGCGCGCGGTGCGTCCGAAGTGCTGGGCGTGGACATCGACGAAGACGTCATCGCCATTGCCAAGGGCAACGCCAAGCTCAACAACGTGCGGCCCAAGTTCGTGCAGGCCGACATCTTTCCGTGGCTGCGCGATGCCTCTCATCGTGGCGACCAGTTCGATGTGGTGATTCTGGACCCGGCCAAGATGACCCGCGACCGCGAGCAGGTGATTCCGGCGCTGAAGAAGTATCTGGACATGAATAAATTGGCGCTGGGCGTGGTCAAGCCCGGCGGCCTGTTCGCCACGTTTTCGTGCACCGGCCTGGTGGCCGAGCAGGAGTTTTTGGACATGCTGCGGCGTGCCTCGTATTTCTCCGGGCGCACCATCCAGATCCTGAAAGTGGCCGGTGCCGGCCCGGACCACCCGTTCATGGCCCACGTGCAGGAATCGCGTTATTTGAAGGCCGTTTTCTGCCGCGTGGTGTAACCGTGTTGCGCGGCGGAGGACGCGGTCTGCCGCAGTGCAGGCAGCGTCTTTCGCCGCGCGATGCCATCGTCGGCAAGCGTCGATTCAATGCAGACACCCAACCAGGAGCCGGCAGCCGATGACCTCCAGCGACGAAGACGAGCGCAAGGCCTTGCGCCGGTTGCTGCGCGAGATCGAACGGCCCAATGCCAGCCTGCTGGCCAGCAATTGGCCGGTGTTTGGGGTGTGGCTGCTGTTTTCCGGCGCCTTCATGTATTTGTTCCAGACCGGCGACGGCTCGCCACTGCACCCGTTGCTGCTGGCGTTGGGGTCGACCTGTCTGGGCGTGTTCGGTGCGTGGATCGTGTTCCGCTCGGTGTGGGCGCGGCAGTGGCCGCATGTGCGCGAACACATCGATGTAGACAGCGTGCGCGCGCGACTGGCTGAACTGGACGACTGAGCGATACGCGCGCGTGGCGGTCTTCGCGCGCTGGGCTGCCAGGCGGACCAAACCGATGCGTGATGACCGGCGGCTGCCCGCGCCGTGGTTGCCGGCTGCGGCGTGGCTCGACAGCATTGCGCATGCTCGTGCCATCGGCATCGCCGCAGAACTGCTCTTGCAGTGCGCGTATCGCACGCCACGCCGTGCGGATCGAACGCAGCGCTGCAGCGTTCTACGTATGGCCGCAGTGCGCGTGCAGCCAGCCGCTATGATCGGCTCATCCCACTGCCTGGGAGGTCGCATGCACCTGCGCTCGCTTTCGCTATCTGTCGGGTTGTTGCTGGCGGCCGCGCTGCCCGCGCACGCGCTGGAATTTTCCAAGGCCGAACTGGCACGCGCCACCGCGCTGCAACACCGTCTGGTCACGCTGGATTCGCATCTGGACACACCAGCCAATCTGGAGCGCGCCGACTTCGATGTGTTGCAGGCGCATGCCGGCAACCGCCTGTCGCAGGTGGATTACCCGCGCATGGTCGAAGGCGCGCTGGATGGCGGGTTCTGGGCGGTCTACACCGGGCAGGGCAATCGCACTGCGGCCGCGCATCTGGACGACCGCGACGCTGGTCTGCAGCGCTTGCTGAAGATCCACACGCTGGCGGCCGCGCAACCGCAGCGCTTTGCGTTGGCGACCACGCCGGCCGATGCCGCGCGCATCAAGGCCGCGGGCAAGCGCGTGGTGTACATCAGCATGGAAAACGCCAGCCCGCTGGTGGCCGACCCTACGTTGCTGCGCTTCTATTACGCGCAGGGGCTGCGCTTGATGAGCACCGTGCATTTTCTCAACAACGAGTTCGCCGACTCGGCCACCGACCCCATGGGGCCGGAGTGGAAGGGCCTGAGCCCGGCCGGCAAACAGCTGGTGCAACAGGCGCAGGCGCTGGGCATCGTGATCGATCAATCGCACGCCTCCGATGCGGTGTTCGACCAGTTGATTGCGCTGTCGCCTGTGCCGATCGTGCTCTCGCACAGCGGCGCGCATGCGGTCTACAACCACCCGCGCAATATCGACGATGCACGCTTGAAGGTGCTGGCCGCGCACGGCGGGATGATTCAGGTCAATTCCTACGGCGGCTATCTGGTGGACAGCGGCGCCAGCCCCGAGCGCAAGGCTGCCGAAAAAGCGCTCACCGACCAGCATGGCGGCTGGGAACACGTCAAGATTGCCGACGGCACCAAGCTCAGCGCCGCGCTCAAGGAACTGGATGCGCGCTACCCGATTAAGCGCGCCACCGAAGAGGATTTCTTCGCGCATCTTGAGCACCTATTGGCCGTGGTCGGGCCCGAGCACGTGGGCATCGGCATGGATTGGGATGGCGGTGGCGGGGTGGTGGGCCTGGAAGATGTCTCCGACCTGCCGCGCATCACCGCGTGGTTGCTGCGCAAGGGCTACACCGAGCAGCAGATCGCCGGCATCTGGGGCGGCAATCTGCTGCGCGTGATGGGCCAGGCGCAGGCGTATGCGGCAGGGAATAGGGAATCGTGAGTAGGGAGTCGGCACTAGTGCCGGGATTTGGCAGTGGTGGTTCGAGATTCGCAAGCGCACGGCGGTCAGTGCGCCGGTGTGTTGCCGGATGCTGCATCGGACCCGACGGTATGAGGGACGTCCGCGCGTTGCGGTGCGGGCGTCTGCGTCGCACGATCCGCCAGCCGTGCACCAACTGCCGATCACTGGGGCGTGTTCCGGTTCGGCAGACGCCGCGCGTGCCTGGTCCGAAATGTAGAGCGACTACCAACACGCTGCGAACAGTCGACCAGGTGAGTGCGGACGGCGCCGGGACCGGAGCGGACGCGTGGTACACGCCGCACCGAGCACCGTCCGCCTGATCGCTGCCATTGGGCGTTTGCACAAAAAGTGGCGCGTGCTTGCCCACGGACGGGCGGCACCCTAACGAAGATTCCGTAAAAACGCTCAATCTAGAATGCGCCGACCCCCTGTGTGGTGCTGGTGCCAAGGCACTGTGCGCCGGCTGGCCCACTGACTGCTGGAGCGTGCGATGACCCAAGCCACCCGGCCCCTGCCGACCCCCGATGGCATGGGTCCGACCTACCGCAAGATCCTGTGGCGGCTGATCCCGTTCCTGTTCGTCTGCTATCTGTTCAATTACCTGGATCGGGTCAACGTCGGCTTCGCCAAGCTGCAGATGCTGGGCGAGCTGGGCATGAGCGAAACCGTGTACGGGCTGGGCGCGGGCATTTTCTTCGTCGGTTACCTGGCCTGCGGGGTGCCCAGTAATCTGATCCTGCAGCGTATCGGCGCGCGGCGCTGGGTGGCGATCATGATGGTCAGCTGGGGCCTGCTGTCCACCTGCCTGCTGTTCGTGCGCACGCCTGCCGGGTTCTACACGCTGCGCCTGCTCACCGGCGCGGCCGAGGCCGGCTTCTTCCCCGGCATCGTGCTGTACCTGACGCGCTGGTTCCCGCGCGCCCGGCACGGCCGGGTCATGACTGTCTTCATGTCGGCCATCCCGATCTCCGGGGTGCTGGGCGGGCCGTTGTCCGGCTGGATCCTGGGCCACTTTTCGGCCGGGCAGGGCGGGCTGGCCGGCTGGCAATGGATGTTCCTGCTGCAAGGTTTGCCGACCGTGCTGCTGGGCATCGGGGTGTGGTTCCTGCTCAGCGACGGCGTGCAACAGGCGAGCTGGCTGGACCCGCAGGAAAAACAGGCCTTGGCCCGCGTACTGGCCGACGACGAAGCAGGCAAGCCGGCCGGTGCGTCCACCTCGCTGCGCGCGGTGCTGCGCAACCCGGCGGTGTGGCTGCTAGGCACGGTGTACTTCTGCATCCAGAGCGGGGTGTATGCGATCAACTTCTGGCTACCTTCGATCATCCAGGGCAGCGGCGTCACCGACCCGGTCCGCATCGGTCTGATGAGCGCGATCCCGTACTTGGCGGCGGCAGTGTTCATGGTGCTGATGGGCCGCTCGGCCGACCGCCGCGGCGAGCGTCGCTGGCATCTGGTGATTCCGTTGCTGATGGGCGCGGCCGGCCTGTGCATCGCCGCCAGCGTCACCGACAACCTGGGCTTGGCCTTGTTCGGTATGACCCTGGCCACGATGGGGGCGGTCAGCGGCTTGCCGCTGTTCTGGCCGCTGACCAACGGCTTTCTCACCGCCGCCGCCGCGGCCGGTGGGCTGGCGCTGATCAATTCCACCGGCCAGGTCGCTGGCTTCGTTAGCCCCTATCTGGTGGGCTGGATCAAGGACACCACCCACAGCACCGAGCTGGCGCTGTACGTGCTGGCCAGCGCCATGCTGCTGGGCGCCGCGCTGGTGCTGCGGGTGCCTGCGCGCACGGTGAACCAGTGATGCGTCCGTCCAAGCGAGTGTCCCCATGAAGGTCGTCATTGCCCCCGATTCGTACAAGGAAAGCCTGTCTGCGCTGGAAGTGGCGACGCAGATCGAGGCGGGCTTTCGCGAGGTGTTCCCCGACTGGCACTACAGCAAGGTGCCGGTTGCCGACGGCGGCGAAGGCACGGTCGATGCCCTGGTTGCCGCCACCGGCGGGCGGGTGATCGCCTGCACCGTCAGCGGTCCGCTCGGCACCGCAGTGCAGGCGTTCTTCGGCCTGACCGGCGACGGCCGCACCGCGGTGATCGAAATGGCCGCCGCCAGCGGGTTGGCGCTGCTGCCGCCGGCCGAGCGCGCGCCGCTGCACACCAGCACCGCAGGCGTAGGTGAGTTGATCCTGGCCGCATTGGACGCCGGCGCACGCCGCTTCATCATCGGCATCGGCGGCAGCGCCACCAACGACGGCGGCGCCGGCATGGCGCAGGCCTTGGGCGTGCGGCTGCTGGATGCGCAAGGCGAGGCGATCGGCCCGGGCGGTGGCGCGCTGGCTGCGCTGGCGCGCATCGACACCGAGGGCATGGATGTGCGGCTGCAGGACTGCCAGTTCGAAGTGGCCTGCGATGTGGACAACCCGCTGATCGGTCCCACCGGCGCCTCGGCGATCTTCGGCCCGCAGAAAGGCGCCACCCCCGCTATGGTGCGCCAGCTCGATAGCAACCTGCAGCACTACGCCGACCTGCTGGAGCGCGACCTGGGCGTGCGGTTGCACGCGCTGCCAGGTGGCGGTGCGGCCGGCGGGCTGGGCGCGGCCTTGGTGGCGTATCTGGGCGCGCAGTTACGGCCCGGCGTGGAGATCGTCGCGCAGGCGCTTGGGCTGGATGCACTGGTCGCCCAGGCCGATCTGATCATCACCGGCGAAGGTCGTCTGGATAGCCAGAGCCTGCACGGCAAGACCCCGGTCGGCGTGGCGCGGGTGGCGCAACGGCACGCCAAACCGGTGATCGCCATTGCCGGCTGCCTGGGCAACGGCGCCGCGCTGCTGCACGGCCACGGCATCGATGCCATGTTCGCGGTGGTGCATCGCGCCTGCACGCTGGAACAGGCATTGGCCGACGCCGCCAGCAACGTGCGCATCGCCGCGCGCAACGTTGCGGCAACGTTGCAGGTGGGTCAGGTGTTGGCACAGCTGCCGCCGGGTGTGGATGGGTGCTGATGGCCGCGCGCCGGTGGCATCAGCGGCGAGGGCATGCGCTCGGTTCTGATGCAGCCTGTTGGACAGCGCGCGTGCCCGCTGCACGCCGAATCGCACCACGCCAACGGAGGTCAGCACCGTTCGCAGACACGCTGGGACATAGACCTGCAGCACAGCGCACGCCGAATCACACACGTGGCGAACATGTGCGCACCGAACATGCCACCGTGACCTCTCTCGATCGCGTCAACAGACCCCGGCCCATGCTCACGCTCGACCGCACCCTGGCGCAGTCCATCGTCGACCGCGCGATGACCATCATCGACGGCAACGTCAATGTGATGGACCACTCCGGCGTCATCATCGCCAGCGGCGAGCCGGCGCGTATCGGCCAGGTGCACGAAGGTGCGTTGCTGGTGCTGTCGAGGCAGGGCCGGGTGGAGATCGACGCCGCCCTGGCGCAGCAGCTGGATGCGGTGCGCCCCGGCGTCAACCTGCCGCTGATCGCCGATGGCCGCATCGTCGGCTGCGTCGGGCTGACCGGCGACCCGCAGCGCATTGGGCAACAGGCCGAGCTGGTGCGCATGGCCGCCGAAGCGATGCTGGAACAGGCCGGACTGCTGCGCCTGCTGGCCCGCGACGCGCGCCTGCGCGAAGAAGTCACGCTGGGCCTGATCCGTCCCGATGGCCCGACCCCGGCGCTGGCCGGCTGGGCCGAGCGGGTCGGCATCGCGCTGGACCTGCCGCGCGTGGCCGCGGTGATCGAAGTGGAAAGCGACAGCCTGGACCTGGACGCCATGCTGGTGGAACTGCAGCGCCTGCACACCCTGCTGTCCACGCCCGAGCGCGGCAACCTGATCGCCGCCACCGCGCTCAACGAGCTGGTGGTGCTCAAGCCGGCACTGGACCGCCGTGGTCACTGGGACGTGGAGGAGCAACGCCGCCGCGCACACAGTCTGCTCGAGCGCATGCGCGCCAGCAGCCGGCTGCGGATCCGGCTGGCCTTGGGCCAGTATTTTCCGCAGTCCAACGGGCTGGCGTTGTCGCACCAGATTGCGCGCACCACCATGCGCATCGGCAAGGCGCGCACCCCGCAGGCCGACGCATTTTTCTACGACGATTACCGCCTGCCGGTGCTGGTGGACGACCTGCGTCAGGCCTGGCAGGCCGAGGAATTGCGCAAGCCGCTGCAGGCACTGCTGGCGCAGGAACGTCGCGGCCAGTTGTTGAAGACCTTGTCGGTCTGGTTTGCCGCCGGCATGCGCATGGCCCCCACTGCCAAGGTGCTGGGCATCCATCGCAACACCCTGGATTACCGCATGCAGCGCATCCAGGAACTGTGCGCGGTGGACCTGAGCAACACCGACGACTGCATGCGCCTGTACCTGGCGCTGCAGATGCGCGACGACAGCCCCGCAACCGTGGCGAACACGGACACGACCACCACCGACTGAGTGACGCGACACCCGCAGCACGCGCGCAATGCGGCGCTGTGCAGTAGCGCACGCAACGCCGCCTTGGCTGGGGTGCGCAGTCCGCTAAACTGCGCAGATTGCCCGGCCACGAGCGCTCCGTTGAACCAGTGCGATACCGTCGTGTCATCTGCGTCCAGCGAGGCCCAGCGCCTGGCACGTCTGGCGTTATTGCAGGTGGTCGACACCGCCGCCGAGCCGTTCTTCGACGCGCTGGCCGCTGCCGCGCAGGCGATCGCCGGTACCCCCATCGCACTGGTCTCGCTGGTGGACGAACGGCGGCAGTGGTGGAAGGCCAACATCGGCCTGCCGGGGGTTTCGGAAACCCCACGCGAGCTGGCGTTCTGCGCCTACACCATCCAGGGCGATGCGGTGATGGAAGTGCGCGACGCGCCGGCCGACCCACGCTTCCACGACAACGCCCTGGTCACCGATGCGCCCGGTATCCGCTATTACGCCGGCGCCCCCATCGTGCTGCCGGATGGCTTACGCATGGGCACCGTGTGCGTGATCGACCAGCGCGCGCGCGCGCTGGAGCCGGCGCAATTGCAGGCCTTGCAGCAACTGGCCAAGGTGGCCGCCGAAGGCCTGGAGCAACGCCGCGTGATGCTCGAGCGTGAGGCGGCCAACGCCCAGCTGCAGCAACGCCTGCGCGAGAGCGAAGCGTTTCTCGAGCGCACCGGCCGCGTGGCTGGGGTGGGTGGCTGGGAAGTGGATGTGACCAGCGGCACGCTGACCTGGTCCGACCAGACCTGCCGCCTGCACGACCTACCACCTGGTTATCGGCCCAGCCTGACCGAGGCGATCGGCTTCTACCCGCTGGAAGCGCGCGCGATCATCACCGAAGCGTTTGAAGCCTGCGTGCGCGACGGCACGCCCTGGGATCTGGAGCTGCCGCTGATCAGCGCCACCGGGCGGCGGCTCTGGGTGCACAGCACCGGCTCGGTGGAACATGTGGATGGGCGCAAGCGGCTGATCGGCGCGATCCAGGACGTCACCGACCGGCACCGGGCGGTAGATGCGCTGGCCGCCAGCGAGCGCAAGTTCCGCAAGATGTTCCAGTACAGCCTGGGCCTGATCTGCACCCACGACATGCACGGCCGGCTGGTCAGCATCAACCCGGCCGCGGCGCGCTCGCTGGGCCGTAGCGTCGAGCAGATGGAGGGCCGCTCGCTGGTGGAATTCGTGCGCCCCGAGCGCCACGCCGCCTTGCGGGGGTACCTCTCGCGGATGGTGCTCGATGGCCAGGATTCGGGCGTGATCGAACTGGTGGCCGGCGACGGCAGCCTGCGCCATTGGCAGTACCACAACGTGCTGGACGTGGAATCCGACGCCACGGTGGTGCTGGCACATGCCCAGGACATCACCAACCAGTACCGGCAGGAAAAGCAGCTGCTGGAATGGTCGTTCACCGACCCGCTCACCAACTGCTACAACCGCCGCTTCCTGGACGAATTGGACAAGCGCGACCCCAGCGTGCGCTGGGGCTGCATCGTGGTGGATCTGGACAAGTTCAAACTGGTCAACGACACCCATGGCCACCAGCGTGGCGACGAGGTGTTGGTGCAGATGGCCTGGTTCCTCAACCAGCCGCTGCGCACCCAGGACCGCCTGGTGCGCCTGGGCGGCGACGAATTCCTGGTGTTGCTGCACCAGGCCACCCAGGCACAGCTGGACATCTTGACGCGTGATTACATGGGCGCCATCGACGACGCGCCGATCCGCTTCACCCTCGGCACCGCCTTGCGCCAGGAAGGCGAAGCGCTGGCGGCGGTGGTTGATCGCGCCGACCACTCGCTGTACTCGCTGCGCCGTGCCCGCCGCGGTACCGGCATGAGCGACCAGCGCTGACCATTCGGGCGGGCACCGCGCCCGCAAAGCTGCACCGAACCCGTGTGACCGGCGCGGAGAACGTGCCGATGAATACCCGATCGCCTATCATGTAACCGTTTACAACTATATGGATTGGAATGGATACCTTTGATCGCACCCAGCTCAGCCCCAAGTGGCAGTTCCGCTTCGCTTTCTTTGATCGTCACGGCGGCCCCAAGGATCCCGCCCACAAGGAAGCGCTCAAAACGCTGCCCTTCGGCGAAAAGCTCAAGGTGGGCATGAACTTCTACGCGCTGTTCTTCGGCTTCATCTACTTTTTCATCCTCGGCTTGTGGCGCAAGGCGTTGGGCCTGATCGGCATCGGCCTGGTGGTCGGCGTCATTGCCTCGTTCCTGCCCGCAGCGATCGGCAACGCGCTGAGCATTCCACTGGCCCTGCTGGCCGGCATGAGCGCCAACTACGCCTACTACCTGGACAAGGTGAAGGGCAGCACCAGCTTCAATCCGTTCGAAGGCATGCGCTGGTAAGTCAGGGGCACCCAGGCGCGGACCCTCCCACCGACGCCTTGCCGCCAAGCCCGGTCCGATGGCCGGGCTTTTTTGTGGGCGCGGCGTGGGCATCCGCTCCTTAAGCGGCTTCGCTTCGACATCGTTGATGCATCCCGCTGGGTTCGCGTCGTGGGAGACGTGCTCGGAAGCGTCTCGCTTTTTGACAGATGCAGGGGAGGCTTCGCTTATAGCGGGTGTCTCATGAAGATCGAGAATTCACCACCGCGGAGTGATCACGCCTCGGGCGATGTCGTGCACGAACCTGTACCGACAAATGTGCCGCAGGCGCCGAAGACGGCTGACACCGCAGGTCCCCTGAGCGGTCTGAAGCGGCGGGCGAGAAGAGCGTTTCCCGGCACGCGTTGTCCGGGCTCGACCAAGGCGGCCGCTGTTGGGGGCACTGGGAGCGCCACCGCACTGACGACCCAAACGGCAAACCAGGCCTTGGCGGCTATCGATATGGCCCTGTCCATGCCGGGCGAAAAAGTGACCGTGGATCTTCAGCACCGCCGTCCTGACCAGACGTGTGTGCCAGAACAACGGAGTAGTTCCGATGTGCAGCTGAGCCTGCGCTGCGCCGAGGAGAAAGGCGCACGCACGACGTTGAAGTTCCAGATCGAAAGCAGTCGCTTTCACACGCCAGGATTTCAAACAATCGCCACGCACGGGCCTCACTCATTGCTGAGAGCGGCGACACTCGCTGCGCTTGCGCCCGGTATGCAGGGACTGGACCACATGATCACCACGCTAGCGCCGCCGCAAGGTGCCAGATCTGGAAGCCTTGGTGGCTGACCGGGAACGTTTCAGTGCGCATTACGCAGAGTTGTTTGAAGTGCTGAACCAGCAAACGCCTGCATCGGCGCGCGCCTGATGCGGCCAGGATTGGGGAGCTGGGGCGGCGTACCGCCGGATTTGAGGATGTCCATCCGTCGCGCCCGGTTTGCCAGCAGATTGCTGCAGTTCCTTGAAGTCTGCCAAGCACGCGCATCATCTTCTTTGCGCGACGCGCACGATACGGCCGCCCAGGGCACGTGCGCCCGGATTCAGTGCACAATCATCGCAGGCGTCTCTCCAGCCGCTGAGGCGCAAGAGAGCCGTCTTAGAGCTCGCCTGTGAGGACAGCCGCAGCTCCGTGCGGTGCACATATGTGCGCCATTTCAGCTGAGTCCTGTCGCCCCATGTGAGATGCCGTGCATGTTCCCTGACGTTGTATCTGATCGTTCTCTTTTGCCCGCATCATCAACGCCGCTGTGGCGCCGCGCCGCGATCGGTCTCTGCCTGCTTGGCGTGGCCATGTCCGGCCCGCTGGCCGCGCAGGACCCGGCGCAGGTCAACACCTTCATCGGCAGCAAGGACGACGGCAATACCTACCCGGGCGCATCGGCGCCGTTCGGCCTGATCCAGGTCAGCCCGATCGGCGCGCACTACGCCGGCTGGCGTTACGACGACCCCAGCATTCGTGGCTTCGGGCATTCGTTCCTGTCCGGCGCCGGTTGCTGGGAGCAGGGCGGGCAGGTGTCGGTGCTGCCGGTTACCGGGCGCATCGGCCCCGGTGGCGACTTCGACACCAAAGATGCCAAGGCATTCGACCAGAAGCGCTATGCCGCGCGCTACACCCATGACGGCGAAGTGGGCCAGGCAGGCTACTACAAGGTGCGGCTCACCGATTACGGCGGCATCGACGCCGAAGCCAGCGCGCTCACCCGCGCCGCCACCGAGCGCTACACCTTCGCGCCGGGTGCCGACACCGGCCATGTGTTGGTCAACGTGGCCCAGGCCAACGACCGCCATGTGGTGATCGGCAGCCAGGTGCAGATCTTTGGCGACCGCGTGGTCGAGGGCAAACTCACCACGCAGAGCTTCTGCGGCGGCCACGAATACACCACCTGTTTCCGGCTGGAATTCGACCGCCCCTTTACCGCGCATGGCGTGTGGGGCGAAGAGGGCGGCGTGCCCGGCGCGCGCCACAGCATGGGCGGCGAACTTAAGCCCAACGGCGCCTGGCTCAGCTTCCCGCTGGGCAATAACAAGAACGCGCGTGCGGTGACCGTGGTCAGCGCCATCTCGCATGTGGATGCCGAAGGCGCCCGCAGCAACCTGCGTACCGATGGCATGCAGGGCGGCAAACTGCTGAGCCTGGAGCAGATGCGCAAGCGCGCGCAGCACCTCTGGCGCAACGAATTGGCCAGCATGCAACTGGAAGGCGCCAGCAACGACGACCGCAGCGTGGCCTACACCGCGCTGTATCACGCCTTGCTGCAGCCGCTCACCGGCAGCGATGCCGATGGTCGCTATCGCGGCTACGACGATACGATCCATCGTGCTGATGGCTGGACCTACTACGCGTATTTTTCGCTGTGGGACACCTACCGCACGCAAAACCAGTTGCTGGCCTTGCTGCAACCGGCGCGCGCACGCGATATCGGCCGCTCGTTGCTGGCGATCCATCAGCAGGGTGGCTGGTTGCCGCGCTGGGGTTACGCCAACTTCGACACCAACATCATGACCGGCGACCCGGTCACCCCGTTCCTGGTGGATCTGTGGCGCTTCGGCGCGCTGCAGGGCAATGAGGCGGAGGCGTATGCAGCGCTGCGCCAGAATGCGTTCGGCCAGCCGCCGATCAATTCGCGCCACGCCGGGCGCTCGGGCAATGCCAGTTATCTGGCCAACGGCTTCGTGCATTACGACCGCGCCTTTCCCTCCAAGGGCATGGACGTGGACCCGCACCACGGCGGCTCGGCCACGCTGGAATACGCTTTGGCCGATTGCGCGCTCGCACAGATGGCGCAGGCGCTAGGCCATAGCGACGACAGCGCGCAGCTGCGCAAACGCGGCGGCAACTGGCACCGCGTCTGGGACGCGGATGTGCGCGATGCCGAGACCGGTTTTGCCGGCTTCCCGCGCCCGCGCCTGGAAGACGGCAGCTGGTATGCGCCGTCCGACGACCACTACAGCCCACGCTCGGCGCATGGCTTCCACGAAGGCACGGCCTGGCAGTACCAGTGGCTGGTGCAGCAGGACATCCCCGGCATGCTGCAGGCCATGCATGGCCGCGAGCAGGCCGGGAAGCGGCTGGACGCCTTTTTCGCCTATGACGATCTGCTGAAAGATCCGCTCACTGCGGCACGTACGCACTGGGTGGTCGGCCCGTACAGCTATTACAACCAGTATCGCTACAACCCCAACAACGAACCGGATCTGCATGCACCGTGGATGTACACGCTGATCGGGCAACCGTGGAAGACCGCCACCGTGCTGCGCGCCGCGCAACAGCTGTTTACCAACGCACCCAACGGCGTGACTGGCAACGATGACCTTGGCACCATGTCGGCCTGGTACCTGTTTAGTGGGTTGGGCTTGTATCCGGCGGTGCCGGGCAGCGGCGAATTCCTGTTGCATGCGCCGCGTTTCAAGCGGGTCACGCTGAAGTTGGGCAACGGCAAGCGCCTGCGCATCGACGCCCCCGGCGCCGATGGCCGCGCGCTGCAATACGTGGACAGCGTGCGGTGGAACGGCAAGCCGCAGCCGCAGGTATTCCTGGAGTGGGCGCAACTGCAACAGGGCGGCACGTTGGCGTTTGCGCTCACCAAGCAGGCGCCCACGCAAGGCTGGGGTACGCAAGCGGATGCATTGCCGACATCGTTTTGTGCCACGCCGCAGGCGCAGTACACCGCGGCGGATTAGCCCTCTCCCTGCGGGGCAAGAAGGGGCAACAGCGCTTGGCGCTATAAGAGCGGCAATGTTAAAGCCCCTCTCCCATCGGGGCGAAAAGGCACAGCTTGCGCGCCACTGGCGCGCGTGCCTTGGAGCGCCCGCGCCGCAAGCGCGGGCTGGGGCGCGGAGCGGGGCGTGGGGTGAGGGTACGGGGCAAAGCCCTCGTGTTATCCCACTGCACGAAGTTACGCCCGCACCCTCATCCGGCGCTACGCGCCACCTTCTCCCCCATGAAGGGGACAATGCCCCGACGGGAGAAGGGAAAGCAGTGCATGCAGTTTCAGATCTCTTGGCAGAGCTGAAAGCCTTTCTCCGCCGGGCGAGAAGTCACAGCCTGCAAGCCACTGGCGCGTGCCTTGGAGCGCCTGCGCCGTGTGGGGCTTCGGGGTCGGGATGCGGAGCGAAGCCCCGGTGTTCTTTCGAGAGCACGTGGCTTCGCACGTACCCTCATCCGCCCCTGCGGGCACCTTCTCCCGACGGGAGAAGGATGTCGCGCTCTCAGCCAGCCGCATTCAATCGGCTATTCCGTCGCCCATACGCCAAGTACACCACCACGCCCAGCGCATTCCACAGCAGGAACCAGACCTGCGTCTTGCTCGGCAAACTCCAGAACAGGTACAGGCAGCCCAGGATCGCGACCGGCCCCACTACCCATGCCAGCGGCGTGCGGAAGGCACGTGCGCGGCCGGGCTCGCGCACGCGCAGCACCAGCAGGCAGGCAGCCACTGCGGTGAATGCCGCCAGTGTGCCGGCATTGGCTAATGCGGCGATCTCGTCGAGCCGTGCCACGCCCGCCAGTGCCGCCACCAGCACCGCGGTGAATAGCGTGATCGCCACCGGCGTGCCGGTGCGTGCATTGACCTTGGACAAGCTGCGCGGCAACAAGCCATCGCGCGACATCACAAAGAAGATGCGGCTCTGCCCGTACAAAAATGCCAGCAGCACGGTCGGCAACGCAATGATCGCCACCGTTCCGATCACCAACGCCGCCTTGCCGTGGCCGAGTTCGCGCAGGATCAGCGCCAACGGTTCCGGGCTTTTGCCGAACACGGTGAAGCTCATCGCACCCACCGCCGCCAGCGCCACCAGCACGTAGATCAGCGTGCAGCCGATCATCGAGCCGACGATGCCGATCGACAGATCGCGCCCCGGGTTCTTGGTTTCTTCGGCCGCAGTGGAAATCGCATCGAAGCCATAGAACGCGAAGAAGATGATCGCCGCCGCGGCCATCACGCCGCGCTCCACGCCGTCCGGGCCCATCGCCTTGGAGAAGCCATACGGCATGAACGGCTGCAGGTTGGCGCTGTTGAAGGTTGGCAACGCAATGGCCACGAACACACCCAGCGCGATGATCTTCAGCACCACCAGCACCGCATTGAGCGTGGCGCTTTCCTTGGTGCCGGCCATCAGCATGCCGGCCACCAGGAAGGTGATCACCACCGCCGGCAGGTTCACGATGCCGCCGGCATGTGGCCCGGCGATCAGTTCGTGCGGCAAGCTCACCCCCAAACACTGCAGGAAGCCGACGAAGTAACCCGACCAGCCCACCGCCACCGTGCTCACCACCAGCGAATATTCCAGCACCAGGCTCCAGCCCACCACCCAGGCGATGCTTTCGCCCAACGCGGTGTAGCTGTAGGTGTAAGCGCTGCCGGCGGCCGGCATCATCGTGGCCATTTCCGCATACGCCAGCGCCGCGCAGGCGCAGACGATGCCGGCCGCTACGAACGACAGCAGCACTGCAGGGCCGGCCTTGTCGGCGCCCACGCCAATCAACGTATAGATACCGGTGCCGACAATGGCCCCGATGCCGAGTGCGATCAGATGCGGCCAACTCAGGCTGCGGACCAGTTGCCGGCCGGCCTCGTGCACGGTGACCTGATCGATGGATTTGCGCCTGAGCCAAGACGACATGCGGACCTCGCAGGAATCAAAAGAATGCGCGAGTGTCGCCCAACGCAGCGCAGCAAAGCTATTCGGTCCAAGCGCATGCGACTGCCGCTGTCGGGCAGGGCACACACGTCCATGGCGTTACCCTCACGCCGCGCGCCCTGCAACTCAATCACCGAGTACACCCGCCGACGCCATGTCACTGCTTTTGCAAGTCACACATCGCCAATCCCGAATCTGCACTCATTCAACCGACGGGCGATGCGGCGGGCGCGCGTTGCGATAGATCAGCTGCACCGCCCATGCACCGGCAAGCCCGACCACGCCGGCAGCAAAGTGGCTCCAGTCGAGCACCCGCGGCGCTGCGCCATTGGCCTCATGGCCCCACAGGTTGAACCACAGCAGCACCAGCGCTGTGATGCCCATGCCGATCCAGAACCATCGCCGGGTTCCGCCGATCGCATAGATCAAAAACGGCAACGCCGTACCGATCAAAAAATGCACCGGAAAGAAATACACCGAGCCGTAGGGCCGCATCAGGTACCAGACGATCGCCGCGAAGGTGCCCAGAAAAGCAAACAGGCCCAAGGCCAGCAGGCGGGTTCGGTTGGTGGCAGTAGTCATCGGCAAGCCTCACAAAAGCAGAACCTCACCCTACCCATGCGCAAGTCACGCTGAGGTCAATGCAGTGCGAGCGTGCTGCATGCAGTTGCTGCGTTGTCTGGTTCGCGTCGCACTGGCTCGCTTTGCACTGGTGCTGTGCGCAGCCTTACGGCGCGGTACAACCGTGGCGCTGAATTCCGGCGCGTAGTTGCAGGTGTGCGTAGTACGCCGTCACCGCAGGCAACGTCGTATGTGCGATCGGGCTGGCCATCCAGCGTTGCGTCCAGGCGCAGCACGATATCGGCCAAGGTGAAGTCTGCTCCGAAAACGAATGGACCGCCGCGTTGCAGTTGTGCGTCGAGAATCGCCATGTGCTGGTTCCACTGCGCCACGCTTGCGGCAATCGCCTGCGGATCTGTATGCGCCGCGCTGCCATGGTGGCCATGAATGCGTAGCGCCAGGCGGTGTTGAGCTCGGTGGCCTGCCAATCCATCCATTGCTCGACCATTGCACGCGCGGCGGGCGCGGCTGGCAGCAGATCGTGGCGTTGGCTGCGTGCAGCCAGCTACCGGCAAATCGCGTTCAATTCCCACAGCACCAGCGCGCCATCGCGGATCACCGGCACCAGCGCATTGGGATTGAGCGCGCGAAATTCCGGCGTCTGCACCGATGCAAAGCCGCTGCCGTACGCATGCAGCGTGTAGTCCAGCGCCAGCTCATCGCACAACCACAGCACCTTACGCACGTTGATCGAAGTTGGCTTTCCGTAGATCTCCAGCACGTGTTCTTCCTTGCTACGCGTGATGGGAAGCAATTGGCGATGGTGGCACGTACTGCATGCAACGCCAGACGCGTGATGCGGCTAGCGCAGCCGTGCGTGTTGATGCCCGCTGCGGTGAGCAGCCGAGCGCGCATTGCATTCTCACCGCTGCAATCGTGCGCCGCTACAGTTCGATCTTGCCCGCGTACGCATCGCGCACGGTCTGGCTGATGTAGGTGCTCAAACCTCGCCCGGCCGTGGCAAGCCGCTGCATGGTCGCCACCACCTCGGCACCCGCGCTGTCGGCGGTATACACATAGGTCTCGCCGTTGCGAAAGCGCACCGCGATGGCGTCATCGGCCAGCGCGTACGCCACCACGCCAGAGTGGCCGTCGTGGTTGCCATAGCGCTGCATGCGACCGGAACTGGATGATGTCATGCCGGCAGGCTAGATCCGCCGCAGTGATGGGCGCTTCAACGAACGCGGCAATGGCCCGCGCAGCAACGACAGAGCAATCCATGGGCAGCGACGCATGCGGGCTGCATATTGTTGGCGTAGCGGTGCAGCCACACGGAATGCATTGCAACGCAGGGAACAAGAGAACCGCCGGTCGGTGCGACGTGAGCACGGCACACCGCGTAACGCTCAGTGGGTATGGCATGTTGATGACATGCATCTGCTCAACACATCGACCAAGCAACGCGGCCGACCAAAGAGGTCGTGCCGCCTAAGCAGTGCTTCTCGTCAACCGCATCACTCCACACCAACCCCTAGCCCGCACCGGCTATAACGCCGTCAGCCCTGGCTGCGTTGCGCAAAGCAGCACATGCAGTTGCCGGATCGCCGGTGAAAGAAGTCGTGCCATCTGACCACTGCTTCTCATCAACGACATCACTCCACACCGGCCTGCACCGGATACAACGCCGTCAGCGCCTGGCAGCGTTGCGCAAACAACGCATGCAGTTGCCGGATCGCCGGCGAAAACTGCTTGCGGTGCGGGCACACCAGATGCAGCGGCAGGCGGTCGCCACACTCGGGAAACAGCACCTGAAGCCGTCCGGCCTGCACGTCGCCGCACACATCCAGCCACGATTTGTAGGCAATGCCTTCGCCCGCCACCGCCCAGCGCCGCACCACATCGGCGTCGTCGCACAGCATTGCGCCGCGCACCGGCACCACGTGGCGGCGGCCCTCCAGTTCGAACTGCCAGCGGTCGTAGGCACGCCCGGCCAGCACGTACAGCAGGCAGGCGTGCTCGCGCAGCGCATCCAACGTGGCGGGCCGCCCATGGCGCTGCAGGTACGCGGGCGCGGCCACCAGCACGCGGCGGTTGTCCGGTGCCAGCGGCAACGCCACATGCTCGGCATCGTCGATGCGGCCGAGCCGGAACGCCACATCCACCGGCGCGCGATACAAGTCGGCCACCTGATCGGACAGGTGCAGGCGCAAGGTCAGCTTCGGGTGCGCGGCGCGGAATTCGGTCAGCCACGGCAGCAGCACGTTGCGGCCCAGGTCCGACGGCGCCGTCACCTGCAGCAAGCCCTGCAGCGCACTGTCGTGGTCACGCACATGCTCGCGCCCGTCGCGCAGCAACTCCAGTACCTGGCGCGCGTACGGCAGGTACTGCTCGCCCTCGGCGGTCAGCCGCAGGCTGCGTGTGGAACGGGCGAACAGGCGCAGATCCAGCGCGCGCTCCAGCCGCGCCACCGCCGCGCTGGCCTGACCAGGCAACAGGTCCGCCTCGCGCGCGGCACTGGAAAAACTGCCCAGCGCTGCGGTCCGCACGAACAGCGCCAGGTCGTCGAAGCGGACCATCTTCACTCCAATCGTGAAAGTGCTTGCACAGTTTGCCGGTTTTTCTGTGAATTCAGGTGGCCGACCATGCAGCTCCCTCCCGCACGACGCCCCGCCATGAAAGCCATTGCCTATCCGCAACACGGCCTGCCCATCGACGACCCGCGCGCACTGGTCGAACTCGAGCTGCCCCTGCCCACCCCCGGCCCGCGCGATTTGCGCGTGCGCATCCACGCCGTCTCGGTCAATCCGGTCGACACCAAGGTGCGCAACAACGCCGCGGTGGACGCCCCGCGCGTGCTCGGCTGGGACGCCAGCGGTGTGGTCGATGCGGTCGGTACGCAGGTCAGCCTGTTCCGCCCCGGCGATGCGGTGTACTACGCCGGCGCGCTGACCCGCCCGGGCACCAATGCCGAATACCACCTGGTCGACGAGCGCCTGGTCGGGCGCAAGCCGTCCACGCTTGATGACGCCGCGGCCGCCGCGTTGCCGCTGACTGCCATCACCGCCTGGGAACTGTTGTTCGACCGGCTCGGCATTGCCGAAGGCGGCGGCGAAGGCCAGGCGCTGCTGGTCGTGGGTGCGGCCGGTGGTGTCGGCTCGATCCTGGTGCAGCTGGCGCGCACGCTGACCAAGCTGACCGTGATCGGTACCGCCTCGCGCCCGGAAACCCAGGATTGGGTGCACGCACTCGGCGCGCATCACGTGATCGACCACAGCCAGCCGTTGAGCGAAGGCCTACAGCGCATCGGCATCGCGCAGGTGCAGCACGTCGCCAGCCTTACGCACACCGACCAGCACTTCGCCCAGCTGGTCGAGGTACTTGCCCCGCAGGGCCAGCTGGCCTTGATCGACGACCCGGCCACGCTGGACGCTGTGCCGCTCAAGCGCAAGAGCCTGTCGCTGCACTGGGAGCTGATGTTCACCCGCTCGCTATTCGAAACCGACGACATGATCGCGCAGCACCATCTGCTCAATCGCGTCGCCGAGCTGGTGGATACCGGCGTGCTGCGCACCACGCTAGGCGAGCACTACGGCCGCATCAGCGCCGACAACCTGCGCCGCGCCCACGCCGCGCTGCAATCGCACCGCACCCGCGGCAAGCTGGTACTGGAAGGCTTCTGAGCGCAGGCGCCTCGCGCACGACAGCGGCCTGGCATGGCCGCTGTCGTGCTGCCACACCCTAAGCGCTGCCGCGCCATCGCTGCTGGTCAAGATCCGCGACGCAGCTGTTGCGACAGGCACCGCTACACTGCGCGCATGTCATCCGAATCCCTGATCCTTCTCGGACTACTTATCGTAGTCCTCGTGTTGCAGCTGCTCGCGCTGCTGCGACGTCCGTCCACCACTGCGCTGGAGCATGCGCTGCGCGCCGAACAACGCGACGGCCGCGGCGAACTGCGCGAGCAACTCGAAGGCCTGGCGCGGCAGCAGGATGCCCGCCTGGAAACCTTCGCGCGCAACCTCACCGAGCTGTCCACGCGCACCGACCAACGCCTGGACCTGCTGCGCGACGCGCTCGGCGAAGACGCCCGCAAGGCGCGCGAAGAAAGCGGCCTTGCGCAGCAACGCACCGGCGAACTGCTGACCCTGCGGCTCACCGAACTGCGCACCCAGCTGGAAGGCTTCGGCCAGCAACAGGAAACCCGCATCCACGTGTTCGGCCAGCAACTGACCGAACTGATTGCGCGCACCGACACCCACATGGCCGCGCTGCGCGAAGCGCTGGCCGAAGACTCCCGCAAGGGCCGCCAGGAAGCCGGCGAATCGCAACAGCGTTTCACCGAAGCGCTTGGCCAGCGCTTGACCGAACTCACCCAGCGCAACGAACTGCGCATTGGCGAAATGCGCGCCACGCTCGAGCAGCAGCTGGCCAGCCTGCAAAACGACAACGCCAGCAAGCTCGAACTGATGCGCGCCACCGTCGATGAAAAATTGCAGACCACGCTCAACACGCGTCTGGATGCCTCGTTCAAGCTGGTCTCCGAACGGCTGGAACAGGTGCAGCGCGGCCTGGGCGAAATGCAGCAGTTGGCCACCGGCGTGGGCGACCTCAAACGCGTGCTCACCAACGTCAAGGACCGCGGCGGCTGGGGCGAAGTGCAGCTGGACAACATCCTCGAGCAGACACTGACGATGGAGCAGTATGCGCGCGGCGTGCGGGTGAAGCCCGACAGCGCGGAAGCGGTGGATTTCGCGATCCGCCTGCCCGGGCGCGGCGACGACACCGTGGTGTGGCTGCCGGTCGATGCCAAGTTCCCCCGCGAAGACTACGAACGCCTGATCGACGCGCAGGAAAAGGGCGACCTCGACGCGATCAAGCATTCGACTGTACAGCTGGAACGCGCCATCCGCATCCAGGCCAAATCGATCAGCGACAAGTATGTCTGCCCGCCGCACACCACCGACTTCGCGGTGATGTTTCTGCCCACCGAAGGCCTGTATGCCGAAGTGATCCGCCGCGCCGGTCTGGTCGATCTGCTGCAGCGCGAGCACCGCGTGGTGCTGGCCGGCCCCACCACCTTTACCGCCTTGCTCAACAGCCTGCAGATGGGCTTCCGCACGCTGGCGATCGAGAAACGCTCCAGCGAGGTCTGGCAGGTGCTGGGTGCGGTGAAGAGCGAGTTCGGCAAGTTTGCCGGCATTCTCGAAAAGGCCGAGCGGCAGATCAGCACCGTGGGCAAGAGCCTGGGCGAAGCCAGTCGCAAGACCCGCACCATCGAACGCCGCCTGCGCGGGGTGGAAACCCTGGCCGGCGAGCAATCGCAGGCGCTGCTGGACGATGGCAGCGACGACACTGGAACCAGCAGCGAAGACGACGGCAGCGACGAGCAGGCGTGATCCGGCTGCAGACGGTGATGCATGACGCCCGCAGGCGATAGCACAACGTAGGAGCGCATCTGGGCGCGATGAAGCGTTATCGGTAAAAGCTGGTCGCCCGGGTGCGCTCCTGACGAATGCAGGCCTCCGGCATGTTCTCTTGCGCCGATAGCCAGCACATCACGCAGACATCGCCATCGCGATGCTTGCACCCACCTGGTTCAAAACGAGATTCTCCACATGGCGAGCCGATGGATCCACGCAGTGCTCTGCGCGCTGCTGCTGACCGCATGCAGCAATACTCCGGCAACCAGGCCGGCCGCCGCGGCGAACGCCGCGCAAACAAGCGCCGACGCTGCTGCATGCTCCGCAAAAGCTGGCCAAATGCGCCCGGTTGGCCGCATGCAGATTCCGCGCTGCATCGTGCCGTATGCCGATGCCGGCAAGACCTGTAGCGACAATGCAGACTGCAGTGGCGACTGCCTGGCCACCAGCATCGTGCCCACCGGCGCCGCGACCACCGGCACCTGCCAGCGCGACAGCGATCGCTTCGGTTGCCGCCAGCAGGTGGTCGGCGGCAAGGGCCAGGCAGCTGTGTGTATCGACTGATGTCTGTGTGCGGCGAGCGATTCGACCCGGCGTTTCGAACACTCGGTACGCGAGTACCAGCGTCAACTGGTGCGGAGCGACATCGGCATCGCAGATCATGGCGATGTCGATTCGCCGCCCTGTCGCACTGCGTCGATGTCTTCGGCCGTGTGACGCAACCCGCCGGCATCCAGACGCGAAAGGTCGAGCAGGCCGTCGAGTACTGCTTCGATGCGCGGCGACGCATCCACGCGTTCGTGAAGCTGCGGGGTAACAGGCCAATACGTGCACACACATCGCCGCCATCACGGCGACCGCGCTGGACGCCGATATCAGTATCGCACTCGTCTGCGCGGGCTTATGCTCGGCGTTCTCTACGGATAACAGGATGCACGCATGAGCCAGACGCTGTACAACATTCCCGTGACCCGCATCGAAGGCGAGCCGGCCACCTTGGCCGACTACCGCGGCAAGGTTTTGCTGGTAGTCAACGTCGCCTCCAAGTGCGGCCTGACCCCGCAGTACGAAGGGCTGGAAGCGCTGTATCGCGACAAGCGCGCACAGGGCCTGGAAGTGCTGGCATTTCCGGCCAACGACTTCAACGGCCAGGAGCCGGGTAGCGAAGCGGAGATCGCGCAGTTCTGCCAGCTCACCTACGACGTCACCTTCCCGATGTTTGCCAAGATCCCGGTCACTGGCGACCAGGCGCACCCGCTGTATCAGACACTGACCAGCACGCATCCGCACACCACCGGCGACGGCCCGATGCGCGAGAAACTGGCCGGCTACGGCATCGCACCCAACCCCGCGCCCGGCATATTGTGGAACTTCGAAAAATTCCTGATCGGCCGCGACGGCAAGATCATCGACCGCTTCGCCCCGGACATCCCCGCCGACGATGCACGCCTGCGTGCCGCAGTCGATGCGGCGTTGGTGGTTCAAATCTCGCGATTCTTTTAGGGGAACTTCATGGAAGGACAAAAAGTATCAAGTCTGTACGAACTGGAGCAATGTGCGGAGACGCTTAAAAATGATTGTAACGCAAGGTCTTCAGACGGCTATCACTACGTCTCCCCTATATTGTTTCGTGGCCAGTCACGAGCAGGATGGAAGTTGGAGACGACGTTAGAGCGATTTGGAAAACAAGATCTTTCGCTTAACGAGTATGTACGCTACTTGTCTAAGGTTAAGCCAGGAATTGAGGCTTACACAGATAGATCATTTAAGTTTGACTCGAGAAATCAAGAAGGCCCTGGCAGCACGTTTCTGTTATCCCAAGTAAGCTTTTTGGATGGGCAATATGAGTTTATGGTTTATCTAAGGCATCATGGATTTCCTACTCCTCTACTGGACTGGAGCCGATCGCTCTACGTTGCCTTGTTTTTTGCGTGCAGTGGGCAAGATCACCAGGATGATTCCGCACTGTATATGTATGTCGAAAACTTAGGGTTCGGAAAAGGCGGCATGGTTGGTTCTCCCGAGATCGCCACCCTGGGTCAGTACGTAACCGCGCACAAAAGACATTTTATTCAGCAGTCGGAGTACACGGCATGCATTGGAAAGTTTGATAATGATTGGTGTTTTTCGCAGCATGAATCTGCAATGGGAGGAGTGGCGGGCAGGCAAGATAGGTTAGAGAAGTTTGTTATACCTGCAGAACTTAGGCGAAATATTTTGCGTCAACTTGATGCAATGAACATAAACTCTTTTTCTCTGTTTGGTACGGAAGAATCCCTCATGCAAATGCTGGCTTTCCGAGAAATAAGCGATTGAGATTTAGTGCAACAAAAAAGCCCGGGATCACTCCCGGGCTTTTTGCGTGCATCACTCACCAAAAACCCAACCGGTCAACGCACCCAGTTCGGGATCGGCATCGCATTACCCGGCACGGTGTTGTCCTTGTCCTCGCGCAGGTAATCCGGCAGCTCGTTGTTCTTTTCGTTGTGGCTGCGCAGATCGCGGGTGATCTGGTAATTGCGGCGCTGCATCCACGCATCGCGGGTCAGCGCGTATTCGTCCGGCGCCTGGTCGCGCAGCGAATCCAGCGACATCAGCTGCGCGCGCGTGTCCACCAGCTGCAGGCCCTGCAGCGCGAAGCGCGTACCGCCGTCGTCCACATGGCGAATCCACGACAGCGGAATATCGCCAGCCAGCCCGAAGGTGTCGCGCACGGTGCGCGGCCCGAACAGCGGCAGCTCGAAGTAGCGCGAGTTGCGCCAGCCCCACGCGCCCAGCGTCTGGCCGAAGTCTTCGCTACGCCGCGGGATGCCGGCCGCCGAAGCCGGGTCGAACAGACCGGCCACACCCAGCGTGGTGTTCATCACGAAGCGGCCCAGCGACTGCGCTGCATAGACCGGGTGGCCCTGCAGCAGCTGGTTGACCATGGTCAGCGGCGTGCCCAGGTTGTCGAAGAAGTTGGTCACACCAAGACGGGCCGGGCTCGGCACCACCTTGGTATAGGCCGTCGCCAACGGACGCGCCACGCCACGGTCCACCGCCATGTTGAAGCGGTGCATGCCGCGGTTGTAGCGCTCCCACGGGTCGTAGGCCGGCCCCGCGCCTGGTTGCGCCGGTGCGCCATTGGCACCTGCTTGCGGGGTGGTCGAGCCATACAACGCGTCGAAATCGCTTTCGGCATCGGTCGGCGTGCCTGCAGCGGCGGTGTCGGTGCCCGCAGTGGCCTGCGGATCGGCAGGAGCAGCCGCGCTGGCCGGCATTGCGTCCGGGGCGGCCATACCGGCGGTGGCCGGTTGCGCGGTTACCCCAGCGTCGTCGCGTACGGGTGCATCGGCAGCAGGCGCGATGGCAGTGCCGTCCGACGGCGGTGCGGATTTGGGTGCCTGGCTGGCGCACGCACCAAGCAGCAGGCAGGCCAACACTGGAAGAGAACGGAACTGGGTCATGGGGTGGCGCTCAGGCCTGAAAATCGAGAGTGGGGGACAACCGGTAGGCAGCGCGCAATTCGTCCAGACCGGACGCCTCGCCCACTACCGCGCCGCTGCCGGTTTGGCGTAACCGGGCAGCTAGTTCGGCCAGCATTGCAACGCCGGCACTGTCCAGACGTTGTACACCCGCCAGGTCCAGCGCGCGCGCGCTATCCAGTTGCGCAATCGCCTGCGGCCAGGCCGCAGTGACTGCCGCACGGTCGAGCACGCCGGTGATGACCAGCGTGTCGCCCGTACGTTGCACGGTATTACTTGCCATTGGCCGGTGCCGCACCGACCTGCAGGTTGCCGCTACGCAGCTCGGCGGCGACCTTGGCGATGCCCTTCTCGCGCAGCGGGCCGTCGAACTGGGTCTTGAAGGTCTGCACGTAGGAGATACCTTCGATCATCACGTCGAAGATCTTCCACTGGCCACCGACGTTACGCATCATGTAATCGACCGGGGTCGGGTCGTTGCCGGCGCGCAGCAGGTCGGTGGAGACCTTGACGCCGCGGTTGCCCGGCAGCGCACTCTCGGACTTGGCGCGGAAGGTCGGCTTGCCTTCGAAGTTGAGCAACGCGGTGCCGTAACGCTGCATCAGGTTGTCGGCCAGCGCATCGGCAAACAGCTTGACGTCCGCATCGGAGGCGCCGCGGCCGTTGACGCCCAGCACCAGACGGGCCGAATAGTCGCGGTCGAAGGCCTTGTTCAATTCGCCATTGATGAACTGACGCAGCGCCGCCGGGTTGCTGCGGAACTCGGCGCGGCGTTGGTCCAGCGTGCTCAGGATGCGGGTGCTGCTGTCGATGACGGTCTTGGTCGCCGCGCCCTGCGTCGGCGCGCTGGCAGCCGCCGGCTGGGCCAGCACGGTGGCCGGTGCGCACACCAGCAGGGTCGAGGCCAGGACAGCGGAAAGCAAGGTGGTTTTCATTGGTGTGGTTCCGTAGAGGGAGGAGCGGTCTGGGCAGGCGCGGGCGCCTGGCCATTGGCGGCGGCCGGGGCATTGGCACTGCTGCCACTCCCGCCACCACTGAACATGTATTTGCCGACCAGCTGCAGCAGATCCACTGCCGGCTGGGTAAAGCCGATTTCGTCGCCCGGTTTGAGGGTGTCCGGGTCGCCGCCCGGCTGCAGCCCGATATAACTCTCACCGAGCAAGCCGCTGGTGAAGATGCCGGCCGAGGTATCGGCGGGCAGATCCTTGTATTTGGTGTCCAGCGACAGGGTCACGATCGAATCGAATTTGGTCGGGTCCAGGCTGATGTCGGAGACCTTGCCGATGGTTACGCCGCCGATCTTCACCGGCGCCTGCGCGCGCAGCTGGCCGATCTGGCTGAAGCGGGCGGTCAGCGTGTACTGGCTGGAGCCAAAGCCCCAACGCTGGTTGGTCGACGCCACCGCCAGCACCAGCAGCGAGGCCAGGGTCAGCAGCAAAAAGGCGCCGACGGCGAATTCGAGTCGTGGTCCACGCATGGCCATAATTATTCCACTCACCTAAACAACATTGCAGAAAGGACGAAGTTGAACATCAGCACCAGCAACGAGGCATTCACCACCGCGCGGGTGGTAGCGATCGAGGTGCCTTCGATGGTCGGTTCGGCATGGAAGCCCACATAGGCGGCGACCAGTGCGGCGGTGCCGCCGAAGATCGCCGACTTGAGCATCGCCACGCCGAAGTCGTCCCAGAAGTCCACGCTGTTGCTCAGCCCGGACCAGAACGTGCCGTTGTCGATGCCCAGCACGTACACGGCTTCGAAGTAGCCACCGGTGATCGCCAGCGAGCAGAACACACCGGTCAGCAGTGGCACCGTCAGCACCGCCGCCCAGAAGCGCGGCGCCACCGCCTTGGCGACCGGATCGATGGCCATCAGCTCCAGCGCCTTGATCTGATCGGTGGCACGCATCAAGCCGAGCTCGGCGGCGATCGAACTGCCGGCGCGGCCGATGAACAACAACGCGGTCAGCACCGGCGCCAGTTCGCGGTACAACGACAAGCCCAACAGCGTGGACAACGCATCCGACGCGCCGTAGGTGGTGAGCGTGCGGTAACCCTGCAAGGTGAGCACCAGGCCGACGAAGGCGCCGCCCACGGCGATGATCGGCAACGAGCGCGCACCGACCTTGTAGATCTCGCGCACCAGCTCGGCAATGAAATCGCGCGTGGGCAGCGAGCCGCGCAGCACCGTGAGCGAGAACAGCCCGGCGCGGCCAAAGGCGCGAACGGAATCGGCGAAGGCCATCAGGCAGCACTCCGGTCGCGGCGCGGGGCGGCATCGAAGGCGATCGGGCCATCCGGCTGGCCATGCAGGAATTGCTGCACCAGCGGGTCAGTGCTGTCTTGCAGCTGCGTGGGCGTGCCGGCGAACACGATGCCGCCATTGGCAATCACCACCGCCTGGTCGCAGATCGGCAGCGTCTCGTGCACATGGTGGCTGACGATGATGCTGGTCAGGCCCAGGCTGTCGTTGAGGCGCTGGATCAGGCTCATGATCACGCCCGAGGCGATCGGGTCCAGCCCGGTCAGCGGCTCGTCGTAGATCATCAGCGGCGGGTCCAGTGCCAGCGCACGCGCCAGTGCAACACGCCGCGCCATGCCGCCGGACAACTCGCGCGGCCACGCATCGGCTGCGGCCAGCAGGCCCACTGCATGCAGCTTCATCTGGACCAGGCGCTGCAGCACAGGTGCCGGCAACCGCGTGTGGGTGCGCAACGGCAGCGCGACGTTGTCGGCCACGCTGAGGTCGGTGAGCAGGCCATTGCCTTGCAGCAGCACACCGACGTTGCGGCGCATCTCCAGCAGCGCGCGGCTGCCGCTGGGAATTGCATTGCCGAACAGGGTGACCGTGCCGGCCACCGGGCGCAGTTCGCCGGTCAGCGCCGCAAGCATCGTGGACTTGCCACTCCCGGATGGACCGAGCACGGCCGTAATGCTGCCGTGTGGCACATCCAGCGAGACATCGCGCAGGATCGTGCGCCCGCCGCGATCGATGCGGACACCGGACAACTGCACGACAGGGGAAGCGGAAGCCGTCATCGGTGCCTTTAACAAAATTCCAACGCGATAGAGTAGCCCGCGCACCGCTGAATATAACCAGACTGGCGCGTGCAGTATTGTCGCATTCACTGAGCGGTGGTGCGCGCGTTTCGCGTCGCTTACGCGTAACAGCGTGTCCTGCAACGCAAGCAATGGCATGCGCACCATCGGACGCAGGAAACGTACGCAGCAGTAGGGGAGAGTTGTGGTGCCGTGCTGCAGTACGCGCCACGTTGCCACGCTTGAGTGTGTCGCGTTCGTCATCGCTTGTCTGTCGTGGTCGTACACCGATCTGTCGAATGCATCGCGTTGTCGGCAACGGCGTCTTGTCGGATCGGCGACAAAACGTGACGATCCACACTACTTCGTCGCTGCAGGAATCTTCCATGGAGTTGCTGACGCTTGAACACTTCGCCGGTAGCGTCAACGAGACCTTTGCCGCCGCATTGAATGAAGGCGAGGTGCCATTCGTGCTGGTGGAAGCGCGGCCCTTGCCACATGCACGCACCGCGCAGCGCGCGCCGTTCTCGCTGTTGTTCCGTAATGGCTCGGCTTTTTTGTTCCCGCAGCAGACCTATCAAATGCGACACACGCGGCTGGGCGAGATCGGCATCTTCCTGGTGCCGGTGGCACGCGAGCGCGATGGGTTTTTATATCAGGCCGTGTTCAATTGAGCGGCCAGTTGAGCGGGGCCAACTGAGCACGCTCAGCTGAGCAGGTGAGCGTGCGGATGCCAGTGCATCTGCAGATGCATCTGGGCGCTGTCGCCTGCAACGAATCCATGGCGCGCATACAGGCGTTGCGCAGCGGGATTGGCGTGCAGCACATGCAACGACAAGGCACATCCCGCATCGCGGGCGCATGCCTGCGCCTGCGCAATCAATTGCGAGCCGATGCCTTGGCAACGCCAGTCCGGCAGCAGGCTGATATCCACCAGTGTGTGCTGCACGGCGGCGCGGTGCAGGTAGAGCCGACCGATAGGCAGCTCCTGTGCCTGCACGATGAGAAAGTCCGCATCGGCAAAATGCTGCCGATAATGCGCACGCTGCAGCGCGAACTGCTGCTGTGTAAACGCACGCTTGGCGACGTCCGGCCAGGGCACGCGCGCGAGTTCGTCGCGACGCGTGCTGGCGTACAGATCCTGCAACCAGGGTAAATCGGCATCCTGCTCAGGCCGCAGTGCAATGGCGTGCGCATCCGGTGAGGCGACCTGGCCTGCACCGAATGCTGCGATCAGTGCCTCGCTGGAAAGCAGGCGCGCCATGTCATCAACGTCATCAACTGAAGGTAGGGTAGTCGCCCGACAGCGCGATGCAGAAGTTCACCGCCAGATACGGCTGCCGGTTCTCGTGCGCCTGGCCCATGCCGGTGGGCATCACCATGGTCGGAAAGAACTGCTTGTCAGGCGCGGCCGCCAGGAACGAGCGTTCGTTGGTGACATTCAGCGACGACAGGCCGGCACCGCTGACCGGCGTGCCGGTCTTCTTGGTTGCGTCCGCCTGCGAGAACGCATTGACGCCGTGCTGGTGCATTGGAATCTCGGTGCTCTTCAGGCTTACCGAGGCCGAGCCGAAGTTGCTGCCCAGCGTATGCGGGGTCAGCCCCGGGCCCGGGCCCTGCTGGCAGCCAGCGCGCGCGCTGAAGTTGGGCAACTGGAACGTGCTGCTGCCGTTGCCCCCGTAAGCGATGCCCAGCAGCGAATACAGCGCGCTGTTTTGCGTGATCGGCAGGGTGGCGCCATTGCACAACGCCCAGCCATACGGGTTGTAGTCGAAGCCGAACAACTGGATTTCGCCGAGATAGGGTTCGGTCATGAGCGGATTCCTCCGATGGAGCGGATGCGTGCCGCAGCCATGTCGGCGCGGCGCATGGGATCAGGCTTGCTGCGGAAAGATGCCGGTGGTGGCGATGCAGTACTGCACCGTCAGCGTGGGCATGACGTTGTTGTGCGGCTGGTTGCCGCCGGCGGACGAGGTGCTCTGCCCGGACATCGCTACCATGGTGGCGCCGGTGAGGTCGCTGGCATAGAACACAGCGCCGTTGACCGCGCCGGGCAGCAGCCCGGCGGGCGCCGGGGCGGTCGCCGCCGCGGTCGTGGCCTGCGCGGTGTGCGTGTGCGCAGGCATCTGCAGGCTGGTCAACGTCACCGTCTCGGTACCGGCACTCTGGGCGAGCACGTAGTTGCTGAGGGCTGGTCCCTGGCCTTGATGGATCGGCAGGCGGCCGCGCAGGTCGGGCACCGCGAACGTGCTGCTGCCATTGCCGCCGTAAGCGGTGCCGAGCAGCACGTACAACGGCTCGTATTCGGAGATCTGCAGCAGCGAGCCGTCGCACGCCTGCCAGCCCTGGGGAGTGCGGCCGAAGCCGAACATGCGGATTTCGCCGATGAAGGGAGTACCCATAAGATTCTTCCTGGTCGATGAGGCGCCACGCGCACGCTGCGCGCTGCACGCCCGAATGCGGATGCGCCTAGCTGCGCGAAGGGAAGATGCCGGACAGCGCGATACAGAAATTGAGCGTCGTGTACGGCTGCACGTTCGGATGCGCCTGGCTACCGCCGCTATTGGCGACGGTGGACTGCGACAGCGGCACCATCGCGCCGGGCGCGGCATACAACGCATGCGGCGTTCCCGGACCAGGACTGACGATGTTGTTGGCGAACAGGCGGCCGGAGGGCGCACGGTTATCGCCGTTGCCACTGCTGCAATCCATCAGATGGGTGTGCGCGGGCAGGTTGTCGCCCACCAGGGTCACCGCTTCTGCGCCCGCGGCCTGGCCCATCGGCAGCGCAGGCGGCTGCCAGTTCGGATCGGTCGACGGACCATAGCCCATGGGCGTGCGCCCACGCATGTCCGGCAAGGCAAAGTTGGTGCTGCCATCGCCGCCAAAGCGCGTGCTAAGCAGACTGAACAGGGCCTGGTTCTGATTGATTGGTAATAGCTGCCCATTGCACTGGGCGAAGTACCTCGGTGCGAACGCATAGCCGCTCAGCATGATCTGACCAATGAAAAACTCGCTCATCCAGATCTCCCGCGTAGGTGACCGCCGACCAGATGTCGGTGGCCGCTCTAGAGATACCCGGCAGTCAGGGACGCGGCAAGCCGCAGTGCACCAGAACTGGAATGAAGTATTAATTTTGTGTTCTTTAACTGGCAGTCAGTTCCTGTTCAAATGGCACGGCAGCGAAAACCTATGCCCTTATATGCATGGGTTTGCTGAGCTGAGGCACCAGGACCGTTGCCGACGCCATCGGGGTGGCGTGTTTAAGGGGATGACACGATGTATACGAATTGCACCGGCACGGGCGGCTTGCGCCTGGCCCTACGTTGGCTGATGGCGGTGATGCTGTTGGCGACCTCTCATGTCGCGATGGCCGCCTATTGCACGAGTCCGCAGAGCGCAACCGTCAATTCCGGCGGGTCGGTGACGTTCGACGTCAGTAGTTGCGATGGCCCCGACAACTTTGGCATGAGTGACGGTGCACCACCGTCGCACGGTAGCGCCACCCTCACCGGTCAGCTCGACGGCGCAGGCACTGAGCGGGTGACATATACCAACAACGGGGATGGCGCGACCTCGGACTCGTTCTATCTACTGGACCAGGACAACAACCAGGTCGTCTTCAACATCACCATCAACCCCTCGCGTAGCGCGAGCATTGCGGTTTCGCCGTCCAGCGCCAACGAGGACAGCGGTAACTCCTTCGTCTACACAGTGACGCTGAGCCAGACCAACACCTCGGCGACCACGGTCAACCTGACGCGCAGCGGCACCGCAACCAGTGGCGCGGATTACTCCGGCGCCGTCACCAGCGTGGTGGTGCCGGCCAATACCAGCTCGGCCAGCTTCACCGTTACCCCCATCGCCGACACCACGGTGGAAGCCGACGAAACGGTGACCTTCAGCGTCGCCAGCGGCACCGGTTATTCCACCGGCAGCCCCGCCAGCGCCACCGCCACCATCGTCAACGACGATTTTCCCGTCGCCTCGATCGCGGTGTCCCCGGCCAGCGTGACCGAGGACGGCGCCACCAACCTCCTCTACACGGTCACCCTGGACCAACCGTCCCCCTCGGCGCTGTCCATCGGCTTTGGCGTGAGCGGCACCGCGACCTCGGGCACCGACTATGCGGCCATGAGTTCACCGCTGGTGATCGCCGCCGGCCAGACCACCGGCACCATCACCATCGATCCGACCGCCGACACCACTGTCGAGCCCGACGAAACCGTGGTGATTAGCCTCAACACCGGCAGCGGTTACACGGTCGGTTCGCCGAACAGCGCCACCGGCACCATTCTCAACGACGACCTGCCGGTGCTGTCGATCAACGATGTCTCGGTGAACGAAGGTGATGCCGGCACCACCAATGCCACCTTCAGCGTGTCGTTGAGTGCGCCGGCCGACGCCGGCGGCGTCAGCTTCGATATCGCCACCGCCGATGGCACCGCCACTGCGGGCGCGGACTATGTCGCCTCCAGTCTGACCGGGCAGACCATCCCCGCCGGCAGCAGCAGCGCCACCTTCACCGTGCTGGTCAACGGCGACACGCTGGCCGAGCCGAATGAAACGTTCTTCGTCAACGTCAGCAACGTCACCGGTGCCACCGTGAGTGACGGACAGGGCCTGGGCACGATCGTCAACGACGACGCGCAGCCGGCGCTGTCGATTGACGATGTGAGCGTCAACGAAGGCAACAGCGGCACCACCACGGCCACCTTCACAGTGAGTCTGAGCGCTGCCAGCGGCCAGACGGTCACGGTCAACTACGGCACCGCCGACGGCACCGCCACCGCCGGCAGCGACTATGTTGCGCGCTCCGGCACGCTGAGCTTTGCGCCCGGCGTCACGACGCAGAACGTGGCGATCACCGTCAACGGCGACACGGCCGTCGAACCCAACGAAACCTTCAGTGTGGGCCTGTCCGGCGTCAGCAACGCGACCATCGCCCGCGCCACCGGCACCGGCACCATCCTTAACGATGATGCAGTGGTGACGATCTCGCCGGCGTCGCTGCCCGCAGCAACCGCAGGCAGTGCTTACAGCCAGACGCTGACCGCCAGCGGTGGCACCCCGGGTTACACCTTCGTGGTCAGCGCTGGCGCATTGCCCGCCGGACTGACGTTGAACGCTTCCGGAGTGTTGTCCGGCACGCCGACCGCCAGCGGCAGCTTCAACTTCACCGTGACCGCGACCGACAATGGAGCGCCGACCAGCGGCAGCCGCGCCTATACCCTCACCGTGGCCGGCGCCAACGTGACCTTGCCGGCCACCACCTTGCCGGCCGGAACCGCGGGCCAGGCCTATTCGAGCGCGATCACTCCGGCCACCGGCGGCATTGCGCCCTATAGCTACGCGCTTACCGCCGGCGCGTTGCCCGCCGGCATCACGCTCAACAGCAGTAGCGGGGCGTTGAGCGGCACCACCACCAGCGTGGGCGGCTTCAGCTTCACCGTCACTGCGACCGACAGTACCAGCGGCACGCCCTCGCAGGGCACGCGCGGATACACGTTGAACATCGCTGCGCCGACGATTGCGGTGACGCCGTCCGCAGTCCCCACCGCGACACGTGGCACCGCCTACAGCCAGACGCTGAGGGCCAGCGGCGGCATGGCCGCCTACAGCTACGCGATCACCAGTGGTGCATTGCCGGCCGGTATCACCTTGGCCAGCAACGGCACCTTGTCGGGCACGGCGACGGTGGAAGGCACGTTCAACTTCACCGTGCAGGCCACCGATGCGAACAGCTTCACCGGCGCACAGGCATGCAGCCTGACTGTGGCTGGCCCGAACCTGGTGTTGCCGGCGTCGGCCTTGCCGGCAGGGACCGCAGGGCAGGCCTATGCGGCTGCCGTCACGCCGGCCACCGGCGGCACTGCACCCTATCGCTATGCAGTCACTGCCGGCGCGCTGCCGGGTGGCGTGGTACTGGACGCTGCAACCGGCGGCCTCAGCGGGACGCCGACGGTGTCGGGTACCTTCACCTTCACCCTGACGGTCACCGACAGCACGCCCAGCCCCGCCGCGCAGGCCAGCCGGAGCTACGCGCTGACCATCAACGCCGCAACGCTGGTGCTGGCGCAGCCCACCTTGCCGGCGGCAGTGCGTGGCACCGCTTACAACCAGGTGCTCACCGCCAGCGGTGGCATTGCGCCGTATCGTTACAGCATCGCCAGCGGCGCGTTGCCGGCCGGGTTGACGTTGGCCAGCGACGGCACGCTGTCTGGCACGCCGACGGTGCAGGGCACCTCGTCCTTCACCATTGCGGTGGCCGATGCGGGCAATGCCAGCGCCACCCAGGCCTACACCTTCACCGTGAGTGATGCAGCGCCGGTCGCAGTGGCCGATGTTGCCGCCACCATGACCGACACCGCCGTCACCGCGGCGGTCACCGCCAACGACACCGGCAGCATCACGGCAATCGCCATTGCCACCGCACCCACCAACGGCACGGCCGTGGTCAACGGGCTGGAGCTGGTCTACACGCCCAACGCCGGCTTTGTCGGCACTGATGTGCTGAGCTATACCGCCAGCGGTGCCGGTGGTACCTCGGCAGCGGTGACGCTGACCATCACGGTCAACGCGCGGCCGGTGGCGGTGTCGGTGACTGCAGCGGCAGTGCCGGGCGAAGCGCAGCAGGTCGATCTGACCCGCAATGCGACCGGCGGGCCGTTCGTGGCTGCTGCGGTGGTTGCGGTGCTGCCGGCATCGGCCGGTACCGCCACCATCACCCGCGCGGGCGGTACTGCCCGCGCGGCGGCGGCACGTGCCTCCGGCCCATCGCCGGCAGCGGCTGCCATGGCCGAAACGCCGACCTTCATGTTGACCTTTACGCCCAATCCGGCTTTCGTCGGCCAGGCCACGGTGCAGTTCACCTTGTCCAACGCATTCGCCACCTCGGCACCGGCCAGCGTGGTGTTCACCATCGCGCCGCGGCGCGACCCGAGCGTGGATGCGGAAGTACGTGGTCTGATCGATGCGCAGTCCGAGTCCACACGGCGTTTCGCGCGGGCGCAGATCGACAACTTCCAGCGCCGTCTGGAAGCCACGCATCGCGGCGGCGTTAGCTTCACCAATGCCGTGAGCTTCCAGCCGACCTCGCATTGCCGCCAGGCCGATCGCGGC
Source organism: Xanthomonas vasicola pv. musacearum NCPPB 4379 (assembly GCF_000277895.2). Taxonomy (NCBI): domain Bacteria; kingdom Pseudomonadati; phylum Pseudomonadota; class Gammaproteobacteria; order Lysobacterales; family Lysobacteraceae; genus Xanthomonas; species Xanthomonas vasicola. The sequence continues at coordinate 4,740,084 of NZ_CP034655.1, read as the reverse complement.
ATCAGTGCGCAGCCATGCAGCCCGGACACGCAGGAAGCCGACAACGACTTCCGCGATGCGCCCGCGGTGACCAGCACCACCGGCAGCAGCGCGCAGACGCAGGGCGACCTGGGTCTGTGGGTGGGCGGTGCAATCCGTTCGGGTAGCTTGAACCGCCAGACCAACAGCAACGGCGTGGACTTCCAGACCGACGGCTTGAGCGTGGGTGCCGACTACCGCGTTGCGCAGTCGCTGGCGATCGGTGCGGGCCTGGGTTGGGGGCGCGACGACAGCGACGTGGGCAGCAACGGCAGTCACAGCAAGGCCACCGCCTACACGATGGCGTTGTATGCCAGCTTCCATCCGGGCAAGGCGTTCTTCTTCGACACCTTGGTCGGCTACCAGCTGCTGTCGTACGACCTGCGCCGCTTTGTCACCGATGACAGCTCGCTGGCCGAGGGCAACCGCGACGGCAAGCAGTGGATCGCTTCGCTGTCCACCGGTGCCGACCTGCAACGCGGCACGCTGCAGATCACTCCGTACGCGCGGGTGGATGTGGCACGCGCAACGCTGGATGGCTATGTGGAAGAGGGCGTGGCGCCGTTCGCGCTGCGTTATGCCGACATGGATGTGGCCACCACCACCGGTAACCTCGGTCTGCGTCTGGAATGGCGTCGCGAAGTCGCTTGGGGACGCCTGACCCCGCAGTTGCGCGTGGAGTATCAGCGCGACTTCCAGGGCCGTGGCGATGCCACGCTGAGCTACGCCGATCTTACCGGCGGCCCGTTCTATCGCACTGCGCAGAGCGCGTTCGATCGCAACCGGTTGATGGTGGGCATCGGTGCGGCGTTGCTGACCGGGCAAGGCCTGTCGACGCGGCTGGAATACCGCGGCATCACCGACGGCGACAGCAACAACGATCAGACCTGGATGATCAATCTGGAAAAGAAATATTGATCGACTTGCACGCCATGCAGTAATGCAACGCGATGGGCCGGGCGAATATCCCGGCCCGTCGCGTTTGTGGCGTGCGTTGCGTCGCTCGCACGGTGGCGATGATGCTTGCCTGCGGAGTACATGGCGTCGTTGGGTGGTTCTACGCATGTGCGTAAGGATGGCGGCGCGTCGTATGCGGCGTGAAGCCTGATTGCAGTTGTTGATGCAACGTGTATGGCGCGCTGTCGATCGACATCCCCGCGCAGTGCCGGCACGATGCCGTGCGGCCTTGTCGCTCAACGCGGCGACCTTGGCGCGGACACCGCAGCAAACGGCGCGTCACGCGTGCATCCGGCACAATGCACCACGCATGCACGCCACCTCCGCGCCCGATTTCCGTCTCTATCCATCCAACGCGCTGGATACCTTGGCTGCCTTGCTCGCGCAGGAGTTGCGCCGGCCGGTGCCTGGGCAACCGTTGCTGCAGCCGGAGGTGGTGCTGATTCCGCAGGTGGCGATGCGGCGCTGGCTGCAGTCCACGCTGGCGGCCGAGCACGGTGTTGCGGCCAATCTGGAATTTCTCACACCCGGCGAATTTGTCGCGCGTGCGCTGGAGCGCAACCTCGCCGCGGCCGACGACGACCTGGACATGGCCACCACGCAGTGGCGCTTGTACGCCGCGCTGCAGACCGACCTGGGCAGCGATGCGGCCCTGGCGCCGCTGGCCGGATACCTGGCCGATGGCGATGCGCTCAAGCCGTGGGCGCTGGCCGGCGAGTTGGGCAGCGTGTTCGAAAAATACCAGGCATGGCGACGCGACTGGCTGCTGCGCTGGGAAGGCGGCGCTGATCCGGATGACCCGCAAGCCCGGCTGTGGCGCGGTATCGCCAGCGGCCGGCAATACCGCGCGCGCCGCATCGGCCAGTATCTGGATCGCTACGCGCGTGCCGATGGTCCGGTGCCGCAAGGTCTGCCGCAGCGCTTGTTCGCCTTTGCCATCTTGAATATTTCGCCGGATGTCTTGCGCGTGCTGGCCACGCAGGCGCGTGTGGGCACGCTGCATTTCTATTTGCCCACGCCCACGCAAGGTTACTGGGGCGATCTGCAGACCTTGTGGCAACGCCGGCGCGAAGACGGCGCCGTGCAGCTGTTCGCCGAGCAAGTACAGGAAAACCCCTTGCTGCAGGCCTGGGGCGCGGCCGGGCGCGATTTCATGGCGTTAGTGGGCGATTACGAAGTGGTGCACCCGCTAGCCGAAATTGCGGCGTATGCCGACCCGCTCGACTCCGGCCGTCGCACGCTGGCCGATGGCGGGTTGGGCGACAGCTTATTGCGACGCATGCAGAGCGATCTGTTCCATCGTCGCGCACCGCCGGTGCCTGCGTTGTTGCCTGCGGTGAATCTGCACGACCCCAGCCTGCAGGTGCACGCCTGCCACACCCGGCTGCGCGAGTTGCAGGTGTTGCACGACCAGCTGCGCGCGCTGCTCGACGACACGCGCTTCGATCCGCCACTGCAGCCGCGCGAGATTGCGGTGCTATCGCCCAACATCGACCCGTACGTGCCATATCTGGACGCGGTGTTCGGCAGCCATGGCAACGACGACGCGCTGCCCTATGCATTGGCCGATGCCAGCCCATTGGCGAGCGAGCCACTGGCCGAAGTGTTTTTGACCTTGCTCGGTTTGCCGATTGCGCGTTTTGGCCTGCATGAAATTCTCGACCTGCTGGCCAGCGCGCCGATCGCCGAAGCCGCCGGGCTGGATGAAGCCGGGCTGGAACGCCTGCGCAGCTGGCTGCACGCCGCCGGTGCGCGCTGGGGCCTGGATGCCGCACATCGGCGCCAGCACCAGGCACCGGGCGACGATGCCTACACCTGGCGCTTCGCGCTGGACCGCCTGTTGCTTGGCCATGCCAGCGGCGCCGACGTCGATATCGATGGCGTGGCGCCGTGGCCGCAGCTGGAAGGCAGCGCGCTGGCCGCGCTCGATACCTTGTTGCGGCTGCTGCGCGTGCTCGAACGCCATCAAGCGCTGCTGGCCGAAGCGATGACGCCGGTGGAGTGGCGCGAGCGTTTGCTGGGCCTGCTGGAAGCATTGATTCCGACCACGCCCACCGCGCCGCGCGCACAGCGCGCGCTGGATCGCTTGCGCGCCTTGATCGACCAATTCGCCCGCGATGCAGTGCGCGCTGAGTACGCCGGCAAGGTGCCGGCCGAGGTAGTGCGTGCGCATTTCGCTGCGGTGCTGGGCGAGTCGGACACGCGCGCGCCGCTGCTCACCGGCGGCATCAGTTTCGGCCGCATGGTGCCGATGCGCTTGCTGCCGTTCCGCGTGATCTGCCTGCTTGGCATGAACGATGGCGACTTCCCGCGCCGCGACCCGGCCGCCGGGCTCAATCGCCTGACCGCAGAGCTGGGCACCGACCGTCGCCGGCATGGCGACCGTTCCACGCGTGAGGACGACCGCTTTCTGTTTCTGCAGTTGTTCGCTTCTGCACAGGAAGTGTTCTATCTCAGCTATCTCGGCGCCGATGCGCGCGATGGCAGCGTGCGCGAGCCGTCGGTGCTGGTCAGCGAATTGCTGGCAAGCGCCGCGCAGTATCACGTTGCCAATAACGCGCTCGACACGCTGGTGGTGCGGCATCCGTTGCAGCCGTTCGCCGCTGCTGCGTTCGGTGCGCTGGGCGATGAGAGCGGCGACGGCGCCGACCCGCGCCGTTTCAGTTATCGCCGGCAATGGCGCCCGGCGGTGGACAGCTTGGTTGGTCAGCGGCAGCCGCTTGCGCCTTGGGTGGCCGGTGCATTGCCGGCCGACGACGTTGCGGTGCCGGCCAGCGTGTCCATCGACGAACTGCGCCGGCTATTTGCTGATCCGGCCGGGCAGTTCCTGCGCCATCGCCTGGGCATGCGCTTGCCCGACCCGGCCGGCGAAGACAGCGATCTGGAACCGTTGCTTGCACCCACGCGCGGGCTGGATCAATACGGTTTGCAGCAGCAGGTCTTCGAGGCCGCATTGGCCGGCGACACCGAGCGCCTGTACGAGCGTCTGCGCGCGCGCGCGCTGCTGCCATCCGGCCCGTTGGGGCGGCGCCAGCTCGACGAACGCGTGGCGCAATTGCGCCCGTATGCCGACGCATTCCGGCAGTGGCGCGGCGAGTCGCCGGCCGAGTCACGCCGGCTGCAGGTGCAGATCGGCGATATCGAGCTGCACGGCCGTGTGCCGGGCTGGTATGCCAGCGGCGTGGGGCGCGTGCAGGTCGGCGCGCTCAGCGGCCGTAGCGCCATTCGTCATGGTTTGGAATGGCTGCTGTTGCGCGCCGCCGGCGAGCACGCGCCGTACGTGCGTTTCTTCGAACACGACGATGGCCTGGGCCCGCATCCCATCGATGCGCAGCAGCTGTCGCAGCCGCAGGCGCAGACCGCGTTGGCCGAGCTGCTGCAGCTGTATCGCCATGGCTTGCAGGCGCCGCTGGCGTTCGCGCCCTACAGCAGCTGGAAATACCACCAGGCTGCGCGCGGCGACGACTTGGACAAGGCCATCAAGGACGCGGCCGGGCAGTGGCACTCCAGCTTCGGCTGGAGCGAATCGCACAGCCCGGAGCTGCGCCTGGTCAACCGCGGCCGCGACCCGTTTGCCGATGCGCAACGCTTCGCCGATTTCGCCACCACCAGCCATCGCGTCTACGCACTGCTCGAACAGGGCACCACCGGCGCACGGCTGGATGCCGAGCGCTTGATCGACAGCTGGCGGCATTGGCACGGTGCGCAGGAAGAGGCCGAATGAGCATCAGCCCCGTCACCGACCCCTACCTGCAGTTGCCGCTGCACGGCGTGCGCCTGATCGAAGCCAGCGCCGGCACCGGCAAGACCTTTACGCTAGCCACGTTGTTCACCCGGCTGGTGGTCGAACGCGGCTTGCGCATCGGCCAGATTCTCGCAGTGACGTTTACCGAATCGGCCACGCAGGAACTGCGCCGCCGTATCCGCGAACGCCTGGTGCTCGCCGCAAGCCTGGTGCCGGATGCACCTGTAGGAGCGGCCTTGGCCGCGACCGAGTGGTCCGCAACCCAGCCGCCCGACGCCCCATCAGCTTCTGTAGGAGCGGCCCCGGCCGCGGCTGAACTCGCCGACGACCCATCGCAGCCAAGGCCGCTCCTACACGAAGCGCCCGACGCACTGCTTACGCGCGCCATCCTCGCCACGCATCTGGCCGGCGGCAACGAAACGCCCGCCGCCTTGCGCCGCCGCCTGCAGCAGGCGGTGGAAGAAATCGACCTGGCCGCGGTGTTCACCATCCATGGTTTCTGCGCGCGCGTGCTGCGCGAACACGCGTTGGAAAGCGGCCAGGCCTTTGCCGCGCCGGAACTGCTGGCCAACGACCGCGAATTGCTCGGCGAAGTGGCGGCCGATCTGTGGCGGCAACGCGCCGCCGATGCTGCAATGGCCGAAGACCTCATCGCGCTGTGGTCGGGCGGCCCCGAGGCATTGGCCAGCGATCTGCGCGCGCTGGTGCGGCATCCAACGCTGTTGCCGGCAGTCGCAGCGACCACCGACGATTCAGCCGAGTTGCTGCAGGCCGTGCATGCCGCAGCCAACGCATTGGCCGCTGCATTCCAGGCGCACGGCACCGCGTTTTTCGACGCCATCATGTCGGCCATCGATGGCGGCATCCTGAGCAAGGTCAGCTACAAACCCGAGTGGTTGGCATCGCTGTGGCACTGGTTCGAAAACTTTGCCGCCGCGCCATCGTTCAACACGGCGCCGCATGCCAAGTTGCCCAAGTTGACCGCTGCGGAACTGGCCGCCGGCACCAACAAGAAGTTTGCCGACCGCACGCCGGCTTCGCCGATGAGCCACGAGATCGATGGCTATCTCACTGCGCTGGCGCGTGTCGAAGCATGGCGCAGCCGTCGCCGGATCGCGCTGCTGCATGCATTGCGCGACGACGCCATCGCACGGCTGGCGCTGCTCAAACGGCAACGCCGCGTGCAGACCTACGACGACCTGGTCGATGGTGTCGCGCATGCGTTGCAAGGCGCGCAGGCTGACGCGTTGGTCGCACGCCTGCGCACGCAATACGCCATTGCGCTGGTGGACGAATTCCAGGATACCGACGACCGCCAGTGGTCGATTTTTTCCAACGTGTTTGGCGAAGGTCCGCTGGCACACGCCGCAGGACTGGAGCCGGCGCTGTTTCTGATCGGCGACCCCAAGCAGGCCATCTACGGCTTCCGTGGCGGCGATGTGCGCACCTATCTGGCCGCCGCAGTCACCGCCGAACTGGCGCCACCGTTGAGCCACAACTTCCGCTCGCGCCCTGGCGTGCTGGCCGCCATTGACGCGCTGTATGCGCAGGCCGGCTACAGCGATGCCTTCCTCACCGACGGCATCGCCTTTCACCCAGTGCACGCCGGCACCAAACGCGTTGATGAAGACCTGCAACGCGATGGCGTCACTGCTCCGGCGTTGACGCTGTGGCGCGCACCGGAACCGCCGCCGCCTGCCAGAGGCAAGCCCAAACCCTGGAGCGCCGGCCGCGCGCGCGCGCTGGCCACTGCCGCCTGCGTTGCGGCGATCCGCGGTTGGCTGGCCGGTGGCCGCGACGGCACTGCCACCATCAACGCGCGCCCGGTGCAGGCCGGCGATATCGCCGTGCTGGTGCGCAGCCACGGCGAGGCCACGCGCATCCAGCAGGCGCTCGGCGCGGTGGGCATTCCGGCCGTCGCAGCCGGCAAGCAAAGCCTGTTCGCCACCGACGAAGCGCTGGAATTGCTCGCCTTGCTGCAAGCCTTGCTCGACCCGGGCGACGACAGCCGCCTGCGCGCCGCCTTGGCCACGGTGCTGATCGGCGAAGACGCCATCGCCATCGCCGCACTTGAACGCGACGGCGAGCATCACCGCCGCTGGCAACAACAAGCGTTGGACTGGCGCGAACGCTGGCAGCGCGGTGGTCCGCTCGCCCTGGTCGGCGATCTGGGCGCCACGCACGGGCAACGTCTGCTTGCCTTGATCGATGGCGAACGCCGCCTCACCAACTATTTGCAACTGGCCGAGCTGCTGCAGGAAGCCGACGCCCGCGCGCTCGGCCCGCATGGTTTGGTCGACTGGCTGTCGCGGCGTATTGCCAACGCCGACGACAACGACGAAGCCCAGCAATTGCGGCTGGAATCGGACGCGCGTCGCGTGCAGATCGTCACCCTGCACAAGAGCAAGGGCCTGGAATATCCGCTGGTATTTCTGCCGTATATCGGCATTGGCCGCGGCGACAAGGGTGCCGGCCGCCATTGCGTGGTGCATGCGCCGGAGATCGGCCGTCAGCTGCATTGGAAGACAGAGCGGGACGACCCGAGCTGGAGCGCCGCCGAAGCCGCCTGGAAGCAGGAACAACGTGCCGAAGACGCACGCCTGCTCTACGTTGGCCTCACCCGCGCCGAGCACGCGTTGTGGATCGCCAGCGGCCCGTTCCATCAGCACGAACGCACCGCACTGGCCGGCATGTTGCGTGCGCTCGATGCGTTGCAGGGCGCCGCGGGCGAGGGCGCGGTGGTGATCGACACGTCCACGCCGCCCGCCAACCTGCCGCGGCTGCCCCCACCGATCGAGGCGCAGGTGCCGCCCGCGCGCAATCCGCAGCGACATATCGCCCCCGAGTGGTGGGTCTATAGCTTCACCCAGCTGGCCAATGCAGACGCCGGTGCGGCCACCGACCCAATGGCCAGCGCCACCGTCGTCGGCAGCGGCGGCAGCGACGAACCGTCCGGCAGCGAGGCGGTCGCCGTGGCCGTGGCCAACGAAGCCGAGCCGTTCGATCCACGCTTCGCCGGCAACCGCTTCGGGGTGGTGATGCACGACGTGTTCGAGCGTTGCGACTTCGCCGCCTGGCATGCCTGGCGGCCGGGCCAAGCCGCACCCGACGGCCAGGCCGCACCCATCCTCGAGGCCCTGCAACGCGGCGGCTACGCCCAGGACGAACTCGACGACGGCCTGCGCATGCTCACCGCGCTGATCGGCCACACCCTCACCGTGGCATTGCCCGAAGGCACCCGCCTGGCCGATGTGCCCGAACCGCAGCGCCGCAACGAAATGGAATTCCACTTCGCCATGCGGCCCACCCGCGTCGATGCGTTGCTCGCCTTGCTGCATCGCTTCGGCGTGGTCGGCGACCGCCAAGCCTTCGGCGCGCGCCAGCGGCTGGAAGGGCTGATGACCGGCCTGATCGACCTCACCTACACCGTCGACGGCCGTTGGTACGTGCTCGACTACAAATCCAACCGCCTGCCCAGCTACGACGCCGACGCCCTGGCCCGCGCCATGGCGCACAGCGAGTACGAGCTGCAGGCGCTGATCTACACCGTGGCCCTGCACCGCTGGCTGCGCTTCCGCCTGGGCGCGGCCTACGACTACGCCCGCGACTTCGGCGGCGTGCGTTATCTGTTCTGTCGCGGCGTGGATGCGGGGCGTAATGCGGTGGTGGCTGCCGCGTCTGAATTCGTTGTCGAAACCGTCGGCACGTCCATAGCGGACCAGCGCACGCCCCAACCCGCTCGCGATTCCACGCTGGACAGACCCGACGCCGCCCGGAACTCCCGGGCCACGACCGCTGGCGTCCCATCAGCGCCCTTGGGCGATCCGGCACCCGGCATCCACGCCTGGCGCTTCGAACCAGCGCTGGTGCAAGCACTGGACGCCTTGTTCGCTGGCAAGCCTTCCGATGCGCTGTCCAACGAAGTGCTAGATCAACCTTCCGCCAACGGAGTCGAGCCCCTCTCCCCCCGGGAGAGGGGTTGGGGTGAGGGTACATCCGCACCAGGAACGCCCACCCCATGAACCACCGCACCACGCCACTCGCATGGCTGACCGGCACCCCATCCAAGCCTCTCAGGGATCATGCCGACCAGGCACCGCCTGCCTGCCACTGGCGCCAACGCGACGGAGCGCTCGCACCGCAAGCCAGCGCACCGCAAGCCAGGACAAATGCGCGGAGCACGACGTGGCGTGAGCGCGCGTTCGCCAAGGGAACGCCCACCCCATGAACCACCCAAATCTCCTCACCGCCCTCAACCAAAGCGGCGCCCTGCGCACGTTGGATCTGGCCTTCGCACACAGCCTGCAACGCCTGGCCCCGGACACCGATCCACAGGTGCTGGCCGCCGCCGCACTCGCCTCCTTGGCGGTCACCAGCGGCCACGCAGGACTCGACCCCGCCCGCGCGGCCATGTTGCTGGACGCGCGCGATGGCCCATCGCCCACCTTCCCGGACCCCGCCGACTGGCAACGCACCCTGGCCGCTTCGCGCTGGGTCGACCAACCGCAGCCCGAAGCCCCGGCCGCTGCCGATTGCCCGCTCGTCCTCGAACACGGCCTGCTCTACCTGCGCCGCTACCGCGAGTACGAATGCCGCCTGGCCCTGGGCCTGCAGCGCATCGCCGCGCAAACACCGCCAGCCTTCGACGCCCCCACCCTGGCGCCGCTATTCGCGCAACTATTCCCCAACGCGACCCCCACCCCTCGCGTCGTGGACCGAACCGCTCTCCCCCCGGGAGAGGGTGCCCGCCGCAGGGCGGGTGAGGGTACGGGCCTGCCCGAGCCATCCCTCCAGCAAGAGGGCACACATCCACCCGAACCATCCAGCCAAGGGTCGAACCAAGCCCCACCCCACACCCAAGACCGCCAAGCCCAGGCCGCAGCCCTCGCGCTGCGCCGCGCATTACTGCTGGTCACCGGCGGCCCCGGCACCGGCAAGACCACCACCATCGCCCGCCTGCTGTTGCTGCGCATCGCCCAGGCACATGCATCCAACACGCCGGCTCCACGCATCGCCCTGGCCGCGCCCACCGGACGCGCCGCCGAGCGCATGGCCGAAAGCCTGCGCGCCGCCGTCGCGCGCGCCATCGCCGTCGGTATCGACACCACCCTGGCCGACGCACTGCCCATCGGCGCCAGCACCCTGCACCGTTTGCTCGGCGTCATTCCGGACTCTCCGCACTTCCGCCATAACGCCGACAACCCGCTGCCGTTCAACCTGATCGTCGTCGACGAAGCCTCCATGGTCGACCTGCCGCTGATGTGCAAACTGGTCGAAGCCGTCGCCGATGGCACCCAGCTGATCCTGCTCGGCGATGCCGACCAACTGCCTTCGGTGGAAGCCGGCGACGTGCTCGCCGCCATCCTGCAGGCCGCCGGCCCCGGCGACGCGTTGCAGCCCGACGACGCCCAGGCGCTGCAGCCGCTGTTCGGCAGCGCACCCGGTGGCACTCCATCCGCGGTTATCTCCACCACCCACACCGGCGGCCTGGCTGGTCACCGCGTGCACCTGCTGCGCGGCTATCGCCAGGCGGACGACTTTGCGCTTGCTCCATTGGCCGACGCCATCCGCGCCGGCGATGCCGACACCGTCCTGGCCCTGCTGCGCAGCGGCCAACTGGCCGGCGTGCACTTCCACGAAGACGGCGAAGACCCGTTGGCCCTCGGCCGCGACGCGCTGCTCGCCCACTGGCGCGCGCTGGCCGCTGCCCAAGACCCGGCCGTCGCGCTGCGCGCTGCAAGCCGCCTGCGCCTGCTCACCGCGGTTCGCGCCGGCCCGCAAGGCGCACGCGGGCTCAACGCCCGCATCGAACAACTGCTGGCCGAAACAGGCTCCGGCGCCCGTCGCCTCGGCGGCGCCTCGCCCTGGTTCCAGGGCCGCCTGCTGCTGATCACCGAAAACAGCTACCGCCACGGCCTGTTCAACGGCGACGTCGGCATCTGTTTGCGCAGCGACCCGGGCGCCTCGGCAGCGCCCGGTGAACGTGCGCACACCCACGGCCGCAGCGGCGCGACTGCTGGTGCAGCACGCAGCGAAGCCGATCCCCACGCTGGCCAAGTCGGGCAGGGCGCCTTGGTCGCCTGGTTCGAAGGCGACGGCGACGGCCAGGTGCGCGGCTTCCACCCCGCCGCACTGCCCGCGCACGAAAGCGCCTTCGCCATGACCGTGCACAAGGCGCAAGGCAGCGAATTCGACGACGTCTGGCTGCAACTGCCCACCCGCGACGCCCGCGTCCTCAGCCGCGAACTGCTCTACACCGGCATTACCCGCGCCCGCCGCGCCCTGCATTTGGCCGGCAGCGAAGCAGTCATCCGCAGCGCACTGGCACGCCATGCCGCGCGTATCTCGGGCTTGGCGTGGCGGTTGGGTGGTAGCAGTGATACACCCCAAGCAAGTGCAATATCGACCAAAGCGCCGCTACCCCAGCCGCCAGCCGGCGTGCCGGTGCAGGGCGCATTGTTCTGACCGACGCCTGCCCACATCGGTGCTCGGCGGCGCAGTACAAAAACAGATTAAAGATCTAGAACGGGTTGCGTTATATAACGCGTCCCGTTATGGCTTGTCCCATGATCAGGAGCGTTATCGACAAGGAAGCCGAAAAGAACTGGCTGGGTGAGCGTTCCCGGCGATTGCCGGCCGATATGCAGACGGTCGCGCGCCGCAAGTTGCGCATGCTCAACGCCGCCGCACACCTGGATGATTTACGCATTCCGCCTGCCAACCGGCTAGAAGCATTGAAGGGCGAGCGGCGCGGCCAGTACAGCATCCGGATCAACGACCAATGGCGCATCTGCTTCCGATGGATGGAGGGCGATGTGGCTGAGGTCGAAATCGTCGATTACCCATGAGCACAAGGCATCTGTCGATGGCCGTCCTACCCAACATCCACCCTGGCGAAATTCTGTTTGAGGAGTTTCTCGAACCTCTCGGTATCAGCCAGAACGCGCTGGCGCGGGCTACCGGCGTACCACCGCGCCGCATCAACGAAATCGTGCTGGGCAAGCGCGGCATCACCGCCGACACCGCCGTGCGCTTGGCCGCCGCGTTAGGAACGACTGAGCGCTTCTGGTTGGGCCTGCAGGCCGACTACGAACTGGAAGAGGCGCATCGCGCGCTGGCCGATTTGCCGGCGCGGATCAAGCGGCTGGCGGCATGATCCGGACGGCTTGCAGCACATGTTGCCGACCAAGCAATTAGAGCAGGCGATCCAGTCTGATCTGAACGTTGCGCGATGTCGCTGCATCGCTTGCTCCGATATGCGGTGTGCTCGTCCGGCCCAGCCGGTCGGGTGCCTCTTCGTCAGCGCACACAGGAGTTCACCGCGCCGCCATGTCCTTGTGCTGGAGGAGGGTAACGTTGCGAGCCTGGTCATCTGCTCTACCGCGTGATCGCACCCGGGGCCATCGCCGCTGACGCATGCGTGAGCGCTGACACGCGACCGCTTCGTGCAGCGTTGCGCACGCGTAACCGTCAGCACCGGTTCTGTCGTGCTGCCAAGAAGGGCTGCCAGCACCGCCATTCACTGCCAGAGGTCCTTATCATGCAGCCCACCGGAATCCGATCCCCCGCTGGCTTGCCCAGCGCAGACATGACGGCTGACCTGCGCGATCCCTCACCCGTCTGCGTGCCGGCACATTCCGCCGCAGACGCGGCCGCGCCGCCGCCAGGCGCCTTGCAGGCCATCATTGGCCGTCCTCCCCGCCCGGACGCGCCACGGCACCGACGCACGCAGAGCTTGCCCGCAACATTGACGCCTGCCCAGCACAGCATGCTGGCAGAACTCGGCCTTGCCGATACGCCCGTGCTGACGCCGACAGAGGCGGCCGTCCTGCGGGAGTTGCGTCTGCACCGGCCGCAGTTGCCGCTCGACACGCTGCTGTTCACCGACCCGAACAAGGACCCCGACGATGTCGTGACCTACACCATCGCCAAGCAGCTGCAGGGCGAAGGCTTTTTGCGTCTGACCGACGTCGTCGTCACCTTGGGCGATGCCGACATGCGATCGCAACGGGCGCAGCTGGCAAAGGGTGTCTTCGATCGACTGGCACTGCCGGATGTCCGCGTCGCGCGCGGCCAGGACTATCCCATGACGTCCGCCCAGGCCCGGGAGCATTCCAAGTTCCTCGCCGAGGGAGCCCCACTGCGTGCAGCGCCGGACGCCGTCCACACCGATGGCGTCCGTGCGATGCGCGAGCGCCTGGCGACCTCGCCCCACAAGCTCGGCATGGTGGTCATTGCCGGAATGACCGATGCCAACGCCCTGCTTGCCGAGGCGGGCGATCTGGTGCGGGAAAAGGTCGCGTCCATCACCATCATGGGAGGCATCGACCCGACCAAGGATGCCGACGGTTTCGTGCAACCGGATACGCGCGCCTATAACAATGCCACCGACATCCACGCCGCCCGTGCGCTCTACCGGGGCGCGCAGCAACTCGGCATTCCTCTGCGCATCCTGACCAAGGAGGCCGCCTACAAGGCCGCCGTACCGCCAGCGTTCTACGAAGGCATCGCGCGCAGTGGACACCCCGTGGGCGAGTACCTGCACAATGTTCAGAAAAATGCATTGAAGGGCCTGTGGGAAGGCATCCAGGCCAACCTGATCCCCGGTCTGGATATGGCATGGTTCTTCCGCACGTTCGTTGCTGCAGAACCGCAGGATCCAGCGGCAGCGGGTCAGCAAAATGCCATTGCCTTCGACGCCATCTGGCCGCAGGTGACCAAGCTCAATCTCTACGATCCGCTGACGCTGCTGGCGGCGCTACCCGGCACCGCCAACCTGCTGTTCCAGCCAACGCCCATCCACCGTGAGGGAGCCAGCACGGTGGAGCAGGTGGGCCACGCCGAGGTTGTGCGCCCGGAAAAAGCCAAGCTGTTGCTGTCGGCGCTGGCCAAGGCCGCGCTCGCCCCCGAGGATGAGCGGCAACCCGCGCGCTGAGCGCTCCGCAGCATTCGCGGAGTGGCGCCTTCCAGCGTCATCCGCGAAGCGCGAGGTTGGCATCCCCTCCAACGCGTCCGCCTGCTAACAGGCCGGGCGGCTTACTTGCCCTTCTTTTCCTGCTTGGCCGCGCGCTTTTCTTTCAGCGTTTTCGCCGGCTCTTTTTTCTGGTTTTTCTTCTGGTCCATCTCCTTGCTCATGACACCCTCGTAGTTGCTGAATTGATCGGTCTGGCAGCGCCGCACCCGGCGTGCCTGCGCACTGTAAGGCGGTGCGCGATGGAATGGCAGAGGGGTTAGCGAAGTGAGGTGAGTGGCGACAGGCAGTGGCAGGTTGGGCGCCCCCTCTATACGCCTTCAATAAGGCGCAGCCACAGGCACCACAGCGTGAAAGTCCAGCTCGCCGCGGCACATTCACCCACAACGACGACCACGCGCACGTGCGCATAAAGCAAACGCCCGCGTGCGACCGTCAGGGTCTGCACGCGGGCGCTGGTGACAACCGCGGGCCTATTGAGAGCAGTTACTAAACGTAGCCAGCACTCGTCAGGTGGGCGTGGACGACGCGCAGCAATCGCAGTGTACGAGTGGTACATGCCGCACCGGGCACCGGCCGCGCCCACCTGGCGGTGAGCGCAGTCGCTTTGTTAGTTGCTCTTAGCTGGCACGCGCTCGTACTGCTCACCACCGGTATTGAGGTGGCCGTTGCTCTCGTCGATGGCGAAGTTCACCGTCTCGCCATCGTTGGTGACCTGCAGCGCGCCGTCCTTGTACACCGCCGGGTAGCTCTCGGTCTTGGGCTGGCGGCTGAAGAACTTCGGCGTGGTGCTGCGGACCATGAAGGTCTCGCCATTGCGCTCGATATCCATCGTCTCGTCCTGCGACTGCAGGTTGACCCAGTGACCAACGAACTTCTCGCCCTCCACCTTGGCGCAACCACTCATCAACAGTGCCGCGGCCAGCGCGGTGCCCATCCACTTCATCATCGTGCGTTCTCCAGTTGAGGCTGCAGCGAGCATGGCGGGTTGGGTATGTATGGGAGGTCAAGGAGCAGCCATGATGCATGGCGCGCAGCCCTGATGTACTTTCGAGCGAGATAACAACGCCTCTGGCTGGGTTGACCGCTCTAGTAGTGCTGCGTCTGAAGGGACGACGCAATGGAACAGACACCTGGCGATTCTCCGACCGACGAGTACCAACGTGTCTCTTGTAGACCATATCCAGATCTCGCACCCCTCTCTGGTCCGCGTCGTCCGCTGCGGCAAAGGGTTTGAAGTTACCTTGAGCGATGCCTTCCCTGCAGAATTCCGTGTCTTCGAATTGTGTCCCGCAGCAGAAGTTTGGCCCGGCTACAAAGAAGTCGAAAGCAGCCTTGGCTTGATCGAAGAAGATGGCAGCACTTTTTGGCTATGCGGGACGGGAGGTTCCATGGAGGAGGCCGTGGAAGATGCTTTGATGAAGTTCATCAATTGGGCCGTGCATCCAGCGCATGTCACTGCAAACAACTTCTGCATGCGACCGACGCGTGCTGATGACCTAGGGAAACTCTGAACAACGCACCACAGATATGCGACACTACCCGCCTCATGTAGAGGATCATCTATGCAAATGACGTTCGGTGACGCTGAGGGCCTGGGCAAGCGCAAGCTGCGGCTAGCGGCCTGACGCTCCGTCGCAATCTCAAAACACCGATGTATCCACTTTGATTGGAGGCTTTGCCATGTCCAACGCTCACACTCGCCCACCGCTTTCCCCCATTCACCCGCGAATCGGCGATTGAAAAGGTACGACTTGCCGAAGACGGTTGGAATTCCCGCGATGCCGACAAAGTGTCGCTTGCCTATTCGCTCGATACCCAATGGCGAAACCGTGCCGAGTTCACCAACGGTCGGGAAGAAGCGCGGCAGTTTCTTGCGCGCAAATGGAACAAGGAGCTTGAGTACCGCCTGATCAAGGAACTGTGGGCGTTTACCGAAAACCGCATTGCCGTGCGCTACGCCTACGAATGGCGCGACGATTCAGGCAACTGGTTCCGCTCCTACGGCAACGAGAACTGGGAATTCGGCGCCGATGGCCTGATGGAGCGCCGCTTCTCGTGCATCAACGACATGCCGATCAAGGAAAGCGACCGCAAGTTCCACTGGCCGCTGGGCCGTCGCCCGGACGATCATCCGGGGCTGTCTGATCTGGGTATGTGAGGGGTCTACGCGACTGAGATGCAAGCCCTCGGCGGTGCTTCTGCACGGGGGCTTTTGTCTGGCCCCGGCTGCGTCATTGGCATGCAGGGGGAGGCGGGCAAGGAAACAGGGTCAAGTTCACTCAGAAAGTAAACCTGACTCCGTTTCCGCCCCGTTTCCGTAAGTTGTACCTTATTCGGAGGACGACGCTGTGGCGGCCGCCGTCACCGACCTTCTAAAGGCAAGCAGGCGATCGACCAGCGCGTCCGCGTCATCGCCAACGCCGCTGGCCGCCTCCCACAGGCCCGGCTCCAATCTGGAAGGCTCCCACGTCGCCAACCGCAGCAGATCGTCGGCGAGCATCTGGGTCTCATGCTCGTTCATCGGATGCGCGGCGCGATCGTGCTCCTCGGGCATCGTGATAATGTCGACCGCGCGGTTCATGCAGCCGTCTGTCATTCCCATTGCGCGGGCCCTGGAACTGATGTTGTTTCCATACGCATAAGCGTGTGCCAGGCGCTGGACGGCACTGAGCGCGCAGGTAGTGGCAACACCGGCCAGCGCGGCAATTCCGCTGTACTTTGCAAGTTGGTCTTTCTCGCTGATATAGCCCATGAATGCGACCATGGGTGGAGGAATCGAAGCGATACCAGTGAGAGCGGCGCCGATGCCGGCGGCGGTCGAAACGTGGCCGGCAATCCGTTGCCCCGTCGTTCTGGTCGACGCTCTGTGCACCGGCTGTTGTGGTAGGCCTTGCAACTGTGCATCTATCCGTGCATCGGCATGTCGCGGCTCTGTGGCGCCGAGTTCGATCTCGGCACGACCTCTTTCCAGATCGATCTCTTCTCTTCTCGCCATCGGCGACAAGGACGGTAACACTGCGGGATGCATGAGACACCTCACCATGGATACGACGTCCCCCCAATTTTGAGTAGCACCTCAGTTTGGAGTCCAATTCCCTACCCCAAGGAGATTGGACGTGAAGAAGCGTTTTTCCGAAGAGCAGATCATCGGCTTCCTGCGCGAAGCCGAAGCGGGCATAGCGATCAAGGACTTATGCCGGCGGCATGGCTTCAGTGAGGCCTCGTACTATCTGTGGCGCAGCAAGTTCGGCGGCATGAGCGTGCCCGACGCCAAGCGGCTCAAGGACCTTGAGGCCGAGAACGCGCGGCTAAAGAGGTTGCTGGCCGAGCAGTTGTTCGAGAATGACCTGATCAAGGATGCGTTGCGAAAAAAGTGGTGAGCGCACCGGCGCGTCGTGCGCTGGTGCGCGAGTGGATCGGGCGTGGTGCTAGCGAGCGTCGTGCCTTGGCGGCGATTGGCATGAGCGCCAGCGCGCTGCGCTATTGCCCACGCCAAGACCGCAATGGCGAACTGCGCGAGCGCATTCTTGCGTTGGCGCATCGCCATCGCCGCTACGGCGTGGGGATGATCTATCTCAAGCTGCGACAGGAAGGACGCCTGGTGAACTACAAGCGCGTGGAGCGGTTGTATCGCGAGCAGCAGCTACAAGTGCGGCACCGCAAGCGCAAGAAGGTACCGGTTGGCGAGCGTCAGCCGCTGCTGCGGCCAGCGCAGGCCAACCAGGTGTGGTCGATGGACTTCGTGTTCGACCGCTCCGCCGACGGCCGAGTGATCAAGTGTCTGGTGATCGTGGACGACGCAACGCACGAAGCGGTCGCCATCGAGGTGGAACGCGCGATCTCCGGGCACGGCGTTGCGCGCGTGCTGGATCGGTTGGCACACAGTCGCGGCCTGCCGCAGGTGATCCGCACCGACAACGGCAAGGAGTTTTGCGGCAAAGCGATGGTTGCCTGGGCGCATGACCGGGGTGTGCAGCTACGGCTCATCCAGCCGGGCAAACCAAACCAGAACGCCTACGTCGAATCGTTCAACGGCCGGCTGCGCGACGAATGCCTCAACGAACACTGGTTCCCAACGCTGCTGCATGCACGCAATGAGATCGAACGCTGGCGACGCGAATACAACGAGGACCGACCCAAGAACGCAATTGGCGGCATGACGCCGTCCGCTTATGCCCAACATCTGGCAAACACCGATATCATCAACCCCGGACTCTAAACGCGGCCGCTACTCAGGGCGGGGGGACGTCGGATAGTCGAGACCAATTTTCTCATCGAAACATCGCCGCGCCTCATCGCGCGCCGAAACGCACGCGCTTTCGACGAAGTCGCAAGAACGGAATCAGGTCCATTTAGAATTCAACCTGACCCAGTTTCCTGTGGTCTGATCTGGTATGTATGGTCCCAAACGAAGGGGAGAAAGCTCCAGGCAGTGGTGCCGCACGGTGCTTTTTGTCTGTCCCCGGCCTGCGTCATTTGCACGCAAGGGAAGGTTGAAGGGAAAATTGGGTCAGTGCACTCGATAAGTCAACCTGACCCCATTTCCGCAGCGGTAACGCGCCATCATTGATCGAGTAGCAGCTCAATGGCGTTCTTGAGGCTTGGTGCCAGTTCTGGGAAGCCCTTGTGACACTCTACACTCGCTTCCGAATAGGCCCTGCCAGGAACCTTGTTTTTTAACTGGCCCATCACGTATTTGCCTTTTGCTCCGCGTAATGGACGATGTTGAAGCTCTGCCCATACTTCGGCATTTGTTGGACTACCGCCGGCGGCGTGCAACTCTTCGTTGTGGGCTGCTCGTTGTTTTGAGAATTGATCACTGATGGGTATCGCATTGGCAGTGACTATCTGAACGATCCAGTCGTCGCACACGGCCAGCGACTCTCCCGTAAGCGATGACAGGAAACTGGGGTTGCAGAACTCAGACTCAAGGTCAGACTGGTCGGTGAGCCATAGGCCAACGCCCTCCACTCCATAGCTGTCCACCAACTGGGTCGCCTCGACATCAGTCAAGGAATCGCGGTCGCGGTGAACCAGGACTTTGAACTTGCCACCGAGGGATGTCCTCAACTCTTCCGCCTCAGACCTAGTCAGCAGATGTTTGTAGCCCCGACCTGGAAGGACAGTCACAGACCGCTCGATCTCGGGCCACTGCTGAATGAGTTTTTTCAACAACTCGTTCTTAGCGTCTTCGCTGACGATGATCACCTGCTTTCCAAACGCACCCCAGCCAAGCGCCAGTTCGACAACGGAACGCTCGTCGGATTTGATCTCTCCGTCAGCGAGCCAGACCACATTCGCATCAACCGGTGCGCCTCTCACAATGAAGGGAGAGTGCGTTGACATGACGATCTTAATCTCCTGCGCTCGTGCAATTTCCAACAGACTACCTGCCAGCTTCTCTTGGATCGTTGGATGAAGATGGATATCCGGTTCGTCAATGAGCAGAATTTTAGGCTTGAAGAGCAAGATGTAGCAAAAGATCTGGATCAGTTGCAGAAAGCCTGTCCCAAGCAGCTCCAAGGGCGTTGAACGGCCGTTTAGCTCTGCATGTGCATGTATGTCGAAATCCTTGGACTCGTCGAACACGATTTTTATTTTGATTGGACCAAGAAGCGGCTCCAACCACTCTTCGATCTTGGCGATGTCAGCGGCTGACAGCAGGTTCAGCGCATTGCGCAGATACACGTTTGAATCGCCGAAGGAGCATGCCTTGAGCACCACACGCTTAGAGTTTTTTTGTTCGACGTTCGGGATGCCTGAAATCCCAGGGATGAATCCGCTAAAAAAGACATTCTGACCACGGAATAAGGGGCGAGCTGACTCAGGTAGTTCACCCTGGACGGAGATTCCCGCGTTCCTAGCAGAGCGCATGACGAGTTTCGCAGTCACAATGTTAGGAGGGACGACTCCAGCAACGTCGTCGAGGAACCGAAACTCCACCTTGGAGGACGGGCTGTTACCTTTATTTCCCCAATCTGCGCCGTGGCCTAACTTCCAATACTGATCACTGGGGAGATAGTCTAAATCATTGATACTGACCATTGCCGTCGATCCGGCACGAATTCGATCTACCTGGCGCATCAGGCATGAAGCAAGATGAAGCGCTTGCAAGATTGATGATTTTCCGCTGCCGTTGGACCCCACCAAGATGTTGAGATCTGTAATAGGCAGCTCGATTGCATCGATGCGTTTGAACTTTTCCACCTTAATTGATTCAAGCTTCATGCTTTTAATACCCCTGATTTCAAAACTGAGTTTGAGACAACATGAGCTACTGCGGTCTTTCTAAAAAATATTCAGGTTATTGTTAGTTCAAAGGGAATTTCAAAAAAATGAGGTCAGATTCACTTACGAAGTTCCTCTGCACCCAGGGAACTGGCTGCAACCTAGGAAGTTCTGGCCGGTGCGCCGGTTTGTCCTCTGCACAAGCCCGCTGCCGCAGCGTGGGCAGCCTGGATTGACGAGATTTGCAGAAGTAGAAGAATCAGGTGAAGCAAAGACGGGCTCAATGCGCGCGGATATCGCCATCGGCTGCGCTGTGGCTTGCTGCTGTACTACTTGGATCATGTTCAACAACTGTTCGCCGCCGATCAATTCGATTGGCTTGCCTTCGGCAAAGCGCTCGGCGTCTTTCGTGTAAGTGCCGATGCAGGCGATCTTGACCGCGTGGGCCTGGTGATGGGCCAGCAGGCCGTACATTTCGCGCACGACGCTGACGCCAACCTGCTGACGCTTCCATTGTTTGCATTGCACCAGTGTGCGGCGGCCGTCCTTGCGCAGAATCAGGTCGATGCCGCCGTCTGCACCGCCCAGGCCGGTTTCTTCGACGCTATAGCCTTGGCGGCGAAATGCTTCGCCTACCAATCGTTCGAATTGGCGCCAGCCGCCAGCGGCCAGGCTCTCCAGGGTGGTACGTGTGTCCAGAAAGCGTTGCCGGCTGCGTGAGCCCAGATAGGAGCACAGCGCGGCGAGCCAGCAGATGCCGAGCAGCATCCACGCCAATGGCGCGAACGCCCCACTCGCCTGTTGGGCAAACCCTTGGGACAGCATCCCGCCATGGTGGGAGAACCACCAGCCGATGCCGTAGCGCACCCCAAGGTACCCAACGATTCCCGCAACAAGGCCGAGCGGCCACGGCAACGCAGCCAACGCTTCAAACCCACTTTGCTTCTTTCTGCGTCCCATGCAAGAACCCCCGTTCCAGGTTCGAACATAACCGCTTAAACGCGCGTTGTCAGCAAGGGGACGATGCCATTGCGACCGGCACCCCATCAAATGTTGAGGATCGGGCAGTTCAGCACAGAAGGCTTGCACGAGCTTCAACGTTTGAGTTCGCTAGCGCCACGTCGGCAGCCGCAAGCCGACTCTTGAACGGGTGAGGGTTGCGCGCGGATTGTTTTCGGATACGGCGATCAACATGACCAGATGCAATGCGGGCTAGTTGTCGCCAACTTGGCCATTGCTACGACGAGCGGAGTCTTTGGATCGTCGGTGGAGGCAGGCTTGAAGGTTTTCTGCCTTGAGATCAAGCGGGCAACATTCAGTTGCGGCAATTCGTTCCATCCAACCCCTTCCCTTGAAGGGGAAGGGGTTGCCGGCCTGGAGTGATAGGCGAATACTTCGCCAAATCATCTCACTGCCGAAATCAGTTTGGTGGTGCAATCGTATAATCAGGCTGCTCGCGGAAGAACTGAGCTGTAGATGTATAAAACATCATGTTCAGATTATCGTATTGACCTTTAACGATCCCATGCATCACTCCCGATGGGCTCACCACCGGTCCGCCGGAATCGCCTGGGCCTGTCAGGCCGCCGAAGTCCGGGGTGGCGGCATGCAGTCCTTGGAGTCCTGGGTCGGGAAAATTTGCAGGAATGCGCGCATCGGTCCAGTCGCACAACACGTCGGTGCTCATGCCGCTTGTGCAGAAGCGGTCAGTCGGAGGAGCGGGCGTGTGGCCATTGACCGCAATCGTATCGAGCCCGCCAGCGCGCGACCGATAAAGGATTGCCCGCGAGAGCAGGACCTTGCCTACCGCACGCGGCTCGTAGGTCGAAACGATTGTGCAGTGAATTCCCGTTGATGGCGCTTCGCAGTGCCGGTAGTTATGCAGCACCGGTTCCACGCGAATCAATTCGAGATCTGAAACGCTCGATTTCCATGAGACATAGCCAAGATCTGCCCCATCTACGGACACTGTGCTGTTGTAGTCACCACAGTGACCTGCAGTCAGAACGAACCGGACCGCTCTCCGATAGGGCGTCAAGTTAGCAAGAACGCCTGTCTGCTTGAGCACAAGACCGGCAGTGCAGCGGTTACCCAGGCTCATCGTCAGCACCGTACCGCCGACCACTGGCTGCCGGAGTCTGGCCTGATCGATAGCAAGCGCCGAGGCAGAGGCAAGGAACGCCAGGACACCAACGGCGATCAAAGAGCCGCGACGTGCACGTCCCATTTTCTTTTGAGACGTATCTGGACGCGCGAAGTAAATATTAATCATCTTTTCCTACGAGGTTATGGTGAAACAACTCAAGACATCGTAATTCCTCGGCAATTAACTATTTTTTTAGGGACGAAGCGCCACCGCAGCAAACGAAGTAGATCGCTGCCGCGCTTTTGCGTGCAGCTGCGCATTGACCAAATCCGGAACTGCGCAAGATTTCAACATGCAGCTTGATCGGCTTCAGCGGTTGAGCAAGCCGTGCATCACAACAAGACCAGATTCGATGACGCAGTCGCCGTCACAAAGAGGCTGACCCTGGGGATCCTTGATCGCATGACCGAGCAGGCTTAAGCCACTCGGCCACACAACGCGCGTCCTCGCCAGGGGACGGGGACACGCAATTCCACTTACTTGATTTCCACCGCCCCCACATCGCACACCGCGGTATCACGCGCAACACCACGCTGGTCGATCGTGCGGCAGTTGCTGCCGAGATTGCGCACCGGGCTATTGGCCGCCGGCAATTGGGTAAGCGTGGGTCCGCCATTGGCGGCGGGTGCGCCCAGCAGCGGGTCGGTGGCGCGTGCCAGGCCGGTGGTGAGGCAGCTATGGAACAAGCCGCCCGCAGCGGAGTACTCGATCAGGTTGTTGCCGGTGCTGCTCTGGTCGCTGCAGAAGGTACGCTCGGTCTTGGAGTAGAAGACGCTGTTGCGGATGTCGAAGCCGCTGCCGAACAACGTGGACCCGGGAGTGTTCTCGGCGAAGGTGACGTTGTTGAAGCGCACCGTGGTCTTGCCCTGGTCGCCATTGGACGGCTGCCAGCCTACATGCTGGATCGCCGCGCCCACACCTTTTGCGTAGTTGCCGTAGAAGGTGCTGTTGCTGACATTGCAGGACGGGCCGTAGCAGTCCATGTACAAGGCACCGGCATTGCTCTTTTCGGCGCGGTTGGAAATGAAGCTGGTTTCTTCGATGTTGATGATGCCCGGCGTGGTGATGGTGGTGCCGGAGTGCGTGGTGTCGCCGAAGCCCAGGCTGATGCGCGCACCGCCGGCCGGGCCGCCATAGGCGATGTTGTTGGCGAAGGTGGAGTAGCGCACGTCGATGGTGTCGGGCGCATACGCCCACAATGTGGCGCCGCCGCCGCTGTTGGCCGCGGTGTTGTTGCGCAGCACCACCGTGCCGCACACCGAGAGCGTTGCGCCACCGGCAGCGGCGTTGAGGTAGCCGGCGAGCGAGGCGCCGTCGGTGTCGATCGCGCCGCTGTTGCCGAACTGGTCGGCATCCGGGAAGCCGGCCGGCGCATTGATGGCCTGGTTACCGACAAATTCGGAATTGACGATGGTCAGACGGCTGAGCTGAGTGTAGAGCGCGCCGCCCAGCCAGGAGGTGTTCTTGGAAAACGCGCTCTTGACGATGGTCACGTCGGTATCGCTGCCGGCAAAGATGGCACCGCCACCGATGCTGCTGCGGTTGCCCAGGAACTGGCTGTTGATCACTTCCAGCTTGCCGCGGTAGCTGACCTTGATCGCGCCACCGCCCCAGGTGCCGGGCGCGTACTGTGTATTGGACGCCGGCTGCACGGAGCTGCCGTTCTGCAGTTTGAGATTGCGCACCGACAGCGCATTGCCGTTCTGCACCTGGAAGATGCGCGCGGCCTGGCGGCCATCCAGGGTGATCTTGCCCTGACCATCGATCACCGTTGGCGTGCTGGCGCTGATGTTGATGGTCTGGTTGACGGCGATGCTGGCTGCACGGGTGCCGCAGTTGAAGGTGACATAGCCACCTTGCGCCACCGCAGTGGCGAGAGCGCTGGCGGTACAACTGGCGGCCGTGCCGTTGCCGACCACCACGCCGGCATTGGAGTGCGCCCACGGCTGCGGCGTGGTGCATTGCGCCACCGATGGCACGGCGGCGATGGCCGCACTGGTGGTGACCAGCGCAAGAAGCCCCGCCGTCACGACGGTGGCGTGAAGTGTTGAACGCATGGTGATGTTCCTGCTTGAGAAAGGGATCGAAGGAGAGCCGGTTGCACGTACGCAACGTCAACGGATTTGATGACAGATGTATTGCAAGCCGCAGCGTCGCGATCGAGGCGTGGCATGCGGCGCGATCACACGCATCGCGCTTCCAACCTAAGTTCCATCACACCACGCGTCGATGCGGCGCCATCGCGCGGGCGCACATCGCTTCGCGCATGCCGACTACGGCCACTGCAGCGATCGACCGATGCTGCACTGCTGCATGCAACTGCCACGCTGCATGCAGTGCGTCGCCGCATCGCGCGTTACCATGCTGCACTCTCGATCCCGTTGCGATCCCGGCGATGCCCGATGCACCCCGTACCTACGATGGCACGCCGGCCAGCCGCTTCCAGCTGCCTGCCGGCCCGTGGGTCTCGGTCTTCGAGGCGCTGTGCGCGTGTTTTCCGGCGATCGCGGCCGAGCGTTGGCGCGACCGCTTCGCACGCGGCCTGGTGCGCGATGCCAACGACCAGGCCCTGGCGTTGTCGGCACCGTATCGCGTGGGTGCGGACATCCGCTATTTCCGCGAGGTCGCCGATGAGCCGGTGATTCCTTATGTCGAGACCGTGGTGTATGCCGACGCGCAGTTGGTGGTGGCCTGCAAGCCGCACTTCTTGCCGGTGGCACCCGCCGGTGCATACGTGCGCGAGACGCTGCTGACGCGACTGGTGCGGCGGCTGGACAATCCGGCGCTGGTGCCATTGCACCGCATCGATCGCGAAACCGCGGGGCTGGTGCTGTTCTCGGCCAACCCTGCCACGCGCGGGATCTATCAGGCCTTGTTTCGGCAACGCCGCATCCGCAAGCACTACCTGGCGGTGGCACCACCGCTGCCACAGCTGAGATTTCCGCATGTGCACCGCAGCCTGTTGGAGCCGGGCGAGCCGTTCTTCCGCATGCGCGAGGGCGTGGGCGAGCCGAACAGCGAGACGGTGATCGAGGTGGTCGCACGCAACGCAGACACCTGGACGTATCGGCTGGAGCCGGTGACCGGGCGCAAGCATCAACTGCGTGTGCACATGGCCGCGCTGGGCGCGCCGATCCTGCACGAGCGGTTTTATCCCGAGCTGGAAGCCCAGCGGCCCGATGACCCGGAACGCCCGCTGCAGCTGTTCGCGCATACATTGGCGTTCGATGACCCGCTGACCGGTGAGCCACGGAGTTTTAGAGCGAAGGTCGGGCCGAACAGTTAGGGAAACTCTGAACAACTCCCCTTGATCCTGCGACAATCACACAGACGCAACGGGACAACGACGATGCAACTGACCTTCGGCGATGCGGAGTACAACGGCAAGCGCAAGCGGACGCGGCGTGAGGTGTTCTTGGCCGAGATGGACCAGGTCGTGCCGTGGAAGGATCTGCTGGCACTGATCGAACCGCACTACCCGAAGTCGGGGCAGCCGGGGCGACAGCCGTATCGGCTGGAGACGATGCTGCGCATCCACTTTTTGCAGCAGTGGTACGCACTGAGCGATCCATCGGCGGAAGAAGCACTGTACGACACGGTGTCGATGCGCCGTTTTGCGAAGATCGGCGGGCTGGATGAGGTGCCGGATGAAACGACGATTCTCAACTTCCGGCATTTGCTGGAGCGGCATGATTTGGCGCGCAAGCTGTTCAACCGGGTCAACGCGCACCTGTCGCGTAAAGGGCAGAGTCTGCGGGGCGGGACGATCGTGGATGCCACGATCATTGCGGCGCCAAGTTCGACCAAGAACAAGGATGGCGAGCGCGATCCGGACATGCACCAGACCAAGAAGGGCAACCAGTACTTCTTCGGGATGAAGGCGCACATCGGGGTGGACGATGAGTCGGGCCTGGTGCACCACGTGGAATGCACGGCGGCCAACGCAGCGGACATCACGCAGGCGCACAAGCTGCTGCACGGCAAGGAAGACACTGTGAGCGGCGACAGCGGCTACACCGGGCTGGACAAGCGCGATGAGATGAAGGGCAAGCGCACGCTGCGCTACCTGATCGCGGAGAAGCCCTCGAAGCTGAAGCAGATCAAGAATAAGCGCGAACTGAAGTTGGCCAAGCGCTGGGAGCACACCAAAGCCAGCCTGCGTGCGAAGGTGGAACACCCGTTTCGGGTGATCAAGCGTCAGTTTGGTTACGTCAAGGTGCGCTATCGCGGTTTGGCGAAGAACACCGCACAGGTGCTGACGCTGTTTGCACTATCGAATCTGTGGCTGACGCGCAAAGCGTTAATGCCTGCTGCGGGGAAGCTGTGCCTGTAATCCAGGCAACACCCCGCAAACGTGCCGAAACCGGCAAAAAATCGGCGATTTGAGCGCCCTCAGCGCGGCGGATGCGGTTGCTTCGTTTTCCGGTCGCGTTGATCAGACCATCCTTAGGAACAGAGCAACCAGCACTGCCCCTGTGGATTACTTCAGTTCTTTCTCGAACTCGGCAACGAATTTGGTCAGTGAGGTTCCGCATGCATTACAGAAGTCTCGCAACTGAAGCAGATCCATCCGGCGACTGCCTCGCTCAACGTCACTTACATACGACTGCGGGCGCTCCAACGCATTGCTCAAGGCGACCTGCGTTAAACCGGCGGAAAGGCGAAGTTCGCGCAATTGTTGCAGCAGGATGTCGTAATGATCTTTGTGGATCGACTTGATTGGCATGGCGGCGAGGTTGGTAGGCCGCACTGAAGCTATATCCCCTTTTCAAATATCTGAAAAAGGGATAAATTCAGGCTGCGGATATCCCGTCCGTTTCCGTCGAGGATGGGGGGCATGACGACTTCGAAAACACGCAAGACGCCTACGCCAGAGGCCACGCTGCAAACGCAGGAAGAACACTTCACCTTTGGGGTCACCGTCGAGCAGATCGACCAGTTCCACACGCTGTTGCGCACGATCACCGCGCAGAGCGACATGGTGGCGGTGTGCAGCGGCAAGCCGCTGGACGCCAACAGTCTGTCAGTCCTGGGCGAGAGCATCTTCAATGCCGCCCGCGCGGTGCGCGGTGTGGTCGATGAGATTTACGAACAGCGGCTCGGCGGCGACGGTCCGGCCGATGCGGCCGAAGCGTGCGTGCAGCGCGGCCGCATCGCCTGACTGGGCGCCGCGTGCAACAGCGTCAGCGCACCTTAGACAATACCGCCGCACTCGGCTGTGGTTCGAACATCGGCACGGTCTGCTGCGTGGCCGCGGTGCCCTTGGCGTCCCACACCAGGGTTTCGGTGGGGTGGTCGTCCTTGCGGCTCATCGTGTCGATCTGTTTGGCGATGACGGTGGATCCGGCTTTCACTTCCGGGGTCCAGGCGAGCACGCACAGGCGGCCGTAGAACACGGTCGGCGCTGCGGCATCCAGGCGGCGGTCGGGGCACATCACCAGGCCGCGTTCCAGCATCACGCGCAGCGCGCCAACCGGTACGGCCCTAACGGTGGGTGTGGTGCGTTCGGTGCTATGGCCGGGGGCAGACAGTGGCCGAGCGAGTGAGCATGTCTTCGACCACTTGGCGGTCGGACTGCGCCAGCGCCGGCAGCGCCGCGGCGGACAGGGCAAACACGGCGAGAGCGGATTTCCGGGGCATCTGACAACTCCTCATGAGGTGAGACTCCAACGCTGCAGCCCATTGGTACCCAGACTGCTGGCAGTGACGCGCCCGGGATCCTGGCAACCGTTGCGTTAACGCTGCGAAGGCGTGCGGGCGGCGCAAAAGCATGCAAGTCACGCTCTGGCCCGCCGCATACATCCCGCTGCCGGGCGTGCTGTGCCGTGGTGCGTAACACAATGGCCGCTAACGCCTTCAGCGGCTGTCAGGAGTCTCCCGATTGAGCGGCAGCAGTGCCCCGGTTAGCGTGCGCGCACGTACTCAGCTGGAATACTCCATGGAACGCGCCGACCTCATCGCAGCAGTGCTTACCGGCATGCGGCGCGCCGAAGATTTCCGCGCGCAGGCCTTGATCTACAGCACCGCGCACAGCCAGCAGATGGAGGTCGACCACGGCAAGGCCGCCGATGCCGAGCTGTTGCTGTCGCTATTTGCGTTCACTCCCGAGCACCTCAAATTGCTGGGCACTGCAGGTATCGAAAACCTGGGCGAAATCGTCTGCCACGCGTGGGCGTTGAACGGCGGCAACAACGAGGCGCTGATCGGCTGGTTCCGCAAACCCATGAATGCCCTCGATGGCCAGACCCCTTCCGCGATGGTGCGCAGCGGCAGTCTCCAGGTGTTGCTGTTGGTGTTGCGGCAACAACTGGAATGGGAACTGCCGCGCTCTGTCTGATGACCGACCGAGAACGCCAACCTTGGCCATGTGGCGTGTCAGTGAAGTGCGTAGGTCTCGATATGCGTTGCACGTGCTTAGTGCTACGTGCAACGCGATGATTCCAGGCGCCTACCGCTTCGGTCGCGCCACTGCGTACATGTCTGCGGCGATCTTTTTCATCAGCGCGTCGTTGTCATCGCCCTAGACGTAGAGACCGAAGTGGCTGCGGCCTTCCAGGTAGCGGAAGTCGCTCTTGGCGCCCAGGCCATCCAGCACCGCCTGTAATTCATGCGCCGCACCATCCAGGTAGAACGTGTCGGCGGTGCCGACGATCACATGGATCTTGCCGTCCAGATCCGGCTTGAGTGTGGGCCACTGTGCGGCCACGCGCGGAGCAGGTTAAGTGGAATCCGGGCCCGACCTAGCCCCACCACTCACCGATACGGTCCCGGCCCGCGCCAGACCGGTTCGCCCTGGCGGTAGACCTCCATCATGTTGATGACCTCGCGGGCATCGCCGATGGACTTCAACTCCGGCGAATCCGGCGGCAGCAGGCGGCATTTGCTGGAGCCGCGTTTGAGGGCAACATCCAGCGGGCAGATCATGCGTTGCTGGGTGCCGGGCAGGATGATGGCGATTTCCTGCATGCCCTGTTCTTTCCAGGCACGCAGCTGGGTTTCGCTGCGCACCTCGTAATAGACCTGGAAGCCGCCGATATCCATGCTGGGCTGGGCGTTATTGCGGTCGTTGCGGCGGCCCTGGCTGATGGTGGGGGTATTGGCCATGCCGTCTTCGGCGCCGTCGGCAGGTTCTTCGAGCATGCCCGGTGGGCGACCGGTCCAGGTTTCCGGGCGGCTCTGGGTAGATGCCGCAGGCGGGGCCGGCGGTTGCGGCGGGGTGGGCCGTTGCTGGCGACGGAGCTGGCGGCGCTCGGCCAGGCTGCCGGGCGCAGTGCTGCCTTGCGGCGGCACCGGGTTCTTGGCTTGCTGCACCAACGTGGACTGCACCGGCGAGGCAGCCGGTGGCGGCTGCACCGGCGTGGGTGTCGGCGTCGGTGGCACAGGGGTGGGCGAGGGCACCGGCTGATCGGGCTGCGAGGTGTCGCCGACGAAATCCACCTTGATGCGTCCACCGCTGGCCGAGCCTTGCGGCGGAGTCATGGTGGGAGTGGAGGCCGACAGCAAAATCAGCGCCATCAGCACGTGCAGCAGCGCGCTGGTCAGCGCGGCAATCCACGGTTCGATGCGTTCGATCAGCGGTTCGGTGCGTGGCAGCCAGTCGCTGGCATCCAGATGGACGTGCAGCACCTGCAGGGCGTCGTCGCGCACGCGGTAGACCAGCACGTACGGAGTTTGCTTGACCACCCACTCGCGGGTACCGGCTACGCGTCCAGCGCGGCCGCGGCCGGGTTGTTCGGCCAAGGTGCGGGTTGCGTCCAGCACCTGCCGCGCCATCGCGGCGGCAGCGGTTGGGTTGAGCGCGTGGTAGTGATCCTGGGCGTGTGCAAGCTGCGTGGCGGCCGGGACGGTCCAGTCACGCCGTAACATCAACGCCCCATCTGGCGAACAGTGCGCTCACCTGTGCCGGCGCCGTCAACGCGCCCTGATCTGCCGCGGCAATGCCGTCCTGCACCGCGGCCTGGAAGCTGGCATCGGCCACCACGCGAACCATGTCGCCCCATCCGGCCGTCTCGGGCAGCGTGTCGATCAGCGTATGGGCGTATTGCTTGATGGCGGACATGGCACTGCGGTGGGGAGCACTGCGCGCAAGTCTACCCGCGCAGCTGCTGTTCGCGTGTGGCAACCGCCGCCGTGCGCTCGCGGCGTTCACCGGGCGGGCGGCGAGCGCATCCGCTGCCGCGGTCTCGGTGGCGCATCGCCATTTCGCAGGGTCGGTGCCATGCGACCGCCTGCAACGCTGCCGCCTGCAGAAAGTGACACTTGGCACCTTGTTCGCGTCCGTGGCTGGTTTCATTCTGCGTCTGTCGCTTCACCTCACCCGCAAAGGACTCGCCATGCCAGCTGCTGCCCTCGCACCACTAACGCCGTATCTCTCAATGGCTGCCATCGGCTACTTCTACTACGGCGCATCCGGCGCAGCTTCGGCCGGCAGCAGTGGAAGCCGGTGCCTACGGCGGTGCGCAGCGTGGTGCTGCTGATCGCGGTGGCAGCGCTGGCGTTCGCGGTCTACGGGTTGCCACAGGTGCGGGTGGGCATTGCCGCCGGCACACTGGTCGGCATCGGGCTGGGCGCGCTGTCGCTGCGCTATACGCATGCCGAACGGGTGGATGGCCAGGGCTGGTACACGCCCAATCCGTGGATCGGCGGCGGCCTGATGCTGGTGTTGCTAGGGCGTCTGGCCTGGCGCTGGGCCGACGGCGCGTTCAATGCGGGCGCAGCGGGGGCCGGTTCGCAGGCCAGCCCATTGACCCTGGGAATTGCTGCGGCACTGGTGCTGTATTCGTTGGTGCACGTGGGTGGGCTGTGGTGGCGCCTGCGCCAGTTGCGCCTGCAGGCCTAACCCATACCGGGCGCTTTAGACCTGCGAGCGAAACGGGCGCACCAGCATCTCGCCCAGCTTCTGCCGCAGCGGCCGTGCGCGCCAACGCTCCAGCGTGTAACGCTCGGCCTGCTGCAGATCGCGCTCGAAGGCCGCGGTCATCTGTGCGGCCAGCGCGCGGTCGTAAACATTCAAACTGGCTTCGTCGTTGAGCCGGAACGAGCGGATGTCGAAGTTGGTGGAGCCCACCGACACCAGCAAGCCATCGATGATCAGCAACTTGGTGTGCAGCATGGTGGGCAGGTATTCGTGGATGTCGATGCCGGCCTGCAGCAGCGGCTCCCAACTGGCTTTGGACGCCAGCCGCACCGAAATCGCATCGATATGCTTGCCCGGTAGCAGCACGCGAATGTTGACGCCGCGGCTGCGGGCTTCCAGCAGCGAGCGGGTGATCAACGCATCGGGAACGAAATACGCCGCTGCCAGGTCGATCGAGGTACGCGCGGCGGCAATGGCGATCAAATACATCAAATGCATGCTTTCGCTGCCGCCCGAGGGTGAGGCCACGAACAGCTGCGCGTCGCTGTCGCCTGCCGGTGCCAGTTCGGGGTAGTAGTCGGTGCCATTGAGCACGCGGCCGGTGGTCTTGATCCAGTTGTCGTTGAAGGCGGTTTGCACCTGCGCCACCACCGGGCCTTCGATGCGGTAATGCGAATCGCGCCAGTGCTCCGGGTCCTGCGCATTGCCCATCCATTGGTCGGCCACACCCACACCGCCGGTGAAGCCAACGCGGCCATCGATCACCAGCAGCTTGCGGTGGGTGCGGTTGTTGACGCGGTGCAGGTTGTACCAGGTCAGCGGACGGTAGCGATGCACTTCCACGCCAGCCTCGGTCATGGCCTCGACCAGCGCCGGGTCCATCTTCAGGCTGCCGCCCCAATCGATGGTAACGCGCACCTTGACCCCGGCACGCGCACGCTCGGACAGCGCCTCACTGACCTCGCGGCCGATCTCGCCGGACCAATAAATATAGGTTTCGAACGTAATGGTGCGCTGCGCGCCGCGGATGGCCGCCAGCATCGCCGGAAAGATCTCGCGCCCGTTATGCAGCACCTCGATCTTGTTGCCGGGCAGAATGGTCGGGCCCAGCAACACCGACATCTCGCGTTTGAACTGCGGGTCGGCGACGTCGTAGCAATGACTCGGAATGTGCTGCAACTTCTTCTCGGGCGTGGCGAAGTTGAGCGCCAGCAGACCCACCACCAACGTGCTGATGACCGTGGCCACGATGATCCATGTCATGCATCCAACTCCCGTTCCCGTGCCACCGCGGCCTCAAGCGGCCGGCATTCTGGCAAGGGTGACGGCATGGGGGTTGTGAAAGGTCGAACGGCGAGGCGCGCTGCAGTGCGCTGCTATTGTTCACGGCATGAGCAAGCCCGCCGCGATTCGCTGCAAGGCCACGTTGCTGGAGCCGGCAGCGCCTGCCGGTGCGGATTGGCTGTTGCTGTCATTGCCTGCAGCCGCGAGCGCTAAGTTGCCGAACCGCAGCATGGTGAGCGTCACCGGCATGTTTGCCGGGCATCGGCTGCAGACAACCTTGCAGCCAGACGGGCAGGGTGGGCATTGGCTCAAGGTCGACAAAGCGCTGCGGCAGGCTGCCGGCGTGTCCGCCGACCAGACGGTGGCGCTGGAGATTGAGCCAGTTGCCGAAGAGCCCGAGCCGCTGGTGCCGGACGATCTGCATGCGGCGCTGGCAGCGCATCCGGCCGCGCGTGCGAGCTGGGACGACATCACTGCCATGGCGCGGCGCGACTGGATCTTCTGAGTTGTGTCTGGCAAAAAAGCACAGACGCGTGGCCAACGCATCGCCACTGCGTGCGACATGCTGGCGTCCGGCAAACGCCGTGCGTGCTGCTTCGATCGTTCCGGGATGTACCGTAAATCGCTTGCGGCACCCACGCCGAAAGCGGGCTGAAGCGACCGGCGTGGTGTTTGATTTGCCGCTGTATATGCGCCGAAATGCTTACATGCGTCACACAAGCGCGCACCTATACTCCGGGCTGTCCCACCGCAGAGGTTCTGACCGCATGAGCGCACCCCCATCGTCTCCGATCGCCGCCGGTTCTGGCACAGCTTCCGGTAGCCTTCGCCGCTCGGTGTCCAACACGCTCAAGGGCTCGGCCGGTAACCTGGTCGAGTGGTACGACGTTTACGTCTATTCGGTGTTCGCCACCTACTTCGAGTCGCAGTTCTTTTCCAAGGAAGACAAGAACGCCACCATGTTCGTGTGGGCGATCTTTGCGATGACGTTCTTGATGCGGCCGATTGGTGCGTGGTATTTCGGCCGCTTCGCCGACCGTTACGGCCGCCGCCTGGCGTTGACCATTTCGGTGTCGATGATGGCGCTGTGCTCGTTCGTCATTGCCATCACGCCGACCGTGGCGACGATCGGCATCGCTGCGCCGATCATTTTGTTGATGGCGCGCCTGCTGCAGGGCTTTGCCACCGGTGGCGAATACGGCACCAGCGCCACGTACATGTCTGAAGCGGCGATTCCCGGCCGGCGCGGCTTCCTGTCGTCGTTCCATTACGTAACGCTGGTAGGCGGCCATGTGCTGGCGCAGACCACCTTGCTGATCATGTTGCATTTCTTCGATGCGCCGCAGGTCTCCGAATGGGGCTGGCGCGTGGCGTTCGGTCTGGGCGGCATTGGCGCGTTGGTGGTGTTCTGGTTGCGCCGCACGATGGACGAGTCGCTGAGCTCCGAATCCATCGCTGATTCGCGTACCGGCAAGGCCAAGGCGTCCGGCTCGATGCGCGAATTGTTCGTCAATCAGTGGCGCCCGTTGCTGCTGTGCTTCCTGATTACCGCCGGCGGCACGATTGCGTTCTACACCTATTCGGTGACCGGGCCGAAGATGATCCAGACCGCGTTCGCCGGTGGCGACGTGATGGCCGGCACCATCATCAATCTGGTGGCGCTGACCGTGCTGATGTTGATGCAGCCCATCGGTGGATGGTTGTCCGACATCGTGGGGCGCAAGACCTTGCTGGTGTTCTTCGGCATCGGCGGCGTGCTCTACACCTGGTTCCTGGTGATGGAACTGCCCAAGCAGACCGATTGGCTGACCGCATTCGCGATCCTCACCGTGGGCTTTGTGATCCTGACCGGCTACACCTCGATCAATGCGGTGGTGAAGGCGGAATTGTTCCCCATCCATGTGCGCGCGCTGGGCGTTGGTCTTGGCTATGCGTTGGCCAATTCGGCATTTGGCGGAACCGCGCCGTTGCTGTATCAGGCCTCGTTGAAGACCGGCCACGTGACCGAGTTCGTGATCTATGCAACTGCGGTGATTGCAGTGTCGTTGGTGGTCTACATGTTCTTCCTGACCAACAAGGGCAGCAATTGGCTGGACGACGAAGCGGCGATGCATCAGCGCAAGCGGTGAACTTTTGCTCTTCTCCCATCGGGAGAAGGTGCCCCGTAGGGGCGGATGAGGGTATGCGCGAAGCCTCGTGTAGTTGAGTCGTGTAGTGGCTTCGCCCCATACCCTCACCCCAACCCATCTCCCGAGGGGAGAGGGGCTAACGGCGGCCGTGTATCGGCGTTCCCATGGGGATACGGCGCCTTTTGCGCAAACACGCTGTAACGCAGCCCAATCAAACCCAACAACGCCTCATCACGATGCGCGCCCGCCGGCACGTTACCCACACGCGTCAGTGACGCATCCAGTCGATCACGTAGCGCATCCGGCCCAGGCAATGGCCGCTTCTGCGCAACCTGCTGCCGGTAGTGCGCAGCCACCTCGCGCAGAATCGCGTCTACCGCATCGCGGCTCGACAAAGGCAAACCGTGCCGCGCGCTGCGTAGCTGCAGAATGTTCAAGCCCACGCGGACTTCGTTGAGCATATCTACCGGCGCCAGGTCGCTGCCTTCCGGTGTCAACGCCAGCCGTGGTGCAAGCAAGCCGAGCAGATCCAGCATGCGTGCGGCAAATTGCTGGCGATCCTGCGCGCCGTGTCCATCGGCGGCATCTGCCAGCGTGCGCCAGCCCTGTCGCACAAGGCGGCGTGCGCTCCATTCGGCACCCACCGAGCGGAACAGACGCGTCAACACCACTGCAAACCCAATCCCCAGCACCATCGCTATCGCGGCATTGACGAAGCTCTGCAGGTTGGCGCTATAGGTGTTCTGCAGGCTCAGCAGCGCAGTGAGGTTCACCACCAGCGGCAGTGCGATCAGCATGCTCTTGGGCCGATGCAGCAGCGCGCCCAATGGCAGGAACCCCGCCGCCAGCACCAACACCAGCATCGGGAAATCGTGGATGGCCGGGAAGATGCCGAACAGATAGATGCCGGCGACGACGCTGGCCACCACTGCCCAGATCAGGAACGACAGCATGCTGGGCGCGGGGTCGTCCTGCGCGGCGAAAAACGCAGCAGTGACTGCGGCCATCATCGCGCCGTTGCCACCGCCCTCCCAACCGATGCCGATCCACAACACGCAATACGCCATCAGCGCGAAACCGGCGCTCAGTGCGGAAAACGCGGCCATGCCGAAATCAGTGTGGCGCAGTGTGCGTGCAGGCGCAGATACATCAGACACCTGTGGCCAGGGCCAACGCGATTGCTGCGGCGACGCGTCGGACGTTGAGGAAGGCAGCTCAACATCGTGCTGCGTTGCGTCCAACTGCACAGGCGAGCGTGCAGGCGCAGCTTTGCCGCGCCACCAACCCAGGCGCTGCAGCAGCGACACAGCGATTGCAGAACGCGGAGGTGCATTGTCCGATGTGTCCTCGGTCTGCATGGATGCCGCACCTGTCGTAGACGGCATTGCACGCAGCTCAACCGGGGCGGTGCCCTGCACCAGCGCCTGTTGCAGCGCGCGGCAGTCTTGCCACAGGTCGAGCAGCTCTTGCAGGCGCAGCAGCAGACTATTCAGCAGCAGATGATCAATCGCCTGGTCCACCACCGGGCGCAAGCCGTCGATGCGGGCACGCACTGCATCAGCCTTGGCATCAGCATCAGCATCACTGGCGTCGTCTTCCTGATCCACCCACGCAGCAACATCCTCCAGCAATGCCGCAAGCGCCGACGCATGCGCCGCACCATCGCGCTGCAAGGCATCCAGGCGGTCGGCAATCGACGACAGCACTGGCAGCAGCATCAGCATGCGCGTGCGTAATTGCTCCAGCGTGGGAGCGGCGCCGGCATGGCGTGGGTCGTCGTGGCGCACGAAGGCGATCAAGGCTTCGAACTGCACCAGATCGGCCGCCAGCCGATTGCGTGGCGCCTGCGATGGGCCGCGCTGCAGCACCTGGCGGCACCACTGCGCGGCGTCCTGCATCCAGTTGCCGATCCGCGCGGTGAGCATCGGCTTGACTGAAGCCGGAAACAACAGCGACGCAAACAGCACTGCCATCACCGTGCCCAGGATGATCTCTTCGCTACGTGCCACCACCGTATCGAAGATGCCTTCGGGTGTGTTCACCGCCGGAAAGCCGATGAAGGCGGTGGTGTAGCCGGCCAGCAGAAACGCATAGCCACGCGGGCCGCGATTGAGCAAGGCCAGGAACAGGCATACCGAAAGCCACAACGCCATCGCCGCGCTCAGCAGCAAGGGCGCTTCCAACAGATTCGGCAGCATCACCAAGGTCGCCACGCCGGCCAGCAAGGTGCCGAGCACGCGGTACACGCCCTTGGCGCGGGTGGGGCCGAGCAGCGGTTGCGACACGATGTAGACCGTGGCCATCGCCCAGTACGGCCGCGACAGATTGCCCGCCAGCGCGACATACAACGCCGCGATCGAGGCGGCGAAGGTCTTGACTGAAAACAGCCAGGCCTGGCGATCACGCAGTAACGTGCTCATCGCGCAGCCGTGGCAGCCGTGCCTTCCCAGCCGCCGCCCAGCGCCAGAAATAGCTGGATCTGATCCTGCGACACCTGCGCCTGTGCATTGGCCAGCGTCATGTCAGCGGTGGCCAGGGTGCGCTCGGCATCCAGGCTGGACAGGTACGGCGTGCGCCCGCCTTGATACAAGCGCCGGTTTTGCGATGACGCCAACTCGGCCTGCTGCTGCGCCTGTTCCAGCAGATGCAGGCGGTCCATGTCCTGCGCATAGCGCGACAGCGTGGTCTGCACTTCGCGCAGGGCCTGCAGCACGGTGTTGTCGAATTGCGCCAGCGCAGCATCGGCGCCAGCTTCGGTAGCGCGCACGCGTGCATGCGCACCGCTGGAGGGCAGCGTCCAGGAGATCAGCGGGCCGAACGACCACGCATGCGTGGCCGGCTCGCCGAAGTCCGCCAGCAGGCCGGTGGCGCCGATCGAACCACCCAGGCGGATATCCGGATACAACTCGGCCGTGGCCACGCCGATGCGCGCAGTGGCGGCTGCGAGCCGGCGCTCGGCCTGGCGCACATCCGGGCGGCGCGCCAACAGCGCGCGGCCATCGCCGATGGGAATCGGTTGCTGCACTGCAGGCGCGTGCGCGCAGCTGTCCACACCGGTCGGTACCTCGCCGGGCGTCTTGCCCAGCAGCGCGGCCAATTGGTAACCGGCGGCCTGGCGGCGCGCGCGCAACGGCGGCAGCGACGCTTCCAGCATCGCCACCTGCGCGGTGGCGCGCGCCAGATCGGGCGGCGTGCCGCGGCCGGCAGCGATCAGGCGTTGGGTGATCTCGCGGCTGTGCTGCTGCAATTGCAGCGAATGCTCGGCCACCTGCAGCTCATGGTTGGCGTTGCAAATTTCCACATAACTGCCGGCCACCTGCGCGGCCACGCTGACGCGCGCCAGATCGATCGCCGCCTGCGCCACCTGGGTATCGGCATGCGCGGCCTCGGCGCCGCGTTGCAGCTTGCCGAATAGATCGAACTGATACGACACACCGAACTTGCCATCGGCCAGGTTGAACACCGGCAGCTTTTCTTCCTGCAAAAACGCTTCGGCCGAGACCTGTGCGCGGCTGACGCCGGCCTCCACCTCGTAATCGAAGCCGCCGGCATCCATGGCCTGCTCGTAGACCGCAGCGGCGCGGCGCAGGTTGGCGCCAGCGACCTTGAGCTCAACGTTGTCGCGCAGTGCTTGCTCGATCAGGCCATCCAGCATCGGATCCTGATACAGCGCCCACCAGCGCGCCGGCAGCGCCGCGCCGGGTTGTACCTGGTCGTTGCCGGTATCAAGGAACGCAGCATTAGCGGCCGGCCGCTGGTAGGCCGACTCCGCCGGCACGGCGTAGTTAGGGCCGACCGTGCTGCAGGCACTTAGCGTGGTCAGCAGTGCGGCCAATCCCAGCGGACGAAGCACAGTGCGGTTCATGGTGCCGCCTTGGCCTGCGCACGGGCAGGCGCGGCGGCCGGGGTTGCGTTGGCCGTGTCGGGCAGGATGCTTACCGTGGCGGTGCGCCCGGCGATCAAGTGCACATGCGCCGGCACCTGATTCAGTGCGATGCGCACCGGGATGCGCTGCGCCAGCCGCACCCAATCGAACGCCGGGGTGACATTGGGCAATGCGCCAGCGCTGCCGCTGCGGTAGCGGTCTTCGATACCGGCGGCGATGCTCTGCACATGTCCGTGCAGCGTGACCGGCTCGCCCATCAGCTGCACGTCCACGCGCTGGCCGGGGTGCACGCCCTGCAGGCGGGTTTCTTCGAAATAGCCGTCGACACGGAACGAACCGGTGTCCAACACCGCCACCACCGGGCGCCCGGCAGTGACGTAATCGCCCACGCGCACGGTGCGGTCGCTGACATGGCCATCGGCTGGGCTGCGCACTTGAGTGCGGTCCAGGTTGAGCTGGGCCAGGTCTACCGCCGATTGCGCGGTGGCCACCGCCGCCTGCGCCTTTTGCACATTGGAGCGGCGCACTTCGGCATCTTCGGCGGCGACCAGATCCTGCAGGCTGCGATCGCGCGCAATCTCGCGGCGCAACTGGGTCAACGTGGCCTGGCGCTCGGCCAATGCGGCGCGCGCCTGTTCCAGGGCAATCGCGTAGCGCGCGCGGTCCACCACGAACAGCAACTGCCCGCGCGTGACCGGCTGGTTGTCTGCCACCGCCACCGACTCCACCAACCCGGAGACATCCGGCGCCACCTGCACCAGATCGGCGCCCACGTGCGCATCGCGCGTCCACGGCGCCTGCATGTAATAGCGCCACAGGTGCTGCAACACCAACGCGGCCACCACCACCATTGCCAGGGTCAGCAGTGCCGGCCCCGCGGTCTTGATCAGCTTTTTCACGATTGCATCCAACGGGTAAGGAAAAAAAGGCCGCCCAGCAGCGCGATGTACAGCGCAAGGTTGAACAGCGCCGGGTGCCAGATGTAGCGATACGCACCGGCGCGGGTCAGCAGCGCGGCAACCGTGCTGTTGAGCAGGTAGGCCAGCGTCATCAACGCCAGCAAGGTGGGCACGAACACACCGTAGAGACTGAATTCGCCGTACATCGGGCACATCCTGGGGAAAGAAACAGCAACGCCCGGCGCAGCGCGCCAGGGCATCGAACAGGTCACAACGGGCGTCGCACCCGACGCCGACAGCCGACTCAGTCGGCCTGGCTCAGCCGCGCATGCGCCTGCGCGATCTGCTCCCACAAGGTCAGCACCACCTGCACGTCGGCATCGCTGAGCGTGCCGAACACCTCGGCGCGCAGCGCATCCAGGCGGATCTCGATACGGCCGGCCAGCGCCTGGCCTTCCTCGGTGAGCCACAGCTGGTTGGCACGGCGGTCGCTGCTGTCGGCTTCGCGGCGCAGCAGGCCCTGGCCTGCCAATTTGTCCAGCAAACGCACCAGTGAGGGGCCTTCCATGCCCAGTTGCTGGGCCAGCGCCACCTGGCGGATGCCGCCACCGGAGCGGCCGATCATCAGCAACGGGCCGGTGCAGGCGCTGGACAGGCTGAATGTGGCAAATGCCTGGTCGGCCAGCCGTTGCCATTGGCGGGCAGCGACCAGCAGGCCGGAGCTGAGCTGGGCGCGTGGAGAAAGAGGAGCTTTCATAATAGATAGTATGCTATCAATTCATAAATGAATCAACAATCAATGAATATTTGCAAGATGGCAAACCCGCACCTGAGGCAGCCGCTCAGTCCTCAGGTACCATGCTCGCCCCCTTTGGGTGCACTTGCATGAGCCAGTCCGACCAGCCCGATTCCTCCGTGACCCAAGCCCAGGCCGAAGAGGCCGTGCGCACCTTGTTGCGCTGGGCGGGCGAAGATCCGACGCGCGAAGGCCTGCTGGACACCCCACGCCGGGTGGCAGAGGCCTATGGCGACTGGTTCAGCGGCTACCGCATAGAACCGCGCGAATACCTGGAACGCACCTTCGAAGAAGTGGCCGGCTATGACGAACTGATCGTGCTGCGCGACATCTCGTATGAAAGCCATTGCGAGCACCACATGGCGCCGATCATCGGCAAGGTGCACGTGGGCTATCTGCCGCGCGGCAAGGTCGTCGGCATCAGCAAGCTGGCCCGCGTGGTGGAAAGCTACGCGCGCCGCTTCCAGGTGCAGGAAAAGATGACTGCGCAAATCGCCCAGTGCATCCAGGACGTGCTGCAACCGCTCGGCGTGGGCGTGGTGGTGGAAGGCGCACACGAGTGCATGACCACCCGCGGCATCCACAAGCGCGACGTCAGCATGGTGACCTCCAAGATGCTGGGCAGCTTCCGCGAAGACGCGCGCACCCGCGCCGAATTCCTGCAATTCATCGACGTGGGCGGCAAGCGTTGAGGTCGAGCTTGGCGTTGATGGCTGGTAGATTGATGCGCTACAAGCTGGCGGGACACCGTCGCTAAGGAATCGCATGCAGATTGAATCTATAGAAATCAAGAATTTCAGGCTGTTCCGCAACGCCA
This sequence comes from Xanthomonas vasicola pv. musacearum NCPPB 4379, assembly GCF_000277895.2. Classification (NCBI taxonomy): domain Bacteria; kingdom Pseudomonadati; phylum Pseudomonadota; class Gammaproteobacteria; order Lysobacterales; family Lysobacteraceae; genus Xanthomonas; species Xanthomonas vasicola. The sequence goes on along the minus strand of NZ_CP034655.1, from coordinate 4,699,348 downwards.
AGCTAACCCACGTGCCCAGGCTCTGCGTTTTGGTTGGAGCGAACGGAACCGGCAAATCCACACTGTTCGACGTGTTCTCCTTTCTCAAGGACGCCTTGTCGATGAATGTCGGCAAGGCGATCGCAAAGCGCGGCGGTTACAAGGAAGTCGCAAGCAGAGGGTTCGCGCACGAACCCATCGAATTCACCCTGCAATTTCGACTGGAGATCACTGGCAGAGAGCGTCTGGTGACCTACGTGCTGAAAATCGCGCCCGCCACTGGCACGCGGGTGGAGATTGAGCGTGAACTGTTGCGCTACAAGCGCGGCAGTTATGGCGCGCCGTTCCGCTTCCTGGATTTCGCGCACGGCAAAGGCTATGCAATCACCAACGAAGAAGAGTTCTCCAAGAAAGACGAAGAGCTCACACGCGAGGAGCAGGAACTCGATGCCCCGGATATCCTGGCGATCAAGGGCCTAGGCCAGTTCGAACGCTTCAAGGCGGCCAGCGCCTTTCGCCTGATGATTGAAAATTGGCACGTCTCCGATTTCCATGTCTCCGAAGCAAGGCCAAGCCAGGAAGAAGGCTTTGCCGAGCATTTGTCCACGCGCGGTGACAACCTACCGCTGGTCGCCAATTTCCTTTACGAAAACCATCGCGATCGTTTCGATCGCGTGTTGCAGGCGATGAATCGCCGCGTGCCCGGTGTTTCGGTTGTGCAACCAACGCAGACCCTGGATGGGCGTTTGATCCTGCGGTTTCAGGATGGCAGCTTCAAGGACCCGTTCATCGCCAGATACGTTTCCGATGGGACGATCAAGATGTTTGCGTATCTGGTGCTTCTCAACGACCCCAAGCCATACCCGTTGCTGGCGGTGGAAGAGCCAGAAAATCAGCTCTATCCGGAATTGCTGCCGGAGCTGGCGGAAGAGTTCCGCGGCTATGCCAGGCGTGGCGGCCAGGTTTTCATCTCCACCCATTCACCCGATTTCCTCAACGCTTTGACGCTGGGGGAGATTTACTGCTTGCGCAAGGAGAAGGGTTTCACCACGATCACGCGTGCCAGTGACTCGGAAAATCTACGAGCATTGTTCGAAGCAGGCGATCTGCCCAGATACCTTTGGAAGCAAGGCCTGTTCGAGGGTCTGAACCGGGAGGTGGCCTAATGCATGGGCGCATCATTTTCTTGCTGGAAGAGCCATCAATGAAGGTTCTGCTGGATGGATTACTGCCACGCTTGTTTCCTGGATGGCAGGAGAGCCGCGACTTTCAATGTATTCCTCACGATGGAAAGAGCGATCTTGAGCGCAGCGTGCGCAGAAAGTTAAACGCCTGGCGTGTGCCGGGAGATCGGTTTGTTGTGGTGCGTGACACTGACAGTGCTGATTGCCTGTCCCTGAAAGCCCGTCTTTTGCAACTATGCAGCCAGCATGGACGACCGGATGCTTTGGTGCGCCTCGTCTGCCAAGAGCTGGAAAGTTGGTACATCGCAGATCTCAACGCATTGGCATTGGCATTTCCCGAGTGCAGGATCGATACCCCGGCGCTACGTAAGCGATTCGCCCAGCCAGACAACTGGAATAAGCCCTCGGCAGAGCTCGAGCGGCTCATCCCCGTGTTTCAGAAACGCAGTGGAGCGCGCCTGATGGCTGATCACTTGCGCGAAGAAGACAGCCGCTCGCCAAGTTTTCGCGCCTTCGTTAACGGAGTGCGACGGCTGGCACACGAACTGGGCTACCAAGCGCCTGCATGAAACACCGTGCCCGCATCGCCCGCTATCGCGCCCTGCGCGAGCAGCCGCTGTGGAAACTGCTGGCGGCCGATCAGTCGCCGGAAGTGATCGGCCTGCTGCAGACGTTGTTGCTCGACAGCGAGCGCGGTTTGCCTGCGGCGGTCCTGCATGAACGCCTGCAGCGCATGCTTGACGATCTCAATGTCGATCAGCTCTCGCGCGAGCTGCCGCGCACTGCGCAGGACTATGTAGCGCACTGGCTGGCGCAGGGCTGGCTGGAACGGCGCCTGCCCGAGGGCGCGCAGCAGGAGCAGTACGAGTTGTCTACCCAGGCGATGCAGGCGATTCGCTTTGCCGATGGTCTGGAGCAGGCGCGTGGTGCCGCTACCGAAAGCCGGCTTGCGCTGGTGATGCAGCAGTTGTCGCAGTTGGCCGCGTTGACCGAAACCAATCCCGATGCGCGGCTGTCGGCGCTGCGCGACGAGCGTGATCGCATCGATGCGGAGATCGCGCGGGTGGCTGCCGGCAAGGTCGCCTCGTTGGATGGCAAACGCGCGCTGGAACGTGCGCGGCAGGTGATCGCGCTGGCCGACGAGCTGACCGAGGATTTTCGCCGGGTACGCGACGATTTCGAGCAGCTCAATCGCCAGTTCCGTGAGCGCATCATTGACGACGAAGGCGAGCGTGGCGAGGTGTTGACGCGGCTGTTCGAGGGCGTGGACGTGATCGGCGACAGCGAGGCCGGACGCAGTTTTCAAGCGTTCTGGGCGCTGCTCAACGATGCCGAACAAAGCGCGCAGCTGGATGCGGCGCTGGAGACGGTGTTGGCGCGGGCGTTCGCACGCAAGCTCGATCGCCGCGAGCGCAGCTTCCTGCGCGGCTTGACCGGCACCATGCTCGAACGCGGCGGTCAGGTGCACGATGTGATGCAGCATTTCGCCCGCAGCCTGCGCGGCTTCGTCCAAAGCCGTGGCTATCTGGAACAACGCCGGCTCAATCAATTGCTGAAGCAGGCGCAGGCCGAGGCGTTGGGGCTGCGCGAGCATCTGCGTGCGCAGCGCTCGGTCGGGCACGACCTCAACCTGACCACCAGCCGCTTACGCTCGCTGTCGCAATGGCGTCTGCACGATCCGCGTCAGACCCAGGTCGATAGCAGCATCCAGCGCAACGACGCAGCGGCGATCTCGCTGGACAGCGTCGGCGATCTGGTCGCGCAGTCGGAAATCGACTTCCGTAGCCTGCGCCGCGATCTGTACGAGCTACTGGGCGAACACGCACAGCTGTCGATCGCGCAGGTGCTGGCGCAGCGGCAGGCAGAGCAGGGGCTCGGCAGCGTGATCGGCTACCTGTCGCTGGGCACGCGGCATGGGCAGGTCGATGTACAACGCAGCGAGATCGCGCGTTGGCTTGGCGGCGACGGCCAGTGGCGCGGCGCACGTATCCCGTTAGTCTGGTTCAGCCAGGAGAAACGCAATGAATTGGCAGGCTGACAACGTCGAAACCGACGAACCGGCGCCGAGCGCGCACGCCGATGCGGCTGCGCCTGAGGCGGATGCCGCGACAGGTCTGTTTCCCGGCGATAGCGGTGCGTTGCCGGTGGATGCGCGGCGCGTGCTGTGCCAACTGCTCGCCGGCCCCAGCGTGGACGTGCAGCGCCACAGCAAGTTGTGGCCGGCGTTGCTGCGCCATGAAGCGGCCGTGCGCAGCCGCCTGGCCGAACTGTTCCTCGAATTGGTGCTCGACCGCGACGCCGGCGTCGCCTTCACCCGCCAGGCCGACACCGGCGAGCTCGAAGCGCCGGTGCTGCTGCGCTCCTTGCCGCTGACCTTCATCGACTCGGTGTTGCTGCTGCATCTGCGTCAGCAACTGGCCGAAGCCGATGCGCGCGGCGTGCGCGCGGTGGTCGAAGATGCGCCGTTGAGCGAGGCCCTGGCCGTCTACGAGAAGAATCTGTCCACCGACCGCGCCGGCTTCATGCGGCGGATTGGCAACGCCATTCAGAAGATGAAGGACAACCACGTGCTCACCCGCCTGCGTGGCGACGACAACCGCTATGAGGTTTCGCCCACGCTCAAGCTGCTGTTCTCGGCCGAGGATGTGTCCGCGCTGGCGCAAATCTATCGCCAGCTGCGTGAGCAGCCCGGCACCGTCGGCGATGCAGAGCACGCCTGAGCGCATCGCGCGCTGGCACTGTCCGGCAGCGCGCGGGCGCAACAGCGCTGCTTCATCTGACTGTCCCTTCCTGGCATCGGCCCAGCCGGCCGCCATCGCGGCCGCGCCGCGCCGCGCGACACGCTCTACACTGACGCAATGAAATCTTCTTCCTCCAGCCTGTTTGCCGACGATCTGCCCGACCCGCGCGTGCAGCAGTTCCGCATGCGCCGCCTGCAGGTCCACAACTGGGGCACGTTCAACGGTCTGACCGACGTGCCGATCGCCGCGAAGGGCTTCTTGTTCGTCGGCCGCTCCGGTTCGGGCAAATCCACGCTGCTGGATGCCATGTCTGCTCTGTTGACCCCGCCCAATCTGGTCGACTTCAATGCCGCCGCGCGCGAGGCCGAGCGCAGTGGCCGCGATCGCAACCTGGTGTCGTATGTGCGCGGCGCCTGGGCCGACCAGCAGGACAGCGCCTCCGGCGAAATCGCCACGCAATATTTGCGCAAGGGCAGCACCTGGACCGCGCTGGTGCTGGAATACCGCAACGGCGAGGGACGGGTGATCAGCCTGATACGGCTGTTCTGGATCGCCGGCAGCGGTGCGGCGGCAGCCGATGTGCGCAAGCATTACATGGTGGCCGAGCGCAGTTTCGATATCGCCAGCGAACTAGTCGGTTTTGATCTGGATCTGCGCAAGCTGAAGGCGCGCCTGGGCGACGACATCGCCCACTTCGACAATTTCTCCGGCTATGCCGAGCGCTTCCGCCATCAGCTGGGCATCGCCAACGAGATGGCGCTACGGCTGCTGCACAAAACCCAGTCGGCGAAGAATCTTGGCGATCTCAATGTGTTTCTGCGCGGCTTCATGCTCGAAGCGCCCAAGACCTTCGACGCCAGCGAGCGGCTGGTGGGCGACTTCGCCGAACTCGATGGAGCGCATCGGGCGGTGGTCACCGCACGGCGGCAGGTCGAAACGCTGTTGCCGGCGCGTGCGCATTACGACGACTTGCAGTCGGTGCAGCGCCAGCGCGGCCGCTTGCAGGAACTCAAGCTCGGCCTGGACCCCTATCGCGAGCAACGCCGGCTTGCGTTGCTGGATGCGCGACTGCACGCACTGGACGTCAACGACCAGGGCCTGGCCGGCGAGGAGGGCCAACGCCGCGCTGCAGTGGATAACCACCAACAACGCTTGTCCGATCTGGAGGCCCAGCGCCGCAGCCAGGGCGGCGAGCGGATCGACGCGCTGGAACGCGAGCAGCTCCAGGTCCAGGGCGAACTTGCACGCCGCAGCGACAAACGCGTCAGGGCCGAACAGGCCTGCCGCCAGCTCGACCAGAGCCTGGCCGACAACGCGCATGGATTTGCCGAGCAGTCCGCGCAGGCGCGTGCCGCGCTCGAGGACGGGCAGCGGCTGGCCGCCGAACAGGACGAGGTGATCGGCGAGCGTATCGCCGGCAAGCGCGAGGACAGCCAGCGCTTTGCGCAGGTGCGCGCCGAGATCGAGGCGCTCACCCGCAATCCCTCCAACATTGCTGCGCCGATGCAGGCCCTGCGTGCACGCCTGAGCGAAGAAACCGGCATTCCCGAGGCCGCGCTGCCCTTTGTCGGCGAACTGATCCAGGTGCGTGAGGGAGATGTCGCCTGGCGCGGTGCCATCGAGCGCGTGCTGCATGGCTTTGCGCAATCGCTGCTGGTGGACGAGCGCCATTACGCCGAGCTGGCCGAGTGGGTCAACCGCACGCATCTCGGCTCGCGCCTGGTCTATTACCGGGTGCGCAACAACGAACAAGCGTTTGCCGGCCGCGAACCCGGCAGCGCCTCGCTGCTGCACAAGCTGCAGTTGCGCGAGCATCCCTTTGCTGGCTGGCTGCGGCGCGAACTGGGCAAGCGTTTCGACTACGACTGCCTGGAGAGCGCCAAGGCCTTGCGCACGGCAGAGCGCGCGATCACCCGCGAAGGCCAGGTCAAGCATCCCGGCGAACGCTACGAAAAAGACGACCGTCATGCGGTCGGCGACCGTCGGCGCTGGCTGCTGGGCTTCGACAACCGCGACAAGTTGGCGCTGTACGAACGCGAAGCCATCGAACTGGCGCAACGCATCGCCGCCTGCGATGCCGACGTGGCCGCGCTGCGTGCCCGCCGCGAACGCGATGCCAGCCGGCGCCTGGCCCAGCACACCCTGGCCAACCTGGGCTGGGAGGAAATCGACGTCGCCGCGCAACTGCAGCGCGGCGACGATATCGCCAGCGCCTTGCGCAAGCTGCGCGAAGGCGATGCCAACCTGCGTGCGCTGGGCGAGGCGATCGAGCGCACGCGCGGCGATCTGGAACAGGCCAAGCGCACGTTCGACGGTGTGCGCGAGGAACGGATCGCGCTGGGGGTCGAGCGCACGCGTCTGGAAAAGCAGCGCCTGCAATGCGCCGACGCCGATACCCGTGTGGTCACGCCGCTGCAGCGCGAGGGGCTGGAGGAGCGCCTGGCCAACCTGGGCGCGCTCAGCCTGGACAATCTCGAAGCGCATTTTCGCCAGATCGGCAACGCCATCGCCGAGCAGACCAGCGCCAGCGACAGCGAGCACAATCGGCTCGAACAGTTGCTGCTCGGCTGCTTCCGCCGGTATAGCCAGCAGTGGCCCGAAGACAGTGGCGACTTCATCATCAGCCTGGCCGGCGCCGAGGATTTTCTCGCCCGCCTGCAGCGTCTGGAACGCGATGGCCTGCCGCAGCACGAAGCACGCTTTTTCGAGCTGTTGCAAAGCCAGAGCAAGAACAATCTGCTCGCCTTGCAGCGCCATACCGCCGAAGCGCGCAAATCGATTGCCCAACGCCTGGACGAGGTCAACGCCAGCCTGGAGCAGGTGCCGTTCAACCATGGCACCTTGCTGACCATCGAACTCAGCGATCGCCGTCTGCCGGAGGTGATCGACTTCCATCAACGTCTGCGGGATGTGCTCGGTCACCACCAGACCGAACAGCGCGACGTGGCCGAACAGCAATTTGCGGTGCTGCGCGAACTGGTGCGCAAGCTCGGCTCGGCCGATGGCGATGACAAGCGCTGGCGTGAGCTGGTGCTGGATGTGCGTCTGCATGTGGAGTTCGTCGGCGTCGAACTGGATGCGGCCACCCGCCAGCAGGTGGAGATCTACCGCAGCGGCGCCGGCAAGTCCGGCGGCCAGCGGCAGAAACTGGCAACCACCTGCCTGGCCGCCGCGCTGCGGTATCAACTTGGCGGCGAAGACGGCGAACTGCCGCGCTACGCGGCCGTGGTGCTGGACGAAGCCTTCGACAAGGCTGACAACGAATTCACCGCGTTGGCGATGAACATCTTCGAAAATTTCGGCTTCCAGATGGTGGTGGCCACGCCGCTCAAGTCGGTGATGACGCTGGAGCCGTTTATCGGCGGCGCCTGCTTTGTCGAAATCAGCGGCCGTCACGACTCTGGCGTGTTGCTGATCGAATACGACGAACAGGCACGCCGGCTCAAGTTGCCCGAGCGCTCGCGCAGCGCGGCGGCGGCCGCCGGTGCGGCGCGCGCGACCGAGCCGTCCGCCGATGCTATCGGCGCAGCGAGCGCCGATGGACTGCACTGACCGCACGCACCGCACCGCTGCAGTGCCGCAGCAGGCGCGAAGTGCAGACGTCATGCGCGTCGCTCGTCGCCACGCGGCCTTGGCGCCGCACTGATTGATGACCGCCGCCGCGCCCATGCTGTTGCCTGAGGCCGCGCTGCGGGCCTTGCGCGGGCAGTGGCAGCGCGCACGCGGGCAGTGGCTGATCGGCGAGGGCGCACCGCAAGCGATTGGGTTGCGGGCGCCGACCCAGGCACAGGCCATCGCGCGGTTCGATGCCTTCGGTGCGTGGTTGCAGCAGTGGAGCCGCACCGGCTTGCCGGGGCGGGTGGAGTATCGCGCGGTGAGCTGGACGCAATTGGGGCCGCAACGCCTGCCGCAGGCCTGGATGCTGGACGATGCAAGTCAGGCCGCCGCCGCGCTTGGCGAGGGCGAGCGCTGGGCGCGTGCCCGCCAACGCAGCGCTGCCTTGCAGGCGCGCTGGCCGCAGGCGGTCGCGCTGGCGGCGCGGCTACGCCGTCAATTCGATCTGCTGGCCGACTGGCCGGAGGCCGACTTCGCGCGCTTGGTGGCGGTGGTGGAGTGGCTGCACCAGCACCGCGACAGTGGGCTGTTCCTGCGCCAGCTTCCCATTGCCGGCATCGACAGCAAATGGATCGAACCGCATCGCGGCGTCATTGCCGACTGGCTCGCCGCCCTGCGCGGCATCGCCGAGCCGCGCAGCTTTGCCAGCCTGTCCGGCCTGCGCAGCGCGCCGGATCGGGTGCGTTTGCGATTGCTCGACCCGGCCCTGCGCCACCACCTCGGCGGCCTGGAGGACATCAATGCACCGATCACGCAGATCGCCGCGCTGCGTCTGCCTGCGCGCCGCGTCCTGATCGTGGAAAACCGCGAAACCGGCCTGGCCTGCGAATCGCTGCCGGGTACGCTGGTGCTGATGGCGCGCGGGTACGCCATCGAATACGTGAGCAGTATCGAGTGGCTGCGCGGGTTGCCGCTGTACTATTGGGGCGACATCGACACCCACGGCCTAGCGATCCTGCACCGCCTGCGCACGCACGCGCCGCACACCACTGCGGTGTTGATGGATGAGGCCACCCTGCATGCCACCCCGCGCGCGTTGTGGGGGCACGAACGCAGGCAGCACCGCGCCCAACACCTGGACGCGCTCAGCATCCAGGAGCAGCGTCTCTATGCAGACCTGCGTGGCGGCCGGTTCGGTCCGTCGCCGCGCCTGGAGCAGGAGCGTATCGCCTGGGACTATGCCTGGCCGCGCATCCAGGCGGCATTGGCCGACTGAGTGCTGCCCCATCGCCGCACGCTGTTACCGGCCTGCGGTGTGCGGTCATGCACGACGCTGCGCGCATGCCATCCCAGCGCATGCGCGATACCACGCAGCAGCGCGCAGGTTCAGTGCAGTAAATCCCAGCCCATCTTGCCGATCAGCACGATCACCAGTACCAGGAACAATTTGCGGATCAACGGGGTGCCACCGCGTAACGCCATCCGCGTGCCGGCCACCGCGCCGGCCACGTTCGCCGCCGCCATCGGAATACCGATCGCCAACATCACCTGCCCGCTGGGCAAAAAGAACGACAACGCTGCAAGGTTGGTGGCCAGGTTGACCACCTTGGCCGCCGCCGAGGCACGCAGGAAATCCAGCCCGAAAAAGCGGATAAACAGAAAGATCAGAAAGCTGCCCGTGCCTGGGCCGAAGAACCCGTCGTAGAAACCAATCGCCGCGCCCATCGCCAATGCGGTCGCCAGCTCGCGCCGGCCGATGTCGCGTGGCCGATGCAGTGCGCCGAAGTCCTTCTTGATCAACGTGTAGATCAGCATCGCGATCAGCAGCAGCAAAATCAGCGGCCGCACCGCTTGCTTGGGCATCAGGCTGACGGCGGTCGCGCCCAAGAATGAAAACGTAAACGCTGCCGCCGTTGCATACAGCACCGGCCGCCACGGAAAGCGCACGTTACGCGCATACCGCCACGCCGACGCACCGGTGCCGAACATCGCACTGAACTTGTTGGTGCCTAAAATCAGCGATGGCGCCTGTTGCGGCAGCGTCGCAAACAAGCCCGGCAACTGGATCAACCCACCGCCGCCGACCGCCGCATCCACCAGCCCGGCCACGAACGCGATGCACAGCAGCCACGGCAATTCGGTGGGAATCAATTCCAGCAAGGTCACGCTCCGCAAGACGGGGCCGCCAGCATAGACGCAGCGCACTCGCAGGCCCGCCCAGAGTCAGAGCCCCAACACCGCGACAGCAGCCCGTCTCCCAGCGGGATACGGGTTGGGGTGAGGGTAGGGGGCGAAGCCCTCGCGCCGTGCGATTGCAAGAGGCTGTTATCCGTCGCCCTGAACCCTGCAAGAAGCATTCTCCTAACCAAAGCCTCAAGCCGCTTGCATGAGAGCGTTCTTGCAAACCAACTCGTCAATCAATCACTCAACCTCCCGCAACTCTTCAGCAACGCGTACACATCCGCATTCCGCATTCCGCATTCCGCATTCCGCATTCGCATCCCCAATCCCCAATCCCCAATCCCCAATCCCCAATCCCATCCCGCACAATCCCCGCATGCCAACCTCCACACCGCCCGACCCCTGTCCCTGCGGCCGCCCCGCCGATTACGCACGCTGTTGCGGTCCGTACCACTCCGGTACCGCCGCGCCCGATGCCCAAACCCTGATGCGCGCGCGCTACAGCGCCTATGTGCGTCGCGACGCCGCGTACCTGCTGGCAAGCTGGCATCCGTCCACGCGCCCGGCTGAGCTGTCGCTGGACGAGGGCGGGCGCACCACCTGGCTCGGCCTGACCGTGCAGCGCACGCTAGACACTGGTCCCGACACGGCCGAGGTGGTCTTTCTGGCGCGCTATCGCATCGGTGGCGGCAGCGCGGTGCGCATGACCGAGCACAGCCGGTTCGTGCGCGAAGGCGGCCACTGGTACTACCTCGACGCCCGCTGAGCATCACGCCGACCAGTCGTCACCGCGGCCAGCAACACAACCACCGCCGCAACCGCATGCGGCTCACCAACACACGCCCCGTTCAATACACAGCCCAGCAAACCCGTTCAGCCCGACGAACGGTCTCCAGGACCGCGGTTTGTCGACGCCACGTTCGCAGCCGATCCCCGAAGCTTGCCGCGCAGGCGAACTCCGCCGCGGGCGGTGGGACTCGGAGCATGGCAACCTTGAATCTCTGGCAATGGGCGATTTTGGCGGCGGTCGTGTTTGCGATCGTGCTGCCCGCGTGCGTGGCCACCGCATTGATTCGGTTCGGCCCGCGCCACGATGCACCGCGCCGTGCTCGCACGCGCCGACTGGCCGAAAGCGCTCCCTCCGCGCCGGCCCTGTCGCTGCTGACCGGGATCGCGGGCGAGAGCAGCTAAGCCACCAGGCCGGCGGCAACATCGCCCGCACTGAGCCGCAGGCCTCCCCGAAGACGCATTACCCATCGCCATCCTGCACCCCTGTCGCCAGCCAGGTTGGCTATGCTCGGCGGCTCGACTTGCCGCGCAGGAGCACTCCACCGCATGACGTCCGTCCACCCGCCGGCCACCGCGCCATGACGCTGCCCCGGTGCGCATTGCCGTTAGTGCTGGGACTGCTTCCGCTGGCCGCTTGCGCCGATCCGGCCTTCGACCGCTGCCTGGCTGGCCTGCAGAGCCAGGCAGCTGCCAAGGGCGTGGACGCTGCCAGCTTTCAGCGCTTTACCGCCGGGCTGGTGCCCGACCCCAGCGTGTTACCGCTGCTGGATGCGCAGCCCGAGTTCACCACGCCGATCTGGGATTACCTGGCCAGCCTGGTCGACAGCCAGCGCGTCACCGATGGCCAGGCCATGCTGGTCACCCACCGCGAGCTGCTGAGCCGCCTGTCCGAACAGACTGGCGTGGACCCGGCCACCATCGTGGCGGTGTGGGGCGTGGAGAGCGACTACGGCCGCGTCACCGGTAAGCGCCCGTTGTTGGTGTCGCTGGCCACGCTGTCGTGTGCAGGCCGCCGCCAGCCGTTCTTTCGTGGCGAATTCCTCGCCTTGCTCAGCTTGCTGCAGCAAGGCGATCTGTCTGCCGATGGACTCACCGGCTCCTGGGCCGGCGCCTTCGGGCAGACCCAGTTCATGCCTTCGACCTACGCCCGCATCGCGGTGGATGGCGACGGCGACGGGCGCCGCGATCTGGTTGCCAGCATTCCCGACGCACTGGCCTCCACCGCCAATTACCTGGTCAAAGCCGGCTGGGAACGCGCCCGCCCGTGGGGCATGGAAGTCACCCTGCCGCGCGGCTTCGATGCCAGCAAGGCCGGGCGCACCCGCCGGCAACCGCTGCAGGCCTGGCAAACCGCTGGCCTGCTCGGCACGGATGGTAAACCGCTGGCGCCCACCGGGTTGCCGGCAGAGACACCTGCCGCCTTGCTGCTGCCGGCCGGCGCCACCGGCCCGGCGTTCCTGGTGTTTCGCAACTACGACGCGATCTACGCCTACAACGCCGCCGAAAGTTACGCGCTGTCCATCGCCCTGCTCGCCGACCGCCTGCGCGGAGGCCCTGGCCTGGTGGCGGCCTGGCCCACCGACGACCCCGGCCTGGGCCGGCCCGAACGGCGCGAATTGCAGCAGTTGCTGCTCGCTCGTGGCCACCAGATCGGCGAGGCCGACGGCATGGTCGGCAGCGCCACCCGCCGCGCCATCCAGGTCGAGCAAACCCGCCTGGGCCTGCAACCGGCCGACGGCCGCCCCGGCCAACGCATCCTCACCGCCCTGCGCGCCGCCCCGCCGGTCGCCGGCGCTGCCGCCATCCGCGCCACCGCTTTCAAGCTGCCGGCCGCATACCCCGCCTTCGCCCAATCCCCCATCGTCCACAAGGCATCCCCCATGTCCGACATCACCGGCCTGACCACAGGCGATTTCCACGGCTTTCCGTCGCTGCTGATCGATACGCCGTTCTCCACCGCCGCCATCAGCCTGTTCGGCGGCCAGCTCGTGTCGTTCGTTCCCAAGGGCGGGCAGGACGTGATGTGGCTGTCGCCCAGCGCCCAGCAACCGCCCACTCCGATCCGCGGCGGCGCGCCGGTGTGCTGGCCGTACTTCGGCCGCCAGGACCAGACCGGCGACGTGCCCGCACACGGCTTCGTGCGCACCGTGGCGTGGCAGCTCACCGAAAGCCGCCGCGAAGACGACGGCACCGTGGTGCTCACGCTCACCCCGCCGCGCTTGGACGACCTGGCGCTGCGCCTGCGCATGACACTGCGCATCGGCCGCACGCTGGAGCAACGCCTGATCACCGAAAACATTAGCGGCGCCTCGGTGCGTTTCACCCAGGCGCTGCACAACTACTTCCACGTCGGCGACGCGCTCAATGTCAGCGTGCAGGGCCTGGACGGCCTGGACTATCTCGATAAATACGAGAACTACGCTACCGCTCACCGTCAGCAAGGCGACTGGAGCCTGCGCGACCCACGCGACCCTGGCCGCAGCGACCGCATCTACACCAACGCTGGGGGCCGCTACACGCTCACCGACCCGGTGCTTGGCCGCCGCATCGTCATCGCCACCGAAGGCAGCCGCTCCCTGGTGGTCTGGAACCCGGGCGAAGAGGCCGGCAAGAAGATGGCCGACGTGGGCGACGGCTGGCGCGACTATGTCTGCCTGGAAGCAGCCAACGCCGGCCCGGACGTCATCGAACTCGCCCCCGGCGCCAGCCACACCCTGAGCCAGACCATCAGCGTCGAGTAACCGCAACACCGGCCGCCGACACGAACGGCACAGCAGAGCACGAACATCAGCCTCAACCCTTCTCCCATCGGGAGAAGGTGCCCAAAGGGGCGCATGAGGCTACGGGCGCAGCCTCATGCAGCAGGAACAAAACCAATCCTTCTCCCATCGGGAGAAGGTGCCCCGCAGGGGCGGATGAGGGTACGGGCGTAGCCACGTGCAGTTGACCAACCCGAACGCCTTGCGCGGAATCTCACCGCCAACGCATCTCACGTAAGTTAGAGGAGCTCCAACTCCATCACGTTGATCCTGCTTCACCCAACAGACCCAGCGTTTCCCTCGCTACACTCGCCGCTTCGCCCAACTGCGCCGCGCGATGTCTCTCTCTCCTGATTCCGCTCCCATCCCGGGGCGCCGCCGCGCCGCGCTGATCTTCATCTTCATCACCGTCTTGATCGACGTGTTGTCCTTCGGGGTGATCATTCCGGTGCTACCGGATCTGGTGCGTCACTTCACCGGCGGCGACTATGTGGTGGCCGCCGGCTGGATCGGCTGGTTCGGCTTCCTGTTCGCTGCCATCCAGTTCGTCTGCTCGCCGTTGCAAGGCGCGCTCTCCGACCGCTTCGGCCGCCGCCCGGTGATCCTGCTCTCGTGCCTGGGTCTGGGCCTGGACTTCATCCTGATGGCCATCGCCCACAGCCTGCCGATGCTGCTGCTGGCGCGGGTGATCTCCGGCGTGTGCTCGGCCAGCTTCTCCACCGCCAACGCCTACATCGCCGACGTCACCCCCGCCGACAAACGCGCCGGCGCGTTCGGCATGCTCGGTGCCGCGTTCGGTATTGGCTTTGTCGCTGGCCCGTTGATCGGCGGTTGGCTGGGCAGCATGGGGTTGCGCTGGCCGTTCTGGTTTGCGGCCGGCCTGGCTTTGTTGAATGTGCTGTACGGCTGGTTCGTGCTTCCCGAATCGCTGCCGGTTGAACGCCGCACCGCACGGTTGGAGTGGTCGCACGCCAATCCGCTTGGCGCACTCAAGCTGCTGCGCCGCTATCCGCAAGTGTTCGGCCTGGCCTCGGTGGTGTTCCTGGCCAACCTGGCGCACTACGTCTATCCCAGCATCTTTGTGCTGTTTGCCGGCTACCAATATCACTGGGGCCCGCGCGAAGTGAGCTGGGTGCTGGCCGGGGTTGGCGTGTGCAGCATCATCGTCAACGTATTGCTGGTCGGCCGCCTGGTGCGTTGGCTGGGCGAGCGCCGCGCCTTGTTGCTGGGGCTGGGCTGCGGGGTGATCGGCTTTGTCATCTATGGGTTGGCCGATAGCGGCGCCGCGTTCCTGATCGGGGTGCCGATCAGCGCGTTGTGGGCGCTTGCCGCCCCTTCCGCGCAGGCACTGATCACCCGCGAGGTCGGCGCCGATGCGCAAGGCCGCGTGCAAGGCGCGCTCACCGGTCTGGTCAGCCTGGCCGGCATCGCTGGACCGTTGCTGTTCGCCAATGTGTTCGCCTGGTTTATCGGCAGCGGTGCGCCGCTGCATCTGCCCGGCGCACCGTGGTTGCTGGCCGGTGTGTTGCTCGCAGCAGGCTGGGCCATGGCCTGGAGACGGGCAGGGCGGGGCGCTGGCACCGCGCCCGCCGCGCAGGCATAACGCCAACCTATTCAGCTTGCGCTCGCGTCCGCTTTTTCTGATTTGCGCGCGCGCTGCTAGGCTGGTGTTCTTCGTGCCGCGGCACTGCCTTGAGCTCTTATGCCTTCCCACGCCCTGGCAGTTCCGCCATCGGCCGCGCTCGCGCTGCGCCACGCCACCCAGGATGCCCATCGCCTGGTCGAGGCGGTCCCGCTGATGCAGGCGCTGGGGCAGGGGCAGATTGATTCGGCGGCCTATGCGCAGATCCTGCGTCGCCACCATGGCTTGCTGGCCGGCTTCGAAGCGCAACTCAGCGACTGGCTCACCACCCTGGTCGGCAATGGCTGGCATTACCGCCGCCGCGTACCGGCATTGCGCGAGGACCTGCGCGCGCTCGGCCAGCAACCGGACTTGCCGGTGGCATTGCCCAGCGTCGCCGACGATGCCGCGCGCTGGGGCATGTTGTATGTCATCGAAGGCTCGCAACTGGGCGGGCGGATGATCGCGCGCAGCGTGCGCAAGCAGCAGCCCGCGCTGGCTGGCGCCCTGCGCTATTTCGAGCTGGCCGACGACGACCCGGCCGGCTGGCGCCGCTTCCAGGCAGCGCTGGAGCGACGCCTCGACACTCCATCTGCGCGCGACGCCGCCATCGACGGCGCGCAGGCCATGTTCGCCCACTTCCATACCTGCCTCGCAGCGGAGCCGCACCCGTGAATCAGCCCATCGAACCCCTGGACATGGATGTCTGCGCGCGCGAGCCGATCCATATTCCCGGCCTGATCCAGCCCTACGGCGTGTTGCTGGTGATCGAACCGGCCGATGGCCGCATCGTGCAGGCCAGCAGCACCGCCGCCGAGTTGCTCGGCGTGCCGATGGACGCGCTGCTGGGCATGGCCTATACCCGGGTGCTGGAACTGCCGGACGCACAACCTTATGCGGTGGACGATCAACCGCAGCATCTGCTGCATGCCGATGTGCACTTCCCGCAACGCAGTGCGCCCACCGATCACCCCTGGGTCGCCGCCTGGCATTTGTATCCGGAGCAATGGCTGATCGAGATCGAGCCGCGCGATGCGCGCCTGATGGATGTCACCCTGCGCGAAGCGCTGCCGCTGTTGCGCAGCATCGAGCGTGATTCGGTAATCGAAGAAGCGGCAGTGCGTGCGGCCAAGGGCCTGCGCAGCATGATCGGCTTCGACCGGGTGATGGTGTACCGCTTCGACGAAGAGTGGAACGGCGATGTCATCGCCGAAGCGCGCCAGCCCGAACTGGAGGCCTATCTCGGTCTGCACTACCCGGCCAGCGACATCCCCGCACAGGCGCGCGCACTGTACCTGCGTAACCGCGTGCGCCAGATCGCCGATGTGCGCTATCAGCCCTCGCCAATTCAACCCACCCTGCATCCGCGCCTGGGCACGCCGGTGGATCTGAGCGATGTCAGCCTGCGCAGCGTCTCGCCGGTGCATCTGGAATACCTGGCCAACATGGGCGTCAGCGCCACCCTGGTGTCCTCGATCGTGGTCAACGATGCGCTCTGGGGGCTGATTTCCTGCCACCACTACAGCCCGCACTTCACCAGCCATGCCATGCGCGATGCCACCGATGCGGTGACCCGCGCGCTGGCCGGGCGCATCGGCGCGCTGCAGGCGGTTGGGCGGGCGCGATTGGAATCGGTGCTGCTCACCATCCGCGAAAAACTGATCACCGACTTCAACGACGCCGAGCACCTGACCGTGGACATGCTCGCCGACATGGCCCCGGACCTGATGGACGTGGTCGACGCCGATGGCGTGGCAATCTTCCATGGCAATGAGATCAGCCGTCATGGCAGCGTGCCGGATGCAGAGGCGTTGCGCCGCATCCGCGAACATCTCGAATCCGAACACCACGACGCCCTGCGCGAGGATGCGGTCGGCGCCCTGCATGTGGACGCCATCGGCGAGGTGTTCCCGGACTTGGCCGACCTCGCCCCACTGGCAGCCGGTTTCATCTTCGTGCCGCTGATGCCGCAATCGCGCAGCGCTCTGCTGTGGACCCGCCGCGAACAGGTGCAGCAGGTCAAATGGGCCGGCAACCCGCAGCTGGCCAAGCTGCAGGACATTCCCAACTCGCGGCTGTCGCCGCGCAAGAGTTTCGACCTGTGGCAGCAGACCGTGCGCGGCCGCGCGCGGCGCTGGTCGCCGCTGCACCTGGAATCGGCACGCAGCCTGCGCGTGCTGATCGAACTGATGGAGCGCAAGCGCTTCCAGCAGGACTTCACCCTGCTCGAAGCCTCGCTGTCGCGACTGCGCGACGGGGTGGCCATCATCGAACGCGGTGCCAACGCCGCTGCGCACCGGCTGATGTTCGTCAACCCGGCGTTCGCCGAACTCAGTCAGACCGAAGTGGCCGACTTGATCGGCTGCGACATCCTCGCCCTGCTGGCCGACGATGCTGCGCGGGGCAAGGTCGAACTGCTGGAGGATGCGCTGCGCCTGGGCCGCGCTGCCTACGTCACCCTGCCGCTGAGCACCCAGGATGGTGAGCCGGCATATCGCCAATTCCATCTCGAACCCTTGCCCAGCCCCAGCGGCGTCACCGCGCACTGGCTACTGCAATTACGTGATCCTGAATAAGAGCAGCTGACAAAGACGACTGCGCAGCCGCCAGGCGGGCGCGGCCGGTGCTCGGACTCGGCATGTACCACGCGTACACTGCAATTGTGAGTGCGCCGTCCGCGCTCACCTGACAGGTGCTCGCTACGTTTTGTTAGCCGCTCTTAGCGCTGCTTCCTATATGGTGAGGACGCTGGGTGCCGGCGCACTGCCTGCCTTGCCTTTGTTGCAGGCGAGGCATCGCGTCGACGGGATGCCTCGAGCCGACGTGCAGGGCGTGTTGACGCGATGCCTCGTGCTACGGCGCCGTCTTCGGTCGCAAGGCCAGCAACGTGATCGTTCCGGCGACCAAACCCCAGAACGCCGCGCCGATCCCGCCCAGCGTCAGCTCGGAGGCAGTGACCAGAAAAGTGATCAACGCCGCTTCGCGTTCGCTGTCCTCGCGCAGTGCCGCCGCCAGGCTATTGCCAATGGTCCCCAACAGCGCGATCCCGGCGATCGCCATCACCAGTTCGCGCGGGAAGGCCGCAAACACCGCCGCCACGGTTGCCCCGAAGAAGCCGATCAGCACGTAGAACACGCCTGCGCTCACCGCCGCGGTGTAGCGCCGTGCCGGATCTTCGTGCGCTTCCCGGCCCATGCAGATCGCCGCGGTAATCGCTGCCAGGTTCAACGCAAAGCCACCGAACGGCGCCAGCACCGTATTGACCGCGCCGATCCAGCCGATCGTTGGCGAGATCGGTACCGCATAGCCGGATGCCCGGATCACCGCCACACCCGGCACGTTCTGCGAAGCCATGGTCACCACAAACAACGGAATCGCCAGACCAAACAGCGCCGACCACGACAGCGAAGGCACCACCAGCACCGGGTGGGCCAATTCCAATTGCACTGTCCCCAACTGCAGCAGCCTGCGGCTTGCGGCAATCCCAATGCCCACCAACTAGGTCGCAATCACTGCATAGCGCGCAAACCAGCGCCGTCCGCATAGATAGGTGGCCAGCATCGCCAGCGCCAGCAGCACCTGGCTTTGCATCGCCAAAAGATGTCCAGGCCGAAGCGCAATAGCACTCCGGCCAACATGCCCGAGGCAAGAGAGATCGGAATGCGGCGGATCGCTCGCTCAAACAATCCCGAAAACCCGGCCACCATTCCCAAGACCGCAGCCACCACAAACGCACCGATGGCCTCGCGCAACGGCACCCCGGCCGCGCTGCCGATCAACATCGCTGCACCTGGCGTGGACCAAGCCGTGACCACAGGCACCCGGTAGCACAGCGACAACCCAATACAGGTCACGCCCATGCCGATGCCCAGCGCCCACATCCACGACGCAATCTCCGCCTGATCGGCGCCCAGATGACGCGCGGCCTCGAACACGATCACCGCAGAACTGGCAAACCCCACCAGCACGGTGACAAAGCCGGCGGCAATCGCAGGCAGGGACAGATCGCGGAGCAGGTTGCGGGAAGCGGGCATGAGAGTCGCTCTATCTAATGCATGCATCTTCGCCGAGCCCACCGGCGATCGATAGCTGGGTGATACGTGTACGGCTGTCGATCGCTGTAAGAGTGCCAGCCCGCATGCGGGAGTGACCAGAGCGCGCAATCGCCTGCAGCACAAAGGCGGCTGCAGGTCGATGTCATGCCGCTGTCAAAAAGTACTTGCACTTCTGCGTAGTCTCGATAAACTGCGCGACCTCGCTCAGGACGGCGGCGCTTCTTGAAGCATCGCAATAACGAGCGCGGCGAATCGGAAACATCACATGGTGTTGACGAAACGGAAAAGCCGGCTATGATGGGCGGCTCGCTACACGGAAAGACGCTACGGCGGATTGAGGTGCAGCGGCGGCAACTTCCTCTTCACGAGGGGTTGACGAGGATGAAAAGCCTGCTAATATGGCCTGCTCGCTTCGCAGAAAACCTTCGGGTCGAAACGAAGCGGCGTCAATCACCTCGGCAACAAGGTGTTGACGGCAAGAAAA
>NZ_CP034655.1:3700000-4675000 GCF_000277895.2 Xanthomonas vasicola pv. musacearum NCPPB 4379 | reverse complement strand
GATAACCGCTGAAAGCATCTAAGCGGGAAGCGCGCCTCAAGATGAGACTTCCCGGGGCACAAGCCCCCTAAAGGAACCATGTAGACTACGTGGTTGATAGGTCAGGTGTGTAAGTACAGCAATGTATTGAGCTAACTGATACTAATGATCCGTGCGGCTTGACCATATAACCTCAAGTTGCCTTGGTCCCAACGAACGTTGGTAGATCATCAAATGCAAGCTACGTCACAAGTTAACTATGCGAGACGAGCGCCGTAGGTGCTTCTTCAGCAAATGTTTGCACTTGCTTGTGCAAACGTTTGACGAAAAGCCCCAACTGGCGACGCTCCAACCGTCTCCCTGGTGAAATTAGCGCTGTGGAACCACCCGATCCCATCCCGAACTCGGAAGTGAAACGCAGCTGCGCCGATGGTAGTGTGGCGCAAGCCATGCGAGAGTAGGTCATCGCCAGGGGCTTTACCCGAAACCCTCTATCCGAATGGATGGAGGGTTTCTTTTTGCGCGCGACGTGAGGAAAATGTGCACAGCCTCCCGCTGCATAGGCGCTGGCTTCACCCAGCACAACCAACCCATCTTGAGGCCGCGTCTTGGACACGGCTGCAGGTGATGTGCTGTGCGAATTGCAGGAGTAAATGCCGGCAGCTGACTTGCCGCAGCAGCGCAGCACATCGCCATAAGTCTCCAAACATCCCTACGGCGGGCGCTGCTGCGTACTCATTACTGTCTCAGGTGTAAGCAGTGGGTGCAGTGGGTGCAGAGTATCTGTAAAAACGTGCCGATTGCATTCGAGCTCATCGGCCTCCCTATGCTGCTTTGCCGGTGCGTGACCGGCAGTTCTTTGGATGCGCTAATGCCCGAGTTGCCCGAAGTTGAAACTACGCTGCGCGGCTTGTCGCCGCACCTGGTTGCGCAACGCATCCATGGCGTCATCCTGCGTCGGCCGGATTTGCGCTGGCCGATTCCTGAGCAGATCGAGCGTCTGCTGCCCGGCGCCATCATTCAATAACCCTGCTCTTGCGGTGTTTTTGATTCTCCGGTAGTGCGACCTATCATTGGACCGCAGAAAGAATCAGTCGCCCAACGTCAGCAAAGAGGCATTGCCACCTGCCGCGGTGGTGTTGACGGTAACGACCTTTTCGGTCGCGAAGCGGAGCAGGTAATGCGGGCCGCCGGCTTTGGGACCAGTCCCGGAAAGGCCTTGGCCGCCGAAGGGTTGTACGCCGACCACGGCACCGATCTGGTTGCGATTGACGTAGACGTTACCGACCGCCACGCGCGAGGTGATGCGGTCGATGGTTTCGTCGATCCGCGAATGGACACCCAGGGTGAGGCCATAACCTGTCGCGTTGATCTGGTCGATAACGGCGTCAAGCTGATCGGCTTTCCAACGAATTACGTGCAGCACGGGGCCGAAAATTTCGCGCTGTAGCTGGGCCAGCGATGTCAGCTCATAGGCGCGTGGCGCGAAGAAGCTGCCGTGCGCGGTGCCGCCGTCCAGCGTGGTGGTTCCAATCAAGCGCGCTTCGCGATCCATGCGTGCAGCATGATAGTCGAGAATCTTGAGCGCATCGGCGTCGATCACGGGGCCAACGTCGGTGGAGAGCAGGCTGGGATCGCCGATCTTCAACTCGCCCATCGCGCCGGCCAGCATGGTCATGACCTTGTCGGCGATATCGTCCTGGACGAACAGGACGCGTGCGGCGGAGCAACGCTGCCCGGCGGAAATGAAGGCGCTGGAGATGGCGTCTTTGACCACTGCTTCGGGCAGCGAGGACGAGTCGGCGATGAAGGCATTTTGGCCGCCGGTTTCGGCAATCAAGACGCCGATGGCAGCATCGCGCGCGGCCAAGGTGCGGTTGATGATGCGTGCGGTTTCGGTAGAGCCGGTGAAGGCGACACCGGCGACGCGCGGGTCATTGGTCAGCGCGGCGCCAACGGTGGCGCCATCGCCTGGCAGGAACTGCACAGCCGCTTCGGGTACGCCGGCTTCGTGCAGAAGTTTGACTGCCGCAAAGCCAATCAGATTGGTCTGCTCGGCCGGCTTGGCAATGACGGTGTTGCCGGCCGCCAGCGCCGCGGCAACTTGGCCGAGGAAAATCGCCAGCGGGAAGTTCCAGGGACTGATGCAGACGAACACGCCACGGCCATGCAGCTGCAATTCGTTGGATTCGCCGGTGGGCCCGGGCAGGCGCTCAGGCGCACCAAACTGCGCGCGCGCCTGGCCGGCGTAGTAGCGCAGGAAATCCACAGCCTCGCGGACTTCGGCCACTGCGTCGGGCAGCGTCTTGCCGGCTTCCTTGACGCAGATCGTCATGAACTCGGGCATGCGCGCTTCAAGTAAATCGGCTGCATGCTCCAGGATAGTGGCGCGGCTCGCTGCAGGTGTGCGGTTCCAGCCAGGTTGCGCGGCCGCAGCACTGACCAACGACTTCTGCACGGTGTCCGGATCAGCTGGGTGCCACTGCCCAACCGTCTCCCGGCGATCTGCTGGATTCAACACCGCCTGGCTGGGCGTGCTGATCAGCGCACCAGGCACCAAAGGCGTCGCTTTCCAGGGTTTGATGGCGGCGTTGAGTTGCTCGGCCAGCTGGCGCAGATCGTTGTCGTTGGCGAGATTGGCGCCCATGGAGTTTTTCCTGTTCTGGTTCTGACTACGCAGCAAATCGGCCGGCAGTGGAATCTTGGGATGCGGGATGGAGGTGAACGACGACACCGCCTCGACCGGATCGCGGATGAGGTCTTCGATGGCGACATCTTCATCGGTGATGCGATTGACGAAGCTGGAATTGGCGCCGTTTTCCAGCAGGCGGCGCACCAGATACGGCAGCAAATCTTCGTGCGAGCCGACCGGTGCATACACGCGGCATGGCAGGCCGAGACGATCGGCTGGAATCACTTCGGCATAAAGGTCATCGCCCATGCCATGCAGTTTCTGATGCTCGTAGGTCTTGCCTGCTGCGATCGCACGCACCGCCGCAATGGTCTGCGCGTTGTGCGTGGCGAACATCGGATAGAGCGCGTCATTGTGCGCGAACATGCGACGTGCGCAGGCCAGATACGAGACGTCAGTATTTTGCTTGCGGGTAAATACTGGGTAGCCAGGGTGCCCTTCAATTTGCGCGCGCTTGATTTCCGCGTCCCAGTACGCGCCTTTGACCAGGCGCACCGGAATACGTCGCCCGACACGGCGCGCGAGATCGGCAAGAAAATCGATCGTGTACGGCGTGCGCTTTTGATACGCCTGCACCGCCAGGCCATAGCCTTCCCAGCCATCCAACGACGGGTCGGAGAAAGTGGCTTCGATGATGTCCAGCGAGAGTTCCAGACGGTCGGCTTCTTCGGCGTCGACGGTGTAGCCGATGCCATACGACTTGGCCAACTGGGCGAGCTCCAGCACGCCGGGAACAAGCTCTGCCATCACGCGGGCGCGCTTTGCATGCTCGTAGCGCGGATACAGTGCCGAGAGTTTGATCGAAATGCTGGGCGCAGCGAACACGTCGGTACCAACGAACTTGCCGCTGCGGCCGATCGCATGAATCGCATCGCGATACGCCTGCAGATAGCGCTGCGCATCCTTCATGGTGAGCGCGCCTTCGCCGAGCATGTCGAACGAGTAGCGGTAGTTGGCGTTATCGCCCTTGCGCGAACGCGACAGCGCTTCGCCGATAGTGCGGCCCATGACGAACTGGTGGCCCATGATCTTCATGGCCTGACGCACGGCCAGACGAATCACCGGTTCGCCGACGCGGCCGATCAGGCGTTTGAAGGCACCTGGCACATCGGCACGGGTGAGGTCGTTGAGCTGCACCAACTGGCCGGTCAGCATCAGGCCCCAGGTGGAGGCATTGACCAGCACCGAATCGCTGCCGCCCATGTGCTTCTTCCAATCCGCATCGCCGAGCTTGTCGCGGATCAGCTTGTCGGCGGTGTCTTGGTCGGGAATGCGCAACAGTGCCTCGGCGACGCACATCAGCAACACGCCTTCTTCGCTGCCCAGGTCGTACTGGCGCATGAAGGCCTCGATGGCGCCCTGGTCCTGCGCACGTGCGCGCACACGGGTGACCAGATCGGCAGCGATCGCTTGCACCTTGGCTTGCTCAGCGGCGGGCAGGCGGGCCTGGTCGAGCAACTCACGCACGTGCTCGGTTTCGTCCTTGAGCCAGGCTGCGGTAATGGCAGCACGCAATGCGCCAGGTGCAGCGGGCAGTTCGGGCGCCAGAAGCGGGCGCGCAACTGAGGTGGAAGCAAGCGGGTCGAGCTGAGCGTTCATGCGAAAGGTGCCTTGGATTCCGTGCTCATTCTAGTGAGCCGCATGGCATGCGCACTTGTGTGGAAGCGGCGGCTTTCCCGCCGTTTTGTGCATGTCGTTGTCATGCGTGCGCGCCGCAGGGTTTCGGCACGGCTTTCGACGGGGTAATTCGGAAGTGATTGATTTACGCGCATTTTTAGCTGCACTGCAGCAAATTTTTGATCGCCGGAAATGCTTGCCGCATGCGTTGGCGCGGGTCTACCATCGGGCTATTCCCGCAGTGCGCTGCGTGCTGTTTATGATCGAAGTGCTGCCGTTGATGTCCGAAGGGGTTGGGACGCAGCTGCGGTTGCGGCCTCCGCGGGCACTGTCGGCCAGGCAATTTGTGCAGCTGTTCGCAGTGTTGGCAGGAATGATGTGGCTGTTTGCAGGCCTGGGCTGGTGGACCGGCAATGCGTTCGCGCCGGTGTTCGCCTTGGTGCACAGTGGTGTGGTGGCGCTGGCGCTACGGACGTTGTGGCGAAGTGGCGAGCGCGAAGAAGCGATCCGGGTGGAGGAGACCGTTGTCGAGGTGTTTCCGTCCGGGCATGCGCCACCAGCGTTCCAGGCACATCCGCATTGGGTGCGGTTATGCATGGAGCGCGACGACAGGGTGTTGCTGGTCAGCAGCGGCAAGCAGATCGAGATTGGAAGTTTTCTCGGGCCGGCCGAACGTGTGGAACTGGCAACTACGCTGAAACGCTTGCTCGCGGCCGCCAATGGCCGTCACCGATGACGTAAGGGTCTAGGCAATGACGCAACGCAGCAGCTCGAAGTCGATGAGCACTTACACACACGTGGGCCTGGCGATGGCTGCGCTGCTGAGCGCACCGGCCGCCGGGGCGCAATCGGCCGATCCCAAGGAATGGCAGCTCAACATGGGCCGGGGGGTGACCCAGACCGCGCGCATGGCCTACGAGGCGCACATGGTGGCGCTGTGGGTGTGCGTGGTGATTGGCGCGCTGGTGTTCGGCGCGATGGGCTATGCGATCTTCAAGTTCCGCAAATCCAAAGGCGCGGTGGCTGCGCAATTTAGTCACAACACCACTGCTGAAGTGCTGTGGACGGTGATTCCGGTGCTGGTGCTGATCGCGATGGCCTGGCCGGCGACGGCCAAATTGATCGCAATGTACGACACCCGCGAATCGGAAATGACGGTCAAGGTGACCGGCTATCAATGGATGTGGAAATACGAGTATCTCGGCCAGGGCGTGGAATTCACCAGTCGCCTGGCACGCGAATCCGATCGTATCCGGCAAAGCGGCGAGCGCCCGACTGCGGCCTCGCAGCCACATTACCTGCTGGACGCGGACAATCGCCTGGTGCTGCCGGTGAACACCAAGATCCGTTTCGTGATCACTGCCGACGACGTGATCCACGCCTGGTGGGTGCCTGCGCTGGGATGGAAGCAGGACGCGATTCCCGGCATTGTCAACGAAGCCTGGACCAACATCGAACAGCCGGGCGTGTATCGCGGGCAGTGCGCCGAGTTGTGCGGCAAGGATCATGGCTTCATGCCGATCGTGGTGGAAGCGCTGCCCAAGGCCGAATTCCAGCGCTGGCTGGCGTCGCGCCGCAGCGCGGCAGGCACTGCTCCGGCAGCGGCACCTGCGGGTCCAACCGCCGCACCGCCTTCCGCTGCACCGGCAACGCCGGCAGGTGACACTGCGCCTGCCGCAGCGCCCGCCCCAGCTGCAACACCGACCGCCGCTCTTTAGTCGCTCGCAACCGCTCGCTTCGCAGAGGTCGTTCCGTCATGGCCCATACCGCAGTCGATCACCACGGACACCACCAGCCCGGTTTCGTCGAGCGCTGGTTCTTTTCAACCAATCACAAGGACATCGGCACGCTATATCTGCTGTTTTCCTTCGTGATGTTCATCATCGGCGCGGCGATGAGCGTGGTGATTCGCGCCGAATTGATGCAGCCCGGCTTGCAGTTCGTCAAACCGGAATTCTTCAACCAGATGACCACCGTGCATGCACTGGTGATGATCTTCGGCGGCGTGATGCCTGCCTTTGTCGGCTTGGCCAACTGGATGATTCCGTTGCAGATCGGTGCGCCGGACATGGCATTGCCGCGCATGAACAACTGGTCGTTCTGGCTGCTGCCGGTGGCCTTCACCTTATTGCTGCTGACGCTGTTTCTGCCGGGCGGCGCGCCGGCAGGCGGCTGGACGCTGTACCCGCCGCTGTCGCTGCAAGGCGGCTACAACGTGGCCTTCAGCGTGTTCGCGATCCACGTGGCCGGCGTCAGTTCGATCATGGGCGCGATCAACATCATCGCCACCGTGCTCAATATGCGCGCCCCCGGGATCGATCTGTTGAAGATGCCGATCTTCTGCTGGGCGTGGCTGATTACCGCGTTCCTGCTGATTGCGGTGATGCCGGTGCTGGCCGGCGCAGTGACCATGTTGCTGACCGACAAATTCTTCGGCACCAGTTTCTTCAATGCGGCCGGCGGCGGCGACCCGGTGATGTACCAGCACATCTTCTGGTTCTTCGGGCACCCCGAGGTGTACATCATGATCCTGCCGGCGTTCGGCGTGGTCAGCGAAATCATCCCAACCTTCAGCCGCAAGCCGCTGTTCGGTTACCAGGCAATGGTGTACGCGATCGCGGCAATCGCGTTCCTGAGCTTCATCGTGTGGGCGCACCACATGTTCACCGTGGGCATGCCGCTCGGTGGCGAAATCTATTTCATGTTCGCCACCATGCTGATCTCCATCCCGACCGGGGTGAAGGTGTTCAACTGGGTCAGCACGATGTGGAAGGGTTCGCTGACCTTCGAATCGCCAATGTTGTGGGCAGTGGCGTTCGTGATTCTCTTCAGCATCGGTGGTTTTTCCGGCCTGATGCTGGCGATCGTGCCGGCCGACTTCCAGTATCACGACACTTATTTCGTGGTGGCGCATTTCCACTACGTGCTGGTCACCGGTGCGGTGTTCGCGCTGATTGCGGCGGTGTACTACTGGTGGCCCAAGTGGACCGGGCGGATGTACAACGAAACCTGGGCGAAGGTGCACTTCTGGTGGACGATGGTGTTCGTCAACCTGCTGTTCTTCCCGCAACACTTCCTTGGCTTGGCCGGCATGCCGCGGCGTATTCCCGATTACAACGTGGTGTTCGCCGACTGGAATCTGGTCAGTTCGATCGGTGCGTTCGGCATGTTCGCCACGCCGTTCCTGATGGCTGCGATTCTGCTGTCGTCGCTGCGCAGCGGCGCACGGGCAGATGCGCGCGCCTGGGAAGGCGCCAAGGGCCTGGAATGGACGGTGCCGTCGCCGGCGCCGGCACATACCTTCACCGTACCGCCGTTGATCAAGCCTGGAGATCTTGCGCATGAAGACCTCGGTCACTGAATCCGCCTCGGAGCCGGCGGTGACGCGTCTGTTATCTGCAGCCGAGCGGCAAGCGCAGCAGCGCCGCGCCGTGCGTCGCACCGCAATCACGGTCGGCATCATTGCATTGCTGATCTATGCAGGCTTCATCGCTTCGGGAGTCATCGGGCGGTGAATGCACGCCCGCACACACACGCACCGACGGCAGGCTTGTTCAAGCTGCTGGGCGTGGTGCTGGGTGTGTTCGTGCTGACGTTCTCCCTGGTGCCGCTGTACCGCATCGCCTGCGAAAAAGTGTTTGGAATTCGCATGGAGCGCGCGCCCGGCAGTAGCCGTGCAAACGCGGGCGCACCGCCCGCCGCCGGCAGGCGCACGGTGCGCGTTGAGTTCGATGGCGGTGTCAATTCCAGATTGCCGTGGACCTTCCATCCCGAGCAGATGACGATGGATGTAGTGCCGGGCGAACTCAACGAGGCGCTGTACTTCGCGCGTAACGATGGCGCGCGTGCGGTGGTGGGTAGTGCGGTGCCATCGGTTGCACCTGCGCGAGCGTCGGGCTATTTCAACAAGACCGAATGCTTTTGCTTCACCGCGCAGACCTTGCAGGCTGGCGAAACGCGCGACATGCCGCTGCGTTTCATCGTCGACCCCGCACTGCCGCCGGAAGTCACCACGATTACCTTGTCCTACACGTTCTATCGCAACGACGCGCTAACCTCGGAACTGCAGGGCGGTGGCACGTCGGCCGCGCCGCGCGCCGCACCCTGATTCTTCATCCACACGCACCACGACACGGAAACAACGCCATGGCCGATCACAGTCCCAACGCCGACGCGTATTTCGTCCCGAGCCAAAGCAAATGGCCCTTTGTCGGGTCGATCGCGATGTTCGTGATGATGATCGGCGTGGCCAGCTGGCTCAACGACGCGGCATGGGGGCGCTGGACGTTCTTCGCCGGCGTGGCGATGCTGTTGGCGACCTTGTTCATGTGGTTTGGCGATGTCATCCGCGAATCCAATGCCGGGCATTACAACCGCCAGGTGGATGGCTCGTTCCGTATGGGGATGGTGTGGTTCATCTTTTCCGAGGTGATGTTCTTCTGCGCCTTCTTCGGTGCGCTGTTCTACACGCGCGTGCTGACGCTGCCCTGGCTGGGCGGCGAAGGCGATGGCGTGATGACCAACGAACTATTGTGGAACGGCTATTCCGCTGCCTGGCCGACCAATGGCCCGGGCACGATTGGTGGGCAGTTCCAGACCATTCCGGCCTGGGGTCTGCCGCTGATCAATACGTTGATCCTGCTCAGCTCAGGCGTGACCTTGACCATCGCCCACCACGCACTCAAAGGCGGACGCCGCGGCGCATTGCTGCTGTGGCTGGGCCTGACCGTGCTGCTGGGCTGCGTGTTCCTGTTCCTGCAGGCGGAGGAATACATCCACGCCTACACCGAGCTCAATCTCACCCTTGGCTCGGGCATCTACGGTTCAACCTTTTTCATGCTCACCGGCTTCCACGGCATGCATGTGCTACTGGGTACCATCATGCTGGCAGTGATGTGGCTGCGCGCAGCGAAGGGACACTTCACACGCGATAACCATTTCGCTTTTGAAGCGGCTGCGTGGTACTGGCACTTCGTCGACGTGGTGTGGCTGGCGCTGTTCCTGTTCGTATATGTCCTTTGAGTGCAGGGATTCGGGATTAGTGATTTGGGATTCGCAAGAGCGATCCGCGTTTGCTCGTACCAATCCCTAATGCCGAATCCCCAATTACCAGCCGCTCAGCGGCCGATGCCATGCGGCTTGATCCAGCCGGTATAAATGCCGAGGATCACGATGGCGATCAACGCTACCGATAACCCGATGCGCCAGGTCAATGCGTTGACGGTGCGCTTGGTCTCACCGCGGTCGGTGAGCAGGTAGTAGAGGCCGGCGCCAAGGTTCCACAGAATCACGATCAGGAAGGCGACAATCAGCAGCGTCTTGAGCGAATCGTTCACAACAGCCCCGGTGCAGTCGGCGTGGTGATGACATTGCACGCCTTTTTGCGTCGATTGTCATGACGCGCAAGCACACGGCGGTGTTCGGCTGGTGTATGGCGCTGCTGGTGAGCGCGGGTTTTGCGGCGCTTGGGCATTGGCAGTTGCAGCGCATGCATAGCAAGCAAGCCTTGTTGGATCGTGCCGCGCATGTGCGCGATACCACGCTGCCCTTGGCGCAGGCGCTAGCGACGCCGCATGATTTGGCATGGGTGCGTGGGCCAGTGCGGTTTTTGCCACAACTGGTCTTGCTGGACAATCAGTTGCATGACGGGCGTGCTGGTGTGCGCGTGTATCAACTGGCGTTGCCTGACGGCGTGTCGACAAGCATGTTGGTCGATTTGGGCTGGCTGCCCTTACCGGCGGATCGGAAGTTGCCCAGCATCGCCGCACTGACTGGCGTGCAGGTCATGCAGGGACTCTTGAGCGCACCGCCGTCGGCGGGGCTGGCGATCGGGCCGGCAATGGCGCCGGGTGCCGCTCCGCAGACCTGGTTGGCTACGCGTCTGGATGCGAAGGCCTTACGTAGCACGCTTGGCAGGCGCGACATTTGGTCGCAGGTCCTGCGGCTGGACCCTGCACTGCCGGTTGGCTACGCACGCGATCTGGAAATGCTGCCGAATACGCTGCCACCCGCGCGGCACTTGGGTTACGCGGTGCAATGGTTCGGGCTGGCCGCAGCGGTACTGGCGACCGCGGCGCTGCTGACAGGGCTTGGGCGCCGCCGCCGCCGCGGGCACTGACGCCTGCGGCATGAGAAAATCGCCGGTATGACCTCATCCACATCGGCCACGCCGCACTCGGTCAAACGCGGCCGCAGGATGCTGATTGCCCTGGCAGTGCTGTTCTTCGGCTCGATGTTGCTGGCCGGCGTGCTGCGCTTCTCCGGATGGCAGCCGGCATCGATGCGCAATAACGGCGAACTGCTGAAGCCGCCCGCGGATCTGCGGGCGTTGGTGCCGGTGCGTGCGAACGGGCAGCCGTATGCGTGGGCGCCGAGCGAGCGCATCTGGCGCATTGCGGTGGCGCCGCCGGCCAATTGCACCCAGCAGTGCGTGATGTTGGCCGCGGAGCTGGACAAGGTGTGGCAGTTGCTCGGGCACCGCGCCGACAAGGTGGAGGTGTTGTGGATTGGCGCGCCGCCGGCCGGGCTGCCGCCGATGCCGGAATTGCGCGTGCTGCGCGACGATGCCCGCCTGCGCCAGGCATTGCCGCGCGGCAACGATGCCGCCGGCGTGCCGGTGTATGTGATCGACCCCAATGGCTTCGTGATCCTGCGTTATGCCCCCGGCTTCGACCCGGCCGGCTTGCGGTCGGATCTGGTCAAGCTGCTGAAACTGATGTGAGCCCGTTTCGATGAATCTGTTTGCGCCACCGGCATTGTTCCGTCACTTCCATCGCATGGCCTGGCTGGCCGCGTTGTTCACTGCGAGCACGATCCTGTTCGGGTCGTTCGTGCGGCTGTCCGATGCCGGTATGAGCTGCCCGGACTGGCCGACCTGCTATGGCCGTGTGACCTGGCCGCAGACCACCGACGAAGCCAACGCGCATGTGGCTAGCAAGATCCGCCCGCTGGAATCGCACAAGGCCTGGCGTGAGCAGGTGCATCGTTTCCTGGCCGGCGCGCTGGGGGTGGAAGTGCTGGTGCTGTCGTTGCTGGCGGTGCGTCGCCGCCGCATGGGCATTGCCCAGGTAGTGTCGGCCGCCGTGCTGGTGGCGTTGTCGATCCCGCTCTACATGTCCGGCTGGCACAGAGTGGGCTTGGGCGTGGCGATCGCCGGCGAAGCCATCCTGCTGCTGGCGGCTTTGCGCTGGAGCAACATCGATCTGGCGCGCGCGGCGGTGCTGACGCTGGCGGTGGTGATCTTCCAGGCGCTGTTGGGCATGTGGACGGTGACGCTGCTGCTCAAGCCCATCGTGGTGATGGGGCACCTGCTGGGCGGCATGCTGATGTTCTCGCTGCTGGTGTGGATGGCCTGGCGTGCGACGCATCTGCCGATCACCCTGGCCGACGCCTCGCGCTTGAAGTGGCTGCTGCGCCTGGGCGTGGCGGTGCTGGGCCTGCAGATCGCGCTCGGTGGCTGGGTCAGCGCGAACTACGCCGCACTGGCGTGTGGGGGGGGCAGCTGGTCGGCCGATAATTTCCCGCGTTGCGTCAGCCAGTGGTGGCCGCCGCACGATTTCCGCGAAGGCTTCACGCTATGGCGCGGCATTGGAGTGGATTACGAAGGCGGCGTGCTGGATGGTGCGGCGCGTATCGCAATCCAGATGGCGCACCGGCTGTGGGCGATTGCGACTGCGCTCTATTTGTGGTGGCTGGCCTGGCGCTTGTCGCGTTCGCCGGGGATGCGGATTTGGGCTGCGGCGCTTGCGCTGATGGTGGCCGTGCAGGTGACGCTGGGCATGCTCAACGTGAAGCTGGCGCTGCCGCTGGAAGTGTCGGTCATGCATAACGGCGGCGCAGTGGCGTTGCTGTTCGTGCTGGTCTCGCTACTGGCGCGGCTGCGCGCGCCGGAGTGAGCATGGCTGTCAGCGCACGCGATTATTGGGATCTGACCAAGCCCAAGGTGGTGGCACTGATCGTGTTCACCGCCTTGGTGGGCATGTTCCTGGCCATTCCCGACATGCCGACCTGGCTGCAGGTGCGCACCGGCGCGCTGGGCTTTCTGGGTATCTGGCTGGCAGCCTCGGCGGCGGCAGCGATCAATCAGTTGCTCGACGCCAAGATCGACGCACAGATGGCGCGCACTTCATGGCGCCCGCTGGTGGTGGGCAAGGTGCAGCCATGGCAGGTGCTGGTGTTCGCTGGCGCGCTGATCGTGATCTCCATGACCATTCTGGTGGTATGGGTGAATGTCATCACCGCGGTGCTGACCTTCGCATCGCTGATCGGGTACGCGGTGATCTACACGGTGTATCTGAAGCGCGCGACCTCGCAAAACATCGTGATTGGCGGCTTGGCAGGCGCCACGCCGCCAATGCTGGGCTGGGCCGCGGTGACCGGGCTGCCGACCAGCGCCGACTGGATCAACGCCTCGCTGCTGGTGCTGATCATCTTCATCTGGACGCCGCCGCATTTCTGGGCCTTGGCGATCTTTCGCCGCGCCGATTACGCCAAGGCGGCGATCCCGATGTTGCCGGTGACCCACGGCGTGCCGCATACGCGCAAGCAGATCCTGGTCTACACCGTATTGCTGGCCATCGTGACCTTGCTGCCGGTGGCGGTGGGCATGAGCGGGGTGTTTTACCTGGGCGGTGCAATCGTGCTCAACGCGGTGTTCCTCTGGTACGCGTGGCGCATGCTGAACCCGCCGGACGAATTGTTTTCGATGAAGATGTTCGGCTATTCCATCGTGTATCTGATGGCGCTGTTCGCCTTCCTGATGGTCGACCATCTGCTGCTGCCGTGGGTGCGCTAGTCGCAGCAGTGTGCATCGGCTGACAGGCGCGGGACTCAACGGGCGCTTTTCCGCAAGGTGCGCGCCGACCTCGCTCAACAGCACTAGGTAGGTGGCGTTGAAGGTGGTAGTGGCCGGCAGGCTGGTCGGCCATCGAAACGCGCAGCCAAGCGCGCGCGCGACCTTGGCGCGAACATGACAGGCCTTGCTCCGACATACAGGTGTATTCGGACATGCACGTAAATCGCGCGGCGTCCAGATCAGCAGACGCCGCGGGTTCCGTTTCCTCGCCGGGTTGAGTCATTCCTCGGTTGCTTGCAACGCGGTGTCGGCTCAACTCAACCAGTTGGCGCATTCGCTGGTGTTCTTGCTGTCGCAGCTGGATTGCATTTTCTGTTGCAGGCGCGCCAGCACTGCGCTGCCGTCCTGGCGGTGCTGCTTGCTCCAGGTCTTCAATGCGGCGCCAAGCGTGGCAAAGCGCTGACGTGTGCGTTGCCGGTAACCATCCGGTTGGCCGGCCAGCTCGCCGATCACCTGCGTGGCGGCGCTCTCGATGCCGACGGTGTCGTCGGGGCTGAGCCGGATCAGCCCATCCACATACATCACGCCCCACTGCACGCGCGTGGCAGGGCCTTGTGCGCTGTCATAGGCCTTCTTGAGCCACGACAGCGCGGTCTTCTTGTCGCCGCGATGTTCGGCCAGATCCGCCAGCTCGGGCATGTAGTAGTACGGCGCCTTGCTGCGCGACAACTCGGCCAACAGCAATTGCTCGGCCCCGCTGCTATCGCCTACTTCGCTCAGCAATGTGCCGGCGGTACTGATGGTGGATTGGCGTTCCTCGTCGGTTTTGGCCGTGTTCGTCGCCCACTGCACGCGCTGATGCACGACGTCTACCACGTCTTTCGGCAGCGGCGGTTGCGGGCCCTTGGCCTCGGTTTCAGTGGGCTGGCCTTGTGCCAGGCGTGCCAGCTGGATACGCGCATATACGGTGCCAAGCCGGTCGGAAATCGGCAAGGACGGATCGGCGTAGACTTTGTCCAAGGCCTGATTCAATGCGTTGGAGAGCGTGGTGCGCACGCCGGCATCGTTGCTGGCGGCCGTGATCAGACGCGCGGGCACATAGCTCAGTGTGTCGAGATTGGCGCGCACTTCTGCCGGGTCGGCCAACACCGCTTCCAGCAAGGTGCGATTGGCGGTACTAGCAGCAGGCGAGTGCTTGGCGGCGCTAATGGCGGCCAGGGCGAAGCTGCGTTGCAGTGCCGGTTGTGGTGCCGCTGTCGACAGCTGGGTGAGCACGTGGGCGGCATCATCGGGTTTGACCAGCCGGTCGTCGGTGCCCCAGGCATAGTTGCCGAGCACGGCCCAATCGTCTGCGCTGAGCTGTTGCGGTGTGTGCAGTGCCTTGTCGAGCAATTGCTGCGCGCTGCTGGTGCTCTTGGCCGCAACCCGCAGCACCTCGGCCAGGCGCGCGTTATCGGCATCGCCGGCTAGACGGGTGATTTCGCTGCGATCCGGGCGTAGCACGATGATGGTGGGATAGGCCTTGACCCCGAAGCGCTCGCCCCAGGCCTGCGCGCCTTCGGAGTCGCCATCCAGGTGCACGGCGACAAATTGCTGGGTGCGCGCGATAAAGGCCGGGTCCTTGAACAGCGTGGCCTTGAGGCGATTGCAGGGCGGGCACCAGGCAGCGCCCCAGTACAACGGGATGGGCTTGCCGCTTTCCTTGGCTTCGGCAAAGGCGTCTTCCACATCGCCCTCGCGCCAGGCGATGCTGGCAGCAGGCGCCGGCGTGGACGTGGCGTTGGTTTGTGCAGCCGCCGCAGGCGGGGCGGGCTTGTCGCAGGCAGCGAGCGCGGACAGTACCGCCAGCAGCGCAAGCAAGGACGGGGAGGGACGTCGAAGCGACAGCGTCATGGCAATCACCGGGGCAGGAGGTTGATCACGTACTCTAGCGAGCGCTGGCGCGCCGATACGGACGTGCGTGATTACCGTTGTATATCTGCTTAGAAACCGGATCTACGGGTGAGGCGAACTGCTGTCACGCGATACGCAGCCGCCGGACGTTGGCGCGGCCCGTCATCGATGGCGCTCGGTTGCGCCTTGCGACTCGCTTGGTGCATTGCGTGCATACCGTGCGGCCACGAAGGCGCACACGATCAGCTGCAACTGGTGATACAGCATGATCGGCAACACGATCGCGCCCAAGCCGCCACCGGCAAACATCACCTTGGCCATCGGCACGCCCGTGGCCAGGCTTTTCTTCGAGCCGCAAAAAACAATGGCGATTTCGTCGGCGCGACTGAAGTGCATGCGCCGCGCGATGAAGGTGATCGAGAGCATCGCAATGGCGAGCAACAACGCTGCAGTGCCGAGTACCGCCAGCAACGCAGGCAGCGGCGTCTTCTGCCACAGCCCTTCGTTCACCGATGCACTGAAGGCGGTGTAGACCACCAGCAAAATGGTGCCCTGGTCGGTGTAACGCAGCACGGCGCGGTGACGTTCGACCCAGCCGCCGATCCATGGACGCATGAAATGGCCGGCCAGAAACGGCACCAGCAACTGCAGCAGGATCTTGCCGATCGCCTCGGCCGGATGCGCCATGGCACCCTGGCTTCCGACCAGGGCGCCCATCAGCAATGGGGTGAAAAACACGCCGAGCAGGCTGGAAAGCGAGGCTGCGCAGACCGCAGCCGGCACATTGCCGCGCGCCATCGAGGTAAACGCGATCGAGGATTGCACCGTAGACGGCAGCGCGCACAGGAACAGCACACCGACATACAACTCCGGCGTCAGTGCCAGATGCGCGAGTGGTTTGAACAGCAGCCCGAGCAGCGGGAACAGCACGAAGGTGCAGCCCAGAATCACCAGATGCAAGCGCCAATGCAACGCGCCGGCCTTGACCGCTTCGCGCGACAGCCGCGCGCCGTGCAGGAAGAACAGCGCAGCGATCGCCACATCGGTGACATCGTCCATGACCGCAGCGGCGGCGCCCGAGACCGGGAGAAACGAGGCCAGTGTGACCGTGCACAGCAACGCGAGAGTAAAAGGGTCAATGCGCAACCGCGCCAGCAGCTTCTTCATTGAGGTCCAACGGTAGCGCGCGATCATGCGCCTGATATGCGCCATTCTACGATGCGTGTGGACCCAGCCTGTAGCATCCCCACTACGGGCTAGGCCTGAAACAGCGCAACAGTGCACAGTTGCCTTGCGCCTCCCTCATCCAGGCAGCGCTGCATCACAACGCTGCGAGCGCCTTGAGCAGCTCGCGCATTTCGTATTTATCGGTGTCGTCCAGCCCCTGCGCGCGCTGTTTGGCCTGTAGTTCTTCCACACGTTGCCGCAGCAGCTGCTTGTCGAGTTGTGCAACGACGTCGTGCAGCTCGATTGCCCAACTGTGCTCGTCGCCGGGCAGTTCCTGCGCCGCCAACCTTTGCAAAGCGACCTGCTCCTCGCGCTCGGCGAAGTGCTCCAGCAGCGCGCCGGTGCTGATTTCCGGGCGTTGCCGGACCAGATCCAGCAACTCGATCAGCAGTTCCACACCAGGCAGGCGCAGGCCAGCTAGGTCGTGGTGGCGGTCCAGGCTAAGCGCCAGCGATGGCTGTTGCAGTAGGATCGCAATGGCGGCGCGCACCAAGCTGCGCTTGGGAACTGCCTCTCTGCCGTTGGTATTGGATGGAAGGCTGCTCTGCCTCTTAGATGCTCCAAAGATATCCTGGCCGGTAAGTTCTTTGATCCGGGTAACCATGATGTCTCTGAAACCACTATCCGGCATTGCCACGATATCGGGTTTGCATTTGTCGAAAAAAGCAGCCTGTCCGGTTCTGCTGGCAAGTTGTGCTCCTTGCAGACGCTGATTGAAATAAAACTCTGAAATAGGGGTTGCCTTTTCAAGGCGGGCATTGAATGCGTCGGGCCCCTGACTTCTGACGATGCTGTCCGGATCCTCGCCATCGGGAAGGAAGAGAAAGAAGACCTGCTTTTCTTCTCTCATTTTCGGCAGTACCGATTCCAGCGCTTTCCACGCTGCAGACCTACCCGCTCTATCGCCGTCAAAGCAAAAATAGACTTTGTGTGCGTTGCGAAACAGCAGCTCGGCATGTTCGGGCGTGGTCGCGGTGCCCAGCGTGGCCACGGCCTGGGTCACGCCGAACTGGAACAGCGAGACCACGTCCATGTAGCCCTCCACCACGATCAGCCGTTCGATCTTCTGATTGGCCTGACGCACCTGCCACAGGCCGTACAACTCGCGGCCCTTGTGGAACAGCGCGGTTTCCGGCGAATTGAGGTACTTGGGGCCCGGGTCGCGGCCATCGGCCGGCGCGCCCATGATGCGTCCGCCGAAGGCGATCACGCGGCCGCGGCGGTCGAAGATCGGGAACATCACCCGGTCGCGGAATTTGTCGTAGACGTGGCCGCGATCGTTCTTGGAAAACAGCCCGGCGCGCTCAAGCACACTCATGCGCCGCGCATCGGTGCCCAGGGTGTCCTTCAACGCGCTGTAGCCATCGGGCGCATAGCCAATCTGGAAATGCGCGCGGTTGTCGGCATCCACGCCACGCCCGTCCAGATAGTCTCGGGCACGTTCGCTGCCCTCGAGCTGACGCTGGAAGAACTTGGTCGCCGCTTCCAATGCCGAATACAGCTCGCGGCTGTCGTCCTGCTGCTGCGGCGTGCGTTGCTGGGTTTCGCGCGGGATGTCCATGCCGGCACGCTTGGCCAGCTCGTCGACCGCATCGAGAAATTCGAGGCGGTCGTAATTCATCAAGAAGCTAATCGCGGTGCCATGCGCGCCGCAGCCGAAGCAGTGATAGAACTGCTTGGTCGGCGACACAGTGAACGAGGCCGAGCGCTCGTCATGGAACGGGCAGCGCGCCGAATATTCCTTGCCCTGACGCTTGAGCGGCACGCGACCGCCAACCACCTCGACAATGTCGGTGCGTGCGAGCAATTCGTCGATAAACGCGTCGGGGATGCGGGCCATCCCGCTAGGATATCTCAGCGGCCTGCCGGCGCCCTGTCCTGGGGATCGCTGGGGACACCAACGATGCAGGAACTGCAGCCAACCTCAGCCGCGCGGCAGCGCTTCCGACTCCGACGGTGACGCCACAGGCGCTGCATCGGCAGGCGGTACGATCACCGGCGGATGCTCGGGGTCTACGCCGGCCTCGCGCAGCTTGCGATGCGAGCGCACGCGCTCGTCGATCACCGCGGTGATCAAGGCCCCGACGAAGAACACCACCGAGGCGTAGTACATCCACACCAGCAGGATGACCAGCGTCCCCATCGAGCCGTACGCGCTGCCTGGCGCCGCAGTGGCGATGTACACGCCAATGGCGTAGCGGCCCAGCGCAAACAACAGCGCAGTGATGACGCCGCCCAGGAACGCCTGGCGCCAATCGACGGTGCGATCGGGCAGATAGCGATACAGGAACGCGAATGCCAGCGAATACAACGCCAGCGTCGTTACATAACCGACCGCAGGCAACACCGAGGGCAGGCGTGCGAACACCACCTGCAGTGCAGTGGTGGCGATCATCGACACGATCAGCAAAAAGCCCAGTGCCAGGATCACGCCGAACGAGAACACCCGCTTTTTCAGCCACGCCATCAGGCCGTCCAGGCGTTGCTTGTCGGTGCGGAAAATCAGGTTCAAGGCGTTCTGCAGCTGCGCAAACACTGCCGTGGCGCCAATGAACAACAACAGCGTGCTCCACAGGCCAGCCAGCGAGCCAACCCCAGGCTGGTCGGTAGCATTGCGAATGATGGTCTGCGCCACTTCGGCAGCGCTGCCGCCCGCCAATTGCGCGACCTGCTGCACCAACGCCTCTTGCGCAGGTGGATAAAGCGATGCAGTCAGCCACAACAGCAGTACCAGCAGCGGGGCCAGCGACAACAGCGCGTAGAACGACAACGACGCCGCCTGCGTCATCACGTCGATCTCGATAAAGCGGTTTAGCAATGCCATCGGCACGCTGCGCTGCAGACGGCTCAGATGCTTGTGCAGATAGGCGGATGAAAGCGTCGTCACCGGCGGGAGAATCCTTGGCGCATACCGTTGTGCGCGCAGGTGAGCTCAGAGCAAAGTCGGTATGCGGAAAGACCTTGCCTATGCCTGCGCTGGCGCAATCTTTCTAACAGGGCTGGATCGAAGGAAGGGTGAAAGCACGCATGTGTGGAGCAGTGAAGCGGTGTGGTGTGCAGCCGGCGTGGGTGGTCTGCCAGCGGCCGGGCGCATCGCGTGCCTTTGTATAGACAGCGACTTCAACGGGCAGCAGGTGTGGGCACAAGGTGCGTACGTACAGGCATCAGGACGCACGCTTGGCAATCACGAACGCCCGCGCAATTACAGCCTCGCAGACGGTGTAGCGCTTTCGCTGCAAAGCTGCACAGCTGCAGGGTGCATTGGACGTGATGTCGCTTCTTATGTCGTACTTCGCGTGCCGCAGATGTGCGACTGCCTTGTCCCTCGAAGATCGGCATGCCGCACCACAGCCCGTGGGACGTTTGTGACTTCAACTGGAAATTCGTTCGGCGCTGCACAAAGCAGTGCCGTAGTCGCCGCCGCGCGCTGTTCGCAGTGCCCTGGCCTTAGCGCAGGGCACTGCGGGGACATCAGCCTGCCAGGTGCTGCTTGACCAGGGTGGAGACCAGACCCATGTCGGCCTGACCGGCCAGCTTGGGCTTGAGCGCGCCCATCAGCTTGCCGATATCGGCCGGGCTGCTGGCGCCGGTCTCAGAGATCGCCGCCTGGATGGCGGCCACGATTTCGGCTTCGCCCATCTTGGCCGGCAGATAGCGCTCGATCACCACGATCTCTTCGCGCTCGATCTGCGCCAGATCTTCGCGTGCGGCGGCTTCGAACTGGGTGACCGAGTCCTTGCGCTGCTTGACCATCTTGTCGAGCACGGCGATCACCGCGGCATCGTCCATCTCGATGCGCTCGTCCACTTCCTTCTGCTTGATCGCGGCATTGATCAGCCGGATCACGCCCAGGCTGTGCTTGTCGCCGGACTTCATGGCGGCCTTCATGTCATCGGTGAGCTGCTGCTTGAGGGGCATGCGGTGACTCCTGAGTGTGTGGGTATTCAATGGTGACCGAGGCGCCGGAACGGGCTTGGTGCGTCGGCCGAAATGTAGGGCACCCACGCGCGTCGTAATGCGCGCGGCGGGCGGCACGCGTCTTGCGCGGGCTGCTCGATGTCGCTGACGCGAAACCGCATGACAGACCAATACAAAAAGCCGGCGACGCTTGCGCGTGCCGGCTCTTGGGTTCGCTCCCGGTGAGACGCGCCTTCAGCGCAGACCCACCGGCAAGGAACCGCGTTCGATCAGTACAAGCGCTGGCGCTTGGTGACGTCGCGCGAGGAACGACGCAGCTGACGCTTCACGGCAGCGGCAGCCTTACGCTTACGCTCCTGGGTCGGCTTTTCATAGAACTCGCGCTTGCGGGTTTCGGCCAGCACGCCGGCCTTTTCGCAGGTGCGCTTGAAACGACGGAGCGCAAATTCGAAGGGCTCGTTCTCGCGGACTTTAACGCTGGGCATGTGTTCTCCAGAAAATGGGATTTCCGTCCGGGAGCCCCGGGCGGGTGCGAGCGGACTCGCGTGACGGAATTTCCGGGTTGCCCCGGCGAGCCGCGCATTATAACGACTTGCCAACGACCTGCAAGCCCCCTGCAGAATTTCCTGGCACGACGCTTATAAAGCGTGCGCTTGGGCCGGATACGGCTACAACGGCGGGGCGGCGCAGCATATCGCCATCGGCCGATCTGCGCAGCGCAAAAACTGCGAAAATAGTGACATGTCCATGCTTGCCGAGCTGCCGTGAAAGTCCTTGGGATCGAATCATCGTGCGATGAGACCGGTGTAGCGGTCTACGACACCGCCTTGTCCGGCGTGCCGGCGCTGCGCGCCCACGCGGTGTATAGCCAGATTGCGCTGCATGCCGAATATGGCGGCGTGGTGCCGGAATTGGCCAGCCGCGACCACGTGCGCAAGCTGCTGCCGCTGATCCGCCAGACCCTGGGCGAGGCCGGGGTGGGTATCGACGAACTCGACGGCGTGGCCTACACCGCCGGCCCAGGCCTGGTTGGCGCCTTGCTGGTCGGTGCCGGGGTGGCGCGTTCGCTGGCCTGGGCACTGGATGTACCGGCGATCGGCGTGCACCACATGGAAGGCCACTTGCTGGCGCCGTTGATGGAAGACGACCCGCCGGAGCCGCCGTTCGTGGCCTTGCTGGTCTCGGGCGGGCATACCCAATTGGTGTCGGTGAAGGCGCTGGGCAGCTACGACGTGCTGGGCGAGACCCTGGACGACGCGGCCGGCGAGGCCTTCGACAAGACCGCCAAGATGATGGGCCTGCCGTACCCGGGCGGCCCGCAGCTGGCGGCATTGGCCGAAACCGGCACGCCGGGGCGCTACACGTTCGCGCGGCCGATGACCGACCGGCCGGGCCTGGATTTCAGTTTCAGTGGGCTCAAGACGCAGGTGCTGTTGGCCTGGCGGTCCAGCGACCAGTCCGACACCACCCGGGCGGACATCGCGCGCGGCTTCGAGGACGCGGTGGTCGACACCCTGGTCATCAAATGCCTGCGCGCGCTGGATGCAGCCGAGTGCACTACGTTGGTGGTGGCTGGCGGCGTAGGCGCGAACAAGCGCTTGCGCGCGCGCCTGCAGGAGGCCGCGCAGCGCCGTGGTGGCCGGGTCTGCTTCCCACGCCCTGCCTTGTGCACCGACAACGGCGCAATGATCGCCTTCGCTGGTGCGCTGCGGCTGCAAGCCGGCGAGCGCGCCGATGCAGCGGTGCATGTGACGCCGCGGTGGGATATGGCGAGCTTGCCGGTGTTGGCGGCGGCGCGGGATTCGGGAGTGGGGAGTGGGGATTCGTAGCCCGGTTTCTTGTTTGCTCTGCTCTTGTTTGCCTGCTCTTGCTCATCCCGACTCCCAATCCCAAATCCCAAATCCCGGCTCCCATGGATAAAGTGTTTATTGAAGGTCTCGACATCGATGCGCTGATCGGCATCTACGATTGGGAGCGGCGCATTCGCCAGACCTTGCGGTTCGATCTGGAGATAGGGTTTGACAACCGCATTCCGGCGGCCAGCGACGACATTGCCGATACGCTGAACTACAAGGCGGTGAGCAAGCGCCTGATCGAATTCGTGCGGGCGTCGGACTTCGGGCTGGTCGAGACGCTGGCCGAGCGCTGCGCGGCGCTCGTGCTGGACGAATTCGGCGTGCACTGGCTGCGGTTGAAGCTGAGCAAGCCCGGTGCGGTGCGCGGCGCGCAGGCAGTGGGCGTGATCATCGAGCGGGAACGGGCGGTCTGATTCCCCGCCGGCTGCATGCAGCGCTGGCCACTTTCGCTGCATGGAGACCCACGGCGTGCTGGAGCAAGAGCCGCGCGGTTATCAATCCGGCGCACCCACGCGACGCAACCGGGCGCTACACATCCCCGATCCCGACTCCCGGGCCTCAAAACTTGCATCCCCGCAGGCGCGTCAGGCTAGAATTGACGGCCATGTAAACGTTTTCTCAAGGATCTCATGGCTGCTGATCGCATCGAAACCCTGATTGCCCGGATGACCGTCGAAGAGAAGGTCGGACAGTTGGGTGTGTTCGCCGAC
This sequence comes from Xanthomonas vasicola pv. musacearum NCPPB 4379, assembly GCF_000277895.2. Classification (NCBI taxonomy): domain Bacteria; kingdom Pseudomonadati; phylum Pseudomonadota; class Gammaproteobacteria; order Lysobacterales; family Lysobacteraceae; genus Xanthomonas; species Xanthomonas vasicola. The sequence goes on along the minus strand of NZ_CP034655.1, from coordinate 4,652,314 downwards.
ATGGTGCGCCCCTTCGCGCCGGACGTGAATCCCGAAGCCAACGTGCTCAATGCCGACGAGGTATTGCAGCAGGTGCGCGCCGGCCGGGTCGGCTCGCTGTTCAATGGCGTTGGCGCCGCGCTGGGCGTGCAGATCCAGAAAGTCGCCTTGGAAGAAAGCCGGTTGGGCATTCCGGTTGTCCTGGCTGCTGACGTGATCCACGGCATGCGCACGGTGTTCCCGATCCCGCTGGGCGAGGCGGCGAGTTTCGAGCCCGAGTTGGCCGAGCGCACCGCGCGCGCCACCGCGATTGAGGCCACCGCTGCCGGCCTGCACTGGACTTACGCACCGGCCGTGGACATTGCCCGCGACCAGCGTTGGGGCCGTGGTGCCGAAGGCGCCGGCGAAGACGTGTTGCTGGGCGCCGCCTTTGCCGCCGCCCGCGTGCGCGGATTCCAGGGCAGCGACCTGACCGCGCATGATTCGCTGTTGGCCACGCCAAAGCATTTCGCCGCCTATGGCGCGGTGGCTGCGGGCATGGAATACAACACCGTCGACATTGCGCCGCAGACCCTGCGCGATGTGCACTTGCCGCCGTTCAAGGCCGCCTTCGATGCTGGCGCGTTGACCGTGATGTCGTCCTTCAACGACATCAATGGCGTGCCGGCCAGCGCCAACCATGAGTTGCTCACCGAGATTTTGCGCGGCGAATGGCAGTTCCCAGGCGTGGTGATTTCCGATTACACCGCCGACATGGAATTGATCGCGCACGGCTATGCCGCCGACGAGCGCGATGCGACCAAGAAGGCCTTCCTGGCCGGTCTGGACCTGAGCATGCAGAGCGGCTTTTATGCCGCGCATCTGCCGTCGCTGGTGGAAAGCGGCGAGGTGCCGATGGCCACGCTGGATGCCAGCGTGCGGCGCATCCTGCAGCTGAAAGAAGCGATCGGCTTGTTCGACAATCCGTATCGCTCGCTGGACCCGGCGCGCGAAGCCGACACCGCGCATCTGCCAGCGCACGATGCGCTGTCGCGCGATGCGGCGCGGCGTTCGATCGTGCTGCTGAAGAACGAAGGCGCACTGCTGCCTTTGAAAAAGAGCGGCCAACGCATCGCGTTGATTGGCCCATTCGTGCAGGACCGCGAGAACATCGAGGGTTGCTGGACCTTGTTCGGCGACAAGGAGCGCTACGTGACCCTGGAGCAGGGCGTGCGTGCGGTGGTCGGCACCGAAGACCTGAGCGTGGTGCAAGGTTGCGGCCTGGAAGAAGCGCTGCCGGGCGGTATCTCCGCTGCGATCGATGCGGCGCAGGCGGCGGATGTGGTGGTTCTGGCGCTGGGCGAGCCGCAGCGCTTCAGTGGCGAAGCGCAATCGCGCACCGAGATCACCCTGCCGCCGGCGCAACAGGCGCTGGCTGAAGCGGTTGCAGCGGCCGGCACACCGATGGTGGTGTTGCTGCGCAATGGCCGCGCGCTGGCCTTGAGTGGTGCAGTGCGCGATGCCGACGCGATTGCGGTGACCTGGTATCTGGGCACGCAGACCGGCACCGGCGTGGCCGATGTGCTGTTCGGTGACTACAACCCGTCGGCGCGTTTGCCGATCAGCTTCCCGCAGGTCACCGGACAGCAGCCGTATTTCTACAATCACCTGCGCACCGGCCGGCCGGAGTTGCCCGCCCTGTCAGAGTACAAGGCGCGTTGGCGCGAAATGCCTAACGAACCGTTGTATCCGTTCGGGCATGGCTTGAGCTACACCACGTTTGCGTATGCACAGCCGCAGTTGAGCGCGGCGCAACTTGGTTGGGATGACACGCTGACCATTACCACGCGCGTTACCAACACCGGCAAGGTCGCAGGCGAGGAAGTAGTGCAGCTGTATGTGCACGATCGCGTGGCCAGCCGCGTGCGCCCGGTGCGCGAACTCAAGGGGTTCCGCAAGGTGCTGCTGCAGCCGGGCGAGAGCCGGGACGTGGTGTTTACGTTGGCGCGTGATGCATTGGCGTTTACCAATCACAAGGGTATCTTCGGTGCGGAGCCGGGTCTGTTCGATGTGTGGGTATGCGCGTCGGCCAAGAGCGGCGAGGCAGTGACGTTCGAGTTGCTGGACAGCTGACGGCGGCGGGCTTCTGCTCGCCATTGCATCCTGAGCTGCGCTATCGAGCGAGTGGCGGGAGTTGGGCCAAAAGCCGCTAGTTGCGGTGGTGCTGGCAGTTGGGCAATTTGAGGAGTGATCACCGCAGCTGCGGGTGCTCCATCCAACTAGGGCGATGCATCAACGCACCGCATCGATAACACCGGCGCGCATCTTCGCCCGCCGGTGATGCATTCATCCTTATGATCGTCAGCGCTCAAACAGCGCGGGGCGATACTGCGAACCGGGTGACCACTGCTACAACACGAAGCGCCAGTTGATGTGTGCTTGAGAACAATGACGACGGTCCATTGTCGCCATCGCGCGTGTCTGTGCGTCGCGTCAGATACACCGGCTTATGCAGCGGAAATCGGTCAAGCGTCGTTCTCGACCGCCGCGTTGCTCTTGGGCGTGAGTTTCAGCAGACGTCCGGTACTGCCGCTGGCCTCGTCTTCGAGCAGCCACAGCGCGCCGTCCGGGCCTTGCTCCACTTCGCGGATGCGTGCGCCCATATCGTAACGGACCACTTCGCGTGGCTGGTCGCCCAACGACACCTGTACCAGCGCCATCGACGACAGCCCGCCGATAAAGCCATTGCCGCGCCACGCCGGGAACTGCTTGCCGCTGTAAATCACAAAGCCTGCGGGCGAAATCACCGGCGTCCAGCTGATCTTGGGCGCGGCAAATTCAGGGCGGGTGTTGTGGTCCGGGATCGGCGTGCCGTCGTAGTTGTCGCCGTTGGAGACGATGGGGTAACCGTAGTTGGCACCGCGCTGGATCAGGTTCAACTCATCGCCACCAAGTGGACCCATTTCGTGTTCCCACAGGCGCCCCTTGCTGTCGAAGGCCAGCCCGAGAATATTGCGGTGACCCAACGACCACACCTGCCCGGCAACGCCGCCTTGCGCAACGAAGGGGTTATCGGCCGGCACGCTGCCGTCGTCGTTGAGCCGGATCAGCTTGCCGAGGTTGGCTTTCATGTCCTGAGCGGGAGTGAATTTCTGCCGTTCGCTGGAACTGATCCATAGCTTGCCATCCGGCCCGAACGCGAGCCGATGCCCGAAGTGACCATTGCCGGTGACCTTGGGGTCCTGGCGCCAGATCACTTTCAGGTCCGACAGCGTGCCGCCGCCGGTTGCATCCAGCGTGAGCTTGGCGCGCGCTACCGCGGCGCCGCGTGTGTCGCCCTCGCCCGGCTCTGCATAACTCACGTAGACCAGGCCGTTCTTGGCGAAGCGCGGATGCGCCAGCACATCACCAAAACCGCCTTGGCCGCCGTAGGCGACGGCCGGAACGCCGGTGATGGTGCTTTTGCGTTTGGTCTTGGGGTCCAGCCGCATCAAGGCGCCGCGCTTTTCGCTCACCAACAAGCTGCCATCGGGCAGGAAAGTCATGGCCCAGGGTTCGTCGAAGTCGGCGACCGCAGTGGCCTGGAACGGCCACTGTGCTTTGGGGATGGAGGCCGCGGGGGCCGCTGCGGGCGCAGCAACTGCAGCGCCGGCAGTGAACAGGGTGGCCGAGCAGGCCAGAGCAAGCAGACGTCGGACAGACATGGGGTCCTCCTGGGGATAGGGCGCGGTGACGCTGCAGACCTCCCGCAACGTGTCCCGCGTCGGGTTTCAATACCTTACACGACGCCGCCGAGGTCGCCCTTGTTGCAGATCACTGTCTGCAAGACGTCCGCGTCTCACATCGTTGTATGTCATGCATCGTTTCACCATGAAAAGGAGTTTCCACGGCCACTCAAAAAACCTCGCCTGCTTTTATCGCCGCATCCTGGGCCGCATTGTTGCTGGGCGGTGCGGCGTATCTGATCGGGTTGTGGAATGCCCAGATCTTGCTCAACGAAAAGGGTTACTACTTCACGCTGCTGCTGTTCGGTTTGTTCGCATCGGTGTCATTGCAGAAGAGCGTGCGTGACCGCGCCGATGGAATTCCAGTCACCGGCTTTTACTACGCCATTTGCTGGTTTTCGCGGATTTCGGCATTGGTGCTGCTGACCATCGGCCTGATCAACGCCACGTTGTTGCTGAGCGAGAAAGGTTTTTACGCAATGGCCTATGCGCTGAGTCTGTTTGATGCGGTTGCGGTGCAGAAGAATACCCGCGATACGATGGAGATCAATGACGGACCGCGCAGTGCGCATAGCCTGCCACCGGCACTCGACTGATACATTGCAGATCGTGCGATGCAACAACGCCACCGTGGCGGTGGCGTTGTTGTTTCAGCGCTTGTGGGTATCGTCGCCAGTCACGAAATCGGCTGCGTTTTCCCAGGCGCGTCTGACCGCGTGTCGCGCCTTGCTCCAGCTTAGGGACGACGTTCCGCGCTTGGCTTCCCAATCGCGATGCAACTCGGCTTCAACCTGATCGTAGGCGCGCGCGTTGTCGCGGATGCGCGCCTCATGACCAGCCAGGTAAGCGCCTTCATAATCTTCGTAGCGATCGCCCTCGGTGTAATACGGCTCTTCAGTGAAGCGTTCGCGCCAATACGTCGATACGTTCTGACTGCGGTCTTCGTCCGGGGCACGGCCCGGAATCTGATACGGCACGTTCATGCGCGTCTCCGTGGTGGATGTGCGTTTACCGTAGATCGCTTGCTGTTAATTTCATTGCCAAAGCGAGTGAGTGGGACATCAAGGCGTCAGGGCCAAGCGGTACAACGACATTCGGCTGTGCTATCACTGCAGCGTCGTGCAGCGGGCATAGTGTGTGGTATGCAATCAGGTAGTCGCCGAGGCGGCTTCGTATGGCAGTGGTGTCGCGCCTGCGGCCACCATGGCTGGCTCCGCGTTCTGCAATGCCGCCTGCTCGGCATCGAGGATGACCAGCACACGCCCGGCCTGGATTTCGTCTTCAAACTGACGGCGTACCGGGTCGGGCACGGTTGCGCCGATTAATGCCGATGACCAGCTGCCGACCAGTGCGCCGGCCAATGCCATGACGCCTGCGCCGGCCAAGGTCAGCCCGATCGGCGGCACGGCAATGGCAACCAGCCCTGCGACCAGGCCGGCCGCACCGCCGGTTGCTGCGCCGCGTGCGGCCGCGGGGAGGAAATCGGTTTTGGCGTCCTTGCGTTCGTCGGGCACATCCTGCAGTTCGATATCGGAGCGGGCGATCAATGAAAGCGCATCATTATCGATACCCGCACCCCGTGCGGCCTGCAGTACGCGTTGCGCGCTGTCGAGATCGGCAGTGCTGTAGACATGGCGCAGTTTCATCGCAAGCTCCCATAAGGTGAGAGCCGCAGCGTTGGACGCATGCAGTTAGGTATGCGTGAGCGCTGCGCGAGCGTGCTGCGAAACGGTTTGTTGTGATTGAGCGAACGTGGCCTCTAGCCTAGCGCGGCAAGTGTCTGACGCGTTGTATCAGTGCGCGCGCTGTGGTTACTGCGCGCTATCCACTCCGCTTGATAACGACACCGTATTGCTCTCAGCTGTTCTCAACCTGCTTGCGCGGAAATAGATAGAACACCCAGCCGACCACCAGCGCCACGCCTGCGGCGGCCAGATTCTGCCAACTGGCGCTGGCCAGCAAACCCAGCGACAGCACCAAGGCGGCGATGGGGATGGCTGGGCCGCCAGGCAGGCGCAAGGTATCGGTGCGTTGCCGGTATCTGCGCGCCAGCACGATCACCGCCGCTGCGGTGCCGATGTAAGCAAACAGGCGCGTGACCATCGACAGTAATGCCAACTGCGTAAACGATCCCGACAACGCCAATGCAAGCGACAGTGCGCCCTGAGTAAGCACTGCTGCGGCAGGCGTGTGGAAGCGCGGATGCACGCGTGCCAGAAACGCTGGGCCATACCCATCGCGTGCAAGCGCAAACAAGAAGCGTGGGCCCAGCATCACCGTGTTGCTGGTGGTGCCGAGGATGGAAATGGTGGCGCCCACGGTCAAAATCAGTGCCAACGCTTCGCCACCGAATCGGCTTGCGGCATCTGCCAGCGGCGTGGGCGAGGCGGCAAGATTCGGTAGCGTCCCCTGGGCCACCACCTGCACCGCGGCGTAGATCAGGGTCACGGTGACGATCATGGTGATCAAGGCGAAGGGCACATCACGCCGCGGGTTGCGGTACTCGCCAGCGGCTGCGGGAATGTTTTCGAAACCTGCGTAGGCGAACAGCAGCAACAAAGCCGCTTCGCCGAGATTGCCCAGGTCGCGCAGATCCGGTGTGGTGCCGGCAAACGCCCACGACCAATCGACATAGAACAAGCCAATTGCCACGAACAGCAGCAATGGCAACAACTTGCCGATCACCAGCGCGATGCCGGTGCGCGCAGCAGATTTCACGCCGATCACGTTGATCGCGGTGAGCAGGCCCAGCGAGCCGACCACCACTAGCAAGCGTGCCCAGGTATCGGTAGTGGCGGTGGGCCAGAACCGCGCTACAGCGTCGGCCAGACCGTTGCTCAAGGCGGCCGCCGAACTGATGCGGGTGAGCCAGATCATCCAGCCGATCTGAAAACCGACGAACGGGCCGAAGGCTTCGCGCGTGTAGAGATAGCTGCCGCCGGGCGTATCGAAATAGCTAGCTGCCTGCGCGTAGCACAGCACCAGCAAGGCGACCGCCAGGCCGGCCAGCATCACCGCCCACAAACTCATCGGCCCCAACAGGGCGGCGGTTGCTGCGGGTAGCAGATAGATACCGCTGCCGATGACGTCGTTGATCGACAGGCCGACGATCTGCCAGCGGCTGACCACGCGAACCAAACCCGTTGCATCCGGTGCAGGCTGCGGTGTGCTCATGGCGCCTCCTCGGTCAGTGCGGGCAAGTGCCACGCAGTGTGCAGACGTGCATATTCGGCGCGTGGCAGCAGCACGAACAGCGGGTGATCCTCCGGCTTCAACCAGCCGAGCAGGCGTTGCATGTCGGCCGCTGCAATGGCGGTGCAGCCGGCGGTGAACTGGCCCGGCGTGCGCCACAGATGCGCGAAGATGCAGCTGCCGCGCTCGGGAATGGCCTTGGGATTGTGCGCGATCACGAAGCCCTCGCTGTAGCGCACATCGCCTGCGTGGCGCAGGTCCAGGCGCATCGGTTCGGTCGAGCCGGCGACGGCCTTCTCGCCAACTTGCGCAGCATCGACGATGCGGTTGTCGAGCGGCGAGCTGGGCACATGCATGCAGTGGTGGGTGGCGCTCATCGCCTGGTACGGCATCACGCTGTCGATACTCGGGGCGTAGCCAAAGGCCGGGCCGATGGCGAATATGCCAGCTGGGCTGCGGCCATCGCCTTCGCGCTTTTGCGGGCCCTGCGTCTGCGCCGGATGCAGGCCGTCTCCCCAGGCGCTGCCATGCCGCCCGAGCGCGACCGCAAAGCTCTGCGCCGCCGGTTGCCATTTGCGGTCCACGCGGGTAAACGTCTGCAGATGCGCTTGCGTGCTGTTCCAGTCCGGGGTGGTCACCACGATCAATGTGCGTGCCTGATTCAAGGCATCGATTGGATCGGCAGCGACGGCAAGGTTGCTACAGCTTGCCAGCGCCAGCAGCACAATGGATCGAAACACGGTGGCAAGGTGCATGCAGGCTCCGGGCGTTGGGTCGAGCGGGATGAGTCTGTGGGCGATCACGGTTGTCTGGAAACGGCGCGCTACGGTGGTGCTGTGTGATCGATGCCGCGTTGTCACTACTGTACTCAGCAATGCGGTTGCATGGTGCATGTGCGTGTGATGTCCATGCGCCCTGTTGGTGCCGGCTTATCGCGGGAAACACCCTTGCTTCGTGTTGCTTTCGTTTTTTGAGGCGTAGTTTCGTGTAGGAGTTAGCGCGGAGTGCTTGATCTTTGCGCTGGTTGCAGTGTCCTTGCCCGCCCACCTTCGCAGGACACGCTGCAAGTACGCTCCGTGGCGGCATCCATGCCGCCTAGAGGCCCGCGACGGTGAGCGGGCAAGGACTAGTCGAGTCAAGCGGTGCGCAGCATTTTCAAGCAACCAGTAACGGTCGCGCGATGCTCGCTTCTCCAATAAACCACCAGCCAATTGTCTGGTGCGGTGTTCTTACCGATTGCGGGACTGTTAGCAGCATGGATGTCGCCATCGAGCCCCATGGGCGGGTTTACGGCGTGTCCCGCGAGCGGTGAGGGCACACTCACTAGGAGCGCCAAACAGAATGACCGCTTAGCTGCCTGGCAGGTGCCTCCGTTACGCAGAATCCGCAATTACCACTCATAACACTGCGTCTCCTCTGCGCCGTCCACACCCGACTGATGGTCGTCAGCTAAGCCAATCTTAATCCGGCAACAGCTCCAGCCCACGAATGCGGCGAATGCCTAGCCCCGGCGAATCATCGATGTGGATCTGCGCCTCGTCGAACTGCACGCCGCCCTCGGTTGGATCGAACTGTCCCAGCGCGGGCGCATCCAGATCGGCCAGGGTGATGCTGTCGGCCTTGGCGACCGCCAAATGCACCGCAGCGGCGACGCTGATGCTGGACTCGATCATGCAACCGATCATGCACGGCAATCCATACAACGCGGCGATATCGGCGATGCGGATGGCGTTGGACAGCCCGCCGGTCTTCATCAGTTTGATGTTGATGATGTCGGCGGCGCGACGCTGGATCAGATCGATCACCTGCGCGGGCGAGAAGACGCTTTCATCGGCCATCACCGGTGTGTCGATGCGTGCGGTCACGAAGGCGAGCCCGTCGACATCGGCAGCCTTGACCGGTTGCTCCAGCAGCTCCAGCACGATGCCGCCATCTTCCAGCGTGCGCATGGTGCGTACCGCGTGTTTGGGCGTCCAGCCTTGATTGGCATCCAGTCGCAGCGATGCGCGCCCAGCAACTGCCGCATGGATCGCAGTGACACGTTCGACATCCGAATCGATGTCCTTGCCGACCTTGATCTTCAGTGCGCGATAGCCGCTTGCAAGCGCCGCTTGCGCTTGCGTCACCATGGTGTCGATGGCATCGGCACTGATGGTGATGTCGGTGGTGATACGCGGCGTGCCACCACCGAGCAGCTGGTACAGCGGCGCGCCGAACGCTTGTGCCCACAGATCGTAAAGCGCGATTTCCACGGCGGCCTTGGCGCTGGTGTTGCGCTCAAGTGCGTGTTGCACAAGGCCACATAGCCGGTTGAGATCGGCTACGTCCTGGCCGATCAGTTTGGGGCCGATGCAGTGCTCGACTGCGGCAATGATGCTGCCATGGGTATCGCCGGTGATGGGTGCGGTGGCCGGCGCTGCGCCATGGCCGATATGGCCGCTATCGGTCTGCAGCAGCACTACCACATCCTCGATGGCCTGCACGGTGCGCACGGCCGTCTTGAACGGCGTTTTCAACGGCACGCGCACCATGCCAAGCCGGAAGCCAGTGATCTTCATGGGGTGTCCGTTAGCGCAACACGTTGGATGCGGGTGATGTGATCGACGAATGCGAGAGCCATCGCTGGTGAGCAGTGGTAGCAACGGTGTCACCGACACGCCATTCAAACGTGCGCGCTGCACGCTGCCATCGGCCGCGCGGTAACTGGCACCGGCCACATCATGGATTACCCATGGCGTGCCATCTGCATGCCCGATGACCAGCATCACATGGCCGGGGATATAGATCAGATCGCCGACTTGCAGCCTTGCGATCTGCCGCAAACGTTTCGGCAATGGTGCAGCTGTATCGAACGGCACGCTGTGCAACACCGGGCTGCGCGCCTGGTCGCCGGTATTGCGGGGAAATGCGATACCGAGGCTGCGATAGACATCCAGCACGAAGCCACTGCAATCGCGCGCGTGGTAATCGTTTCCCCAGCCGTAACGTTCGCCGAGGAATTTGAATGCCTGCCTTAACACTGCGGCATTGGTAGCGGGCAAGGCGCCGATGCGGACATCGGCAGCGCGTGGGATCAATGCAGGCACCAGCTGCAAGCGGCCATCGGCGCTGCGCAGTGGCAGTTGCACCACATAGGCCGCTAGCGGCAACTGTCCGTTGACCGGCTGCTGCTGCGGCCAGTCACCGAGCAATGGCAGGCTGGTGCCCATGTCCAGCGTCAGTGCAGAAATCGGTGGGTTTTCGGGTGTGTAGGCGGTCTGCGTGCGGGCAGCGGTGACGATGACGCGCGGCCCGCGTCGTGCGTCATCCAGCACCTCGGCGCGGCTACCTTCGGCAAGTTGTGCGCTTGCGATCCACGCGGCGTAATTTGCGGCAATCACGAACTTCCACGCCCCATCTGCGCTGCTGTGCAGGACCGTGACCGGCGTGCCGGGATACAGCGCCGATTCCTGGAAGCGGTCGATATCGTGGTCGTCGGTACTGGTGAACACACGCTGCGCAGTGGGAAAGGTCCGCAATGCTGCACGGGTGACGACCAGCGCAAAGCGCGGTGGCACCTGTGTGGGAAGCGCATCCAACGCCAAGGCCTTGCGCAATGCAGCCAAGCGTGCAGCATCCAGAAGCCGCCCATCTGCGTCGTACAGCGGCCGTGTCGGCGTGGCCGACACGGTCTCGATGCGCGCGCGCACTTCGGTTGCGGCCAGCATGTCGGGCAACTGCGCGATGTCGTGCATCGATGCATCCTCGCGTAGCAGGCGCGCATTGAAGTCAGCGATCTGCGCGGGAGTCATCCGTGGCGTCAGCGCGTTGCGGCTGCGCTTGATCCAATACTCTGCGGTTAGCTGTGCATCGCTAACGACGAAAGGCGGCGCGTGTGCAATCGGCGCGCCGGTTGGTGCGGACACGGCGCTGCAGGGCAGGGCGAGTGCGATCAGCAGCAATATCAGCAGGCGGCGCGACAATGGCATGCAGAACTCAGGGTGAAGGCAGCCGCTGGCGGCTGCGAAGGAACGTTGATAGTGGCATGCGGCGCAGACCGCATCCATGCGTTTTCGCCGCAATGCGATCGCACGCTGGCAGTCTAAGTGCAGGCCTTGCGGTGCGGAGTGTGCAGAAAGTTGACCACCATCTTCGCCACGGCCACGCTAATGGCCATTGCCGCCATATCAGCTCAGGGCGCGAGCCACCGTGCTGCTGGCGCTCCCCTGTGCGGAGGGCCGCGCAAGCATCAACTCGGCGGATAATGGTACGGCGACCGCAGCGTGGCCGAGCCGGGACACGCTGCGCAGGTCGTCCGGCCTTTTCAGGAGAAATCCGTGCTGCCCAGCGTCCCTCTTTCGTCATCGGCCTGGCTGCGTGCAGCCGTCTGCCTGGTTGCTCTGTCGCTGGGCGCCTGTGCGCACGCACCGCAGCGCAACCCGCTGGCGCAGTGGGTTCCCTCGCCCAATTACGACACGCGGCGACCTATCCTGATCGTGTTGCATTTCACCGACCAGCATTCGGTGCAGCAAAGCCTGAGCACGCTGCGCGGCCGTAACAGCGGTGGTCGGGTCAGTGCGCACTATCTGATTGGCAATGACGGGCAGCGCTACCAGTTGGTCAGCGATGCGCAGCGCGCCTGGCACGGCGGTGCCGGACGCTGGGGCACCATCACCGACATCAATTCCGCCTCGATCGGGATCGAACTGGACAACGACGGCAGCGAGCCCTTCGCGCCGGCACAGATCGACAGCCTGCTGGTGTTGCTGGACGACTTGTGTAAACGCCTGCGTATCCCGCGCACGCAGATTGTTGGCCACGAGGATGTTGCTCCGACGCGCAAGAACGACCCAGGTCCGTTATTTCCCTGGAAGCGCCTGGCCGAAGCCGGCTTCGGCCGCTGGCCCTCGGCCGACGCGCCTGCAGCTCCGGAAGGTTTCGACCCATGGCAGGCGCTTGCCCTGATTGGCTACAGCATCGACGATCCAGCCGCCACCTTGCAGGCGTTTCACCATCACTACCGCAGCAACAGCGCCACCACGCTGGATGCCGAGGATCTGCGCATTCTGGCTGCGTTGACCAAAGACGCGAGAACTTTTAGCCCGCGACCGGCTCTTGAGCCAATCGAAAGCGATAGCCGCTAGGCCGATGGTGATCAAGCCACGCCGTGTATGGTTGCGAAGGAGGCACGGCGTGATCCGCCGCGCGAACTTTGCATTCTGTAAGCAAACAAACATGAAACGAAACCTGCTGTTTCGGAAAGGTCGCTACTGGCGACAGCTTCTTCTTCGAGGCGTCCTGTTGATGATCGCCATGGCGCCATCTGTCCTGGTCGCCAGCGACGTGCATGTGTCCTCGGTAAAGACAGCCGCAGAGGCTGGCCTTGTGGACGTGCATGTTCTTGCGCCGAACATCGCATTGGACATGCGTTATGCAAGCAGCAACAACTTCACCGGGCAGGTGGTGCCGGGATATCACGCGCCGCGGTGTTATCTGCTGCGGCCGCCTGCCGAAGCGTTGGCGCGGGTGGCGCGCACGCTCAAGGCAGAGGGGTACAGGTTGCAAGTGTTCGACTGCTATCGGCCGGTGCGGTCTGTGAAAGCATTCGTGGCCTGGGCTGCTGATGTGCAGGATCAGACGAGCAAGGCACAGTACTACCCGCGGGTGGACAAGCGGGCATTGCTGGGCGATTACATTGCCCCGACCTCCGGACATAGCCGCGGCGCGACCCTGGATCTGGGCTTGCTGGAGTGCAAGGCGGCCGCGTGCCACGCAGTAGACATGGGCACCGGCTTTGATTTCTTCGATGCGCGTGCGCACACCGACGCGCCGGACATCAGTGCAGCGCAACGCGCACATCGCCAGCGCCTGCTGCGTGCGATGGCTTCCGAAGGGTTTGCCAACTATCCGATGGAATGGTGGCATTTCACATTTCGTCCCGAGCCCAGGCCTGACACCGCCTACGATGTTCCGGTGGACTGACGGGCGACCGATCAATAGCTGCGTCGGCGTTCGGCCATCAGGTGGTGCCCGCACTCGGTAGCCGGCTTGCGGCAGGTGTGCATTGCAACGCGGAAGCGGCCACCTTGGATGCCGGCAATTTTTCCGAAGGTTGGACGCGCGAGAAATGCAGTGCGCATGCGTCAGCTCTGGGCAGTACGTGTCGCTATCGCATCGCCGGCAACAGCGCAAGCACCAGCACAGCGCCAGTCGTACACTTCAGTGCCAGCCTGCCGTCGCACCCGCCGGTGTCGCCCGCAACGCCTGATCACCCGCTTCGACAGATCCAAGGAACCGCCATGTCCGACCCGGAACGCTTTGTGGATATCGCCTGCCCGTACTGCGGGGAGTGGATCACGCTGGCGTTGGATTTGACCGGCGGCGACCAGCACTACATCGAAGATTGCCAGGTCTGCTGCAAGCCCATTTCGGTGAGCGTGCGCTGGGATGAAGAGGGCGAGGCGCAGGTGAGTGCGCGTGGGCAGGACGACGCCTGAGCCACCCGCGGCCACGGCACCCTGCCAATCCGTTTTCGCGATGCACGACGGCATTGCACCCTGTAGCGGACTGAGGCCAGCAATCGCCTGCCATCTCCACATCGCCCGGCTGCGATCGACGCGGCTAGCATCCAGTTCGTTCGCAGCGCCCGTGTTGCGGCGCGCGCGCGGATTCAAACGCAGCAGCCGCTAGACTGATGCGCCTGCTGCCAGGATCGTCACGATGAATTTGCCCCTGCACTTCGGCCTGCTCGGTTCGCTGGAGGCTGGCCTGATCGCGCTCATCCTGGGGGTGCTGGTCTTTGCAGCAGTGGAACGCATCGCCCGGCGTATGCAGTTCAACCATGGCCAGACGCTCGGCATTGCCTGCCTGCTCACCGTGGCCATCGGCGCCGGTGACGACATCTGGAATCTTGTCTATACCAGTATCGTGCGGCTGGAATCGCCGCTGTACGCCCGCTTGGCGCTGGCCAAGATCCACGATCCCAACGAATTGGGCTCGCGCGTGGTGCTTGAGGTTGCCGGTGCGCTTGCCGGTGTGGTGCTCGGTTGGAAACTGTTCAGTTCCGGAAGCTGGGACGATAACGCGCCGAGTGCGTGAAATCGCCGGTGAAAGTGCGGTTCAGGTCGCAAAAAATTTATGCATTGAATGAGTCGCTTCGGTTTGACTCACCTATGCCTAACAGGCGATTAACCGCAAACATTCAGGCTGTGGTTAAAAGAATGTTTTGCGCAAAATTGCGCCGGGTTGGACGTTCATTTGCGATGGGTAGGGTAAGGCCATGTGCGGCGACACCGCGCATTCCCAAGCCAAGGAGACCTCCCTAATGAAGAATCGCAACCGCACCTCGCTGCTCGCTGCAACCGCCTCTCTTGCTGCCGCTCTGGCGCTGCCGGCAATGGCGCAAAGCACCTCTCAGGATGCCGCGGCGCAGTCGGGTAGTTCGGCCACTTCCGCGCAATCCGGTGGCGGCCAGACCTGGGCCAGCGTGGATACCGATAGCGATGGCGCCATCAGCAAGCAGGAAGCGCAGGTCAATGCCGGCCTTGCGCAAATCTTTGATCAAGCCGATGGCAATGCCGATGGAAAGTTGACCCCGGACGAGTACAAGGCGTTTGTCGCCAAGCAGCAGGGTGGTGGAGCTGCAAGCGGCTCGCAGGGTAATTAATGCAGATAGTTTGTTCGATATACACCCTGCCTTTCTGAGAGGAAGTATTTCTTCGAGAGCGCTGGCATTGATCCACGCCAACGCTCGATCACACGCTGTAGTACGCAATAACAACAGGATGGTCACGCGGGAGCGATCTGCCAGGGTCGCTCCCGTCTTATTGACGTCTATCGCGCTAAAGTGATGCGTTACGCGTCGGGCGCTTATCCACATGTCGCACTCACGTCTTGCATTTTTAGTCGGGCTGGCAATTCCGTGCTGTGCGGTTGCCGCGCCGCCCGAATTGCGGCCGGCCACGCCTGCACCGTCTTTACCAACGACCGCTGGCGGCACCGCTCCGGCGATGTCGCCCTTGCCGATCGATCCCCCGGCACCGGCGACCACGCCCTTGCTGCCTGCCGACGCACCCAGATCCGCCGGGTCCACGAGCGGCGCCGAGGCATCCGTTGCGCCCTCCGCCGGCAGCCTGGCGCCGCGCAGTTTCCGTAGCCTGGATACCGACGGCGATGGATCGCTGACACTGGCCGAGGCCAGTGCCGATCCGGTGTTGCGCGAGAATGTCGCCGCCTTCGACAGCAATGGCGATGGGCGTCTGTCGCGCGACGAATTCGCCAGCTACCAGCCCGGGCCGGGCGATGCTGCAGGCGATTGAGCACGGCGCCAGATCGGTGCGCTGCTAACCTTGCGCGATGAGCGCACTTGCACAACGCGACGGCCAGGCGATCCAACTGGTCGGCTTCGACGGCGACGATACCCTTTGGAAAAGCGAGGACTATTACCGCACTGCCGAAGCGGATTTCGAAGCGATCCTGTCCGGTTATCTGGATCTGGGCGACAGCCGCATGCAGCAGCATCTACTTGCGGTGGAACGGCGCAACCTCAAGGTGTTCGGTTACGGCGCCAAGGGCATGACGCTGTCGATGATCGAAACCGCAATCGAACTGACGCAGGCGCGCATTGCAGCCAGCGATATCCAGCGCATCGTCGAGATCGGCCGTGCCACGCTGCAGCATCCGGTGGAGGTAATTGCCGGCGTGCGCGAGGCAGTCAGTGCGATTGCCGCCGATTACGCCGTGGTGCTAATCACCAAGGGCGACCTGTTTCACCAGGAGCAGAAGATCCAGCAGTCCGGCCTGGCGGATCTGTTTCCGCGGGTGGAAGTGGTGTCTGAAAAGGATCCGCAGACCTATGCGCGCGTGCTCGGTGAATTCGATCTGCCGGCGCAGCAGTTCGTCATGATCGGTAATTCGCTGCGCTCGGACGTGGAACCGGTGCTGGCCATCGGCGGCTGGGGCATCTACACCCCGTATGCCGTGACCTGGGCGCACGAGCAGGAACATGGTGTGGCCGCTGACGAACCGCGCATGCGCGAAGTGCCCGACGCCGCCGGCTGGCCGGCAGCAGTGCATGGGTTGGATGCGTTGGCGCAGCAGCGCTAAGCTGGATTAGGTCGCCGTTGTTGCGGCGATACTGGTTTGGTAACTTGATACGTCAACGCGCGGGCGCCTCATGCGCCCAACGACAGGATGTTGACGGCTGTGCATGCGTGCGCGGCCGAGCTTGGAGGGAGTGCCGATGACCATGTTGTCCGTTGCCCCAGCGTGCCGGTGTGGCGTTATTGCTCGGGCTGCTAACGAGCGCCGCACCGCCGGCTGCCGCCGAGTTGGAAGACGAAATCATCAACCCGAGCGAAGTCATCTTTCGTGACGGGCAGCCTTACGACGACGACGAAGGCGGCGATTACGTGCGCCTGCAAACGCGTCTGTATTTCCGTAAGGTGCGCTTCGATCGCGAGCAGGGCTATGTCGATGCGCAGGGCGAGAGCATCGCCAGGTTGCAGGCTCGACCGAGCGGGCGTGATCGCAGCGCCGAGTTAATGGGCGACCGTTACGATGCTGACGACCGCTACGCGGGCTATGGGGGATACCGAGGGTTTGGTGGACCCATCCGCCTGGGTGCCTCGCGCAACCGTCCCTATGGCCAGGTTTACTATGGCAATGGCCTGTATGGTCCGGATCCCCACAGCAGCCCGCAAAACCGCGACGCGCGCCAGCGTTACGTCGGTCCCGGCTACATCGGCTCCTGCGCTCTGAGCGGCTGCCGCGAGGTTACCAGTTCGGGTTTACGATCTGCGCTAAGGGCCGGAAACGCGCGCTCATGCAAGGAGTGCATCCGTGCATTGTGTGGGCGCAGATATCACAGAACTATCTTGTCAGCGCACCTTGCTGTTGATGGCGACGGTGCCTAGACCTCTACAGACTGCGCGCCGTTTCTGATGACAGCAGTAGGTTGAAATCAGAGTGAGGCACCTGCTGCGAATTGCGCGCACACCTGTGCCGGATCTTGAACTTTGGACGCTCTAACGGCGCTTCCTTGCCAGACATCGCTCGTTGAGCGCACGGCTCGCCTTGCGCCCCCGCCACCGGGTCTTGATGCACCGTTGCCTGACAGCACCGCACGCATGCGGCATCATCGGGGCATGCCTGCGTCCCGCTCATTCGTGTTGCGCTCTCTGCCATTGCTGGTGGCATTGCTGTGGCCGGCGCTGGGTGCCGCGCAGACTTCGCCGGTCTCCACAGCAACTGCTGCAACGAAAGAACCGGCGCCGAGGGTGATCCCGGGCACCGGTGATGCCTGGGTGGACCAGCATCTGGCCGATATGGGCAGTTATGCGCAGCGCTATCCGGCCAGTTTCATCGATGAGGTGGCGCGCTATACCGGCACGCCGCGCGAGTACGTGCAGGCGCTGCTGCACGTGCAGGGCTGGCATGCGGGGGATATCTATTTCGCGTGTTTCTGGGCGCAGACCGTGCAGCTGTCGTGCCGTGACACTGTGCGTGCCTACAGCCGCGACCATCATGATGGCTGGGAGGGCGTGGTCACGCGGCTGTCGGTGGCGCCGGACAACGCGCACATGCGCGCGCTGCGGCACGCCATCGTCGCCAGCTACGACCGCTGGGAACGCCCGATCACCCTGGACGCCTTGCTGCGGCGTCAGCTCGGCGATGCTGCGCAGCGTCTGGAAGCAGCGCGCCAGGCCAGCGAAGCGGCCGAGGCGGCGGCGCAGGCCGGGCTCTAACGCGCGCGCGCGCGCGTCGCGTCCAGCGGCACGCGCACGCGCACGCCAGTGTTGCGTGGCTGTCTGCGCGCCAACAGGTGGCCTGCGATGCTGCCGTGCAGCTGGCCGGCGCAGGGCGAGGTCGGCGAGAATGCGACAACGCTGGCTTCGGCCGGCACTTAGCCAAGACCAGCCCATGCGCGATACCGCCTTTGTCTCTCCCGATCAGATCCGCAGCTCGTTCGCCCAGGCGATGTCTGACATGTATCGCACCGAGGTGCCGTTGTACGGCGATCTGATGTCGCTGGTGGCCCAGGTCAATGCGCAGACGCTGCAGGCCGATCCCGCGCTGGCGGCACGGCTGCAGCGCAACGACGAACGCGCGCGGCTGGATCTGGAACGCCATGGCGCCATCCGCGTCGGCACGGCCGCCGAACTGGCCACCTTGCGCCGGCTGTTTGCGGTGATGGGCATGCAGCCGGTGGGCTATTACGATCTGTCGGTGGCCGGCGTGCCTGTGCATTCCACTGCGTTCCGCCCGATCGACGAGGCGGCGCTGTCGGCCAACCCGTTCCGCGTGTTCACCTCGTTGCTGCGGCTGGAGTTGATCGAAGACGCCACGCTGCGCGCACAGGCCGAGCAGATCCTGCAGCAGCGGCAGATCTTTACCGCCGGTGCCTTGCAGCTGATCGAGTGCTACGCACAACAAGGCGGGCTGGATGCCGGCCAGGCAAAGCAGTTCGTCGCCGAAGCGCTGGAAACCTTCCGCTGGCATGGCGATGCCACGGTGTCGCTGCCGACCTATCGCGCGCTGAGCGAGGCGCATAAGTTGATTGCCGATGTGGTGAGCTTCCACGGCCCGCACATCAATCACCTCACGCCGCGCACGCTGGATATCGATGCGGCGCAGGAACAGATGCAGCGTGCCGGCATCAATGCCAAGGCGGTGATCGAAGGACCGCCGCGTCGGCGTGTACCGATTCTGTTGCGGCAGACCAGTTTCAAGGCGCTGGAAGAGCCGGTGCGTTTTGTCGGCGATGACGGGCAGCCGGAGCATGGCACGCATACCGCACGCTTCGGCGAGATCGAGCAGCGCGGGCTTGCGCTGACACCCAAGGGCCGCGCGCTGTACGACGCACTGCTTGCGCAGGCGCGCGATGCCGACGGTGCCGGCAGCACGGGCACCGATTACGCCACCCGTCTGCAGACTGCTTTTGTGGCCTTCCCCGATGACGAGGCCTTGCTGCGCCAGGAAGGGTTGGGGTATTTCCGCTATGCGCTCACCGACGCCGGCCGCGCCGACCCGGCGCAAGTGGCCGCGATGCCGGCAGAAACCGCGATTGCGCTCGGCCTGGTCAGCGCCGACCCGATCATCTACGAAGATTTTTTGCCGGTTAGCGCGGCCGGCATCTTCCAGTCCAACCTCGGTGGTGCCGAACAGCGCGCCTATGCCGCGCATTCGAGCAAGCGCAGTTTCGAGCAGGCGCTAGGTGCGCAGGTGCACGACGAATTCGCGCTGTATGCGCAGCTGGAGCGCGAGTCCTTGCAGGGCTTGCTGGTGTAGCCGGCGCCGCGCGCAGTGTTGCATTGCGCGCGGCCTCACCGTCGCCTCAGCCCGGCGCGCCGCTGCTGTGGAAGACTTCCCACAGGTGGCCGTCCGGGTCGGCAAAGCCGTGTTGATACATGAAGCCATCATCCTTCGCTTCGCCGTCGGCCCGCCCACCGGTTGCGCGGGCTTTACTCACTAGCGCATCCACCTCGGCGCGGCTGCTCACCGCCAATGTCGTGATGGTTTCTGTAGCATTTGCCGTATCGCAGATACCTTTGTGGCTGAAACCCTGGAAGAACGGTTTGACCAGCAGCATCGTAAAGACATTCTCGCCCAGGATCAGGCAGGTGGCGTTCTCATCGGTATAGGCCGGGTTGAACGCAAAACCCATGGCGGTGAAGAAGGCTGACCGGCAGGTTGACGAAAATTGGCGTGATCATGCGGGGTCTCCTGCGGCGTGAAGTGGCGTGGTCATCACAGGCTCCGGTCACGGCCGTTGACCAGCCATTGGACACCGAAGCGGTCGGTGCACATGCCGAAGCCTTCGGCCCAGAACGTTTCGCCAAACGGCATCTGGATCTGACCGCCTTCGGCCAACGCCGCATACGCGCGCTCGGCCTCAAGGTTATCGTCGAAACCAAGCCCGACCGACACCGGTTTGGCGCCCTGCAACTGCTGGCCCGGTGGCATGTCCGAACCCCATCAGCAGTGGGCCATTCGCTCCAGCGAGCGTCACATGCATCACCAGGTCCGCTGCCGCAGCGTCGATCGACGTGTCAGATCCAGCGTGTGGCGGCATTTGTGCTTAAGTGGTCAGCATCAGTTCGCCGCCCAGCACGTGCCGGTAGTGCGCGAAGGCCGCGCGGCAAGTGCCTTCAAAATACAGATAGGGCGTAATGTGCATCGGCAGTCCTTTGGAAGCAGGTGGGCTACGGCGCGGAGTGCTGCGTGCGGTTCTGTCCAGCCATAGCAGGCCGATGTCGTCGGCCATCAGGTCCGGTTGCAGGTCGAGATCGCTGCGTGCATTGCCGGGGTGGGCATGCGCCGCAACCAGCGCAGCCTACTCCCGGCACGCCCATGTCCAGTAGTCGCGATCGCTTGAACACGCGCGGCGCACCGGCCGCGCTCAGCGATTGCCGATGACATTGCTGCGCGGGCGGATCGCATGCGGATGTGTCTGCGTGCAAATACGTGCGAGGACCACTCATGGATCACCACGCAGGCGAACGCGTCTGCGCGCTGCGCCGCAACGCTCTGAAGACCGCAATCGGGCCGTGCGACCGATTGCGGCGAACCCTCAGTGCGCTTGTGCCGCCGGACGCCGCGCCGCAGCGCGTTCGGCACGGCGTGCGCGACGTGCTTTCCAGCGCTCGCTCAGGCACGAGAAGATCACATACAGCGCCGGGGTGCTGAGCAGGGTCAGGCTCTGCGAGAACACCAGCCCGCCGATCATTGCGATGCCCAGCGGGCGACGCAGCTCCGAGCCCTCGCCCAGGCCCACCGCCAGCGGCACGGCGGCCAGGATCGCCACCATCGTCGTCATCATGATCGGGCGGAAGCGCACGATCGACGCCTCGCGTGCGGCCGCACGCGCATCCATGCCGTGCACGCGCTGCGCCACCAGCGCGAAGTCGATCATCATGATGGCGTTCTTCTTGACGATGCCGATCAACAGCACCAAGGCGATCATCGAGATCACCGACAGTTCGGTGTTGGTGATGAACAAGGCCAGCAGCGCGCCGACGCCGGCAGCCGGCAAGGTGGACAGAATGGTCACGGGGTGGATCAGGCTCTCGTAGAGCATGCCCAGCACGATGTAGACGGTGAGCACCGCCGCCAGCAGCAGAATGCCCATCGAATTGGCGCTGAGCTGCACGTTGAAACTGTTATCGCCACTGAGGCGGATGCCGTCGGGCATGCGCAAGCCGTCCACGGTGGACTTGATGATCAGATCCGCCTCGCCCGTGCTCACGCCCGGCGCCAGGTTGTAGCTCAGATCCATCGTGGTGTACTGGTTTTCATGGATGATCTGCGGCGGCGCCAGGCCCGGAACCTGGGTGGCGACGGCGGTGATCGGCACCATTTGGCCGGCTCGGTTGGGCACGAAGATCTGGTCCAGCGCCTTGGGCGTGGCGGTCTGCGACGGCAGCGCATTGACCACCACGCTGTACTGATTGAGATCGGAATAGATGGTGGAAATGGAGCGCTGACCGAACGCGCCATACAGCGCGCCATCAATGGCGCCGACCGTAATGCCCAGGCGCGCGGCCTTGGCGCGGTCGATCACGATGTTCTGGCGCAGGCCCGAGGTGTCCACATCAGTGCCGACATCGCGCAGGCGTGGATTCTTCTTCAGCGCGGCCTGCAGTTTGGGCAGCCATTCCTGCAACTGCGCCAGGTCGTTGCCCTGTAGCGAGACGCGGTATTGCGCGCCCTGGCTGGTACCGCCGCCGCCGTCGCTGGGCAGGTCCTGGATCGCGCGCAGGCGCAGGTCCAGATCCGGGTAACGGTCGGCCTTGGCGCTCAGGCGCGCAACCACGTCTGCGGTGGTATCACGACGGCCTTCATCGCGCTTTTTCAGCTCGATATTGAACGATGCGCTCGATCCCTGACGGCTGGAGCCCAGGCGTGCGCCAACGGTTTTCACCGCTGGGTCGGCCATCAGCATGTCGGTGATGCGGCGCTGGCGGCTGACCATGTCGGCGAACGACACCGTGGCACTGGAATTGGCGCGGCCCCAGATCAGGCCGGTATCCTGCGCGGGAAACGACCCCTTTTTGACTGCGCTACCCAACAAGATGGTGGCAGCGATCAGCAACAACGGCGTCAACGACAGCAGCAGCGCGTGGCGCAGCGAGAAGTCCAGCGCCACCGTGTACGCACGCAACATGCGGTCGTGCATGCGGTCCAGCCAGGCACCGAAACGGCTGGGCTTTTCTTGCTCAGCATGTGCCGACAAGAAGCGGCTGCATAGTGCCGGCGTCAACGTCAGCGACACCAGCATCGAGACCACGATTGCCGCCACCAAGGTCACTGTGAACTCGCGGAAGAACGCGCCGATCATGCCGCTGGCGAACAGCATCGGGATAAACACCGCCACCAGCGAGGCGGTGATGGAGACGATGGTGAAGCCGATCTCGCGCGCACCAGCCAACGCGGCGTCCATGCGCGACATGCCTTCGTCCAGATGGCGCATGACGTTTTCGATCACCACGATCGCATTGTCGACCACGAAGCCAATTGCGATCACCAACGCCAGCAGGCTGAGGTTGTTCAAGGTGAAGCCGAGCATGTACATCACCAGCGCCGAACCAGCCAGCGACAGCGGCACGGCCACCGCGGCGATCAGCGTTGGCGCCAGCCGGCGCAGGAACAGCGCCATGGTCAGGATCACCATCGCCAGGCTGATCATCAGCGTTACCTGTACCTCGTGCAGCGAGGCGCGAATGGTGGGCGTGCGGTCGAAGTAGGGCGTCAGCGTGGTGCCGGGCTGCAGATAGCTACGCAACTCGGGAATCTGTGCCTTCACCTGGTCCACGGTTTCGACGATGTTGGCGCCGGCGCGGGTGAAGGCATACATCACCACTGCCCGTTTGCCGTTGAACCAGGCAGCTTGATAGGCATCCTGTTGACCGTCGTAAACGGTGGCCACATCGCCCAGCCGCACGATGCGTCCGTTGGACTGGGTGGCGATCGCCAGCTGCGCAAAATCGGCGGCCTTGGATACCGAATCGTTGGCGATGATGGCCATGGTGGTATTGCCGTCGGACAGGAATCCGGTCGGCGAGGTGACATTGGCTGCGCGCACGGCATTGCGCAGATTGTCCGGGGTCAGGCCCAGCGCGTTGAGCGCACGCAGATCCACGTCCACTCGCACTGCAGGCGTGGAGGCACCGGCGATATCCACCGAGCTGATGCCGGTGATCTGGCGCAACCGCTGCGCCAGCAGCGAATCGGCAACGTTGTAGAGTTCATCGGCCGATTGCGTGTCCGAAGTGAGCGCGATGGCGATCACCGGGTCGTCGTTCGGGTTGGCCTTGGAGTACATCGGCGTGCCGAGCCCGGAGGGCAGGTCCGACTGCGATGCATTGATCGCAGTCTGGATGTCCTGCGCGGCCGAATCGATTTTGCGACTGCTCTGGAACACCAGCACGACCAGGCTGCTGCTCTCCGAGCTGGAGGAGCGCATGCGGTCGATACCTGGCAATTGGCCCAGGTGACGTTCCAGCGGTGCGGTGACGGTGGAGGCCATGGTGCTGGCGTCGGCACCGGACTGCGTGGCATGCACGAAAATAATCGGAATCTGGATGTTCGGCAGTGACGCCACACCCAGCCGCAGGTAGCACATCAATCCGATCACGAACAAACCGATCGCCAGCAACGAGGTGCCGATCGGGCGCTTGATGAAGGGCGCAGAGATGTTCATGGGGTGACTGCCGGGAATCGGGAATCGGGATTCGGGAATCGGCGAAAGCCAACGCTGCGTGCGAGCAGACGATGCTGAGGACGAGCAGACCCAACAGCGATGACGTCACCGGTCATCATGCCGAGCGCTCCGACGTGGATGCTGCGGTGATGCCGTCACGCTGCGCCGCGCGTCGCGCACGCCATGCACGCAGCCGCTCGCCGCCGCGTTCCATGTACAGATAGATCACCGGGGTGGTGTACAGCGTCACCAGCTGCGAGAGCAGCAGGCCGCCGACAATGGCGATACCCAGCGGGCGGCGCAGTTCCGAGCCGATACCGGTGCCCAGCGCCAACGGCAATGCGCCCAGCATGGCGGCTGCGGTGGTCATCATGATCGGACGGAAGCGCAGCAGGCAGGCGCGCCGGATCGCATCGTGCGCGTTCGCCCCTTCGCGGCGTGCGTCGATGGCGAAGTCGATCATCATGATGGCGTTCTTCTTGACGATGCCGATCAACAGCACGATGCCGACGATGCCGTCCACCGACAGGCTTAGCCCGCACATCATCAAGGCCAGCAATGCACCGACACCGGCCGGCGGCAGCGTGGAGATGATCGTCAACGGGTGGATGTAGCTTTCGTACAACACGCCCAGCACGATGTAGATCACCACGATCGAGGCCAGTAGCAGCCACACGATGTCGGTCTGGCTGCCGGTGAATTCGGCGGCCTTGCCGACGAACTGCGCATGCACCTGGGTCGGGATCTTGAGCGCTTCGCGTGCCTTCTCAATTGCCGCCACGGCCTGCGACAACGAATGCCCAGGCGCCAGATTGAACGAGATGGTGACGGCCGGCAGCTGCTGCTGGTGGCTCACCACCAACGGTGTGTTGGTGACCTTGGCTTCGGCCAACGCGGCCAGCGGAATGATGCTGCCCGCACCAACCACGATGCCGGTGTTCTGCGCGCCCACACCGGTGGCCGTGGACGAGTTGGACGAGGTCACCTGGCCGAAGCTGGTGGCGTTGGTGCCGGTAAGCGCGCCGCTGCCGTTGCTGGCCACTGCCAGCTGATTCATCAACGCGGTGCTGGTACGAAATTCCGGCGCCACTTCCAGCACCACGCGGTACTGATTGAGTTCGGTGAAGATGGTGGAGATCTGGCGCTGGCCAAACGAGTCGTACAGCGTGTCGTCGATGGTCTGCATCGGCACGCCGAGCATGCTGGCCTTGTCGCGGTCGATGCTCAGTTCCAGCGCACGCCCCTGGTTGGCCAGGTTGTTGTCCACGTCCGCCAGCTCGGGCAGTTTGCGCATTGCCTCGGTCATGCGCCCTGCCCAGGTGGCCAGCTCGCTGCTGTCCACGTCCGAGATCGAATACTGGTATTCGGTCGCGGCCACGCGCGTGTCCAGGGTGACGTCCTGCACCGGCTTGAGGAACAAGGCCACGCCCGGAATGCCGACCACGGCTTTCTGCAGGCGCGGCAGCACCTCGTCCAGGCCCTCGCGGTCGCTGCGTGTCTTCAGTACGATCGACAGCTGGCCCTGGTTGAGCGTGGGGTTCATGGTGCCGGCGCCGATGAAGGCGGCCACGCCGGTCACCGCCGGGTCTTTCTGCAATGCGGCGGCCACCGCCTGGGTGCGTTGTTCCATCTGCGGGAACGCCACGTTCTGGTCGGCCTGCACCACGCCGGTGATCAGGCCGGTGTCCTGCTCGGGCAGCAAGCCCTTGGGGATTGTCACATACAGCACCACCGTCAACGCTACCGCGCCGATCGCCACGGCCAGGGTCAGCGGTTGATGGGCAAGCACCCAGTCCAGGCTGCGCTCGTAAGTGCCCACGGTGCGCGTCCACAGATTGCGCTTGCCGGCGGCGGTCGCGCGCTCGTGCGCGTCCTCGCCTTCGGGCAGGGCATCGGGCTTGAGCAGGTAGGCGCACATCATCGGTGTCAGCGTCAGCGACACCAGCATCGAGATCACCACCGCGATCGACAGCACCCACGCAAACTCGTGGAACAGCCGCCCGGTCACGCCCGGCATCAGCAGCAGCGGCAGGAACACCGCCACCAGCGACACGGTCAGCGACAACACGGTGAAGCCGATCTGCTTGGCACCGATTTCGGCCGCTTCCGGCCCGCTCTTGCCCTGTTCGATGTAGCGCACGATGTTCTCGATCATCACGATCGCATCGTCGACTACGAACCCGGTCGCCACCACCAGCGCCATCAGCGACAGGTTGTCCAGCGACATGCCCGCGAAGGCCATCACCCCGAAGGTGCCCGCCAGCGACAACGGCACCGCCACCGAGGGAATGATGGTGGCCCACAGCCGGCGCAGGAACACGAAGATCACCGCCACCACCAGCGCAATGGTCAGCACCAGGGTGAACTTCACCTCATGCACCGAGACGCGAATGGTTTCGGTGCGGTCGGAGAACACCTCCAGATGTACATCGGCCGGCAACACCGATCGCAGCTGCGGCAGGATGTTGCGGATCTGCTCCACCGTCTGCACGATGTTGGCGCCGGGCTGGCGGCGGATCTCCAGCAGCACCGCCTGTTTGCCGTCGGCCCAGGCGGCAAGCTGATCGTTCTCCACGCCATCGACCACGTTGGCTACGTCGGCAAGCCGCACCGGGCGGCCGTCCTTGTAGCTGATGATGGTCTCGCGGTACTGCGCCGCGTCGGTGAGCTGGTCGTTGGTGCCAATACTGTATGACTGGGTCTTGCCGTTGAGCGAGCCCTTGGGCGCACTGACGTTGGTCTGGGTCAGCGCGCTGCGCAGCGACTCCATGGTCAGGCCCATGTTCGACAGCTGCGCCGGGTTGACCTGGATGCGCACGGCAGGGCGCACGTTGCCGGCGATCGACACCAGGCCCACACCCGGCACCTGCGACAGGCGCTGGGCCAGAATCGCATCCGCATAGCGGTTGATTTCGCGCAGCGGCAGCGAATCGGAGGTGAGCTTGAGCGTGAGAATTGCCGCATCGGCCGGATTGACCCGGTTATAGACCGGCTGGTATGGCAGCGAGGAGGGCAGGGTGGCCTGACGGATCGCCGCCTGCACATCCTGCGAGGCGATATCGATATCGCGCTCCATCGAGAACTGCAGAATGATCGTGGACAGACCTGCCGATGAATCGGAGGTCATCATCTGCAGGCCGGAGATCTGCCCGAACTGGCGCTCCAGCGGCGTGGTCACCAGCGAGGCCATGGTGGTCGCATTGGCGCCGGGGTACTGGGTGGTGACGACCAGGCTGGGGGCGTCGATTTCCGGCAATGCAGAGACCGGCAGTTGACGGTAGCCCAGGATGCCTAACAGCAGGACGCCGGCCATCAACAACGAAGTGGCGATCGGGCGGCGGATGAAGATGGTCGAAAAGCCCACGGGGGGGTGTCCTTGCTGAAGACGTCAAGCGAAGCCGGCGCATGCAGCGCCGACGCACATCGGCGACGGAGGTTCCGTCGCCGTTGGTCGAGAGTTAGCGCGGACCGCCGCCACGGCGGCCGCCGGCGCCACCAGCACGGCTCTGTTTGTCCTTCGCGGCCTTGAGTTCGGCTTCGGTCGGCTCCGGCGGTGTTTCGCCCGGCTTGAGCGCGCTGACCTTGCTGCCCGGTTTCAGGCGGAACTGGCCTTCGGTCACCACGCGCTCGCCGGGCTTGAGGCCCTTGGTCACCTGCACATGGCTGTCGTCCACCTCCACGCCCTGCACCACGGTGCGCATCTGTGCGGTGTTGTCGCTGCCCACCACGTAGACGTAATCGCCGTCAGGGCCGCGCTGTACCGATTGGGTCGGCACCACAGTGCCGCCGGTGATGGTGCGCAGCTGCAGGCGCACGTTGACGAACTGACCCGGCCACAGCGCGTTATCGGTGTTGGCGAAGATCGCGCGCGCGCCGAAAGTGCCGCTGTCGGCGGAGATGCGGTTGTCGATCACATCCAGCTTGCCGTCGCTGCTGATCACATGCGCATCGCCGCGATCCAGCGCCGCCACCGCCAGCGGCGCCGCCGTTTGCCCGGTACGCACTGCCTGCAACTCACGCTCGGGCAGGTTGAAAGACACGTAGATCGGGCGGATCTGGGTCAAGGTGACGATCGTGGAGCTGCTGCTGACGATGTTGCCCACGTCCACGCCACGGATGCCGGCGATGCCGTCGATCGGCGCAGTGACGCGGGTGAACTGCAACTGCACCTGTGCCGAGCGCATCTGCGCATCGTTGGCCGCAACCGCGGCCTCGTATTGGGCAACCTGGTTGCGTTGGGTATCCAGATCCGTGCGCGAGACGTATTGCTTGTAGGCCGGGTCGTTGGAACGCTGATAATTCACCCGCGAGGTGGCCAACAGCGCCTGGTTCTGGCGCTTGGCCGCCAACGCCTGGTCGTAGCTGGCCTGCAGCGTGCGCGGATCGATCTGCGCCAGCAGATCGCCCTTCTTCACTTCCTGGCCTTCCTTGAAGTTCAGGCTCATCAACTGGCCGCCCACCTGCGGGCTGACGGTGACCGTATTGAGCGCGGTGACCGTGCCCAGCGCGCTGGCATAGACCGGCACATCCTGCGTGGAGGCCGCCACCACCGTCACCGGGACCGGGCCGCTGTTGTCCGGGTCATTGCCGTCCGGCGCGCCTGCGCGCTTGCCATGATTGCCCCCACCCATCATCCGCATTGCGACGAACACCACGACAAACACCGCTACAACCAGCGGTGTGATCTTCCAAAAACGCGACATGCGACAACTCCTGAGGGCGGGCCGGGCGCGTGGGTGCGACCGTGGGGCGGCTGTGCAAAGCATATCGTTGCGCTCTACCGATTGAACGTTACTGAAGTAACGGCTCGGCCGGCGAAACGGCCGCAACGTTCACACTTGCACTGCAGCGGCAACGCGCCACGGCTACCGCGGTTGACCGCCGGGCTGAATCGGGCCCCACTGCAGCCCATCCGGCGCGCGCCTGCACTACATTAAGAAACCACCTTTCGAGGATTGCCGATGCGCCCCTCCCGTCTGCTGACCAGCGCGCTGCTGCTCGCCCTGCCCACGCTCGCCGCTGCGCAGACCGCGCAACGGCCCGAAGTCCAGGCCGCCGCCGCCCCGCTGCAGGCCAAGGTGGTGCAATGGCGCCGCAACTTCCACCAGCACCCCGAGCTGTCTAACCGCGAAGAGCGCACCGCCGCCACGGTGGCCGCGCAGCTGCGCAAGTTGGGCCTCAAGCCGCGCACCGGCATCGCCCATCACGGCGTGGTGGCCATCATCAAGGGCGGCAAGCCCGGCCCGATGATCGCGCTGCGTGCGGACATGGACGCGCTGCCGGTGAAAGAGCAGACCGGGCTGCCGTTCGCCTCCAAGGCCACCGCCGATTACCGCGGCGAGCAGGTTGGGGTGATGCATGCCTGCGGCCACGACGCCCACACCGCCATCCTGCTCGGCGTGGCCGAGGCGCTGGTCGGCATGCGCGACCAGTTACCGGGCGAAGTGATGCTGATCTTCCAGCCTTCAGAAGAAGGCGCGCCCGGCAACGAAGAGGGCGGCGCCTCGCTGATGCTGAAGGAAGGCCTGTTTGCCGACTTCAAGCCGCAGGCGGTGTTCGGCCTGCATGTGTTCTCCAGCGTGCAGGCCGGCAAGATCGCCGTGCGCGGCGGCCCGCTGATGGCGGCGTCGGATCGCTTCGCGATCAAGATGATCGGCCGCCAGACCCATGGCTCGGCGCCGTGGAACGGCATCGACCCGATCGTGGCCAGCGCCGACATGATCGGCGCCGCGCAAACGGTGATCAGCCGTCGCGCCAACCTGTCCAAGCAGCCGGCCGTGCTCAGTTTCGGCGCGATCAAGGGCGGCATCCGCTACAACATCATCCCCGACGATGTGGAAATGGTCGGCACCATCCGCACCTTCGACGCAGGCATGCGCCAGCAGATCTTTGCCGATCTCAAGAACGTGGCCGAACACACCGCCGCCGCGCATGGGGCCAAGGTCGAGGCGCAGGTGCCGGATCAGCCAGGCAACCCGGCCACCGTCAACGACCCCGCACTGACCGCCAAGATGCTGCCCAGCCTGCAGGCCGTGGTGGGCGCCGACAATGTGTACGAACCGCCGTTGCAGATGGGCGCGGAAGATTTCTCTTTCTACGCCCAGCAGGTGCCGTCGATGTTCTTCTTCGTCGGCTCCACCGCCAAGGGCATCGACCCGGCCACCGCGCCCAGCAACCATTCGCCGCAGTTCCTGCTGGACGAGTCGTCGCTGGATGTGGGCTTGCGCGCGCTGCTGCAGGTGTCGCTGGATTATCTGCATCAGGGTGAAGCGGGCTGAATCGGGAATAGGGAATCGTCTGCGGGCTCGGCGATTCCCTCCTCCTGCGGCGGTGCGGGGTGATTGGGTACGCGCGGTGAACTGCAAGTGGTTCGTTGGCTCCGCGATGCGCCTGCCCATACACCTCAGGGCCAGCCCGTGCGGCCTAAAATGGGCAGATGAATACCCCAGAAGATTCCACCCTCGGTCGTGAGGTCGCCTATCCAAGCGGCTACGACCCGTCGTTGCTGTTTCCGATTCCGCGTGCGGCCGGGCGCGAGGCGATCGGGCTGAGCGGCGACTTGCCGTTTATCGGCCGCGATCGCTGGCATGCCTACGAACTCAGCTGGCTCGATGCGCAAGGCAAGCCTTGCGTGGCCACCGCCACCTTGCATGTGCCGTGCGACTCGCCGGCGCTGATCGAATCCAAATCGCTCAAGCTGTATCTCAATTCGCTCAACGCCACCCGCTTCAACAGCGCCGAAGCGGTGCGTACCCGTATTGCCACCGATCTGTCCACGCGCGCGGGTGCCGATGTGGCGGTGGAATTCGGCCTGCCGCCGATCGACGCGGTAGGCGAGGGTGAATCGATCGATGCGCTGGATGTCAGCATCGACGATTACGGCCCGCCAAATGCCGCGTACCTCGCCGCACACGCCCAGCCCGTGGTGGAAGAAGTGCTGACCTCTGCCCTGCTCAAATCCAACTGCCCGGTCACCGGTCAGCCCGATTGGGCCAGCGTCACCCTGCGTTACCGCGGCGCACCGATCGACCGCGAAGGGCTACTGCGCTATCTGGTGAGTTTCCGCGACCACGCCGAATTTCATGAGCAATGCGTCGAGCGCATTTTCAATGACGTGCTGACGCAGTGCGCACCGGAGTGGTTGGTAGTCGAGGCCCGTTATACGCGCCGTGGCGGCCTGGACATCAATCCGCTGCGCAGCTCGCCGAGCGTGCCGACGCCGCTGTCTTTTTTTCGGGACCTGCGCCAGTAAGCGCCACTGATGGAATCGCGCCAGCTTCACAGTGGCGCGATCCACGCTTAACGGCGCCCCGCGCACCCTGCTGACACCGCGATGCACAGGGATTGCAGCAATGAGTGTCGACAAGAAAGCAGATTTTTCCAACGTCACCTCGTCGGTCGACAGTACCGCTGCGGTGACGCCCGCGCCCGATTTTTCCAATGTGCGCACCAGTGTGCAAAGCACCGCGCAACGCGTTGAAGAATCGGTCACCGTGCAAGCTGGCGACAGCCTTTCCAGTATCGCCAAGCGCCATCTGGGCGACGGCAATTTGTGGCCACGTATTTTCGAAGCCAACCGTGAAACGCTGCAGGACCCGGACAAGATCTTCCCCGGGCAGGTACTGCGCCTGCCTGCAAAGTCGTAATCGCAGGCCGGCTTCCAGTCGTTGGCGGCGACACGATTCAACCAAACCTAGAAACCCACTTGAACACGGCGACTGCAGATGTTCTGGCTATCGGAGAATCGATTTATGCGTATTACCTCTGTATCGAGCAGCTTGGCCCTCGCCTTGGCCGGCGTTCTCGCAGTGGCTGGCTGCAAGAAGGCCGACGACGACAGCGTTTCCAAGGACCCCACTTCCGGTGCCCCGACCAACGCGATGCCCGGCCCGGCTGCCACCCCGCCGGCGAGCGATCAGGCTGCCCATGGCAGCGCCACCGGAGCGGCCAGCACCGATGGCGGCGCTGCGACGGGTAGTGCAGTGACGGTCTCCAGCGTGGCCGTCGGCACCCAGGCCGCAGCCGACAAGACGGTGACGCCGGCCACCAGTGTCGGCAGCAAAGACACCATCATCGTCTCGGTCAAGACCGACGGCAGCGCGAGCAACGTGGCCCTGTCGGCGAAGCTGGCCTACCAGGATGGCCAGGTGGCCGGCGAACAGAACGCGACGTTGAACACCACCGGTGCCGAAACCACCAACCTGAGCTTCAGCAAGCCCGATGGCTGGCCGGCCGGCACCTACACCGCGCAGGTGATGGTGGACGGGAAGCTTGCAGGCACGCCTCAGACGATCATCGTCAAATAATGGTGCTCAAGCGTTGATGGACGGAGCCCAATTTTTGATCTGCGTGCGTATTGATCCGTGCTACATGCAGGCCTCAAGCGTCTCCAACCTGCACCTGGTCAGCGTCCGGCTGGCGGGCGAGTCTAAAGTGTTTCAATCTACGCGTCTGTGAGGGCGCGACCCTGCGCCACGTGCCGAATCATCAACGGGCCGTTGTTTCAATCCACGCGCCCGGCAGGGCGCGACTCTTGCCGGCCCTTCTTGTTCGGGTACGCAGACCAGTTTCAATCCACGCGCCCGTGAGGGCGCGACTTGAGCGCGAGGCTACGCCGGGCGCCTTCGTGCCTGTTTCAATCCACGCGCCCGTGAGGGCGCGACCATCCACTATTTCCGCAGCCGAGCCATATTGATCAACGTTTCAATCCACGCGCCCGTGAGGGCGCGACATGATGCGGGTGACGTTGGCTGCGACCTTGGAAACGTTTCAATCCACGCGCCCGTGAGGGCGCGACCGCCAAGCCGGGGATGCAACCATGACTCCGGAGGAGTTTCAATCCACGCGCCCGTGAGGGCGCGACCCGGTGGGCAGCAGCAGCCAGAACGTCGCCAGCGAGACGTTTCAATCGACGCGCCCGTGAGGGCGCGACCGGCCCGCACCGGCCACACAAAACGAGGATGGGGATGTTTCAATCCACGCGCCCGTGAGGGCGCGACATCGGCCTGTATGCTGGTAAGGGTTGCAAAGGTGTTTCAATCCACGCGCCCGTGAGGGCGCGACCTACACCAACGGAGGCCGCTACCATGTTTGACAAAGTTTCAATCCACGCGCCCGTGAGGGCGCGACAACTCTGCAATCTCGCGTGCGCCATGCAGCACAGGTTTCAATCCACGCGCCCGTGAGGGCGCGACTGGCGCAGAATGATGCGCTGCTGGTACAAAAGAGTGTTTCAATCCACGCGCCCGTGAGGGCGCGACCACCCCTCTGCACTCTCGTCAAAGTACCAAGTCTTGTTTCAATCCACGCGCCCGTGAGGGCGCGACCACCCCTCTGCACTCTCGTCAAAGTACCAAGTCTTGTTTCAATCCACGCGCCCGTGAGGGCGCGACTTGCCTCTGCGGACCTAGGGGCGGCAGATGTGTACACGTTTCAATCCACGCGCCCGTGAGGGCGCGACTAGGTCAGCCGCCTGCATTCTTCGCTATCACTTAGGTTTCAATCCACGCGCCCGTGAGGGCGCGACCTGCATCCATGCTTGGTGGTTCTGTGCATCCTGCAGTTTCAATCCACGCGCCCGTGAGGGCGCGACCGTCAGCACCAGCTTATTGTCTGACAGTCTCCCAGTTTCAATCCACGCGCCCGTGAGGGCGCGACCTGTAACGAGCCGCCAGCCTGCGAATCCACATTGCTGTTTCAATCCACGCGCCCGTGAGGGCGCGACTGTGTACTGGCACTGGTTCGAACACGCATAGCTCGTTTCAATCCACGCGCCCGTGAGGGCGCGACGTCTCCTGCTTGCCCTTGCTGAAAAAGCCGACAAAGTTTCAATCCACGCGCCCGTGAGGGCGCGACTTTTGCTCGGCCATAGGGCCTCCTTATTTTGTGTTTCAATCCACGCGCCCGTGAGGGCGCGACTACGTGGATACAGCTAAGGGGGAGCTAATCCGCCAGTTTCAATCCACGCGCCCGTGAGGGCGCGACTCAAAGGGCCCCAATGGCTGGGACAGTGCAGTGCCTGTTTCAATCCACGCGCCCGTGAGGGCGCGACAGTATCAGCTAGCCCGCTTTGCTGGTGGTGCTAAGTTTCAATCCACGCGCCCGTGAGGGCGCGACTTCAGGCCCACCTCTACGTTGGCATGCTTGCTAAGTTTCAATCCACGCGCCCGTGAGGGCGCGACGGACAGATCTTGCTCAACCACATTGTGCTTACCTTGTTTCAATCCACGCGCCCGTGAGGGCGCGACCCACGGCAAGTTCGCTGGTAAGGCTCTCTGGCGAGTTTCAATCCACGCGCCCGTGAGGGCGCGACTCAACTAGGTAGTCCATCAGGAACTCTCCATATTGGTTTCAATCCACGCGCCCGTGAGGGCGCGACCCGTACTGCAGTAGGCACTATGCAGTGACCTGTACTGTTTCAATCCACGCGCCCGTGAGGGCGCGACGCTTCCCCGGTTATGTCAAGGCCCTGCCACAGTGGGTTTCAATCCACGCGCCCGTGAGGGCGCGACGCTTGCATAGGGGCTGATGGTTGTCCAATGCCCAGTTTCAATCCACGCGCCCGTGAGGGCGCGACGCAGAGGGAGTACAACAGATGCACCGCCAAAATCTGTTTCAATCCACGCGCCCGTGAGGGCGCGACCACTGGACGGGAGACCCAAAGACAGGCGAACGCAAGGGTTTCAATCCACGCGCCCGTGAGGGCGCGACCAGTTCATTGGGCATGAGGACATTATTCAGGACTGGTTTCAATCCACGCGCCCGTGAGGGCGCGACTCCCTTCGGAAGGTACGTAACCTGGCAGGGCTTCAGGTTTCAATCCACGCGCCCGTGAGGGCGCGACGCAGATCCAGACGCCCCGGAAGACTTGCGTTGGTTGTTTCAATCCACGCGCCCGTGAGGGCGCGACCGGTGCGAATCGGTACGGTTATGACAAGGTGGACTTGGTTTCAATCCACGCGCCCGTGAGGGCGCGACGCCAACTCTTACCAAGGTAGACAGACACACCAGGTTTCAATCCACGCGCCCGTGAGGGCGCGACCATATGATCAAGAGAGTGGTGAACGCCTGCTAAAGGTTTCAATCCACGCGCCCGTGAGGGCGCGACATGTCGTCATTGTTTCGTGTTCTGCGTAGAACTGGTTTCAATCCACGCGCCCGTGAGGGCGCGACGCTATGCCATGACTCAACTAAGGCTGTGGAGGAGCGTTTCAATCCACGCGCCCGTGAGGGCGCGACGGCCAGGTCAGCGGTGGGGTAGGAGCCTAGGTGAAGTTTCAATCCACGCGCCCGTGAGGGCGCGACGCACTTATTTTATCCCTAGTTTCCTGTGTATGCCTGTTTCAATCCACGCGCCCGTGAGGGCGCGACCCTGTATGCAAAGGCAGAGCAGACCCTTTACCTGACGTTTCAATCCACGCGCCCGTGAGGGCGCGACCCGCACGCGGAAGTCGCGAACCACATCGCCATGCTTGTTTCAATCCACGCGCCCGTGAGGGCGCGACTTGCACCGGTCGGCGTGTGTAGTCGATTGGTGGTGGTTTCAATCCACGCGCCCGTGAGGGCGCGACGCGTCTAGACAGGAAGAGTGTGCGCGCCCTGGCAGTTTCAATCCACGCGCCCGTGAGGGCGCGACACAGGAGGCCGATAGCGAGCGAGATCCACAGAGGGTTTCAATCCACGCGCCCGTGAGGGCGCGACGCGCACTGACCATCGCCAGGCAAGCATTTGCCTGTTTCAATCCACGCGCCCGTGAGGGCGCGACCCCCCTTAGCATAAGTGTTTGCCATCGTTGCTAAAACACGGGCAATTGCGCGGACTTGCTGAAAAAAGCAGTCGAGAAGTCGTCATGCGGCCCCGTGAATCCGCTGTCTATTTATTTTTTTGTTGCAAATCAGTTGCTTGAGGAGACTGCGAACCTGCCCGGTTTTTATGGGGCGCTTGGGGTTCGCGTCAAAAAATCAGTGGGCCTTTGAGGTTCAGGCTGGGCTTGGCGCCGATGTGCTCCACGCGGGTCTCCCATTTCGCGCCAAGGTGATAGAACCGCAGGCTGTCCAGGGCCGGGTCGATCAGGTCGCATAGCTGCTGCCGTAATTCAGTCCATTGGGCAGGCTCGACTTCGATCTCGAAGACCGAGAATTGCACGCGCTGGCCACGGTCACGGCAGGCTTTGGCGACCTTGCGCAGGCGCTTCTCGCCGCCGGGAGAACTGGTGCTGACGTCGTAGCTGACAAGAATCATCATGGGGCTTGAGTCGCGTCATTTCCAGAAGAAAGAGGGGTAGCCATCCAGATCGCCACGCAGGTGCCGTGCCATCAACTGTGCTTGCACAAAGGGCAGTAGGCCGATGTCGATCTTTTCGCCCAGGAAGGCATGTTGAAGCTGTTCGCGTTTGCGCTCCTGGTAGGCGATCAGCACCGTCTTGCGCGCATCATCCTTGAGAAGAACCGCGCCGTTGTCGAAGACCTGGAAGTCGCGCTCGTTCAATTGCCGGCGGTTGATCAGCGACAGTGCCAAGCGCTCGCCAAGCAAGGGCCTGAATTCCTCTGCCAGGTCCAGGGCTAGGCTTGGCCGTCCTGGTCGGTCGCGATGCAGAAAGCCGACTGCCGGGTCCAGACCAACCGTTTCCAAGGCCGAACGGCAATCGTGGGTCAGCAAGGTGTAGAGAAACGACAGCAACGCATTGAAGGCGTCGCGCGGTGGGCGGCGATTGCGTCCGCCAAAGCGCAGCAGCGGCGCCTCGGTGCGCACCAGCTGGCCGAAGACGCCGAAATACGACTGCGCTGCCTCGCCTTCCAGGCCACGCAGCACGTCAACACTGGTCTCGATGAGCAGGCGCTGTGGAATGCGCTTGAGCCGCTTGAGTGCGTGTTGAAAGGCGGGGATATCAATCATGCGCTCGCCGTGGTCGCGCCAGCCGCGCGCCAGGACGGCACGCTGGTTGTGGATTTTTCCTGCCAGCAGGTGACGCACAATCGCGGCGCAACGCACGGGATCGTCGCTGCATCGGTACTGTTCGCGGCGAAGCAGCACATTTCCGGACACCGGGCCTTCGACACGCGCGAGAAAGCGCCCTTGCGGAGTCAAATAACAGATGCTGATGCCTTGCTCGGCACAGAAGCCGAGTAACTGAGGCGAGACTCCGACACGTCCGATGCAGACGATGCTCTCCAGCATGTGAACCGGCAATCGTGTGCGTTCTTGCCGCTCCACATTCAGGACGACATTGGCACCGTCCTTGTGCAACCAGGCACCATCGGTGGTGACATACAGGGTGTTGAGTTGGCGGCGCATCGTCATTCCTCTTCAGCATCGAGTTGTCGACGCAGCCAGGTGTCCACGCTGCCGCAGCCGAGCAGGCGCGGCTGACACAGGTCGATCAATGAACAGGCATCGCAGCGTTTGCTGTCATAGCGCGCACCGGGCGTCAGGCCATGAGACAGCAGTGCACGGGTTTCGGCGATGGTGCGCTGCGTGAGCTCGCGCAGCGCTGGATCGAAGACCACGTCCTTGCGCCTGCGAGTCTGCCCGTAGAACAGCGCGCCGGCGTCTACTGGGCGTTTGAGCATGCTCTCCAGACACAGTGCCTGGGCACACAGCTGTACCTCATCGGCCCGGTGCGACTTGGGTCGGCCCCGTTTGTACTCCACGGGGAACGCGAATTCCCCTGCGGGATCGTGATGGAACTCGACCACATCGGCCTTGCCCGTGATGCCCAGTTCGAGCGCCAGCAGCGGCATCGCGGTGACGGTGCGCACGCCACGCCTGCGCTGCGTGTGTGCCACATCGGCACGTTCGTGCAGCAGCCGGCCTTCAGCGGTGTGCCTGTTCTCTGCCCATTGCCGTTCGACATGGATCAGCGCGCATTGGCGCGGGCAGTATAGGTAGTGCTGTAGGGCAGAGAGCGGGATCAGGTCGTCGTCGTCCATGGTCCCGCTCTCCTGATTGTCAGAACAGTTCGGTCACGCTTACGCCGGCAGGAAGCGCGTGGTCTATCACCACCCGGTAATCGGAAAAGCTGCGTGCCGGTCCCTGGTCCGCCTGGTCAATACGCTCGACCTTGACCTTGTCGAAGAGCACATGCGCCGGTGCGTTGCCCATCGGGTGTTCGTGTTCGAATACGATCAGTTTGCGTGCGGCCATCTCGCCGCGTGCGGCCGAGCGGTCGTGCTCGAAAAGATTGGTCAATGCGCGCCACAGCAGTTGCAGGTCTTCCTCGGAGAAACCGGTACGCTCGGCCAGCTTTGCCGACACAAAGCCATGCGCGCGATACAGGCCGTAGGGCAGAATGTGCTTGCGGCCCATGGTGCGCTCCTTCTCCAGGTCTTTCTCGTTGGTCACCGCCATGCGGGTGATCGATACTTCCAGTGGCAATACCGGTTCGACCGAAGTGGCGAAGGCCAGTTGCACCGGGCCGCGGACCTGGCCGGTATTGATCTCGGTGGTCATCACCGCGCCGAAGGTGCGTACGTCGAAGAAGTTACTGCACATCCACGAGGTGAGTTCTTGGGCCTTGGCCTGGTCCTTGGGGAGCTTCTTGTACTTTTCCTTCTCGTCCGGCGGAATGTTCAACGCCTTCCAGGCCAGTTCGTGTTGACTATTGAGCACCGACTTCTCCCGCATGTAGATCGCGTGGCCGGGCTGGCCTTCCTGCTCAAGCGCCACGTAGTTGCGGATCTTGCGCTTGAGCGCCACGTCGGTGACCAGGCCGCGGTTGGTCTCCGGGTCCAGGCGCGGCAGGTTGCCGGCGTCGGGGTCGCCATTGGGGTTGCCGTTGGTCACGTCGAACAGGTAGACGAATTCATAGCGGTGGGCGATGGCGCTCATGCGGGTTCTCCTTCGGAAGCGGTGTCTGGGGCGTCCTGGCCGTTGTTGCGGGCGAGGCGCGCCTGGGTCTGGTGGTAGTAGCCGATGGCGAAACGGCCTTGCTCATGGATGGGCAGGCTGCGCGGGAAGCTGGCGGGAAGTGCGTCGATGATCTGGCCGACTTCTTTTTCCAGGTTCACCGCCAGGCCCGCCTTGTCTTTGCGCAGCTTGCCGAAGTGGTTCTGCGCATTGCGCAACAGCACCGGGAAAATGCTCGCCGGGGTTGCAGAGGCGGCGCCGTAGTAACGGTCGCGGATGGTGGCGTTGACCTGCCCGCCCAGTGCGGTGCGTTGCAGGTTTTCCAGCGATGAGAACAGCCGGCCCAGCAAGTAGCCGGGGTCGGTATTGGCGGTATCGAGACTCACGGGGGGCTCTCCCTTGGTGGATGACAGTCCTTGTTGCGTGTTCAGACGTGCCTCGCGTGCCAGTACGGCCCGGCACAAGGCCACGCGCAGCGGGTTGACCTGCCCATCGGCGCGGAAGCGCATGACGATGCCGCCGAGCAGGCTGCGCGGATAGCGGGTGCCGGCGAGGATGGCGCGGGTGACTTCGCCGGCCAGCAGCGGCGAGACGTCCTCGGCCTTGGGCTTGCTGTGCTCACCGTAGACCGGCGCGGTCTGCAGGGCGAGAAACTGCGGCGTAGGCGGGCGTTTCCAGGCTGGCGGCTCGAGCGTGAGGTCCTGGTAGTGGGCAGCTAGCCGTGCGGCAAAGCCGGCCAGCGTCTGCGTTTCCCAGAAGCGGATCGACAGGCGCGAGGCGTTGGGTGCCAGGCCCAGTACGAAGATGCGGGCCTCGTCGTCCAGTGCGTCGTCCATTTCGCGTAGTGGACGTGCCTGTCGCACCTGCTCCAGTGCCAGGTGCAGGCGCTGGGTGGCCTGGCCGTCGGCGATGCCAGGGCCTTCTGTTTTACCACCGCGCAGGAAATCGGCGATCAGATCTTCGGCCTCCTCAGCGTGCGCGGTCGTCCTGGCCTGCGCCCAGAACACCACCGTACTGTCGCCGATCTGCAGCCGCTGCCGGTTGCGTGGGTCGCGACGCAGTAAATGGTTGAGCGCGGTGGTGTAGGCAAAGGTGGCCTGTTCGGAGATTGGCGCGTTCTCGCCCTGGTTTTTGCCGTAGGAGGTGAAGGCGTCGAGATTGAACGAAACAATTGATGCGCCGGAACTCTGTGCTCCATTGACGCCCTTGACCGGCGGATGCAGCCGAGCCAGCGGCGCGAAATGGCCACTGATCAGGCAGATGCCGGACACGCCGTCGGCGCTTTGGCCTTGCAGTCGCTCCCATGCCGCGCGCGCCGCGGCGCGCTGATGCAGATAGCCGGTGTCGCCCTCCAGGCGGAACACCAGGTTGGTATCCAATAGCGCCTCGCCGTACCGGGAAAACTGTGGATGATCGGCGAATTGCGCGGGCGACCAGGTGTCGAGGAACGTCAATAGCGCACGCAGGCCGGGGTCTTCGCTGCCGCCCAGCGCCTGCTGGTGCAAGGTCTTGAATGCAGCGTGCTCCTGCGCGCTGCGCTTGCTGCTGGCACTGACGCCGAGCGCGTAGCTGGTCTTGTCCCACAGGAAGAACGGATTGGTCCCGATTCCGGGGCGTTTGAATGACGCGGGCACGGAAACTGACTTCGGAATTCGCTTCTTGCCTTCGTAGTCATGTTCGTCCTCCACGGCCACAACGCGGCCACCGCCGTCCAGCACGATGGCGTAGCCGATCTTCTCCTGGCTGTAGCCGGGCGCGGCGATCCCCGATGTGGGATCGTCCAGCAGCCGGTGGTAGTAGTCGGCAAGTGCGGACAGGATCATGCGCGCACCCCACCGTTTTCCGGCGCTGGCACCTCGACCCGGCCATCGACCATGCGTGCGCGGAAGAAGCGCGGGGTCATGCCGTCGGCAAAGTCGATGTCGTGCAGCATCCAGCCCAGGTCGCGCTCGCCGGCCAGCGTTGCATCGGCAGCCGGCATCGCCGCGTCGTCCTCAATCAGCGCGAAGCTGGCCGGAAATTCGCGCGTTCCCAGGCACGGGGCCTGGAAGCACTGCCCGCGCCGCGCACGGCGGTTGAAGATGTCCAGGTGCTTGCCGACGTTGTCGTCGGCGCCCGCCTTGTCGGTCAATTCGAAGTGCGCAGCGATCACGTAACCCACCTCGCGCAGGAGCGTGGCGGCGCGTTGTTGGCGGTCCTCCTCGACGTAGCTCACCAACATATCGGTGCGCCCGGCCTTGATCGCCTTGCTCACGCTGGCGGCAGACAGCTTGCCGCCCACTTCGTTGCGGCGGATCGACTCGAAGCGAATCGGCTTGAGCACCTGAATGCTGTCCACCACCCAGCGGATCGCCGGTTTCCAGTGGATTGCTTCCAGGATGCCGCGCGCCGCCGATGGCGTGATGATGTCGTACGAGACGCGTTCCACCTTCATTTCCGGGCGCGTGAATAGCGCTCGTTCGCCCCAGACGTGGAGCTTCACTCCGTAACTCATCCTTGTTTCCCCAGTTTGGCGTGAGTTAGTTAAATCTGCTCCATTCAAATCTCAATAGCTGAGATTTAAGTGTAAAAACTCTCCCTTGCCGGGAAACCGGCGAGGGAGAGATGGCAGATCCCTACGGGTAGGGTTGTCAGTGTTTCAATCCACACTTCTTGAAATTGGGGAAGTGACCTGCTATTGCCTAAATATGCCGCTGACGTTAGCGTGTTCGGCGCATGGCGCTTGAAACGCGCCATGCGCCGAAAGCTTCAGACTCTTCTGATCGAATGGTGGCTAACCATCACTACCTCCTGCCGACGCAGTCGGCACTGGGCCTATCCCGCCAAGGAGCGGCTTTCGGTTCTCGGCGGTCGCCGCTGCAACGGCGACCGTCGTTCTTTTACCGCGTGTTTGTTGCTTTTGCAAGATCTAAGTGTACCCTTCGGGTGGTTTTTCAGTGAAGGTGAATTTGATGAGTCTTGGAGAAGGAAGATGTCTGTTCAATAGACAAGAGCCTCGGCTGCCAGGAACTGTGGGCTGTCGTCCCAGCGCAGCCCGCATCGCGGGTCGTACAGTCTTGGATTGACCAGTCTCACGAACTGTTCGCCATAGCGCGCCTGTGCCACCGGGGCGATGGCATTGGCCTGCCACAGCGCGCGGTAGGCCTGCTCGGGCACCTGCACCAGCCACGGCTGCAGTCGACGAGCGGCGCCGGCTACGCCCAAGTGTTCTGCATGTTCGAGCTGGCGCAGGATGTCGGCCACCTCGGGCACCTCTTTGTCGCAGCCTTCGGCGTAGGGAGCATACGGTACGATCAGCGGCCGCATGGTGGTCTGGATCATCTTGAATTTCCGCGCCAGGGTGTCCAGCGGCAAACCCTTGATGTCGGCATCGCGCAGCAGGCCGAGCACGTCCTCGCAGTCGAGCCGTCCATCGCC
Source organism: Xanthomonas vasicola pv. musacearum NCPPB 4379 (assembly GCF_000277895.2). NCBI lineage: Bacteria > Pseudomonadati > Pseudomonadota > Gammaproteobacteria > Lysobacterales > Lysobacteraceae > Xanthomonas > Xanthomonas vasicola. The sequence goes on along the minus strand of NZ_CP034655.1, from coordinate 4,610,500 downwards.
CAGGCGACGATACAGTTCCGCGAAGTAGGCAGTGACTGAGTCCATCGCCAGCAGATCGTCGCGGTGGGTACGCTCGATGCCACGGAAGACCTCTGCAAACAGGTCTAGTTCCTTTGGCGGTGCCCAGTCGGGATTGGCCGGCGTGAACACCTGCACTTGGCTGACCTCTACCGGCCGCAAGCCTTCGCGGTTGCAGCGGCCGGCAGCCTGGGCGATGGAATCCAGACCGGCTTCAACGCGCAGCACCGTTGGGAAGTCCACGTCCACCCCCGCTTCTATCAAGCTCGTGGCGACCAGCCGGCATGGCCGGCCTGCTTTCAGGTCTTCGCGCAGTTCGGCCAGCACCGCGCTGCGGTGGCGCGCGTGCATCAGCGTGGTCAAGTGCCTTGCACCGGGTCGGTCGGCGATCGCGTCGAACAGGTGCCGCGCGTGGCGACGATTGTTGACAATGCACAGCACCTGTTCGCGTTGCCGGAGGTGGTCGGTCAGCGCAGCGTCGTCGAGCGTGCCGACGTGGCGCACCTGGACGCGTCGTAGCCGTGCATACAGCGCCGGTGGGTCGTCCACCAGCTCTCGCACGTGGTCCAGACCCCCAGCGAAGCCCTGATCCAGGCGCAGCGTGGGTTGCGTGGCGGTGCACAACACCGGACTGACCCGGTAGTTGCGCGCCAGTTCGTCCAGTAGCGCCACGCACGGGCGCAGCAATGCGTGCGGTAGGGTCTGTGCTTCATCCAGAACCACCACGCTGCCGGCGATGTTGTGCAGCTTGCGGCAGCGGGAAGGACGATCGGCGAACAGGCTCTCGAAGAACTGCACTGCGGTGGTAACGACGATCGGCGCATCCCAGTTCTCCATGGCCAATTTGCGCTTGTCGATGGATTGCGGTGCCTTGGTCGGATCGTCGAAGAAGGCGCTGTGGTGTTCCAGCACGATGTCGTCGCGCTCCTGCACGCCCAATGCGTGCCGAAACACCTGCACCGTCTGTTCGACGATGCTGGTGAACGGAATCACATAGATCACCCGGCGCAATCCATGGGCGATGGCATGGTCCAGGGCGAATCCGAGTGAAGCCAGCGTCTTGCCGCCGCCGGTGGGTACGGTGAGGGAGAACAGACCAGGACGCATGCCGGCCTTGGCACGAACTTCGCTCAGGATCTGCGCGCGCAAGGGGTTGATGCCGCCCTTGGTGGGCAATGTAGCCAGGTGCGCATCAAGGCATTGCCGTAATTCTGGCAGGATCGGACGCGTGCCGGTTTCCTCCGCACGCGACTGGCGCCCTTCCAGGCGGCGATAGAAATCGTCGGTATCGGTGAAGTCGGCATCGACCAGGCAGGAGAAGATCATCCGCGTCAGGACCGTGAGCTGGAAAGGGCGACGTTCCTGGCGCGGATGACCAATAAAGCCGTCCGGCAACGCCAGCTTGGCCGGCAGTGACAACTCCCGTTCCCAGTCCGACAGCAGCGGTGGCAGTTCCCGTTCGCGGTAGTCCTCTGATAGGCGCTCGTGCAGCGAAGGGCGTGATTGCGCTGGGTGTCCTGGTCGTCCATCGGCCAGGCCGGCGTGATGGCCGGCGATGCCGTACGCGAGCAGGGTGCCGGCGGTGCCATAGCGCTCGCAGGCGATCCGAGCGCCCCAGGTCGCATGGTCGACACGGGCCGGGTCACCGTCCAGCCGGGCCTGAAATTTCTGCGTGTACTTGCCAAGGTCGTGCAGTTGTCCGGCCAGACCGGCCAGAAGTTGGCCTCCAAACGGTGCGGCATTCCTGGCGGCGCGTTCGCCGACGGCGAATAGGTGATCGGCCAGCCGTTGCCAATCGCTGCGATCCTGCCGCTTGCTCGAATGCGCAAACAATTCCATGGCGTTGCTCCATTTGGGGCCTTGGTGAGAGCAGGCCGATGCTGTCTGCCCCTGCAGCGGAGCGTCTGCATCGCGCCGCCGCTGTGCATCAGCGCGGTTTCTGCCGATGCGCGCCGCATCTGGTCGCAGTCTGCGGCTGTCCAATCTCGCTGCTGTGCATAACCTAGGGTGCAGGAAACCGCTTGTGCAGTAATTCAATGAACGTGCGTTTGACGCGGTATTGCTGGCGCAAGCGGACAAGTTCGGCGTGGAATGCGGCATGACCCTGCCCACCCTGTTGCTGGTAAAGGCGCTGCAGCGTGGGAAGCAGCCTGATCGCCGCCACGTAGCCCTGGCGATCAGTGCGCTCGATGTGCATGCCGATCATGGTATGGCAAATCCTAAGCGCGGCGGCCGGGTCGCACGTCTCGGCCGCCGGCAGCAGGTGCTCCAAGGTTCCCAATGGGAGCTTGCGCGTCTGGTCGGCTGCCAGTTCCAGCGCGCGCTGTATCTGTCCCTCGGCGAGCAGCAGACTGATGCGGGTATCGTGCGCATCGATGAAGCGCGGCACCGCTTTGGTGTCCAGCGCCTGCAATGCACGTTCGCGCCATGCCTCCCAGGCGTCCAGCAGCGATGCCGCCTCTTGCAGGGCCAGGTAGGTCTCTTCGTTGGGCATGAGCAGATACGCCTTCCAGCGTAACGTCAACGCATCCTCAGGAAAGCCATCACGCACGTAAGCTGTCGCCAACGCGGCCAGCAGGCGGCCGTCTTGCGGGTCGGCCTTGACGCCGCGTTCCAGCCACTCCAAGGCCTGGCGCTGGCGCCCGTGTTCGCCACAGCGGCGCGCCATCTCCAGGTGATCCCAGCCGCTGGAACAGGTGTGGGCGAAGAACTCCAGCATGGCATCCACGCTGCCGCCGCAACGCGCGGTGTCTTCGAGTAGCGACTCGGCCGACAGTCGCCGCGCCCGGTTGCCGCGGGCATGCAGGATCTCCAGTGCCGCGTGTTGCAGCCGTGCGATGTCCGTAGCGCTCAGCAACGCGGCATAGTCCCGCAAGGGGCGCAGCAGGCTCCATTGGTCGAGCATGCGCAGCTTAAACAGGCGATCGCCGAGCGTAGCGGTGCCGGCTGCACGCGCGGCCTCCAGGTGCGCATGTCCCAACACACGCAGGCGCTCGCCCAGATCGCCGCGCGAATCGTCGACCTGTTCGTAGATCGCCAGCAACCGTTTGAACGCGTACTCGTGCAGATCTAGCGCCGCCAGCGGGTCGCGTTGCCGCGCCTGCTCCAGTAATGACGGCAAAACACTCAACCGCTTGCTATAGGCAATGGTGGCGCTCCAGTCCATGTATCGCTTGCGGCCAAGCAAGGTGGAGATCGCCTTGCGCCACTGCTGCAAGGGTGCGACTGCCAGTTGTGCCTGGCTCAGCAGACGCTTGCGCAACTGGGCATCGTTGTCAGCCGACTCCAGGATCAAAGCCTGCAAGGCTTGTGGGGTCAGCGTCGACAACCAGTGCTGCAATACACGATCGCTGGATTCGGCCACTGGCATGCCGGCAGTCGTGCGCTTGGTGCGTTTTTGGGAGTTGGGGTCGGCACTGGTCCGTGCCCAGCTGAGGGCAACGGCCACCTGGTGCTTGCAGAATTCCGCTTGCTGACCGATTGGGCAGTCGCAGCGCCCCCGCAAGCTGCCATTTCGCCAGACCAGCTCCACGGCATAGTCGTCGCTACCGCTGACGATAGCGTCCACCCGCAGCGGCTCAACCGTCTGCAAGGTGACGCGTTCCTGATCTGCATAGACCAGGCCGCGCGCATAGTAGCTGGGCGTGGTGATGCCGAGCAGGAAGGAACGATCGAGGTCGGCAGGCGAAAAGCGGGCTGTCATGCAGGTATGGGCGAAATCCGCGCCAATGGCGCAGTGGCAGGATGGTCGAGCCGAATTTTGCCAGAACGGGATGGACGCGCGACAATCGTGGGCCATACCGATCGGGGGCGTTCTCCCCGATGCCGCCCGCGATCCAGTCGGCAACGTACCCTCACGTATTGTCATCACTGTCTCTCCTTTCCTCCGAGATCCTATCCCGCACCATGTCGAAGACACCGAAGATCCTCTACACGCTCACCGACGAAGCACCTTACCTCGCCACGCAGTCGCTGCTGCCGATCATCGATGCCTACACAGATACCGCCGGCATTGTGGTCGAAACGCGCGATATTTCGTTGGCCGGGCGCATCCTGTCGCTGTTTCCGGAGTATCTGAGCGAGACGCAAAAGATTGCCGACGACCTCGGCGAACTCGGTGAGCTGGCTACCACGCCGGAAGCCAACATCATCAAGCTGCCCAACATCAGCGCCTCGGTGCCCCAGCTCAAGGCGGCGATCAAGGAACTGCAAGGCCAGGGCTACGCGCTGCCGGCGTATCCGGACGAGCCGAAGGATGCAGCCGAAAAAGACGTCAAGGCGCGCTACGACAAAGTCAAGGGCAGTGCGGTGAACCCGGTGCTGCGCGAAGGCAATTCCGATCGCCGTGCACCACTGTCGGTGAAGAACTATGCACGCAAGCACCCGCACCGCATGGGTAAGTGGAGTAGCGAATCCAAGTCGCACGTGTCGCACATGGAGTCTGGCGACTTCTTCGGTAGCGAGCAGTCCACCACGCTGGCCGACGCCGGCACGCTGAAGATCGAATTCGTCGGTGCCGATGGCAGCAGCACCGTGTTGAAGGACAAGGTCGCGGTCAAGGCTGGCGAAATCGTCGATGCTGCGGTGTTGAGCAAGCGCGCGCTTGCCAGCTTCATCGACGCGCAAATCGCCGATGCCAAGGCCCGCGATGTGCTGTTTTCGGTGCATCTGAAAGCCACCATGATGAAGGTCTCCGATCCGGTGCTGTTCGGCGTGGTCGTCGGCGAGTTCTACAAGGACACGCTGAGCAAGCATGCCGATGCGCTCAAGTCGGTCGGCTTCGATCCCAATAACGGCATCGGCGATCTGTACGCACGCATCGGCACGTTGCCGGAAGACCAGCAAGCGCAGATCAAGGCCGATATCCAGGCCGAATATGCGCAGCGTCCGGGTCTGGCGATGGTCAATTCGGATAAGGGCATCACCAACCTGCATGTGCCCAGCGACGTGATCGTCGATGCATCGATGCCGGCGATGATTCGCGACTCCGGCCAGATGTGGAATGCACAAGGCAAGTTACAGGACACCAAGGCGGTGATTCCGGACCGTTGCTACGCCGACGTGTATCAGGCGGTGATCGATGACTGCAAGGCGCACGGCGCGTTCGATCCGTCCACCATGGGCTCGGTGCCTAACGTGGGCTTGATGGCGCAGAAAGCCGAAGAATACGGCTCGCATGACAAGACCTTCCAGATGTCCGCTGCGGGCACCGTCAAGGTCACCGATGGCAATGGCAAGACGGTGTTCGAGCACGCAGTGGAAGCCGGCGATCTGTGGCGCATGTGCCAGGTCAAGGACGCGCCAATCCAGGACTGGGTGAAGCTCGCCGTCGAGCGCGCACGTCTGAGCGAGACGCCTGCGGTGTTCTGGCTGGACAAGGCACGCGCACACGATGCGCAGGTGATCGCCAAGGTCGAGCAGTATCTGAAGGATCACGATACCAACGGCCTGGATATCCGCATCCTGCCGCCGGTGGACGCGACGACCTTCTCGCTGGAGCGCATCCGCAAAGGCCAGGACACCATCTCGGTCACCGGCAATGTGCTGCGCGATTACCTCACCGACCTGTTCCCGATCATGGAGCTGGGTACCAGCGCCAAGATGCTCTCCATCGTGCCGCTGATGGCGGGCGGCGGCTTGTTCGAAACCGGTGCCGGTGGTTCGGCGCCCAAGCATGTGCAGCAGTTCGTCGAAGAGAACTGCCTGCGCTGGGATTCGCTGGGTGAATTCCTGGCGCTGGCCGCTTCGCTTGAACACCTGGGCAACCGCTACGACAACCCGTCGGCCACCGTGTTGGCCAAGGCGCTAGATGTCGCGAATGGTCAGTTCCTCGATAACAACAAGTCGCCGGCGCGTAAAGTTGGAGAGCTCGACAACCGCGGCAGCCATTTCTATCTGGCAATGTACTGGGCGCAGGCCCTGGCCGCGCAGACCGAAGACACCGCGCTGCAGGCCAAGTTCGCACCGCTGGCCAAGGCCCTGACCGAGAAAGAAGCCACCATCGTGGCCGAGCTCAACGGCGCGCAGGGCAAGCCGGTCGAGATCGGTGGCTACTACCATCCCGATCTGGCCAAGGTCAGCGAAGCAATGCGTCCAAGCAAGACCTTCAACGACATCCTGGCCACGCTGAAGGCCTGAACCAACGCACCGCGTGTCAGTGCATCGACGCGCTGCCATCAAGGCCCGTCTCGTTAGAGGCGGGCCTTGTCGTTTCAGCGTAATGGCGACAATGCCGTGATCTCTCGCGCACCAGGCGCCGGCTCAGCCGCGCCATGCGCCGCTCGCGCGGGTCTGCTGCGTGGTATCGCCGGCAGTCTGTGGGTCCTGTGCGGACGTTGCGATGGATTCCCGCGGCTTCACTTGCTCCACTGGCTCCAAAGCCGCGTCCGGCTCCGCCAGACGCTGCGCGAGCGCCGCATCGGCAATGTGGCCATGCTGGAACAACAGCTCGGTAAAGATGCGCATGACCCGGCCTCCACTTGAGTGGAATCCACAGTAGGCGCAGGCTAGGGGACATAAAAGCGAGGCTTTTACAAGTGGGTGTTGAATTCCATTCAAGGGTGAGCCATGGCGCGTCCGCCGCTTCACGCATTGCAGGGCTTCGTCAGCGCTGTGCGCCTGGGCAACCTGTCGCGTGCCGCCAGCGCGATGCATCTCACCGTCAGCGCGCTCAGTCACCAGATGCGCGCGCTTGAACAACGGCTGGGGTATCCGCTGCTGCAGCGGCATGCGCGTGGCGTCACCGCCACGCTGCGGGGCCAGCAACTGCTCGATCGCATCGCACCGCATCTGGATACGATTGCCGAAGCGATCGAGCCATTCGGTGCGCGTCGCGAAGACACGTTGACGCTGAGCCTGACGCCGTCGATGGCATCGGCGTGGCTGGTGCCACGCCTGGGCGAATTTCTGGCCATCCACCCCACCATCGAAATCAATCTGCTGTCGAGCGAGCGACTGGTCGATTTCGAGCGCCAGCAGCAGGTGGATGCCGCCATGCGCATCGGTGCCGGACAATGGTCGGGCGTCATCGCCGAACCGTTGTTCGACGAATGGCTGGTGCCAATGGCAAGCCCCGCCTTGATCGCACGCATGGGCGGCAGGGAGGCGCCGCCGTTGCATCAGTGGCCATTGCTGGGTGACCCGGATGACGCGTGGTTGCGCTGGTTTGCGGCGTTTGGCGGCGATGCGCCGCGGCGGTATGTCGCCGTGCTCGACGAATCAGAGGCGCACCACCGTGCCGCCCTGGATGGTGTCGGCGTTGCATTGGGGCGTGTGACGCGCGCACGCCTGTTGCTTGAGTCCGGGCAACTGGTGGCGTTGTCCACGCAACGTCTCAAGACCAGCTGGTCGCATTACCTGGTGTATCCGCCGCGTTCCACCACGCATGGCGGGTTTCTCGCGTTCCGTGCCTGGCTGCAGGGGCAGGCGCGCGAACACGCCGCGCACGCGCAGCAGCTGACTACCGTGCCGTCCGCGGTGCGCCGTCGCAAGCGCTCAAGGACACTGCCGCCATGAGTCAGCCATCGTTACCACCGCAATCCGAGCGTCGCGCACTGGCCATCGCGCAGGCCGTGTATGAAGCCTTCGAGGACTATCACGCACACTTTTCCGCGATTACCGCACGTGCCAAGCAGCGGTTCGAAACGCGCGATTGGAGCGGTGCGCGCGACGACGCAGTGGCACGTATCGCGCTTTACGACCACTACATTGCCGAATGCATGTCGCGCTTGCGTGCCGTGCTGCTGGGCCAAGCGCACGATCGCGCGCTGTGGATGCGCGCCCGCGATCACTACGCCGCATTGCTGAGCGGGTTGATCGATCAGGAGTTGTACAAGACCTTCTACAACACCCTGACCCGGCGCTACTTCGGCACCCACGGCGTCGATGCCGAGATCGAATTCATCGCGCTGGATATCGAACCCACCGATGCCATCACTGTGCCGGTGGCGCGCCATACCTATGCCGTCTCGCCTGGCCGCTTGACCGACATGCTGGTGCGGGTGCTGGGCGACTATGCGTTCGCGGTGCCGTATGCGCACCGCACCCGCTGCGCGGCTGCGATTGCGGTGCGCTTGCTAGACGACCTTGCGCACTGGGGCGAACATCCAGTGCGCAGCGTGGAATTGCTGGAGACCGTGTTCTATCGCGAGCGTCGCGCCTATCTGGTCGGACGCGTATTCGGCGAACATCGCTTCTCGCCGTGCGTGATTGCCCTGATCAACGATGATGCCGGCATGCGCGCCGAAGCAGTGCTGACGCGGCGCAGCGATGTCGCGCAATTGTTCAGTAATTCACGCAGCTATTTCCAGGCCGACCTGTCCACCGTCGGCGATGCGGTGGTGTTTCTACGCAGCCTGCTCACGCACAAACCGGTCGATGAGCTGTACACGATGCTGGGCCGCGCCAAGCAGGGCAAGACCGAGCGCTATCGCACGTTTTTTAGCCATTTTCAGGCGCATCCGTCCGAACAACTGGTGCACGCCGATGGCACGCCCGGCATGGTCATGGTGGTGTTTACGCTGCCCAGTTACCCGCTGGTGTTCAAGCTCATTCGCGACCGCTTTGCGTATCCCAAAACCATGAGCCGCGCGCAGGTGGAAGGCAAATACGAGTTGGTCTTCCAGCTCGACCGCATCGGCCGCCTGCTCGATGCGCAGCCCTATCGTTTCCTGCGGTTTCCAAAAGCACGCTTTTCACCGGCGTTGCTGCAAGAGCTACAGACCAGCTGCGCGATGAGCCTGAGCGAAGATGGCGACGATGTGCTGATCGCACTGTGCTACGTGCAGCGCCGTCTGCGTCCGTTGAATTTGTACCTGCGTGAACAATTGCCCGAAGCCGCGCATGCCGCAGCCCTGGACTACGGCCAGGCCATCAAGGACATGGCGCGCAACAACATCTTTCCTGGCGACATGCTGCTGAAAAATTTTGGCATCACCCGCCATCAGCGCGCAGTGTTCTACGACTACGACGAGCTGTGCTTGATCACCGAATGCACCTTTCGCGATTGGCCCACGCCCACCACCTACGAAGAACAGATGGCCGCAGAACCCTGGTTCCATGTCGGACCACGCGACGTCTTTCCCGAGCGTTTCGCATTGTTCATGGGCCTGCCGTCCTCGCAACTGGAAGCGGTCAAACACCAGCACCCGGAACTGTTCAACCCACAATGGTGGCGCGACCTGCAGAGCCGCTTTCGCGAAGACGATTATCCCGACACCCCGCCGTATGCGGAATCGCGGCGTTTGGCGTAGCGATTTACCGGCAGTGGCAAGACTGGTACAACACGCACTCAACCCTCAAGGAGTGTGGTCATGAAGCGGAAGCAGCGTTTTGGTCTTGGCATCTTGTTGGCGTTAGCCAGTATTGGAGTTGCGCAGGCGCGTACAAGCGCAGCGCAAGTGCAAACGCAGACCGAGGCCAGCATGAATGTCACAGGCGAGTTGACATTGACCCCGGACGGCGTCGTCACGGCAGTGAAGCTTACCGACGAAGCGAGCTTGCCGCTGGCAGTGCGCGAGCGGATCAAGCAGTCGGTCGCATCGTGGCGCTTCGACCCTCTGCGCGGGGACGGCAGCGCTTTGCCCGCGCAGTTGCCGATGAGCCTGCTGCTGGTTGCAAAGCAAGGGGAGGGAGAAAACTATCTGGTGTCGATCCGCAGCGCGCATTTCGGCGGGCAAGCGCAAGACGCAACGAGTGTGCGGACCAAGGACATGCAACCACCGCGCTACCCGGAAGCGGCGTTTCGGGCCGGCGCCACCGGTGTGGTCTATCTAATGCTCAAGATCGGGCGCGATGGCAAGGTCGAAGATCTGATCGCAGAGCAGGTCAACCTCACGTCGCTGGTGCCGGAATCCAAACGTGCACGGGTACGCCAGGTGTTAGCCGATGCAGCGTCTGCAAAGGCGCGTGAGTGGAAGTTTTTGCCGCCGACAGAGGGGTCGGATGTCAATGCGCCTTACTGGGTCATGCGTGTCCCGGTCAGCTTTGACCTCGGAACCTCGGCACGCGATCTGATCGCCGCAAAGCAGGTCTAGAAATGGCGGTCGTATCTGCCTGGTCCGCGTCAGAGCGCTCCCTGGAATGAACAGCGCGGCGCAGGGACATCGAACGATAGCCCGGAGCTCTGCCTGGCAGTGGATTGTTCTCCGCACGCGGAGAAGGTGTTCGCCTGGTAACACCGTTGCAAGGGAGTTGAGGGCCGTTGGTCGAAGCGGCTAACGGCTGCACGATAGTCACCTCACTTATAAAAAAAGCCCCGCAACGCGGGGCTTTTTTGTTTCGATAAAACCGACCGAAATCAGCGTTTCATCGAACTGAAGAACTCGTCGTTGGATTTGGTGGTCTTCATCTTGTCCAGCAGGAATTCCATTGCCGCGATTTCGTCCATCGGGTGCAGCAGCTTGCGCAGGATCCAGATCTTCTGCAGCAGCTCCGGCTCGATCAGCAGGTCTTCGCGGCGCGTGCCCGAACGGTTGATGTCGATGGCCGGGTACACACGCTTTTCGGTGATGCGACGGTTCAAATGCACTTCGCTGTTACCGGTGCCCTTGAACTCTTCGTAGATCACCTCGTCCATCTTGCTGCCGGTTTCCACCAGCGCGGTGGCAATGATGGTCAGCGAGCCGCCTTCTTCCACGTTACGTGCCGCACCGAAGAAGCGCTTCGGGCGATGCAACGCATTGGCGTCCACGCCACCGGTGAGCACCTTGCCGGAGCTGGGCACCACGTTGTTGTAGGCGCGCGCCAGACGGGTAATGGAGTCCAGCAGGATCACCACGTCCTTCTTGTGCTCGACCAGGCGCTTGGCCCGCTCGATCACCATCTCGGCGACCTGCACGTGACGCGCAGCTGGCTCGTCGAACGTGGAGGAGATGACCTCGCCGCGCACGGTGCGCTGCATTTCGGTCACCTCTTCCGGACGCTCGTCGATGAGCAGCACAATCATGTGCACTTCGGGATGATTGGTGGTGATGGCCGTGGCCACCTGCTGCATCATCATCGTCTTACCGGCCTTCGGCGGGGAGACGATCAGCGCACGCTGACCCTTACCCTGCGGCGCCATCAGATCCAGAATGCGGCCGGTGATGTCCTCGGTGGAGCCATCGCCACGCTCCAGACGGAAGCGGCGACGCGGGAACAGCGGGGTCAGGTTCTCGAACAGAACCTTGCCCTTGCTCGCTTCCAGCGGCTCGCCGTTGATGGTGTCGACGATCGACAGCGCGAAATAACGTTCGCCGTCCTTCGGGAAGCGGATGCGGCCGGACAGATGGTCGCCGGTACGCAGGTTGAAGCGGCGGATCTGGCTGGGCGAAATATAGGTATCGTCCGGGCCGGCCAGGTAGCTGGCTTCTGCAGCACGCAGGAAACCGAAGCCGTCCGGCAGGATTTCCAGTACGCCGTCGGCGGCAACGCCTTCGCCATGACGGGTGAGCACCTTGAGCAGGGCGAAGATCACGTCCTGCTTGCGCGCACGCGCCACGCCTTCCTGGATATTGAGCTGATCGGCGATATCCAGCAGCTTCTGCGCCGGCATCCGCTTGAGATCGCTCAGCGAATACACCGGGAAGCCTTCCGGCACGGCCGGATGCGGCCGTGCGATAAACGGCTCGTTGCTGCCATCGGACGAGGGCATGCCGCCGCCTTCGTTACCGAAACGATCACGCGGGCCGCGGTCACGGCGGTTGCGGAACCGGTCGCGGCGATTGCCCTGCTGGTTCTGGCCTTGCTGGTTTTGTCCATGACCCTGACCGCCCTGGCCTTGCTGATTCTGGCCGGCGCTCTGGTTCTGGCTTTGTGCCTGGGCCTGACCCTGCTGCTGGCCTTGCCCCTGGCTCTGGGCCTGATTCTGGTTTTGCTGTTGCTGCGCCTGATTGAAGCGCTGCTGCCGCGACTGGCCGCCCTCGCGGGGCTCGCCGTGGGTGTCACCGCCGTGGTTGGCGCTGGGCGCCTGACCGGCGTGTGCGCCATCGCTGGACGTCTGCGCCGGTGCCGGATCGGCAGCGCGCGACGGTGCCTGCGGGGCACGGGGTGCTTCGGGTGGGGGGCTGGCGGGCAAGGGCAGGTTGGGCTGCTGTGCGCCACCGTCTTCATTGGCGACGGCGGTCTTGCTCACGCGCGGCTTGCGCACGCGCTTCTCGACGGGAGCGTCGACGCTGCTCCCGGTATCGGAGGAAGGATGATCGGACAAGTGCGTGATTCCTCGCTAAGGTGCGAGCGCCCAGCTAGGGGGCGAACTATTGGTAGATGGGAGTCTAGAAGAGTTTCTAGAGGGGTACGGCGGCGCACGAACGTGTGCCGGACCAACTGATACTATCACCGCGGCGCGTTAACGCGCAAGCGTCTTCCGGGGCAGGATTTAACTGCCGGCGCCCATCGGGCGCCCATCGCTGGACGCCCGTCTGCTCAGGCGGCTGCGCCGCCCAGGGTCTTGTCGATCATCTGGGTCAGCTGGCCCTTGCCGACTGCACCGATCTGGGTCGCCTGCACTTCCCCGTCCTTGAACAGCAACAACATCGGGATCGAGCGCACGTGGTACTTGATGGCCAGCGCGCGGTTCTGGTCCACGTTGACCTTGGCAACCTTCAGGCGGCCCTGGTAGGTGTCAGCTAGATCGTCCAGCACCGGCGCGATCATCTTGCACGGGCCACACCACTCGGCCCAAAAATCCACCAGAACCGGTTCGCCGGATTGCAGTACCGCTGTATCGAAGTCGGCATCGCCGACATGTTGAACCTTATCGCTCACGTTGGGTCTCCTGGAAACCAAAACGGCCCACCCGAACGGGCAGGCCGCTACATTGCGTTAAACTGGGGCATTGCGCGACTGAATCAAGTGTCAGTCCTGAAGCCGCGCTGTCCGCCACAAGAGCCGCAGTTTGCGACGCTGTCGGCATCGATGCAAGCCGCGCCCGGGCTGCCCAGGGCGCCCCACGAAGACGGAATAATGAGCGACAAACCGCTAACCGATTTGACCTTTTCCTCGTTCGACCTACATCCGGCGCTGATCGCCGGCCTGGAGAGCGCAGGGTTTACCCGCTGTACCCCGATCCAGGCGCTGACCTTGCCGGTCGCGCTGCCGGGCGGCGATGTCGCCGGCCAGGCCCAGACCGGCACCGGCAAGACCCTGGCGTTCTTGGTGACGGTGGTGAACCGCCTGCTGAATCGCCCGGCCCTGGCCGACCGCAAGCCCGAAGACCCGCGCGCGCTGATCCTGGCGCCGACCCGCGAGCTGGCCATCCAGATCCACAAGGACGCAGTGAAGTTTGGCGCCGACCTGGGCCTGCGCTTTGCGCTGGTCTACGGCGGTGTGGACTACGACAAACAGCGCGAGCTGCTGCAGCAGGGCGTGGACGTGATCATCGCCACCCCGGGCCGCCTGATCGACTACGTCAAGCAGCACAAGGTGGTGTCGCTGCACGCCTGCGAAATCTGCGTGCTGGACGAAGCCGATCGCATGTTCGACCTGGGCTTCATCAAGGACATCCGCTTCCTGCTGCGGCGCATGCCCGAGCGCGGCACCCGGCAGACGTTGTTGTTCTCGGCCACCCTCAGCCACCGCGTGCTGGAGTTGGCCTACGAGCACATGAACGAGCCGGAAAAGCTCGTCGTCGAGACCGAGACCATTACCGCCGCGCGGGTGCGCCAGCGCATCTATTTCCCGTCCGACGAAGAGAAGCAGACACTACTGTTGGGTTTGTTGTCGCGTAGCGAAGGCGCCCGCACGATGGTGTTCGTCAACACCAAGGCATTCGTCGAGCGCGTGGCGCGTGCCCTGGAGCGGCATGGCTACCGCGTTGGCGTGCTGTCGGGCGACGTGCCGCAGAAAAAGCGCGAGTCGCTGCTCAACCGCTTCCAGAAGGGCCAGCTAGAAATCCTGGTTGCCACCGACGTGGCTGCGCGCGGTCTGCACATCGACGGCGTCAAGTACGTCTACAACTACGACCTGCCGTTCGACGCGGAAGACTATGTGCACCGCATCGGCCGCACCGCGCGTCTGGGCGAAGAAGGCGATGCGATCAGCTTTGCCTGCGAGCGCTACGCGATTAGCCTGCCGGACATCGAGGCTTACATCGAGCAGAAGATCCCGGTCGAGCCGGTGACCTCCGAGCTACTGACGCCGTTGCCGCGTGCAGCACGCGTGCCGGTGGAAGGCGAAGAGGTCGATGACGACGCTGGCGACAGCGTGGGCACGATCTTCCGCCAAGCGCGCGAACAGCGTGCTGCCGAAGAACAGCGTCGCGGTGGCGGGCGCAGTGGCCCCGGCGGCGCATCGCGCAGCGGCAGTGGCGGCGGTCGCCGCGATGGTGCCAGCGCCGGTGCCGACGGCAAGCCGCGTCCGCGCCGCAAGCCGCGTGTGGAAGGCGAAGCGCCCGCAACTTCCGCGCCGACCGAACATCCGGTGGTTGCTGCCGCAGCGGCGCAGGCGCCTTCCGCGGGCGTGGCCGATGCCGAGCGCGCACCGCGCAAGCGCCGTCGTCGTCGCAACGGTCGTCCGGTTGAAGGTGCCGAGCCGGCAGTGGCATCCACGCCGGTTGCCGCGCCTGCCGCACCGCGCAAGCCCACCCAGGTGGTTGCCACGCCAGTGCGCGCTGCAAACAAGCCGTCGGGCAGCCCGTCGCTGCTCAGCCGGATCGGTCGCCGACTACGCTCGCTGGTCTCGGGCAACTGACCGTTTGCGGTATCGATCGCATCGCCGAGCATCGGCGATGCGACGCAAGCACTGGCGCTCCGGCATAATCGTTAGATGACCGTTCTGCGTTTCGACAACGTCAGCAAGCACTACGCCGGGGGCCACCAGGCGCTGACCGATGTCAGCTTCGAAGTGGCCGATGGCGAGATGCTGTTCGTGACCGGCCACTCCGGCGCCGGCAAAAGTACCTTGCTCAAATTGATCCACCTCAGCGAGCGGCCAAGCCAGGGCGCGGTGCTGCTGGGCGAACGCAACCTGCTCAAGGTGCGCGGCCGGCAGATTCCGCTGCATCGGCGCCAGGTCGGTGCGGTCTATCAGGACCACCGTCTGCTCAACGACCGCAGCATCGCCGAGAACGTGGCGTTGCCGCTGATCCTGCGCGGCACCCGGCGTGCCGAGATCGGCAAGCGCGTGCGCTCTGCGCTGGAACGTATTGGTCTGTCCCATCGCGAAAAAGCCTTGCCGTCGCAATTGTCTGCGGGCGAGCAGCAACGCGTGGGCATCGCGCGCGCCATCGTCGGTGAACCGCGCCTGCTGGTGGCCGATGAGCCCACCGGTAATCTCGACCCGGCGCTTGCCGCAGAAATCATGCAGTTGTTCGCCGAACTTCCTGCGCGTGGCACCAGCGTGCTGGTGGTCAGCCACGACCTTGCCCTGCTCAAGCAGATGCGCAAACGCGTGCTGATCCTGGATCACGGCCGCCTGGTCGACGACATCTCGCCGCAGGACCTGGCCGAATGAGCAAGCCCGCCAATACCGAAGCCGTCGCGCCGTCGCGATTCGGCGTATGGATCGACCACCACCTGCACAGCATCGCCTTCAGCCTGGGCCGTGCGATGCGCAAGCCGTGGGCCACCTTGCTGACCATCGTTGTGATGGCTTTGGCGCTTGCGCTCCCGCTGGGGCTGTCGATTGCGTTGGACAACGTCAAGCTGCTGGCAGGCAGCGTGCAGCAGTCGCGCGAAATCAATCTGTTTCTGAAGGTGGACGTGGCCGCCGACGCGGCGCAGGCGCTGGCTGGCGAGCTGCGTGCGCGCCCGGACGTTGCCAAGGTCACCTTGCGCACGCCCGAGCAGGGTTTGGCCGAGCTACGCGAGAGCGCCAAGCTCGATGAAGCTGCCGATGCGCTGGGCGAAAACCCGCTGCCCACCTTGCTGATCGTCACCCCCGCCGATGCGGCCGACGATGCGCAACTGGCCGGCGCGCTGCAGGCGCTGCCGCAGACCGATCAAGTGCAGCACGACGCGCTGTGGCGCAAGCGTCTGGATGGCTGGCTGCACTTCGGCGAGCGCCTGGTGCAGGTGTTGTCGGCCTTGCTCGGCATCGGTGCGGTGCTGGTAGTTGGCAACACCGTGCGACTGGATATCCAGTCGCGGCGCGAAGAAATCGGCGTGCTGCAGTTGCTTGGCGCCAGCGATGGCTTCATCCGTCGCCCGTTCCTGTATCTGGGCGCGTGGTACGGGCTCGGTGCCGGCGCCGTTGCGCTCGCTTTGATTGCTGCCTCGGGTCTGGCGTTGCGTGCGCCACTGGCGACATTAGCCGACAGCTACGGTAGTTCTTTTACCCTGCACGGGCTGGATCTGTTGCATTCTGCGATGGTACTGGTCGGCACACTGGTGCTGGGATGGTTGGGCGCCTGGCTGGTGACCGGCCATTTCCTTCGCCAGACCCGCCCCACCGAGACCTGAGACCTGCCATGCATTCACCAGATCTCAAACACCTGATCAGCGACGCGCCGCGCGTGATGGTGGTCGATGGCTCCAAGCTGGTACGCAAGCTGATTGCCGACGTGCTCAAGCGCGACCTGCCCAACGTGCAGGTGATCGGCTGTTCCAGCATTGCCGAAGCGCGCCAGACACTGGAAGCTGGGGCAGTGGATCTGGTGACCACCTCGCTCTCGCTGCCCGATGGCGATGGCCTGACTCTGGCGCGCAGCGTGCGCGAAACCGCCGGGCGGGCGTACGTGCCGGTGATCGTGGTTTCCGGCGATGCGCAGCAGCATCTGGTGGAGCGTCGCTTTACCGAATACGTCACCGACTACTTCGACAAGGCGCTGGGGCATGAAGCCCTTGCCACCTTCATCCGCGGCTACGTGCAGCCCGAGCCGGTGGTGGGCGCGACCGTGCTCTACATCGAAGACAGTCGCGTGGTGGCCGAGGCGACCAAACGCATGCTCGAGCGCCAGAGCCTGAAAGTGGTGCACGTACTCACCGCCGAAGATGCCTTTGCGCTGCTTACCGCCGAATCGCTGGGCCGCACCGAGCGCCGTATCGACGTGGTGCTGACCGACGTGACCCTGAAAGGCGAGCTCAACGGCCGCGATGTGGTCGAGCGTATCCGCATCGATTTCGCCTACGGCAAGCGCCGTCTGCCGGTGCTGGTGATGACCGGCGATACCAACCCGCGCAATCAGTCCGAATTGCTGCGCGCCGGTGCCAACGATCTGGTGCAAAAGCCGATCGAAGAGCGCCTGCTGGTGACCAAGGTGTTGTTCCAGCTGCGCCTGGCACGCTTAGAGGATCAGGCTGTCACGCTATGACTGAAGTGGAAGCACGTATCCAGCTGGAACCGTCGTGGAAGGCAAAGGTGGGCGACTGGCTGCTACGCCCGGAGATGCAGGAGCTGTCGGCATTCCTGCGCCAACGCAAGGCTGCCGGTGCGCGGGTGTTTCCGCCCGGCCCGCAGATCTTCGCTGCCTTCGACGCCACCCCGTTCGATCAGCTCAAGGTGGTGATCCTGGGCCAGGACCCGTATCACGGCGAAGGCCAGGCGCACGGGCTGTGTTTTTCGGTGCTGCCGGGCGTGCCGGTGCCGCCGTCGCTGCTCAACATCTACAAAGAGATCCAGGACGATCTGGGCATCGCGCGGCCGGATCATGGCTACCTGATGCCCTGGGCGCGCCAGGGCGTGCTGCTGCTCAATGCCGTGCTGACGGTGGAGCAGGGACGCGCCGGCGCCCACCAGAACAAGGGCTGGGAAGGCTTCACCGACCATGTGGTGGAAACCCTCAATCGCGAGCGCGAAGGCTTGGTGTTCCTGCTCTGGGGCAGCTACGCGCAGTCCAAGGGCAAGGTCATCGACCAGGCGCGCCATCGCGTGTTCAAGGCGCCGCATCCCTCGCCGTTGTCGGCGCACCGCGGCTTCCTGGGCTGCCAGCATTTCTCCAAGACCAACGCGCATTTGCAACGGCGCGGGATCAGCCCGATCGACTGGTCGCTGCCGCCGCGCAATGAGTTGGACACTACCTCCGCCGGTGCCTGAACAGCGTTGCCGACAGCCTCGTTTTCGCAACCAATGTGTCACGGTTTGCAGAGGGGCTGGGTGGTAACGTAGGTGTCGAATTCGGATTGCCGGACTGTAGAACACCGGCGGCATAAAAAGCCCGAATGTTCTATAAATGGATTCTGGGAACTCTTTCTATACCCGGCAGTCCATTAGTTCGACTGCTAAGATGGTGCCTATGAACCAGACTACCTCGACTGCCCTTGTGGCAAACAATCTCCCGATTCCCAGTGCGCTCGGTTCGCTGGACGCCTACATCGGTGCCGTGCACCAGATTCCGGTGCTGTCGGTCGATGAGGAACAGAATCTGGCCCGCCGCTTCCGCGACGAGCTGGATCTGGACGCCGCGCGCGAACTGGTCCATTCCCACCTGCGCTTCGTGGTGCACGTTGCCCGCGGCTACAACGGCTACGGCCTGCCGCTGGGCGACCTGATCCAGGAAGGTAATATCGGCTTGATGAAGGCGGTCAAGCGCTTCGACCCGGACATGGGTGTGCGTTTGGTCAGCTTCGCGGTGCACTGGATTCGTGCCGAAATGCACGAGTTCATCCTGAAGAACTGGCGCATCGTCAAGGTCGCCACGACCAAGGCGCAGCGCAAGCTGTTCTTCAACCTGCGCAAGTCCAAGACCCGCCTGGGCTGGCTCAATGCGTCGGAAGTGACTGCGGTCGCCAAGGACTTGAACGTCTCCGAGCGTGAAGTGATGGAGATGGAGTCGCGTCTGTCCGGTCGCGATATCGGTTTCGATGCGTCGTCGGATGAAGACGACGATCACGGCCCGCCGTCGCCGGTGAGCTACCTGGTCGCCAACGAAGAAGATCCGTCGCAGGCGTACGAGCGTCACGACAGTGAAGACAATCAGCTGCAGTTACTGCGTGAAGGCATGGCTGGCCTGGACACGCGTTCGCGTGACATCGTCAAGCGCCGCTGGCTGGATTCGGATTCCAAAGTGACGCTGCAGGAGCTGGCCGACGAGTACGGCGTGTCGGCCGAGCGTATCCGCCAGATCGAAGCGAATGCGCTAAAGAAGATGAAGGCGCTGTTCGTCGCCTGATCTTGCGATGACGCAGGAGTTGTTGCGCAAACGGCCCGGTTTTCCGGGCCGTTTGCATATGAGGTGCTACGCGATTGCTACTCCGGCGCGCGCGCTACCGGCAGATGCCAGCCGTAACGGATGGCCATAAAGCGCAGGCCAAAACACACGCCGGCACCGGTTGCCAGCGACCAGGCCTGCGGCACGTCCAAGATGTGCCCGACCGCGACCAGCCCGCCACCAGCCAGCGCGGCGACGGCATACAGTTCGGCCTGCAACACCACTGGCGTGCGTGCCACCAGCAGATCGCGCGCGATACCGCCGCCGATGCCGCTGAGCATGCCCAGCAGCGTCGCGCTCAGTGGGCTGAGGTGGTAGTCCAGCGCCTTGCTGGTGCCGTACACCGCAAACAGCGCCAGCCCGGCCGCGTCGAAGATCTGCACGGGGTTGCGCAGGCGTTCCACTGCTGCATGCCAGTAGAAGCCGGCAACGCCGGCCAGGCAGGCGACCAGCAAATACTGCGGCTGCACCAGCGCGGCCGGCGGGGTGGTGCCGATCAGCACATCGCGCACGATGCCGCCGGACACCGCGGCCGCGCAGGACAGCACCAGCACGCCGAACAGATCCAGGCGGTTGCGCACCGCCACGGTCGCGCCGCTGAGGGCGAACACGAAGGTGCCGAGCAGATCCAGCAGGAACAGGACAGTTGCCACGATCAGGCCATCGACTCAGGCCGCACAGCATCGCGCACGGCCTGCGCCGCTGTCACCCGTCCTTGCTGCTGGGCGGCGGGTCGTCGGTGGCGCCGCCGAAGATGATGCGTGCAGCGCGCTGATAGCTCCAGTACGCCATCGCCCAGTTCACCAGCACCACGAACCGGTTACGGAAGCCGATCAGGAAGTACACGTGCGCGGCCAGCCAGAACCACCAGGCGACGATCCCGGAGAGCTTGAGTTTGCCGACATGCACGATGGCCGCCATGCGGCCGATCGTGGCCAGGTTGCCGAAGTCCTGGTAACGGAAGGTTGGCGTCGTCTGGCCGCGATGGCGTGCACCAATCGCCTTGGCGATGTGCTTGCCCATCTGCTTGGCGGCAGGCGCCACGCCCGGCACCGGGCGACCGTCTTGCTGCACAGACGCCAGGTCACCGCCGACGAAGATCTCCGGGTGGCCCGGCACGCTGAGGTCGGGCTCCACCAGTACGCGACCGGCGCGATCCAGCGGCACGCCCAGCGTGCGCGCCAGCGGCGAGGCAGCCACGCCGGCCGCCCACACCACGGTGCGCGCCGGCACGAAGGTGTCGCCGAGTTGGTAGCCCAGCGCATCGATGTGGGTGACCGGCGTGCCGGTGTGCACTTCCACGCCCAGGCGTTCCAACTGCTTGCGCGCCTTGTCGGTGAGATCTTCCGGAAACGACGGCAGCACGCGCGGGCCGGCTTCAACCAAGCGCACGCGCGCCTGTTGCGGGTCGATGTGGCGGAACTCGTTCTTGAGCGTGTGGCGGGCGATTTCGGCCAGGGTGCCGGCCAGTTCCACGCCGGTCGGCCCGCCACCGACCACCGCAAAACTCAACCAGGCGGCGCGTGCGGCAGGGTCGGATTCGGCTTCGGCGCGTTCGAAGGCGAGCAGCAGCTTGCGCCGCAGCACCAGCGCGTCATACAGCGTTTTCAGGCCCGGTGCGTGTTCGGCCCAGTGGTCGTTGCCGAAATAGGCATGCGTGGCGCCAGTGGCCAGCAGCAGCATGTCGTAACCGAGCGTGTTGCCGTCGGCCAGGACCACTTCGCGGCGGGCCGGTGCGATGTCGGTGACATCGCCGAGCAGCACTTCGACATTGCGTTGCTCGCGCAGGATGTGCCGCAGCGGTGCGGCGATGTCCGGCGCCGACAGGCCGGCAGTGGCGACCTGGTACAGCAGTGGCTGGAACAGATGATGGTTCTGGCGGTCGATCAAGGTGATGCGGATATTGGGGTCATCGAGCGCGCGGGTCGCCCATAAGCCGGCGAAACCGCCACCAACCACAACAAGGTGCAGTGGAGCTTGGGAGGGGGGAGGGGTCATCGTAAGGTCCGATGGATTGCGACGCGGGCTCCACAGCATGCCGCATCGGCAATGAACATGCCGCGTCAGCGCGGCCCTGTGCGGCATCATGTCGCATCCTTGCTTCCGGTGACCGCATGTCGTCGCTACCGCCCCCGTTGCCGCCATTGTCGTCTGTGCCGCCAGCTGCATCGTGCGCTGCGCCGCCACTGGTCCCATCCGCGCCCGCGGCCAAAAAGCCACTCAGCGGCGTTGCGATCGGGCTGATCGGCGTGGTGACCTGTGTGGTGCGGTTCGGGATGCTAGTGCTCGGCGCACTCGTCTGGCTGATATCGATCGGCTGGTCGTTGTTTGTCGATCAGGCGCGCAGCGCCTGCAGGACGATGCAGTCGTGCAGGAACATATCGGGCAGATCCGCGACATGCGGGTGGATCTCTATCGCACCAGTCTGGCACCGAGTGGCGATGAGTTCGTGTTCGATGTGGAAGGCATCGCGGCACTGGACGCGTGCATGCCACTTAGATCAGTGACGGCGCCGAACGCGAGATCCTGAGCACAGGCGTGCTCACGCTGCGCGATGGCACCGAGTACACCTTGCCGGTCGAGGCTGAGGCGGACGTCGACACCGACACCGACGAAAGCGACATGGAGACCGGCGTCGACATCGACACCGATATCAAGACCGAATCTGCTGAATCTGCCGCGTCCCTGGAGCAATGAGCATGATCGACAATCCCGACAAACGCATCGCGCTGCTGATCGACGCCGACAATGCGCCGGCCGGCAAGATCGACGTGGTGCTGGCCGAAGTGGCGCGCTACGGCGTGGCCAACGTGCGCCGCGCTTACGGCAACTGGAAAAGCCCGCATTTGAAAGGCTGGGAAGCAGCGTTGCACGATTACGCGATCCGCCCGATCCAGCAGTTTGCCTACAGTTCCGGCAAAAACGCCTCGGACATGGCGATGGTGATCGACGCGATGGATCTGTTGTACGCGCGCAATCTGGACGGATTTGCGATTGTCTCCAGCGATGCCGACTTCACGCCGCTGGTGATGCGCCTGCTCACCGACGGCATGAAAGTGTATGGCTTCGGTGAGAAGAAAACACCTGCGCCGTTCGTCAATGCGTGCTCCAAATTCACCTATGTCGAAGCGCTCGGCGAACAGGCGGCGGCTGCCAGCGAGACCGCTGTCGGTCGCAAGGACGCCACCGCATTACGCAGCGATACGCGCCTGGTGCAAATGCTGCGCAACGCGATCGTCAGCGCCTGCGAAGACGATGGTTGGGCATTGCTGAGTGCAGTCGGTAAACAGGTCGCCAACCAGGCCTCGTTCGATCCACGCAACTACGGCTATCGCAAGCTCAGCGATCTGGTGCGCGCGATCGGCTTGTTCGAGATCAAGCAGGACGAACAGGCGTTGTGGGTGCGCGACACGCCCAAGGGTGGGCGCGCCAAACCGGCGCAGCCGGCCGCTGCGAAGGCGCAACCGGCAGCGGCTGCCAAGCGCCCCGCGCGTGCGCCAGCCAAACCTGCAGCAGGGGGCTGAGCATGACGCAGGACGCAAATCTGCCCGCCGCAGCGATGCCCGCCATCACGATCTGGGGACGGCGCAATTCCAGCAACGTGCGCAAGGTGTTGTGGTGCGCCGAAGAAGCCGGGGTGGTCTACACCTCGATCGAAGTGGGCGGTGCGTTCGGCGGCAACGACACGCCGGCCTATCGCGCCTTGAATCCGAATGGCGTCGTGCCGACCTTGCAGGATGGCGCGCTGGTGCTGTGGGAATCCAATGCGATCGTGCGTTATCTGGCCGCGCACTATGCGCCGGCGTTGTATCCGCAGGCACCGGCCGAACGCGCGCTGGGCGACCGCTGGATGGATTGGACTACCTCCACGTTCGCCGGTGTGTTTCGCGACCTGTTCTGGGGCGTTGTGCGCACAGTGGAGGCCGAGCGCGATCACGCACGCATAGATGCGGCGTTGAGCCAGTCGGGCGATCTGCTCGCACGCGCGGATGCGGCATTGGCGCAGCAGCCGTATCTATCCGGCGAGCAGTTCGCGATGGGTGATATTCCGCTGGGGAGCTTCATCTACGCGTGGTTCGAAATGCCGATCGAGCGCCCGGAATTGCCGCATCTGCAGGCGTGGTACGCGCGCCTGCGTGCGCGGCCGGCGTACCAGCGCGCCGTAATGACGGCATTGACCTAAAGCGGCTAACACAACGTGGTGAGCAGTTGCGGGTAGGAGCGCACTTGTGCGCGAGGGCATTGCCGGTAATGCCCCATCGCGCGCAAGCGCGCTCCTCCACGACGTGAGCACACCGCGCAAAACATGCGTGGGGCTGCCAGCGGCCGTGTTTGATACGCCATGCGCTAATACAAGTCGATCGGGTCCACATCCAGCGACCAGCGCACGCGGCGGGCTTGCGGCAATGCATAGATCGCCGGCAGTTGCGTATCGAGCAGCCGATGCAATGCCGAGCGTTGCTGCGCCGACAACAGCAGCTGGGTGCGTTGGAAACCGGCGCGGCGCGGCATCGGTGCCGGCATCGGGCCGTAGCATTCCACTGCAGCAAATGCCGGCGATTGCGTGCTGGGGTCGGCGCTGGTCAAGCCACGCACCGCCAGCAGGAACTGATTGGCCGCCGCCACATCCTTGGCTTCGGCACGGAACAAGGCCAGGTGCGCGAAGGGCGGGAATCCAGCCGCTTCGCGCTGCTGCAGTTCGGCATCGACAAAGGCGTGGTAGCCGCCATTGACCAGGGTCTGCAGCAAGGGATGCTCGGGGTGGTGGGTCTGCAGCCAGACTTCACCCGGGCGATCGGCACGCCCGGCGCGTCCTGCCACCTGGATCAACTGCTGGGAGAGTTTTTCGGCGGCGCGGAAGTCGGCCGAGAACAGGCCTTCGTCGATGCCGACCACTACCACCATGGTCAGCCGTGGCAGATCGTGGCCCTTGGCCAGGATCTGCGTGCCGACCAGGATGCCGGCATCGGTGCCGAGCCGGGCGAGCTGAGTTTCCAGTGCGTCGCGGCGCTGGGTGGTACTGCGGTCGATGCGCACCACCGGGAAGTCCGGGAACGCCTCGGTCAAACGCTCTTCCAGCCGTTCGGTGCCGATGCCCTGCGGTTGCAGCGCCAGGCTGGCGCAGGCCGGGCAGGCCAGCGGTGCGGGTTGGCGCGCGCCGCAGTGGTGGCACTGCAGACGGCGGCCGCCGGCATGCACGGTCATCGGGGTCTGATGCAGCGGCGTGCTGCAGCGCTGGCAGGCGGCGGTCCAGCCGCAGTCGTGACACAGCAGCACCGGCGCATAGCCGCGGCGGTTCTTGAATACCAGGACCTGTTCGCCGCGCGCCAGGGTGGCGCCGATGCCGGCCAGCACCTCGGGCGACAGGCCGTCCTTGAGCGGACGCTTGCGCACATCCAGCACACGTACCCGCGGCGGGCGCGCTTCGCCGGCACGGCGCGACAAGCGCAGATGCTGGTAGCGGCCGGAGTAGGCATTGTGCAGGCTCTCCAGCGATGGGGTGGCGCTGCCCAGGATCACCGGCACATCCAGCGCCTTGCCGCGCACCAGCGCGAAATCGCGCGCGTGATAGCGGATGCCGTCCTGCTGCTTGTAGCTGCCGTCGTGCTCTTCGTCGATCACGATCAGGCCGGCGTTCGGCAACGGGGTGAACACCGCCGAGCGGGTGCCGACGATCAGCTTGGCCTCCCCGCGCCAGGCCGCTGCCCACACCCGTGCGCGTTCGCCATCGGAGAGTCCTGAGTGCAGCGCGTGCACCGGCACGCCCAGGCGTGCACGGAAGCGGCCCAGCGTTTGCGGGGTCAGCCCGATCTCGGGGACCAGCACCAGCGCCTGCTTGCCGGCGGCCAGGCAATCGGCAATCGCCTGCAGGTAGACCTCGGTCTTGCCGCTGCCGGTGACGCCATCGAGCAGATAGGTGGCAAAACCGCTGTGCGCGCGGATCGCGGCGGCCGCCGCCTGTTGTTCGTCGTTGAGTTGGGGGCCGCTGCCCGGGCGCGGTGAGATGGTGTCCGCCGGCATCGCCACGCGCTCGGCGTAGTGACGCTTGGCCAGGCTGCGCGCGGCCTCGCGCCACTGCGGCAGGAGCGGGTCCAGTTGCTCTTCGCCGACTGCACCGGTGAGCAGAAGAGCCGCCAACAGAGCGGGGCGGCTGCCCGCACGCAGGCTGGCGGCACCGCTGCGGCCGGCTTCGGTCAGCTGCCAGGCCCAGGCGTGGGTGTCGGCCAAGGGCTCACCGCGGCGTAAAGGGCCGGGCAGGGCGCTGGCCTGGGCTTCGCCGAGCGGCGCATGGGTGTAGCGGGCCAGCCACTGCAGCGAGCGTGCCAGTTCATCGACCAGTAGCCGCGCCTGGTCGCACCAGGCCAATGCCAGGCGCAGGCCGTCGGCCGTTGGCAGTTGGCCGATCTCCACCACCACGCCGACCAGCTCGCGCGGCCCAAACGGCACCCGCACCCGGCAGCCGACCCGTGCCTGATCGGTCAGCGGCGCATCGGCCGGGGGCAGATAGTCGAATAACTGAGGCAGCGGCACCGGCAAGGCGACGCGCAGGGTGGCGACGGTCGAAGACATCCGACCAGTCTACCGACCCTGTCCAGAGGCCGGCAGCCGACCCGAGCCGGTTCAAATCGGCGCCGAAGCGGCGCCGCGTTCTGTGACGGAAGTGATAAATCCGACGTAAACCTATGTGAGGGTTAAGGAAACGGGTTTATCCACACCGCCTGTGGATAAACCTGTGAATTAGTCTCGTGCTCCACGCTATGACGACGGATTCACTAGCCTCTTCAACCCCTTGGACATTTTTTAGCCAACATGCATAAGTTAATAAATTTCAATCACTTAGGCGTGAAACACGATTGCAACAAAGAAAAAACAACAGTTGACAGACGCACGCGTATCGGTATGTCTGCCGCTGTGCACAACCCGCAGCGGTGATGGGCGCGGCTGGCGTGAAGGCGGAGCTGGGCCGGGCCGATCTGTCAAGCCATCGGCGGTGGCCAATCGCGTCGGTATCATGCCGGCCGATGCTGGAGTTCTCATGACCGTAGTCCCCGACGCCCCCGTGACCCCTGCCGCGCTATCTGCCTTCTTGCGCGGTGTCGAGCGCCGGGGTCTGGTACTCGCCCAATTGCAATGCGGCGACGTTGCCACCGCCGAGCGCACCCTCGCAGCGGCTCTGCGCGCCTTCAGCAGCCAGGCGGCAGGTCGGCCGATGGCTGGCTGGCCGATGCGCTTCTGGAGCTTGCTGGCCACCGCGCCGCCGCTGCGACGCGAGCCGATGCCGGGCACCTGGCTGCCCCCATTCACCGCGCTGGGCCAGATGCAGACCGCCGACCGCCTGGCCCTGCTGCTGCGGATCGTGGCCGGGCTGGAAGAGGTAGTGGCCAGCGAGGTGCAGGGTGTCGAGGCGGCGGACTACCGACAGTCGCTGGCGCGCGCCTGCCCGCGCGATGCTGCCGGCAACCCCGATGCACAGGCCTGGCGGGCCCTGGCCGAGGCGGCGCAAGTGGAACTGCGCGACCTGACCCCGGCCCAGTTGACCCGGCTCAGCCAGCTGCGCGATTCGGCCTTGGCCGGGATGTCGCTACAGACGGCCGCGCCGGCCGCGGCAGCACCGGCGCCGCATCGTCCGGGTCCAGCCACCGCACGCACGCGTCCCAGGCGGCAATGGCAGTGGCCGCAGCTGGAGCGCCGCCACGCAGGCATGGCGCTGGGCGTGCTGGTGGTGGCGCTGCTGCTGGCGGTGCTGGGCTGGTGGTGGACCCACCGCCGGCCGGCGCTACCGCCCGAGCCCGTGTCGCAGGCGCCGGCTGGCGTGCTGCATGTGACCGACGCGGCGCCGGTCTTGGTGGAAGAACTGCCCGCGGCCGACCTGCCGGAAGCAGTGGCCAAGCCGGGCCTGGACCCGCGCGACCAGACCATGCTGGCCGACCCCGATCTGGAGCTGGCACGTGCTGCAGACTTCTATGCCTGGTATGCCGCCGGCCACCCGATGCCGGTCGATGAATCTGGCGCGCATGCCACCGCGGCCGAGCAGCCTTCCGCCCCTCTGGAGACGGTCGATGATGAAGCCAACTAACTGGTGCGGCCTGTTGCTCTGCGCCATTGCCGGCATTGCCGGCGCGCAGACCTTGCCGACGCCGCTGGAAGAATCCGCCGCTGCGCCTCTCGCATCCACGGCGGTTGCCGCAACGGCGAGTACAACCCCGAGCGCCGCGCAGCAACGCGCGCGCTGGGAGGCGATGACGCCCGCGCAGCAGGCCGAGTTGCGTGCCCGCTACGCCGCCTGGAAGGGGCTGACTGCGACGGACCGCGTGGTGCTGCGTCAGGCTCGCGAGCGCCTGCAGGCTTTGCCTAAGGATCAGCAACGCGCGTTGCGCACGCAGTTCGGCGCGATGGATCGCCTGCATCGCGATGGCTGGCGCCTGGGCTCGCAGGTGGGGGCGTTCTATGCACAATTGCAGCCGCTGATCGGCTACGTGCCACTGGCCCAGCGCGACGCCATGCTCGCCGCGCTGCGCAGCCTGGATGCCGGCCAGCTGGAGCAACTGGCGGTGTTGGCACAGCGCACCCCGCCCCAGGAACGCGATGGTTTGCGCGATGCTTTCCTGGCCGAAGCGCCGGCCACGCGCAGCACCTGGTTGAAGCGGCAGCTGGCGCGCTGATCAGTCACGGCACGGTTTCGCTGCGGTAGGCGTGCGCGTAATGTTGCGGATTGCGCGCGGCATTGGTTCAAGCGGCTGTTGGCGTCAGATAGCGCCGCCACGTACTGCGAATCACGCGCGCAGGCCCAACGATGCGTCACGCTGCAACGCGGCTGTTATCGCTAAGGAAACTCTGAACAACTCCCCTTGATCCTGCGACAATCACACAGACGCAACGGGACAACGACGATGCAACTGACCTTCGGCGATGCGGAGTACAACGGCAAGCGCAAGCGGACGCGGCGTGAGGTGTTCTTGGCCGAGATGGACCAGGTCGTGCCGTGGAAGGATCTGCTGGCACTGATCGAACCGCACTACCCGAAGTCGGGGCAGCCGGGGCGACAGCCGTATCGGCTGGAGACGATGCTGCGCATCCACTTTTTGCAGCAGTGGTACGCACTGAGCGATCCATCGGCGGAAGAAGCACTGTACGACACGGTGTCGATGCGCCGTTTTGCGAAGATCGGCGGGCTGGATGAGGTGCCGGATGAAACGACGATTCTCAACTTCCGGCATTTGCTGGAGCGGCATGATTTGGCGCGCAAGCTGTTCAACCGGGTCAACGCGCACCTGTCGCGTAAAGGGCAGAGTCTGCGGGGCGGGACGATCGTGGATGCCACGATCATTGCGGCGCCAAGTTCGACCAAGAACAAGGATGGCGAGCGCGATCCGGACATGCACCAGACCAAGAAGGGCAACCAGTACTTCTTCGGGATGAAGGCGCACATCGGGGTGGACGATGAGTCGGGCCTGGTGCACCACGTGGAATGCACGGCGGCCAACGCAGCGGACATCACGCAGGCGCACAAGCTGCTGCACGGCAAGGAAGACACTGTGAGCGGCGACAGCGGCTACACCGGGCTGGACAAGCGCGATGAGATGAAGGGCAAGCGCACGCTGCGCTACCTGATCGCGGAGAAGCCCTCGAAGCTGAAGCAGATCAAGAATAAGCGCGAACTGAAGTTGGCCAAGCGCTGGGAGCACACCAAAGCCAGCCTGCGTGCGAAGGTGGAACACCCGTTTCGGGTGATCAAGCGTCAGTTTGGTTACGTCAAGGTGCGCTATCGCGGTTTGGCGAAGAACACCGCACAGGTGCTGACGCTGTTTGCACTATCGAATCTGTGGCTGACGCGCAAAGCGTTAATGCCTGCTGCGGGGAAGCTGTGCCTGTAATCCAGGCAACACCCCGCAAACGTGCCGAAACCGGCAAAAAATCGGCGATTTGAGCGCCCTCAGCGCGGCGGATGCGGTTGCTTCGTTTTCCGGTCGCGTTGATCAGACCATCCCTAAGTCGCATCCACATCGGCGCCGCATCAAAGACGCGCCAGACTCGCCACCATCAACAGCGCCGCGGCAACCGTCACGAACACCAGATACACCCCGCTCAGTCCGACGTACTTGAGCACGGTGATCAACCATGACTGCGCATACACGGGTCGCTGCATCCACAGCAGATACACCGGCATCCACACCGTCAGGCCGAACTGCACCAGTCCAATACTCCAGGTGATCGGGCTGGCAATATGCGCCAAGGCATCGCTGAGTAGCGACAACAACAGCTGCACCAGCAGGTTCAGACACAAAAATGCATGGCTGTATAACGCCACCACCAGATGCTCCAGATACACCTGCCCGCTGCGGACATAAAACACCCGCAACAGCAGCGCAAACAGCGGCACCAGCATCAGCAACGCAGACGGCACCGCTGCGAAGAATGCGTTGTAGAGCAGCTGCGGATTGCTGCGCAGGCGCGGCACGTTGTCGCGGATGTGGCTCAGTTGCGTGTTGATCCAGCGGTTGGCCAATTGCGGTAGCGCCGCATAGTGCAGCGGGTTGCTCACCGGATCCCACGGCTTGCCCATCACTGAAAAGAACGTGCTGTCGTTGTCTGTCTCCGCGGTAGGCACGGCGCTGGTCGGGCGCGCATCGGCCTGCAACTGCGTCAAGCGGCGCTGCGCTTCGGCATTGGTGCGCGCGATGCCGGTCGGCACCACTGTGCGCGTCTGCGTGAGTATGTCGACCAGTTGCCTGCGCAGCGCTTCCACCTGTGCCGGCGTGCGTGCGCGAAATCCTTGGGCACCGTGGTCTGGCTGGTACCGGGCGCCGTGGCGTCGTCGTCTGCGTCGGACGCGTGCACGGCGATGCGCGCGATGAAGAACGTCAACAAGCTCAGGATCAGAATAGCCGCATCGGCGCCACATAGCGCACGCGTTGGCCGCTCAGCAAACGCAGTGCCAGGCGTCCGGGCACCAGCAGATCGCGCAGGGTGCGGAAGATGCGCCTATCCAGATGCCAGAACGATTCGAAGACTTCTTCCACCGCATGCGCGACGCTGCGCACCGGTTATGCGCGCTTTGCCCGCAGGCGTGGCAGAACGCGCCGTGCAATGCAGTCGAACAGTTTTCGCAATCCGTGCGGTGGTGCGCGGTCGAATGCAGTGACATGAGCCAGGTCCGGTTGGCGGGTCGTGGGAAGGGCGCGTTGCCGAAGATGTGATCCCGAAGGAGCAGCGTTGGCGCACGCGTGCAACGGTATCCCGCGCTGGCCCGGTGGTAGCAGCCTTCGCGTTTTTGTCCGCACGCGCTTACGCGCAGCAGGCTACCCACGTGAGCGACAAGGCCGCAGTCGGAAAGTCCGGGTAAGATAGACGGCCCACGCGACCCGGTGCCAGCGCCTCCCGGCACGGCCGTAGTCCGCGCAGCGATTGGTTTTCATGTCTGTTTCTTCTGCACCTCCGTCCGCGACGCCAGGCTTCGCCTCGGAAGTGCGCACCACTGGCCTGCTTGCGTTGCCGCTGGTGCTCGGCCACGTCTCCACCGGCCTGATCGGGTTTGTCGACAACGTCATCGCCGGCCACCACGGCACCGCCACGCTGGCTGCGGTGACCATTGGCACCTCGCTATTGTGGCTGCCGATGCTGGTGCCGATTGGCACGCTGATCTCATTGACCGCCTCGGTCTCGCAGCTGATGGGCGCCGGCCGCGAGCGCGAGATCGGGCCGCTGTTCCGGCAGGCGCTGTGGCTGTCGCTGGGGCTGAGTGCGCTGATGTTCACATTCCTGAGCGTGGTGCCGCCGCTACTGCCTACCTTTGGGATTGCGCCGGACATCGTGCCTGGCGCCACCGACTTTCTGCATGCAGTGCGCTGGGGCGTACCCGCGCTGACGTTCTACTTCTGCATGCGCTACCTCAGCGAGGGCATGCACTGGACGCTGCCGACCATGCTGCTGGGCTTTGGCGGTCTGCTGGTGCTGGCGCCGCTGGGCTATGCGCTGACCTACGGCAAGTTCGGCTTTGCCGAGCACGGTGCTGAAGGGCTGGGCATGGCCTCGGCCATCACCATGTGGGTGCAGGCGAGCGTATTCGCGCTGTATTTGGGGCGCGCGCGGCGCTTTGCGCATCTGCACTTGTTCACCCACCTGGAAGGCCCGCGCTGGCGCGCCATCGGCGAGTTGCTGCGCACCGGCTTGCCGATCGGCATCACCGTGTTGATGGAAGGCGGGCTGTTTATCGTCGCCGCGTTGTTGATCGGTCGGCTGGGCTCCACCGAAGCGGCCGCGCACCAGATTGCGATCAACGTTGCGCAGCTGTGTTTCATGATCCCGATGGGCGTGGCCGAGGCCACCACCGTGCGCGTTGGCCATGCGGTGGGGCGCGGCGACCCGCTGGGCATGCGGCGCGCGGCCTGGGCCGGCTATGCCATCGTGCTGGGCACTCAAGCGTTATCGGCCAGTGCGCTGCTGCTGGGCCACGATGCCATCGTCGGCGTCTATACCGACGATGTGGCGGTGGCCGCGCTAGCTTCGGTGTTGCTGCTGTTTGCCGCCACATTCCAGTTTCCCGATGGCATTCAGGTGCTCTCGGCCGGCGCGCTGCGCGGGCTCAAGGACACCCGCGTGCCGATGTTCCTGGCGATGTTTTCGTACTGGGGCGTGGGCATGCCGATCGGCGCCGGGCTTGGCCTGGGGCTGGGCTGGGGACCGAAGGGCATGTGGGTCGGCCTGATCCTGGGCCTGACGGTGGCCTCGATCCTGATGGGGCTGCGCTTCCGCCAGACCAGCCGGCGGCTGACCGCCACCGCGACACTCTGACTTCCTGCGCATGCCGCGCGCGCTGCGCAGCCGGTATGCTGGGCACCATCGATCTATATGCAGCGTCTTTCGACGGAGTTTTCCATGAACCACCCCGTGCGTCGCAGTCCCATCGCCAGCTTCTTCGTCGGCCTGTGGGATGTGATGAATTTCACCCGGCGCCTCATTTTCAACCTGGTGTTCTTCGGTTTCCTGTTTTTGCTGCTGCTGTTGTTCGTGGTGGCGCTCGCGCGTGGCGACGGCAGCAAGCCGCTGGCCGAGCGCACCACCCTGGTGATCAACCCGGAAGGCACGCTGGTCGAGCAGTTCAGCGCTGACCCGGTGAGCCGGTCGCTGGCCAAGGCAGTGGGCGACAAGAGCGCTGAAGAAGTGCAGCTGCGCGACCTGGTGCGGGTGATCGAGGCGGCTGGCAAGGACCGCAAGATCGAGCGCGTGCTGTTGAATCTGGACAAGTTCCAGCCGTCCGGTTTTGCCTCGCAGCGCGAAGTGGCCGCTGCGCTGCAGAAGCTGCGTGCCTCCGGCAAGCAGATCGTGGCCTTCAGCGAGAGCATGAGCCAGGGCCAGTACCTGCTCGCTGCGCAGGCCAACGAGGTGTATCTGGACCCGATGGGCAGCGTGATGCTGGAAGGCCTAGGCCGCTATCGCCAGTACTTCCGCGAAGGCCTGCAGGACAAGCTCGGCGTGGACGTTCATCTGTTCCGCGTGGGCGAGTACAAGTCTGCGGCCGAGCCGTACATCCTCGACGCGGCCTCGGCCGATGCCAAAGAAGCGGATCTGTTCTGGATGAACGATGTATGGCAGCGCTATCTGGCCGACATCGGCACCGCGCGCAAGCTGAGCCCGGCGCAGCTGACCGCCGGCATCGATACGCTGCCCGAAGGCGTGGCCGCCGCCGGTGGCGACCTGGCCAAGTTCGCGCTGCAACAGAAGCTGGTGGACGGGCTCAAGACCCGCGAAGAAGTCGATGCGTTGCTGGTCAAGCGCGGCGTGGCCGACAGCGATGCCGACAGCGGTTTCCGCAATATCGGGTTCAACGATTATCTGAGCCAGTTGCAGGCCCAGGGTTCGCCGATGGACAGCCGCCCGCAGGTGGCCGTGGTGGTGGCGACCGGCGAAATCAGCGGCGGCGAACAGCCGGCCGGACGCATCGGTGGCGAGTCCACTGCGGCGCTGCTGCGCCAGGCGCGTGACGACGAGAAAGTGAAGGCGGTGGTGCTGCGCGTGGATTCGCCCGGCGGCGAAGTGTTCGCCTCTGAGCAGATCCGCCGCGAAGTGGTCGCGCTCAAGCAGGCCGGTAAGCCGGTGGTGGTGTCGATGGGCGATCTGGCCGCTTCCGGCGGCTACTGGATCAGCATGAATGCCGATCGCATCTACGCCGATCCGTCGACCATCAGCGGTTCTATCGGCATCTTCGGCATGGTGCCGAACCTGACCCGCGCGCTGGATAAGATTGGCGTGCACACCGACGGCGTGGGCACCACGCGGTTCGCCGGTGCGTTCGACATCACCCGTCCGCTGGATCCGGCGGCCGGCCAGGTCATCCAGGCGGTGATCAACAAGGGCTACGCCGACTTCACCGGCAAGGTGGCGCAGGCGCGTCACCAGTCGGTGGATGCGATCGACAAGGTTGCGCGTGGGCGTGTGTGGAGCGGCGCGCAGGCCAAGGAGCGTGGGTTGGTGGATGCCTTCGGCGGCATGCAGGAAGCGGTAGCCGATGCGGCCGACCGCGCCAAGCTGAGCCGCGGCAAGTTCCGCGTGCGCTATGTGGAAAAGCCGGCTACGCCGTTCTCGCAGTTGATGAGCGGGTTTGCCGGCAGCCGCATGGGCGCCTGGATGCTGAGCGACTCGGGCATGGCACGCGCATTAGTGGCCCGCTCGTTGCCGGAAGTGGATACGCAGCTGCGCTTTGTCGAAAGCGCCGTGCACGACAGCAAGGCAGGCGGCACGCCGGTCAAGTCGCTGGCGTATTGCTTCTGCGGATTCTGATGCGGCGCGCTCAGTGAGCGAGTGATGCATCGCAATGCCGGCCATGTGCCGGCGTTGTTGTGCGCGCGCGGGTGATGCGGTGGTTTGAACGGCCGAACGAACGAAGCAGACCGCAAGACCCATGCAGGAATCGTCGAGCGTGCAACCATCAGCCACTCGCCATCGCGCATGTCGTGCTGAGCGCAGCTACAGCCTTGGCAGGCGTTCACCGACACGTATTGGCACATCCATGCGCTGATTGGCACCAAAAGCAGGCGCTTCAGGGCGCCAGTTCACCCGGTTACCGAGGTTTCGCTACTGCGTGGCGGCATCGATCGCCTTGCGCTGATCGTCGGCCGCCTGATCGGTTGCGGCCTGCACCGCGTGCGCCTTGTTCAACGGTTCCTGGATGTGGTCGCGCAGCGCGGTGGCCTGCGGGTCGGGCTTCTGTTCGGTGGGCGCGGGCTGCGGCCGCTGACAGGCGCTCAGCGACAATGCCAGGCCCGCTGCAAGCATCCACTGCATCTTCATCGTCGTGACCTCGCTTGGGGTGGCGGTATCCTAACGCTCGGGCCACGCGTGCGCGTCAATTGCGCAGCAGCGGCCGTTTCCTGCGGATTGAAGAGGATCACCCACGTGACAACACACCGTTGGCGGCTGGATGGACAGACCGCCCTCATCACCGGCGCCAGCGCCGGGATTGGCCTGGCCATTGCGCGCGAACTGCTCGGCTTCGGCGCCGACCTGCTGATGGTGGCGCGCGATGCCGATGCTCTGGCGCAGGCACGCGATGAACTTGCCGAGGAATTTCCCGAGCGCGAACTGCACGGGCTTGCCGCCGATGTGTCCGACGATGAAGAGCGCCGCGCGATCCTGGATTGGGTGGAAGACCACGCTGATGGCTTGCATCTACTGATCAATAATGCCGGCGGCAACGTCACCCGCGCCGCGATCGACTACACCGAGGACGAGTGGCGCGGCATCTTCGAAACCAATGTGTTTTCCGCCTTCGAATTGTCGCGTTATGCGCATCCGTTGCTGACGCAACATGCTGCCTCGGCGATCGTCAATGTCGGCAGTGTCTCCGGCATCATGCATGTGCGCAGCGGTGCGCCGTACGGCATGACCAAGGCGGCGTTGCAGCAGATGACGCGCAACCTGGCGGTGGAATGGGCCGAAGACGGCATCCGCGTCAACGCGGTGGCGCCGTGGTACATCCGCACACGTCGCACCTCTGGACCGTTGTCGGATCCGGATTACTACGAGCAGGTGATCGAACGCACCCCGATGCGGCGCATCGGCGAACCGGAAGAAGTGGCCGCCGCGGTGGGGTTTCTGTGTCTGCCCGCCGCCAGTTACATCACCGGCGAATGCATCGCGGTGGATGGCGGATTCTTGCGGTACGGGTTTTAGCGCGGCCAATCAATCACCGTCATCGCGCGATTGGCTTTACAGGCGCGCTGAGCCGGCATGTTCTTGCGTATACCGGGTTGAGCGCGCAGTTCTCATCCATCTGGTGAGTGCTTGCCAGGTTGCCGTCAGCCGCTTGCAAAAGGGCGGTGCAGCAGCGCAGACGTACCGACTCAGCGGGTCACATTCCTGCACCTGCATGCGTGCCCAGACACAGCAGCAAACGCACTCAGGGCGCTGCGGCCGGATTTGCGCAGCGGCTTTCGTCGAGTACCCGGCGCATCTGATAAAAGCGCTGTTTGCGTTCGGCCGCTTGCGCTTCGTCGGAGAAGCGCCAGGTGGATTCGGCCTGCTCGGCGCGTTTGCGCCAGGCCTCGCACAGGCTCTGGTCGGGCACCGGCGCGCAGCGGTCGGTGACCACTTCGCAGGCGCTGCCGCCACCGGTCGCCGGCCCGCCGGCCAGATTCGTGGTCTGCATCGGCAAGCAGCGCGTGGCGGGTTCGCGGTCTTCGGTGAAGTAACGCCCGTTGTCGTGCGTGGTGCACTCGAACAGCGGTGGCGGCGGCAGCGTCGAGGTAGAGGTCACCGCCGGTACTGGTGGTGCGACGGGCGTGGTAGGTGCCACTGGCGCCGATGCAGCCGCTGGCGCAGCAGCGCGTGGTTGCGTCGCCGGCGTCGCACGTGCCGGCGATGCGGTGACTCCGCCTGGCGCGAAGGGCACCGCCGCCGGTGCGGTCATTAGCTTCTTCTGCTGCTGCATGCCTTTCGGGCACGGCATGTTCTGCACCGTCAGCGCACCGGTGGGATCGGTGCAGCGGTAGATCGCCACTTCCTGCGCGTCGGCCAGCGAACCCATCGCGGTCATGCTCAACGCCATCATGACCAACAGCTGCCAGCGCCTCATGCGCCGCCACAGTCGCGTTGCTGGCGCGCTTCGATACCGCGCTGTTCGCGGCTGAGATCTTCGCGCTCGCTTTGCAGCGCGCTGTTGTAGCGGCGGATCAGCTCCCAGCGGCGGTCGGCTAGGCGCGCGCAGACTTCCTGCGCGGGCAGGGCATGGCATTCGTCGCGGATCTGCACATTGCCGTACGGCACGATCACCGTGCCGCCGTAGCCGCCGTCGTTGTAACCGCCCTGATAGCCGCCCTGGTAGCTGCCCTGATAGGTCTCTGCGCCGAAGCTCGCGCTGCCGCGGATGCTTCCTCGTCCGGAGCCGCCTTGCATCGAGATTGCCGGGCGCGGGTTCACCGAGATCGGCGGGCGCTGGATGCCGCCGCCATTCACCGGGCGGCCAACGCCATTGCCCACATAGGCCGGCCCCCAGGTCGGTACCCAGCGCGGATTGCCTTCCGGGCTGTCGCTTGTGTAGCGGTTGCCGTCTTCGGTGGTGCACTCGTACATCGGCTGCGGCGGTTGCACTGTGACAATGCGGACCTCGCGCGCGGGCGCTGCGGCGACCGGCGCCGGTGGCTCGGCACGCGCCGCACGCGGCGGTGGGTCCTGCGGGCGTTGCATGTCCAGCACCTGCTGGCGACCGCTGCTGCAGGGCGCGTCCTGCAGGGCGACGGTGCCGGTGCTGCTCACGCAGCGGTAAACCCGCACGTTCGGGTCGGGCTTGCTCGCGGGCTTGGCGGCCGAGGCAGGCAGCGCCGCGGCCAGCAGCAGAAGGGTCAGGACGGTACGCATGGCCGCAGTGTGCGCGTCTGTGCGGCTGCCGCAAAGAGGGCGCGGCTGAACGGCGTGCGGCGTGAATACAACAACGCTGCACTCAGCTGAGCTCTGCTGCCGACAGCCTTCAAAAGGGGATGGCAGCGCGAAGAATAGGCGTGCGAGTGAGACAAACCACACCGAGCAGGACCGCAGGCAGCGAGTGGCTGCGCAGTGGTTTGTCAGCTGCGCTCAGTCGCGCAGAATCTGGCCACTGCGCGCGTCGCGGATCTGGGTGGGCTGCGCCAGTGTGCCCACTTCGCCGTCCACCACACCGTCGATCGTTGCCAGCAAGGCCGGGTCCAGCGCAGCGCGGCTGCGCGCTGGCGGCTCGCCGGCCAGGTTGGCGCTGGTCGACACCAGCGGTGCTCCCCAGGCCGCGCACAGCGCTGCCACGACCGGATGGGTGCTGATGCGGACTGCCAGTCCATCATGCTCGCCGGTCACCCAACGCGGCGCCCGTGCGGTGACCGGCAGAATCCAGGTATGCGGGCCGGGCCAGCTGGCCAGCACGTCCTGCCGGCGTGCCGGCTCCAGTGCGTCGATGTCGACCCAGTCGCGCAATACGTCCACGCTCGGCGCCACCACGATCACGCCCTTGTAGACCGGGCGCCGCTTGATCTCCAGCAGCCGCATCACGGCCGCTTCCTGGCGCGGGTCGCAGCCCAGGCCCCACACCGCTTCTGTCGGGTAGGCAATCACGCCGCCCTGGGTCAGGGTGGCGACGGCGTTATCCAGGGTGAGTGTGTGGGCCATGCTGCGTCTCTCAGTTCGCCGCCTTGCTCACGGTCTTCTTGACCACGCGCTTGGTGGCTTTCTTGGCAGCGGCCCTCTTAGCCGGCGCTTTCTTTGCAGTGGTCTTGCTGGCCGCCGTCTTGGTCGCGGTCTTCTTGACGGCAGGCTGCTTCGGCGAGGAGTCCTTGACCGTATTTTTCTTGAGCGTGGCCTTCTTCGCACCAAAGCCCTTGCGCACTGGCTTGCCGGTATCGGCCAGCAGCTGCTGCACTTCTTCGAACGTCAACGACGCCGGCTCGCGATCCTTGGGGATCTTGCCATTGAGCTTGCCGTCGCTGATGTACGGGCCGAAGCGGCCATTAAGCACTTGGATGTCGCTGCCTTCGAAGTTCTTGATCACACGGTTGCGCGCGATTTCTTCCTTCTCTTCGATCAGAAACACCGCACGCGCCAGGTCGATGGTGTACGGATCGTCTTCTTTCTTCAGTGACGCATACACGCTGCCACGGCGCGCAAACGGGCCGAAGCGGCCGATACCGACGCTGACATCCTGGTCTTTGTCCTGGCCCAGTGCGCGCGGCATCTTGAACAGTTCCAGCGCGTCTTCGATGGAGATCGAATAGATGCTCTGGCCCGGACGGAGCGACGCGAACGTGGGCTTGTCCTCGTCTTCCACGGTGCCGATCTGCACCATCGGGCCGAAGCGGCCGATGCGCGCGCTGACTTCCTTGCCGCTGACCGGGTCGGTGCCAAGCACGCGCACGCTGCCGGCATCGGTCTTGTCCAACGAGTCTTTCTTGTCTTCGACCAATTCCTTGAACGGGCCCCAGAACTTTTCCATCAACGGAATCCACTCGGCTTCGCCACGCGACACCGCATCCAGATCGTCTTCCAGATTGGCGGTGAAGTCGTAATCGACGTAGCGGGTGAAATGCCCGGACAGGAACTTGGACACTGCACGGCCGACGTCAGTGGGGCGGAAGCTGCGGCCTTCCATCTCGACGTACTTGCGGAACTGCAGGGTCTGAATGATCGAGGCGTAGGTGGACGGACGGCCGATGCCGTATTCCTCCAGCGCCTTGACCAGCGCCGCTTCGGTGAAGCGCGGCGGCGGCTGGGTGAAGTGTTGGTCGGTGACGATGCGGTCCAGCGGAATGTTGTCGCCGGCCTTCATCAGCGGCAGCTTGCGACCTTCGTCTTCGTCCTCGCTGCTCTTGGTGTCCTTGCCTTCTTCGTACACGGCCAGGAAGCCCGGGACCACCACGGTGGTGCCGCTGGCGCGGAACACGTGCTCGCTGCCGGCCGACAGGTCCACGCTGACGGTGTTGAGCGTGGCTGGAATCATCTGGCAGGCCACCGCGCGGCGCCAGATCAATTCGTACAGGCGGCGCTCGTCGTCGGACAAAAAGCGCGCGACCTGTGCCGGCGTACGCAGCGCCGAGGTCGGGCGCACCGCTTCATGGGCTTCCTGCGCGTTCTTGGATTTGGTGGTGTAGGCGTTGGGCTGGTCGGGTAGCGAAGCGGTGCCGAAGTCGCGCGCGATCACATCGCGGATTTCCGCCAGCGCGTCCTGCGACAGGTTCACCGAGTCGGTACGCATGTAGCTGATCAGACCGACCGAGCCTTCGTCGCCGAGTGCCACGCCTTCGTACAACTTCTGCGCCACCTGCATGGTTTTGCGGGTGGTGAAGCCGAGCTTGCGCGAGGCTTCCTGCTGCAGCGTGGAGGTGGTGAACGGCGGGGCAGGGCGGCGCTTGCGCTCCTTGCTGGCCACGTCGGTCACATGCAGCACACCTTGCGCCGCTTGCTGGATGCGCAAACGTGCGGCCTCGGCAGTGTCACCGTCGGTGACGGTGAACTGCTCGAATTTCTGTCCGTCCAGCTTGATCAGGCGCGCGTTGAACGCCTGCGAGGGATGCCGGCAATGCGCATCGATGGACCAGTATTCGCGCGGGATGAAGGCTTCGATCTCTTCTTCGCGCTCGACGATCATACGCAGCGCCGGCGATTGCACGCGGCCAGCGGACAGGCCGCGCTGCACCTTGCGCCACAGCACCGGCGACAGATTGAAGCCGACCAGATAGTCCAGCGCGCGGCGCGCCTGCTGCGCATCCACCAGATCGGCGGCGATCGCGCGCGGCTTGAGCATGGCTTCCTTGATCGCGCGCGGGGTGATTTCGGTGAACACCACCCGCTGCATCGGCTTGTCCTTGAGCAGGCCGCGCTCCTTCAGGATCTCGGCGATGTGCCAGCTGATCGCCTCGCCCTCGCGGTCCGGGTCGGTCGCCAGAAAGATGTCGTCGGCACCCTTGGCAGCACGCGCGATGGCTTCGACGTGCTTTTCGTTCTTCTCGATCAGGTCGTAACGCATCGCAAAGCCGTTGTCCGGATCGACTGCGCCTTCCTTGGGGACCAGGTCGCGCACGTGCCCATACGAGGCCAGGACGGTGAAGTCCTTGCCGAGGTATTTATTGATCGTCTTGGCCTTGGCGGGCGATTCGACGATG
This sequence comes from Xanthomonas vasicola pv. musacearum NCPPB 4379, assembly GCF_000277895.2. Taxonomy (NCBI): domain Bacteria; kingdom Pseudomonadati; phylum Pseudomonadota; class Gammaproteobacteria; order Lysobacterales; family Lysobacteraceae; genus Xanthomonas; species Xanthomonas vasicola. The sequence goes on along the minus strand of NZ_CP034655.1, from coordinate 4,570,303 downwards.
AGCAGGTGCTTGGGCATGATGGCAACTTCTTGGGGCGGAGCCCGGGGGGCGGGTAGCGTGGCCTAATTGGCCGGTCGAGGGAAGCAGATCGGCCGTTTCCCACACATTAAACGCCCGGGGAGTGCTCCCGGGCGTTCAGTTCGCTTATTAGAAAGATCATGGCGGACGCCGCCGTGTCAAGCGGCCAGCGCCGTCAGCTGCTAGCTCTGGCTCATTCTGATCGCCGCCAGCATGAAGGCCACGACCACTACCGACAGCACCAGGATCACCGCATAAATGGCCAGAACCACGATGGAGACGGTATCCAGACCCCTGGATTGCCGTTCCGGATACTCGGTGAAGGCCCAACGGTCCACGACCAGGGTGTCGCAGACCTTGTCGTGCGGCGCCTGCTTGCGCTCGGTCATGCCGGCCATGAAGGCCGCCACGATCGCGCCGATGCCCAGGGTGAGCACGCTGATCAGCATGTAGGCCAGATAGCGCAATACATTGCGCCAGAACCCGACCCGGCCGCCGTTGCTGTCGGCGCGCACCAGCTTGATGCCGCAGGCGAGCTTGCCCAGGCTGGCCTGATGCCGGCTGGATTGCATCCAGGCGAAATACAGCGTCGGGATCGCCAGGCCGATGCCGTAGGACATCACCACGATGGCGATGCCGAGTGCACTTCCATCGTCCAGCGCCGAACCCGAATCGCCACGCGTGGTTATCAGCGCTACCACGAACACCAGCGGGATCACGATCAGGTACACCGCAAAGGTGGTGATCAGGCTATCCAGAATGCTGGCGGCCACGCGCCGCCACAGGCCGGCGTAGACCACCGGCGCGTCCTGCAGCGCGACGCTTGCCGCGGGCGCGGCGAAGGCCGGAGCGTCCCAGGCGCCTGGAAGTGGCGTGGTCGCAGCTGCCGGGGTGTAACCCGGTGGCGATGTCGCGTCCGCGGTCTTGGCCAGGCTTGGACCTGACGTCAGCGGCGTGGTCGCCGTGTCTGCTGGTGCGGTGGACCACGCCGACGCATCCGATGTTGGAGCCTGTTCGTGTGGCGGGTGTAGCGGGGAGTCGACGGCTGGGTGGTGGTTGGTGCGGTCAGTCGCGGCGGCATCGCTGGCACTGGCAGTGACGATGCCACCGCCAGCTGCTGCCGGCTGCCACGGCGATGTCTCAGGCACATGGTCATGTAACGGTGAGGTCGCAGCTGGCGGCGCCGTGGCTGAGGCGCTGCCGCCGGGGTACGCAGCCGGCAGCGGCGCATCGATCAGCGCATCCGCAGGCGTTGACCTGGCGGACCCCGGAGCCGCAGACGCAGCACTGTCCAGGCCCAGTTCGGCCCCCACTTCGTGCAGCGCAACCCATTGCGCCAGACCTTCCCGCCAGACCAGGCTGGAACGGTCGATGATGCCCTGCGTCAGGCGTGCGCGAAGCGTGTCCGTGTCCACCGGCCCCTGGCGCTGCCGCTGTGCGTCGGCGTAATACCATTGCGTCATGTTGTCCCCTAAACGTGTAGCGATCGGCATGCAGCAGGCGGTCAGCCGCGGCAGTTCGGTGGAAGTTGGCTGTCGTCGATTTCGGAACTGCAATGCCAGCTGCCGCATCTGCGTCCAGCTCCAGCCACAGCGCCCTGCCGTCGATTTTGGCCGACTTGGGCGCATGGATGACGGCCTCGATACCGCATTCGCTGCCCTCGAAGCGGCCGATGCGCACGCTGCTCAAGCGCTCGCTCGCGTACTGCTCGGGCGGCTTGAAGCCAGCGTCGCCATTGACCGGGCAGCGGCCTTCTCGCGCGAGAAATTCGGCGATCTGCGGATTTAATGCTGCCAACTCGCCGACCGCTTGGGTAACCTTGTCCCGGCCCAGATAATCGTGGTACGCCGGAAACGCGATCGCGGCGAGGATGCCGATGACGCCCACCAGCACAAAAAACCCGACCACCGCAACCAGCGGCCAGCCAGGGCAGTTGCTGCGCGGCTGTGCTGGAATTGCGGACGAATGCGTACGCGGAGGCTGTACCGCAGCAGGCGGCAACGACGGCGGAACCGCGGCCGCACACACGTCAGTGGGAACGGGTGGGCCAAGCGTGTCGGCACAGGCAGACAGTGGCAACCAGTGGTCCAGCCCTTCGCGCCAGACCAACGTATCCAGGGTGATCACGCGATCGCGATAGAGGCCCACCAAGGTGCCGTCGGCCACCGGACCGTGCCGATGGCGGTGACCATCGGCGTAATACCAACTGCGCATCCCCGTCCCCTTGCACGCACATCCGTGGCTACTTCAACGCTCAGTGTACGGGTTCAGGTTCGTCCAGGAACATCTGGGTTTCCATCCAGGCATAGGCCGCTTCGGCGCCGGGCTGGTTGAACAACACCATCAGCACCACCCACTTGAGGTCGTCCAGATCCAGTTCGTCCTGGTCCAGCGCCATGGCGCGGTCGAGCACCAACTCGCGCTGATCGGCGTCGAGAATGCGGTGTTGCTCAAGGAACATCAGAAACCCACGGCAGTCCAGATCAAGCTTGTCCAGCTCCGGCCCGTGATAGATACGCACCGGTCCATCTACATGCGGGCGCGCGACGCTGGGCCGCTGCTCGGAGAGCGCGTCCAGCCAATCAAAGGCTTTGCTGATTTCTGCGGGACTGAAACCGGCCTGGATCAGGCCGTTCTGAAGCGAGTCACGGTCACGGACCAGGTCCGCGTCTTCGCTGAAATAATGTTCAAACAGGTACAGCAGTACATCGAGAATGCTCTCTTTCATTGCCCTCGGCCTGCGTCGCGCGACGCTGTGGAGGTGAAGAAACTAAGGATTGCGGGTATAGCGACCGTGCTCGGTGACCACGTCTCCCTCCAGTTCCATGATGAGCAGCATGGAGGACAGCGCGGCGGCCGTCAATCCGGTGCGCTGCACCAATGAATCCATAGAGGTTGGGTCGTGGCCCAGCGCTTGCCACAAGCGCTGGTAGTCGGGATCGGAGCGGGCAAGACCGGCGCCAGCGCCGGTCTTTGTCTTCCTGGGCAACTCAGTGGGGGCGGCTAGGCGCTCGCGCAAGGCGCTGGCCAATTCGCCCGACAGCTGGCCCAGTCCCTGGATGACCTGAGCCGGCTCTTGCGCCAAGGTGGCGCCCTGCCGAATCAGGTGATGGCAGCCACGTGCGAGCGGATTGTGCAAGGAGCCGGGCAAGGCGAACACCTCGCGCCCGGCCTCGGCCGCCAGCCGGGCGGTAATTAGTGCGCCCGAGCGCATGGCCGCTTCGACCACCAGCGTCCCCAATGCCAGCCCGGCGATGATGCGGTTGCGGGCCGGAAAATGCGCTGCGACCGGGGCGGTGCCCGGAAGGTACTCACTGACCACCGCGCCGCGTTCGGCAATGCGATCGCGCAAACCCTGGTGCCGTTCGGGATAGGCCACATCGGTGCCGGTGCCGACCACCGCCACGGTGATGCCATCATGCTGGGCCAGGGCGGCTTCGTGCGCGATCGCATCCACACCTGCGGCCATGCCACTGATGATGCTCAGCCCTGCGCTTGCCAGGCTGGAGGCGAATGCACGGGTGTGGTCGCGCCCGCCAGCGGTGGCCGAGCGGCTGCCGACCACCGCCACGCCCGGGTGCCAGAGCGCATTGGGGTCGCCGTCCACGAACAAGGCCATTGGCGGGTTGGCGATATGGCGCAGCAAGGCAGGGTAATCCGGGTCGTGCCAGCCGATCAGGTGGTGCCCCGGTTGCTCGCACCAGCGCAGCGCTGTGTCCAGCGCACGCGGGTCAGGCGTGCGCAGTAGCGCAGATTGCAGCTCGTCGCAGCCGGCGGAGCGCCACGCAGCAGGCCCGGCTGCCAGCATCTCGGACGCCGATCCGTACGAGGCCAGCAATTTTCGGCGCGGTGGGCTGCGGCCACCTGCCAGCAGCAGGATCAGGAATGCGCGCACGTCGGAAGCAGTCAGGGCCATGCATCCAGGCTAGGCCGTAAACGACGACGGCGCCCTCGGGCGCCGTCGCGTTGATGCATCGGAACTTTCGCCTACTGCGCGTCAGGATGCTTGACGAAATAGCCCAGGCCTGTCGGCTTGACGCTTTCCATCACCAACGCATAGCTGACCTTGTCAAAGGTGCGGAACACCATCGCATGCGAGGCGTACTCGTCGGGCAGGCCGACGGTGGAACCGGACGGGCCGCTGAAGTCGTCGTCTGTCCGCGAGAAGCGCGAATGCTTGACGCGATCGCTGACGGTGCGACCCTTGCGCCAGATCGAGAACACCGTGCCGTTGTTGATACCTTCGCGGGCGCCGCCGGAGATGGCGATCACATCGCGGGTGCCGCTGACAGTGAAGGCATCGGAGATGGCCAGCACGCGTAGTTCGGTCTGCAGCGCCTGTTCCGACGGCGGATGCGGGATGAACTGCAGGTCGTACGGCTGCGCTTCGACCGCGACGATACGATCGCCGGCCCGCACTTCGCGGCCGCTGTCCTGCAACAGCAGCGTCGCTGCCTTGGAGTTGCCGCCCGCTGCGCTGCGGGTGATGGTGCCAATGTTGACCTGCGCCATCTCATAGCCGAGGAACTCACGGCGCGTGCTCGGCGCGATGAAGCTCTTCCAGATGTTGCCCGAGCCGGCGGTGATGTTACCGGCCGCGTCCAAGTCTTCGTTGTGCTTGGGCAGGCTGAACTTCACGGTCGGACGCACGACAGCAAAGCGCTGGCCCGGCTGTGCGTTTTCCAGACCGACTACATAGGCGACCTGGCCGGTGGTGGCGCGTGAACGCCCGCCTTCCAGACCCACCACGTAAGGCAGTTCGTCGAAGTGGTCGACCACCCGCAGGTTCTTCAGGAACGGCTCGACGTCGGCCAATGGAATGGCATTGATCGGCGCTTCCTGGCGCGGGCCGGGCTGGATCGTGCCTTTGCCGACGCGGTCCAGATAGGCCAGGCTGATCACGTCACCCGGATAGATCAGGTGCGGATTCTGGATTTGCGGATTGGCTTGCCAGATTTCCGGCCACAGCCATGGTTTTTGCAGGAAACGCCCAGCGATGTCCCACAAGGTATCGCCCTTGCGGACCACATAGGTGTCTGGATGCTCGCCCACCGCTTGCGCGGCAGCGTAGGTCGCGACGGTCAACATCGCCGCAGCGACGACCGTACGAAGTCGGATTAACATGAGTACCTTCTTGCCTGATTCCCCAACAGGTCCGCGCACTATAGTCCAGAAACAGGGGCGCCACGCAAGCATTGCGCTAGAATGACACCGTCTTGCCGGCGCCGCGCCGGTGTTCCCAGACGGGTAACCCCATGGCTTTGCTACCAATTCTCGAGTTTCCCGACCCGCGGCTGCGTACCAAGGCCGTGCCGGTTGATGCTGCCGAGCTCACCAGCCCGGCGTTCCAGACGCTGCTGGATGACATGTTCCAGACCATGTACGAGGCGCCTGGCATCGGCCTGGCTGCCAGTCAGGTGGACGTGCACAAGCGTTTCATGGTGATCGACGTCAGCGACGAGAAGAATCTGCCGCAGGTGTTCGTCAACCCGGAAATCGTGAGCAAGCAGGGCGAGCAGCTGTATCAGGAAGGCTGCCTATCCGTGCCCGGCATCTATGCCGATGTCAGCCGCGCCGATGCGATCACGGTGCGCTATCTCGACCGCCAGGGTCAGCCACAGGAACTGCACACCGATGGCCTGCTGGCCGTCTGCATCCAGCACGAGATGGATCACCTGGATGGCAAGCTGTTCGTGGATTATCTCTCGCCGCTCAAGCGCGAAATGGTGCGCAAGAAGCTGGCCAAACAGCGTAAGCACGTGGCTTGAGGGCGGGATTGGGGAGTCGGGATTGGCAAAAGCGGGTTTTTGCTTTGAATCTGCTGGTGTCGAACCCTCGAATGCGAAGTCTGCTGCGATCTGGCTCATGGGCTTTGCCCGCGCATCGCGATACCGGCCAGTCTGCAGACGGATGGTCTTGAAGCTCGGGATTCGGGATTGGATAAGGCATTGCCGTCGCAGGCATCGAATTGCCGGCCGCGATTCCCGTCTTGCGCTTGATGGCGACGGGCAACGCCGGTTCTGGCGCCAAGTTTCCAAATCCCCCCACAAATCTGCTCCTACCTCTCAGCTCCACGCCATTCTCGCCCCGGGCAGCACACCTGCCGTTGCGAATCCCCACTCCCGAATGCCGAATCCCAGCCCTATGAGAACCATCTTTGCCGGTACGCCGGATTTCGCTGTCGCTTCGTTGCGCGCTGCCGCGCAGCGGCATGAGGTGGTGGCGGTGTATACCCAGCCGGATCGGCCCGCCGGGCGCGGCCGCGGGTTGACGCCCTCGCCGGTCAAGATCGAGGCAATTGCGCGCGGCATTCCGGTGTTCCAGCCGCAGACGCTGCGTTCGCCCGAAGCGCTGGCCACGCTGCGTTCGCTCAATGCAGACTTGATGGTGGTGGTGGCCTACGGATTGATCCTGCCCAAGGCGGTGCTGGCTGCGCCGACCCACGGCTGCTGGAACGTGCATGCCTCGCTGCTGCCGCGCTGGCGCGGCGCGGCGCCGATCCAGCGCGCGATCGAGGCTGGCGATACCGAAACCGGTGTCTGCCTGATGCAGATGGAAGCCGGTTTGGATACCGGCCCGGTGCTGCTGTCGCAGCGCATCGAGATCGGCGAGCAGGAAACCGGCGGTCAGCTGCACGACCGTCTGGCCGCGCTGGGTGCGCAGGTGTTGTCCGACGGCCTGGGCCTGTTGCGCGCCGGCATCCGCCCGGTAGCGCAACCGCAGCCGGCCGAAGGCGTGACCTACGCGCACAAGCTGGACAAGGCGCAGGCGCGATTGGATTGGGCGCAGCCGGCGCAGGAACTGGCGCGGCGCGTGCGCGCATTCAACCCGTGGCCGGTGGCCGAGGCGATCCTGGCTGGTGAGCGCGTGCGCCTGCATGGCGCAGTGGCGTTGGAGCTGGCGCATCAGCATCCGCCCGGCACCCTGCTGGCGGCCAGCAAGCAGGGCATCGATATCGCCTGCGGCGAAGGTGCACTGCGGGTGCGCGTGCTCCAGCGCGAAGGTGGCAAGGCGATCACCGCCGCCGATTACCTCAACGCGCGGCGCGACCTGCCGGCGCTGCGCTGATGTCGGCCGACACCGCAACCGCTGGCGTTGCCTCGCGCCTGGCAGCCGCACGCGTGCTGACGGCGGTGTTCGAACAGGGCCGCTCGCTGAAAACCGAGCTGGCCGCGACGCTGCCCGGGATCGGTGATCCGCGCGACCGCGCACTGGTGGAGGCGATCTGCTTTGCGGTCATCCGCCGCCGCCCGGCGTATGACGTCGCGCTGCGGCAATGGCTGGAGCGCCCGTTGCCGCCCCGCGATGCCGAACTCAAGGCGCTGCTGATGGTCGGCTTCGCCCAGCTCGATGTGCTGCAACTGCCCGCGCACGCCGCGTTGTCGGCCACCGTGGATGCATGCCGCGCGCTGGGGCGGCCGCGTCAGGCCGGCATGGTCAATGCGATTTTGCGGCGCGCCCAGCGCGAAGGATTTCCGGCGGTATCGGATGATGCCGGCTGGCCGTCGTGGCTGCGCAAGCAGTTGCGCGCCGACTGGAGCGATCGTGCCGAAGGGATTTTTACCGCGAGTGCGCAGATGGCACCGATGTGGTTGCGCGTGCAGCGTTCGCGCATTGACCCGGCTGCCTATGTCGCACGACTTGCCGAATTGGACATTCGTGCACACACCGATGCGGTGTTGCCGGATGCGGTGCGCTTGCACAGCGCAGTGCCGGTAAGCCAGTTGCCAGGCTTTGCCGAAGGCGATGTTTCGGTGCAAGACGGCTCTGCGCAGCAGGTGGCCGATGCGCTGACGTTGGCGCCGTCGGCACGCGTGCTCGATGCCTGCGCCGCGCCGGGCGGCAAGGCGGCGCATCTGCTGGAGCGTTATCCCGGGTTGCAGCTCACTGCGCTGGATGTGGATGCGCGCCGCCTGGAGCGCGTGCAGCAGACCTTGCAGCGTACCGTGCCAAACGCCCAGGTCGCCTTGCATGCGGCCGATGCTGCAGACACGGATGCGTGGTGGGATGGCCAGCCCTTCGATGCGGTGCTGCTGGACGCGCCGTGTTCGGCCACCGGCGTGGTGCGCCGTCAACCGGATGTGCTGTTGCACCGGCGTGCCGACGATATCGATGCGTTGTGTGCGCTGCAGGCGCGGCTGCTGGATGCGACTTGGCGCACGCTGCGCCCAGGTGGGCAGTTGCTGTACACCACCTGCTCGCTGTTGGCACGCGAGAACCAGACCCAGGTCGAGGCATTCCTGCAACGCACCGCCGACGCACAAGCGCAGCCCTTGGGTGCGCAGTTCGGGCATGCGGCCGGCCCCGGACGTCAGCGGTTTCCAGGCGAGCAGCACTGCGACGGATTCTTCTACGCGCTTTTGCTAAAAGCCTCCTGATCGCGCGCTGAGCTCAGCGCTCCACCCTCTGCGTCCGACTGCGGCCCAACATGCTCAAGAACCGCGCTTCCACCGATGTCTGGTTGCTGGCCATCACCGCCGTGCTGGTGATCGGCGCGGGCTTGGGCTTGCGTGACCCGTGGCCGGCGGACGAGCCGCGCTTTGCGCTGGTCGCCAAGCAGATGGTGGTGAGCGGCGACTGGTTGTTCCCGCATCGCGGCAACGAGCTGTATTCGGACAAGCCGCCGATGCTGATGTGGCTGCAGGCGTTGTTCTACACGCTGCTGGGCAACTGGCGGGTGGCGTTTTTGCTGCCCTCGTTGCTCGCCGCGTTGGGCACGCTGGCCTGCGTCTACGATCTGGGCCGGCGGCTGTGGACACGCCGCGTCGGGGTTTATGCGGCCTGGATGCTGCTGTTTACGCTGCACTTCACCTTTCAGGCCAAGAAAGCGCAGATCGATCCGCTGGTGGTGTTCTGGATCACCCTGGCCAATTACGGCTTGCTGCGCCATCTGCTGATGGGTCCGGCCTGGCGTTGGTGGACGCTGGGCTGGTTCGCCGCCGGCTTGGGCGTGATCACCAAGGGCGTGGGCATCATCGCGCTGCTGATGCTGATCCCGGCCGGGATTGCCGCAGCGCGTGGCTGGCCGGGCGTGCGCGTGCATGTGCGCGACCGGCGCTTTTGGTTGGGGCCGCTGTTCTTCTTCGTGGCGATCCTGCTGTGGTTCGTGCCGATGATGGTGACCGCGCTCACCGCCGGCCAGCCCGAATACCGCGTGTATCTCAACGACATCCTGCTGCGCCAGACCGCCAAGCGCTACGCCAAGTCCTGGGATCATGCGCAGCCGGTCTGGTACCACCTGCAAAGCATGGCCACGATGTGGCTGCCGACCATCCTGCTGCTGCCGTGGGCGATTCCAGCGTGGAGGCGCCGGCTCAAGCGGCGCGATCCGCGCTATCTGCTGCCGCTGGCCTGGTGGCTGCTGGTGCTGGTGTTCTTCACCATTCCCAGCGGCAAGCGCGATGTGTACATCCTGCCGGCGCTGCCGATGTTCTGCCTGGCGCTGGCGCCGTTGGTGCCAGGCCTGCTGCGCCGGGCTGGTGTGCAGCGGCTGCTGTTCGGGTTCGGGTTGCTGCTGGCGCTGGTGTTCAGCGCGGGTGGCGCGGCAATGCTGATCGGGCACCCGGGTTTTGAGCAGAAGATCATGGACAGCCGCGGGGTCGGCAGCGAAGCCACCGACCCGCTCGGCTGGCTGCTGCTCGCGGTAGGCACCTGGGGCATCGCTAGCCTGCTGCTGATGCGCGTGCGTCGCTCCGCGTTTGCGGTGGTCTCGCTGCTGGGCGCGTGGTGGGTGGCGTTCGGCCTGGTCTGCTACCCCATCTTCAACGATTCCAGTTCGGCCGGAGCGGTGATGCGCGAGGCCGGGCGCCGCATCGGCCCGGATGCGCAACTCGGGCTGGTGGCGTGGAAGGAGCAGAACCTGCTGATGGCCGATCGCCCGGCGCAGACCTTCGGCTTCAAGGTGCCATGGGAAACCCAATTGCAGCGCGGCGTGGCCTGGCAGGCAGAACAACCCGGCCAGCGCTGGCTGATGGTGCAAGAGACCGCATTGCTGGCCTGCGTGGATCGCAGCCGCAGCCAGTTGGTGGGCGTGGCTAACCGCCGGCGCTGGTGGCTGGTGCCGGCCGATGCGGTGCGCGGCGACTGCGTGGCCAGCTCCAGCGAGCGTGCGGTGGAAGCGAAAGAGCAGGGCAACCTGGACACCGAATGAGCCAGCGGACCCCACAGGCACGCGCACGTGCCAGGCGCCAGCGGCGCGGTGACCATGCAGCGGTCAGTGGCTGTCTAGCAGGGATTCATGCGCCGCATCGTTAGCTTGGCCGGCGTTGCCGATGCCCGGCCCTGCGTTGCCTCCCTTTTCCCACCGATCTTTAGATGAATTCTTCGCACACCCAGCCCGCATCTCTTTCGCCGTCTGCCCCAATCACATCGCGGGCAGGCGTGCGTATTGCCGAGCTGGGCGTGTTCGCATTGACCGCGCTGGTTGTCAGCATGCCGAGCGGGCTGCTGCCGTTTGGCCTGTGCCTGTTGCTTGGTTCGCTGGTGGGCTGGCGCAGCCTGCGTCAGGGCATTGCTGCGCGCGAGTGGTCGTTGCGCGTGGCGGGCTGGCTGACGGTGGCGGTGATTGCAATGTCGCTGCTGTCGATCGCCTTGTTCGAACACGGGCTGCGCGATGTGGGCAACCGATCACGCTTCCTGGTGCTGCCATGGGCGGCGCTGTGGGCGTATGCATTGCAGCCGCGCCAAGTCTGGCTATGGCGCGGTGCCCTGGCTGGTGTGTTCGCGGCGATGTTGATTGCGCTGCTGCAGGTGATGAACGGTGCCGACCGCGCCGAAGGCTTCACCAACGCCATTGTGTTTGCCGACATCGCGCTGATGTTGCTGGTGGTGGCGGTGTTCTGCCGCCCGGACGGCAATGTGCGTTGGCTGGTGAGCGCGGCGGTGGCCACCGTGGTGGTGGTCGTGCTCAGCGGCAGCCGTGGGGTGTTGTTGTCACTGCTGGCGACGCTGGGCGTGCTGATCTGGGGTGCACCCTGGCATAGCGCGCGTGCGCGCTTGCTGACCTTCATCGGCGGCGCGGTGCTGGCAGTGGGCGTTGCGCTCAGCGTGCCGGCCCTGACCGACCAGATGCGCCTGGGCGAATTGCAGAGCGACCTGCAACGTTACGAAGTGGGCGACACCGATTCGTCGGCCGGTGCCCGCATCGAACGCCTGCATGTGGCTTGGGATACCGTGAAGGCGCATCCGTTGACGGGTGTGGGCGTTGGGCGTTTCGACGATGCGATGCACGACCTGCCGGCCTGTGCCGCCAACCCGGCGTTGTTTCGTTGCCAGTTGGGACATGCGCACAACGATTTGGCCGAATGGGCAGCTACCCAGGGCGTGCCCGGCCTGTTGCTGCTGCTTGCCGTCTATGGTGTGCCGCTGTGGATCTTCGTGCGGCTGCATCGGCGCAGTGGGCAGAAGCAGTTCCGTGGCCCGGCTGCGGCCGGGGTCATGCTCGTGATCAGTTATGCGTTGTGCGGGCTGACTCAATCGATGTTTGCGCACCAAGTGGCGGCGAGCTTTTACACGGCCATGGTCGGCGTGTTGGTGGGGCTGGCAGCGCGTCAGGCGCAGCAGGCCGAGTCAGGTGTGACGAGCACCCGGTAGCGACGGGTGATCCACCGGCTGCATGTGGCGCACGTGCCCGCAGCGTGCGCATTGAGTGGCCGATCAAATACCTGCGCAGAAGCAGAATGTGCAGCCGTTGCTGGAATCGGCGCGTGTCACTTGGACATGTCGGCTTCTAGCAGCGTTCGCGCCATGCGTAGTTGCTTTACGGCTGCTTTCGACGTTTTTATCCGAACTTACTCGCTGCGATGATCCGGCGTGCGCGGTGGATCCTGCACCGGCTGGTTGTGCTGCAGCAACCACAGCATGATGGTCTTCTGACGCACGTAGTTGGCGCGCACGTAGGCGTAGATCAGCCCGTGCCAGCCATCGCGAAAACCGCCGCGCAACAGATAGCCGCGCCAGAAGCGCCAGGCCGGTGCCAGCACCAGCTTGCTCCAGGTGGCGCGTTTGCCGCGTGCGTGTTCGTGTTCGGCCATCATCTGCGCGTAGCGCTGGGTTTTGGCGAGTTGCTGCATCAGCGATCGGTACGGGTAATGGATCAGATCGCCCGCCAGCGTCGCCACCGCGCCATCCACGCTGGCCGCTTCGTGGATCTCGCGCTTGCCGCGCCAGCCACCACGGCGACGATCGAACAAGCGCAGCACTCGGTCCGGATACGCGTTGCCGTGGCGCAGGAAGCGGCCGAAGTAGTCGGACAAGCGTGCGAAGCGGTAGCCGGCCGCCGTGGCGAACCCAGCATCGCGCGTAGCGATGATCGAGGCGCGCAAGTCATCGCTGACGCGTTCGTCGGCGTCCAGACACAACACCCAGTCGTGGCTGGCCTGTGCCACGCAGAACGCTTTCTGGCTGCGGTAGCCATCGAAAGCGCGTTGCAGCACGCGCGCGCCGTGTGCGCTGGCGATGGCAGCGGTGGCATCGGTGGAGCCGGAGTCCACCACCACGATCTCGTCGCAGAACGCCAGCGAGGTCAAACATTCGCGTAGGCGATCGGCCTCGTTGAACGCGATAATGCAGGCCGAAATGCGAGGCCGTTCGTCGGGTGCGGTCGAAGAGGACATGTGATGGCCGATTACCTGCTGTTCGCAACGGAGCGTTACGCGTTGCCTATTCTGGCGCCATTGGCGCAGGCATTACAGGCCTCCGGGCACGCGGTGTCGGCCTGGTTCGAAGGTGGCGCGCGCGGGCTGGCGCTGCCGGGCGTGCGCGAGATCGGCCTGCGCGAGGCGCTGGCCTTGCGTCCGCGCGCGGTATTCAGCGCGGCCAACTGGGTGCCGCCGTTCGTGTCGGGCGCGAAAGTGCAGCTGTTCCACGGCTTCAATGTGCAAAAGCGCGAGGACAATCGCGGTCATTTCCGCGTGCGCGGTTTGTTCGATCTGTATTGCACGCAAGGTCCGGCCACCACCGCGCCGTTCCGCGCACTGGCGCAGCGCGAAGGGCATTTTGCGGTGGTGGAAACCGGCTGGCCCAAGCTCGATCCGGTGTTTCGCGACGATGGTGGCCGCAGCGCCGGCTTGCGCGCTCCAGCCGCTGGCCGCCCGGTGATCCTGTTCGGTTCCACCTTTACCGAGCGGCTGAGCGCGGCGCCTGCGCTCTATGAGGAGATTGCCGCCGATATCGCGCGCGGCGCGCATTACTGGCTGCTGACCTTGCACCCGAAGTGCGCGCCGGAGTTGTTCGATCGCTATCGCGCGCTGGCGGGAGCCAACGCACGCTTCATCGAGCCCGAAGACGTCATGGCGGCGCAGCGCGCGGCCGACGTGTTGGTCTCGGATACCTCATCGATCGTGTCCGAGTTCGTGGTGCAGCACAAACCGGTGGTGACCTTTCGCAATCGCGTGCCGCAGCCGCACATGCTCGACTTCCAACAGGCACAGCAGTTGCCGCAACAGCTGACGCGCGCGCTGGCCCCGGATGCGGCATTGCGCAGTGCACTTGCCAGCTACGCCGATGCGATCCACCCGTATCGCGACGGGCATTCCTCCGAGCGGGTGATTGCCGCCACCGAGGATTTCATTGTCGGCAAGCTCGGCGAACTGCGGCGCAAACCGCTGGGCGCGGTGTGGCGCGGGCTGCAGATCCGTCGTGAGCTGGGCTACTGGGGGCCGGCGCAACGCTGAGCGCAGCTACCAACCGACTGCGCAGCCGCCAGGCGGGTGCGGCCCGTCCTCTGTGCGGCACACGCGTACACTGCGGTTGCTCCGCGCCGTCGCATCCGCCTGACGATCGCTGGCTACGTGTTGAGAGCCGCTCCAAGCTTCATCAGCCGTAACCAGCGCGGCGATGGTTGCCGGCAACGCATTGCCGCAGCTGATCGCCGTCATTGATCAGGTCACCGACCCGAGTGCCAATGTCAATCAGCACAACTGCTGATGGCCAGTGCTGATCAGCGCCATTGACTGATCGCTGTTGCTGATCACCAGCGCAACTTGCGCCGCGCCAACGCGGCACCGAGTTGCGCCTGCAACGCCTGCGCTTGGGCAAACGGCACAAACCGCAGCCGCAGCGCCGGACCGGTTGCACTGGCGCCGGCTGTATCCAGCCACAGCGTGGCAGTGCCGGACAGCCGGTCCAGCGGCGAGCGTTGCAGTTGCAGCGCCTGAAGCTTGTCCAGCTCGGCCAGTCGCCACCAGCGCTTCCACCAGCCACCGCGCACCGCAACGTAACGCGCATCCACCGCATACGCCATGCGTTGCACCTGGCGCTGCGCTTTGAAGGCGCTCCACGCCAGCCATGCCAGCAACCATAAGGCCTGGCTGCCGAACTGCCATGCCAGGCCCGCCACCAGCGGCAGCAGCACGAGCGCCGTGGGCAGACTCAATCGCCACCAGCAATGCGTGGCGATCGACTGCCACTGTGCCGGCGGCCATGCGATACCGGGCAGCAGGCGCTGCAGCAAGGCATCGCAGTGCTGCGGGTCGGCAATGGGGGCGAGTTCCTTCAGTGCGCTGCCTTCGTTATCGCCTCTGCCGGCCACGGCGGTGTCCACCCGCAACTGGCGGCGTCCGAACAAACGATGCAGCAGGCCTTCGTACAGCGTCCACGACTGGATCCGCCGCAAGGCCACGCTGCTGCGGATCCGCGTCAGCAGCCCGCGCTCCACGGTGAGGCGGCGCTCGGATTCGCTTAGATGAAAGCCGTGGTACTGCGTCACCGCCAGGGCCACCGACAGCGCGCGCATCGCCGCAAGCACGGCAAGCGTGGCGATCATCACCAGCGTTGCCGTGACCGCGACGCCGGGATGCGTCTGGCTGACGTAGCGGTACGCCAGCTCGCCGTTGTGCTCGACGAAGTTGGACACCGTGCGGCGCGGAATCATCTGGTAGATGACGCCGAAGCTGGCCGCCACCACCACCATGCCGCGATTGGAGATCAGCCCCAGCCGGATCACTTCAGTCATCGACATGCGCAGCAGACTGCCGCTGTCTTCGTCGATGTGCGCTGCCTGGACATCTGCGTCCGTCACGCGGCGACGGATCAGATCTTCCAGCGCCAGAGCCTGATCCAGCCGCAGCACGCGCATTTCCGCTTCCGGCTTGTGCCCGCCAGCCGATTCCAGGCGGACCTCGGCCACGCCGGCCAGGCGGTGCAGCAGCGATTGATGCACCACCACGTTATGGATGCGCGCAAACGGAATATCACGCCGGCTGCGTTCCAGCAGACCACTTCGAATCGACACGCCATCGCTGCCGATCCGGTAGCGGTAGGTGAAGTAACGCAGCACCGAAATCGCCACCAGCACCGCGATCACCACGCCAGTGGCGATCTGGTCGGCAAAATCGCTACTGCCGTCGCGGTTGCCAAACAGCACCAGTGCGGCGAGCGGAATCAGGAACTGACGGATCTGCTGCAGCAACACGAACACCCACGACAACGGATGCAGGCGCTGCTCGTCGTTGCCGGGATGTTCGATGGCGCTCATAGCGCGTCGTCGTCGTGATCGAGCTGTCGCGCCAGGCGATCACGCAGGCGTTCGGCATCGTCCTGATCCAGCCCCGACAGCGCCACGGCATTGAGCCGGCTGCCGGCGGTATGCACCACCAGCGTGGTCAGGCGGGTCGCGCGTTCGATCGGCCCGCGACGCAGATCCACGTGCTGCACGCGCGAGATCGGAACGCGCGTATCGCTTTGCCACAGATGGCCGCGCTGTAGCGCCAAGCCATACTGATCGAGTTTCCAATGCGTCAGCCGATGCCGTTTGACCGCAAACCAGGCACCCAGCAGGGCGATGGCCACGGTTACGCCCAGCACCGCCGGCCACTGATGCCAAGCGTGCAGCCAGACAACCGTCACGCCGCCTGCGATCAGGCCCGCACATCCGCCGCCGAGCGCACCGTTGACCGCCGCCACATACGCACCGCGGCGCGGCAGCGACTGCCACTGGCTGTGGTTCACGGCTGGCGCTTCTGGCGAAGCAGGCGCGACGATGACATCGGGGTGCGGCGGTGGAGCGTCGTGCACGAGGCGAGCCTGCAGAAGCGGTTCGCAAGCATAGCCGGCCGCCGAGTGCAGGCGCATCCGGCGCCGGGCGCGCTATTGCGCAGCCAGGATCAACGCATCCACATCCAGCGCATGGCCTGCGCGTGCAGCCTTGGTGCGTAGGTACTGCTCGTTTTCGGCGGTAATGTCGCCGGTGATCGCGATGCGGTCTTCGACCGCAATGCCGGCTGCGCGCAGGCGCTCGGCCTTGGCCGGGTTATTGGTCAACAGCCGGATCCGGCCAATGCCCAGCCCGCGCAGCATCGCCACCGCACTGCCGTAGCGGCGCTCGTCTGGGCCGAAGCCCAGCTGCGCGT
The DNA here is from genome assembly GCF_000277895.2 of Xanthomonas vasicola pv. musacearum NCPPB 4379. NCBI lineage: Bacteria > Pseudomonadati > Pseudomonadota > Gammaproteobacteria > Lysobacterales > Lysobacteraceae > Xanthomonas > Xanthomonas vasicola. Next base: position 4,553,936 of record NZ_CP034655.1, on the reverse strand, counting down.
CGGCATCGATCGTGTCCAGGCCGGCATGCTGGTAGCCGTAGGCACGCATCTTCGCGGCGATGCCGGTGCCGCGGCCTTCCTGATCCAGGTACAGCAGCACACCGCCACCGAGTTCTTTCAGCTTGGCCAGGCCGTGTCGCAGCTGGTCGCCGCAATCGCATTTGAGCGAGCCGAACAGGTCGCCGGTGAGGCACGACGAATGCACACGCACCGGCACGGCACTCGTGAGGTCTGGCTGGCCGACCACGATGGCCACCTGGTCGCGCTGCGCCACGCCGCCGCGGAACACCACAAATTCGCTCATGCCCAGGCCGCGTAGCGGCACCGGGGTGCGGGTCACCAACTCGTAACCGGCCGCTGCGGAGGTGGCGCAGCCGCGGCTCAAATCGTCCAGCGCCAGCGACTGGCAGCCGGCGAACGCAGCATGGTCGTGCACATCGCGCAGTTCTACCGCCAGCAGTGCCGGCAGTAGCAAGCCTAGCCGCGCGATCTCCGCGCCGCCGGCATCCAGCGCATCGCCGGCCGTCCATTGCGTGGGCACCGGGGTGTCGCGCAGGTAGGCCAGCGCGGCGAGCTGGTCGTAGTTGTGATCGACCAAGCCCACGCGCGCACCCTGCGGCGCGCTCAGGCCCAGCACCTGGGCGCGGGTGGGCGTCACGAACAGATAGTGGCGGCCCTGCGCGGCGCGGGCGAAGGCCACGTACGACTGCGCGGTGCTGCTGTCCAATGCCAGCACCGCACGCGCCTGTCCATGCGCCGCCGTCAGCAGCACCGGGCGCCCGGCACGCAGCTCGGAAGCGGCGCGCTCACAGCGGATCGCCGCCGGATCGCCGAAGGCCTGTGCGCTGGGGGAGGGGACGGGGCTGCTCATGCACGACTCCAGATGGGGATTGCCACGGCCGCTTCAAGGCGGGCGCCGCCGCGGTCACTGCATGATCGCGTCTGTCCATTGTCGCGCGCCTGGCAACAGGCAGTCGCCACGACCGGGTAGAACGCTGCATCCAGCCGCTGCCGATTGAGTGGCGCGCCATGTGCCGATTGCTTGCCTGCGGCCCGCGTTGTTCAGCGCCTGGCAATGCTTTCTAATCGGGCGACCTCCATGTTCGTCGGGCACCATGCACATTGTCGATTGCAGCCAAGCGCGCCACGCCAGCGCCATTCTGGACATCTTCAACGAAGCCATCGCCAATTCCACTGCGCTGTACGACTACCGGCCACGGCCACCGGAGAGCATGGTCGGCTGGTTCGCCACCAAGCAGGTGGGCGGCTTTCCGGTGATTGGCGTGGAGGACGCTGACGGCACCCTGATGGGCTTTGCCAGCTACGGCACCTTCCGCGCCTGGCCGGCGTTCAAGTACAGCGTCGAGCACTCGATCTATGTGCACCGCGACCATCGCGGTAAAGGCCTGGGGCGCCTGCTGCTGCAAGCCTTGATCGCGGCGGCGCAAGCGCGCGGCGTGCATGTGCTGGTGGGCGGCATCGATGCCAACAATCAGGTCAGCATCGCCTTGCACGAACAGTTCGGCTTCACCCATGCCGGCACCGTGCGCGAAGCCGGTTTCAAGTTCGGGCGCTGGCTGGATCTGGCGTTTTATCAACGCATTTTGGCCACGCCTGCCGATCCGCACGACGACTGAGTGCGATGCGGGCACCGCGCGACACGGTTCGGTTGCGCTGCGCCAGTCGCACTGCGCTGGCCGGATGGTCCGCTGGCATGACGAACAGTGCGGTTGCGCGGTCGCACGGAGGTACTGAAGGGGTGGAACGCAAACGCACCAGGCGTGATTGGGGCGCGCTGCATCTTGCGTTGCCGGCATCCCACGCCAGCAGCGACCAAGTGGTCGAGCCGCAACGTGAAACACCTGGCGGACCAAAGGACCAGCCTTGCGAGCCGCCGCCGCGCTCGCTTGACAGGTCGCGCTGCAGATGCCGCCCGTCGCTAATGCGGATGCCGCTCGGTCGCATACGGATTGGCCTCGCCGCTGCCCGGCGGGCGCAGGGTGTAGCGCTTGTAGGTCCACTGATATTGCGCCGGGTCGCGCCGGGCAATCTGTTCGATGCCGGCGTTGAGCGCGCTGGCCGCACGTGCCGGATCCGCATTGGCCACCGCGGGGTCGGCCGATTGCACATGCAGTGCGAACTGCAGATCGTCGCCGGCGCGCTCGCACCAGCCGTACAGCACGATCGCCCCGGTCCGCTCGGCCAGCCGGTTGACCAAGGTCATGGTCAAGGCCGGAATGCCGAAGAACGGTGCGAACACGCCATCGCCCATCTTCGGTTGCTGGTCGGGCAGGATGCCGACCGCGCCGCCGTCCTTGAGCACCTTGAACAACTGCCGCACCGCCGGCCCTTCGGCGCGTACCTGGCGCACGTTGTCGCCGCCGCGTGCCAACTGCAGGAAACCGTCCACCGCCTCGGACTCCGGCGGCCGGTAGACAATGGCGATGGGCCCGCGTTCGGACAGCCACTGGTTGAGCAGTTCCCAGTTGCCGAAGTGCGGCGCCGCCACGATGACCCCGCGCCCGGAGGCCAGCGCGGCGTCGTAGAGTTCCTGGCCGTTGCGTTGCAGGCGGGCCAGATTCTCCGCCGGCGGGCGGGTCCAGGTGCGCAGCACTTCCAGCGTCTGCCGCGCGGTCGATTGCAGGACCTGCGCATGCAAGCGCGCGCGCTGCCCGGCGCTCAGTTCCGGATACGCCAGCTCCAGATTGCGGCGCGCCACGCGTGACTCGCGTGCGTTGAGCTTGCGCCAGCTCCAGGCCAGCGTGTCGGCCACGCGCTTGAGCAACGGCCACGGCAAACGTCCCACGGTGGCGGCGGTGGCATACAACAGGCGAGCGCGAACATCAGGTGTCATCGGCGCAATTCTAAACAGCGCAGACCGCGAAGGCCCGCGCGTGACAGTGCCGGCAGCGCTGGGCATGCTGCGCGGCACAGTTTGCCGCCCGAGAATGCCCATGCTTGCACTGATCCAGCGCGTCATCCGCGCCAGCGTCACGGTCGATGACCAGATCGTCGGGCAGATCGGCCCCGGGCTGCTGGCGCTGGTCGGCGTGGAGCCCGGCGACACCGATGCGCAGATCCGGCGCCTGGCCGAGCGCCTGCTCAGCTACCGCGTCTTCGGCGACGACGCCGGCAAGATGAATCACTCACTCACCGATACCGGCGGCGGCCTGCTGCTGGTAAGCCAGTTCACCCTGGCCGCTGACACCAGTTCCGGAAATCGCCCAGGCTTCAGCACCGCGGCGCCGCCCGAAGAGGCTGAACGGGCGTTCAATCAAGTAGTGGGCATTTGTCGCGAAAAACACCGCGGCGGGGTGGAAACGGGGCGCTTCGGTGCCCATATGGTTGTCGACCTGGTCAACGATGGCCCGGTGACTTTCCTTCTCAGACCCTAGATACAACACGTCCACCAGCGGTCCCGTCTTGAATCCGGCAGACCGGGCTTCACGCTGGTATAATGCTAGGTTCTCTTTCCAATCTCAAAGCCGGTGGCGCGAGCACTCATGGCCAACGAACGTCCTGCCCAGCAATCCGACATCAAGCTACTGATCAGCAAGGGCCTGGAACAGGGCTATCTGACCTACGCCGAAGTCAATGACCATCTGCCCGACGACCTTGTCGACCCGGAGCAGATCGAAGACATCATCAGCATGATCAACGGCATGGGCATCGATGTCCATGAAGTTGCACCCGATGCCGAAACCCTGTTGCTCAACGATGGCAACACCGGCAACCGCGAGGTTGACGACACCGCAGCCGAAGAAGCTGCCGCCGCGCTGACTGCGCTCGACACCGAAGGTGGCCGTACCACCGACCCGGTGCGCATGTATATGCGCGAAATGGGCACGGTCGAGCTGCTGACCCGCGAAGGCGAAATCGCCATCGCCAAGCGCATCGAAGAAGGCCTGAGCCAGGTCCAGGCAGCACTGGGCGTGTTCCCGCTGTCGACCGAAATGCTGCTCGCCGATTACGAAGCGCATAAGGAAGGCAAGAAGCGTCTGGCCGAGATCGTGGTGGGCTTCAACGACCTGATCGAAGAAGCCGACGCCGCTGCCGCCGCGCTGGCTGCCGCTGGCCCCGTCGCTGTCGACGAGGACGCGGTGGATGAAGACGACGACGAAGATGGCGATGACGACGCTGCCGAAGAAGAGGCCGGCCCGACCGGTCCGGACCCGGTGGAAGTCGCCACGCGCATGGAGAACCTGGCCAACGAATACGCCAAGTTCAAGAAGGTCTATGCCAAGAACGGCGCCGAGCACAAGCTGGTGGTCAAGGCGCGCGAAGACATGGCCGCCATTTTCACCACGCTCAAGTTGCCGCTGCCGCTGACCGACGCGCTGGTCACCCAGCTGCGTGGCGTGGTCAACGGCATCAAGGACCACGAGCGCAAGGTGCTGCACCTGGCCACCACCGTGGCCCGTATGCCGCGCAAGGATTTCATCCGCTCCTGGGAAGGCAATCAGACCAACCTGGAATGGGTGGAAGACGCACTCAAGCGCAAGCAGAAGTGGTCGTCGGCGCTGCGCGACGTCAAGGATCAGATCATCTCCGAGCAGCAGGGCTCGATGGAGATGGAGAAGTCCAGCTATCTGACGCTGGGCGAGATCAAAGAGATCAGCCGTGCGATGGCCTATGGCGAAGCCAAGGCGCGCAAGGCCAAGAAGGAAATGGTCGAAGCCAACCTGCGTCTGGTCATCTCGATTGCCAAGAAGTACACCAACCGCGGCCTGCAGTTCCTCGACCTGATCCAGGAAGGCAACATCGGCCTGATGAAGGCCGTGGACAAGTTCGAATACCGTCGCGGTTACAAGTTCTCAACATATGCAACGTGGTGGATCCGTCAGGCCATCACCCGTTCGATCGCCGATCAGGCGCGCACCATCCGTATTCCGGTGCACATGATCGAAACGATCAACAAGTTGAACCGCATTTCCCGCCAGATGCTTCAGCAGTTCGGCCGCGAGGCGACGCCGGAGGAACTGGCCAAGGAAATGGACATGCCCGAGGACAAGATCCGCAAGGTGATGAAAATCGCCAAGGAGCCGATCTCGATGGAAACCCCGATCGGCGACGACGAGGATTCGCATCTGGGCGACTTCATCGAGGACACCAATGTGGAGTCACCGATCGACAACACCACCAACATCAATCTCTCCGAGACGGTGCGTGATGTGTTGGCCGGCCTCACCCCGCGCGAGGCGAAGGTGCTGCGGATGCGCTTCGGTATCGACATGAACACCGATCACACGCTGGAAGAGGTCGGTAAGCAGTTCGACGTCACCCGCGAGCGGATCCGTCAGATAGAGGCCAAGGCGTTGCGCAAGCTGCGTCACCCGAGCCGTTCGGAACAGCTGCGCTCGTTCCTGGATATCGACTGATGCCTCAGTCGTAACCGTGCAGTGATCACACAGCAGCCCCGCTCGTGCGGGGCTGCTGCGTTGTGGCGTGGGCAGTTGGCTATGCTTGCCCTATGGCGGCATGAGACTCGTAAAATGCTGCGCGCTGTGAACGGCGCGCTGATGCGTTCACGCAGCGGCGACGAAGCCACACGGCCATGCAACATTAAACAGATGTTTCTGCAAACCTCACGTCGCGTTCTGACCGTGACTTCTAAGTTGGCGGACGAATGGAAACGGGATCGTCTTATGAGTAGGCAAAGCCGCTTCGAAACAACCACGTACCGCGAACACGAGGTCCGCGTACGCGTCGAGCAGGCTTCCCCGGATGCCAAGTGGACGCTGTGGGTGGATGTGTACGCGCTCGGCGGCAAGCGCCAACCGCGCATTGCCGGTAACGGGCCAGGTTATGAGACGTACCAGGAGGCGATCGCGCACGGGTTTCGTGCGGGCCGGCAGTTGATCGATGGGCAGTTTGAGACTGCCGATGCGTGATGGGCGGGGATTGGGAGCAAGGGGCGGGATTGGTGATTCGGGATGGTAGGTTCTGCTGGTTGCTTCTAGGTACCGCCTTCCTAGGGCCACCCCGCGCTTTGTTGCGATCATCGCGTCCGCTGCTACAGCGTGCTGATTGTCACGCTGCGATTGACCGCCAACATTGTGTTGATTGCCATGCTTGCGCTAACGGTGACGCACATATGGCGCTGCGATCGACTGCTAACAAACCAGCTTCGGCATCACCAAGCTCCACACCATGCGGTAATCTGCTCGGGTGCATCGGTCCGTCAAAGGCGTTTGTAGAGCGGCGGCGGGACGTAACTCTGAAATATGATGCTCAAAGCCCAGCCGCCGCTGGGCTTTTTCGTTGTGGTTACCGATACACGATCTTGCAGCTATAGACGCTTGAATCGTTGTAGGTACACGCCGCCCAGCAGACAGGGTGACGCGTAGACAGGTAAACTTTCGCGTCCGCTACACGGCCCGACATGCTCGCCATCTCGCTGCCAGACACACGGGCCTATAGCTCAACGGTTAGAGCAGAGGACTCATAATCCTTTGGTTGAAGGTTCGAATCCTTCTGGGCCCACCATGAAATCAAAGGCTTAGCTCACGCCAGGCGCCTTGATTCGAGGCTGCCGGGAAAATTAGCGGCGCTTTGGCGGTTTTACCACCGGCAGTGCATGGTCATAGCGGCCTGTCATTGCTGCTGTCACATGCCCTGCAGCGTCTTGTTTGTCGCCCCGGTTACCCACTGTGTCGGTAATGCCGCGATGCTTGAGGCCGTGTAGCGAAAAGCGCTCCTGCTTCGAAATGATCCCGTCTGTCATTGCAAGTGTGATGAATCGCTGCCAGGCACTATCCAGCGATGACTTAGCCATCGGGTTACCTGACTGTTCAACCAGTAGGCGCCGATCCTCAGCCTTAATGGGCACTGCAAAATTTCGACCGTTTTTAGTCCAGATAGCGGTGCGTCGTGCTACGAGGAAATTCCACGCTTCGATCATTTCTGGATCCCACTCGGTGAGCGTGTCGCGTGACCCCTTGCGCCGTTGAGCATGGATGCCTGTTGGCTGCTTATGTGTGTCGTTGAGTGTGCACACCTCGATGCCGCGTAGGCGCGCGCTATACGCCAGCACCATGACTGGCGCGAGATAGCTTGGGCAGCTTCCCTTTGTATGCGGCGGAAGCGAGCCGCGTTCTCTAGCGAAGGCCAGCACCTTTTCGAAGGTGGTCGGCGTTGGCATCCGGTGGTTCTTTGCTTCGCGTGCTTGTCTCACGCCGATGGCTGGATTCGATCTGATACGCCCAGGCTTTTCTAGACATCTCAAGGCCATGGAAAATAGCTAATTCGGAGGTGTCCATGAGCAGCAAGCGGTATACGGATGAGTTCAAGATCGAAGCGGTCCGGCAAGTGACCGATCACAGGTTCAAGGCGGCAGAAGTCGCCGAGCTCCTGGTTGTCACCACGCACAGCCTGTACGCCTGGATGCGCAAGTTCGGCAAGCGCGGCGTCGTGCAGCGCGCCGAGGTGGACCAGAGCGCCGAGGTTCGGCGCCTGAAGGCCGAGTTGCGCCGAGTGACCGAGGAGCGCGACATCCTAAAAAAGGCCGCCGCGTACTTTGCCAAGGGGTAAAGGCAAAGTACGCCTTCATGCAGACCCATCGCGGGGAATTTAGGCTGTGCGCGATGTGCCGGGTGTTGCGGGTGAACCGGGCCGGTGACTACGCTTGGCTAAAGTCGCCCAAGAGTGAGCGCGCCAAGGAAGACGAACGCCTGCTGGGGTTAATCAAGCACCAGTGGCTGGCCAGCGGCAGTGTCTATGGGCATCGCAAGATCACCAAGGATCTGCGCGATCTGGCGGAGCGCTGCAGTCGCCATCGGGTGCATCGGTTGATGCGTGCGGAAGGGTTACGTGCGCATGTGGGCTATGGGCGCAAACCCCGCTTCCATTGCGGGACCGAGTACGTCGCCGCAGCCAACCTGCTTGATCGGCAGTTCAATGTCGCTGAGCCGGACACGGCCTGGGCGAGCGATTTCACCTTCATCCGCACGCATGAAGGCTGGATGTATCTGGCTGTGGTGATCGATCTGTTCTCCAGGCAGGTCGTCGGCTGGGCGATGCGCGATCGGGCCGATACCGAGTTGGTCGTGCAGGCCCTGCTATCGGCGGTATGGCGGCGCAAACCCAGATCGGGTTGCCTGATCCACTCGGACCAAGGATCGGTCTACACCAGCGATGACTGGCAGAGTTTCCTGGCATCCCATGGCTTGGTGTGCAGCATGAGTCGGCGCGGTAACTGCCATGACAACGCCCCGGTGGAGAGCTTCTTGGGCCTGCTCAAACGCGAGCGGATCAGGCGGCGGGTCTACCCCACCAAGGACGCCGCGCGCACGGAGGTGTTCGACTACATCGAGATGTTCTACAACCCAAAACGCCGTCATGGTTCAACCGGCGACCTGTCGCCTGTAGAGTTTGAACGGCGCTACGCGCAACGAGGGTCTTGAGTGTCTACGGAACCCAGGGCGTATGACACCGCCCCGCCGAACGACTCGACGACCATACGGACGCTGTTGGCAGTGCCCTTACGCCGCTGGATCGCCATGGCGCTGCGCAGGCGCGAGCGCTTGATCGCATCGCTCCAGTCGGCCTTCCAGTCGTCCACCGACAGCGTCCAGGCCAGCCACGGCAGATGGCCAGCCGGGCACGTGTCCGGATTCCACAGATCCGGGTACGGCAGCGGGATCGCTTCCAGGCGATCGGTGACGGCGGCCAGGGCGCGCTCCATCTTGGTGGCGTTGGGCGGCAGAGGGCTATTCATCGATGCCGGCGTGCACGATGTCGATCGCGGTGCAGTAGGCGGCCTGCATGCGACTGATCCTGATGTCAGCTGCAGGCGATTCCAGCTCCACGCGCTGCACACCATCGGCAAACAGCTTGGCCTTGATCGCCGATTCCGGTACGTCGCGGCCGAGACGGTGTGCCTCGTCCAGATACGCCTGCAGGCTGCGCAGCGCCTCGCGCATGACCACCGCCGAGTCGGTGCCGGCGTAGGTGTAGACGCGTCCACGAATGGCATACGGGACGATCTTGGCGCTCTGGACAGCTACCTCGTCGGTCAACGGGCGCACGTCGGCATCGGTGAGGACGGCGGCCACTTCGTCGAGCAGTTCCTGCGGCGCGGCGCCATCGCCAGTGCGCGATTGCACAGTGACCAACACTTGACCAGGTGTCGACTCCCCGTAAAATTGATCCATCCATAGTTAGAGGTCTCCGGCACACTAGCCACCAAGGAGACCAACGATGCGCAAGAGCAAGTTCACCGAGAGCCAGATTGTCGCCACGCTGAAGCAGGTTGAGGGCGGCCGCCATGTCAAGGATGTGTGCCGTGAGCTGGGTATTTCCGACGCCACGTACTACGTCTGGAAGTCCAAGTACGGTGGCACGGAGGCCGCTGATGTCCAGCGCCTTCGCGACCTGGAGACCGAGCACAGCAAGCTCAAACGCATGTACGCCGAGCTCGCGATGGAAAACCATGCATTGAAGGATGTCATCGCAAAAAAACTGTAGACCCGGCGCATAAACGCCCGCTTCTTGCCTGGCTCGTCGAGCAGCATGGCTGGAGCGAGCGCCGGGCCTGTGCAGTCGTTGGCGTGGCTCGCTCGACAGCGCGCTATCGGCGCCGTCCTGATCGCAACGAGAAGGTCATTGCGCTGCTGTCCGAATTGGCCGAGCGCTTTCCCGAGCGTGGTTTTGGAAAGCTTTTTCAGATCATCCGCCGTCGCGGACATGTGTGGAATCATAAAAGGGTGTGGCGCGTGTACTGCCTGATGAAGCTCAATCAACGTCGCCGCAGCAGGCGCCGGGTCCCGACCCGTCATCCACAGCCGCTGGCATGCGGAGAGCGACCCAATGCTGGATGGTCAATCGACTTTATGTCCGATGCGCTGTGGGATGGTCGGCGCTTCCGTACGTTCAATGTCATCGACGACTTCAGCCGGGAAGCCTTGGCGATCGAAGTGGACTTGAATCTTCCGGCCGCCCGCGTCATGCGCACCTTGGAACGCATCGCAGCCTGGCGCGGCTACCCCGCCAAACTTCGCTTGGACAATGGCCCGGAGTTTGTCGCATTGGCCTTGGCCGAGTGGGCCGAGCGCAAGGGCATCGCCTTGGACTTCATCGAGCCGGGGCGTCCAATGCAAAACGGTTTTATCGAACGCTTCAACGGCAGCTACCGGCGTGGCGTGCTGGACATGCATCTGTTCCGCACGCTCAGCGAGGTCCGCCAACAGACCGAACACTGGCTGGCCGACTATAACCAGCAGATCCCGCACGACAGCCTGGGCGGGCTAACGCCCGCCGAGTTCCGTGATCAACATCAACCGCAGACCTCTAATTTTGGCTGGCACTGAACTGCGGGGAGTCGACACAGGCGCAGGGCTGGTCGCGCTGGCGTCCATGACATCCGCGGATGCGCTGAGTACATGGTAGATGTAGGCACCCTCGGGGCCGGCCACACTGAAGCCCTCGGGCGCCAGCTGGATGCGGCGGCGGAAGTCCACGTCCGACTCGTAGGATGGTGGAATGCCGTTATCCGGTTGCCCCGGATCGAGCACCAGGCGCGCCACTCCGAACAGCGCGCCGAGGTGATCGAGGTTGGTACCGGTGGCGAAGGCCTGCATCGTCTGTTGCGCCTTGTCGTTGGCGCGCTGGCGGAGCAATAGCTCGCGGGCTGCGAACAGCTGCAGGAGCTTGTAGACCGGATCTGCTTCGGTGAGTGCGGAGAATTCAGGCATCAGCCGACGAAACTGCGCGAGCGCTTCGGCGAAGATCGCCTCAAATGCTAGGGTCTCGATCAAGTCGGGAGCTTGGAGCTTTGAAAGATCGACGGCAGTAAAAGAGGCCATTGCAGACGAGCTTGAGGGGTTGTGTCAGTGTTGCTTTAGAAGTCAGTCCCAGGAAGAGGCACCCCACGTTAACTCAATCGCTACAAACACTCGCGCCTTCGGGCCGCAATGTTTTAAAGTTTCCCGATTAGCCCTGGCCTTCATGTACAGGACCTGCACGCATATCGCCAAACCAACCCGATGCAAGGCTGCGATTGCGTCCTGGCCGAAAACATCTTACCGACTCCTCGCGCCAGTGGCGCCAAAACCGGAAATCAAGGAAAACAAAACGACGCTGTTGGTACGACTGCAACAAAATTCCAGCTGATGGTCAGGGTTAATGAAGTAAAGTGTTGGCAAAAAAAACCGCACTTGCGACGTGCGGTCATAAAAAAGGTTTAATTATCCAATCGTATAGTTTCTTACGGCTCTTGCGTTGGCGGGCCGACAACCACAACACCGCCCCAACTACCGCCGCCGCCGCTGCCACCACTCTTACCACCGCCACCCCCACCGCCGCCGTTACTGATCAGGGTGCCATCGTCCCGTCTCTGAGTTCCCGGAACTGGGATAACGCATATGGTCGCTCCTATGCATGCAACCGTAGCTTTCTCACTTGATCCGTCAGAATATACAACGTCGAAGGTAGAACCTCTTGGCAAGGCGGTAAGGCCATTCACTGTTCTGTACATTCCCCAAAGGCCATACATTGCCGCCACCCTCAAAAGCGAGTCGTCCAGAACCGTGATTCCTTCAGCTGGAGCAACTTGATTATAGGGTGCGTAACCCGCACGAATGGTAACGGCTGAAGCTATGACTGGCAGACTTGAAATTACAAGCGCGAAAAATGCTAGGTAGCGCTTAAAAACAACTCTCTCTTTGACCTTCATTTAAATCCCTTTTATTTTTCCATTTTGATGATTGATTGGATTTTTTCAACCTGCTTATCAAGTAAATTCAATTGTCCAGGTGGTACAATTTTGTTTCTTACAGCATCTTCATAACGTGAGCCACAGATTCCGTAGTTAAGGCAAATCATGTCTGACCGGTAAGATCCCGGTCCACATGCAGCGCCAGCTTTACAGGCCGCCAAGGCCCATGCGAATTCAGTGTAATTTCCTGAGTTATCCGGCGCATAAGATCCAAGCTCTATTGAAGCATTTGGATTATTTACCATTTCTTCAACTGCAAAAATTGCTTCTGGGCCTTTGCTCTTAACTGCCTTTGCAACTAGGTTTTGATACTCCTCCGAACTCATTGTTTTTCCGGAGGCAAGCTTCAATTGCGCGATTAGATCTCCGCGTCTCGCAGCCTCTTTATACCAAAGCTCAATTGCCTCTAGAGGAATTACTTCTCCTCCATCAACCTCTCTGCAATAGTGAGAAAACCGGCTCTTTATTTGCTCGTATCGAGAAGAATTTTCTTTCTTAATCTTCGAATATGAGTCCAGCATGCTCGCGAAATTTTTTGGCGAGACACTGTACATGGCGCATTGTTCGTAGATCTCCGCGAGCCGGCGTTGTGCAGCAGCATCACCAGCCTCCGCGCGGCTTTTAGTGGTATGAAAATTTCGATACAGCTCATCTGAAGGCTTTGATGCCCAGTCCGATGCCTGCTGGTTGATGGCACTACTGCCGCTTCTGGGAATCGATACTTCGTCGGCTCTACGGGCTACAGCTTGATCTGATGAGCCACGCGATGCGTCTGCCGGTGGCGAGGGCTTCATAAGTAAAAAGGTAGCTAAGCCAGCTGCAACCAACCCCACAGCAGTAAAAACATGAGTTTTTTTCACTAGCCCTCCATGACTTTGTTTATTAATGTAATGTGAATGCACGTTATTAACGTACTATTAGCATTTAGTGCCTAAATGTCAATAGGAAACTAAATGGAATTTTAGGGTCACAACCCTCCAGCCAAGTACAAACTAAGCAAGTCATGTAACGCCTCTCTTTCTTCTTTAGTTATGCCGAGTATTGCCCCGACGTCCCCCCGCCCTGAGTAGCGGCCGCGTTTAGAGTCCGGGGTTGATGATATCGGTGTTTGCCAGATGTTGGGCATAAGCGGACGGCGTCATGCCGCCAATTGCGTTCTTGGGTCGGTCCTCGTTGTATTCGCGTCGCCAGCGTTCGATCTCATTGCGTGCATGCAGCAGCGTTGGGAACCAGTGTTCGTTGAGGCATTCGTCGCGCAGCCGGCCGTTGAACGATTCGACGTAGGCGTTCTGGTTTGGTTTGCCCGGCTGGATGAGCCGTAGCTGCACACCCCGGTCATGCGCCCAGGCAACCATCGCTTTGCCGCAAAACTCCTTGCCGTTGTCGGTGCGGATCACCTGCGGCAGGCCGCGACTGTGTGCCAACCGATCCAGCACGCGCGCAACGCCGTGCCCGGAGATCGCGCGTTCCACCTCGATGGCGACCGCTTCGTGCGTTGCGTCGTCCACGATCACCAGACACTTGATCACTCGGCCGTCGGCGGAGCGGTCGAACACGAAGTCCATCGACCACACCTGGTTGGCCTGCGCTGGCCGCAGCAGCGGCTGACGCTCGCCAACCGGTACCTTCTTGCGCTTGCGGTGCCGCACTTGTAGCTGCTGCTCGCGATACAACCGCTCCACGCGCTTGTAGTTCACCAGGCGTCCTTCCTGTCGCAGCTTGAGATAGATCATCCCCACGCCGTAGCGGCGATGGCGATGCGCCAACGCAAGAATGCGCTCGCGCAGTTCGCCATTGCGGTCTTGGCGTGGGCAATAGCGCAGCGCGCTGGCGCTCATGCCAATCGCCGCCAAGGCACGACGCTCGCTAGCACCACGCCCGATCCACTCGCGCACCAGCGCACGACGCGCCGGTGCGCTCACCACTTTTTTCGCAACGCATCCTTGATCAGGTCATTCTCGAACAACTGCTCGGCCAGCAACCTCTTTAGCCGCGCGTTCTCGGCCTCAAGGTCCTTGAGCCGCTTGGCGTCGGGCACGCTCATGCCGCCGAACTTGCTGCGCCACAGATAGTACGAGGCCTCACTGAAGCCATGCCGCCGGCATAAGTCCTTGATCGCTATGCCCGCTTCGGCTTCGCGCAGGAAGCCGATGATCTGCTCTTCGGAAAAACGCTTCTTCACGTCCAATCTCCTTGGGGTAGGGAATTGGACTCCAAACTGAGGTGCTACTCAAAATTGGGGGGACGTCGGCCCTATTGTAATAGTGCACCTCGGGGCCGCCTGGTCGCACACGATCTTCGAGCCCCTCTTGATGCACACGCGCAATTCGCGACACGCGACCTACAAACCCCACGCTTACTGCATTGGGACTAGTACTGACCTTGAGGTACTTGGCTTGCCGCAGCTTGGCAAACATCTTCTTGCGCTTGACCCGCCCGGACTTCTGCCGCAGCTGCTGCTTGCGCGGTGCGTATGGCGTGCCGTCAGGTGCCTGCTGTTTACCGATGCGCTGGCTCTGCGAGCGCCGCAACGCGGTGCCGATCTTGCGCGCCAGTTTGCGCCGCTCGCCCTCCTGCAGGGGCGCCAGTAATGGCGCGGCCCAGTTCTCTAGTGCGGTCAGCTCATCCATGTCGGATCGATCACCGGCTCCGGCGCATGGGTCATGTCATAGCCGCCGCCATCCTTCGCCGTCACCACGACGCGTTCGGTCAGCGGCACTTGATCGAGAGGTCCACCGCATCGTTGGCGAGGATGTCGGCCTCGAAGGCGATGTCACCACGTCGCGCCGGGTTGGACAGCAGCTCGGACTGGTTGACCTGCACCCATTCCAGCAGCGGCAGCATCACGCCGTCTGGATGGCCGGCGTGGTCGGTCACAATCAGGTTGAGCGTGTATTGGTACTCGAAGGACAGCCCCGGCTGGAACGTGCTGACCAGGCTGCCGGCGTCGATAAACACCGGCAGCCGGTCGGCATCGCGCGCCAGATCCGGCAGCGCTGCGACCAGATGCGCGCGCAGGCTGGCGGGCTTGATCATGGGGCCGGCCCCGGTGCGTGGAGGTCGACCCAGTCCTGCAGCGCGCTCAGCTGCGCGGCGGTGGCGTGGCAGCTGGTGTAGTTGTCGGCGACGGTACCGGCAATGCCAGAGAGCGTAATGCCGGGGCCGGCGCATCAGGATCTGCGGTGGGCGGCCCGGCAGGGTTGCCCGTGGCGGCGGCGTCGTGCAGCCGCACAAAGCCAGCAGGGATAGCGCAAGCAGCATCGGCTTTCTGGGTGACATAGATCGGGATCTCGCGGGTGATGGTGGCGCCGGCTTCGCGCACGATCTGCACGCGGTCGACGTACTGCGTGACGACAGTGGTGGAGCCTTTGGCGCTGTCGCGTTCCGCCTCGGCCCGACGCTTGGCCTGCAGCGCGGTATCGCGGTCTTGCTGCGCTGCGCTGACACGCTGCTCTTGCCACACGCAGCCACCGACGAGCACTGCAATCAGCGCCAGCAGGATGATCAGGCGCGTGACCATCAGCCGACACCCAGGATCTGCAGAGCACGCTGCGTGCGCGTGACGCGATCGCTGTGGCCTTCGGGCAAGCGCTTGGCGCGCACGTTGCCCAGGTTGATCTTCCGGCCCAGGCCCAGCACGTCGCCCGTATCGGCCAGCGCGTTGAGGCCGTTGTCCTGCCAGTACGCCGCCGCGCCCAATGCGCTCGGCTCGATCTGCAGTAGCAGATCCGGCTGCTCTTCCACCGGCAAGCCGATCAGCTCACCGATGCGGCGGTAGTTGCCACGGAAGGTGTGCTGCATCGGGCCACGGCCACGGTGGCGATAGCCGTCGCCGCTGGCTTCGTTGCCGTTGCCCAGGCGGTCGGCGTAGACGAAGTTCGCCAGGCCGGCGGGGTTGCGCAGGAAGGTGGGTGCCTGGGCCGGTGTGATGCGCGCGCCGTACACCTCCAGCAACCGAGCGCTTGTGGTGTAGGTCAGCCCTTCTTCCATGCGCGACAGGCTCAGACTCTCGTGACCGACCTGGCCAAGCCAGTGCGCGGCGCGACGCTTGGTGGTGATGCCGAAGCGGTTGGCGGCGGCGAGTAGTGGGCCATGCCAGCGCTGTGCGCGTTGCGGCGAGCACTGCATGATCGAGGCGAGCTGGGTATCGGTGAACATCAATCGACCTTCAGGATGCGCGCCACATTGCCCTGGGCGCGGTAGGTGAGCACCGCCAGCACGATCAACGTGCCCAGGTGACAGAGACTGACCTGCGAGCCGGCGCCGGCCAGCAGGATGTGCAGTGCCTGGCCGCCGGTGCTGGCGATCAGCAACCACGCGCACCAGCCCGCGCTGCGTCGATGGCGCGCATCGACTGGGCGGTGGTAGGTAAGCAGGCGGACGCAGATGGCCAGCGAGGCCATCAACGTCAGGACGGTGACCAGGCTATGCACTGGGCGGACCTCCACGACGTAGGAAGGAAAAGTCGAACGATTTGCTCTTTTCGATCAGGCCCAGCGTGACGGTGATCGCGCACGCCGCGCTGGCGAAGGCAGCCACGCCACTGGATTTGATTGGCAGCCAGAGCAGGATCTCTGGCGCCAGCTGGTAGCCGGCGATCACGCTCACCGGGAAATAGATCAGTCGCGCCAACAGCGGTTGTTTGGCGGCAGACACGACAAACAGCGCGCCGCCCGCGAAGGCGCCGATCAGCGCGTCGCCATCGATGCCAGGCAGCACGGAGGCAAGGCCCACACCGGTGGCGATCAAGAAGCCGCTCGATACGGAGGTGGGTTCGGTCATCAGGTCAGTCCCATAGCTGCACAAGCGGCGTCATCGCCGCTGTGGTGGTGGTTACCTCGGGCAACTCCACCGGGGTGCCATGCGGAAGCACAGCGCCTAGTTCGGCCAGGCCGGGATTGAGGAGATAGGTGTGCTCGACCAGGCCGGCCGTGCTGCCCAGGTGGCGCCAGCACAGCAGGTCGACGGTGTCGCCTTGCATGGCGTGCACGCGCATCAGATGAGTTCCACCGTGCTGCGCGGAAGGTTCTGCAGATCGCGCACGGCCCAGCGTTGGTCGCGGCGTAGCTCGGTGATGCTGGGTGACAAGTCATCGGCGCGCGAACGTCGTGGCGACGCCCAACCGAGCACAGCTGGTGCGAGGCGAAAGGGCGTTGTAGCTGAATATACATTGCGTATACGATTCGTATATCGCCAGAGCTGGAGCCACCATGGGCATCGTCAATATCGATGACGACCTGCACGACCAACTACGCCGTGCGTGCACCGTGAGTAGTCGCTCGATCAATGCGCAGGCCAATTTCTGGATCAAGGTCGGCATGCTGTGCGAGATGCATCCGGACACATCGTTTCAGGAAATCGTGGCCGAACAATTGCGCGCTGCGGGCGTGCGGCCGCAAGCCTTGAAACCAGCCCGGACGTGATCAAGTCGCCTGACGAGATTGCGCTGATGGCAGTGTCCGGTCAGCTCCTGGCGCAGGTATTCGATGCGCTGGATCGCTTGCCGCTGGAAGGCCGCAGCACGCTGGAACTCAACGATTTTGTCGAGCGCATGATTGTGGATGAGCTCGATGCACGGCCTGCCAGCAAGGGGCAATACGGCTTCGAGTTCGTACTCAATGCATCCATCGACGATGTGGTCTGCCATGGCGTGCCATCGGCCGATGACGTATTGCGTAGTGGGCAGATCGTCAACCTGGACATTACGCTGGAAAAGAACGGTTTTATCGCCGATTCCAGTACCACGTATCTGGTGGGCGAGGTGGCTTACACCGCACGTCGGCTGGTGCAGACCACGTACCAGGCGATGTGGAAAGGCATTGCAGCGGTGCGCCCAGGCGCGCGCTTAGGCGACATCGGCCATGCCATTGCGCGGCATGCGCGTGCGCACGGCTACAGCGTGGTCAAGGAATACTGCGGGCACGGCATCGGCCGCGAGATGCATGAAGATCCGCAGATTTTGCATTACGGTCACGCAGGCACCGGTCTGGAACTGCAGGAAGGCATGGTGTTCACCATCGAGCCGATGATCAACCAGGGTCGCGCGGCGATCCGTTCGCAGCCGGATCAGTGGCCGGTGCACACGCGCGACGGCAAGTTGTCGGCCCAGTTCGAGCACACCGTAGCGGTGACGCGGACCGGCGTGCGCGTGCTCACCTTACGTCCCAACGAAACACCGCTGTGCGTGGTGGAGTGACGCCCAGTAACGCAGCGCGAACGGCAGTTGTCAGTCGGTAGATGCGCGCCTGGATGCATCAGGCCCGCGCGGGATCAGCGGAGTGGTGTTGGTCTGCAGGAGCAGGTGCACCGCTGTTTCAACACTGATGAAACGGCTACGTTGGAGCAGATAGGCCAGCACGAGAAATCCTGAGAACATCAGCGTTTCCCCGGGCCTGATGACGGCTACTGGCACCAAAAATCCAACCACCATCATCATGATCCCGCGTTGCCGACGGTCGATCACGATGCGTCCGCGCATGATCATCGGATAGACACCGCCGACGAACAGAAATGTCTCGCGAAACGCATAAACATTTTCCGAAAAACGATGGAACCCCAATTCCGGCCAGCGCGATGGTTCGACCGCATTTTCACCTGCGCCAGTGAAAAACAGGCCAGCGCGTCGCGGCTCACCGGAATGCGCGGTGTAAAACACCGGCAGGCCGCAGCTGAAGTAGGGGCGATTCCAGATGACCGGCAGATGCCTTCGATGACAATCAAGCCCAGCAGCAGAGAGAGCATCGTGCATCCCTATTCGAGTGGCCCAACGATCGGATGCGCAGGGTCTGCTGACTGCGCGCAGCGTGGCTGGCCCGATTCTGGCGCGTCAATGCACGGCACTGCAATCACGTTTGCGGCGCGGCGACCGGCTCATCACCGCGCCAGAGTGCCTCAGGTCAGCGGCGCTCATGCACACTAGGCACCACAGACAAGCCGGCTCTGCCGGTGTGCTGATCCCGCAATCACTGGTCCCATGCAGCTACCTTCCCAACCCTTGCCGGCAGTGCATGCCATGGCGGCGCAACTTCGCCGGCCACTGGATGGCTTGCGCAGGCACCTGCGCGCCAACGATTTGTGGTTCATCGCCCTGGCTGCGCTGGTGGGCTTGATCGCGGCTGGATTGATGGTGCTGCAGGCCGACATCGCGCATAGCCTGCAGAGCTGGCTTTACGCGCTTGCACCCGAACAGCGGCTCAGCACGGCCCCCTCGATGAAGGCCACGCAGTTGCTGGTGTTGCCGCTGGGCGGCTTGCTGGTTGGCCTGGTGACGCTGATGGCGCGGCGACGCAAGCGGCCGCTTGTGGATGCGGTGGAAGCCAATGCCCTGCATGGCGGGCGCATGTCCATGCGCGACAATTTGATCGTTGCGGTGCAGACCTTGTTGTCCAATGGCTTCGGCGCTTCGGTCGGGCTGGAGGCGACCTACACACAGATGGGGTCGGGCGCTGGCTCGCAGTTGGGGCGCGTCTTGCGCGTGCGGCGCGCGGACATGCGCACGCTGGTGGGCGCCGGCGCGGCCGGTGCGATTGCCGGCGCCTTCGGTGCACCGTTGGCCGGTGCGTTCTATGCGTTCGAGATCGTCATTGGCGCCTACACGCCTTCGGCATTGGCACCGGTGGCCGCCGCCGCATTGGCCGGCGCCTTCATGGCCAATGCGCTGGGTGCGGCGCCGTATTCGTTGCCCGCTGCAGTGGCCTACCAATTGCAGCCGCGCGACTATGCGGTTTACATCGCGCTGGGCTTGCTGTGCGCGCTGATCGGCATTGCCGTGATGCGCCTGGTCGCCGGCATCGAACGTGGTGTGGGCCGCATCAATCTGCCGGTGTGGGGGCGCCCGGTCATCGGTGGGTTGTTGCTGATTCCCTTGGCGATGTATTCGCCGCAGGTGCTGTCGTCGGGGCATGGCGCGTTGCATCTGGATCTGACCAGCAGCAGCACCTTGCAGGTGATCGCCATCCTGTTGGTGCTCAAGTGCATTGCATCGGGAATTTCGCTGGGTTTCGGCTTCCGCGGTGGCCTGTTCTTCGCGTCGTTGTTCATGGGCTCGCTGGTGGGCAGCTTGTTTGCGGTGGGCCTTAACTTGCTGCTGGGCGCTGCAGTGGTGGACACCACCAGTGCAGCGCTGGTGGGCATGGCCGCATTGGCGGCGGCCATTGTTGGCGCGCCAATGACCATGGCCATGCTGATCCTGGAAGGCACGCACGATTTCGTGCTGGCCAGTGCGGTGATGGTGGCGGTGCTGGTGGCCAACACCGTGGTGCGGCAGGTGTTTGGATATTCGTTTTCTACCTGGCGGTTGCATCTACGCGGCGAAAATATCCGCAGTGCGCGCGATGTGGGCTGGGTGCGCAATCTGTCGGCCGGCAAGATGATGCGCGAGGATGCCAACCACACCGCGCACGACATCAGCGTGGGCGAATTCCGGCGGCGGTTCCCGTTGGGCTCCACGCAGCGCGTGGTACTGGAAGATGCAGACGGGCACTACGCCGGCGTGGTGCCGTTGGCTGTGCTGTATGCCGACAACGTGCAGCTGGACGCGCCGGTCGGCGACTACGCCAAGCACCGCGAGGCGGCGCTGCTGGCCAACACCGACATCGTGGCGATCATGAAGGTTTTCGATGCGACCCAAGCCGATGAGTTGGCGGTGATCGACAGCGACCGCAAGGTGCTGGGCGTGCTGTCCGAAGGATTCGTACGCAAACGCTACGCCGAAGAACTGGAAAAGCGCGAGCGCGAACTGATGGGCGAGCGTGTGCTGGGTGATGAGTGAAGCGTGATCTATTGGACACACCCAATGCTGCGGCGAGCAATGGCTTGAGCAACTAACAAAAAGACTGCGCTCACCGCAGGCGGACACGGCTGGTGCTTGAAAACAGGATGTATCACTCATGCACTCCTGATTCTTGTGTCGCTCACGCCCCCACGGCGGCTCGCTCCGTGTTGTTAGTCGCTCTTGGCTCAGCGCCGTAAGAAGACAGCGGCCAACGTTAACTGACATAGGCTGCCAGCAGCGCATTGGCAACAGCATGTGCGCGCTAAGGCTGTGCGTTCTGCTGGTGGCTGGCAACAATGTGCTCGACAGGCGGTAGCGTCTGCGCTGTGTGCTCGCTCACCAGTGCAGACAAGCGACGATGGCAGTCGCGGAAGGCCAGTGCGGAGGCCGGCATGTCGCAGGCATCGAAGGTGCGGGCCTCGGCCTTCCACGAGGCGAGCAGGTCTTCCAGATCGCAGATCAAACTCGGCATGGTGTTTCCTCGGTAGGCGTTTTGCTGCTTACGGGGCGAGGCGAGGTGCGGATGCAGGCCCATGAGATGTGGATCCGGTCTCAAGTGCGAATGGTTCAGATCTTGCGACGGACTCCGCATTTTCTGCGTATGGCATACGTGTCTATCACGTGTTCCAGAGGAGGGTGATGAGGCGGCCTTTTGCCGCAGGAGCTGACCATGGGCAACAACGAAAACGGCAATCGGGGCATCTACGATCCGACTCCCCCCAACGGCGTCAAGGCGCCAGGCAAGAACGAAGATCTGCTCCAGGACGGGCCCGCACAGGACAGCGAAATCGATGACGACGACAGCATCGAGGATGAACTGGATGAGGACGAAGAGGACGAATGAGGACGCCTGAGATCGGTTCTGCTTTGGGCGTGTGCGTTGCGAGCCCTGGACAAAGAAGGCCAGGCATATCGTGGGTCGGCGATATGGTCAAGGCGGAATTGGCTGTCGGCTCGCCTCTTCCAGGCATGTGCTGAGTGACAAACGGAGTCAGCGGGTCGATAGAGGTCTTTGCGCGTGCCCGTAAGGCGCCCGCGCAATACCGTTCCAGCGGAAGGCCATTCGCTCCCTACAGCGCTTGTCGCTTTAAACTTCATCCCCCCGATCACGTTGAATGTCATGGACACCTTGCCGCCGTTACCTGTTATCGCACTTGGCCAATACCGTCACTTCAAAGGCGGCCGCTATGAGGTGCTCGGCGTGGTGCGCAGCAGCGAAACGCTGGAGCCGCTGGTACTTTATCGGCCATTGGATAGCCACATCGGTTTGTGGGTACGCCCGTATGCAATGTTCGTCGAACACGTGGAGGTGGATGGTGTTTCCCGCGCTCGCTTCGAACGCGTGGAGTGAGCGCCGCGCGCACCAATGCGATGCAACAACAACGCACAGTGCCTTGAGCTTGCGATGACGGCTTCAACCACACCCATCACGACGCCAGACGGCCGCTACCTGATCGTGCGTGGGAGGCTGTGGCGCACCAGTAACCCGCACATGAGCGAAGAGGCGCGCGTCACCTTGGTGAGCGCGCTGATGGATGCACGGCGCGCGGTCAAGGCCGCCAAGCACGACGGCGATGCGCAGCGGCTAGTCGCTGCACGCCGCGCCGTCGATGCGGCCAAGCTCGCATTGGGCGAACGTGGGCCGGTGTGGTGGACCGATGGCGCCAAGGATTTCAATCGGCATCTGGTCAAGAACACGCCATACGCCGAGTGGTTTGCCGCAAGTGGCGCTGCGGCCTAGCTATGCAGACATAAGCCTTCCTGCAGTATCGAAAAACAACGGCGCCGGCGTCGCTACGACGACTGCCGTGCGTCGCATTCCACCGGCCGCGCCTCGTTTCAAACAGCCAAAAATCCCGGGGCGCGCAGTGCAGGCTCGAAACGGCGCACGCCGACATCGACCAACTGATGCAGCACGAACGGGTCTTCGGCCACGATGCGATCCAGTGCCGACGTATCGGTGCTGTAGGCCAGCACGATGCCGCCAGACCATTGGCCATGGGCCGGCCGCCAGGAACAACCCTGTGTCGATGTGCTTGCGCAGCCATTGCTTGTGGGCGTCCAGATGGGCGGCCAGTGCCGGCGGGGCGACGCGATAGGTGAGGGTGACGATATGCAGCATGGCTCAGGCCTCCACGTGTGTGCACGACACCGCGCACGACATCGGCGATGGATGCATGCGCGCTGATCAATGCTGCCGCAGCCGGCTCGGGGCCGCGCGACTGGTTTTCCGCGCGCACAAAGTGCACGTCGCGCACGTCCAGAAACCCGAATGCTGCGGTCAGGTACGCCTCCTGAAAATCCAGCGAGGCCATCGGCCCTTGCGTGTACATGCCCCGGCGCGAAGACGCCACGATCAGCTGTTTGCCGCCTGCCAGGCCTTCGGGCCCGGTAGCGGTGTAGCGAAAGTGCGGCCAGGCTGGGCGATGCGATTGATCCAGGCCTTGAGTTGGGTCGGCGCCGAAAAGGTGCACATCGGCGCGCCGATCGCCACGATGTCGCTGGCTAGAAATTCTTCCACCAGTTGCTCGGATAACGCATGTTCGGCCACCAGCGCCGCGTCAATGGCCGGTTGCGGCAGCGGGCGGAAGCCGGCTGCAATCGCGCCGGAGAGGTGCGCGATGGGATCAGCGGCAAGGTCGCGATAGGTGACGTGGAGATCGTTCCTTGAACGGAATGTGGTCGATCGGCTGCGGCAGGCGTTTCCACGCCACCATCAATTCCTATGTGCGTGCGGCGCGATCCACGTGCTTGGCTGCAGTGATCTTCGTTGCATCGCGATCAACCACGCGTAGCGCCTCTTCAAGCAGCACGTAATCGCCAAGCACACGCTGCCGGTAAGACTTCAGTCGATGGTTTTCCACCAGCACGGTGGGAATGCCGGCAAAGTCGCCGTAGCCGGTGGAATAACGTGGGCCTTCCGGCCAATAGCGCAAGCCGGAGCGCGGCGAGTCTTCGTCGATCAGGCTGGGGTAGATCGCAGGTTCGTGCCCCTGGCGACGCAGCGCGGTGTTGACGGCCGGGGTGAAGCGCTGCTGCAACCAGCCCGCAGTCGCGCGCGAGCGCGTGTAGGTGCCCCAGCCGGCAAAGGTAAAGGTGATGTCGTACTGATGATCGAGCCCGCCGCTGACATGCAGGTCGATATACAACGCTGGGTCGCGCGTGTGCAGCAGCTTGACGTTGCGCGCGTCTCCTGCGCTTCCAGGTTGAGATAATCGCGATTGAGATTGATGCCGCGCGTGGTGGTGTTCCAGCCTATTTGTTGCGGGCCGCGCAATGCAGCGCCGATGAGCGGGCCGCGTTGTTCATGGTCGTCGCTGTTGAGGATGGGCACGAACACGAAATCTACCTCGTCCAGCAGATCGTCTTTGCCGCGTTGGCAATATCGCGCAGCAACACGAGCCCGGCGTCCTTGCCATCGATCTCGCCGCCGCGGATGCCGGCCTGCGCCAGCACGACCGGCTTGCCGCGCTTGCCCTTGTGCGCGCACAAGCAGGTCGCGTCCTTCGCTGGTCTTGCCGAACACCTCCAGCGACAGCAGCGGCGAAACAGCAGCCAGGCCTTGCAACCACGCACGCGTTTCGTCGTAGCTGGGCGTGCTGACGAAATCGCTGCGTTCCACTGGTGTACTCCACGGATCGGCCGGCGCCACGATCAAGGACTCGCTCGCACCGTGCCATGCGCGTACCGGCGCGAGGCGCGCTGGTATCGATGGGCTGGGCGTTAAGCTGTGCGGCGGCGAACACCGTTGCAGCGAGCAAGCCGGCGACGCGTCGGGTACTGGGCGATGTGTTGCAGGCACCTGCGTTGGCGGGGGCGTGCGGGTCGCATGCGTGGAGAGCGTCGTGCGGGAGAACGTTGCGGAATCAAAGTTCATGTGGGGCGTGAATGTCTCGAATGGGGATAGCTGTTGATTGCTGGTGCCGGCGTGTCGCATTGATGCGCATGGCATTCGGCTCGGCGTGTCTGCTGTCAGGTGCCGGCTGCTCCCGTGCAGGAGCGGGGCGCGGCCATTGCTATGCCAGTGACGTCCAGGCAGGCGGCAGCAGGCGACTTGCCGAGTCTGGCCTTTACGAAATGTGATAACGTATCATTTGTATCTCATTTCTCAGCCGTGCCTGCCAGTTCGCCAATGACCCCCGCGATTTCAATTTCCGACCTGCACATGGCCTACCGTGGCCGCGCTGTGCTGCAGGGACTCAACCTCGACGTCTCGCCCGGCACCGTCTATGCCTTGCTAGGCGGCAATGGCGCTGGCAAATCGTCCACGCTGTCCACATTGCTGGGCTTCGTCAAACCGGTGTCCGGCAGCTTGCGGGTGGACGGCGTGGACCCGGTGGCCGATCCCGGCAAGGCGCGTGCACGGCTGGCGTATCTACCGGAAAACGTCGCGCTCTACGAACATCTGAGCGCCCTGGAAAATGCCGATTATCTGCTCGCCCTGGCCGGCCAGCGCCGCAGCCAGGCCGCCATCGGTGAGGCATTTGCGGCCGCTGGCCTGCAGCGCGATGCCTGGGCGCAACGGCTGGCAGGGTTCTCCAAAGGCATGCGGCAAAAAGTGGCGATTGCCGTAGCCACCCTGCGGCAGGTGCCGGTGTTGCTGCTGGATGAGCCCACCTCGGGGCTGGACCCGCGCGCCATCGCCGACTTCAATCGTCTGGTAAGCAGCGTGCGCGAACGCGGTGGTGCGGTACTGATGGTCACGCACGATCTGCTTGGTGCGGTGGATGTGGCCGACCGTATCGGTTTTCTCGAAAACGGCCGGATTGCCGACGACATCGGCGCCGGGGACAGCGGCTTCGATGTGCGCACCCTGCATGCACGTTTCGCGCGCCCACAGGATCGGGCTGCATGAGGCTGTACGCATGAGTCCCGTGTTGTTGGTCGCGCGCGAAGAACTGCGCTTCATGGCGCGCAACCGTTCCGCTGCCATCGGTGTGGTGTTGCTGATGCTGCTCACCTTGGTGGCGGCGTTGACTGCGGCACACCATCAGCGCGAAGTCGCCGATTTCCGTACGCGTCAGCAACAGGCCGCACAGCAGGCTTTCGAAGCGCAACCAGACCGGCATCCGCACCGCGTGGTGCATTATGGCCACTTCATCTATCGGCCGTTGCCGGCGCTGGCCGCATTCGATTCCGGCGTGGATGCCTTCACCGGCAACAGCATGTTTCTGGAAGGTCACCGCCAGAACACCGCCAACTTCGGCGATGTGCGTCAGAGCTCGTTGCTGGTGCGCTTCGGTCAGTTGACGCCTGCGTTCGTCTTGCAGGTGCTGGCGCCGTTGATGCTGGTGTTTCTCGGCTATGGGGCAGTGGCGCGCGAGCAGGAAACCGGTACCTTGCGCGCGCTGTTGCTGCAGGGCGCCACGCGCAGGCAACTGCTTGGCGGCAAATATCTTGCGTTGGCGGCGGTGGCTGGCGCCTGCCTGCTGCCGGCTCTGGTCGGCCTGGCGCCCATCGCGCTGTTGTCAGGGCAGGCGTCGCTGGTCGCGCTGCTGGTGCTGGCGTACAGCGCGTATCTGCTGGTGTGGTGTGCGTTGGTGCTTGCGATATCGATGCTGTGCCGACGCGGCCGCGATGCGCTGCTGGTGTCGCTGGCGGTGTGGGTGTGGCTGGCCTTGCTGGTGCCGCGCGTGGCGCCGGACGTGGCCAGTGCCGCGTACCGCCTGCCGACCCGGTTGGAAACCGACGTGGCGATCCAGCGCGACCTGCGCACGCTCGGCGACAGCCACAACCCGGACGACCCGCACTTCGCGCAGTTCAAGCAGCAGACGCTGGCGCGTTATGGCGTGCAGCGTGTGGAAGAGTTGCCGGTGAACTACAAGGGCCTGCTGGCGCTGGAAGGTGAGCGGCTCACATCGAGCCTGTTCGAGCGCTATGCGGGCCGCGATACGTCCATCCAGCAGCAACAGAATCTACTGGTGCGCGCATTTTCTCTGCTCAGCCCGACGGTGGCGCTGCGCGAAGTGTCGATGACGCTGGCAGAAACCGATCTGCGTGCGCATCTGCGGTTCCTTGCCCAGGCGGAGCACTACCGCTACATGCTGGTGCAGCAGCTCAACCAGTTGCAGACCGACGCGGTGAGCATGGCCGACGACACCGCGCAGGATGCCGGCGCCGACCGCCGCAAGCGCATTTCGTCCGAGCATTGGCATGAGATTCCAGTGTTCGCCTTCCAGCCCGCGTCCACCCCTGAGGTGATCGGCACCGCAGGCGCGGCGTTTGGCCTGATCGGCGCCTGGTTACTCGCCGCGCTGTGCATGCTGGTTGCCGCCGGGCGACGTGTGGGAGTGGCGCGCTGATGGTGCTGTGGAAATACGAACTGCTGTTGCTGCTGCGCGCACGTGCGGCACTTGCCGGGTTGCTGTTGCTTGCCGTGCTGACCATCTCCAGCCTGGTGTCCGGCCAGCATGTGATAGCGGCGCAACGCGACAATATCGCCAAGATTGCGGCGCTGCAGCGCGAAGACAGCGCGGCGGTGGAAGACTATGTTGCGCGCTCCAACGATGCCGGTAGCGCGGCCTACTACAGCTTTTACCCCACCTGGGACACGCCATCGCCACTAGCGTTTGCAGCGGTAGGCATGCGCGATGTTTCGCCTTACATCTTGCGCGTGCGTGCGTTGGGGCTAGAGGCGCAGATCCATGATGGCGACAGCTACAACCCCGAGCTCGCATTGGCTGGCCGTTTCGACTATGCGTTCGTGCTGGTGTTCCTGTTGCCGTTGTTCGTGATCGCATTGCTGTTCGATCTGCGTTCGGGCGAGCGCGAAGCTGGCCGGGCACGCATGCTCGCCGCACTGCCGGGTGCCGGTGCCACGCTGCTGATGCGACGTGTGGTGGTGCGCGCCGCAGCGGTGCTGTTGTGCTTGAGCGTGCCGTTCGTCATTTTCGCTACGCTCAATGCAGTGCCGTTGCTGCAGCAACTGGCAGTGCTGGCGCTGGGCGCAGGCTATCTGCTGTTCTGGGTGATGCTGGCGGTGCTGGTCGGGCGTATCCAGTGGCGGCCTGCGGCGCATGCAACCGCATTGGCCACCTGCTGGGTCGTGTTGGCGTTGGTGGCTCCGGCGCTGGCGCATGTGGCGATCAATCAGGCGGTGCCGGTCAACCAGGGCACCGAGATTGCGCGGCTGCAGCGCGAGGCGGTCAATCATGCGTGGGACATCCCGCGTCAGGACACCATGCAGGCGTTCTATGCGCGCAATCCGCAATGGACCGATTCGGCGCCGCTGACTACAGCGTTTCACTACAAGTGGTACTTCGCATTCCACGAAAATGGCGACAAGCAGGTGGCGCCGCAGGTGGCAGCGTATCGCCACGGTTTGCAGCGCCGCGAAGCGCTGGCGCAACGCGTGGCCAGCGTGTTGCCGCCGGTCGCACTGCAGGTAGCGTTGACGCGTCTTGCCGACACCGATCTGCAGGCACAATTTGCGTATCATGACTGCATTCGCGCATATCACCTCGCGCTACGCACCTTCTACTATGGCTATCTGTTCCGCGACGGCCCGTTCACGCGCGACGACTTCGAGCGTGCGCCACGTTTCGATGCGACGGCCGATCCTGCTTCATAGAAACATCCACGTTTCACTTCTCGCTTTTTCAGTGTCGCCCCGGGCTTGCTGCGCCCAGGTCTTTCAGGAGTTCTGCCCGATGCCCGTGTTCCCGCGCCGCCGCATGCGGCATATGCTGCCCTTGCTCAGCCTGCTGGCCTGCGCATGCAGCATTGCTTGCGCGCAGGCCGACGATTTGCAGGCGCGCGATCTGGATGCCGTGCAGGTGCGCAGCCAGTACATGCCTTACCGTGCGCTGAGCATTACCGGAGCCACCAAGACCGACGCGCCGCTGCGTGATTTGCCGATCAGTGCGCGTGTGCTTGATCGGACCTTGCTGGACGATGCCGGCGCCACCGATCTGGCCGGTGCATTGGAGCTTGCCAGCGGCATCACCAAGGCCAACAACCTGGGCGGTCTGTGGGACAGCTATTCGATGCGCGGCTTCACCGGCGACCCGAATTTCAGTTCGGACTACATGGTCAACGGCTTCAATGCCAGCCGCGGTTACAACGGCCTGCGTGATGCGGCTAACACGCAAAGCATCGAAGTCATCAAGGGGCCGGCGTCGGCCTTGTATGGCCGCGGCGAGCCGGGTGGGGCGGTCAACATCATCACCAAAAAGCCGCTGTTTCAAGCGCAGAACAGCCTGGATGTGTCGGCCGGTCGCTTCGATAGTTATCGCGCCGCCGTGGACAGCACCGGCCCGTTGAGCGAGAACGTGGCGTATCGCTTGAACGTGATGCACAAGGATCAGCACAGCTTTCGTGACACCGTAGACAGCGACAATACCTTGTTGGCGCCATCGTTGTTGTGGATGCCGACGCCTGATACCACGGTGTCGTATGAGCTGGAGGCCGTGCGGATCCATGCGCCGTTCGATCGCGGCGTGACCGCCATCGACGGCGATGCCAACCGGCTGCCGGCGTCGCGCTTTCTGGGCGAGCCGCGCGATGGCGCTATCGATCTGCATTCCACAGGGCACCAGCTGTTCGTGGTGCATGGTCTGAATCAGACCTGGTCGTTGCAGGGTGGGGCGACTTACCGCGATAGTGGCATGCGTGGGTTTTCCACCGAGCCGTGGACGCTGCAAGCCGATCAGCGCACCTTGCGCAGGGAACGTCGATATCGCGATTACCAGGGCCGCGATATCGCCGCGCGTGCGGAGTTGCTTGGCAGCCTGCAGGCGGGCAGGGCGACGCATAACGTGTTGTTCGGCATCGACGGTAACCGCTTCGACGACAGCCGCTTCCAGCAACGCGCCCGTTCTGCGGCGACGCCATACAGCATCGACGTGCTGGCGCCGCGCTACGGCGTGGCGCAGTCGGGGCGGCTGGCCACCATTACCGACACCGACGAGCGCCAGCAGGTGTGGGGCGTGTACGCGCAGGATCAGATCGATCTGGGCGCGCGCTGGAAAGCTTTGCTCGGCCTGCGCTACGACCACTACCAGCAAGACCTGGACAACCGCTTGCGCGGCACGACCCAGCGCGCATCCGACGGCGTGGTGAGCCCGCGCGCGGGTCTGACCTTCCATGTCGACGATGCGCTTTCGCTGTATGCAAGTGCGGCGGCGGGCTTTCGCCCTAACAGCGGTGTGGGCGCCAACGGGCAAAGTTTTGCACCGGAAAAGAGCCGCTCGCTGGAGACCGGCTTGAAATACGTACAGCCCGGCGATGGCCTGGAAGCCACAGTGGCCGCGTTCCGCATCGACAAGAAAAACGTGTTGAGTCTGGACCCGGCCGACAGCAGTTTTTCGCTGCCGGTGGGCGAGATGCGCAGCCAAGGCGTGGAGATGGACCTGCTTGGCAGATTGACCCCGCATCTGGCCGCATCCGTGGGCCTGGCCTACACCGATTCGCAAGTTACGCGCAGCAGCGCGGCTGCCGCCGGCACCGGACTGGCCGAGGGCCGGCGGTTTCCGAATGTGCCGCGTTTCAGCGGTAACGCGTTCTTGAACTACGAACAGCCGTTGACCGGTAAACGTAGCGCGGCGATAGGGATGGGCGTGTCGCACACCGGCGAACGGCTAGGCTCGGTGGATAGCAATACAGATTTTGTGTTGCCGGCCTACACCGTGTGGCGGGTGGTTGGCCATTACGACATCAGCGAACGGGTGCGGTTGTACGCCAAGGTCGAGAACCTCACTGATCGCCACTACGCCGCATTTTCGTACAGCGAGCAGTGGGTATATCCCGGCGCGCCGCGGAGCTGGACGGTGGGTGCGCGTTTGCGGTTTTGATAGGCGTTCCAGCGCAAGCAGAACCGGCGATCAACACCGGTTCTGTGTGAGCCCGCCCGACAAGCAGCATGCTTGATCTGCCGCTCTAACCGCGCCGCTTCGACGGG
Organism: Xanthomonas vasicola pv. musacearum NCPPB 4379; assembly: GCF_000277895.2. Classification (NCBI taxonomy): domain Bacteria; kingdom Pseudomonadati; phylum Pseudomonadota; class Gammaproteobacteria; order Lysobacterales; family Lysobacteraceae; genus Xanthomonas; species Xanthomonas vasicola. Next base: position 4,523,552 of record NZ_CP034655.1, on the reverse strand, counting down.
CTCTTGCTGCGTTTTTTGCCCGGCGTCACCGGTGTGGTCTCTTCGTTGGCCAACGCGCCGCCGGTGTGCAGCTGTTCCAGCCACGACAACGCGTCCACGTAGCCCAGAAAATGCTGCAAATAGCCCGGCGAACACTCACGCATCAGCGTGATGCAGCGGTGCACCAATACGTTGGAATTGAGTGGGCCTGCGTCCTTGGGCGCATCCTGCAGCGATTGCCGCACCTGGCTGGCGGTACGCACGGTGGTCCAGGTGCGACGAAAGTCGTCCAGCGCCGGCAACTCCGGAAACAGCATGGCATCTGCGCTGGCGGTCTTGCGGCTGTCCACTTCCATCAATGCCGCATGGCCGGCCATCTGTCCGGTGAGTGCACCCAATGCGCTGGACTGCGACGACCCTGGCGTTGACGCCGCCGCCGCACCTCTGCCAACAGGGCGACGCGTTGCCTGCTTCAGCGCTGTCGCATAATCGTCGACTAAGGCGCCGAGCTTGTGTTCCAGCACCTCACGCACCGCATCGGCCTGCGCATCAGCACGCGCCGCCAAGGATTTCATCAGATGGAAGCGCACCGGATCCAACTGATCGGCGCCCTGGCTGCGCCAGCGCTCCAACTGCATGCGCGCGGAGAGTGCCGGCTTGCTCATCGCGGTGCAGCGGTCGCTGTGGGCTGGGTCGATGCGCCTTTGCGCGACGATGATGGACGCGCAATCGGCGCGATTTCCACGCGGCGGTTCTTTGCGCGGCGGGCTTCGTCGGCGTTGGAATCCACCGGTTGCTGCGAGCCGAAGGCGGCCGCAAACACAGATGATGCTGGTACGCCTTCGGCGATCAACGCGCGCGTCACCGTGAGTGCGCGTTGCGCGGACAATTCCCAGTTGTCGGCGTAGCGACGGTTGCCGCCCAGCACCGGGCGGTCGTCGGTAAAACCGCTGACCATCAGGATCTCTTCGCGCGCCCGCAGGTACTGCGCCAAGGGCGCTGCGAGCGACTTCAACACCTCGCGTCCTTCCGGCTGCAATTCATCGGAATTGAACGCAAACAGCACATTGCCGCGAATACCGATACGGCCATCGACCAGGGTCACGCGTCCGGCAGCCAGCGGTGCGGCCAGTGCCTGTTCCAGCGTCTGGCGACGTTGCGCTTCGGCCTGACGTTGTTTCACCTCTGCATCCAGGCGGCTGGACAGCTGCAACTGCACGCCGATCACGCCGACCAGGATCAGCACGAACGCGCCCAGCAAGACCGACATCAGGTCGCCGAATGCCGCCCAGATGGGAGTGCCCAGTTCGCCGTCGTTTTCGATCTCGTCGCTCATGCCGTTTCTGCTTGGCCGGGTTCGCTACGCCCGCGATCGAGCTGGCGCAGTTCTTCGATGATCTGCTTCTGCGACAGCATGCTGAGATCGACCACTTCGCGTGCCTGCGCCACGTAGTAGGCAAGCTGATCGTCGCTGCGTGCCAGCGAGGCGTCCAGTGCGGTGGCGACATGCTGCAGACGTTCGTTGAGCTCGCTGGTGGTGCCGCTGAACAACTGCACCGCCATGCCGAAGGCTTCGCCCAGGCTGGCCACTTCCACCGCGCTGCCGCTGACATGCGCGGCCACCGCGCCGAGCTTGCCGGTTTCGCTGCCGATCTGTTCGGTGAGCTGGTTGCCCACGCGCTGCAGCAGGTCTGCCGAGGTGGTGACCAAGGCATCCACCGCTTCGCGTTGTTCGGTGGAGGCGTGATTGACCGCGTTGAGCAAGGTGTCCAGGGTCGCAAGCAGCTTGCTGCGTTCTTCCAGCATCGCGGTGTCGCGCACCATGCTGTCGGACAGGTTTTGGCGCAGCTCGGCGACGACGTCGGCTGCGGCCTTGGGCGCTTCGGAGGCGATCTGCATCAGGCGCGACACTTCGGTGATGGTCGCGCTGGCCTGCGCCTGCGCCTGCGTTGAAAGCGCGCTGGCGGTGCTGGCCAGGGTGTCGCAGATGGCTTGCTGTTGCTGGGCGACGCGCTCGCCGGTCTGTTCCCACTGCGTGGTTAGGGCCGTGCTCATTGCGCCGAAGCGCTCGCTCCACAACGCAAGACGTTCGGTGTCGCGCGCTTCCAATGCCGCTTGCAGGTCGGTATGCGATTGCTGCAAGGTGCCGACCAGGGCCGCCGCATGCGCGTCGAAACTGGCAGTGGCCGCGGCCAGTGCACTGTGGTGCTGGCTGGACAAGGTCGCGCTGGCCTGTTGTTGCTGGGCCAATGCATCGCTCCACGCGCTGGCGGTGTCGCTGCTGGATTGCTGCATACGTTGCCAGACCGCATCCACCAACGCGGCGGAACGTGCTTCGAAGGTGCTGGCGAATTGCGTGAGCGTGCCCTGCAACTCTTGCGTGAGCGCGTGATTGGCGCGCTGCTGTTCGGCCACCGCGGCCGTCCAGGTGGCCGCGGCCGTGGCGGTGCTGGTTTCGAAACCGCTGCTCAACCCATCCAACTGCTGCTGCACGGCCTGCTGCACGCCTTGGTGCAATGCACTGGTCTGCTGCGCTAGTTGCTTGAGGGTGGCGTGCAATTGCGTGCCGAGCGCTTCGGTGGCGCGTTGCTGTTCGGCAAGCACGGCGGCCCAGGTGTCGGCGTTGGCCGCGGTGCTGCGGGCAAAGCCATCGTTGAGTGCGCTCAATTGCTGCTGCACGGCCTGGTTGACGCTGTCCTGCATGGCAATGCTGCGCTGGTCGATGTGTTCCAGCGTGCCCTGCAACTGCTCGGTCAACGTGTGGTGCGTACGCTCCTGCGCGGCCGACGCCACCTGCCAGTGTTCGGCGGCCGTGCGTGCGCTCTGCTCGATGGCTGCACTGACCCCGTGCAGCTGCTGCTGCACGGCGGTGCTCACGCTTTCCTGCAAGGCAATATTGTGCCCGGCAATCTGTTCCAGCGTGGTTTGCAGGTGCGCGTTGTAGGTCTGCTGGGCGCGCTCCTGCGCAGCCAGCACGGTGCTCCAGTGCTCGGCCGCAGTGCTGGCGCTGGTTTGGAAGCCATGGGTAATGCCGTCCAGCTGTTGCTGCACGGCTTGGGTGACGTGCGTCTGCAATGCCGCGGTATCGCGCGCGATGTTGGCCATGGTGACCTCCATCGCCGGCTGCAAGGCTGCACCGACGGCGCGTGCGCTTTCGGCGACACCGGCTTGCAGCGATTGCTCCATTGCGGTGGCCAGCCGCGCGTACGCCGCTTCGCTTTTTGCATGGAAGTCGGCCTGCTGTGCGGCCAAGCGTTGGTCGGCGGCAATGCTGTGCTGCTCGATGTTGTGCATCAGCGCCTGCAGCCGGTCGATCAAGCCCGGCATCAAGGCGCTTTGCTGCTGCTGCAACTTGAACGCTTCGCCGCGTTGATGCGCATCCGAATGTGGATGCAGTTCGGAGGCGATCTTCAGATCCAGCCGCTGCACCGCCTGCAGGCGCTCGCGCCGGCACAATGCCGACAACAGCCCCAGCATGGCCGATGTCGCCACGCCGGCAATCGAGGTGCCGAACGCAAACGCCAGGCCTTCTACCGGGGCGGCGAGTGAGCCGCGAATGGCCTGCAGGTCCGTGGCGCTCTGCAATGCAAAGCCGGTGCCCTTGAGCGTGGCCATCATGCCGAGCAGCGTGCCGAGCATGCCGAGCAACACCAGCAAACCGACCAGGTACGGCGTCAGCACCGGTGCCGGCAACGCAACGCGCTCGCCTTTGATGCGCAGACGCACTGCATTGCGCAGGCCGGGGTGTATGGCTTGCAGCCAATCGCTCAGGGCGGAGGGCGCCGTGGTCAGCCCATCGACTGCCGCTTCCAACGTCGCAGTGGCCTGGCGGTAACGATATAGCTCCAGCGCGCCGGCCACATAACAGGCGCCGATGACCGCCGCGATGCAGGCGCCCAGCGGGTTGGAGCCGAGATAACCGATGCCGACCCAGCAAACCGCCAACAGGCCGACGAGAAACACACACACGTGTACGAGAGTTCTGAACATGACGTCCCAGTTAGCGGGTACGAAGCGCTGCAAGCAGGCCTTCGATCGGGTGAAAACGAACATCCAGTTCGGCGAGCAACACGCTCTGCATGTCTTTGCGAAAGACATCCAGCCAGCCATCGGACACCGCGCGTGGGGCGGCATCGTCATCGGCTGGCGGTTGGTGCGCATGCGCGGCATGGCGCAGGCGTTCGAAATGCGCGCCGAGCAGGCCCGGCACGGTGTTCAGCAAGCTCTGCTCGCGCGGGCTCAGGGTGAGCTCCATCACCGCATCCACTTCGGCCAGCCGCGCCATGTCGGTAGAGACAAGGGCAAGCAGATCACGCAGGCGCCCACGCAGATCGCCGGTGGCGGTGCGCATGGCGCGTTGCATGGCCAGGTAATGCTGGCGGAACGGCGCATAGTCGGGCAAAGCGAGGGGTGCGTCTGTGAGTGCGGCATTGCGGGTCTCGGCATGCACGCGCACAACCAGCGCGTCCAACTCGGCCACGCTGCTGGTGGCTAGCCCGTTGCGCACGCGTGCGCACGCCTCCGCATCGAGCGGGCGCAGTTGGGGCAGGTCGTCGGTGTCTGGCAGCTTGCCGTCCAGCGCCTTGGAGACAGCAACCGCGCGCGTCCAGTCGATCCACTGGCTCAGCCGATCGGCCAGTGCGTGGTTGGACTGGGCAATGTGCGCATCACTGAGACGAGCAAGCAGGCGAATGAACGCCGGGCCCGACAAGGGCGCCCGTGGAGAAACTTTCGCCATTCTTCCGTTCAAAAACCCGGCATTTTACACGGGAATGCGCACAGCTCTGCGCGTTACTCGGGAGTTGCCAACGAACCGCAGGGCCTATCTGTGCTGGCATTCAGCCGGGTTGGTGTGGGCTGCAGGCCGGCATGTGGCGGCCTGCTTTATCTGCGCGAAGCTCAGGCGGCCCCGAGGCAGTAACGCAAGCAGCCCCAACCAGAGTTCGGCATGCCAAGTGCTCGTGGAGCTACGTAACCAATTCAGGTTCAGATGGCCTGCTGTCTGGCTGACCCGGTTCTGTAAGGTGAACGGGTATAAGCTGCGGGCCGGGGAAATCCCCAACGAGGTGACACAATGGACTGCTCCGACATACAGGTGTCCGATCTGCTGGTCTTGGAGCTGCAAGGGTTCCACGATGCCTATGGCAGTGGGCCGGACTTCTGGGACGCGTATCAACGCATCATGGGCATCGCGGCGCAGGCCGGCGGCAACATGATCGCACTGGCCAACGAAATGGCCTCTCTGGCACAAAGGCTTGGTGCGACCAAGCGAGCAGAACTGCTGTAACCGTCGATTGCCTCGCGAGGGGCAATGCTGCGCGGGGGGGCATGATCTTTGAGTGCTGAGTGCTGAGTGCTGAGTGCTGAGTGCTGCCGTAGCGGCCTGCGCGTGCAGGTACCTGCAAGCGTGACGCAGATCAGTCGCTGCGTCGTCGCGTTGTTGTGGTGATGGCTGCGCGTCTTGCACCGCGTCGGCGATCGCGGCCAGGTGCGCGATCGCGCCCGTGATGCATCTGGCAACGGAGTAGGTGACGCGTTGCATCGATCTGGATGCGGCGGCGTGCGGGACAGGCGGCGCCAACGTTCCTGCAATGCAGGCATTCAATTCGGTGATCAGCGCACTACACAGTGCGGTGCAATCCCTGCTGTCGCCCAGCAGGTGTTGTGCTGCAGCTGGTGCAGCTGAAGCGACAGGCGCAAGACGCGTGCTGCCGCTGTGCCGCTTACTCGGCGTCGGCTTCGACGGCCGGTTTGACTGCAGCTGCGGGCGCAGATTCTGGCGCTCCGCGCTTCTTTTCGCGACGCAACGGTGTGTCGCCCAGGCGTTCGATTGCGCCACCGGATTGCTGAAACGCTTCCAGATCGGCAGCCAAACGCTGCTCGGACAAACGCGGCTTGCCTGGCTGATTACTGACGGTCATCGACTGGCGGCGGGAATTGTTCATCGCGAATCCTCATGCGTTGTAGAGCGTCAAAGGAATGCCCCGGCGGCGTTGGTCGTCGTAGGTGGCACGCACGTCGCGGCAATACGGGCCGGACATGACGAAACGGCGGCAGATGGCCGGCCGCGTCTCGTAGATCGAGCAACACATGCGCGCAGCGTCGATGGCCACGCACCAACCTTCCTCATCGCGCGCCATCACGTGCCAGCCTTGTGGCGTCACGCTGGTGAGATGGTGTGGGATGCGGTCGGATGGATCGACCATGACGGTGAGCCGGCAACAGACGGCGTCGCAGCGTTCGCAGAGATTCTTGATGGAAAAGGCCAGATAGAGTGAAGGCGACACCGGGTTCCGGCCGCCCATGCACCATACACCCTGAGCGCGTCAGGGTGTGAACCGACGCCGCGCAGCAGTGCCTGTGCTGCGCAAGTTGGAACGGTCCGCGCTGCTGGGAACCCGAATTTCCAGGCCATTGCTGTCCACCGCAAGCAGCTTGCCTGCGTGCGGCCTCACTTAGGTCGAAGCACAGGGCAGCCACGATGCACATCGTTTGTTCGAGATAGTCGTCTGGCTGTGCCGTATCTGGCCGCAATGCGTCGCCACTGCTGTTGCACCGCGTGTGGTGCACCACGTTGCCTTTGTCGTTGAGGTGCGAAGACGATTTTCATCTGGGTCAACGCAGCACGCCGTAACGTGGTCATTCGTATCACGCATCAGGAAAGCGCCATGAGTACGTCCAACCAGATTCCATCCGCGCACGATCAAGCCAACGCTCAGGACCAGGCGCAGCACGACAAGAACAAGCAGGACGCACTGCAAGACGAAGCGGTCGAAGAAACCTTTCCGGCCAGCGACCCCGTATCACCGTTCGTGCCGGCCAAACCGCTGGATTGAGCCTGTTCGGCAGCGCTCAACCGCAGCACAAAAAAACGCAGACGGCGCGGTCGATCACCGCGCCGTCTGCGATTGCACCTCCGCGCGCTTACGGCGTGAGCACCACCTTGCGGCAATCGTCCTGTTTCTTGTCGAATAGTTCGTAGCCCCGCGCTGCGTCAGCCAGCGGCATGCGGTGCGAAATAATCGAGCTCGGCTTGAGCTGACCATTGCCGATGCATTCCAGCAGATGCGGCATATGCTTCTGCACATGCGTCTGGCCCATCTTGAAGGTCAGCCCCTTGTCGAATGCATCTCCGAACATGAAGGCGTGGATGAAACCGGCATACACGCCCGGCACGCTCACCACGCCGCAGCGACGGGTCGCGGCAATGCACTGCCGAATCGCCACGCCGCTGCTGCCTTCCAGCTTTAGGTTGGTCAATGCAGTTTCGATCGCGCTGCCTTCAGCCTCAAAGCCGACTGCCTCAATGCTGGCATCCACACCCCGGCCATCGGTCTGCGAGACGATGACATCAGCCGGGTCGTCGACTTCGTCGAAATTGATCGGAATCACGCCACAGGTCTTGGACGCAAAGTCGAGCCGATACGCATGCCGGTCGACCATGAAAATGCGTTCGGCACCCAACATGCGGCAACACGCTGCGGCCATCAGGCCGACCGGTCCGGCACCGAAGATTGCAACGGTGGAACCTTGTTTAACGCCTGCATCGACGACGGCTTGATACCCGGTCGGCAAGATGTCGGACAGGAACAGCACCTGCTCGTCGTGCAACGCATCCGGCACCACCAGTGGGCCGACATTGGCCTTAGGTACGCGCACGTATTCGGCTTGACCACCGGACAAACCACCGTACAAATGGCTGAAACCGAACAGCGCTGCCGGCGGGCGCATGTCCTTGTGATTCAGCGCGGCACCCTTGCCGGTATTGGTGGTTTCGCACGCCGAATATTCTTGCAGCACGCAATGGAAACAGCGCCCGCACGCGACCACGAACGGAATCACCACACGGTCGCCTGGCTTGACCGCGGTGACATCCGGCCCCACCTCTTCGACGATGCCCATGAATTCGTGGCCGAGGATATCGCCTGGGCGCAGGTCGGGAATCTTGCCGTGATACAGGTGCAGGTCCGAACCGCAGATGGCGGTGGCGGTAACACGCAGGATCAGGTCGTCGCGTTCGACCAATAACGGATCGGGCACGTTTTCGACCCGCACATCGCGTGAGCCGTGGTAGTTGAGGGCAAGCATGGCTGTCTCCTGGGGGGACCGTGAGTCACGGCGACACCGTGCAGTGTTGGCGCGGCCGTGTTAAGGCGGTCAGCACGGTGCGTGGGCGTGGTGTGGACGCGCTTGATCGCCGACGCCGTGTTGATGCGCAGGTCACGTTTGGATAACTCCAGCGCTCGCAGGCTGGTTCAACGTGCTGGAACGCAGGCACACAACTCGTGCGACCCATGCGAACCCGACAATCAACGGCCGCCAAGCGCGACAAAAAGCGCAATTAACAGGAGACAGTAATGGGACTTTTCAAGATGGTGACCGCAGGCGCGGTGGGCTACGTGGCGTACAAGGCCTGGCAGCGTCGTCAGGGTCAAGCGAGCGACGCACAAAACGAGCAAGGTACCCAGCGGGATGCGCCCGTTGCCCTCGGTGCCACACCGCCGCACGGCGACCCGTTGCGCGACAGCGTGGGCGATGCCCGCGACCGCAAGCAGGCGCTTGGTGCGCTAGCCGTGTTTAACGAAAACGAGCGCACGCTTGCACAGCTGGCGGTGGTGAAAGGTGTGGAAGGCGAGGTGCTGGATTTCGCGCGCAAGATGGACGAAGCCCATAGTGCAGCGCTGACCGACCTCAGCCGTTTTGCGCCGGACCGTCATGGCACGCTTGGTCAGGCAGCCTCGGCAGGCGCCGAAGGCGCACGCAAGCGTCTGCAGGACCTGTACGGGCAGCAATTCGAATTACAGTATCTGCAGGCCAGCGTGGATAGCCACGAACAGGCGCTGGCCCTGCTCGACACGCAACTGAGCAGCGAGCCAGGCTCCAGCGATCTGGGCAAGGAACTGCAGCGTGCACGCGAGACCATTGCCGAGCATCTGGAACACGCCAAGGCGCTACGTGCCAAGCAGGGCCAGCCGCACTGATTGCGCCTCGCTTTCCACGCAGCACCGCATTTACCTAGCGGTTGCGCAGCTGTCTTGTCATTGCTCTACATTGGAGATCGCCATGGGCGAACCACAGGACGCAGATCGTCAACCCACCGACATGCATAACGTGAGCATCAACGAGGAATGGGAGCTGCAGTATTGGGCGCGCGAACTGGGGATGTCCGAAGATGATCTCAAGCGCGCGGTGCAGGAGATCGGCAATGTGACCACCAAGCTGCGTGACTACCGGCCACCGCACTGAATATGTAGTGCGGAAACTGAAACAGGCAGCGAAAGCTGCCTGTTTTTTGTTGCGAAGGGTGTGGCGGAAAGTTGCGGTGTTACACCATCAGCGGTGTCTCTCACGCACTGCATGCTCCGTACGCCGCATGCGGTGCCTGCGTCATCACACGTCACACGCTACCCAAAAGACACCGCAACTCCCGCTCTGCGCCACCTCACAGCGCCTCCGGCGCCGTCTCGAACCCCGCAGCCTGGCGCTGCCACAAACCGTCGAATACACCGCCGCGGCCGCGCAACTCTGCGGGGCTACCGTCTTCGACCACGCGACCTTCCTGTAGCACCACGATGCGATCGAAGCCGATCACCGTGGACAGGCGATGGGCAACCGCCAACACGGTACGGTCGCGCATCAGATGGTCCAGCGCGGCCTGGATTTCCGCTTCCGATTCGGTATCCAGTGCCGAGGTGGCTTCATCCAGAATCAGGATCGGCGCGTCCTTGAGGAAGGCGCGCGCAATGCCCAGCCGCTGCCGCTGGCCACCCGACAACATCACACCGCGCTCGCCCACCTGGGTGTCGTAGCCTTCGGGTAATTGCCGGATGAAGCCATCGCAGAACGCATGCCGTGCTGCGTCGTGCACATCCGCATCGCTGGCATCAGGACGGCCATAGCGGATGTTGTCACCGATGCTGCGGTTGAACAGCGCGGTTTCCTGCGGCACCACTGCAATCTTCTCGCGCAAACTGTCCTGGCTGACGCTGCGGATGTCTTGCCCGTCGATTAGAACGCGCCCGGATTCCACATCGTCCAGGCGCTGGATCAGTGCAATCAAGGTGGACTTGCCGGCACCGGACGGCCCCACGATGCCCACCTTCTGGCCGGCCGGAATATGCAGGTTCAACCCCTCCAGTACTGCAGCGCGCTCCGGATAGGCGAAGCACACCTCTTCGAAACGCACATCGCCTTCGGCCAACGCCAGCGGCGCGTTCGCATCGACGATGGCGTGCGGTTGCAAAATGATCTGCAAGGTGTCTGCAATGGCGCCCAGCTGCTGGGTGGTGTCCACCAAGGTCAGCGCCAGGTCGCGCGAGCCATGCAGGATGCGGAAGGTCAGCGCGCTCACCAGCACCACATCGCCCGCACTCACCGCACCGGAGCGCCACATGCTGATCGCCCACAGCAGCATGCCGCCGGCCATCAGCGACAGGCAGATGTCGTGAATCACGCGGGCCTTTTCTACATACATCCAGCTGCGTCGATGGGCGACCGCCTCGTGGCCGATCTGTTCGGCCAGGCGCGCGCTTTCGCGATCGCGCGCGGCGAACGCCTTGATCGTCCACACATTGGAGACCGCATCGACCAGCTCGCCGCCCACGCGCGCAGCTTGTGCGGCAAAGCGTTGATGCTTGGCCCGGCCGCGGATGCCGAAGCTGGTGATGATGGCGGCCACAATCCCGATCAAGCCCACCAGCGTGGCGGCCATGCGCCAGTCCACCGTCAACAGCAGCACGATGGCGCCGATGAAATCCACGATGGGCGGCACGATCTTCCACGCCAAGCCGCCGAAGATCTGCCCGGCAGCGCTGCCAAGCGCGGTGATGCGATTGCCCAACGCACCGGCAAAATGCTCGGTGAAATAGCGCATCGGGTGGCCGGTGAGATGGCGCAACAGATCCACCCGGATATCCACCACGCTGGCGATCACCGTGCGGCAGCCCAACCAGCCGCCCAGCCGCCACAGCAGGTTTTCCACTGCGATCAAACTGATGAACAAGCCCAGCGGCAGCCACACGTTTGCCTGGCTGCGTTGATCGGTGGCCATGGCGTCCACCAGCATTTTCATGCCGTATTGCACGGACACCGCGCAGCCGGCTGCACCCACGATCAACAACAGCAGGCCGCTGAAATGCCAGGGGCGTTGGCCAATGTAATGCCAGAGAAAGCGCGCCGGCGTGTCCGGCAATAATTCGGAGTGGGTGGACGTACTCACGTGGTGATGTCGGCCAGCGCGAACTGCGGTGCACGCAGGCCGAAGCGCGCGTGCTCGCGCCGCAATTGTTCGGCCAGACCAGCATGCAGCGGTCGTTCGCCGTGGCCGTCCGCATAGCCGAGCAGGCCGGCGGGGCAGTGCCGGTCATTGTCCCAGCCCGGGTAATCCAGAACCGGATACAAACAGATCCCTTCCATCGCGACGCCGTGCTGCAGGGCCAGCGCGACCTCGCTGCCGACGTGATCAAGCCATGGCCCGCGTTGATCAGCTTCTGCACCGGTTTCGGACACGATCATCGGGCGGCGATAGCGCTGCCAGAACTCCTGCATGATGGTCGAAAACGGGCGGTGGTCGGGCGAGCTGCGCAGGATCGGCACGCCACCCAGGTACCACTGATTGTCCGAGTAATAGTTGAGGCCGATGATGTCCAGATATTCGGGCGCACCGCCCAACCCTGGCCATTGCTTGCCGCAGATCATGTCCCAGGCTTCGAACTGCGCCAGCCGCAGGCGCTCGGCTTCGCGGCGCGGGCCGGGCCGGTCGTTGGATGGCACCACATGGATCGCAGGGTCCACCTGCACGAAGCGTGCGCGCGGGTCCACCTGACGCACGGCATCGATCGCGGCGATGGTGGCGCGCACCAGCTGATGCTTGAGCTCGAAGCCGCGGCCACGTGCCATCGGATGCATGCGCGCCTGATCGCCGCCATTCCACGCCCAGAACGAGATCTCGTTGAGCGGCGCATAGAACGGCACCGCATCCGAGGCGTCCTTGACGCACTGCGCGGCGGCAGCGGCAAAGCGCGCGAAGCGGTCCACAAACTGCGGCGTCCAGATATCCACATCGTCCGGCCAGCCGTAATGGCACAGGTCCCAGATCACCTGGGTGCCGGCGCTGTTGGCCGCATGCAGCATCGGCAAGAAGCTGGACCAATCGTAATGCCCGGGGCGTTGTTCGATCAAATGCCAGCGCAGGCCATCGCGCGCGGTGCGCAGGCCGTGCGCTGACACCGCCGCATAGTCGTTCGCGGCCCAACGGTCGTGCTTGGTGCCGGCGATCAGATCGAGCCTGCGTCCGTCGCGGCGGCGGTGGGTCGAACACTCGAACCCCGCCATGAAAAAACTCTCGAATACTGTGGGGGTGTGCATCTGACATCCTGCTGCACGCGCCACTGCCGTAGCGGCGACGCGTCGATAACTGCCCTGCAGCGACGGTCCTGCAGGGCGGGGCGGGCGTGGTCAGACCGCCAGTGCGGCGCGACGCTGCTGTTCGGCGTCTTCGATGCGCTTGTACAAAGCCAATGCCTGACCGACTACCTGATCCATGTTGTAGTACTTGTACGTGCCTAGCCGGCCAAGAAACGTGACCTTGGGCGTCTCGGCCGCCAGGCGCTCGTAACGCCGATACAGCTCGGCATTCTCTGCGCGTGGAATCGGATAATACGGGTCGCCCTCGGCCGAAGGGTACTCGCGGGTCAGGCTGGTCTTGGGATGGTTCTGGCCGGTGAGGTGCTTGTATTCGGTGATGCGCGTGTAGGCCACCGCTTCGTCCGGATAATTGACGGTGGCCACCGCCTGGAAGTGTTCCTGGTCCAGCGTGCTGTGTTCGAACCTGAGCGAGCGGTACGGCAGCTTGCCGTAGCAGTAGTCGAAGTATTCGTCCACCGGCCCGCTATACACCAGTTGGTCGTACTCCAACTCGTCGCAAATTTCGCGGTAGTCGGTATTGAGCATCACCTTGATGTTGGGGTGATCGAGCATGCGTTCGAACATGCGCGTGTAGCCGTGCAGCGGCATCTGCTGGAAGGTGTCGGTGAAGTAGCGGTCGTCGTCGTTGGTGCGCGTTGGCACGCGTGAGGTCACCGACTTATCCAGCTGCGACGGATCCAGACCCCATTGCTTGCGCGTATAGCCGCGGAAGAAGGTTTCGTAGAGCTCGCGGCCCACCTGGTTGATCACCACGTCTTCGCTGGTCTGGATGTCGGCCACCGGTTCGGCGCGGCTGGCCAGAAATGCGGCCGCCTCTTCTTCGCTGGTGAGCTGCAGGCCATACAGAGTGTTCAACGTAGTCATGTTGATCGGGATCGGTACCTGCTGCTCGCCAACCTGCGCCAGCACGCGGTGCTCGTACGGGCGCCACTGTGTGAAGTTGGAGAGGTAATCCACGATGCGTTGCGCATTGGTGTGGAAGATGTGCGGACCATAGCGATGGATCAGCACGCCGGCATCGTCATGGAAGTCGTAGGCATTGCCACCGATATGCGGGCGACGGTCCACCACCAGCACGCGTTTGCCAAGGCCGGCGGCCAGCCGTTCGGCCAACACGCTGCCGGCAAACCCGGCGCCGACAATCAGATAATCGAAACCGCGCCGCGTGGTGTTGCCTGTGCGGCGGCTGGTGAGCGCAGTGGCGGCCGGCGGGGTCATTGCTTCCAAGAGAGTGTCTCCTTCATCAGGTCGTAGGTGTGGTCCCAGGACATATCGCCCAGCACGGCGTCGGCGCTGTCGAGCAGTTGCTCGCGGTCGGCACTGTCCTGCAGCGCGGCTTCGCAGGCGGCCACGAAGGCATCGGCGGTATCGGCGATGCGCACCACGCCGGTATCGCCATAGGTGCGCACTACGTCGTGGATCGGTGTGGACACCACCGGGCAACCGCCGGCCAGATACTCGGGCGTTTTGGTGGGGCTGATGAAGCGCGTGGAGGCATTCATCGCAAACGGCATCAATGCCACGTCCCAGCCGGACAGATAGCCGGGCAGTTCGTCGTAGGTCTTTCCGCCCAGGTAATGGATGTTGTCTGCCTGTGGCAGCTCGGAAGCATCGATCTTGACCACCGGGCCGATCATCACAAACTGCCATTGCGGCCGCTGCGCGGCAATCTCGCGCAGCAGGTCGATATCGAAGCGTTCGTCGATGACACCGTAGAAGCCCAGCCGTGGCCGCGCGATACCGCGCTGGTCATCCGGCTCCTGCTGCGGTGTACGTGCGGCGGCAAAATGCGCCACATCCACGCTGCTCGGGAATGCGTGCGCGTTGGCGTGCAATGCGCGCTTGGCTTCCCAGATACTATAGCCGCCGGTGAACACCACATCGGCGCGCTGCAGCAGTTCGCGCTCGCGTTGTACCAGCTCCGGCGGCGCGCCACGGAATGCCGACAGCTCGTCCATGCAGTCGTAGATAATCGTGCGCGCAGGCAGGTGCGCGCTGAAGCTCTGGCTCATCGGCGTGTAGTACCACAGCAACAAGTCGCGCACTCCCAGCTCGGCCAGGTAGCCATCCAGCAAGCGGCGTTTTACCTGCACGGCATCCTCACCCTCACACCCTGCAGGTAGACGCGGCACCAACACGTGCACACCGCGTTCCTCGCCGCGCACCTCCAGCCATGGCGTGGCCTCATCGCAGGCGATGGGCTCTTCCCAAAACAGCACGTTGGCATCGCGCGCAAAGCGCGACATCAGGTGTTGCGGGCGTTGATAGACAAAACTCCAGCGCAGATGCGACAGACACAACAGCGTGGGCCGTGCCGGATCGAACTGTGGCGTGCTGTCGGATGGAACGGCGCGGCGGGTCTTGCCGATCGCGTATTGGAACTCACCAGCCCAACTCATGGAATATCCTTGCAATAAAAGACGGGCCGCGCATCACGCGCGGGAGAGACTGTCGGCAACCACGAGCGTGCGTGCCGGTTCGCTGCGACGGCGTGTATCCGGGCTCGGCAACAGCCGGCGCGCCGGTGCGAGCAGCTCGCGCGCAATCTCGCGCTCGGGTGCGGCTGCCGGGGTGCGCTGGCGTGGCAAACGCGAGTCGGCATAGCCTTCCGGATGCATCGACTGCCAGCGCCAGGTATCGCGGCACATGCGGTCCAGGTCGTATTCGGCCTTCCAGCCCAGCACCCGGTTGGCCAGCGCGGTGCTGGCGAAATACACCGCCACATCGCCATCGCGGCGCGGCGCGATGCTCAATGGGATGCGTCGGCCGCTGGCGCGTGCAAATGCGGCCGCCACCTCGCGCACGCTGTAGCCGCGCCCGGTGCCCAGATTGACCACCAAGCCCTTGCGTTCGCGCTGCAGGTAATCGATGGCGTCCACATGCGCACGCGCCAGATCCATAACATGCAGATAGTCGCGCACCCCGGTACCGTCGTCGGTGGGGTAGTCGTCGCCGAAGACTTGCAGCGCATCGCGGCGCCCCACTGCAACCTGTGCAATGTAGGGCATTAGGTTGTTCGGCACGCCACGCGGATCTTCGCCCAGATACCCACTGGGGTGCGCGCCCACCGGGTTGAAGTAGCGCAGCAATGCGGCGTTGAATTCTGGCCATGCGGCGCTGAGGTCGCCGATCATTTCTTCCATCATCAACTTGGTACGCCCGTACGGATTAATCGCCTTCAACGGCGCGTTCTCTTCGATCGTGCTGCGGTTGGCGTCGCCATACACAGTGGCCGACGAACTGAACACCAGGTTGCAGAATTTGGCGGTACGCATCGCGCGCAGCAACGCCAGCGTGCCGGTGACATTGTTGTTGAAGTACAGCAGCGGCTCGCGGACCGATTCGCCCACTGCTTTGAGCGCGGCAAAATGCAGTACTGCGTCGATACGCTTGGTGATCATTAAGTCGGCAAGCTCAGGCGCACGGACATCCAAGCAATGAAACTCCGGGCGGTACCCCATCAGGTGCTGCAGATGGTCGAGCACGCGCTCGGACGAATTGCTCAAATTATCGACAATGCACACCTCATGCCACGCCGCGCCAGTTCCACGCAGGTGTGTGAGCCGATATAGCCGGTACCGCCAGTGACCAAAATTCTCATGGTTGTTCTGCCTTATAGAGGCGCTGCTGCGCTGGCCTGCCAATGGCGCGGATGCACCACTTCGCATGCGTCGATGCGTGTCGGGTGATGTCGTCGTGCCAGCAGTGCGTTCGCAGCCGCGCCACGGATGCGTGGTGGGCAGCACTGTTGCGAAGAGGGTCGTGCATCACGCTCCAACGCCACCTACGGTAGGTGGCGGACCGTGAGAGCAACCGCAGGAGTGGGTGTGTGCCACGCGAGCACAATGTTGACCGGAAACTCACCTGGGCTATGCGTTTTTGCGCCGCATTTCAGCGCGCCCGCGTCACCGCACAGACAAGCGAGCGCGCGTTGCGCTTGTGATCGCGGAGATCGCGCAGATGCGTAAAGAGATTGACGCAATAAAAAGCCCGCGTCGCTCAACAAGCGACGCGGGCCTTGGTGACAGCGCGAGGGCGTTACAGCGTGACCGCACCACCAGAGATCGTCAGCAAGGTGCCTGAGGTGTAACTGGCCGTATCAGCCGCCAGCATGACGTAAGCCGATGCCAGCTCGACCGGCTGACCGGGCCGCCCCATCGGCGTCTGCGCACCGAAGTTTTCCACCGATTCTTCGTCCATGCCAGAGGGAATAAATGGTGTCCAGATCGGGCCCGGTAGCACGGCATTGACGCGGATGTTCTTCTCTGCCAACACACCAGCCAGGCCAATGGTGAGGTTGGCCAGTGCGCCCTTGGTCGCTGCATAGGGCAGGATATTCGGCGTGGGTTTCTTCGACTGTACCGAGGCGGTGTTGATGATGGCGCCGCCGTCGGTCATCAACGGCACCGACAAGCGCACCAGGTTGAAGACCGCATGCACGTTGGTGTCGAAGGTCTTGCGCCACTCGTCCAGGGTAATGTCGTCGAAGCTTTCGAAGTATTTCTGGTAGCCGGCGTTATTGACCAAAATATCCAGCCCGCCCAAAGTGCTGTTGACCTTGTCGATCAACGCCGCTGCCTGGCTGGGGTCGCTGATGTCGCACCCAACGAGCAGCGCCTTGACGCCGGCCTTTTCGATCAATGCGCCAATGCGTGCCGCGTCTTCCTGCTCGTCGGGAAGAAAGGCAATCGCGACATCGGCGCCTTCGCGTGCATAGGCAAGGGCTACCGCAGCGCCAATGCCGCTATCGCCGCCGGTGATCAACGCGCGCTTGCCTTTCAGTTGGCCGTGGCCCACGTAGCTGTCTTCGCCATGGTCCGGGCGCGGATCCATCTTTTCGGTGCGGCCGGGAAAACTCTGCTGCTGCTGCTTGAACGGCGGGCGCGGGTAATTGGGTACAGGCATGGTCGTCTCCTGACGGTAGGGATCGTTGGTTGACCGCAAGTCTGGTCACTCAGGCGTAAACATCCGGGCTAAGCGATGTCGGCGTTGTGTGTGTTGCCTAGCGCGCCATACCCACTGCATTCACCTCATCGACGATGTCGTCGCACATAGAACAGGTCGGCTACACGCAAACTTCATGCGCTTTTGCCGAGGACGCTCGATACTGCGCGCTTGGTCAGGAGGTCATCCATGTTCTTGCGTCGTAATGGGCTGTCGTTGTGTCTGCTTGCGTTGACCGTGTTGTTTATTGGGTGTCAGATTTATACCGGATTGCACGCGTACAACGACGAGTTGCGCGAGCAAGGGCAACCGACGCTGCTGCTGTCTGCGTATCTGCACAGCCCGCATTTCATCTCTGCCCTGTTCGAGAATTGGGAGAGCGAATTCCTGCAGATGGACATGTACGTGTTGCTCACCGTGAAGTTGCGTCAGGTGGGCTCAGCCGAATCGCGTCCGCTTGATCCCGCTGAAGAGACGACTGAGATCAAGCCGGGAATCACCCCTTGGCCGGTGCGCGCGGGTGGAATATGGCGGCGTCTGTACGACCACTCGCTGGCGATCGCGTTCGGGGCGTTGTTCCTGATGAGCTTCGTGCTGCACCTGGTTGGGAGCTGGCGGCTGGAGCTGCTGGAGCGTGCGCAGAAAGGTTTGCCACCTATCACGATTTTCGAGCATTTTACCAGCGCATCGTTCTGGTTCGAATCGATGCAAAACTGGCAGAGCGAATTCCTGGCGGTGTTCTCGTTGGTGGTGTTGACCATCTGGTTGCGGCAAAAGGATTCGCCGCAGTCCAAGCCGGTAGAAGCGCCGCATTCGCAAACGGGCGGGTAGAGGGGCGATCAAGCCAACTGCGCAGCCGCGAAGCGGATGCGGCCGGGCATCCGCTCTTCAACGTAGGCCGACCATCAACACCTATGTTCACGCCATCACCCGGCTTCGTTCACCATGTTGCAATGCAGGCCTGACTAGCGTTGTGTCACCACGAATATGCAGGAGACGAGCATGGGCAACGAACCGAAAAAGCCCTGGGGCCCTGAAGACGACCAGAAGAAGCCGTTTACCCCGCAGGAGCGTCGCAATGAGGATGTCGAATGGAAGGTGCACGACATGCCTGACGAAGACCGTGACGTGAACAAGGCCGATCCCGAGCACGATTATGAGCGGCCGGATGGCTCGGAAAAACGCTGAAGCCCATGAGCAGCATTACTAGAGCGCCCGCAGATGCGGGCGCTGTCCGTCTGCATCACTGTATCTACAGGCGCATCGTATCTCGCACGCGTTTTGATATAGGCACCATCGCTTAGTGGTGATGGTGATAACCGACGTCGGCCGCGATCTTGCCGCGGAACACACGGTACGACCACACCGTATAGCCGAGCACCAGCGGCAGCAGCACCACCAGACCGACCATCGGGAAGATTTGCGACGACGGCGGCGATGCGGCCTGCCAGATGGTGTAGCTCGGCGGCACCAAATATGGCCACATGCCCAGCACCAAGCCGATAAAGCCCAGCACGAATATCGCCAGGGTCAGCAGGAACGGCGAGGCGTCGCTGCGCGAGCTGTCGCTGCTACGCCACAGCGCGAGCGCGACGACCGCGGTGATCAGCGGAATCGGCGACAGCCACCAGAAATTGCCGTGCTCGAACCAGCGCGCCATTACATGCGAACTCAAGAACGGCAGCCACGCGCTGACCAGCACCACGAAGGTCACCACCACACCCACCAGCGGTTTGGTCAGTTGCCGCGCCAACGTGTGGGTGCGGCCTTCGGTTTTGAGAATGAGCCAGGTGCTGCCGAGCAACGCATAGCCGAACACCAGCGCAGCACCGGTAAGCATGGTGAACGGACTGAACCAGCCGAACACACCGCCAATGTAGCGCCCGTTTTCCAGTGGCATGCCTTCCACCAGCGCGCCCAGGATGATGCCTTGTGCGAAAGCGGTCAGGATGGAGCCGGCAATGAACGACAATGTCCACAGCCGACGCGAGCGCTGCGCCTTGAAGCGGAATTCGAAGGCCACGCCGCGGAACACCAGCGCCATCACCATCAACAGCACCGGTAGATACAGGCCAGACAGAATCACCGCATATGCGGTCGGAAACGCAGCGAACAGACCAGCGCCGCCAAGCACCAGCCAGGTCTCGTTGCCGTCCCAGATGGGCGCAGCGGTATTCATCATCAAATCCACCTCCTGCTCGTCGCGCGCAAACGGTGCCAGCATGCCCAGCCCGAGCACGAAGCCGTCCAGCACCACGTACATCAGCACGCCGAAGCCGATCACGCCGAACCACACCACCGGCAACCAGTAACTCAGTTCCATGGCGTGTTCTCCTGTTCCAGTGATGTATCTGCCGCAGACAGGGGACGTGCCGGCGTGTGTTCGCCACCTGCCACATCCGGACCATCGCGGCTGGCTTGCGGCCCGGCGCGTACCAGCTTGGTCAGATAAAAGATGCCGAAGCCGAACACGAAGGCATAGCCCAAGACGTACATCAGCAGCGACACCGCCACCGTCACCGGCGACTGCGGGCCAACCGCATCGGCGGTGCGCAGCAGCCCGTACACCACCCATGGCTGGCGCCCGATCTCGGTGACGAACCAACCGGCCACCAATGCGATGAATCCGGCGGGCAGCATGACGTTCCAGGCCAGGATCAGCGGTTTGGCGTGCAGGCGCCCACGCCACCAGGCAATGGCCGAGATCCAGGCCAGCAACAGCATCGCCATGCCCAGGCCCACCATGATGCGGAAGGCGAAGAACACCGGCGCCACCGGCGGCCGTTGATCGCGCGGTACCGAGGTCAGCGGTGCGATGTCGCCATCGGCGCTATGGGTCAGGATCAGGCTGCCCAGGCGCGGGATGGCCACCTCGTAGTCGTTGCGCTCGGCCTCGGCGTTGGGCAATGCAAACACCACCAACGGCACGCCGGCGCCCTTGCTCTCGCTATGCCAGTGCGCCTCCATCGCAGCGACCTTGAGCGGCTGATGTTCCAGCGTGTTAAGCCCGTGCTGGTCGCCCACCAATATCTGGATCGGCAGCACGATGGCGGCAAATGCCACCGACAAGCGCAACATGCGTGCGCCGGCATCCAGGTGAAGCCCCTTGCGTAGGTAATACGCGCCGACGCCGCCAACTACGAAGCAGGTGGTGATGAACGAGCCCAACGCCATGTGCACCAGACGATACGGAAACGACGGGTTGAAGATGATCTGCATCCAGCTGACCGGCTGCACGATGCCGTTGAAGATCGCGTAGCCGCGCGGGGTGTGCAGCCAGCTGTTGGACGAGAGGATCCAGAACGTGGACACCAGCGTACCGATTGCCACCATGCAGGTCGCGAAAAAATGTAAGCGCTCCGACACGCGGCCCCAGCCAAACAGCATCACGCCCAAGAAGCTGGCTTCCAGAAAGAACGCAGTGAGCACCTCATAGCTCAGCAGCGGGCCGATCACGCTGCCGGCGATGCGGCTCAGCTCGGGCCAGTTGGCACCGAACTGAAACGCCATCACGATGCCGCTGACCACGCCCATGCCGAACGACACCGCAAAGATCCGCAGCCAGAAAAAGTACAGCCGCTTCCAGGCTTGGTCGTGGGTGCGCAGCCAGCGCCATTCCAAAAAGCTCAGCAGATTCGCCAGACCAATGGTGAAGGCCGGAAACAGCACATGGAAGGAAATGACGAATGCAAACTGGATACGGGATAGCAGCAGCGCTTCCACAAGTCTCTCCTAACGCCTGGCGGTGTGCGGCCCTGCCAGCACAGCGTCTGCGGCATGGGCACCAGCCGGGCGACGACAAGCGCAACTGGCGACAGTAGCGTGTGCGAGCAGGCGCAATTGGCAGCGAATGCTGTTCATCGCCTTGTGGCGCACACAGCAGGTGGCGACAAGCCTGCGCGCATCACGCGCGGAAAAGAGTGATCGAGCGCACCGTGCGCACCGGTGCCGCGCACCAGGCACATCCGGCAGTCGACGTAAGCGTGCACTGCGCTGATCAAGCGAACACAACCGTGGTCGGCATCACGCTCCGCGTAAATGGCGCAGGCAGCGCGGCGCCAGCCAATCTGCGAGCACGGCATTCATCGAACCCGGGGTGAGGCATAAAGCGTCGCGCACTGCCTTGATCGCTTCTGCGTCGCTCAAGTGGAGACGTGCGTTATACGCCGCGCAAACCGCGCGGATCGTGCCTTCCGGAATACCGTCGAAGGCGTGATAGCCAAGCTGACCACGGCGGTGCTCGCCGCGCCAGTAGTCCAGCTCCGTTTGCGCATCGGCCTGCACGGGCGCGGAGACTGCGTGCATAAGACACCTCGTTTCGCTGTAAGCGGCGAGTGTTGGTGGCCCCGCCGGAGAAGTGCGTGAGCGTGCTTTGCACGCTCTCTCCACAGTCAGTGCGTAGGCTGTGGGTAACCCAGCGGACCCGACGCGGTTTTCTGACGGGTTCATGCGGCGCCACGGCGGAGTCGGCTTACGTCAGCCCCGGCTGATATCCTGGCACCGATGCACACCCGCAAGCGAGCTGAACCAGCGCTTGACCAACACAGCACCTGCCCTCGGACTGGTGTGAGTGCCGCTGCAAACCTTGCACTCTTTGGCGTTTCGGCATTCTCGAGACGGCAACCGACCGCGACCATGACGCTTGGCACTAGCGCAATCGAGCGCTTCCATGCGTACTTCGCCCCCAGCCGTCACGGCGGGCTCGACTTGGGAAAAGGGCGCCACACCATCCACAGACCGTGACAGCAGCATGCAAATCCGACGTGGTGTGTCAGCGCATTTCGCGCGGCCGTCACAATTCTCAACTGAACATGTACCAGTCATTGCGGACAGAAGCGCTCATGGACCGTCTTTCCTGCGCCATCATCGACGACGACGTGGAGTTCTGCGATCAGGTGGTTGAACTCGCCACCGATAGCGGCTTCCACGCCAAGGGCATCCACACCCTTGGCGAAGCCAGCCGCTGGCTGGACAGCAACTTTCCCGACCTGTTGGTGGTGGATGTTGGCCTGCCAGACGGCAGCGGTTTCGATCTGATCGAACGGCTCGACCCGGATCACACCCCCCAGATCGTCGTGGTATCGGGCGATTACGCGCGCGAAACCCAGGGCCGTGCGCAGCAGTTCGGCGTCAGCGAATTCCTGACCAAGCCGTTCGCGCCGGAACGCCTGGAGCGTGTGCTCGGCGGGCTGCGCGAAGCGCAACAAGGCAACCTGGGCATCGTCGGCAATAGCGACAGCATCGTGATGCTGCGTAAGGAAATCGTGCGTGTGGCGCCGACCGATTTGAATGTGCTGGTGACCGGCGAAACCGGCACCGGCAAGGATCTGGTCGCGCGCGCCATCCACCGCGTGTCCGGCCGCAGCGGCCGCTTCGTGCCCGTCAACTGCGGCGCCATCCCGGAAGAGTTACTGGCCAGCCAGTTGTTCGGCCATGAACGCGGCAGCTTCACCGGCGCCGACCGTCGGCACGCCGGGTTTCTGGAGCAGGCCGCAGGCGGCACGCTATTCCTGGACGAAATTGGCGAAATGCCCAAGCGGCTGCAGGTCTATCTGCTGCGGGCGATCGAATCGCGTAGTTTCATGCGCGTGGGCGGCAACGAAGAAATCGCGCTGGACGCGCGCGTGGTGGCAGCCACCCATCAGCACGTGCAGCGCGAGCAGGCGGTGCTGCGCGAAGACCTGTTCTACCGTCTCAATGAATACCCGATCCAGGTGCCGCCACTGCGCGAGCGCCGCGGCGACGCGCGCCTGCTGGGGCTGCGCGTGATCGACGAGCTCAACGTCAAGTACGGCAAACGCAAATTGCCGACCAAGTCGCTGCTGCGCTATCTGGCGTACCACACCTGGCCGGGCAACGTGCGCGAGCTGCGCTCGTTTATCCACTATCTGTATCTGCGTTCCGATGGCGATCTGGTGAGCGCCCCGGATGTGGAGCAGGCCGTACCGCAGGCCGACGAAGACGGCTTGCTGATTCCTGCCGGCTGGACCATGCGTCAGGCCGAAGACGCCATGATCGAATCCGCACTGGCGCGCACGCGCTTCAACAAGAAGGCCGCTGCGCGCGAACTGGGCATTAGCGTGCGTACCTTGCACAACCGGCTCAGCGACAAGGATGCGTAGTGACTGACGCACCGCGTGGGCAGCGGCGCGAGCTGCTGCACCAGTTGCGCAACCGTCTCAACGTAATGGGCTTTGCGTTGTACGCCTTGCGCACCGAAACATCCAAGCCATTGGAAACGCTGCGCACCGCGCATCAGTCTGCAGTCGAGCTGCTCAATCAGCTTGGCGAAGAAGAGCGCTCCCTGCAGCAGGCCAGCGAGCGTCCCGGTGATACTGCGCCTGGCGCAAACACCGATCAGTGATTGGCCGGCTAGGTCTGGTGACTGAGCAAGGTGGTGATCGTGCGCGGGTTATAGGGTTTCATGCAGTACGACAGATGTGCAAAGCGCGGCGGCAACGTATACCGGTCGTAGCCGGAGCAGAACGAAAAGGGCACGCCGCGCTCCATCAACGCATCGGCGACCGGAAACACCGCTTGGCCGCGCAAATTGACGTCCAGTAACGCGCCATCGATGGCCTGACCGGATACCACTAGCGAGAGCGCATCGGGCACATTGCCCACCGGGCCGACGACGCTGACGCCGGCTTCCAGCAGCAAGTCGTTGAGCGATTCGGCCAGCAGGTAATCGTCCTCGACCACAAGAATGCGGCGGCCGGTGAGTGCAGTGTTGTGCATGACAGGCTCCAGAGCGGTGGCGCATCCGACGACGCGCGTGCGCATGGTGCGCGCAACGCAAGTTAACGCGGCGCGTAAGCAGACGCTTCCAAGACCGGTCTCTGCAATTCTGCCGGCATTGCGCAGCTGCTGCATGACAGTGCGCAGTGCTTTGCGCGATCATCACCGATTGCGCTTGAACCCAGCGCTGCGACGATAGTCCCACCATGACCGACGACGAAACTTCCACCAACGACATCGCCACGGATGCGAACACGCAGCCGCCCTTATTCGTGCTTGGCGTGGGCGCCGCCGGCATGGACGCGGATCGCCTTGCAGAATTGCTCGATGCGGTTGCCGGCGCTTCGAATCTGGCCATCATGCTGCTGCTGCGCGACCGACAATTATTGGACCAGGCGCGTTTGCGCGAACTGCTTGGCAGGCAGGCCACCCTGCTCTCGGTGCCCAATGATGGTGACCGGCTGCAACCGGGGCGCTTCTATCTGCCGCCGGCCGATACGGTCGTTACGTTGGAAGAAGGGCGCATCCGTCTGCGCGCCTTGCCGGGGGGCGAGAGCGACCACGGGCTGATCGACAGCTTCTTCGTCTCGATGGCACACGACCAGGACGGCAATGTGATCGGCCTGATCATGGGACGCTTCGATGGCGACGGCACGCTGGGGACCGCGGCGATCCGCGAGTGCGGCGGTCTGGCGCTGGCCGTGGACGATGCCGCACTGCACGGGCTGGACCTGCGCAGCGCCAGCAACCCGGCCGCCATCACCGACGACATCCTGCCGCTGCCACAAGTGGCTGCGCGTATCGCCGCGCACATGCAACGCCATCATGGCTTCGGTCATCCGGAGCCAAAGGGGGTGCGCAATGGCAACGAGAGCGACAAGCTCAGCCAGATCGCCGCCATCCTGCGCAACGCCACCGGCCACGATTTTCATGGCTACAAGCGCGCCACCTTTCTGCGCCGCGTGCAACGGCGCATGCAGGTGGCGCAAGTGGGAATGCTGGAGCAGTATCTGGAAGTATTGCGCAATCGTTTCGACGAGCCGTTGCAGCTGTTCAACGACCTGCTGATCGGCGTGACCAAGTTCTTTCGCGACCGCCGCGAGTTCGAATTCCTCGAGCAACAGGTGATTCCGCGGCTGTTCCAGGGCAAACACACCGGCGACAGCCTGCGCATCTGGGTGCTGGGCTGCTCCACGGGCGAAGAGGCCTATTCGCTGGCGATGCTGCTGCGCGAACACGCCGAAACCCTGGACACCGCGCCACGCATCCAGATCTTCGCCAGCGATATCGACGGGCGTGCACTGGCCACTGCGCGGGTGGGGCGCTATGCATCCAGCATCGTCGGTGAAGTTGCGCCAGAGCGCTTGCGGCGCTGGTTCGTCAAGGAAGGCGACACCTATGTGGTGAGCAAGGAGCTGCGCGAGCTGTGCGTGTTTACCCAGCACAGCATCGTCAAGGACCCGCCGTTTTCGCGGCTGGATCTGGTGTCGTGCCGCAATCTGCTGATTTATCTGGATGCCGAATTGCAGAATCGGGTGATCCCGATCTTTCATTTCGCCATCCGTCCGGGCGGTTATCTGTTCCTGGGCAATGCGGAAAACGTCTCGCGGCACGCGCAATTGTTCACCCCGGTTGAGCGAAGCTTTCGGGTCTTCCAACGCATTGATGCCGACAGCAACGTGCACGCGACCTTTCCGATCATGCAACTTGTGGTTGCTGGAAGGGCGACTGCCTCACCGATACGCCAGCGTAGCCCCAGCAGCGCATTGGTGCGCGTTGGCGAGCGCATCGCCGACCGTTACGCGCCAGCGTATGCGGTGCTGGACGAGCAATTCGAGGTGCTGCATTTCTCGTCGCATGCGGGGCGCTTCATCCGCCCTGGCGGCGGTACCCCCAGCCTCAACCTGCTCAACCTGATCCATCGCGATTTGCGCCTGGACTTGCGCAGCGCGCTCAGCCGCGCCGAACGCGACCGCTCACCGGTGCACGTCAAGGGCATCCAGGTGCACGAAGATGCGGCGACCTGGGCGGTGAACCTGTTCGTCGAGCCGACCGCCGACTCTGAGGTGCCGCGCGGCTACGTAGTGCTGTTCCAGGAAGTAGAAGCGCGCGAACCGGTGGAGCTGCCCGCGCCACACGACAGCGTGCACGACGATGGTCATGTGCAAGTGCTGGAAAACGAACTGCGCATCACCCGCGATCGCCTGCAATCGATGATCGAAGAGTTGGAAAGCACCAACGAAGAGCTCAAGTCCTCCAACGAAGAATACCAGTCGCTCAACGAAGAACTGCAGAGCGCCAATGAAGAGCTGGAAACCTCCAAGGAAGAGCTGCAATCGGTCAACGAGGAAGTGACCACCGTCAACGGCGAACTGGCCCATCGCGTGCAGGAGTTGGCGCATGCCAATAGCGATTTGAAAAACCTGCTGGAAAGCACCCAGATCGCCACCATCTTCCTCGACAACGAATTGCGCGTCACCAACTTCACCCCGGCCGTTACCGACATCCTGCCGCTGGTGGAAAGCGACATCCAGCGCCCGATCAGCCATATCAAGCTGCATGTGGATTACGACGAACTGCAAGACGATGCGCGCCGGGTGATTCGCACCCTGGCCGTGCTCAATCGCGAGGTCGAAAACCCCACCACGCATGCGCGCTACATGGTGCGCGTACTGCCGTATCGCACCGTGGACAATTTCATCGGTGGTGCGGTGCTGACCTTCATGGACGTCACCCCGCTCACGCGCGCCGAGCGTGCGCTACGCAGCAGCGAGCAACGCCTGCGCACCTTGATGGAAGGTATCCCGCAGCTGGTGTGGCGCTCGCTCGATGGCGGCCGCTGGACCTGGTCCAGCCCGCAATGGTCCAGCTACACCGGCCAAAGCGATGCTGAGAGTCTGGAACTGGGCTGGTTGCAGGCGGTGCATCCGGACGATCGCGCATTGACCATGAACGCATGGCTGGAGAGTGGTTCCAGTGCCGGTTTGGATATCGAACATCGCCTGTTCAATACGGCTGAACATGGCTACCGCTGGTTTCATACACGCAGCGCAGCGGTGCGCGATGAACGCGGCCAGGTGCTGGAGTGGTTGGGCACCTCCACCGAATCGGACAACCTGCGCCGCCTGCAGGAAGAACAGGGCGTGCTGGTGGCTGAGCTGCAGCACCGCACGCGCAATCTGATCACCGTGGTGCAATCGGTGGCCAAGCAGACCGTGCAGACCAGCCAGAACATGTCCGAGTTCGCGGTCAAGTTCGACGACAGGCTCGCGGCGTTGTCGCGCGTGCAAGGGCTGCTGTCGCAATCGGACAACATGCCCACCACCATCGGTGCATTGCTGCGCATGGAACTGGACGCGCTGGGAGCAGAGCCGGACCAAGAACGTATTGTGGTGGAAGGCCCGAACGTGGCGCTGCGCAAGTCTACTGTGCAGACGTTGGCATTGGCGCTGCATGAACTGGCCACCAATGCACTCAAGCATGGCGCATTGGCGGTGGACACCGGCACCTTGTCGATCCGTTGGGAGGTAGTGTCCGGCAGCGACACACCGGCGCGGCTGGTGTTGTTGTGGATCGAAGAAGGTGCCAGCCAGCAGCTGCGCAACGACCGCGACGAAGCCAGCGGCTTCGGCCGTCGCCTGATCGAAAAAGCCTTGCCATACAGCCACGGCGCGCAGACGCGTTACGAGCTCAGCGACACGCGGCTGGAATGCGAGATCCAGCTGCCGCTCAATCCGGTAAACGGTTGAATCAGCGCGCATGACGTTGAGTGAGCGGCGTGCGCGCGATGTGCTGAAGCAACGGCGCGGATGCATGAGTGCGTTGCGGCACTGTTGCGATGCACATGATCGAGAGGATGCAAACCGCTTTGCGCGATGAAGGCGTACGCGACTATCAAAGCAAAACATCGAGCAGCGTAGCGCCGCCTGAAACACGTGAACGATGCAGCGTTTGCGTATTGCAGCAGCCTCTGCTGCATGTGCATAGGCTGCACGGCACTGCACACGCGCAGCTCACGGAAAATACTGCGCGACGGTGCAGATCCTGCGACCTAATCGGCGCTCCCAATGCCTGCGCCACAACTGACGCCGCGTGAAATGCTTGCAGCGCCACCCTTTACAAAAGTCAAAAACTTGGCGCGTATTGTGCGTAACCATTGGAGTCATTGAGATGCACACAGTGGAGTAATCATGATTACGCGCATTCTTCAGTTGTCCGCCCGCGTGGCGAGCAATGCATGGGTCGAGGTCGGCGTAGGTGCCGATGCCGATATTTTCGTCGCCGACCGTGGTGGCAAACGCGAGGAGCGCGCCACGTTCGGTCGGCGCGCACCGGGGCAGCAGCGCTCGATCCATCTGCAGGAACCGAGTTGGCTAGGTGGCGTGGACTTGGCCATCTGGGAAACCCAGCGCTGCGCGATTCCGCTGTGCGGCTTTGTCTGTACCGCATCAGCGGACGGCACCACTGCTGCCACATGGTTGAGCCAGGACGGCAGCGCAGTGTATGCAGCTGGGCTGCGCAACGTAATGGATATCGGCGGACGCTTGCAGATGGGGTTTTCACTGCTGGTCGCCTCGTCGGCGAGCATGCCCACACATCGGCCGCTGTGTATTGATGCCGATCTGAGCAAGTGGCTACACATGGGCGGCGCCGAAGCGATGCGCCATCTCACGCCTTGGCGACTGGAGCGCTGCGCTGCGGCTGCAGGCGTACGACCGGAGTGGGCAAACGAAGCGCCCTCAGCGCGGGTCGCGCGCGCCTGAGCACGCTTGCTATGCAACAAGGAGAAGGGGCCCATAGGCCCCTTTGTCGTTTCAGCGATGTCGCTTGATTTTGATTGCTAGGTGATGGCCAGCAGCATCACGCACAAGCAAGCTTAGCTCGCAGACACAAGGCACGTGATCGTGCCCGTGCCTAGTGATTTTCTGTTTCATCAGTGTTGTCATCCAGAGCGCGTTGCTGCGCTTCGATGTGCTGCTGCTTGCCGTACGTACCACTCTGGCCAAAGTTGGGCTGCGTGCTGCCATCGCGCTCCGGGTGGCCGTCGGGCTCGCCTTCACCCAAGCTACCGCCATGGCCATGACCGCGTTGATTGAACGCTTCCGGCGTGCCGTCGCGCGGTGGCTGTGCGTCGCCGGTCTGTACAGCCGATGGGTCGTTGCGGCCTTGGCCATCGACGGACGCGTCGCTGCCGTTGCCGCGATAAGCGGATTGACGTTCGTCGTGCGTGTCGAGTCTGGATTTGTCGTTCATACCAACTCCTGTGCAAAGCAATAAAAAACCCCGGAGCGTGCTCGCCCCGGGCTGGGGATAGGTGCGAGGACACCCATCGGGTTCAGAACGGTTAACAAAACGACGCGCGGCTGCGCAGTAGTGTTGTTGGCTACTCCTAGCGCTGGATATCGCCGGTGGTAGAGCCAGCACCCGGGCCTGCACCCAGGTCTGCGCCGGTCACGCGATCCAGCTCGGGATTGGAGAGCAGGCGCTCGGACATGGCATCCAGTGCCGCAGTCTGGGTGGCATCCAGTGCCACCGTGGCCGAACCATCGCCCCCATCCACTGCGGCCTGTAACTCACGGTCTGCTACCACTTCCCACTGCTCGCCGGCGTTCCACGGGCCGACCATGTCGCCTTCGCCCTGCGAGGTGTTGTAGTACTTGTCGGTGAAGCGCGGGTCGCCTGGCAGCTTGCCCGGCGGGAAGTTTGGCTCGATCGAATACAAGGCCTTTTCGAACGACTTCTGATGCGCCACTTCGCGCGTCATCAGGAAGCGCAATGCATCCACGATGCCCGGATCGTCGGTGACGTTGATCAAGCGCTCATAGACCAGCTTGGCACGCGCTTCGGCAGCGATGTTGGAGCGCATGTCGGCGGTGGGGCAGCCGATGCTGTCGACATACGCAGCCGTCCACGGCACGCCGCTGGAATTCACCAGCGCCGGACCACCGCCATACAAAATCTGCTGGGTGTGGCTGGTGCTGTTCTGGGTCATGTTGCGCATCTCCATGGCTTCTTCCATGCCCTCGGAGAGCACTGCCTTGGGACCCTTGTTGAGCATGGCGATGATCGAGCCGATGATTTCCAGATGGCTGATCTCTTCGGTGGCAACGTCGAACAGCAAATCCTTACGACCCGGATCGTCTTCACCTAATGCTTGAGTGAAATAACGCATTGCAGCGGCAAGTTCGCCCTGGGGTCCGCCGAACTGTTCCAGCATCAACGTGGCCAGGTCCGGATTGGGCTGGGCAACGCGGACGGTGTACATCAAACGCTTGTTATGCATGAACATGGGTGGTGCTCCATGGCTGGCGCCCGGCAACTACGACCACTCAGGGAGCGGGCAGAAACGTGGGGCATTGGCTTTCGGGGGATTGCCCGCAGAGATTTGCAAGCAACGCAGGGCGGCGGGCCGCCCTGCGCGGTAACTCAGGCCGCCTTGCTGGCCTTGGATGCTTTTTCGTTGCCGCCTTGCTCGGCGAGCAGGGTCAGCTTTTCGTCGGTCGCTTTTTCTTCTTCCAGCGTGGCCAGCAGCAGCGGTAATGCATCGGCATAACCGAGTTGTTTGGCCATCGCAGCGATGGTGCCGTACGAGGCAATTTCGTAATGCTCCACCTTCTGTGCACCACCAATCAGTGCGGCATCGCGCACCGGGCCGGCTTCGATTTCGTCGATAACCTCGCGGCTTTCCTCCACCAGGCCTTCCATCGCCGCGCACTTGATGCGCTTGAGCTTGATGCCCAGCACGTCGACAACCTGGTCGATCCGTTCGATCTGGCCCTGGGTTTCTTCCAGGTGAGTTTCGAAGGCCTGCTTCAGTTTCGGCTCGGTGGCCGCACGCGCGAGACGTGGCAGTGACTTGGTCAGCTGCTTCTCGGCGCTGTAGATGTCCGACAGTTCGTGGATGAAGAGTTCTTCGACAGTCTTAATCGCCATGTGTGGCTCCTTTGGGGTGGTCAGAGGTGGGTTGCTGCGGTCCGCCATGTTGATGGCGAGGCCTTGATGCGTTCGCGTGACACAAGCGTGCCGTTACACACCGACGATGACTTCGCAAACGCCAAGACGCGTATCACTCCGCTGCAGAGCAGTAGTGCGAGCACATCACCTGACCTTGTCCGAAATGCACCGCCGTCGTCGCTTGAATCTCCAGGCAGTACCGCGTGGTCGCTATGCTAGCCCTGCGAGTGTTAGCAGGATTGGTGGAAACGGTGATCCCAATGCGATGGCGACCTGTGCCGTAGCGCAGGCCGCACTCGCTGCGTTTGCATTGAAGGCAAGGCGGCGCGTTCGCCGACAACAGCGATCGCGGCTGTATGACCGCGGTGTTGTTGCTTGCGCATCGCTGCACGTCCTGCAACGGTCCCCGCCGATGGGTTACAACAGTGATCGAACTTTCTGGGAGACTCGTGCGATGACGCCGCTGGACAAACCGTTACGTCGCGAACTGCAGATCGGCGAGCAGGCATACACCTTGATCATCGATCCGCAAGGTTTGAAGTTGGTCGAGAAGGGCAAGCGCAAAGGCGTGACCTTGCGCTGGGAAGCACTGGTCAGCGGCGATGCCGCACTAGCCAGTGCATTGCAGGCGTCGCTGGAAGATCATTAGCGTGGCGATGCAGCGCGCCATTTAGAGCGCTAACAGAACGAATGCACGCACCGCCGGGCGGGTGCGGCTGGTGCGCAGTGCAGCATGTACTCCGCGTGCACTGCGGTTCGCTTGCGCCGTGCACAGGTGTTATAGCTGCGCTTAGGTGTATCGATGTTCCGACGATCAGCGCAGGCGCAGTGGTCGGCCCGGCCTGAGCATCTGAAGAGGTCGCGTCTGGCAGACGCCACTGCACATCACGGCAAGCAATCACAGCCTTCTGCAATCCGCACGCAGGCCATCAACGCGTGCACACCGCTCAACTTGTGGCGAACAGCTTCGCCAGCTCGCGCACCGCCGCTTCCGATGCTGCGCGATCCGGCGTGCCGTCGGCATTATTGAAGTCGTGTGCGCCTTGCGCTTGCACCAGCAGGCCGTCGCGCCGCGGCACCACGTTGAGATTGTGGCCGCGCCAGACCAGCCCATAGGTGACTTCCGGTTGCGGAATCAGGCGCGCTGTCTGTCCGCGCACCGGAATCACACTCTCATCGCCCAGCAAGGCGCGCGCACCGTAACCGGTGGCGTTGATCAGAATCTTCTCGCGCAGGTCGCCGAATTGGCGCGGGTGCGCAAACTCGCGCGTGTAGAGCTCGCCGCCTGCCTGCAGAAAGTCCTCCATCAACAGCCGCGCATACGCGCTGAGGTTGAAAGTGAGCTGGCTGTAGCGGCGCACGAACGGCACCGGAAACGGATGACTACCGGCCGCCATCGGTTGCGAGGCCGGCCCAAGATCATCGATCAGTTCGCGCTCCAGCGGCGGATAGTCCGGCTCATGCGCTTCGGCCGAAGCGACAGGTTGATCGAACGGCACATCCGAAAGCACGTAGCCATCGCGCCATTCGATCGGCTCGCCGGGCAGGCCCAGCAAGGTTTGATAACGGCGAAACGACGTGCGCGCCATCTCTTCCCAGCGTGTCTTGAAATCGGCAGTGGCGTATTCGCTGGTGCACACGCGCGAATCCGGTGACCACACGCCGGTGGCGTAGAACGAGCGCACATCCGGCAGACGTTCGCGCGCGTAGATACGCACACGCAAGCCGGCGCGCTGCGCCGCCAGGGCGGTGGTCAGGCCGATCGCACCACAGCCGATCACCGCCAACTCGCGCGCAGCGGGGTCGGCCGCACGCACCAGCCGCAGCGCTTGTTCGGCTGCGCCCCAGGATAGCGACCACCCGCTGCCGCCATGCCCGTAGTTGTGCACCACGGTCTTGCAGCCGATGCGCTCGGCTTCGATGCGCGGCCCCTGCGCACGGAACGGGCGCGTGCACCCGTTGATGGCGATGATGCGATCGACCGAAGCGCGCATCGGCGCCAATGGCGGCATCGCCGCGAACGGTGCAGGCGAAGCACCCGGCGGCGTCACCGGCAGCGCGGTGCGCGGAATGGCGAGCGCTTTGTCGGTTGCTGCCCAGCTCGCGGTGGAAGCGGCCGCTAGCGCAACACCGGCGCTGCGTAGAAAATGACGACGGTGCATGCAACTCCCTTAGCTGCTGTGATGGGTGAGGTGTGCTCGCCACGTTGCGGCGAGCCATGCCTGGGTGACCGCACGCTATTGCCTTCGCGCCACGTACGATCCACCGCGGCCGGCCCCCGCACGCTGTGTGCGCAGTACCGGCAAGCGCCAGCATAGCGCGCGCATCTTCCGCTGCCTGCGCCGCAGCGCCACGGTTTCGCACCGCAATCCTGGCGCTTGATGCCGCGTTGGCGGCCATTCGTCCCCCCGGGGCTTCGGTCGTGGCGCGCGCCGGCTATGCTCGCCGCGTCCCATCCCAACGAGCTGCCATCCGTGTCCGCCAGCGTCTTCCTGATCGTGCGTATCGTGTTCGCCTGGGCCGCCGCGTTGGTGGTGGCAGGGATCATGTGGGCGCAGTTGTTCGGCTCCATCGGCCCGATCTTCGCTTTGGCCTGCATGGTCTTGCTGACGCTGGCATTGATGAGTTCGATCACCCATGTGCGGCGGGTTCGCCTGATCGCCGATCGGCTGGATCACACTACCTTGTCCACCCGTCAGCGCCGTCAGATCGAAGTGCCATTGGATGTGCAGGCGAGCTTTGCGGTGATGGATGAGGCGGTGCGTGCGCTGCCGCGTGTGCAGGACATCGAATGCGCGCCGGGCAGCCTGCTGATCCGCGCCAAGGTGCGCCGCATCGACCCGTATGAGGGACGCCAGCCGTCGCGCTGGAATGTGTTCGCGCGCTTTGCCATCACCCACAACCAGATCCTGGCGACGATCGGGCCGGGGCAGGGCACCAGCAGCGTCACTGTGTTGTGCGAGCCCGACGCTGGCGCCTGGGTGGATCTGTTTGCGGTAGACGAAGGCAGCAATTACGAAAACGCCGAAGCGATCAATCGTGCGGTAGTGCGCCGGGTCGGCGAGCAGCGTCGCGACGAGCAAGCCGCCGCCGAGCAATCGGTGATGGAAAAGGAACTGGCCGTGGCGCGGCTGAATCTGCTGCATGCGCAGGTCGAGCCGCACTTTCTCTACAACACGCTGGCCAGCGCACAGGTGCTGGCGCGCACCGACCCGCCGCGCGCCGACATCATGATCGGCCATTTGATCCAGTACCTGCGCAGCTCGCTGCCCAGCGCCGACGGTGCCATCGCCACCCTGGGCGAAGAACTCGAACGCACCCAGGCCTACCTTGAGATCCTGCGCATCCGCATGGGCACGCGGCTCGCCTTGCAGGTGGAAGTGCCCTACGAACTGCGTTCGCTGCCGCTGCCGTCGATGATGTTGCAGACCCTGGTGGAAAACGCGATCAAGCACGGGCTGGAAGCCAAGCCCGGCGGCGGCACCGTATGGATTCTGGCGCGTCGCCATGACGACCACGCCACGCTCACTGTTGCCGACGATGGCCAGGGCTTCAACACGCACAGCCGGGGCACCGGCATCGGCCTGAAGAACCTGCGCGAGCGGTTGAAGTTGATCTATGCCGACAAGGCGAGCTTTGCCATCGTGTCCAACTTTCCCAGCGGCGTGGCGGCCACGATCAGTCTGCCGCTGCCGGCGCAGTTGGTTGCTGCACCCTCACCGCCGCCGGTACCCACCGCGGCCGCGCACGCCCCACAGGTGCAGGCATGAGCGCGCTGCGCGCCGTGGTTGCCGAAGACGAGGCATTGCTGCGGCAGTCGCTGCTGACGTTGCTGGCCGAGGTGTGCCCGCAGCTGCAGATCGTGGGCGACTGCGAAGACGGTGCCAGTGCGCTGGAGACCATCGCCGCGCAGCAGCCGGACGTGGTGTTCCTGGATATCCGCATGCCCGGCCTCACCGGCATCGAGGTGGCACGTGCGATGCGCGAAGTCAGCCCGCGCAGCCAGGTGGTGTTCGTCACTGCCTACGACCAATACGCCATCGACGCGTTCGAACACGGCGCAGTTGACTACCTGCTCAAACCCATCAGCCGCGAGCGCCTGCAGGCCACCTGGCGGCGCGTGCAACAACGCACCGCTGTCGGTCAGCCGGATGGCGCGCTGTTGGAGGCCCTGCTGCAGCAGTTGTCGGCACGCCCGGTTGCTACCAGCGCTGCACCGCCGCTGGCCTGGCTCACCGCCAGCAGCGGCCGCGAGACGCGCTTGATTGCGCTGGAAGAGGTCGCGTATTTCCAGGCCGATCAAAAATACACCACGGTGATGACCGCCGCCGGCGAAGCGGTATTGCGCACGCCGTTGCGCGAACTGCTGGATGTGCTGGACCCGCACGTGTTCAAACAGATCCACCGCTCGACCATCGTCAACATGAAAGCAGTGGCCTCGGTCGTACGCGACGACACCGGCAGGGGCCGGCTGGCGCTGCGCGGCCGCAGCGAAATGCTCACGGTCAGCCAGCCGTTCATGAGCCTGTTTCGCGGCATGTAGTGCGGTGAGCACGACGTTGCGGGCGGTCGTCAGGCAAGTGCGGACGGCACGCGCAACCCCGAAGTGCAAGCGTGAGTGGCCCATCCATTTCCGCGCAGCGTCCGCATCCATCTGGGGTCTGCGCAGTTGCGGTGCCTGCCGCTCTGATTCCCCCGTTCGCATCAATGAAAGGATTTCCCATGCGCCTGATCGCCTCCCTGCTGTATTGCCTGCTCGCGCTGGCCGGCTGCCACGAACGCAATGGCACCACCTCGATCACCCGTGCCACCAGCGATGGCCACGATGTGATCTTCAGCAAGACGCTGACCACTGCTACCACGACCAACGTGCATTGCCTGGCCAGCAATTCCGGCCATTGCTACTACCTGATCTACCAGGAGCAGTGCGCGACCCGCAACCCCGGCGACACCGCCAGCGCACCCGCCTGCGCCCGCAAGACCTTGGACAGTTTTGCGCTGACGCCAGGGCAGGTACGCGAATTGCGCGGCGTCTCCGGCCAAGCGCATACCTGCGTGGATACCGCGGCACCACGGGCCGATTGCCACGGCTAAGCAACATCGGGGCGACGTGTACGGGTGCGCCGGGCGGCGCAGGGCCAGCCGACAGAAACTCTAGTAAGCCTGAATAGGCACTGACGACAAGCGGTCGCTTCTGCGATCATTACCGGCTTGTTGCCGGTTCACGGCGCCTCACTGCCAGGCTTCTCATGTCCGAACACTCGCTACGCCGCGACGTTGGCCCCTTCGCCCTCATGCTTACCGGCCTGGGCTCGATCATTGGCTCCGGTTGGTTGTTCGGCGCCTGGCGCGCGGCCGGGCTGGCCGGTCCCGGTGCCGTCTGGGCCTGGGTACTGGGCGCGGCGATCATCACCACCATCGCGCTGTCCTACGCCGAACTGGGTGCCATGTTCCCCGAATCCGGCGGCATGGTGCGCTACAGCCATTACTCGCACGGCTCGTTGGTCGGCTTCATTGCCGGCTGGGCCAACTGGATCGCCATCGTCTCGGTGATTCCGGTCGAGGCCGAGGCCTCGGTGCAATACATGGCCTCCTGGCCGTGGGCCTGGGCGCAAGGCTTGTATGTGCAGGCCCCTGGTGGGGCAGGCGAGTTGTCGGTGCCGGGCGTGCTGATTTCGGCATTGCTGGTGCTGGTGTATTTCTTCCTGAATTTCTGGAGCGTCAAGCTGTTCGCGCGCTCCAATACCTTGATCACGGTGTTCAAGCTGGTGGTGCCGGCCGCGACCGGCGTGGCGCTGATCGCCAGCGGCTTCCACACCGAAAACTTCAGCGTCGGCATCCACGGCGATGCGCACGTGCTCGACCTGGCCGCGGTGCTCACGGCGGTGGCCACTGCCGGCATCGTCTTCAGCTTCAATGGCTTCCAGAGCCCGGTGAATCTGGCCGGCGAAGCGCGCAACCCCGGCCGCAGCATTCCGTTCGCAGTGCTGGGTTCGATCGCGCTGGCCACGGTGGTGTACGTGATTCTGCAGGTGGCCTATATCGGCGCCGTGCCGCCGGATCTGCTCGCCAAGGCCGGCTGGCACGGCATCGATTTCCGCTCGCCGTTCGCCGAGTTGGCCATCATCGTCAACCTGCATTGGCTGGCGATGCTGCTGTACATTGATGCGTTCGTGAGCCCCAGCGGCACCGGTATCACCTATACCGCCACCACCGCGCGCATGGTCTACGGCATGGAAAAGAACGGCACCATGCCGGCCGCGCTGGGCAAGCTGCACCCGGTCTGGGGCGTGCCGCGCATGGCCATGTTCTTCAACCTGGCGGTGTCGTTCGTGTTCCTGTTCTTCTTCCGCGGCTGGGGCACGCTGGCGGCGGTGATCTCTGTGGCCACCATCATTTCCTACCTCACCGGCCCGATCAGCGCGATGGCGCTGCGCCGCCATGCGCCGGAACTTCACCGCCCGCTGCGCATCGCCGCGCTGCCGGTGTTGGCCGGCGTGGCCTTCGTGATGGCCACCGAACTGCTGTACTGGGCGCGCTGGCCGCTGACCGGCGAGATCATCCTGCTGATGGTCGTGGCGTTGCCGGTGTACTGCTATTACCAAGCCAAGCAAGGCTGGCCGGACCTGCGCCGCAACTTCAAGGGCGCTGCCTGGATGATCTGCTACCTGCCGATGATCGCGTTGCTGTCCTGGGCTGGCAGCAGCGATTTCGGCGGCCACGGCTATCTCAGCTACGGCACCGATCTGGCCGTGGTCGCCGCAGTGGGCGTGGTGTTCTACATCTGGGGCGTGCGCAGCGGCTGGCGCACCCCGTCGGTGGAGAAGGCGGTTGCGCAGGCGTGATTGCTTGCACGTTCGGGTGCTCTATTAGGCGGCGTTAGTTACCGTAAACCGGCTGGCAGCAGCGGCTGGGAATAAAACAAAACGGCCGGTGCACTGTGCACCGGCCGTTTTTGGTTGCAGCGAAAAACCGCTGCAGGTGGAGTGTTGTTGCGTCAGCAGTTTCACTGCAGCGGCATATCGGCGCTGGTTAGGAATTAACCACCAACCGTGGCGCCCCATCAAAACGGTCGAGGTCGCGCAGCAGTTCGGTATAGCGGCGTAGCCGGCCCATTTCGCGCATGTTGACGATGTCTTCGTGGCGCAGTTCGCGCTTGGAGCTTACCTCCTGCTTGTAGCGCAGCACTTCCGGGTAGCGGCGCGTCATGTCCAGCGCATCGGCAACGCACTCAACCGAATCGGCATCCGGCGTTACCCGCGCGCGGCTGTTGAAGGCGCGTAGCCAGCGTTCGAAACCGGCGCTGTGATCGAACAGGTCGGCGATGTACCACATCACGAACAGGATCGACACCCACGAGGTGAAGATGATCACCACGCGGCTGAAGGTCAGGTGGTAGTCGTTCTGCCAGAGCTGATGCGTGATCACCCCCAGCAACACCAGCGAGATCGCCTGCCAGCCGATGATCGAGGCGATCACCCACTGTTTCTTGGCCACCTTGAGCAACGTGAGCTCCTTGTCAAG
Source organism: Xanthomonas vasicola pv. musacearum NCPPB 4379 (assembly GCF_000277895.2). Lineage (NCBI taxonomy): Bacteria > Pseudomonadati > Pseudomonadota > Gammaproteobacteria > Lysobacterales > Lysobacteraceae > Xanthomonas > Xanthomonas vasicola. Next base: position 4,484,987 of record NZ_CP034655.1, on the reverse strand, counting down.
CTGCTCGTCGGTCTTGTCGCGCCAATGCGCGACCTGCTCGTCGAAGGGGAGCCGATGGAGTGCGTTGTCCTGCAATAGCAGGCCTAAACCCTGAAACAAAGCGATCATGACAAGCTCCTGACGGATGGCTGGTACGAACGACTTGCTGCACTGGCCGCGGCCGGTGCCCTGGAGCACCCGAAACGCGCTGGCGATGCAGCGCGTTGTCGGACGGTCTTAGTTCTAGCACTTTCGCTGTACATGGCAATGCCCAAGGCCAAGTTGTGGCCGCGCAAATTTGGGCATGCGCGCACAAATCGCTGAATTCAGCTGGATTTACTGCGTGGCCGCTGAAGCCTGCCTGCGCTCCATCCCCGATCTTGCTGCACTGCACACCTGACGCTGCGGCAATCGCCACGTGCGAGGAGGGGGTACGCCATCTTGGCTGGCATGGTGAAAGGGATGAGGCAGGCCGTTTATGCAATGCCGAGCCCGCTAGGGGAGCAATGGGATTTGTGCGTGACTGGTTGATCGATGCGCCGTACAGATGCCAGGCCACCGCCCCGCAACCCCGCGGCCTCACCACGACTGTCAGTCGATGCAGTCGCCATCGCGCACGTACGAGCAGATGCCTGGTTGGCGCTGCGCTGATCCGGCGTTGCAGATGACCTGGGTATGATTGCGGCATGTCAGCCGTCCTGCGTACCCTCACTGCCCCCGCCGCCAAACAGATCCACCGCTGGGTGCTCAACGCGTTTCCGCGTGGACAGAGCACGATCGAATACGATCAGCCGCTGGGCGATCCCGGCATCTTTGGGCCAGACAGCATCACCTGGCGCATCCACTCCGAATTTCCGGGCATGCTGTCCGGCGGCTTGTGCGCATTGATGTTGCAGTTGTTGCATCCGCGTGCGCTGGCCGGGGTCTACGACCATTCCAACTTCCGCACCGATTTGATCGGGCGGCTGCGGCGCACCACCAACTTCGTCGCCGGCACCACCTACGCTCCGCGTGCGGAGGCCGAGCAGCTGATTGCCCGCGTGCGCAGCATCCACTCGCATATCCGCGGCCACACTGCTGACGGCGTGCCCTATGACGCCAACGACCCGCAGTTGCTCACCTGGGTGCATGTCACCGAAGCCTATGGGTTTTTACAGGGATGCCGGCGTTATTGCCGTGATGTGCCTGCTGCCATCGCCGACCGCTATTACGACGAAGCGCGACGCGTTGCCGAGGCGCTAGGCGCAACCGACGTGCCCGCCAGCGAGGCGCAGGTGGATGCGTATTTCGCATCGGTCCTCGGAGAGTTACGCATGGACGCGCGCTCGCGCGAAGTGCTCGACATCCTCACCAGCATCCAGCTACCGGTGCCCGCGGCAGGCTTGTCGCGCGGCGTGTTTCTCGGTGCTGGCACCGCCTTGTTGCCCAGTTGGGCTAGCGACATGCTCGGCCGGAGCACCACGCAACGCGCACAGGCGCGCGCATCGGCACGTCTGCTACGCAGCATGTCGCCGCTGTTTCGCACGGCCTTGCGCGACGGACTGTCTGCGCGCGCGTGCAGACGCATGGAGTTGCCGCCGGCGATGTTGCTGGAGTGGCCTGACAGCGCGTGATGGGTGGCGGGGCCGGGTTCCAGGGCAGTCCAAAAGTGGCGAGCGGCATGAGAAGAGACCTTCCCGGTAGCTTCATCATTTATGGGCTGACAGCTGTCGCACCAGATGTACTGGCGTCAACGCCAGATCGACCATGACGTCGAAGAACTGCGCTGCAGCCAGTGGCACACCAACACCTACCAAATCTTGACCCGCTGCTCCGGCGGCAGATACAGCTGCTGGCCCTGCTTCACATCGAAGGCGGGATACCACGCATCCAGATTACGCACGGTTTGCGCGCGGAAGCGGCCCGGCGCGTGCACGTCGGTGAGTACCACATTGCGCAGTGCCGCATCGCGGTACTTGCCACGCCATGCCTGTGCGAAGCCGAGGAAAAAGCGCTGATCCGGGCTGAAACCGTCGATGGTTCGCGGTTGCTTGCCCTGCAGCGACAACTGGTAGGCATCGTATGCCGTGGCCAGGCCCGCAACGTCGGCGATGTTTTCGCCTAGCGTCAGCTTGCCGTTGAGCGACAAGTCATCGAACGGTTTGTAGGCACTGAACTGCGCGGCCAACGCACTGCCGGCGCTCTGGAACTTCTTCAGGTCTTGCGGCGTCCACCAGTTGTGCAGCTCGCCGTGTTCGTCGAATAGCGCGCCCATGTTGTCGAAGCTATGACTGATCTCGTGCCCGATCACCGCACCGATCGCGCCATAGTTCACCGCATCGTCGGCGGCTGGGTCGAAGAACGGCGGTTGCAGGATTGCCGCCGGGAAGATCAGGCGGTTTTCCAGCGGCACGTTCAGCGCGTTGACTTCCTGCGGCAGCATGTACCACTCGCGGTGATCCACTGCCTTGCCCAGCTTGGCCAGCTTGGCCAGGTTGCGGCGGTACTCGAACAGTTGGGCGCGTTCCACATTGCCCAGCGCATCGTCGCGACGCACGTCCAGCCCGCTGTAATCGCGCCAGGTGTCCGGGTAGCCGACTGCCACCGTCAAACCGGCGATCTTGGCCTTGGCGTGCTGCTTGGTCTCGGCAGTCATCCACTCCAGTGCATCGATGCGCTTGCCGAACGCGGTGATGATGTTCTTGACCATCTCTTCGGCACGCGTCTTGGTCTGCGCGCTGACGTACTTCTGCACATAGCGCTTGCCAACCGCTTCGCCCAATGCGGCGTTAGTCGCGTCGATGCCGCGTTTCCAGCGCTGGCGCTGCTGCGGGGTGCCCTCCAACGTGGTGCCGTAGAACGCGAAGCGCTCGTCGGCGAAGGCCTTGGACAAATACGGCGAAGCACGATCCAGGGCGCGGAAGCTCAGATAATCCTTCCAGGTCTGCAGTGGCTCGGACTGCACCAGCGCCGACAATCCGCTCACTGCGCGCGGCTGCCACACGATGAAATCCTGCTGTGCGTTGAGCCCGGCTGCCTCGAAGAACAGCGCCCAGTCCAGGCCGGGAGCATTGCGCGCGAAATCGGCTTGTTTCCAGGCATTTGCGCCTGCCTGCACGTTGTTGGTCTGCTCCGGGGTGGCGTGCACGCGTGCCATGGCAATTTCCAATGCCAGGATGCGCTCGGCCTTCGCGGGCGCATCGCTGATGCCGGCCAGTTCCAGCAGCGTGACGATGTGCGCGCGGTAGGCCTCGCGCAGCTGCGCCATGCGCCCGCCATCCAGGTAGAAACTGCGCTCGGGCATGCCCAGGCCGCCTTGCACCAGATAGGGCGCGTAGCGGCCGGTATGATGCAGGTCCTGCGACACCCACAGGCCGAACAGGCGGTCGGTGTAGAAATTGGTGGAATTGAGCAGATCCACATCGGCGCGCAGCTGGCCGCCCAACGTGCGTGCCAAGGCCTGCTTGTCGTCGAGCTTGGCGATCGCATCCAGTTCCGGCTGTACCGGGCGCACGCCCTTGGCCTCGATGCTGGCTTCGTCCATGTAGGCGGCGTAGTAGTCGCCGATCTGCTTGTCTTCGCCGGTGACGCGGTCGTTGGCGGCAGCGCCTTCGATGATGTCACGGCTATGCCGCTCGGTCTCGATGGCGATCGAGGTGAAGCTGTTGAAGCTGGAGCGGTCTTGCGGAATCTGCGTGGTCTTGACCCAGTTGCCGCTGGCGTAACCGAAGAAGTCGTCGCCCGGCGCCACGCTGCGGTCCATACCCGCCATATCGAAGCCGAAATCGCCGAGCTTGGGTTTGCTGGGGGGCGGCGTTGGCTGCGTGCTCGCGGCCGGTGTCGCGCCATCGCGGTGGCACGCAACGGTGGTCAGCAGCGCGGCAGACATGGCAGCGATCAGGACGGGGCGATGCAAAGAAGCCATGCGGCGCAACTCGGATAACCGGAACGGACAGCACAGTGTAAGTGGCATGCGGTTCCAGATGCTGCTTGGAGGGCAGGCTCCATAGCGGATCGTGGTGTTGCGGACACGCTCGGTTCAGCGCCGGCGCTGATACCAGAAGCCGAGTGCATCGCGGGTCTGCAGCATGCGTCGCCCGCGCCACAGAAACCGCAGCAGCAGGGCCAGGTGTTCGCGCTTGGAAAAGCTGCGCAGCTTGCGGTCGGAGGTGTGCACGGTCTGGCGCAAGATCACAAAGCGGCCGCAGCGTGCCAGCGCCCGGCTGAGGGCCACATCCTCGCCGGCGTAGTAACGCGTATCGAAGCCGCCGGCGCTGACGAATGCCACCCTTGTGCAAAACAAAAAGCATCCGGGCGCAATGCCGGAAACACGAAAAAACCAACCAAACAACGCCTGCGCCATGCGCTCGGACCACACGCGCGTGCCCTGCAGATGCACTCGCGCACCGCCGCCTACCGCGCCGGCATCGAGCGCAGCCAATGCGGCGCCAACGACCTGCGGGTTGATCAAGGTGTCGGCATCCAGAAACAGCAAGCGTTCGCCCTGCGCGGCCTGCGCACCGGCGTTACGCGTGGCGGCGATGTGGCGCAGCTGCACCTCCAGCACCTGTGCGCCATGGCTGCGTGCGATGTCCGCAGTGGCGTCTTCGCAGGCATCGGCTACCACAATCACTTCATAGTCCAGCTGCATGGCTTGCGCGCAGGCATGCAGGCACTGCAGCGTGTCGCCGATCAGGGCAGCCTCGTCATGTGCTGGAATCACGAAGGACAGCATGGGGCGTGGTTCATGTGAGCTGCAGCCAGTGTGCAAGGTGCAGCGCCGCGAGGATGTGAGCAGGGCGATCAGCACCAATGCCCGCGCTCAAACAAGCGCTGCGACCCGACGCTTACCTATTTATCGCGCGCGTGATGTTTTGAATGGCGGCACTGGTGCGCAGCAAGCTCCACCGGCATTAACGCAGTGCCGCAGCGATCACTGCGGCACTGCGAAGACGACGATCAGGCGACGCGGCTCAGCGGTTGACCGCACCCATCATCGCTTCCGGATAGCGCGTGCCGACCGCAGCCTGCGCCGGGAAGATCGCATCGATACGGGCCAGCTCGTCCGGCATCAGTGCCACATCCAGCGCTGCGATGTTTTCTTCCAGATACGCCAGCCGCTTGGTGCCGGGAATCGGAACCAAGTCCTGGCCCTGCGCCAACACCCAGGCCAACGCCAATTGCCCGGGCGTGATGCCCTTGTCGGCAGCGATTGCCTTGACCTGCTCCACCAGCTGCAGGTTGCGGGTGAAGTTATCGCCCTGAAAACGCGGCGAATGGCGGCGGTAATCGTCGGCATCGAAATCCTCCGGCGACGAGAACGCCCCGGTCAAAAACCCGCGCCCCAGCGGCGAGTACGGCACGAACCCGATGCCGAGTTCGCGCACCGTGGCGAACACGCCGTTATCTTCCGGCTCGCGCGACCACAGCGAATATTCGGTCTGCACCGCGGTGATGGGGTGCACCGCATGCGCACGGCGAATGGTGGCTGCGGCCGCTTCCGACAAACCGAGAAAGCGCACCTTGCCCTGTTCGACCAGGCGCGCCATCGCACCGACGGTGTCTTCGATCGGCACGGTGGGGTCCACGCGGTGTTGGTAATACAGGTCGATATGTTCAACGCCCAGCCGACGCAGGCTGGCTTCGCAGGCGGACTGTACATAGGCCGGGCTGCCATCAATACCACGTACCGATGGGTCGTTGGGGTCGAGCTTGATGCCGAATTTGGTGGCCAAAAACACTTCGTGCCGGCGTGCGGCAATCGCCTTGCCGACCAGCACTTCATTGGTGTGCGGGCCGTACATGTCGGCGGTGTCGAGCAGACTGATGCCACGGTCGAGCGCGCGGTGGATCACCGCGATCGAAGTGGCCTCGTCGCTGCGGTCGCCATAGAACGCGCTCATGCCCATGCAGCCAAGGCCGAGGGCCGAAACGGTGGGGCCGGAACGGCCAAGCGTGCGGGTTTGCATGGTGGGGACTCCGTGCAGCAAAAGGTGCGGGAACAATGGCGGGCGGTGCGTTAGCGCGATGTGGCCCACGCGCTAACGCACAGCCCGCGCAACTCGGCAGGCAACGCTGCCGAACTGCGCGGGCTGTTGTGAGCTGCGATCAGCCCTTGAGCTTGGCGGCGAATTCGGCAACGCGCTTGCCGAGCAGCTTGGCCGTTTCCAGATCGCCGCTGCGCGGCGCTTCATCTGGCGAGGCGTCCGACGGCGAAATCGCCAGCGCACCTGCCGACCCGGCAGTCCAGTTGATGTCCTGCGGGCCATGTGCCTTGGTGTTGGCCGGCAGCAGCCCGGTACCGATCCAGACCTGGCTGTGCTGCTGCGACAACGTCCAGAAGTATTGGATGGTGGCGTACTTGTCGCCGTTCACCGACGCCGAGTTGGTGAAGCCGGCGGCGATCTTGTCCTTCCACGCCTGCGCAAACCATGGCTTGGAGCTGGCATCGGCAAATTTCTTGAACTGCCACGCCGGCCCGCCCATGTAGGTGGGGCTGCCGTAGATGATGGCGTCGGCGGCACTGATGGCTTCCCAGGCGTCATCGGGCAGATTGCCGTCCTGGTCGATGCGGTACAGCGTGGCTTCGCCAACGCTGGCTGCGCCCGCTTGCACCGCTTCGGCCTGCTTGACGGTGTGGCCGTAGCCGCTGAAATACACAATGGCGATCTTGCTCATGGACACTCCGGGTGAACGAGGGAAGCGGATTGTGCGCACACCGGTCACGACAGCAGAATGACCACGCACGGGACGAACTGTTGCCGCGATCATTTGCTGGGGCGTGTGAACCGTGATGCGCGTGCGGTGGTGTTGCGTGCAATCGGGGGCGCTTATCAGCCTGCGTCAGTCACGCCGGAGCGATGATGATCTGTGCGTATCTGTCAATCGGCATCGGCCCGCGTAGCCTGCCTGCTGACGTGCGGTTGCGATTGCATGCACGTGCCAGATGCGCGAGGTGTTTTTTGGCATTCCTACAGCGCTCAACCGGGTGCTGGCTTGGCCATGCACTCGATCAGGTAATCAATGAAGCTGCGCACCTTCGGCGCCAGGTGGCTGCGGCTGGTGTAGACCGCGAAGATGCCAATTTCAGCAAGCGTGTATTCGGGAAGAATGCGCACCAGGCGCCCGGCGGCGAGATGCGGTTCGGCCAGGAAATCCGGCTGCATCACGATACCTTGCCCGGCCAGCGCGGCAGCGTTCAGCACATGCCCGTTGTTTGCACGCAGGCCGCCATGCAGGCGCACGTCGATATCGCCCTGCGACCCCTGAAAGCGCACCTCATCGCCGCTGGGCGAGTAGTGGTAGAGCAGGCATTCGTGGCCGGCCAGGTCCGATGGGTGTTGCGGCGTGCCCGCACGCGCCAAATAGGCCGGCGATGCACACGGCAGCATCCGTACCTTGCCCAACTGGCGTGCAATCAGCATCGGCGCCGGCTGGCGGGTGATACGGATGGCGACATCGAAGCCTTCTTCGACCATATCGACCAGGCGGTCGGACAATGACAGGTCCAGCTCCACCTGCGGATAGCGCGCGCGGAAGCCGGGCAGCAATGCGCCAAGTCGCTCGATGCCGTAACTCACCGGTGCGTTCACCCGCAGCACGCCAGCCGGCTCAAGCGCCTGCGCGCCGATGGTGGCCTCCAGGTCGTCCAGGTCGGCGAGCAGCTGCAGGCAGCGCTGGTAGTACGCACTGCCGGCACTGGTCAGGCTGACCCTACGGGTGGTGCGGTTGAGCAGGCGCGTGCCGAGCCGCTGTTCGAGCGCGGCCACCTGGCGGGTGACGCTGGCGGTGGAGCGGTCCAATGCCTCGGCGGCGGCGCTGAAACCACTGCGCTCGGCCACGGCCGTGAACACACGCATCGCATCCAGGGTATCCATGGCAGCTCCGATTGTTACCTTTAGTGAAATAAATTATCTGAGGCACACGTATTTATCAGATTTTTGTAAGGAATAGGCTGTGCTGGTCCTCACCGGAGTTCGTCCCATGACAACTGCCCTCGCATCTCCACGTACCGCCGCCTATGGCACTGCCTTGCTGCGCATCAGCCTGGGCGTACTGTTTCTGGTGCATGGTCTGACCAAATTGTTGGTCTTCACCCCAGCCGGTGCCGTGGCGTATTTCCACTCGCTCGGCCTGCCCGCTGCATTGGCGTACATCAGCATGACGCTGGAACTCGGCCTTGGCGTGTCCTTGTTGCTGGGCATCCATGCGCGCTGGGTCGCGCTGCTGGGCGTGCCGCTTTTGCTGGGCACGATTGTCAGCGTGCATGGTGCCAACGGTTTTGGTTTTTCCAATCCGGGTGGCGGCTGGGAATACCCGGCGTTATGGACGGTGTTGCTGATCGTGCAGGCGTTGCTCGGCGACGGCGCATTCGCGTTGAAGCCACCGCGCTGAGCCTGTTTTCATCCATCAAGGAGCGTCCATGACCCGCTTGCCCTCCCTGTACATCTCGCACGGTTCGCCGATGACTGCGCTGCAGCCGGGGCAGGTCGGCGAGCGGTTGGCCGACTTGCGGCAGGCCTTGCCGCGGCCGCGCGCCATTGTGGTGGCGAGCGCGCATTGGCTGGGCCGTCGCCCGCTGGTCAGCGGTGCGGTACGGCCGCCCACCATTCACGATTTCGGCGGCTTCCCGGCACCGTTGTACGAGCTGGAGTACCCGGCGCCCGGCGAGCCGGCATTGGCGCATCAGATCATGCGCCGTCTGGAGCAGGCCGGCCTGCATCCGCACCTGGACCCGCAGCGCGGTTTCGATCACGGCGTCTGGGTGCCGCTGCGCCTGTTGTATCCGGACGCCGACATCCCGGTGGTGTCGCTATCGATCCAGCCCGAGCTTGGTCCGGCGCACCAGTTCGCAGTGGGCCGCGCGCTGGCGCCGTTGCGCGATGACGGCGTGCTGGTGATCGGCTCGGGCAGCATCACCCACAACCTGCACGACTTCCGCCACGGCTACAGCGCCGAGCGCGAAGCGCCGTATGTGCGCCCCTTCATCGAGTGGATCGAGCGCAAACTGCTGGATAACGACGTCCCCGCGCTGTTGGACTACCGCCGCCAGGCACCGCATGCCGAACGCGCGCATCCCAGCGACGAACACTTCCTGCCGTTGTACGTGGCGATGGGCGCGGCCGGCGACGACCGGCTGGGCGCGCAGCGCATCGACGCCGGTATCGATGCGGGGTTTCTGGCGATGGATCTCTATCGCTTCGATGGGCATGCAGCAGTGGCCGACCCGGTGGCGGCGTAGCGCTGGAAGCCAGGGCGGGCGCGTCGGAACTTTGAACCAAGCGCAGCTGAGAGACGACTGCGCATGCACCATGCGGGCGCGGTCGGTGCTCTGTGCGGCAGGTGCCAGTTGTACGCTGCGGTTCCTGCGCGCCGTCCGCACCATCCGACGACTGCCTGCTACGTTTTGGTAGCTGCTCAATGTGCCGCGGCGCTGATCAGTGCTGGTGTCGTCGGGTGATTGGAATGGATGTCGTCGGTGTCATGCCGTCCTGCGCGAGCGCGACGGGCACCACGCCAAGCCCACAGCGCTCTGAAGCATTCACGAACAGGTGCAGGCCAATCTCATAGGCTGAGACGCCGCCGTTGCATGCTGCCCGCGTGAAAATCCTCGACAAGCTCGCCGTCCTCGCCGACGCCGCCAAATACGACGCCTCCTGTGCCTCCAGCGGCGCCAACAAGCGCAATTCGTTGGGCACCGGTGGCATCGGCAGCACCGAGGGCATGGGCATCTGTCACTCCTACACGCCCGACGGCCGTTGCGTGTCGCTGTTGAAGATCCTGCTGACCAATTTTTGCATCTTCGATTGCGCGTATTGCGTCAATCGCGTGTCCAGCAATGTGCGCCGCGCGCGCTTCACGCCGGAAGAAGTAGTCACGCTCACGCTGGACTTCTACAAGCGCAATTACATCGAAGGCCTGTTCCTGTCCAGCGGCATCATCCGCAACTCCGACTACACCATGGAGCAGCTGGTGGAAGTGGCGCGGCAGCTGCGCGAGGTGCACCATTTCGCCGGCTACATCCATCTCAAGACCATTCCCGATGCAACGCCAGAGTTGCTGGCCGCTGCCGGGCGTTACGCCGATCGCCTGAGCATCAACGTAGAGTTGCCCACCGAGCAGGGCCTGACGCTGCTGGCGCCGGAAAAAAGCGTGGGCGGCATCCGCTCGGCCATGGGCGAGCTGCGCTGGCGCATCGAAGAAAATCAGCTCGAACGCAAAGCCGAGAAAGTGCGCCGGGCCAAGCCACCACGCTTCGCACCGGCCGGGCAGAGCACACAGATGATCGTCGGCGCCGACGATGCCAACGACCGCAGCATTCTGGACACCAGCCACAATCTGTACGGCAACTACCGCATGCGCCGGGTGTACTACTCGGCCTTCAGCCCGATCCCGGATGCTTCGTCCAAATTGCCACTGCAGGCACCGCCGCTACAGCGCGAGCACCGGTTGTATCAGGCCGACTGGTTATTGCGCTTCTACGAGTTCAGCGTGGAAGAAATTGCACCGGCGCAATCCAGTGGCATGCTTGATCTGGACGTGGATCCCAAGCTGGCCTGGGCATTGCGCAACCCGGAGCGGTTTCCGGTGGATTTGAATGCCGCGCCGCGCGAGATGCTGCTGCGTGTGCCGGGCCTGGGCACGCGCAACGTGGAGCGTTTGTTGTTGTCGCGCCGGCATGCGCGCTTGCGCGTCGGCGACCTGGCGCGGCTGCGCGTGCCGATGAAAAAGCTGCTGCCGTTCGTCAGCGTGCTCGATCATCATCCGCGGCAACGGCTGGACGATCCGGTCAGGTTGCGTGCGCAGTTGGCGCCTGCGCCTAGGCAGGCAAGTCTGTTCGACTGACTCGTTATGTTCAGCGCTGAGGTGGAACCACCGTGGAGTTTTGAAGCGTGGCGTGCGTTGGCACGGGCGGGGTGGTGCGCGCAGGCAGGGCCGGATGATGTGGCCTGGGATGGTGGTGCGCAGGGCGGGCTGTTGATGGGGCAGGGGCTGCTGGAGTTGCCGGCCGCAGTGCCGCCACCGCGCGTCTCTTCAGACTTCATGCAGCTGGCCGCATCGGTACTGTGTCATCGCGACCCGCAGCGGCACGCCGTGCTGTATCGATTGCTGTGGCGGATCGCTTCTGGCGAAAAAGCATTGCTGGAGCGCGCCACCGATGTGGATGTGCACCGGCTACGGCAATGGCAGAAGGCGGTGCAGCGCGATACGCACAAGATGAAGGCCTTCGTGCGCTTTCGCCGGCTGCCCGGGGAAGAAGAAGACTTCGTTGCCTGGTTCGAGCCCGAGCACTGGATCGTGGACCGGGTGGCGCCGTTTTTTGCGCGGCGTTTTGCCGGCATGCGTTGGGCGATCTTGACCCCGTACCGCAGCGTGCGTTGGGATGGCGAGGCACTGAACTTCGGCGAAGGTGCGGTGCGCACGCAGGTGCCGGCCGACGATGCACAGGAAGCACTGTGGCGCACCTATTACGCACATATCTTCAATCCGGCGCGGCTCAACCCGACCATGATGCGGCAGGAGATGCCGCAGAAATATTGGAAGAACCTGCCCGAAGCCGCGTTGCTGCCGGAGCTCATTCGCGAAGCCGGCGTGCGCGTGCGCGAAATGGCCGAACGCGCGCCTGAGCCAGTACGGCGACGGGTACCGGTGGCGCCGGCGCCCATGCCCGACGTGGCAACCCAAAACCTGGCGCAGTTGCGCAGCGCTGCACGCGATTGCCGGCGTTGCGAACTCTGGCAACCGGCAACGCAGACGGTGTTCGGCGAAGGGCCCGACGATGCATCGGTGATGGTGATCGGCGAGCAGCCGGGCGATGAAGAGGACTTGAGCGGGCGGCCGTTTGTCGGGCCCGCAGGGCGCCTGTTCAACATGGCGTTGGGCGAGCTGGGTGTCGATCGCGAAAGGTTCTATGTCACCAATGCGGTCAAGCATTTCCGTTTCGAACAACGCGGAAAACGGCGGCTGCACCGCAACCCGGAGCGTACGCACGTGCAGGCATGCAGTGGGTGGTTGCAGGCCGAGCGCGCGCAATTGCGTCCCGCACAGATCATCTGCCTCGGTGCGACTGCGGCGCAGGCAGTGTTGGGGAGTAGCTTCCGATTGATGCAGGAACGCGGGCAGTGGCAGCGCCTGGAAGATGGCACACCGGTCTTGACGACGGTGCATCCATCCTGGGTATTGCGGCAGCCATCGACGGATGCACGCGAAGAAGGCTATCGCGGATTTGTCGAAGATCTGCGTCGGTTGCTGGACCCGCCGCAGCCGCAGGAACGTTCGCTCGAGAGAAAAAGGTGACGCGCGAGACAGGCAAAAGAATACGCGTGCAACGGCGCGCGCACGGTGTCGGAGAATCAGGACGCCAAGCGGGGCCACCGGCACGCCGGTGACTCCATCGCCGCCGCTTCGCGGTTGGGTGATGATGGCTGGAGGCTGGCGCCAGCAACGCGCAGCAGGGTTGAACTACATCTTGCGTGCACCGATGTGCATCGCGGATGCACTGCGTATCCATTGCACGCATGTGCCGAGCAACAGTGGCGAACAGAACATGCCGGGCAATCATCAGGTGTTGCGTCATAGGTGCCCCACATCGACATGGCTAAGACGTCTTCCATGTCGATGTCGAAGGCCTTCTACGGTTGCACGGCGGCTGCGCGATGGATTGCCAACCGCTTCAGCTAGCGCCTCTGATGCGATCACGCTCCTGCATAACGCCACTGCGCCATCGACGGGAAAAACCGCATTCCGCCGATGGCACCGTGCATGCGTCAGTAAGCACGCGTTGCAGTGCGACTGCAGGCAGTTACGGCATCAACACCTTGTCCACCACGTGGATCACGCCATTGCTCTGCATGACATCGGCAATGGTGACGTTGGCGGTATTGCCCTTGACGTCGGTAATGGTGACCTTCTTGCCATTGAGCTTTGCGGTCAGCGGCTCGCCCTGCACGGTGGTCAGCGTGGCGCTACCGCCGCCGGCCTTGATCTTGGCGATCAGCGAGGCGGCATCCACCTTGCCGGCAACCACGTGATAGGTCAGCACCTTGGTCAGCGTCGCCTTGGATTCGGGCTTCAGCAAGGTATCGACGGTGCCGGCCGGCAGTGCCGAGAAGGCCGCGTTGGTCGGTGCGAACACGGTGAACGGGCCCGGGCCCTTCAGCGTGTCGACTAGGCCGGCGGCTTTGACGGCAGCCACCAGCGTGGTGTGGTCTTTGGAGTTGACCGCGTTATCGACAATGTCCTTGGTCACCAGCATCGGCGCACCGCCCACCTTCGGATTGGACGCAGCGTAGGCGGGGGCCATGGCGCTGGTCAGGGCAATGGCGGTGGCAATGGCAAGCGACTGCAATGAAGTCTTCATGAGGCATCGATCCTTTGGGTTGGCGATCGCCTGGATGGCAACCGTAGCGTCAATACGCGTCCCCGAAACGGCCTGATGCATCACGTCGTTTTGACATTTATTACTGCGTTTGGGGTGGTGAGGGCGGCATCGCGTGGCCAGCCGGTTAATGCAGGCTTGGACCAACAGCGTGACCGACCCCGAACCCGAACCTCGCGTCTCGTATGCGATCGTGCAGCCCACGTGGCCCTAGCGCGATGCATCCATCGGAGCTTTCGAGGAAACACGACGGCGATGCGCAGCGTTCTGCGGATCCGCTCGGCTCGATCGCATCGAGAGGTCACGGTCTCTCTAGCCGTTAAAAACTTGCCCGTGCCGACGATGCCGCCCGCCGTTGCGAAAAAGCTCCAGCCGCGTCGTAGCCGGGCGTTGCCGCTACAGCTGCAGTAGCGGCCGTCGCGCAGGTCCGCCATCGGTTTGCTACAGCCTGCACGCTTCGGCAGCGTTGGTGCGCCTGTCTCCATCGGCCAGCGTATCGGCGCAAGCCGATTGAACCGAACCGCAACAGGCATGCCGGGTCGCCGATGTGTGGCGACCGGCCAAGCAGTGCGGTGGTTTCATCACCGTGTGCAACACGGTATGGTCCGGTAGGCGCGTTGTTGTGCGTCGCAATATTTGATGCCGTACGTGCGGCCGTTCTTTCATTCCGGGTTTTTATGCATTCGATCGATGTCGTCCTCGCCATGTTGCTGGCGGTCGCGGCCAGCGGTTATCTCATCCGCATCCTGCCTTTTTCGCTGCCGTTGCCGTTGGTCCAGATCGCCCTAGGCGCGGTGGTCTCCGGGGTGTTCGATGCGGGGCACCAACTGGAACCGGAGCTGTTCTTCCTGTTGTTCCTGCCGCCGCTGCTGTTTCTGGATGGCTGGCGCATTCCCAAACAAGGCCTGTTCCGCGACAAGGCGGCGATCCTGGAACTGGCGCTTGGGCTGGTGATCTTCACCGTCGTTGGCGCCGGCTTCTTCATTCATTGGCTGATCCCGGCGATGCCGCTGCCAGTGGCATTCGCGCTGGCGGCAATCATCTCGCCCACCGACCCGGTGGCGGTATCGTCGATCGCCTCCAAGGTGCCGATTCCCAAGCGCCTGATGCATATCCTGGAAGGCGAGTCGCTGCTCAACGATGCCTCCGGCCTGGTGTGTTTCCAGTTCGCGGTGGCCGCGGTGCTCACCGGCACCTTCTCCATCGCTACCGCCTCGCTGACCTTTTTGTGGGTGGCGTTGGCCGGGCTGGCGCTGGGCGTGGCCACCACCTTCGGGCTGAGCCGCATCCAGGCCTGGATCTGGCGGCACTTCGGCGAGGAACCCGGTTCGGCGATCCTGGTCAACCTGCTCACCCCGTTCGCTGCGTATCTGCTGGCTGAGGCCTTCCATGCGTCGGGCATTCTGGCCGCGGTGGCCGCCGGCATCACCATGAGTTACGTGGAAATGGCGGGTAACGCGCCGGGGAACATGCGCCTGCAGCGTTCGGCGGTATGGGACACGGTGCAGTTCACCTTCAACGGCATCATCTTCGTGCTGCTGGGCGAACAGTTGCCGGGCATTCTGGACGGCGCAGTGCGCAGCGTGCAGGAGGCCGGGCACCTCAATCCGTGGTGGCTGGCGGTGTACGTGGCCACCATCAGCGCCAGCTTGATGGCGTTGCGCTTCATGTGGGTGTTCCTGTCGCTGCGCTGGAACATCTTCAAGGCGCAACGGCGTGGCGAAGCGCATGTCAGCCCGCCGTGGCGGATCGTGGTGGCGGTGTCGCTGGCCGGCGTGCGCGGTGCAATCACCCTGGCCGGCGTGCTCACATTGCCATTGATGCTGGAGGATGGCTCGCCGTTCCCGGCCCGCCAGTTGGCAATCTTTCTGGCCGCATCGGTGATCCTGGTGTCGTTGCTGGTGGCCAGCATCGCGTTGCCGCGCCTGTTGCGCGGGCTGGAATTGCCGGAAGAAGAAGACGAGCAACTCAAGGAAGACCTGGCGGTGAAAGCCGCTTCGCAGGCAGCGCTGGATGCAGTGGAAAAACTGCGGCAGCGGCTGGTGGACGGCAGTAAACATGCCGAGCGCTACAACGCGGCGGCCAACCAGGTGAGTCAGCGCTATCAGCGCAAGCTCGGCGCGGTGGACATGGCCGAGACCGATCCGGAAGAGGCGGTTGCCTACGAAAAGGCACTGCGTCAGTTCCGGCATGCGGCGTTGGTGGCCGAGCGCAATGAGCTGTTCAAGCTGGCTCGACGGCGCGAGATTTCCGACGACTTGTCGCGACGGCTGGTGCGCAATCTGGATCTGATCGAGTCGCGTAAGCGTGCTTGAGCGCGCTGACGCGCGGGAATTGGGATTCGGGAATGGGGAATCGTAAAAGCCCGGGGCCGTCGTTGTGCAGGAGCGCGCCTGCGCGCGATGGCGCTTTCGTATTGACGCCTATCTTGCATGGCGCGCTCCGCGCTCCGGCTGACCTGCGTGTTGGCCTACGTGCGATGCACGTCGGGAGACAGCATCCCATCTAACCCACTCCCATCGTCACGGCGCACGCCTACCCTGTGGCGCTTATCGTCCCAGTGCCAGACCCATGACTTCGATCGTTTCCATCCAGGGCTTGAGCAAGACCTACGCCGGCGGTTTCCAGGCGCTCAAACAGGTGGATCTTGAAATCCAGCGCGGCGAGATCTTTGCGCTGCTCGGCCCCAACGGCGCCGGCAAGACCACCTTGATCAGCATCATCTGCGGGTTGATCAACCCCAGCACCGGCACCGTGCTGGCCGACGGGCACGACATCGTGCGCGACTACCGCGCCGCGCGTGCCAGCATTGGCCTGGTGCCGCAGGAACTGGCCACCGACGCGTTCGAAACGGTGTGGGCCACGGTGCGTTTCAGCCGCGGCCTGTTCGGTAAGCCGGCCAACCCGCAGTATCTGGAAACCATCCTGCGCGAGTTGTCGCTGTGGGAGAAGCGCAACAACAAGATTTCCACGCTGTCCGGCGGCATGAAGCGGCGGGTGCTGATCGCCAAGGCGCTCGCCCACGAGCCGCGCATTCTGTTTCTGGACGAGCCCACTGCCGGTGTGGACGTGGAGCTGCGGCACGACATGTGGCAGATGGTGCGGCGGCTGCGCGAACAGGGCACCACCATTATTTTGACCACGCACTACATCGAAGAGGCCGAAGACATGGCCGACCGCGTCGGCGTCATCAACCGCGGCGAACTGGTGCTGGTGGAAGACAAGCACACGCTGATGCGCAAGCTGGGCAAGAAGCAACTCACACTGAGCCTGCAAGCGCCGCTGCAGGCGCTACCCGCCGCGCTGGCCGATCTGCCGCTGGAGTTGGTTGCCGATGGCAACAGTGTGATCTACACCTTCGACACCCAGGCCGAGCAGACCGGCATCGGTGCGTTGCTGCGCCGGCTCAATGAGCAGGGCATCGACTTCAAGGACCTGCATTCCAGCGAGAGTTCGCTGGAAGAGATCTTCGTCAACCTGGTGCATGGCGCACGTCAACAGGAGGCGCGCGCATGAACGTACATGCGATTGCGGCGATCTACCGTTTCGAAATGGCGCGCGCGTTCCGCACGCTCACGCAGTCGATTGCCTCGCCGGTGTTGTCGACCTCGCTGTACTTCGTGGTGTTCGGCGCGGCGATCGGTTCGCGCATGGGCGATGTCGACGGTATCAGCTACGGCGCCTTCATCATTCCTGGCCTGGTGATGCTGTCCTTGCTTAATGAGAGCATTTCCAACGCGTCGTTCGGCATCTATATGCCGCGCTGGGCCGGCACCATCTACGAGGTGTTGTCCGCGCCGGTGGCGTGGTGGGAGATCGTGATTGGTTACGTAGGCGCGGCGGCAACCAAGTCGGTGATGCTGGGGCTGTTGATCCTGCTCACTGCGCGGCTATTCGTGCCGTACGAGATCGCGCACCCGGTGTGGATGCTGGGCTTTCTGGTGCTCACCGCGCTGACCTTCAGCCTGTTCGGTTTCATCATCGGCATCTGGGCCGACGGCTTCGAAAAATTGCAGGTGATTCCGCTGATGGTGGTAACGCCGCTGACCTTCCTGGGCGGCAGTTTTTATTCGATCAACATGCTGCCGCCGCTGTGGCAGAAGGTCACGTTGTTCAACCCGGTGGTGTATCTGATCAGCGGTTTCCGCTGGAGTTTCTACGGCAAGGCCGACGTGCATATCGCGGTGAGTACCGGCATGACGTTCCTGTTCCTGTTGGTGTGCCTGGGCGTGGTGGCAGCGATCTTCCGCAGCGGGTATCGGCTCAAGGCCTGACTGGTGAGTGCCCTGGTTTTGTCGGCTGCATCCTGGTGGATGCCGTCGCAATCACAGGTCAAACGTGAGTGGGTCGCGTGCGCTGCCCTCACCGCTTGCGAGACACGCCGTTAACCCGTCCCTGGGGCTCGCTGGCGGCATCCATGGCCCCAGCGGTCCCGCAAGCGGCGAGGGCACCGCGCTACACAGGTGGCCGGCTGCTTTATTGAAAGCAATGCGCCGACCATCTTCGATGGGCGGGCGGGCGAGGGCACTGCAGGCAGGGCACAGATCAGCCGGCCTGCAGCAGCCTGGCGCGAAGTCGTTTTATCAGCCGCTTTTACTCGGCAGCCGGCTTAGCACCGTTCTTGGTGTCCAGGTAATAGGCCGCCACTTCGCCCTTGATCTTCATCGTCATCGGGTTGCCGCGACGGTCGCGCGCCTTGCCGACCTGCACCTTGATCCAGCCTTCGCTGACCGAGTATTCCTCCACGTTGTCGCGTTCGACACCGTTGAAGCGCACGCCGACGCCGCGGCTGAGGGCCTCGGCATTATGGAACGGGCTGCGCGCGTCGATGGCCAGGTGATCGGGAGGGGTATCGCTCATGGGAAAGGCGTCATGGCGGCCGGGAGAGCCGTCTTCGGCCGCACAGGATACGGGCCTGCGCCGTGAAGACCAGCCCCCGGCGACGCAGTTGCGCGCGTCAATCGGTTTGCTTGCGCGCCATCAGGCCTCACACTTCGGCATTGCAATCTGTGGAAGTGAGACCGTGATGCCCGACAACAGCGCCGACTACGATGAGCCGGATGACCTGAGCGCCGACAACGACGACGATCCGGACACCCATCAGGGATTGGTCTGGAACCTGTTGCTGCTGATCAATCCGGGCGACGAAGAAACCGCGCTGCGCCAGTTCGATGCCTATCGCGAGAGCGCCTGCGAGACCGACGGCGATGAATGGTTGTGGGCACTGAAGGATGCTATCGATTGGAGCTCGGGGTTCTATGTCGATGGCAGCGACAGCGAAACGCTGATCAGTGCGATCGACGAACTGGCCGCGCGCTGGAATTTGCGCATCGACTGGGGCGGCGACATCGACGATGACGACTTCCTGGCCGCCAACGACACCGCCGCACTGCTGACCGTGGCCTACGACCGCCTGCGCGAATACGGCTACACGCTGTGGTGTTGGGATACCGGCAGCGACGACCGTGCCGGCTGGATGGCGCTCAGCCGCAACGACGAAGACATGCAGCGGCTGGCAGCGATCCTGGGCGCGGATCTGCGCCCAGGCAGCGATCCGTTCTAAGAGCAACTCACAAAACTGCTGCGCAGCCGCCAGGCAGGCGTGGCCAGTGCTCGGAATCGGCATGTACCACTCGTACTGCGTTCCTCCGCGCCGTCCACGCCTACCTGACGGCCGCTCGCTACGTTTTGTCAGCCGCTCCAAACTCTTGGGTACGACTGCCGTCCGGGCCGTGGCCAGGGCGGCGTTTGCGGCGCAGGTCAGCTCTTGGCGGTCTTGACGATCGCCGGCGAGCTCACGGTGGCTCCACCCTTGTTCAATGCGACGACATACATCGTGTAGAACGTGTTCGGCTTGAGTCCGCCGAGTGTGTAGCGCGTGCTGCGCGAGACCGCATAGGAGGTGTATGCACCGGTGGCGTTGTCCTGGGCGACGATCGCATAGCCGGTTGCCGTGTTGGTGGCGGTCCATTGCACCGTGCTCGTCGTGGCGGTGGTGCTGGCGTGCACACCGCGTGCCTGGTTCGGTGGGGGCGTGCTGCCGTCATGAACGTTCAGTAAGGAATCGATCAGCAGCGAAGACGGCAGCATCGACCCCAGGCCGGTGACATTGTCGTAGCCCTGGCCGGCGTTGAAACCCGCCACGCCGTTATACAGGTTGGCATTGCCGTTGCTGCCATCAAGCACGTCATTGGTGTCCAGGGACACCGTGGCCTCAAGATCCTCATACAGGAACGGGTTGGCGAAGCCGATGCGGCCCAGGCCGGCGGCCTGGTGCGCCTGATCGGCGATGGACATGAAGCTGGCCCAGATCGGCGCCGAGACGCTGGTGCCGCCCACGTTGATCCAGCCGCCCTCCAGCTCCGAATAGACCGCCACCGGCGTCGTGGGGCTGGCCACGGCAGCCACGTCGGGCACATTGCGGCGCGCGGACGAGCCCTGGTTCGCTGCAGCGATCGACACCGGCTTGCCATCGGTGCCGGTGATCAGCTGATAGTCTGGCAGTGGCCAGTAGCTGCTGATGCCGCCACCGGTGGCGCCGAGGTTTGCGCCCAGCAGGTTCCAGGCCTCTTCGCCGCCGTAGCCGCCGGTGCGCCCGGTAAACAACGTTGTGCCGCCGACCGAGGTCACCAGTGGTTGGCTACCGGGATCCGTGACATGCAGGCCGCTGCCGCTGCGCCCATAGGCGCCCTGATCGCCCGAACTGACATAGACCCCCTGGCCCTGCGCCACCATCTGCGTCAGTACCTGTCCTTCTGCGGCCAGCGCAGCGTCGCCCATGGATTCCTCGTCGATCCCATAGGAGATGCTGACCGTCTGCGCGGTGTTGTCGTCGGCCATGGCGCCCAAGGACGCCAGCAGTGCGACCGGGAACGGATCGTCGCCTTCTTCGTAAACCTGGATCTGGCGCAACTGTGGATTCACGGCGATTGCCATGTCGATGTCCAGCGCCGCTTCCCCGGCAATGCCGGCATCGTTGACCGCACCGGCATAGCCATTGACGTTGCGCACCTTCACCGGCACGTTCGGCAACCCGAACTGCTTGATGTAGGTGGCGATGTCGCCGGGCAGGAAGCCGCCTCCCTCAAACAGCGCCAGGGTCTCCAGCTTGCCTGCGGCCAGCTGCTCGGGAATGGCATAGGCACGACGCAAGTCTTGCGGGCTCAGCCCGCCATTGGGGCCGTGGCCGATGGCCTGGGTGGCGTCCGGCCGGCCGCGGCGGGCGCCTTGTTCGGCAATCGCGGCGCGTGCCGTCGGACGGGTGGGTGCGCGGATGGCCAGGGGTGCGAAGCGCACGGCGTCGTGCAGCCCGACGATGCCGCCGACATGGCCGACCAGTGCGCTGGGCAGCTGCGGTTGCCGATCGGCCGAAAAGAACGTCTTGCCGTCGCTGGCTTGGTAGCGATTGAAGGTCACGCCCAGATGCTGTGCGAACGTGGCCGCCGGTGCCTTTAAAGTGATCAACGAGCCCGCGCCGCCGACGCTGCTGACTTGCATCCCATGCGCCTGCGCGAAGGCCTTGACCGCGGCGACGTCGTCCTCGCGCGCACCAAAGCGGGCGGTGAATTC
This sequence comes from Xanthomonas vasicola pv. musacearum NCPPB 4379, assembly GCF_000277895.2. Lineage (NCBI taxonomy): Bacteria > Pseudomonadati > Pseudomonadota > Gammaproteobacteria > Lysobacterales > Lysobacteraceae > Xanthomonas > Xanthomonas vasicola. The sequence continues at coordinate 4,464,082 of NZ_CP034655.1, read as the reverse complement.
TGACGGTGTCAGATAGTGGCCATAGAGCGCATCGCCGGGATGCGAGACGCGCATTGCATAGTCGTAGGCGCCCGCGCCGTCCTTCAACGGCACGGTTATCACCAGGCTGATCGCGGTGCTGGGTGCCAGCGCACCGAGCTTGCGCGCGCTGCGCAGCTGCGCAGGCAGGTGGGCGAGTGGGGCGGCGGTTTGACGTGCGGCCGGCGTGGCCGACGGCGCGGCGATGGCCGGTGCGGCAATACCAGCGAGAACGGCAAGGCCGGCCAGATGCAACGGCACGCGATGAAATCCAGAACGTTTCTGCATAGCGAAATCCTCGGTTGCGGATGAGAACAGCGTTGCCGTACGGCAGGCATGACGCGTTCTGCGCCACGCCCGGCGTGCTGGAGAGATGCTCGCTAGATCACTGCCGGGCCATTAAGGACACATTGCTGAAACCACCGTCTCCGCTGACCAGCTTGATGAAGTAGGTGCCGGCCTGTGGCGAGGGTAGTCGCACGGTCTGCGCATTGCCGGCACGCACCGAACGCAGGTCGTAGCTGCTGGTGGTGGGCTCGGCGCCGAACTTCACGTACAGAGCGACATTGCCGCCGCCGCCGTAAGAGAGCACGTTCAACGGCGTCCCCGCGGTGGCGGTGAAGCTATACAAAAGCTCCTCGCCGACGCCGGCACGTTGCGCGGTGAGCGGCGTGCGGTTGCTCAGTGCGGTGGTCACTGGCTTGCAGGTGGTGCCGCTGCAACTGGTTCGCACATAGTCCATCGCCGCGGTCGCATCGACGATGCCGCTGCCAATCGGTGTCGCTGCCGGCGGCGGCACCGGAAACGCGCGCGCGGTCTGCTGCAAGACCGCCTGCAGCTGCGATGGGCTCAGCGGTGTCTTGCCGGCGCTCGCCAACGCGCTTTGCACCAATGCAGCCACGGCCGCGACATGCGGCGCAGCCATTGAGGTTCCGGCATAGCCGCGAAAGTTGTATTCGCCGGATGTCGGTGTGGTCGTGCCGCTGTAGGCGGTCGACAGCACCAGCCCGTCCCAACCGCCGTTACCGGTGTCTTCCTTCTCGCCGCCGCCCGGTCCCGCCAGGTCCACGACCGAGCCGAAGTTGGAGTAGTACGCAATGCCACCGGTGATGCGGGTCGCGCCCACGGTGATCACGTTGCTGCAGTTGGCCGGAGTGGATTGCGCCGCATTGAGGGAATTGTTGCCGGCGGCCACTACCACCGTGGTGCCGTTGGCAACGGCTGTATTGATCGCCTGCTGCGTATTGCTGTCGCAACTGCCGGGGCCGCCCAGGCTCAGACTGATCACTTCGGCCGGATGAGTATTGTCCGGCACGCCATCGACGTGTCCGCCCGACGCCCACACGATTGCATCGGCGATATCCGAGTTCATGCCGCCGCATTGCCCGAGCACACGGATCGGCAGGATCTGCGCATCGTGCGCGGCGCCAACGCCGCCAATGCCGTTGTTGGTCAGTTCGCCGATCGTGCCGGCCGTGTGAGTGCCGTGCCAGGAGCTAACGCGCGCGCTTTGCAGGCAGGGGGCGTCATCGGTCATCCAATCGCCGTAGTCGAGCGCGCCAGGCACCCGGTCGTCGGTGGCACGACGAGACACGATTGCACTACTGATGAAGTCGTAGCCCTGCAGGATGTGGTCGTTGTTCTTCAGGTCCGGGTGGTCGGGCAGGATGCCGGTATCGATCACCGCCACCACCACACCGCTGCCAGTGGAGGTCTCCCAGGCCTTGGGCGCGCGGATCCCGCCCGCGCTGTCTTGCATATGCCATTGATACTGGGCGTAGAGCTTGTCGTTGGGCACTGCCGGATTGGTGTCCTGCGCCGTTGCACGCGCCGTTACCGGCAGTGCGGCAGATCCAACCAGGTCGAGCACCGGTTGCAGCATGCGATCGAATTGCGCGTATTCCACTGCCGGATCGGCACGCAATTCGGTCAGCAGCTTGGTTTGCTCGGCAGCGCTCATGGCGCGGGTGAGGCGCAGCACGCTGGCGCCGGTGCCGGTGGTGCGCAGGACACGCGCGGCCATCGGCGCGCCACGGCCGGCGTTGCTGCTGACAGGCAACACATTGGCGCGGCGCGCGGCCGACGACAGGATGGACTCGCGCAGCGCGTTGGAGCCGATGTTGGATTTGTACTTGACGATGAGGCGGCCGGCGGCGGGTGAACCGGCGGGCTCCGGGTTATCGACCAGGCCTCGCTGTTCCAGCAGATCGTTGGCCGCATGCAGTTGGAAGGGGGAGGTGGCGAGCAGGGCGCTTAGTAACAGCGTCCGGAGCGGCGGAGAGGCGGTATTCATGGGCGAAATTCCAAGAAGAAGGGGATGGCGATGCGTGCGGGCAGGCTCACAGATCCACGCCGAAGCCCAGGCCGGCGGAGGAGTCGCTGCCGCTGAAGGCGCCACCCAGGCTGAAGGAGCCGCGCTCGCCGATCTTGCGGGCGTAACCGATCGACAGTGCATGCTCGCTGCTCTGGAAGCCGGCGCCGACCGAGATGCGTCCACGTTCGCTTTGCGTACCGGCCGCATTGATGGCCATGTTGAGCATCGCCGCGCTCATCGCGCCGAGGCGGTCGATGCGCCGATCCATGTTCTGGAAGCGGCGTACGCTGTCGTCGTGCAGTTGGCTGAAACTGTCGCTCAGGGCCGAGACGCGGCTGTCGGTATAGCTATTGGCCGAGCTCAACGTCCGTGCGTCGCCCGTAGAGACCTGGGCGACGTTGGCCGCGTCGGTATCGGAACGGCCGGCGGCCACGTTGATGATCTGCCGCTCGGCGCCGGCGCTACCTACCGAGACCGCGTTGGCGCGATCGGCCACTGCGCCTTGGCCCAGTGCGACAGCGCCTTGCGCGGTGGCGCGCGCGCCCTGCCCGATGGCCGTGGCTGATGCCGCGCTGACCTGTGCGCCTTCGCCCATCGCCACCGCATTGGTCGCCACCGCAGCAATCTGCGTGTTGGCGCCGACCGCGGTGCTGCCATCCGCATTGACCCGCGCATTGCTGCCGATCGCGGTGTCGTTGGGGCCGTGCGCGTACGCGCTGCCACCGACCGCCGTGCCGGTGACATCGTTGGCCACTGCCGCGGTCCCCAACGCCGTGGACGTGGCGGCCACCGTGCTGGTGCTGGTGCTGGCGCCCGCCGCAGTCGACGTTCCCTGCAGCCCGCTATCGCTACCCTCGGTGGAGGTTGCAGGCGCCAGTACTGCCGACACGCCGGCACTGCGCAACGCGGACGTCCGCAACGACGTCGTGCCCGCCATGCGTCCATCCAGCGCGCTGACCTTGCTGTCCAGCGCGGTCAGTGCGGCGCCGACATTGGTGTAGCTGGCGCCCTGGATCACGTAGCTGGGCGCCACGAACACGCCTTGTGCGCCGATGGCGGCGCCACCGCCGAGGAAACTGGCGGCGTTGCTCAGCGACTGGAACAACTGTCCGCCGGTGACCGCCTCGCTGCTGCCGTCTGCAATCGCGCCGGCGCCTAGATTGACGATGCGCCGCGTTGCCGGACCACCGCGACCGTTGCCGCTGCCCACCGAGACCGTGTCGGCCTCGTAGGTCCGCGAACCCGAGCCCAGTGCCACCGAATCGGCTCCGCTGGCACCGGCATTGGCACCCAAGGCCACGCCGTTGACGCCGCTCTGGCGCACGAAGCTGTTGTAGCCCATTGCCGTGCTGTTCACGCCGATGGCGTTGCTGTTCACGCCCAGCGCGCTGGCGCCGGCGCCGCTGGCACGACTGCCCGCCGCCACGGCCACGCTGCGCGCGCCGCTGGCCGAGGCCCCGGCCCCGGCCGCCGTGCTGCGCGCGCCGGTGGCGCTGGCAGTGCCCTCGCCGTTGGCTTGCACCACGCCGCTGGTGGCCTGCACATCGGCAGCCAACGCATCGAGCTGGCCCTTGTTGACCGCATCGGTGGCTTCGGTGCCGGCCGCCACGCTGGTGATCTGTCGCGTCAATCCGGATGCCACATCGCCCACCGCCACGCTGTAGCTGCGGGTAGCGTGCGAATAGGCACCCAGCGCCACTGCGCTGACCGGAGCGCGGTTCCAGGCATCGTCCACCCAGTTGCCGACCTTGGCGCCATAGCCGATCGAGGTGGCATCGACGCCGTCGGTGCGGGTGGCCGCACCCAGCGCGGTGCTGTTGGGGTTGAACCAGGAGCTGACGGCGCCCGAGCCCAGGACCACGCTGCTGGCGGTGAAGGCCGAGCTGTTGTGACCCACGGCGATCCCGTCCTGCTCCGTTGCCAGGGCATGGGCGCCCAACGAGACCGTGTTGGGGGCGAACGAGCCGGCGCTGTGGCCGATCGCCACGGAATCGGTGTTGCCCGGCAGATTGGGGAACACGTTGGAGTTGTAGCCGATGGCGATCGCGTAATCGGATTGCGTCACCGCACCGGCACCCAGCGCGACGCTGCCGACACCGGTGGCCGCGGTGAGGCTGCTGCTGTTGCCGGCCGCCGCCGCGGCAGTGCTGACGCCGCCAATGGCCACGCTGTCGATCCCGCTGGCCAGGGCGGTGTTGCCGATCGCCACGCTACTGGTGCCGGTGGCGCGGGCGAAGTAGCCGTTGGCGGTCGACAGATAGCCCGAAGCCACCGACAAGCCGCCCACCGCGGTCGCTCCGTCTTCGAACGCGCGGGCACGGTAGCCCAGCGCTGTGCTTTGCACATTACGCGCTTCGCTGCCGCTCCCCACCGCAGTCGTCAGCGCCGCGGTGGCCTTGGCGCCGCCGCCCAGCGCCACCGCGCCGAACCCGCTGGCCTCGGTGGAATCCTGGTGACTGCCGATGATTTCGCCAGCCTCGTTGTAGTCGAATACCTCGGTCGTGCCGCCGATGGCGACGGCCGATTCGCCGCTCGCTGACGCTGCGTAGCCGGTGGCGATGGCGTTCTTGGCCGTCACCGTGGCACCGGCACCCAATGCGATGCCGCCTTCGCCGAGCGCATTGCTGGCCTCGCCGATGGCCACCGCATAAGGTTCGCCAGCGAACGCGCCGACGTCTTCGGACGGGTCGCTGCCACCGACGATCTGCAATTGCTTGCCGATATCGTCGGCCGCGTCTGCTGGCGCCGTGGCGCCGTCCTGCGGCGTGTTGGCGGCAGTGCTTGCCTGGCTGGTCGGGCTTGCGGCCGCTCGCGCGGGTGTGGCGGCGTGTGCAGCAGATAGACCACCCGCCACGACCAGAACCGTGAGGATGGCGCGTGTGCGCGACCGCCGCGGTGGTGGTGCGATGCAGGCAGTGCTGCCAGTGGGGCGGAAAACGCAGACGTGGGCGCGGTGCGGGCCCAGTGCATGGTCAGGCAGGAAGCTCATCGATATCCCCGGGGAGTGGTGGGAGGAGCAACTGGCGCGGCCCGAACCCAAGACATCCCCTGTCGATGCGGAGTTCTGTCGGCATGCGCGAAGTGCGTCAAAAATTTGTCACGCCACCTGGGGGCTGTCACCAAACGACGATTGCATCCACTCACCACCGATGTGAGCATCCGGAGTTGTCGAGGTCGTCTGTCACCAATCTTGTGAAACTCATCACTGTTCTGCGCTGGTTACAGCCGCCGGTGGCCACCAGTGCCAGCGACCAGCGGCATGCGCCTTTCTTGCAAGTGCTGCTGGCGGCGATCGTGCTCTACACCGCTGGCGATATCGGCCTGTTTCTCTACGTGGCTGGCGCGGCGCGCTTGCTGAGCCACACGGACCTGCTATTGGCCCTGGTCGGTAGCGTGCTCGCTGCGGCAGGCGCGGCGTGTGGTGTATGGCACGTGCGGCGCGGCGACAATGCAGCTGCGGTGCGTACGTATGTGACGGCGACGCTGATCGGCGTGTTGATCACCTATGTGCGGGTGGACATTTACGACCTGCTGACCAACCCCATGCCCTTGCTGGCGCTGGTGCTCGCCGGCATGGTGCTGGGGCGGCAGGCGCTGTGGCGGGTGTTCCTGTTGCTGGCTGCCGCTGCACTGCTGGGCGTGCTTGCACAGGTGATCTGGCCGGTGCCCTGGCGCTCGGTGCGCGGCAACATCAGCTTGGGCCTGGTGACCGTCGGTGCCTATCTGTTGATCACCCTGATCCTGGATCGCACCATCGCTGCATTGCGCGACAGCCTGCTCGAATCAGAGCAACGCCGATGCGAATTGGAGCAGCTCAATCGCCGTCTGCTGCAGGAAATGGCCGAGCGCGAACGCGTGCAGGAGCAACTGATCCACACCCAGAAGATGGAGGCGCTGGGGCGTCTGGCAGCTGGCGTGGCGCACGATTTCGACAACCTGATCAACGTGATCATCGGCTATGCGCAACGGCGCGATGCGCTGGAGGGTTACGGCGAAGCGCCACTGCTCAAAACGCTGGAAAACATCGAGACCGCCTCGCGACGCGCGTTGACTGTCAGCCGCCGCATCCTCAACTTCGGCCGCGCCGAACCCGGCCTGCCGACCTTGTTCGATGCCCGCGTCGCACTGCGCGATGCCGAACCCACCTTGCGTCAGTTATTCGGGCACGAGATCCGGCTGGAGTGCATCGCCGCCGGGCCACCGCTGTGGGTCCTGATGGATCGCGATGACCTTGAATTGGTGTTGCTCAACATCGCCGCCAACGCGCGCGATGCGATGGAGGGGCAGGGCGTGTTCCACATTGAGGGCGAGCTGCGCGAGGCCACGGTGTGCCTGCGCTTCTGCGATACCGGTCCGGGCATTGCCCCGCATCTGCTGGCGCGGATTCTCGAGCCGTTCTACACGACCAAGCCGGTCGGCAAGGGCACCGGTCTGGGCTTGTCGGTGGTGCAAGGCATCGTCGCCGCGGCCGGTGGCCAAGTGACGGCGAGCAACCGCCCGCAGGGCGGGGCCTGTCTGTGCCTGCAATTGCCGCTGGCAGCGGCACCGCCTCAGTCGGCCAGCAGATAGCCCATGCCGCGCGAGGACAGCAGCGGCAGTGCCGGCGTCTGATCGCTGGCGATGCGCGCGGCTTTGCGGCGCAGACGATGGATCAGCATTTCCAACCGGTGCAGATCGAAGTCGCCGGTGGTGGCTTCCAGTGCCGATACCAGGGTTTCGCGCTCGATCGCCTGGCCGCGCTGCGCATCCAGGCAGCGCATCAAGCAACGCTCCATGGACGTCAGCACCATCACCGTGCCGTCCGGCGCCGACAGGCACCAGCCATCTGATTGCAGCCGCCAGGCTTGCCTGGGCGCCGTGTTGGCGATGTTGGCCGTGCGCAGGCGCTGCGCCAGGTTGCGCAAGGTCAGCGCGAGGATTTCCGGGTCGGCCGGTTTGCGCAGGAAAGCGTCGGCACCTCCGTGCAAGGCGCGGACGTGGTCGCTGCGACCGCGATTGCCGGTCAACACGACGATGCCCAGCCCGGCGAACAATGAGCGCAGGTGCGTCACCACACTCAGCCCGCTCTCGTCGGGAAGGCCGAGATCGAGCACCACCAGATCGAAGCTCTGCTGCAGCATCAGCCGATACAGTTCGCCGGCGGTGCCGGCGCCGCTGACGCGAAAGCCGAAGTCGCGCAGCCCGGGAACCAGAATGTCCTCGCGCAACAGCGCGTCGTCTTCCAACACGGCGACGGACAACAGGCAGTCTGCATCGGGTGTGGAAGCACGGATGGACAAGACAACTCTCCCAGCCACGTTGCAATGTGGCGAGCCGACGGTGTCGTACAACACCACACGCACGCGCGGCACGCAATGTATGTCTGTCATTGCGACGCGAGAGTGTGATTGGCGGGTGGGCAGGTGTACCGACGCGTGTGACGGCGCGCAGCTTGCGTGCGTTTCAGGCGCCGCTTATGCGTGCTCGCCGCGTGCCTGCGCTCGCGCATTGGCGATCAATGCCTTGAGCAAGGCGCGGTCGGTATGGCGGGAAATGGCAATGGCGCCGAGGGCAATCGCCTCAAGGCGGAGCGGTGCGGGCACGTCGTAGTGCGCGCCGCTGAGTTTGTTCTGGAAGGCGCGGCGGGGAATGCCCAGCCGCGCCGCCATGGCATGTAGCTCGTCCAGCGTATCGCCGAGCAGGTGCGCCCAGCGCTGATCGCGCCACAGGTGCACCGCATCGTCGACGTAGACAGCCATCGGCCGGGTCAGGCCTTCTTGGACTTCTTCGGCTTCTTGCCGGCGCTGTCGCCCTCGGCGTCGTCGCTCGCTTCTGCGTCGGCTGCACTGTCATCGGCGCTGGCACTGGCGTCTTCAGTAGTAGTGTCTTCCGCAACGGCGTCGGTGCCGGCATCGTCAGCAGCGTCTTCTGCATCGCCGTCGTCGTCGCCGTCTTCATCCGCATCGGCGTTCTGGAACTCGGACACCAGCTTGGTCAGATATTCCTCGGCGGTCTGGCCTTCGTCGGCGGCCAGGTCGTCGATCATCTGCTGCAGCTGGGTCGAATATTCCAGCGAGATGGTCTTGCCTTCGGCCTCCTGCAGATTGGCCAGGTGCTTGAGCATGGCCAGCATCGGGACCGGGTTGTCGGCGCTGCCCATGGTCTGGCCGCCGATCGACAACATCCACTCGCTGCCACCCTGCAGACCGATCGCCGCCACGACGCGGCCATCGGCGTCCTGCAGCACGGCATGGTTGGTGACCTGGGGCGCCTGGCCCAGACGGGCGAAGGGGCGCTTGGGCTGCTGCTTCTTGCGCTTGTCGCGCTTGGCCTTGGAATTGCGGGACACGGTGTTCTCGACGCTAGGAATGGGCGGCCATTCTAGAGCGTGCGCCGCACGATGCGATGCGTGGCGGGAATTGGCACCGGGAGATGACCGGCCGCCGGGCGTGCAGCGTCTTCACGGGCCCGACCCAAGCGCCGCCACCGGCGGGCCTAGCCGGACAGCGGCAGGCATGTTCCAGCGGCGATTTCCTGGCGAATCCCGAATCCCGAAGCGCGGCCTGCACCTCCACGCTTGCCCGCGCCGGATTACTGCTTCTCCACCGCTGCTTCGGCAGCTTTGGCGAGCGCGGCGGCAGAGGCCACCTGCGCGCTGGAAGACACGCGCGGTGCTGCCGGCCGTGCCGCGGCAGTACCGGTGGATGCCGGAGCCGCAGAAGGAACAGCAGCCGCGACGGCAGCCACAGGCGAGGCCGCTGTTGGCGCCGCTTGCTTGACCGGCGTCCCTACGGTGGCCGTGCCGGTGGCTGCAGCGCCGCTCAGATCCGGCACCTGGGTGTCGGCATCGTGCACCGATTTGCCTAGCGCCACGCCTTGGTCCGCGCCGGCCAGGGCCGCGTTTTCGGCGTCCTGGGTCATCACTACAATGCTGATGCGGCGGTTGATCGGATTCTGCGGGTCGATCTTGTCGAACAGCACCGACGACGACAGCCCCACCACGCGTGTCACCTTGGCGTCGGACATGCCGCCGCCCACCAGCGCGCGGCGCGCGGCATTGGCGCGGTCGGCACTGAGTTCCCAGTTGGTATAGCCGGCATCGCTGCTGTAGGCGGTGGTGTCGGTGTGGCCGGTGATGCTGATGTGGTTGGGCACTTGATTGATGAAGCTGGACAGCTCGCGCAGGATCGCCACCGTGTACGGCTTGAGCTGGTCGCGGCCGATGTCGAACATCGGGCGGTTCTGCTTGTCCACGATCTGGATGCGCAGGCCGTCCGGCGTGAGATCCAGCAGCAACTGGTCCTTGAACGGCTCCAGCGCCTGGCTCTTGTCGATGGCCTCTTTCAGGTCCTGCATCAGCGCTTCCAAGCGCTTTTTGTCCTTGCTGCGGCTGTCTTCGGTGGTGTCCGCGGCGTTGTCGCGCTTGCGGCCCATTTCGTCCTTCTGCCCCTTGGCCATGTCGGCGGTGCCGCCGAGCTTGATCATCGAGGTGCTGGCGCCGCCGGGGCCGTTCATGCCGGGCGAGGGCGCCGGCGATTTGCCCGACAGCGGGCTGGGATTGCGGAAGTATTCGGAGATCGCCGCGCGCTGTTCCTTGGTGGTGGCCGCCATCAGCCACAGCACCAGGAAGAAGGCCATCATCGCGGTCACAAAGTCGGCGAACGCCACCTTCCAGGCGCCGCCATGATGGCCGCCGCCCTGCACCTTCTTGACCCGTCGGATGATGACGGTGGATTTGGCCTCGGCCATGACCGCGGCCCTACTTGATCGTCTTCAGGTGCGTTTCGAAATCGCCGAAGCTCGGACGCACATTGGACGGCAGGGTCTTGCGCGCGAATTCCAGCGCAATCTTCGGGTTGTAGCCACGCAGGCAGGCCAGCAGCGCGGTCTTGACCGCTTCATAGATGCGCCCGTCCTGCTCAGCACGCGCTTCCATGGCCGCTGACAACGGCGATACAAAGCCATAGGCCAGCAGGATGCCGAGGAAGGTACCGACCAGCGCGGCGCCGACGTGGTGGCCGATCTCTTCGATCGGCCCGCCAATGGCGCCCATGGTGATCACGATGCCAAGCACCGCGGCCACGATGCCGAAGCCCGGCAGACCGTCGGAAACCTTGCTCAGCGCATGCGACGGCGCCAGGGCTTCGTGATGGTGTTTTTCCAGTTCCAGTTCGAGCAGCGGTTCCAGTTCATGCGGCTCGATGTTGCTGCCGATCATCAGGCGCAGGCAGTCGGTGATGAAATCCAGCAAGTGATGGTCGGCCACCACCTTGGGGTAGTTGCCGAAGATAGTGCTGTCCTGCGGCTTTTCGACATGGTCTTCCAGCGCCATGAAGCCGTCGCGGCGGGCCTTGTTCAACAGTTCGTAGATCAGGCTCAGGGTGTCTTTGTAGTCGTCGGATTTGTACTGCGGGCCCTTGAACACGCCCATGATGCCGCTGAAGGTTTCTTTGACGATCTTGCCCGGCGTGCTGACCAGGAACGCGCCCAACGCCGCGCCACCGATGATCATCAGTTCGTATGGCTGCCACAACGCGCCCAGCTTTCCGTGCGACAGCACGTAGCCGCCGAGGACGCTGACGATGACGACGATGAAGCCAACGATGATGAGCATGGCGCAGCCGGAAGCAAACTGGGGTTGCTAATGGTTTCGGCTTGCGCGGCCGATTCTTGAAGCGCGCGGCGTGAAGACGTGCGCTGTAACTGAACATTTAGCCGATTGTTGTGGCGGTCTCATGCACGCATTTGATCGCCTCGCCGCCCGCCAGCGCCAGGGTCGCTTCGCCGACGTGTTCCCAAAACTGGTTGCCTTGGGCATCGGCAAAACGCGCCCCGGATGCCGCCTGGGCACTGAGCAGGAGCAGCCTGCGGTCTTCCAGCGTCAGCTCTAAGGCATCGGCGGCCGCGTCGAACCGTGTGGTGATCAGGCGCTGACCGCAGCGCCAGGCCACCGCCTGCGCGGGAAGTGCCGGGCCGGTACCAGGCGCGGTTGGAGCGGACGTTTTGCCGGGACGCGGCAGCGGGCCGGTGACGCTGGCGTCGGTGCCAGCGAGAGGCGGGCGAACATCGGGGCGGTCGGTTATGGCCGGCTGGGCGCCTGCGGGCTTGGCCGCCTCCGTTGCCGACGGCGGGGTGCCTGCGTTGCAGCCGGCGAGGGCGGCAGCCAGCAGGCCGGCGAGCATCAGGGATGAGGACGAATGCATCTGCGTACTCCTGCCTGGATCGGGTCGCCGCCGTGTTGGCGACGGTTGGAATAGCGAGGGCTGGGGCTCGGCGCTGCCCATGCACGCTAGGAGCGCCGGACCCGGCTGGGCTGCGTGGGCGCCACTGAACAACCTACAGCGTTGCGGTGGGCCTGAAACCTGGGCTGAGTGTGGCCGCACTTCTGGAAATCAAGCAACTGCGCGTGCTCGAAGCCACCTTACGCGTCGATCAAGAACGCATGGCGACGTGGTTCAACGCCTCCCATGCGCCGCCACGGCCGTAGCCTGTGCCACTACCCGGTGCGATCAGGCCGGCTGCGCCTCCGCGCCTTCGCGGTGCAGCGGGTTGGGCAAGGCCTGGCCGTTTTCGGTGAAGCCCAGCGAGACCGAGTTGAGGCAGTGGCGCTCGCCGGTGGGCGGCGGGCCGTCCGGGAACACGTGGCCCAGATGGCTGTCGCAGCGTGCACAGACGATTTCGGTGCGGATCATGCCGTAGCTGGTATCGCGGATCTCGCGCACGTGGGCAGTGTCATAGGGCGCAAAGAAGCTCGGCCACCCGGTTCCGGACTCGAACTTGGCGCTGGACCGGAACAGCGGCAGGCCGCACAACCGGCAGGTGTAGACACCGTCCAGCTTGTTGTCCAAAAACACCCCGCAGAACGGCGCCTCGGTGCCATGGTGCAGCAGCACGCGCTGTTCCTCATCGCTGAGCCCGGCGATCAAGGCATCGCGTTGGGCGGGGGAGGGAGGGGTCAGATCGAACTGGCTCATGAGGCTCTCGCATGCGCTCGCCAGCGGGGTGCCGGCGCCTGTCCCAGTGATGTGGGCATTGTCGCGGTGGTTTAACCGGTAAGCGCGATCAACTGGTGCTGCGGCGGTGTTATCGCTGCATGCAAAAACGCGCTGGCGTGCGCCACTGCGCTGCGTAGTGACATTCTTCGCGCCGCAACGACCTGGCGAAAGCGTTCATCCCCCGGCCGGTTGCGCGCATTGCCGCAGCACGTGCGCGCCCCCATCGACTAAGAACCCTCGAACACTTACGGTGCCTGTCATGGCAAACCATTCTTCAACGCGCGGCGTGCTGCTGTGCGTTTTGCTGACACTGGCCGGTACGGCGCTGGCGCAGTCGGCCACAACGACGCGCTCGTCCAATACCTTGCAACCCATCACCACGCCAACACCGGTGCAGCCCACCGTTGCGCCGCCGCGCACGCTGCAGCCGGCGCCTTCCGCCGCACCCGTGCCCTCGCAGCTGGGGCAACGCCCGGTCGCGCCAACCATTCCTACACGTGGGCCGGCACAGACCCCTGTCGCGCCTGCCGGCAGCCAGGTGGCTCCCACCAAGCCGATGATCTACGATCGCAACGGCCGCTTGCTGCAGGGCATGCAGCCGGCCGGTGCCAACCGGGTGCTGGATACCAAGACCGGTCGCTACTACGACGCGGTGCCGGCGGGCGATGGTATGCGTGTGGTGCGCTGATAGCGGCGCTGCGATCTCCTGTCCATCGACTCCCAAGCATCCGGCCGACGCCGCTAGCGGGCTGCCCGCACTGTGTCGCCAGTACCCGCGATCCCCCATCCCCGCCTCAATCGGCAATCGGCAAGGCCAGCGTTTCCTTGACCTCTTCCATCACGATGTAGCTCTTGGATTCGCGCACATGCGGCATGGTCAGCAAAGTGCTGCCCAGCAGCTTGCGGTAGGAGGCCATCTCGCTGATGCGCGCCTTGAGCAGGTAGTCGAAATCGCCGGAGACCAGGTGGCACTCCAACACGTTGGGCAGCTTCAGCGCGGCGCGGCGGAATTCTTCGAAGATGTCGCCGGATTTGTAGGCCAGGCTGATTTCCACGAAGACCAGCAGGCTGGCTTTGAGATAGTGCGGGTCCAGCCGCGCGTAGTAGCCGGTGATGGCGCCATCGCGCTCCAGCCGGCGCACGCGCTCGGTGCAGGGTGTGGTGGACAGGCCCACTCGCTCGCCCAGTTCGGTGAACGAAATCCGCCCTTCCTGCTGCAGGATGCGCAGGATCTTGCGGTCGATCTTGTCCAACTCGCGGGCGCGGGTGGTCATGGGGTTTGTTTCTGCAAGGTTTGACAGGAAGTTTCACTGCAAAGGCGCGCCGATTCCAGAAATGGCACTGGCTGGCTCGCAATATACTGCGTCTAACTGTCCCCCTCAGCGCTTGGTTGTGGGGGAATGCCCTTTTCAGGAGAACGACATGCGTGTGCTCATTCTCGGCAGCGGCGTCATTGGCGTGACCACTGCGTGGTACCTGGCGCAGGCCGGTTGCGAAGTCACTGTGGTCGACCGCCAGCCTGCCGCCGCGCTGGAGACCAGTTACGCCAACGCCGGCCAGCTGTCGTTCGGCTATACCTCTCCCTGGGCCGCGCCCGGCGTGCCCGGCAAGGCGGTGAAGTGGCTGTTCGAGCAGCATGCGCCGCTATCGATCCGCCCCACCCGCGACCTGCGCCAGCTGGCGTGGCTGAGCCAGATGCTGCGCAACTGCACTGCCGAGCGCTATGCGGTGAACAAGGCGCGCATGGTGCGCATGTCCGACTACAGCCGCGATTGCCTCAATGCATTGCGTGCCGAAACCGGGATCGCATTCGAAGGCCGCCAGCTTGGCACCACGCAGTTGTTCCGCACCCAGCAGCAGCTCGACGCGGCCGCGCAGGACATCGAAGTGCTGGCCCAGTACGGCGTGCCGTACGAGCTGCTGAGCCCTGCGCAGATTGCGCAATTCGAACCCGGCCTGGCCGGCGGGGGCGCGCAGATGGCTGGCGCGCTGCGCCTGCCCGAAGACCAGACCGGTGATTGCCGGCTGTTTACCCAGCGCCTGGCCGAACTGGCTGCGCAGGCAGGCGTCACGTTCCGCTACGGGCAGCAGATCGAACGGCTGGAGCATGCTGGCGGCCAGGTCACTGGCGTGCAGATCGATGGCCGCATCGAAACCGCCGACCGTTACGTGCTGGCGCTGGGCAGCTATTCGGCCGACCTGCTGCTCTCGCTCGGTCTGCATCTTCCGGTGTACCCGCTCAAGGGCTACTCGCTCACCATCCCGATCGTGGATGCGCAGCGCGCGCCGACCTCCACCGTGCTGGACGAAAGCTACAAGATCGCGCTCACCCGTTTCGATGATCGCATTCGCGTGGGCGGCATGGCCGAGGTGGCTGGCTTCGACATGTCGTTGAATCCGCGTCGTCGCGCCACCCTGGAAATGGTGGTCAACGACCTGTTCCCAGGCGGCGGCGATCTGGCCCAGGCCGAGTTCTGGACCGGCCTGCGCCCGGCCACCCCGGATGGCACGCCCGTGGTCGGCGCCACCCCGTATGCCAACCTGTTCCTCAACACCGGCCACGGCACGCTGGGCTGGACCATGGCCTGCGGCTCCGGGCGCTACCTGGCCGACCTCATGCAAGGCCGCGCGCCCGAGATCGATACCGAAGGTCTGGACGTGTTCCGGTACCTGTCGCCACGCAGCGCCCGCCCGCAGCGGGAGGCCGCGTAGTGCGTCCTGCGCAAGCGTTGATCGATCTGGAGGCGTTGCGCCACAACTACCGCCTGGCCAAGCAGCTAGGTGGCAGCAAGGCGCTGGCCGTCGTCAAGGCCGATGCCTACGGGCATGGCGCGGTGCGCTGCGCGCAAGCCTTGGAGCCGGAGGCGGACGGCTTCGCAGTGGCCTGCATCGAAGAAGCGCTGGAATTGCGCCAGGCCGGCATCCGTGCGCCGATCCTGTTGCTGGAGGGTTTCTTCGAGCACGACGAATTACGCCTGATCGCCGAACACGACCTGTGGACGGTGGCGGCCACGCCGCAGCAGGTGCGCGCGCTGGCCGAGTTCCAGAGCCCGCGACCGTTGCGGGTGTGGTTGAAGATGGACAGCGGCATGCATCGGCTGGGCCTGTCGCCGGAAGATTTCCGTGCCGCATGGCTGCGCCTGCGCGGGCTGCCGCAGATCGCCTCGCTGGTGCTGATGACCCATCTGGCGCGCGCCGACGAATTGGACTGCAGCCGCACTGACGAACAGGCGGTGGCCTTTGCGCTGACTGCCGGCGGCATGCGCGCGGAAACCAGCCTGCGCAATTCGCCCGGCCTGCTCGGCTGGCCAGCGCTGCGCAACGACTGGTCGCGCCCGGGGTTGATGTTGTACGGCGCCAACCCGTTCCGGCAGGACACCGAGAACACTGCGCAACTGCGCCCGGTGATGACCCTGCGCTCGCGCATCATTTCGGTACGCGAGCTGCCGGTGGGCGAGCCGGTGGGCTACGGCGCCCGCTTTGTCGCCGAACGACCGACGCGCGTCGGCGTGGTGGCAATGGGCTATGCCGACGGCTATCCACAGTTCGCGCCGAACGGCACCCCGGTGCTGGTGGACGGCAAGGTCTGCCCGTTGATCGGTCGTGTCTCGATGGACATGCTCACCGTGGACCTCACCGACCACCCGCACGCGGACATCGGCACGCCGGTGCAGCTCTGGGGCGATGCCCCGCAGGTCAGCCCGCTGGCCGCGCAATGCAACGTCAGCGCATATCAACTGCTGTGCGGACTCAAGCGGGTACCGCGGGTGTATGTGGGCGAGGCGGCAGTGCGCGAGGGAGTCACGCGGTGAGGTGTCTTTTCTCCCACCGGGACATTGTGCTCCTTCATGGGGGAGAAGCTGCCCGAAGGGGCGGATGAGCGTACGTGCGAAGCCACATGCACTTGGAACAACACCTGGGCTTGGCTCGTACCCTCACCCCAACCGCCGCTCCGCGCCCCGGCCGGCGCTTGCGGCGCGGGCGCTCCAAGGCACGCGCGCCAGTGGCGCCCAAGCAGTGCCTTTCCGCCCCGACGGGAGAGGGGCTTTAGCGCGCCGACAAACAAAAACGGCGCGTTGCCACGCGCCGTTTTCATTCAGGCCGAATTGCTTTTCCGGCGCCGTCAGCACCAACCCATCACACCCCGGCCGTACTGCGATCAGCGCGGAACTGCTTGCGCACCCAGTCGTCGATCATCGCCTTCTCGAAGCGCAGCGGGTCGCTGTCGGTGAGCCGTGGGCCGCTCATCAGAAAGGCCGAATCCACCAGCTTGCGTTCGCCCTGGTCGATCACCCGGCCGTCGGCGCCAGTGAGCGTGTAGGTGAAGCTCAGGCGCGGCGGGTAGATGTCCTTCACCACACGCACGTCCTGCATACGTGGCCCGTGCCAGGGCTCGTACTGGCCGGCGCGGCGGATGTCGGTGATGGTGACGCTGAGGTGCTGGCCGTCGGGCAACTGGCGCGCTGCGCTCTTCTGAAAATGGGTTGCCAGCTGGGTCACCCAGTCGCCACGCTGGGCCTCCCAACGGTTGCCGCTGAAGCGCACTTCGGAGAACTGCGCCGGGTCGGTCCAGCGCACGTCCACCTTGCCGTCGCTGCTCAGCGCGCGGGGTGCTGCGGGGTCGGTGACGTTGCGTACCCCGGCCTGCACACCGGTCGCCGCGAGCAAGCCAGCCAGCAGCAGGCCGGCGCCGGAAAGATTGGAAAGTTTCATTGAAAGCCTCCAAACGGAAGGTACGTGACGTACCGGGCATTTCAGCAGTGTGGGGGTGCCCCTGAGCGCCTGCAACGCACTGCACGCCTGGGCTCGTGACCGCGTTGCCGCGCGGTTAATCCGCCGCTGCAGGCCATGACGGCGGGTTCACTGCGCCTGCGCCCGCGCTTCACGGCACAGCCCGGAAGATCACCGACATGGACACCCACTCCTTCCGCACAAAATCAGCGTCTTTGGCGCCGGCATACATGCCGTCGGACGTGCGTTTGCAATTCATCGACTGGGCCAAGCAGCACGGTCATAACCCCGCCTCCGGTGCGGCCGCCTTCGTCGCCCTGCAGAGCGAGGTCGACCTGGATCTGGCCACCCGCGCGTTGCAGCTGGAGCCGGGCGCCGACCCACGCGCTGCGCTGCGCGAGCATCTGGCTGCGCTGGCGCGGCAGGTCGATGTGGCGGTGCAGTTTCCGCCTGTCTACACCTACACCGCTGCCAATGGCCTGGAGTATCGCTATTCGCTGATGCTGGTCATTGCCGAAGACTGCGTCGAGTGGACCGGCCGGGTCTGGCAGGACCTGGATTACCAGGGGATGCTTACCGGCCGTGGACAGGGTCCGCGTGCTAACTACACCCAGCTGGCGCGCATGGCGCTGGAACATGAGCTTGATCAGGAGCGCCCCCGTTATGTCCAGGCATGAACTCCAATTGCAATTGCCGGTGGGCGCGCGGATCGCCAGCGGCGAAGACGGCTTCAGCCAGCGCTGCCGCGACGAATGCGCCGAGATGGGCGTGTCGCGGGTCCGCTTGTTGCTGCTGGATGCGGATGACGCACGCTCCACCGCCTGGCGCGAGGAAGCGCAGCACTGGATGGACGAACAGCTGCGGCGCGAGGGGGAATGGGTGCTGCGCGGCGTGATCGCCGGGATCGTGGTGCTGGCAACCTGCATTGGATTGGCTGCCATCACCTTATGGTGAGTGTGGGCATTGGCAAGCAAAGCGTGAACTTAAGCAGCGTACCGTGCACCCGCTGACGACATCGGGCATGGTTTGATCTGCCCGTCATCCGCTCCGGCAGCATCCGTGGTCTCCGATTTGAGCACTTCTCCTCCCAGCCCTTCGCTGGCTGCCGCACTGCCGGCCGCCATCGCCGAGCCGTTTCTCGACCCGGCGATGTATCACGAAATCTTCCACAACATCGATGCCGGGTTCTGCGTCATCGATATGGTGTTCGACGGTGAGCAGGCGGTGGATTATCTGATCCGCACCACTAATGGCGCCTTTGAGCGCTACACCGGTCTGTCCACCAACGCATTGAACGTTTCCATCCGCAACCTGCTGCCGGAGCACGAACAGGAGTGGTTCGATCGCTACGGCCACGTGGCCCGCACCGGCAACCGCATCCATTTCGAAATGCAGGCCAAAGCGCTCAAGCGCTGGTATTCGGTGGATGCATTCCGGGTCGGGCCACCGGAGCAGGGGCGGGTCGCGATCCTGTTCATGGACATCACCGAGCGCAAACGCGTCGAACGCGAACTGGCCGAGAGCGAGGCGCGTTTCAGCGCGCTGGCCGACGGACTGCCGATGCCGGTGTGGGTGCTGGACGCGCAGGGCGTCGTGCGCTTCGTCAACAGCGCGTATGGCGAATTCTTCGGCCTGGATATTTCCAGTGGCACGGTGTCGGCGTGGAGAGAATTGCTGCATCCGGACGACCTGCCGACGTTCCAGTTTGAGCTGACGGCTTCGCTGCAGGAACAACACGGCCTGCGCGCGTTGGTACGCGCGCGCCGCCATGATGGGCAGTGGCGCTGGATCGAAATGACTGCCACGCCGCGTTATTCGGCCGACGGCCGGTTCATCGGCCTGGCCGGCAGCAGCCCGGACGTGACCGAGCAGCGCGAGATCGAGCTGGCGCGCGAGCAACTGCTCGAATCCGAGCGCAGCGCACGTAACGAAGCCGAAAGCATGGCGCGGCTGAAGGACGAGTTTCTGGCCACGCTCTCGCACGAACTGCGCACTCCGCTGACCACCATTCTGGGCTGGAGCGAGTTGCTGCTGCAGCGCGTGGAAGAAGGGCAACCCAATTACAAGGGCCTGTCGGTGATTGCCAGCAGCGCACGCGCGCAGAAGCGGCTGATTTCCGACATGCTCGATCTCAGCAGCATGTTGCTGGGCAAGGTGCAGCTGGAAGTCGAATCGCTGGATCTGGTCGAGCAGGTACGCGAAGCCTTGAACACCCAGGAGCTGGCCGCCGAAGGCAAGGACCAGATACTGGAGCTGCACGTGCCGCCCACGCCATGCCTGGTGCTTGGCGATGCCACGCGCTTGCAGCAGGTGTTGTGGAATCTGCTGTCCAACGCGATCAAGTTCACCCCGGCGCATGGCCGTATCGACGTCAGTATCGAGCGCGACGACGGGCATCTGGTGGTGTCGGTCTCCGACTCTGGTGACGGCATTGCAGCTGAATTCCTGCCGCATCTGTTCGGCCGCTTCCGTCAGGCTGACGGCACCACCACGCGCCAGCATGGCGGCCTTGGGCTGGGCTTGGCGATCGTGCAACAGTTGGTGGAAATGCACGGTGGCCAGGTCGGTGCGACCAGCGGCGGCCGCGGCAAGGGCGCGACCTTTACCGTGCGCCTGCCGGAACATATTCCCGATCAAGCAAAGCGCCCGCGTCGCGAATTGCGGCGGCGCCTGATGTCCGAACAGATTGTCGAGGCGCGCGCGCTCAATGGCCTGCGCTTGCTGGCGGTCGAAGACCAACCGGATATGCTCGATTATCTGCGGCGTCTGCTCGAAGAGCAGGGCGCCGAGGTGGTCACCGCTGGCAGCGCCACCGACGCATTGGCCTTGATCGATCATCGTGGCCACGCCCGCTTCGATCTGATGCTCACCGATATTGGCATGCCGGGCATGGACGGGTACGGCTTGATCCGCACCGTGCGCGAAGACCTCGGATTGGACGCCACCGCGCTGCCGGCCGTGGCAGTGACCGCGCTGGCCCGGGAAGACGACCGTAAGCGCGCGTTGGAGTCTGGGTTTCAGGAGCATCTGGCCAAGCCGTATAGCGTGGCGCAACTGGTCACCGCCGTGCGCGCGGCGCGTGAAGCGTTGGAGTAACTGCGTACGGCGTTATGCCGAGCGTAAGACGCGTATCGGCGAGCGGCGTACGGCGCCACCGTCGGATGCCTGCAGCAGGTCATCCGGATCCGGTGTGCTGAGGCGTCACCGCCGCCGCTGCCTTCGCAATGAAAACAGCCAGCCGTTCGCAATGGCCGTTTTTTTGATTGATCTGTCGTCTCAACTGCCGACCAGTATGTCTGCAGCAATTAGAAGCAGCTAACAAGACCACTGCGCAGCCGCCAGGCGGGCGCGGCCGGTGCTCGGAATCGGCATGTACCACTCGTACACTGCGGTTCTGAGCGCCGTCCGCTCACCTGAGGGCTGCTCGCTAGGTCTTGTTAGCCGCTCTAGGAACACCTGTCGACGCAGGCGCAGTGCGAACGTTATGCAAAAGCAGTCGACGGCAAGTAACGTGTTTTCCGCCTCTTTCACACATGCTGGCCTAGCGTGATGCGCTTTGCTCATGGAGATAGCGCAATGCCAAAATATGCCCCGCATGTGTATTCCGAACAGGTCCAGATCGCCACGCTCGAACACTGGGTATCTCTGCTTGATGGCCAGGAACGCGTGCGCATTGAACTCGACGACGGCAGCACGATCAGCGGAACGGTTGCCGTGCGCCCAAGTCTCCAGACCTACCTCGACGAATACGACAACGAAGGCGTCAACGGACAACTGCGTCTGGATCAGCTGGATGCCTCGCAAGAGCCGCAATGGATCTGGATGGACCGGATCGTCGCGGTGCACCCGATGCCGCTGGGTGCCGATCCGCAAGTGATGCCGTGAAGGCGGCGTGTTGACGATGTGTTTACTTCTCACCGTCGCGTTGCCGGCATGATGACCAGCTGCCGCAGCCGTTCAGGATTTCGCCGCAATGAATGCACCCGTATTGAAGTTCGCTCGCTGGCCGCTGTCGTTGATGGCGCTCGCCGTTCTTGCCGGCTGTGGCGATACCGCCACGTTGGCCATCGAACAGGGGACCGGGCCGAATCCGCAATTGCCCGAGCCGGTGAAGCGTCTGATTCCCACCGTCAAGACAGCGCCGGTCAAACGCTGGGCAGCCAACGCCAAGCCTATTGCTGCCGATGATCTGCAGGTTGCTGCGTTTGCGCGCGATCTGGATCACCCGCGTTGGATTTATGTGCTGCCCAATGGCGATGTGTTGGTGGCCGAAACTGCCGAGCCGCCCAAGCCTGAAGATGCCGACACCGGCGGTGGACTGCGCAAGAAGGTGCAGGGCGCGATGATGAAAAAGGCCGGCGCGGCGGTGGCCAGCGCCAATCGCATCACCTTGCTGCGCGATGCCGATGGCGACGGTTTGGCAGAGGTGCGTACGCAGTTCGTCAGTGGCCTGTTTTCGCCGTTCGGCATGGCCTTGATTGGGGACCGTTTCTATGTCGCCAATGCCGATGCGCTGGTGAGTTTTCCGTACAAGCCTGGTGACACCCACATCACCGCCAAGCCGACCTTCGTGGCCAATCTGCCTGGCGGCATCAATCACCATTGGACCAAGTCGCTGCTGGCCAGCCCGGACGGCAGCAAGCTGTACGTGGGCGTCGGCTCCAACAGCAACGTTGCCGAAAATGGCATAGAAGCCGAGTTGAATCGTGCAGCGATTCTGGAGATCGACCCGGCCACCGGCAACAGCCGCGTGTTCGCCAGTGGCTTGCGCAACCCGGTGGGCACCGCGTGGGAGCCACAGAGCAAATCGCTGTGGGTGGTGGTCAACGAGCGCGACGAAATCGGCAGCGATCTGGTGCCGGATTACTTGACCTCGGTGCGTGACGGCGGCTTCTACGGCTGGCCGTATAGCTACTACGTTCAGCACGTGGATGAGCGCGTTAAACCGCAAAATGCCGCGCTGGTGGCCAAGGCGATCAAGCCCGATTACGCGCTGGGGCCGCATACCGCGTCGCTCGGTCTGACGTTCGCCAACGGAAGCTTGCTGCCTGAGCGTTTTCGCCAGGGCGCCTTTATTGGCCAGCACGGCTCGTGGAATCGCGACCCGCCCAGCGGTTACAAGGTGCTGTTCGTCCCGTTTGCCATCGGCAAGCCCAGCGGCACGCCGATCACCGTGCTGGACGGATTCCTGGATGCAGAAGGCAATGCGCAGGGCCGCCCGGTCGGCGTGGCGTCCGACAATGGCGGCGCGCTGCTGGTCGCTGACGACGTGGGCAATGTGATCTGGCGGGTAACGCCGAAGTCGCGTTGAGCCGGCAGCGGGCCGCATGGCCAAGTGGACTAGCCCCTTTAGCGAGGCACCTCCGGTGAGGCGCTGAAGCGACGCGCATATCCCCTTTCTTCGGCAACGCGCTGGATTTCCTCATCGGCCAATTCTGGCGCGCCATAGACTGCGTAGGCCACGCTGCCATCGGCGCGCTCGCCTATCTGGTGCAGGCGGTATCGGGGGCGACCTGCGCCGGTATTGGCGGGGTAGTGCATGGGCGGGGGCATGTCGTCCAAGTCCATTTCGCTGTTATCGACCACTCCACCTACGAATAAGGCGCGCGTCATGATGCTTTCTCCGGTGTGTGCTTGACCTCAGCCTAGGTGGCTGAATGTTGCGTGCGCATCAATGGCCTGTGCAGTCGCGGCAACACAGTGGGCGGTGTGGCCCCATCGATCCCCTGCAATAGCCGGCCCGCAAGACGGTCTATTGCCAAGTGCTTCGCAAAGTTGACTGAAAGCGCTGACTCTGGCGCGATGCTCGGCCTCGCCGGAACTTCTGCAAATATCCCAAGCTCCTCTTCCCAAACAAGCGAGAGGAGCTGGCCGACAATTATGCGGAGGAAAAGAAATTAGAAAGGCTGCCGCGGGCTGTCGTTGTCGCCTTTACTTGTCGGGGCACTGAATTGATAGCCTGTCAGTTGCCATGATCCACCTGACTGACCAGCCCATTCGTAATCCCATTGTTCAAATGCCCCGCCAGGAAATTCGTTACGGATTGTAATTTTCTCGCCAGGGACGCCGCTGGCGGGCAAAGGAACCGGTGGACCATACGGCCCGGACTGAATACTCATCAATCCGGTCGAGACTATGCTGCGGGAGACACTCAGGCTACTCGCCGGTAACAGCGGCGGATACTTTGGTGAGTGCTGCTTGATCCAAGCGACGATGGATTGCGATTCGTTAGATCCGGCGCGATATAAACTTTTCTGCGTTGTTACCAGCGAGATGGATGGCGCCGTCGCCGTACGATAATTCTGACCATATGCGGATGTCGCCAAGAGAAGTGTTACGGAAAACAGTCCGAAATATTTCCTATATCTCATATCCAGTATCCCTATTGATGATCGGCGGGTCTTCCTGCGAGCTCAAGCGTGGGCCTTTGCTCTACCGCTGTCAACGCGCTCATTAAAGAAGCCATCCAAGCGTCGGTAAGCCATTCGAAGGCAGCCTGTGGATGAGATTGAATCGCGTGATCGCTATCGCATTATCGCTTCGCGCTCAACACCATATTTTGTTACTTATCAGTCAAATGGAATCATCTGGATGCCACGCAAGCCTCCCCTTCTGTTGCGGACAGTCAGTATGCAACCGCAGCGGGCGGCACACCGCCACCGCTCCCTTACAATGGCCGCCCATTTCCGCTCCGACGACCAATGGCTAGCCCGCACGATGCACCGCTGCAAGCCCTGTTCCTGCCCTTCGCCCAAGGTGTGCTGCCGTGGCCGGAAGGACCGGTGTTGTTCCTGTTCCTGCGCGCACGCGACGGCTTCCCACTGCGCGAGCAGGTGGTGGCCGAGACGCTGACCTGCGAGCAGAGCTTTCGCCCGTTTGCCGAGGCGCTGGAGCGCAACGGTTGGAACGTGCGCGAAGAAAGCGAGATCGAGGCCGACAGCACGCGCTATGCACTGGTGCTGGTGCTGCCGCCGCGGCAGCGCGAAGAGGCACGTACGCTGTTCGCACGTGCGGTGGCGCTGACTGCCCCCGGTGGCCGTGTGGTTGCCTGCCAGTCCAACAACGAAGGCGCACGCTCGGGGGAAGCCGATCTGCGTCAGCTCACCGGCCTGGCCGGCAGCCTGACCAAGCACCACTGCCGCACCTACTGGAGCGCGCCGCTGCCGGCCGATACCGACGCCGCGCTCCAGGCGCGCTGGGCCGCGCTGGATGCGCCACGCAAGATCCTGGACGGTCGCTTTGTCAGCCGTCCCGGCGTGTTTGCCTGGGATCGCATCGACCCCGCGTCGGCGCTGCTGGTCGAGCATCTGCCCACCACGCTGGCCGGGCATGGTGCCGATCTGGGCGCGGGCTTCGGTTATCTGTCGGCCGAAGTGCTGGCGCGTTGTCCCAAGGTCACCGCATTGGATCTGTACGAGGCCGAGGCGCGCGCGCTGACGCTGGCGCGGCGCAATCTGCAGGACATTACGCATCCGGCGCAGCTGCACTACCACTGGCGCGATGTCACCGCCGGGCTGGTGGCGCAATACGATTTCATCGTCAGCAATCCGCCGTTCCACACGCCGTCGCGTGCCGACCGCCCGGATATCGGGCAGCGCTTCATCGCGGTGGCTGCACAGGCGTTGCGCCCAGGCGGGCAACTGTTGTTGGTGGCCAATCGGCATCTGCCCTACGAACAGGTGCTCAACGAAAGTTTCGGACAGGTGCGCGTGGCTGCAGAGCGCGATGGTTTCAAGCTGATCTTGGCCATCCGCGGCCGTGGAGCGCGCGTATGAAGCTGGTCAAACATATCGCCAATCTGGGCTATGGCAGCCGCAAGCAGGTGACCCAGCTGTTTCGGCAGGGCGCGGTCACCGATGCGCAGGGCGAGGTGGTGTACGCCGACGACCAGGTGGAGCACGACGCCATCCGCATCGACGGCGAACCGCTCGATCCGCCACCAGGCTTCAGCCTGTTGCTGCATAAACCCAGCGGCTACACCTGCTCGACCAAGGACACCGGGCGGCTGATCTACGAATTGCTGCCGCCACGCTTCCGCTCGCGTGCGCCGGTGCTGGCGCCGGTGGGGCGACTGGACCGCGACACCAGCGGCATGCTGTTGATGACCGATGACGGGGCGTTGTTGCACCGGATCATTTCGCCCAAATCCGCCCTGGATAAGGTGTACGACATCACCCTGGCCGAAGACCTGCGTGGCGATGAAGCCGCACTGTTTGCCAGTGGCACCTTGCTGCTGGAAGGCGAAACCAAGCCGCTCTTGCCGGCCGAGCTAGAAGTGCTTGGCCTACGCGAGGCGCGGCTGACCCTGCACGAAGGCCGCTACCACCAGGTACGGCGCATGTTCGCGGCCGCCGGCAATCACGTGGTCGCTCTACATCGCAGCCGCATCGGCGGGTTGTTGCTGGATGGATTGCCGTCCGGGCAATGGCGTGCGCTGGAAGCGAGCGATCTTGAGGTGTTGTTCGGCCGCGGTGCTGTCGCATGACGCAGATCGCAACGCTGCCGTTCCGCCCGCGGGCGGTGATCTTCGACATGGATGGCTTGATGCTCGACAGCGAGCGCGCCATCACCGCCTGCCTGGCGCAGGCCGCCGCCGATCAGGGCCTTCAGATCGAGCCGACATTCTGGTTGCGCATGGTGGGCACCGACGATGTAGCTTGCCGCCTGTTGCTGGGCGAACGCATCGGCGATGCCGCCGCCGAGACCATGCTGGTGCACGCGCAACAGCTGTATGCCGCTGTGGTCGAACGCGGCATTCCGCACCGGCCCGGCATCATCGCGTTGCTGGAGTACCTGGCCGCGCAGGGCATGCCGCGTGCGGTGGCCACCTCCACCCAGCGCCCGCTGGCGCTGCGCAAGCTAGAAGCGGCCGATCTGCTATGGCGCTTCGATGCGGTGTGCACCGCCAGCGATGTCGTCCATCCAAAACCTGCACCGGATATCTACCTGCTGGCAGCACGCACGCTGGCCGTGGACCCTACGCACTGCCTGGTGCTGGAAGATTCGCCCATCGGCGTGCGCGCGGCATTGGCGGCCGGCATGACACCGATCCAGATTCCGGACCTGCTCGAACCCGATGCCGCGGTACGCGCACTCGGCCATCGCATCCTGCCTTCGCTAAGCGATGCGCAGCGTTTGCTGAAAGCGTGCTTGTCGGGTTGATGCGTTTGGCCATGCTGAGTATCGGCGCAGCCATGTTGCTAGCGGGCTTCCAATCACGGCGTCGCTACAGGTAAATTCGAGGCGCGGCGTCAACCCGAGCCCTTTACTGCGTGACGCTAATCAACGGTGTTTTGCATTAAGGCATGCGCGTTGGAGCGCCCGCACCTGAAACCCCGTGCACCCCGCGCGACACATGCGCAGAGCAGCGCTCACGCTGGCAGCGATGTGGCTGCATGACACGCAGGCGTGTTGGCAGCATCGTGCACGTGCGGCGTACATCAACATCCAGTCCGCACTTACACATACTGCATCTTGCGCGACATACCACCGTCGACGATGAAGTCCTGCCCGGTGACGAAACCGGAGAGCTGCGGTGCGAGCAAATAGACCGTCAGCTGCGCGATATCTTCCGGCATGCCGACGCGTCCGGCAGGATGCTGCGCATGATCGCGACGCGACAATTTGGGCGCACGCCGACGCTGCGGCGCGCGCCACGCATCGGTGCTGATCCAGCCGGGGCTGATGCTGTTGACGCGCACTTGCGGGCCTTCGCTCAGTGCCAGTGCATGCGTAAACGCCACCAAGCCACCTTTGGCTGCGGCGTAGGCTTCGCTATGCGGCTCCGATTGCCAGGCGCGGGTGGACGCAATATTGACGATCGCACCGCCACCGGGCGCCTGCGTCAACGCAGGCAGCGCGTGCTTGCTGCACAGGAAGGCGCCGTGCAGGCTGGAAAGGCGGCGGTTCCACTCGTCCCAGCCCAGTTGCGGCAGTGCTGCGCTATGCGGATCCGGCACGCCGGCATTGTTGACCAGGCCATCGATGCGCCCGAAACGCTTGAGCGCAGTGGCGATCAGGCGCGCGGCCTGTACCTCACGCGCGGCATCGCAACGCACGAAAGCGCTACGACGCGGTAGCGCCCATTCCTGCAGGCAGGCCTTGCCGGCGTCGGTATCCAGATCGCCGATCACCACGCTGCCGCCGGCGCCAAGCACCGCCTGCGCAATGCCGCGGCCGATGCCTTGCGCGCCACCGGTGATCACCACCACGCGGTCCTGCAATGGTGACGGGTGCCATGCGGAAATTGCGGGAGTCAGGGCCATGGCACGCTGCACATCGGTGAAGGTTGCCGCACTGTAGCGTGCGCGCTGTCGTCGTTGCAGCAAGGCAGTGCGCGCACGAGGGGTCAGTGATTGCGCTCATCGCAAATGATGGCGCGCCCCTTGATCGTTGTTATCGAGGTCGGGCCGGAGGAACTATGCCGTCGTCCTCCCAAATGCCACGCAATGCACGTCGCACAACGGTCACAACCTGGGCAGCGTTGCTCGCGTAGCAATAGCGGTTTAAGAAGATGGCGGTGCCCAGCGTCAAGCATCCGCAGGAAATTGCGGGGTGTGGCATGTGTCACTCGGGGACGCTTGGACCCTGAGCGTGCCATTCGCGCGTCGTGCGCAGATATCCAGACCTTGCCGTCCACTCCCGGCCAATCACAGCTCGGCAATGACGCGCTGCCGACCGCGCTAACGCGCAGCAGGCGCAGCACTCAGTGCTCGGCACCGTTCAACACGCGCTCCCAGCCATCGCTGCCCAGGCGTTCGAGCGTTTGGATATTGCGTTCGACAATCACGTCCGGGTCCGGGAACGCCGCCACCGCACGCTCTACGCTGTCTTCGCGCAGCAGATGCAAGGTGGGGAAGGGCGAGCGGTTGGTGAAGTTGGCCACATCGTCCAGCGCGGCGCCTGCGAATTGGTAATCCGGATGGAAGCTGGCCACCTGCAAGATGCCTTGCAGATCCAGGGCTTCTACCGCCGCATCGGCGTTGTCGAGGAAGTCGTTGTACTCCAGGAAATCGGTGAGTACGTCCGGGTGCACGATCAGCGTGGTGTCGATCTGTTCTGCCGGCGTATCGCGCAGCAGCACCAGTTCCTCGGCCAGCTGTTCCAGCAAGGCTTCGGGCGTGCTGGCATCGCTGAGCACCAGACGTACCTGATCCTTGACGTACACCGCCTTGGCGAACGGGCATAGATTCAATCCGATCACCGCGCGCTCGATCCATTTGCGGGTGGCGACGATGGGATCGGGCGTGGCAGGCGTCGTGGTCATCGTGGCGGCAGCGGGATGGTGCGCCAGTGTATGCGATCGACATGCAGCGAGCCCCGAGCGTGGGTGCCGGGTGCCGGGTGCAGCAGCAAGCGCTAACGGCGCGTGTTCACCAAGACGCGAGCACTGCGGTTCGCGCCTGCAGCGACCGTTGCGCACTGCGTTGTGCTCAAGCGTTGCCGGCGTGCGGCGCAGCGCCGAGCTGCGCCTGCAAGAACGCGACGGACGCCTGCGCAACGGTGCCGGCCAGCGGCGTCTTGTGCGGCGACCCGATCGCATGCGCGCCACTGTCGAAGGCAATCGCTCGCTTGTGTGCAGGCGCAGTGCCCAGCGCCGCAAACATCTCCAGCATCGCCGGGACCGAGGCGGTCGCATCTTCGCGACCATCGGTGGCGCGGTAATAGCCCAGCAATACCGGGCAGCGCACGCGTGGCCAGGGTGGGTCGGTAGCAACTATCCGAAATAAGCTGCGCAATGCGCGAAATCCATCCGGGTGGATGGTCTCCGACCAGAAGGCGCGCGCTGCTGGCGTACGTGGGCGCGGGTCGGTCAGCGGCGCCTGCGCGGCGCAGACCTGGTCGAGCAAGGCCGGATCTGCGGGCTGGATGCCTGGCGACCAGGCGACCACTGCGGCAACCGCGTCCGGGTGCTGCACGGCCAACCACAAGCCCAGCGTGGCGCCCATCGACGAACCAATAATCACAACCCGCTGGCCCATGCGCTGCGCCTGGGCCAGCGCCTCCAGCGCCGAGGCTTGCAACACCGCTGGAGTCAGCCCCTGCATTGCATTGGGGCTGTTGAGTCCGTGTCCCGGCCAGCGATGCACATAGGCATTGGCGGCCAGCGCATCGGCCATCTGCTCGGGTAACGCGCCAGCTTCGCCAGGGCTGGCACTGAAGCCGTGCAGATAGAGCAGTGCCAGCGGTGTGCGGATATCCGCCGCATGCTGCCAGTGGCCACGTGCGGCATTGCCGGGTTTGAGCTCAGGGGCGTGCATGGCTGGCGTGCTGGGCGAGCAATGCCAGCAATTCGTGTGCGTTGATCGGTTTGGGCAGATAGCCGGCCACACCGGCCGCGCTGGCCTCGCGCATCGAATCGGTGCGCGTGTCGGCGGTCAGCACGATGATCGGCGGGAGTGCCCACATCGCATCGCGCGCTTCGCGCAGCGCATCCCAACCGGTCGTGCCGGGCATGTGCAGATCCAGAAACACCAGATCCGGCGCTGCCTCGCGGATGCGCTGCACTGCATCGGTGCCATCGATCTGGAAACTCACGCGATGCCCGGCGCGGGTCAGCAGGTTGCCAATCACCAAGCGATTGGTATCCATGTCCTCGAACACCAGGCAATGCAGCGAAGGAACCTGTTGCGCGTGCTGCGCCAGCGCATCGCGCAGCGCCAGCGTGTTGCTGCCAGCTGCAGCGCCGGGCAGCTCGAAGATCCAGCGGAAGATGCTGCCGCCGGCCGGGTTGTCGCTCACCGTCAGACTGCCGCCCATCGCATCGGACACCGACAGCGCGATGTACAGCCCTAAACCCACGCCGCCTTCGACGCGACTGAAGCCGGTACTGAGCTGGGTGAACGGAGTGAAGATGTAGGCCTTCTGATCGTCGGGTACGCCGATACCGGTGTCGGTCACAGTGACCGCGATGCTCCAGCGCTCCTGCACCTGTGTCGCGTCGATCAGCAGATCCACCGTGCCGCCGGCTGGAGTGAACTTGATGGCGTTGATCACCAGGTTACTGATCACCTGTTCGATGCGGCCTTCGTCGCCCATCACGTGTGGTGTTTGCGGGCTATCCACACGTACGTCGAGGGTGATGCCCTTGCTGGACGCCGCGGTTGAGCACACGGCCTTTACCGTGGTGACCACGTCCAGCAGGTTTAAGGGTTTGCTCTGCAGCTGCAGGCGTCCGCCATCAATGCTGGCCACATCCAGCACTTCGTTGACGCGATGCCGCAGCGCGCTTGCATTCACCGTCACTGCCTGCAGCAGCTCGCGTTGCTGCGCCGGCATTTGCTCGGTGTCGATCAACTGCGCGCAGTTGATCACCGCATTCAACGGCGTGCGCAATTCGTGACTCATGGTGCTGATGAAACGGCTTTGCGCATCGCGCGAGGCCAGCGCCTGCAGCGCCACTTCCTGCATCGCAAGCACGATGCGCGCCACCAGCAAAGGCAGCACGATGATGAGCGCCACGGCATAGACGAAATACGCCGGCCGCGACAGCCAGTAGCCTGCCGGCGCCGTCAACAGCATCAGCACGAAGGTAGTGAGCAACACCGGAAAGATCGCGCGCTGACCATAGCGCGCCACCGCAGCGATGGTGATGAACGGCAAAAATGCGTTCAACGACATCAGCAGGATGAAGGCCAGATAGGTCTGGATGCCGATGAACAAAACGTTCATCGCAAAGCCCATCGCATCCAGCCATTCGCTCGGCGGAACGATCCGGCGGCGCACCAGCAGCATCCACACCACCGATAGCGCCCACAGGCTCACCGCAGTGGGGAACACATGCTGTGCGTCCGCCACCAGCACCGGCTGCGGCCCGTACAGCCAGCCCAGGCACCACGTGGTCACGATGGTCTGTACGATCACCCGGCCAACGCAGGCGCGGTATTCCAGGAACAACTCGAACAGCCGCACCAGTCTGTCGTTGCGCAACCGCCTGGCGGCCAGGATCAGGCCGGGCGCTGCGCGGTTGGGAGTGCTACGCATGAGGGTCCGCGTTGTCGGAGGGCAAGGTACGGCGGTAATACTTGACCAGTAGACCAGCCGCGTTCGCCACGGCAGTGAAGCGCTGCGCCAGCGTGTCGCCCGGCGCGTCGTGGCTGACGGCATCGCGCAATTGGTCGCAGGCTTTCAGCAGCTGCTGCGAGCCGGTCAGCGAAATGGTGTTCTTCAACGCATGGATCTGCTGCAAGGCCTGTCCCTGGGGCGTGTCGGCATCGCCGAGCGTGCAGGTGGCGATGGCATGTTCGATTTCCACCACGACGGCATCGGCAAATGCGACTGCCGCCACCGGGTCAAGCCCGGCCATGGTGTGCAGCGTCGAACCGGCTTCGATGCGGGGTGGTGCGTGGGCGAGGCTGTTGCTCGCACTATCGCCCGATGCGTTGGTCGGCCTGTGGAGACGCAGGCGTTGCAACAGGCTGGCAAAGGAGCCGCGCACGATCGCCAGCTATGTCAGCGCGATGACGTGACGGTGGCAACCGCCACGCAGGCGCCCTGCAGGCCGCATGCGCCAACCTGGCGCATCGCGCTGCACCGCATGCATGAACAGCGCCGCACCGATCGTTGCAATCACCCAGGCGCACTCAATCGCGGAAGTTGTCGAACTGCAGCGGCAGCTCGAAATCGGCCTTTTTCAGCAGCGCGATCGCGTCCTGCAGGTCGTCGCGCTTCTTGGCACTGACACGCAGCTTGTCGCCATTGATCTGCGCTTCGACCTTGAGCTTGGCTTCCTTCAACTTGGCCACCAGCTGCTTGGCCTGCTTCTGCTCGATGCCCTGCTTGACGGTCACTTTTTGCCGCGCGCCGGCCAGGTTGGTTTCCATGTCGCCGAACTCCAGACAGCGCACATCGATACCGCGGGCCAGCAGCCGCGCGCGCAGGATGTCGGTCATCTGCTTGACCTGGAAATCGCTGGGGGCGGACTGGTTGATCACCTTGCCGTCTTCCAGCTCGAACCTGGCCTCGACTCCCTTGAAGTCGAAACGCGTGCCCAGCTCGCGGTTGGCCTGATCCACCGCATTGGTCAGTTCGTGCTTGTCTACTTCGGACACGACGTCGAAGGAAGGCATGCAAAGCTCCTGCAATTCGAAAACAGTCGCCATTCTAGGGCATCGTGCCGTCCCGGCCGTGATCCGCGCATTGGCGGGCGTGTCGGCGCCGCGGCGATAATGCGCGCATGCGCACCACCCGTTCCCCGCTTCCCGCCATCGCCTGGATGGTGGCCGCCGTGGCTTGCTTCTCGCTGATGGATGCGGGAATGAAGCTGCTCTCGGCGCACTACCCACCGCTGCAGGTCACCTTGTTGCGCGGCGCCGCCTCGCTGCCGTTCGTGCTGGTGTGGGTGTTCGCCACCGCCGGGCCGCGCGCGATCGTGCCGGTGCGCTGGGGCCTGCATTTGCTACGCGGGGCGCTGGGCATGGTAATGATCGACTGCTTTGTGTACGGCTTGAAGCGCATGCCGCTGTCCACCGCCTACACGCTGTATTTCGTGGCGCCGCTGCTGGTGGCCGCGCTGTCGGTGCCGCTGCTGGGCGAGCATGTCGGCCCACGCCGCTGGACCGCGATTGGCATTGGCCTGGTCGGGGTGATCGTGGTGCTGCGCCCGGGGGTGGACGGGCTGATCTCGCTGCCCGGCCTGATGGTGCTGCTGGCAGCCACGGCCTACGCCATCGCGGCGATCACCGTGAGCCTGCTCACCCGCACCGACACCCCGCAGGCCATGGTGGTGTGGTTTCTGCTGTTTATGGCGATCGGCGCCGGGCTGCTGGCCATCCCCGGCTGGGTGCCGCTGCAGGCCGGGCACGCCGGGTTGATCACCGGCATGGGCCTGGCCGGTGCTCTGGGCCAGGTGGCGCTGACCCAGGCCTTCATGCGCGGCGAGGCCTCGATGATCGCCCCGCTCGAATACACCGGGCTGGTCTGGGTGATGGGCTGGGACTGGCTGCTGTGGCAGACCCTGCCCGACAGCTGGACCTGGACCGGCGCCGGCATCATCGTTGCCAGCGGGTTGTATTTGTTGCGCCGGGAGCGGATACGGCAGGCTGACCGTCCGCCGCCGCTAGACAGGCCGTGAGGACGAGATTCGGGATTCGGGATTGGCAACAGCGGGGACGCTGTTGTCCTTGCGAATCCCGACTCCCCAATCCCGACTCCCGGTCGTGAACATTGACTGTTAGGCTTCACGACCCCCCACCAATCGGCCACGCGCGGTGATCCAGTTTCAGCGCCTGCACAAGTCCTATTCCGTTGACGGTCGCCAGATCGTGGCGCTGCACCCGCTCGATCTGTGGATCGGCCCCGGCGAAGTGTTTGGCATCATCGGCCACTCCGGCGCCGGCAAATCCACGCTGATCCGGCTGATCAACCGGCTGGAAGAGCCCAGCGGCGGCCGCCTGCTGATCGGCGACGAGGACGTCACCGCACTGGACAGCCAGGGCCTGCGCGCCGTGCGCCGCCGCATCGGCATGATTTTCCAGCACTTCAACCTGCTGTCCTCGCGCACCGTGGCCGGCAATGTCGCGTTCCCGCTGGAACTGGCCGGCACGCCGCGCGCCGAAATCGATGCGCGCGTGGCTGAGTTGTTGGCACGGGTGGGTCTGCAGGAGCACGCCCACAAGTATCCGGCGCAACTGTCCGGCGGGCAGAAGCAGCGCGTGGGTATTGCGCGCGCGCTGTCCACCCGGCCGCAGATTTTGCTATGCGACGAGGCCACCAGCGCGCTGGACCCGCAGACCACCGCCTCGGTGCTGCAGCTGCTGGCGCAGATCAACCGCGAGCTCGGCCTGACCATCGTGCTGATCACCCATGAGATGGACGTGATCCGCCGTGTCTGCGACCGCGTCGCGGTGCTGGACGCCGGCAAACTGGTGGAAACCGGCCCGGTGACCGAGGTCTTCCTGCATCCCAGGCACGCCACCACCCGACGCTTCGTCTCCGAAGCCGAGCATGTGGACGAAGCCGAACTGCACCGCGATTTCGCTGCGGTCGGCGGGCGCATCGTGCGGCTGACCTTCCTTGGCAACGGTACCTACGAGCCGGTGCTGGGCCGCATCGCGCGCGAAACCGGGGTGGACTACAACATCCTGTCCGGGCGGGTGGATCGCATCAAGGACACGCCGTACGGCCAGCTCATCGTGGCCCTGACCGGCGGCGACCATAACGCTGCGCGCGCCGGCTTCGTCGCCGCCGGCGTGCAGGTGGAGGATCTATGCGTATGAATCCGATCGTTGCCGCCGCCGGCGGTTTCTTCCGCAATCTCGATGCTGCCAAGTGGGGCGATATCGGCCAGGCCACCCTCGACACGTTGTTGATGCTGGCCGGTGCGTTGCCGCTGACGCTGCTGATCGGCCTGCCGTTGGGGGTTGCGCTGTTCCTGTGCGGGGCGCCGCAGTTGCGCCGCCGCCCGGTGCTGTATGGCGCGCTCGCCGCGCTGATCAACCTGCTGCGCTCGGTGCCCTTCATTATTTTGATGATCGCGATGATCCCGCTCACGCTGATGCTGATGGGCACCTCGCTCGGCGTGCGTGGCGCGATCCTGCCGCTGGTGGTTGGTGCCGCACCGTTCTACGCCCGCCTGGTGGAAACTGCGCTGCGCGAAGTCGACCGCGGGATCATCGAAGCCACCCAGGCGATGGGCGCCACCACCCGCCAGCTGGTGCTGCGGGTGTTGCTGCCCGAAGCGCGCCCCGGCCTGATCGCCGGCGCCACCGTCACCACCATCGCGCTGATCGGCTTCACCGCGATGGGCGGTGCCATCGGCTCGGGCGGCCTGGGCGATGTGGCCTACCGCGAGGGCTACCTGCGCTCGCATTCGGACGTGGCGCTGATCACCGTCATCGCCTTGCTGGTGCTGGTGCAGGTGCTGCAGATGCTGGGCGACCGCCTGGTAGCGCATTACAGCCGGCGTTGAGCCCGTGCCCGGCGGTTGGATCGCACGTCGGGCGCCCGCAGCCTCATCGCTCCGCCCGCACCGCACCGCGCCGATGCATCGCCGTTGCACGCAGGCTCTGCTAGGTTGAACCCCTGCGGCAGCGCCGCATTCTTCCCCCACGGATCCTTACATGAGCACATTCGCGTTTCGTTCCCTCCTGGCGGCCGCCACGCTGGCCTTGGCGTCCTGTGGCGGCGGTGGCAGCAGCAGCGGCGGCACCCTGACCGTGGCCGCCACGGCGGTGCCGCATGCTGAAATCCTGGAAGTGGTTGAACCGCTGCTGGCCAAGCAGGGCGTCAAGCTCGATGTGCGCGTGTTCAACGATTACGTGCAGCCGAACGACCAGGTCGTGCAGAAGCAGATCGACGTCAACTACTTCCAGACCGAGCCCTATCTTGATGAGTACAACCGCGACCGCAAGAGCCAACTGGTGACCGTGGTCGGCGTGCATATCGAACCGTTCGGCGCGTATTCGCGCCGCTTCAAGGCGCTGGCCGATCTTCCCACCGGCGCCGATGTGGTGATCCCCAACGACCCCAGCAACAACAGCCGTGCGCTGATCCTGCTCGACAAGGCCGGGGTGATCAAACTCAAGGACCCGAGCAACGCGCTGTCCAGCCAACGCGACATCGTCGAAAACCCCAAGCAGCTCAAATTCCGCGAGCTCGATTCTGCCATGCTGCCGCGCGTACTGGACCAGGTCGATCTAGCGCTGATCAACACCAACTACGCGCTCGACGCCGGGCTCAACCCCACCCGCGATGCGCTGGCGATCGAAAGCAAGGACTCGCCGTACGTCAACTTCCTGGTGGCGCGTGCCGACAACAAGGACGACCCGCGCGTGCAGAAACTGGCCAAAGCGCTGACCAGCCCGGAAGTAAAAGCCTTTATCGAGCAGAAGTACAAGGGCGCGGTGCTACCGGCGTTTTGAGGCAGCGGCGCCTGGGCACCGCAGCGTCCTTACCACGACTTGTAGTAGTAGATGCCATTGGCCGTCATGACCAGGTTGATGGCATTTTCCTCACCATCGTGATCGCTCATACTGGGATGAAGCTTGGCGCCTACGATATTGAAAGGGCGCTGCAGCGCCAGCAAATTTCTCTCAATTTCGAAGCTGCCTAGCTCGTCTTGGTTGGAGATCATGCCGCCAACCAGGAATATTTCGGGTTCATGCACGCCTTCTTCCCGCATGTCTTCCCGGATTTCGGAAAGCGCATCCTGTGCATCTTGTATACCGGAATAATGCAGCAGGCCCAGGATGTCGTGGCCGCGAGGATTCTTTCCTTTCGCACAAATGCAGACGCATGAAGACAAGCCGTGCGTGCCGATCGAATCAAATCCATCTTGCGCGAGATTGATGATGGCACATTCGTCCATATCCACATCCAGTGTCCGGCTGGCTCTGATATCGCGTGCAGAACCGACTGCGCAGATATAGGGTGTTTGGAACAGCGTGGCGTATTGCCTTTCCAGATCGTGAAATGGCTGGATCTGCTCCCGGGTAAAGCCGTCCGGGATGGCGAATGCGTCGGGGCTGCATGGGCGCCCACGGCTGGCGGCCCGTGCGCCATCGGAATCGCCCGCGGTGTCGGCAACACGCTTTCCGGGTCTTTGGCGCGGCAACCCCTGGCAGTCGGGATGGGGCGCTGGCCATTCCGCAGTCCCGTCGGTTGGATTGGCCGAAGAAGGCGGCTCCGCAGTGTAAGCGGTGCTGGCGGATGTGTCGGGCCTGATGGAAGCCGGCTTCATGGGGTCAAGACCGTCCGCGATACACGTATCGATCCTCGCATCGCCCCTGCATGAAGACGTGCCCGGTGCCGAACCGATGGATCTGGAAAACGAAGTGTTCTTCATCAAAGAAGACCCGATCCCGCAGGATCCGTTTCTTCGAACATCGTTTTGATTGCTTGGAGGCGCGCCGGTACCGAGGTCAACAGTCCACCGATCCAGTGTCAACTCGCCAGGCGAGTGTGCCGTCACTGCTAAACGGCGCGCAAATCGCAGCTCGGCGTTCAACTCGCCAATGATGTCTGTGTGGTCGTTGCCGATTTTCGGCAGGATGCGCTCGGTCCTTTCCAGCGTTTATCAAGCTGCCACGTTCGCCCCGGCCGAGCGCGTTCGCGGTGCTGCAGATGGACATTGATTAACGCCGAACACGCGCCGCTGCACGTCTGCGTAGTAGCGTCATCGGCCATCATTTCTCCGGCAGTCTCCCGATGCCTTTGCTGCTTGCCATCCCGCTGGCTGTGATCATTGCCCTGGCGGTGTTCGTGGTGGTGTTCCCGTTGTCGCTGCTGCAGCGCTTCCGCATGGGCACTGCACGTCGTCAGGCACGTGGCTGGCTGCTGCTGATCAACCTGGTGTCGGCGGGCATCTCCAGCGTGCTGTTTGTAGTCTTCAGCTTGATCGCGGCGGCGTTCTGGCCCGGCGCGATCAGCCACGCAGCATTCGGCTGGGCCTGCGGGTTGGCGCTGGGGGCATTGGCGCTACGTCTGACCCGCTTCGAACGCACCCCGCAAGGACTGTTTTACCGACCCAACCTGTGGCTGGTGGTGGCCTTGACCGCGCTGGTGGTGGTGCGGGTGATTGCCGGCATGGTGCAGGGCTGGCGTAGCGCCTGGCAGGGCGTGGCCTGGCCCACCGAGGGGTGGCTCAGTCATGCCAGCCTGCTCGGCGCGGCCGGTGTTCTGCTCGGTTATGCGCTCGCGTATGCCGCCTTGTTGTGGTGGCGCTGGCGCAGCGCGCGTCTGCGCGGCAGCGTTTATTGGCGGTGGTCCTGTTACTGCCAGCCCTCGGTGCTGGCAGTAACAATTTAAAGTGCGCCTAATTAATTGATTGCTTCCGCAGCTTTAAGCGTCTGCGGGTCTGCTGGTGCTAGGCGAATGGAACTTAGGCAATCTGGAGAGGCCTCCGGGAAGGAAAACTCCATCTTCTCCTGATTTTTAACAACGGCCAAAGTCAATGTCTCTGAACTGCTCTGTCCCCTCGGAATATTTGAAACCAGATAATTCGGATATCGACTCTTGAAATCCTGACGAGAGACGCAGGAACCTTCCAGACTCAGTAAGACTGACTCGATATTTTTTTTATCTGCTGATATTGATATGGAAGAGTTCTTGGCAGTAAGATGGTCGCCTATTTTTAATATTCCTCCGCTAACCTTATACGTTCCTTCGTTTTTCAGATTCGGCGTCGAAATTCTGGCCCCAGGCCATGAATTAATAAATTCAGAGGGTGATTTTTTGAGATTTCTCGAAATTTCTTCGGCTAGTTCAAAGGTACGGGCAGCATCCGCTGCTGTCGCTGCTGTCGCTGCTGTCGCTGCTGTCGCTGCTGTCGCTGCTGTCGCTGCTGTCGCTGCTGAAATTTTATTTGCATATAATGAAGGTGCAATCAGAGCAGCAAGTAGCGTTATTGCAAGGCGGAAATATGATGATCTGTTAAGGAAGTTTGTCATACTGCTCTCCGTAATATACGTTATAGTTCTGTCCTGTGGTTGAAGTTACGTTATTCGCGCAGAAGGATTTTCCAACGTTTGAGGCAACATTGGGTCCTCCAGCATAGTAAATCCCGAAAAGCTGATCGGGATTTGATGCTGCAAGGTTAATGTCTATGCTATTTTGAGTGGAACTCCATATTTCATTCCTTGCAACTATGTTATTTGTTACGGCAAGTCCTTCCATCTTGCATGCTTCATCTATATATGCTTGCCGAGTCGTTTTGGCAAACGAATAGTTGAATTTCACATGGCCAAACTCATGGGCTAGGGCTGAGACTGTAAAATACATGCCCGGCATATCTTGACTCTCGCAGCTATAATTTTGGATATACACAGCTTTATTTGGCATGTCCGCATAGCTGGCCGAGCCGTAAGCGATCGTAAAATCAGGGCTGCTGTTTATCTGTCCAGTAAGTGTCGTTGACTGGGAAGTTATGAAGTCAATGCAGGTTCCAAGTCCTGTGGTAGGGACAGTTGTCTGAGCCTGAGTTCCAAAGGAAACGAGCGAGAAAAGAAATATCGCGGCGGCTACATGGCACCTTATGCTCATGGTGTCTCCATATTTAATTGAAGAATTCGTGCTGATTTCTACACGATCTATCCCCCCTTCAGCGAAATCCTAAACGTAAAATCCCCTTTAAACTTAGGTTTTGATCAAAAAAACAGGCCCTTGCGGGCCTGTTTGGTGGAGGTGCTTAGTGAAGCGGTCTGCTTAGAAGCGCGCGCCGATGCCGAAGCCAACGGTCCACGGATCCAGTTCCAGCTCGCTTCCGGTGCCCTGGCCGCCCACGCGCAGTTCCGGACGCGAACGCATGTAGCGTGCGTCGGCGCGTGCGAACCAGGTGGAGTTGATGTTCATGTCCACACCAACGGTGCCGATGACGCCCTTGGCGGTGCTCAGACCCACGTGATCGCCGGTGGTCGACGCCCCGTCGATCTTCTCGTTGCTGAAGTTCGACTCGTAGTAGCCCACGCCTACGAACGGACGGAACACGTTGTCGGCTTCGCCGAAGTGGTACTGGCCGCTGATGGCGATCGGCTGCTGATCGACAGTACCGACCTTGCCCACGCCGTCGGCGGTGACGCGGTGGTTGAACTTGTCGGCTGCGCCCCACAGTTCAACGGCCCAGTTGTCGTTGATGTAGTAGTTGGCGCTCAGCGTCGGTGCCGGGCCGCCATCGACGTCCAGGCCCGGAGCCGGGTTGTTCTTCGGGTTCAGCAGCGCCACGCCGCCGACCACGGCCCAATGCTTACCCGAGGCGGTATCGCCGCTGGTGGGCATCGTGCTGGAGGAAGTCGAGGAGGTGTCGCCGGTATAGGTGGTGTCCTGCGCGAACGCGGACGGTGCAATCGCAAGTGCAGATACAGCAGCCAGGCTCAGGATGGAAATGGAACGCATGAGGGTCTCCTCGTCTTGTTGTTAGGCCCGTGGAGTGGGCCGGGCCAAAACTATTCCTAAAAATCTGAATCCACGCCCACCTATGGCTCGCTAAAATTTCGTTTGTTCAGGAAGTCTCTCAAGAAGGCCGTCGTTACGTCATGCAGCCTGAAAAAGACATTCACGCAGATGCGATCGCCGTGACGAAAAAACATCTCAGCCAAGGCCTGCCAGCGCACATTCGCAGCGATTGCAGGGTATTGCTGCTTGGCTCGATGCCCGGTGTCGCCTCGTTAGAAGCGGCGCGTTACTACGCACATCCGCGCAATCGTTTCTGGCCACTGATGCATGCCCTATTGGGGATTGATACAGCTGCAAGCTATGCAACGCGCCTGCAAGCGTTGCTCGATCATCGTGTGGGCTTGTGGGATGTCATCGGCCAATGCGAGCGGCGCGGCAGTCTGGATACGGCCATCGTGGCGGCGAGCATCGTGGTCAATCCGCTGCCCGCGCTGCTGGCCACGCTGCCGCAGCTGCGCATGGTGGCGTGCAATGGCACTGCGGCAGCACAGGCGT
Organism: Xanthomonas vasicola pv. musacearum NCPPB 4379; assembly: GCF_000277895.2. NCBI lineage: Bacteria > Pseudomonadati > Pseudomonadota > Gammaproteobacteria > Lysobacterales > Lysobacteraceae > Xanthomonas > Xanthomonas vasicola. Next base: position 4,423,663 of record NZ_CP034655.1, on the reverse strand, counting down.
GGCGCCGGCTTGTGCAGCCGCTGCTATCGGTGGAGCTGTGCGCGCTGCCAGTTATCGCATTGCCGTCCACCAGCCCGGCCAATGCTGCCTGGTCGCTGCCGCGGCTGGCGACAGCCTGGCAACCGCTGTGCGATGCGGTGCGCTAGCCGAGGTGGGATGACGTCGGGTCAGTGTGGAAGGCGAGCGCCGTGCATTGAACGACGCGACGGTCGCAACACCTCGCTCTGAGTGCGGATGCACACCGCTGGCACAGCTGCCGACACGCGAGTTGTGTGCATCGGCGCCACGGACCAGAAGTCATGCCAGCGTCCGGCACAGGCCTGCGTGCCACACGCGCAGGCATGCTGCAGCCAGCGCACAACGGAGTGGCGACATGACGATCAAGCCCGCAATCACGATGGCAGCCGGCGTGCTACTCGGCCTGCTGGGCGCCGTAGGCGCTGCCAATGCAGCCAGTGCAGACGACACGCACTGCGAGATCAGCAGCGATTACGACCTCACGCTCAACCCACGCAGCCTGATCCTGATCCGCGAATCAGGCACGCCGCAGCGGCCAGGGCGCTCTGTTCGTCGACGACCGTTGGGTGGACCTGAGTGCGGATGATCGCGCTCGCCTGATCCAGTTCGAGCGCCAGACCCGCGATGTCGCGCCGCTGGCGCAGGCAGTCGGTGGCGAGGCGGCCGATATCGCAGTCACCGCACTGGGCGAGGTGGCCGCTGGCTTCAGCCGCAGCCCGGAGGCCACGCGCGTGCAGCTGGCAAAGGTGCGCGAGAAGATCGACGTGCGCTTGAAGCAGAGTTTCAGCAAAAGCCAGTTGACCCTGGTCGATATCGACGACGACATCGGCGCATTGGTCGCCGAGCTGCTGCCGCAGCTGATCGGCGATGTGGTGGCCGGTGCGGTGCAGTCCGCAATTGCCGGAAATGAAATGACGTGCAGCTGCGTTCGCTCGATGGGGTGGAAGCGCGCATCAAGCGCCTGATCGAGCCGCAAGCGCGTGCATTGCGGCCGCACGCGCAGCAGTTGTGCCAGCGCCTGGAAGCGCTCGATGGGCTAGACAATGCGCTGGCGTATCGTTTGCCGTCGGGCGAGCCACTGCAACTGTTGCGGGTCGATCGACGCGCAGCGAAATGATCGGCGCACGTACGCATGCGGACGCTGCATCCCGCCGGGCGTGCAATTTTTTGCACGGCAATGGTTGGCGCTGCGGCCCGCAGCCCGCCACAATAGGGATTTCCCCATTCTGTTGCCGGAGTTCCCCGTATGGCCGAAATCAAGGAAGCACTTGTCCCCGATATCGGTGACTACAGCGACGTCCCGGTAATCGAGGTGCTGGTGTCCGTCGGCGATACGGTCAGCAAGGACCAGAGCCTGGTCACGCTGGAATCGGACAAGGCCACCATGGAAGTGCCTTCATCGGTGTCCGGCGTGGTCAAGGAGATCAGGGTCAAGGTCGGCGATTCGCTTTCGCAGGGCGCGCTGGTGGCGTTGATCGAAGTCGCCGATGCCGGCGCCGAGGCCGCCAAGCCAGCAGCAGCTGCGCCCGCCGCACCGGCCAAGGCCGCTCCCGCCGCTGCCCCGGCACCCGCTGCCAAGGCCGAAGCTGCTACGCCTGCGGCCTCCTCGAACGGGGGCCTGATCGAAGCGCGCGTGCCCGATATCGGCGATTACACCGACATTCCGGTGATCGAAGTGCTAGTTGCCGTCGGCGATACCGTCGCCAAGGATCAGAGCCTGGTCACGCTGGAATCGGACAAGGCCACGATGGAAGTGCCGTCCTCGGCCGCCGGGGTGGTCAAGGAGCTCAAGGTCAAGGTTGGCGACACGCTGTCGCAGGGCAATGTGGTGGCGATCATCGCGGCCAGCGATGGTGGCGCCGGTGCAGCGCAGTCGCCGGCCAAGCCCACCACCGATACCGCGGAAACGGCAGGCAAGGTCGAGCCGGTCGCCGTGTCTGCGGTGCCGGACAAGCTGGCCCAGCGTGAAATCGCGCAGGTGCAGGGTTCCGGCACGCAGGCAGCGCAGGCTGGCCAGCCGTCGGCCGGCAACCCGAGCAGCCCGCCGGTCACCTTCGATGCCGATAGCGTGCTCCCCTCCAAGGTGCCGTACGCCAGCCCGGTGGTGCGCGTGTTCGCACGCGAGTTGGGCGTGGATCTGAACCAACTCAAGGGCAGCGAAAAGGGCGGCCGCATCACCCGTGAAGACGTGCAGCGCTTTGTGAAGGCCGCACTCAGCGGCGGCACACCTGCCGCAGCCGGTGCTGCGCCGGCCGGTGGCGGCAATGGGCTGAACCTGCTGGCCTGGCCGAAGGTGGACTTCAGCAAGTTCGGCGAAACCGAGACCCAGCCGCTGTCGCGCATCAAGAAGATTTCCGGGGCCAACCTGGCGCGCAACTGGGCGATGATTCCGCATGTCACGCAGTTCGAATCGGCCGACATCACCGACCTGGAAGCCCTGCGCGTGGCGCTCAACAAGGAAAACGAGAAGGCGGGCATCAAGCTCACCATGCTCGCGTTCCTGGTCAAGGCCAGCGCCGCAGCACTGAAGAAGTTCCCCGAGTTCAATGCCTCGCTGGATGCGGCCGGTGAAAACCTCACGCTGAAGAAGTACATCAACATTGGCTTCGCGGCCGATACACCGAACGGCTTGGTGGTGCCGGTGATCCGCGACGTCGACAAGAAGGGCGTGCTGCAGATCGCGCAGGAAAGCGGTGAGCTGGCCAAGAAGGCGCGCGACGGCAAGCTGGGCCCGGCCGACATGAGCGGCGGCTGCTTCTCGATCAGCTCGCTTGGCGGTATTGGCGGTACGGCGTTCACGCCGATCATCAATGCGCCGGAAGTGGCGATCCTGGGCGTGTCCAAGTCGGCGATGCAGCCGGTCTGGAACGGCAAGGATTTCTCGCCGAAGTTGATGCTGCCGTTGTCGCTGAGCTACGACCACCGCGTCATCGACGGCGCGCTGGCGGCCCGCTTCACCACCTACCTCAGCCAGGTGCTGGCCGACATGCGTCGCGTCCTGCTGTGAGGGCTGCGCTGCTGACCATCGCCGTGCTCGGTGTACTGCCGTGGACAACGGCTGCTGCACGCGAATGCGAGAGCACGCTCGGACGTGGCTGGCCGCCGGCCGTGGGCAACTACGGCACTGCTGTCACCACGCTGCTGGATGGCGGCATCAAGCCGGCCTTGTCGTTGCTGACGCTGCCCACACGTGGTGTGGAGAGCGCGGTGTCGCTGGTGCCGGGCAAGGACGGCGCCGACTGGACCCTGCGACATAGCCGCGCCGATGAGCGCGTCTATAGCTGGGTCAGCCAGAGCGACCGCGGCAGCGTGCAGTTCCGCACCGAGCAAACCCCGGAAACGGTCGAGATCCCGATTCCGGCGGCCCTGGCCAAGCGTCTGGTCAGCAACTGGACCAACACGCTGACCCAGCTCGCGCCTGACGGACGCACTGCCCCGGTGAGCGAGGGCGAAGTGTTCTCGTTCCAGATCGATGGCGTGCGCTACAGCGGCGCGCGCCCGAGCTGCGGCGCCGGCGAGTTGCTGCTGCAACAGGCCGCGTTGCTGATCGAAGCCAGCGAAGGCAAGGAAAAGAAGCGCGACAAGCGCTGGACCCAAATCGAATCGTCGCTGGATGAACTCCAGCAGACGCTTGCCGGCACGGCCGGTTGAGCTACAGGAGAAGCAAATGGCGGTCATTGAAATCAAGGTTCCCGACATCGGCGATTACAGCGATGTCCCCGTCATCGAAGTGCTGGTCGCCGTTGGCGACAGCGTGGCCAAGGACCAGGGCCTGGTAACGCTGGAATCGGACAAGGCCACGCTGGAAGTGCCGTCCTCGGCTGCCGGTGTGGTCAAGGAACTCAAGGTCAAGGTCGGCGACACCCTCTCCGAAGGTGCGCTCGTGCTGCTGCTCGAGTCCGAAGGCGAGGCCGCTGCGCCAGCCAAGGCCGAGACCAAAGCCGCCCCGGCCGCTGCAGCGCCTGCCGCCGCCCCGGGCAGCAAGCCGCCAGTGACGCCGTCGCACCGCGCCCCGGCCGAACCGGCGCCGTCCAAGCCGGCACTGGCCAGCGGCAAGCCGGCCGACATCGAATGCAAGATGGTTGTGCTCGGCGCCGGCCCCGGTGGCTACACGGCAGCATTCCGCGCGGCCGATCTGGGCCTGGACACGGTGCTGATCGAGCGCTACGCCAGCCTGGGCGGCGTCTGCCTCAACGTTGGCTGCATTCCGTCCAAGGCGCTGCTGCATGCCGCCGCGGTGATCGACGAAGTAGCCCATGCCGGCGACTTCGGCGTGGACTTCGGTCAGGCCAAGATCACCCTGGACAAGCTGCGCGAGTACAAGGAAAAAGTGGTCGGCAAACTCACCGGCGGCCTGGCCAGCATGGCCAAGCAGCGCAAGGTGCGCACCGTCACCGGTGTGGCCAGCTTCGTCTCGCCCAATGAGCTTGAAATCGTCGGCGACGATGGCAAGACCCAGCTGCTGCGCTTCGAGCATTGCATCATCGCGGCCGGCTCGCAGGCGGTGAAGCTGCCCAACTTCCCGTGGGACGACAAGCGCGTGATGGACTCCACCGACGCGCTGGAGCTGCACGACATTCCCAAGACCCTGCTGGTGGTCGGCGGCGGCATCATCGGCCTGGAAATGGCGACGGTGTACAGCGCGCTCGGCAGCAAGGTCACCGTGGTCGAGTTCATGGACCAGCTGATGCCGGGCGCCGACAAGGACCTGGTCAAGCCGCTGGCAGACCGCCTGAAAAAGCAGGGCGTCGAAGTCCATCTCAAGACCAAGGCCACCGATGTCAAGGCCGACAAGGCCGGCATCACCGTGTCGTTCGAAGCGGCCGTGGAAGGTGAAAAGCCCGGCTTGCAGGCCACTGCGTACGACCGCGTGCTGGTCGCCGTGGGCCGCACCCCCAACGGCAAGAAGATCGGCGCGGAGAAGGCCGGCGTCAGCATCACCGAGCGCGGCTTCATTCCGGTCGATCGGCAGATGCGCACCAACGTGCCGCACATCTTCGCCATCGGCGACATCGTCGGTAACCCGATGCTGGCGCACAAGGCTGCGCACGAAGGCAAGCTGGCCGCCGAAGTGGCTGCCGGCGAGAAGAAGGAATGGGTGGCGCGGGTGATCCCGTCGGTGGCGTACACCAACCCGGAAGTTGCCTGGGTCGGCGTCACCGAAACCGAAGCCAAGGCCAAGGGTCTGAAGGTCGGCGTGGCCAAGTTCCCGTGGGCCGCCAGTGGCCGCGCGATCGGCATTGGCCGCACCGAAGGTTTCACCAAGCTGATCTTCGATGAAGAGACGCACCGGGTGATCGGTGGTGCCATCGTCGGCGTGCATGCCGGCGACCTACTGGCCGAAATTGGTCTGGCGATCGAGATGGGCGCCGAAGCCGAAGACATCGGCCACACCATCCACGCGCACCCGACGCTGAGCGAGTCGGTCGGCATGGCCGCCGAGGTGTACGACGGCACCATCACCGATCTGTACATCCCGAAGAAGAAGTGACGTCGCTCCGCACGACCGTGCCACGCGTGGCACGGTCGCCGCGCTGGTGATCCGACGGATGGAGGTCGCTATAGGGCAGGGCAATCTGTGTCCCGAACTGCAGGCGCTGCTGCAGCGCGAACTGGCCAGCGGCAACCGTATCGCCGAGCCGCCGCGGCGGACCGACTGGCCACATCCGGGCTCGGTGTTCGTCTCGCTGAAGCGCGACTTGCGCAGCGACGTGGCGTCGCTGCCGGCGACGGTGCGGCATGCGATCTGCACCGATCCGCACTACGGTTGGCACGACGAATGCTACTGCACCACGCACCAGCATCTGTTGGTAGCGGGTGCCACCAAGCCGCCCTGAGCGTGTATCCGCTGCTGCTGTGGCTGCCGCCGCGTCGCTTACGTGCCGAGCACCCGTCAAACGGCAGAACCCCGCATCGCTGCGGGGTTCTGCATGAAGCTGCTGTTCGGGTACCGGGTTCCGGGTCCCGAAAAGATCAGAACGCGAACGTCACGCCTGCCACCGGGCCCTTGAACTCCTGCTTCAGGCCGATGAGGCCATCGCTGCCGCTCTTGTCGACGTCCAGCCTGAACCAGTCGTAGCCTGCAAAAATGCCGAAGTTCTTGGTGAAGCGGTATTCGGCAATGGCGTTGGCGCGGCTCAGGTCGCCGTCGTAGTCGCCGAAGTCGCCCCAGCTGGTGTTGAGGTACTGGCCCTGCACGTTGAACAGCCAGTGTTCGCTCGGACGTGCGGTGAAGCGGATACCGACGACCGGCGCAACGCCGTCTTCGCTTTCGTCCAGGACGTCGCCAGTGAACGCGCTACCCAGGTCGGCATACGCGTTGGCTTCGACCTTGGCGTACTCGGCACCGATCTGCAGGCCAAGGCTGAATTCCGGCGAATCGATCACTGAGTAGTCGTACACGAAGGTCGCAACCTGATACTTCAGCTCACCCTTGATGAAGCTGCCCGACGGCACGGTCACACCACCGGCGCTCACATCCTGTGACAAGGTCTCGCGGCGATCCTTGTCGTACTTGAAGTAGTCGAAGATCAAGCGCTGGCGGGTGCTGATGCGGAACACGCCGTCCACGCGTGGCTCCCATTCCTTGCCGCCCAGCTTGAAGTCTTCATTGACCGACACATTGTTGCCAGCCAGCAGGGTGTTACCGCGGATGGTGTTGTCGTTGTCGACATTCATCGCGCCGAGACGGATCTGGAAACGGTCATCGGTGTCTTCGGCGTGCGCGGGCGCGGCATAGGCGGCAGCCAGAGCGCACGGAATGGCCAGTGCGAGGAGGTGTTTCATGGGGAGCTCCGAATTCTTAAGAATGATCAGGCAGTTCGGCCTGTGCCGCGCATAGTCGGTAAGGCGGCGTCTTTCAAAAGTGAAGGAGGTGTCCAATCGCTGTGAAGGCGGACATAGCAATCGGACAAAACGGTCCGCTTTGCGGCGCTCTAATCCTTCGTCGAGTCACGCGTCTGTGAGTGCCATCGACCCGGAGTACACGACGCCAAGATTGGACCACCAATGGGAAGGTCGCAGGGTGCGACAAAATGCGTAAAAAAGCAGGAGCCCCGGTCTCCCGGGGCTCCTAGACGCGGCCTGCGGCGATACCTTTCGACGAGGATGTGCAGGCCTCACAAGTTCTGACCGCCGGTTTGTGGCAAAGTTCCCACCCGCCGCCGCGGTCACCACGTGGTGCATCGCAGCAAGTGATGGCCTCTGCCGGTTGTCTCGCAATTTGTCCCATTGCTATACTTTCGCGGCTAGACGAGGCGCAACTGCGCTTCCCACTCATTCACACGTAAGGTAACCGTAGTGCTGAACTCCGTTGACGCGGGTCGGCGGTTGATGCTGCGCGCTGCGGTATATCCGCTTTCCGCCGTAGCTATAACCAGTCTGGGGTTGCTGTTGGTCGGTCCCCGTTACTCTGCAGGTCTGGCATTGACCGGATTTGCGACGGTGCTGGGCGGTTGGGTCGCGGCACGTACCGCGCTAGGTGGCGGTATCCAGGCAGCGGGCATCGCCATGGTGCGGCTGATTCTGGCGATGGTGCTGAAGTGGGTGTTGGTTTTCGTGGCGCTGGCGCTCGGCTTCGGCCTGTGGCGGCTACCTCCTCTGGCTTTGTTGGCGGGTATCGCCATCGGGCTGATTTTTCAGGTTCTGGCTCTGGCCAGACGTTGATTCGAACTTAAAGGGCTCCGGACACATGGCGGGCGAGGCAGCAACACCTACCTCCTATATCCAGCATCACTTGCAGAACCTGATCCTTCCGGTTCGCGATGGTGGCGGCACGTTTTGGACCATCCACGTCGATACCCTGGTCATGGCGGTGTTGATGGGGTTGGTCATGGTCCTGGCGTTCTGGACCGCAACCCGCAATGCGACGGCCGGCGTGCCGGGCAAGTGGCAGGCGTTCGTGGAAATCTGCCTAGAGTTCGTCGACCGCCAGGCCAAGGACACCTATCACGGCAGCAGCAAGCTGGTGACGCCGATTGCGATCACCATCTTCTTCTGGATCCTGTTGATGAACCTCATCAAGATGATCCCGGCCGATTTCATCGCCATTCCGCTGAGTTGGGTCGGCGTGCATGCCTGGAAGCCGGTGCCCACTGCCGACGTCAATGCCACCTTGGGCATGTCGATCAGCGTGTTCTTCCTGATGATCGTGTTCTCGCTGCGCTCCAAGGGCGTGGGCGGCATGACCAAGGAATTCCTGACGGCGCCGTTCGGCAAGTGGATGCTGCCGTTCAACCTGCTTTTGAATACCGTCGAGTGGCTGAGCAAGCCGATTTCGTTGGCGATGCGATTGTTCGGCAACATGTTCGGCGGCGAGATCGTTTTCCTGCTGATCTGGGTGCTGGGTGGTGCAGGCATCGCCGGCATGTTCGCAGGCGGCGTATTCGGCCTCGGCTGGATGCTGTTCCACTTGCTGGTGATTCCGCTGCAGGCTTTCATCTTCATGATGCTGTCGATCGTGTATCTGAGCCTGGCCGAAGACAGCCACTGAGTTTGCGTCACCCTTCATCTGCTTCATTCCGCTTCATCCATCACCCTTAGAAACTTTCGTTCGGAGATCACCATGTACCTTGCCGTCCTGACCAATTTCGCCCAGATCCAGAGCTCCACCGTCCTCGCCGTCGGCATCATGATCGGCCTGGCCGCGCTGGGCGCCGGTCTCGGTCTGGCCATCATGGCCGGGAAGTTCCTGGAATCGGCTGCGCGCCAGCCGGAGCTGATCCCGGTGCTGCAGGTTCGTATGTTCATCACCGCCGGCCTGATCGACGCCGCGTTCATCATCTCGGTCGCTGTTGGTTTGCTGCTGGCTTTCGCCAACCCACTGTCCGCTGTGTTCACCGAAGCCGTCTCCAAGGCGCTGGCCGGCTGATCCAGCGGTAGCAGGATGTGGATGCAGCCGCGTGCGGTTGCATCCGCGGATGAAGGTCGGAAAGCGCCGCCCCTGCGGTGGCGCTTTCACCCCTAAACAGCGATTGAGCGACCCATGGATATCACCCTTACCATCTTTGCCCAGGCGCTGGCATTCGCCGGCCTGATCTGGATCGTCGCGACCAAAATCTGGCCGCCGCTGCTGCAGGCGATCGAAGAGCGTCAGCAAAAGATCGCTGAAGGTCTGGCTGCGGCTGATCGTAGTCAGAAGGATCTGGCGCAGGCGCAGGAAAAGGTCAACGAAGCACTGAAGGACGCACGCACCAAGGCCAACGAGATCATCGATCAGGCCCATGCGCGCGCCAACCAGATCATCGAAGCGGCCAAGCATGAGGCAATTGCCGAAGCTAACCGTCAGAAGGATCTGGCGCAGACCGAAATCGATGCATCCGCCACGCGTGCCCGCGAGGAGCTGCGCAAGCAGGTCTCGTTGCTGGCCGTCAGCGGTGCAGAAAAGCTGCTCAAGCGCGAAATCGACGCCAACGCCCACAAGGCGCTGCTCGACGAGCTGGCGGCGGAGATTTAAGCGATGAGTCAGGCCCTCACCCTTGCCCGTCCCTACGGCCATGCCGCGTTTGCGATCGCGCGTGAGGGCGGCAACTTCGCCCCCTGGTCCGATGCGCTGGCGTTTTCGGCGCAGGTGGCCGGCGACCCGCGCGTGGCCGCATTGCTGCTCAACCCGGCCCTGGGCCAGGAGCAGGCAGTGGCGCTGCTGGCGCCGCCGCAGGCGGGCGAGGACTATCTGCGTTTCCTCGGCGTGCTCGCCGATGCGCAGCGGTTGTCGCTGCTGCCGGAAATTGCAGGCTTGTACGAACAAATGCGTGCCGATGCCGAACACGTCGTCAAGGCGACGGTCACATCTGCCGTTGCAATGAGCCAGACGGAACTCGACACGATCGCTGCTGCGCTGCAGAAGCGCTTCGGCCGCGAAGTGGACATCACCACCGCAGTCGATGCCTCGCTGATCGGCGGCGCGGTGATCGACACCGGCGACGTGGTCATCGACGGCTCGCTGAAGGGCAAGCTCGCGCGTCTGCAAAGCTCGCTCGCCCACTGAATTCACATAAACGCATGGCCCCTGCGGCCGGCACCTAGGACTGAACGATGGCAACCACGCTCAACCCCTCCGAAATCAGCGACCTGATCAAGACCCGCATCGAAGCGGTCAAGCTGTCCGCAGAGTCGCGCAACGAAGGCTCCGTGACCAGCGTGTCCGACGGCATCGTGCGCATCTTCGGCCTGGCCGACGTGATGCAGGGCGAAATGATCGAACTGCCGCACAACACGTTCGCGCTCGCACTGAACCTGGAGCGCGATTCGGTCGGCGCCGTGGTGCTGGGCGACTACGAAAACCTGCGCGAAGGCGACGTGGCCAAGACCACTGGCCGCATCCTGGAAGTGCCGGTGGGTCCGGAACTGCTGGGTCGCGTGGTAAACGCACTGGGCGAGCCGATCGACGGCAAGGGCCCGCTGGGCGCCACCCAGACCGCACCGGTGGAGCGTGTTGCGCCCGGCGTGATCTGGCGTAAGTCGGTCGACCAGCCGGTGCAGACTGGATACAAATCGGTCGATGCGATGATCCCGATCGGCCGTGGCCAGCGCGAACTGGTGATCGGCGACCGTCAGACCGGCAAGACCGCGCTGGCGATCGACGCGGTGATCAACCAGAAGGGCACCGGCATCAAGTGCGTGTACGTGGCGATCGGCCAGAAGGCCTCGACCGTTGCCAACATCGTGCGCAAGCTGGAAGAAAACGGCGCGCTGGCGCACACCGTGGTGGTGGCTGCGACCGCGTCCGAATCGGCTGCGATGCAGTACATCAGCCCCTACGCCGGCTGCACCATGGGCGAATACTTCATGGACCGCGGCGAAGACGCGTTGATCGTGTACGACGATCTGTCCAAGCAGGCGGTGGCCTACCGCCAGATCTCGCTGCTGCTCAAGCGCCCGCCTGGTCGCGAAGCCTACCCGGGCGACGTGTTCTATCTGCACTCCCGCCTGCTGGAACGCGCAGCGCGCGTGTCCGAGGAATACGTGGAGAAGTTCACCAACGGTGCGGTGACCGGCAAGACCGGCTCGCTGACCGCGCTGCCGATCATCGAAACGCAGGCCGGCGACGTGTCTGCCTTCGTGCCGACCAACGTGATCTCGATCACCGACGGCCAGATCTTCCTGGAAACCGACCTGTTCAACGCCGGTATCCGTCCGGCCGTCAACGCCGGTATCTCGGTGTCGCGTGTCGGTGGTGCAGCCCAGACCAAGATCATCAAGAAGCTGTCCGGCGGCATCCGTATCTCGCTGGCGCAGTACCGTGAGCTGGCGGCGTTCGCGCAGTTCGCCTCGGACCTGGACGAAGCGACCCGCAAGCAGCTCGAGCGCGGTCAGCGCGTCACCGAACTGATGAAGCAGAAGCAGTACGCGCCGATGTCCATCGCTAATCAGGCGCTGTCGATCTACGCCGTCAACGAGGGCTACCTCGACGACGTGCCGGTCAACAAGCTGCTGGCGTTCGAAGAAGGCCTGCACGCGCACTTCGCCAACACCCAGGGCGAGCTGGTCTCCAAGATCAATAGCACTGGCGGTTGGGACAACGACATCGAAGCCAGCTTCAAGAAAGGCATCGAAGAGTTCAAGACCACGGGCAGCTGGTAAGTCAGTCGCCGCGATTTGGGATTGGGCATTCGGGATTGGTAGGAGCGGTGGTTCGGGGCTTTGGTTGATACCGAGCCATCGTCTTCCATTCCCAGAAGTTAGGCATCCGGGGTTCGCGGAAGCGGTGAGGTGGGGAGGCTTTGGCCAATCCCGATTCCCGATTCCCGAATCCCACTAAGCGAGCGAAGCGAGCGAGTATGGCAGGCGGACGCGAAATCAAAACCAAGATCAAGAGCGTGCAGAACACCCGCAAGGTGACACGCGCGCTCGAAATGGTCTCGGCCTCCAAGATCCGCAAGGCGCAAGAGCGCATGAAGACCTCGCGTCCGTATGCGCAGGCGATGAAGCAGGTGATCGGCCATCTGGCGCAGGCCAGCACCGATTTCCAGCATCCGTTCCTGATCGAGCGCGAACAGGTCAAGCGGGTCGGTTACATCGTGATCTCTTCCGACCGCGGCCTGGCCGGCGGTTTGAACAACAACCTGTTCCGCAAGATGCTGGGCGAAGTACGCCCCTGGCAGGACAAGGGTGCGGAGATCGACTTGGTGACCATCGGCCAGAAGGCGTCGGCCTTCTTCCGTCGCATCAAGGTCAACATGGTCGGCAGCGTGACCCACCTGGGCGACAGCCCGCAGGTGGAGCAGTTGATCGGCGTGATCAAGGTGATGATCGATGCCTTCATCGAAGGCAAGGTCGACCGCGTGTATCTGGTCTACAACCGTTTCGTGAACACGATGACGCAGAAGGCCAGCTTCGATCAGCTGCTGCCGTTGCCGGCCGCTGAGCACAAGGTGGCGCACCACGATTGGGACTACCTGTACGAACCCGATGCCGCCACCGTGCTGGAGCACGTGATGACGCGTTACATCGAGTCGCTGGTGTACCAGGCCGTGCTGGAAAACGTGGCCTCCGAACATGCCGCGCGCATGGTGGCGATGAAGGCCGCCAGCGACAACGCCAACAAGATGATCGGCACCTTGCAACTGGTCTACAACAAGGCACGCCAGGCGGCGATTACCCAGGAAATTTCGGAAATCGTCAGCGGCGCGGCCGCCGTATAAGTACCGCCGGGATTGGGGATTCGGGATTGGTTGGAGCGCAGCGAATCGCGCCCTTGCGAATCCCCAATCACGAATCCCAAATCACAAAATTCCACGAGATGGCATTGGCCACTCGGACAGAACAAAGCTAACCGGAGCAGCAAAATGAGTCAGGGCAAGATCGTTCAGATCATCGGCGCGGTCGTCGACGTCGAATTCCCGCGCAATGAAGTGCCGAAGGTGTATCACGCACTGAAGGTCGAAGGCACCGAAATCACCCTGGAAGTGCAGCAGCAGCTCGGCGACGGCGTGGTGCGCACGATTGCGCTCGGCTCCACCGACGGCTTGAAGCGCAACCTGCTGGCCACCAACACCGAGCGCGCCATTTCGGTGCCGGTCGGTGCCGGTACGCTGGGCCGCATCATGGACGTGTTGGGTCGTCCGATCGACGAAGCCGGCGACGTGCAGGCTTCGGACCATTGGGAAATCCATCGCGGCGCGCCGTCGTATGAAGACCAGTCGTCCAGCACCGAATTGCTGGAAACCGGCATCAAGGTCATCGACCTGATGTGCCCGTTCGCCAAGGGCGGCAAGGTCGGCCTGTTCGGCGGCGCCGGCGTCGGCAAGACCGTCAACATGATGGAACTGATCAACAACATCGCCAAGGCGCACAGCGGCTTGTCCGTGTTCGCCGGCGTGGGCGAGCGTACCCGTGAGGGCAACGACTTCTACCACGAGATGAAGGACTCCAACGTCCTGGACAAGGTCGCGATGGTGTACGGCCAGATGAACGAGCCGCCGGGCAACCGTCTGCGCGTGGCGCTGACCGGCCTGACCATGGCCGAGTATTTCCGCGACGAGAAGGACGAGAACGGCAAGGGCAAGGACGTGCTGTTGTTCGTAGACAACATCTACCGCTACACGCTGGCCGGTACCGAAGTGTCCGCGCTGCTCGGCCGTATGCCGTCGGCGGTGGGTTACCAGCCGACCCTGGCCGAAGAAATGGGCGTGCTGCAGGAACGCATCACCTCGACCAAGAGCGGTTCGATCACCTCGATCCAGGCCGTGTACGTGCCTGCGGACGACCTGACCGACCCGTCGCCGGCGACCACCTTCGCCCACTTGGACTCGACCGTGACGCTGAGCCGTAACATCGCTTCGCTGGGTATCTACCCGGCCGTGGATCCGCTGGACTCCACCAGCCGTCAGATGGACCCGCTGGTGATCGGTCACGAACATTACGACACCGCCCAGCGCGTGCAGCAGACCTTGCAGAAGTACAAGGAACTGAAGGACATCATCGCGATCCTGGGCATGGACGAGCTGAGCGAAGAAGACAAGCAGTCGGTGTCGCGCGCACGCAAGATCGAGCGCTTCTTCAGTCAGCCCTTCCACGTGGCCGAAGTGTTCACCGGCTCGCCGGGCAAGTACGTGTCGCTGAAGGACACCATTCGCGGCTTCAAGGCGATCTGCGACGGCGAATACGACCACCTGCCGGAGCAGGCGTTCTACATGGTCGGCAGCATCGAAGAAGCCGTCGAGAAAGCCAACAAGATGAGCGCCAAGGCCTGATGCGATCCCAGCCGCTACGCGGCTGGAATCGGGAATCGGGAATCGGGAATCGTAAAGGCGGGTTGTCGGCGAGTTGGAAAGACGGGAATCACGAAGAGTGCGTAGCCAACCGCTCTTCCCATTCCCGATTCCCGACTCCCCATTCCCCGCCTCACTACAGTGAGGCAGCATGAGCACTATCCGTTGCGACATCGTCAGCGCCGAGAAGGAAATCTTCCACGGTGAGGCGACGCTGGTCGTGGCCACCGGCGAGTTGGGCGAGTTGGGTATTGCGCCCAAGCACGCGCCGCTGATCACGCGCCTGAAGCCGGGCAAGGTGGTGGTGACCACCGCCAATGGCGAACATCTGGATTTCGCTATCTCTGGCGGCATCCTGGAAGTGCAGCCGCAGGTGGTGACCATCCTGGTCGACACCGCAGTGCGTGCGCAGGACATCGACGAAGCCGCAGTGCGAAAGGTCAAGGAAGAGGCCGAGCGGCAGCTGGCCAACCGTGGCAACACGGTGGACGTGGCCGAGGCACAGCGTCGGCTGGCTGAAGCGACGGTGCAATTGCAGGCGCTGGAGCGCTTGCGTCGCAACCTCAAGCACTAAGTGGCTGCGTGCCGACCCAATGGGTGGGCAAGCACCGCGATCAGCTGCAAGGTCATCTGCAGATGAGAAATTTGGAAACGCCGGCCATCGTGTCGGCGTTTTCGTTTTTGGAGATCCGTCTGCGGGTCCACGAACCGGCCGTGGCGTGCGATAGGCACACTGCGTGCCTTAGCGCACCACTGCCCGGCAGTGGTGCATGGCAAAGTGATCCAGGCACGTTGAGGAACATGGCATGACCCGCTCGATCGATGGCATTCGCGCTTACATAGTGACCGGCCTGTTGGCCGCCGGACTGCTGGGGTGCGCATTGCCTGCGCGCAGCCAGCCGCCGCTGGATCTGTTGATGGACCGCATCGTGCAGCGCAATGCCATTGGCGATGCGGTGGCGCTGAGCAAGTGGGACAGCGGCAAGCCGGTGCTGGACCAGGCGCGCGAGGCGGCAGTGCTGCAAAGCGTGCGCGATCAGGCGCCGGCGCATGGGCTGGATGTCGACGACGCGGCGCGTTTCTTTGGCGCGCAAATCGAAGCCAACAAGTTGGTGCAGTACGCGCTGTTGAACCGTTGGCACGAGCGCGGACGTGCGCCGAACACCGCACGTCCGGATCTCACAGCGCTGCGCGCACGCCTGGATCAACTGCAGGGCGAATTGCTCGATGCGCTGGCCGATGTGGCATCAGCGCGCAGCGCGCCCGACTGCCCGGCCGCCACGGCACGTGCCGCATCGCATTACGCCGAGCAGTGGCAGCTGGATGCGCTGCATCACGCAGCACTGGTGCGCGGCCTGGGCGATTTTTGCCACTGATTCCGCGCGGTGGAATTGGTTTGCGACGCTGTCGCGCGGTTTAGAGCGGCTGACAAACGTAGCGAGCAGTCATCAGGTGGGCGTGGACTGCGTGCATGAACCGCAGGGTACGGGTTGGACATGAGGCGTCCCAGTGCAGGCCGCGCCTGCCTGGCGTTGAACGCGTTAGCTCAGGGAGCTGGTCTTACTGCACGGCGCCCAACGCGGTTTTTGCTGTTTGAAATCGCGGCACAGGGCTGGATCGTTGAATTGCCGAACCTGTACGCGATTGACTTTGCGGCCATGCGCCTGGCTGCTGCACGACACCGACAGAGCCTGCCTGTCGCTTGTCATGGCATCGCACAGCTCCACTGGTAAATTGATGTGGGAGCGAGGAGCTCATTGGCGTCCCCTTAGGAGGGGGACGCTGCGTTGATCGGCACTTGAGGAAACGTGGTCGCTTCGGAAACGCTAGGTCCACGCAAAGCGACCTCCATTGTTTCCGTGTACGGTCGCCACAAAGCCCAACGACCACTCACTGCCTGCGCATGCTGCGATCAGCGATACACCACATGCCGGCCCAGAAAGAACGACACGATCGCCAGGCCGCCTTCGACCAGCGGTTTTGCCAGCCACGCCTGACGTAGCCCGAGTAGGTTTACCGTGGTCGAGAGCAGCCAGGTGCTGATCACGGTGAGTGCCAGCCACATCAGCGCGAAGCGGCAGAAGCGTTGCCAACCCAGTCGCGCATCGCCCTGCTGGGCGAAGGTGTAACGGCCATTTAGCCAGAAGCCGAGCATGGCGCCGCCGATACGTCCAAGCAGATTGGCCGGCACCGCAGGCATGCCTGCGGCGGTGGCGGCGATGAAGATGCCGCAATCTACAGCCAGCTGCAGGGCACCAATCATCATGAACTGGCTGCCTTGGCGGAACAGACTCATGCGTGTCGGACAGAGGGAAGGGGCGCCCATCCTAGCGGCAGCGAGACCCAAACGCTGTTATCGCAGACGAACACTGCATCCGGGCAACGACGTGACCGGGTGCAGCGACTAGAATTTAGCCATCATATTGCCTGGAATGTCTTGATGACTCTGCCCCTGCACGTTGTGATCCTGGCCGCGGGCGAGGGTAAGCGCATGCGCTCGTCCCTGCCCAAAGTGCTGCAGCCGCTAGCGGGCCAGCCGATGCTGGCGCAGGTCATCGCCACTGCGCGGCAGCTGCAGCCGGCGGCGATCCATATCGTGCACGGGCACGGCGGCGATCAGGTGCAGGCCGCCTTCGCCGATCAAAGCGATCTGCGCTGGGCCGAGCAGCGCGAGCAGCTCGGCACCGGGCATGCGGTGCAGCAAGCGATGCCTGCGATTCCCGACGCGGCGACGGTGCTGGTGCTGTACGGCGATGTGCCGCTGATCCGCAGTGACAGCCTGTTGCAGTTGCTGCATGCACCGGGCCGCATGGCGGTGCTGGTGGCCGAGCTGGCCAATCCCACCGGCTACGGGCGCATCCTGCGCGATGCCGAAGGCAAGGTGGCCGCCATCGTCGAGCAGAAGGATGCCAACGACGAACAGCGCCGCATCCGCACCATCAATACCGGCATCCTCACCGCCGAATCCACCGCACTGCGCCGCTGGTTGGGTGGCTTGTCCAACGACAATGCGCAGGGCGAGTTCTATCTCACCGACGTGTTCGCCCGCGCCGCTGCCGATTTCACGCCGGCCGACATGGTGCATGTGGCCGATCCGCAGGAGGTGGAAGGTGCCAACGACCCGTGGCAACTGGCCCAGCTCGAACGTGCCTGGCAACTGCGCGCTGCGCGTGCGCTGTGCCTGCAGGGCGTGCGCATGGCCGACCCGGCGCGCGTGGAGCAGCGTGGCAGCGTGCAGGTGGGCCGCGATGTGCAGCTGGATATCGATGTGATCCTGGAAGGCGAGGTGACGCTGGGCGATGACGTGGTGATCGGCCCGTTCGTGCGCTTGCGCGACGTGACGCTCGGGGCCGGCACCCAAGTGCGCGCGCACAGCGACCTGGAAGGCGTGATCACCGAGGGCGCAGTGCAGATCGGGCCTTTCGCGCGTCTGCGCCCCGGCACCGTATTGGCCGATGGCGTCCATATCGGCAATTTTGTGGAGACCAAAAAGGTCACCATGGGCGTGGGCAGCAAGGCCAACCATCTGACCTATTTGGGCGATGCGGTGATCGGCAGCAAGGTCAACATCGGTGCCGGCACCATCACCTGCAACTACGACGGAGTGAACAAGTCGCAGACCACTATCGGCGATGGTGCGTTTGTCGGCTCCAACAGTGCGTTGGTGGCGCCGATCGAGATTGGCGCAAATTCCACCATCGGGGCCGGGTCGGTGATCACGCGCGATGCGCCGCCGGGCCAGCTCAGCGTGACACGTGCGCGGCAGACCGTGATCGAAGGCTGGGAGCGGCCGACCAAGAAATAGCTGCGCTGCACTCTGGATCGTGGAGAACAGCGCCGCGCTGGCGCTGGTTGCGCTACTGGCGCGACCCATCGGAAGCGCGCGACAGCTCCGTCGTTTTCGGCGCGATGCGTCAAGGGCTGCTAGCGGGCCCCAGGGGGCTCGGCCGCCGGCGTAGTGCCGCCCCGCATTGAACGTGTAGGAGCACACCCGGGCGTGACCGGTATTACCGGTAACGCCCATCGCGCCCAAGGGCGCCGCTATGACGTGCGCGGGGCGCGTCTGCTAGCGGCGGTGTGATGCAACCCATGGATTGCATGGATCCCAAGTGCTATTCAGTCCTGAGCCCCTTGCTAGGTTCAAGCCGCCAACGGCAACAGCAGGGTCACGCACAATCCACCGTGTTCGCGGTTGTGCAGCGAGATGCGGCCGCCATGCGCTTCGGCAATTTCGCGGGTGAGTGCAAGGCCGAGACCGGTGCCGTTGCGCTTGGTCGAATAGAACGGCATGAGTGCGTTGTGCAGCACCGCTTCGTTCATGCCGTTGCCACGGTCGAGCACTTCGATGCGTAGCCACTGCGGTACGCGCGTCACCCGCAGCGCCACGTCGCGGTTGGGCGGCTGCGCTTCGCTGCAGGCTTCGTGGGCATTTTTCAGCAGATTGAGCAGCGCCTGCTCGATCTGCGCTGCGTCGATGCGACTGGAAACATCGGTGAGCGTGCCCTGCACCTGGAAGGGGATCTGTTGCCGCAAGCGCTCCAGAAACGGTGCCCATTCGATAGTCTGCAACTGCGGTTGCGGCAATTTGGCAAAGCGCGCGTAGCCGCGGATGAAGCCTTCCAGGTGGCGCGCGCGCTCTTCGATGGTTTCGAATACGGTGCCCAGCCGATCGGTGCGTTCGCGGCGCAGCAGCTCGGCACCGGAATGCGCCAGCGAGGCGATCGGTGCCAGCGAGTTATTCAATTCGTGGCTGATCACGCGGATGACCTTTTTCCAGGTCTGCACTTCCTGGCGGCGCAACTCAGTGGTCAATTTGCGGATCAACAGCAGCTCGTGTCCGCGCCCGTTGATGTGAAAGCTGCGGCGCGACAGGTGGTAGATCTGCTCGTCTTCTTCGTCATCGCCATCTTCGCGTACCGCGAACAGGCAATCGCCGCCACGTGCCAGGGCGTCGCGTAATTCGCCGGGCATGCGGCCGAGCACATCGTCCAGATGCTGGCCTTCAAGCTTGCGTCCGTCGTAGAGCAGTTTGCGTGCGGCGTTATTGGAAAAGCCGATCCGCCGCAGGCCATCGCCGCCGGCCACCACCAGCAGCATGGCCACCGGCGTGTTCTGCAGCATGGTGTCGAGCATCAACTCGCGCTGCACCAGATGGCTTCGCTGCGCACGCAAGACATCGCCAAGTTCGGCATGCGCCTGCACCAGTTGCGCCAGTTCGTCGTTGCCGCGCCAATACACGCCGAAGTTGTACTCGCCATCACGATAGCTACTGGTGGTGCCGGCCAGCGCACGAAACAGCGAGCGCATCGGCGCGGTGGCGCGGGTGAGGCTGAACCACATCGCTGCCAGCAGTACGACGATCGAAATCGCCGCCACTTGCCAGCCGCGGTCCAGCCAGTACGCCATGAGCCATGGCAAGGCTGCTGCCAGCGCAAGCACCGGCAACAAGCGTAAAAACAGCGAAAACGTGAAAGAGCGGTTCCACATACGCAGGTTCATTCCGAGGTGATGCCGTAGCGGTCCATGCGCCGATACAGCGCCTGGCGGCTCAGCCCCAACTCGGCGGCGGCTTGTGCGATCACGCCTTGCGCACGTGCCAGCGCCTGCTCGATGCGCGCGCGATCCGGCTCGCCTGCAGCAGGCGTTACCGGCCGTGGCGCCGCAGCACGCGGCAGATGCAGATCGCTGGCTTCGATGCGCGCCCCTTGTGCGAGCAAGGCGGCACGTTGCAGCACATTACGCAGTTCGCGCACGTTGCCTGGCCAGGCATGCCGTTGCAATGCATCGCGCGCTTGCGTGGAGAGCGGCTTTTCGCCAGCGAGGAAATGGTCGGCCAGCGGGCCGATATCGCCGGGGCGCTCGGCCAGTGCGGGCAGCGCGATTTCCACGGTGTTGAGTCGGTAATACAGATCCTCGCGAAAACTGCCGTCGCGGATCATCGCTGCCAGATCGGCATTGGTCGCGCTGATCACGCGCACCTTGGCGTGGCGTTCGCGGTTGGAGCCCAGCCGCTCGTAGCGGCCGGTTTCCAATACGCGCAGCAGTTTCATTTGCCCGGCCAGCGGCAGGTTGCCGATCTCATCGAGAAACAGCGTGCCGCCATCGGCCGCTTCGAACTTGCCTTCGCGCGCCTTATTGGCGCCTGTGTAGGCACCGGCTTCTGCGCCGAATAATTCGGCTTCGATCAATTCGCCTGGCAATGCACCGCAATTGAGTGCAATGAACGGTCCGTGCTTGGCGGTCGAGTTGGCTTGGATGATTTCGGCGATTTTTTCCTTGCCACTGCCGTTGGGGCCGGTAATCAGCACCGGCAGGTCGGAGCGTGCGACCTGGCAGGCAAGGGCGATGGCGCGTTCGCTGGCCGGATCGGCGAACACCGCACCGCGCAGGTCGTAGCGTTGGGTCAGCTGCTCGCGACCGCGCCGTTCGCGTTCGCGACGACGTTCCAGTTCGCGGCGTGCTTCGGAAAGTTCCAGCAGGTTGTTGACCGTGGTCAGCAGCTTGGTGTCGTCCCAGGGCTTGGCGATGTAATCGGCTGCGCCGGCCTTGACCAGGCCCACCGCGCTGCCCAGATGGGTCCACGCGGTGAGCAGAATCACCGGCAGGTCCGGGTGACGCTGACGCAGTTGGGTAAACAGCGCCTCGCCTTCTTCGCCGGAGGTGGTGTCGGCGGTGAAGTTCATGTCCTGGATCACCAGATCGAACGCCTGCTCGTCCAGCAACGCCAACCCGGCCTGCTGCGAGTGCGCGTGCCGCGCCTCGATGTAGTGCAACGAAAACAGCACTTCCAATGCCGTGGCCACGGCCGTGTTGTCGTCGATGATCAGGATTTGCGGCATCGCATGGCTCGATGAAAGGCGCAGAGAGAAGGGGTATCAGAACAGGATTCAGTGCGGGGCGGAACTGCGCGCGTGGTGGGCTGCCGGATTGGGGGCCGCCATCCGGCTCGGACCTAGGCATGTCTGGATCGTTTAGTGGGTACAGCGCGTCGCAAAGCCGCAGGCTCAAGCGCGGTGCGCATCCATGCGCACATCCCAGATAGAAGAAGCCGGTAGCACCCGGCCCCTAACTCTCACGCGCTCCGCGTCGCCACCGCCGGCGGCACCAGCGCGGCGCGGCGTGCCGGCCAGTACACCGCGATCTGGCCGAGTGCCCACAGCAGCAATGCGCCGATCGGCAGGTAGATCACTGGCAAGCGTGGTAGCTCATAACGAGCCATCAACCACAGATTGATCGAGTAGGCCATCAGCATGCCGAGTACGATGCCGATCGAGGCAAGCAGGAAATTTTCGATCTGGAAATAACGCAGGATCTGGCCGCGTGTGGCGCCTAGTGCACGGCGGATGCCGATCTGTTTGGTACGTTGCTGCACCCAGAAGCTGGCAAGACCGACGATGCCCAGTGCGGTGACGACCAGTAACGCGATGCACACTGCGCCAAGTAGCCACACCATTGCGCGATCGTTCTCGAAATACTCTGCGCGGATTTCGCTATATGTCTGCTGCTTCAGGACCAGCCGGCTGTTATCCAATTTCATCAGTGCAGCGACTGCAGATTTCATTACCTCCGCACGACGTGTTTGATCGGTGACACGAATGATGTACTGGCCTGCGGTGTAATTAATGCGCAGTGGCAGCAACATCGAGTAATTGCCCTGATCAACACCGCCTGCACTATTGTTAGTGGGGCGCGCCAGTCTCTGCACGATGCCGATGATGTGTAGTGCAGTATCGCCGGCATAAACTGTCTTTCCCAATGCATGTTGCGAGGGAAACAGCTTGTCGGCCATGCGCTGAGTGATGATCACCGAAAGACCTTTCTCGTCCAGGGACCTGTCCTTATTTGCCTGTGCCATATCGATGAATTCGCTTGCGGTGAAATCGCGCCCTGCCACCAGTTGCAGGCCAAGTGTGCCGACAGTGCCTTCGCTGGCCATGTATTGCGCGGCACTCAGTGTCGGTCGCTCTTGTTCACGCGTCAGGGAGACGCTGCTGTTCCACGAGTAGTGAACAAACGGAATCTGATTGATGGCAATCGCGTTGCGGACACCTGGCAGGTTGCGCAGCGCTGCAAGATCTTCACGGGTGCGTGCCTCTGCGTTGACCTGAGTGCCGATCCCCCCAAGCTGGATGCTGACCAGTTCCGATTCGGCGATGCCGCTTGGCTCCTGCAGCGTTTCGATACGGTTGCCAATCAAAAACAGGGAATTGCAGATGATTGCGCAGGCGAGTGCGATCTCGAGCACGATCAATGCTGCTGCGGTCTTGTGACGGCGCAACGTGGAAACGATGGGGCGGATGTCCATGGGCGGTACCTTCGGATAAGAGGCCGTGCCCGCCGCAGCGCGGCGGGCGTGGTGGTCAGGACGCTTTGAGCTGTAGCGCGGGCGTGACCTGGATAGCGCGCCAGGAGGGCAGCAAGCCGGCCAATAGGCTGGCAATCAGTGCAATCGCGAAGGTCAGTAGCAGCATCTTCGGATCCAGATGCGCAAGCTTGGCGTAATCCACGGGTTGTTGGCGCACGACCCACAGTCCCAACCAGGCCAGTCCCAGCCCCGCAATGCCGCCTGCAAGCCCGATGGTTCCGGCTTCGACCAGGCACTGCGCAAAGATGGCGCCGCGCGAGGCGCCGAGGGCGCGACGCACACCAATTTCGCCACTTCGGCGCAGGAACTTGGCGAGCAGCAAACCAACGGTATTGAGCAGGCACACCAGCAGGAATCCCATTGCCAGCCACAACTGCAGGCGCACGTCGCCGGGAACCACCTCTTTGTAGTCCAGCCACTCCATCACGTTGCGCAGGCGGGTATTGTTTGGCCGCTGGAAACGTCCCGCAGCGCGTTGTTGATCGGAGTAGTTGTCCAGGTAGGCCTTGTAGTTGCCAGCCTTCGCCGGGCTGTCCAGCTCCACCCAATACTGCATCCATGTGCAAGATGCGTTGAGCGCAGTTTGATCGCTGTTATCGTTCTTGCCGAAGCAGTTCATGCCGCCGTAATGGTCCATCTTTAAATCGATCGCTACCGAGAACGGCAAGTACACCTGTTCGTCCGAGCCGTAGCTATTGCTGAGGTCATAGAAACGTGGATTGACATTCCATTCCTTGAGTACGCCAACGATGCGGAAGGTGCTCTTGTCCATCCGCAAGTCGCGGCCGACGCTGTTGCCACCGTCGAACAGTTTGTCGTTGAGTTTCTTGGTGATGACGGCAACGCGTTCGTGTTTTTCGTCGCTGCCGGCTGACCAGGCCTGTCCGTACAGGAACGGTGCTTCGAACATCGGAAAGAAATCGGCCGAAGTAAAGCGAACCACCGACTTGAACGCGGCGATGCCGTTCTTGTCTGGCTCGATGGCCACTTGCCCGCCGGTCATCAGTGCCTGGCGTTTGGCGCGCTTTTCACGTAGTAGCGCTTCGGCATCGAAGCGGGTGACTTGATCGTCCGGCTCTTCGCCTGGCTGAAAACCTGCCTTCGGTTGTGGGTCGACCAGCACGTTGAACAACCGGTCGCTCTTCTGCGGAATCGGATCGCCAGACAACACATAGAACACCGTCAGCGTGGTCATGCTGGCGCCGATGCCGAGTGCGATGGCCAGCACCATCAATGCGGTAAGCACCCTATTGCGGCGGAAGCTGCGCAGCGCAAGATTGAAGTAGTAGCCGAACATGGGTGGGCTCCTTAGTCGGCCAGCGTTGCAGCGGCGGCAGGTGCACGCATCAGACTGGGATTGCGTTCCAGGTCGGTGGCCTGACCATCGACGATGTGCACGTTGCGCTGTGCGCGTGCGGCCAGCTCCGGGTCGTGGGTGACCATGACGATGGTGGTGCCCTGGCTGTTGATCTCTTCCAGCAGTTCCATCACGCCGCGTGCCATTTGCGAGTCGAGGTTGCCGGTGGGTTCGTCGGCCAGCAGCAGACGTGGGCTGCCGGCCAATGCGCGCGCAATTGCAGCGCGCTGTTGCTGGCCGCCAGACAGTTCGGTGGGGTAATGCTTCAGGCGCGCGCCCAGGCCGACCTTGGTCAGCGCCTCTTCGATGCGCTGCTTGCGCTCGGCTGCGGCCATGCCGCGATAACGCAGCGGCACATCGACGTTGTCGAACAGATTGAGATCCGGAATCAGATTGAAGCCCTGGAAGATGAAACCGATCTTCTGATTGCGCAGGCGCGAACGCGCGTCGTCAGACAGATGGCTGACGTCTTCGCCATCCAGCAGATACTGCCCGCTGGTGAAGGTTTCCAGCAGCCCGGCCAGGTTGAGGAAGGTGGTCTTGCCCGAGCCGGAGGGGCCGGTGACCGCGACGAACTCGCCTTCGCGCACATGCAGGTCAAGCGATCGCAGCGCGTGCGTTTCCACCTGTTCGGTGCGGAAGACCTTGGAGACTGCTTGCATCTTGAGCATTGCCAATTCCTTTGCGAAGAGAGAGTGCGACGAGGTGGAATGAGTGAATCAATGCACGGTGACGCGCGGCGCATCGCCAAAGTTGTCTGCGCCGGAGACCACCACGCGGTCGCCGACCTGTAGCCCGGAGAGCACCTGCACTTCGCCCAGGCTGCTGACGCCGATGCGCACCGGGCGGCGTAGCGCGGTGTTGCCATCCATCACGTAGGCGTAGCTGCCGCCGGATTGTTCGACAAACGGGCCGCGTTCGACCTTGAGTACGTTGCGGCGCGTGTCCATCACCACGCGTGCGCTCATGCGCTGGCTCTGGCGCAGGCCCGGCGGCTGCTTGCCGGTGAAGCGGATGCGCGCGGTGACTTCGCCGTTGACGACTTCCGGCGACACCGCCGAGATGGCGCCCGGGAACGGTTCGCCGCTGCCGCTGGTGAGCTGGGCGGGCATGCCGATCGCCAGATCGCGCGCGAAACTCTCGGGCACCTTGATCTCGACTTCGAACTTGGACAAATCCACCACGCCCAGAATCGGCGCGTTCGCCGCCACTTGCGTGTGCTGCACCGCCTGCACCTGGCCGACCTGGCCATCGAACGGCGACAGCAGCGTGAGTGCGTCCACCTGGCGCTGCACCTCGGCCACCACCGCGCGTTGGCGATCCGCCAGCAGGCGCTTGTTGCGCGAATCCAGATCTGCGCCCTGGCTCTTTAGCGAGGCATCGCGTTGGGCGTGCTGCAGGTCGATGTCGGTCTTCTTCAGCGTGTCCTGCGCTTTTGCCAACTCCACCTGCGGCACGGCGCCGCCGTCGTAACCGCGCTGATAGCGCTCCAGGTCGCGTGCAGCGGCCTGCTTGTCGATCTTGGCCTGGTCAGTGAGCTTGCTGGCGTTGGCACGCGCCAGGGTGGCATCCAGGGCGGCGCGGCTGGATTCGGCTTCCAGCCCGGCCAGGGTGGCCTGCTCCTGCGCCAGCTTGCTGCGTAACTCGGGGCTGTCGATGCGCGCCAGTTCCTGGCCCTGCTTGACCACGTCGCCGGCGACCACGCTCAACGTCACCGTGCCGGCCGAGATGGCGTACAGCACCGGGCTGTTGGCGGCGATCACGCGGCCGTCGGCGGCGATGTCGCGCACCAGGTCGCCCTGGCTGACGGTCGCGATGCGCACCCGGCTGGCGTCGAACGAGCGGCTGCCGGCGCTCCAGGCCGTCACTGCCCAGCCAATGCCGGCCAGCACCGTCACCGCGGCGATGCCGGGCCACAGCCAACGGCGCCACGGCGCGCTCTGGGCGGGTGTACGGAGAACCTGGTCCTGGGCAGAGGTATCGCGAATCATGATCGGCTGGCTCGGTGGCGTCACTGCGATAGAGCAGGGTGCGTGCCAACCTTCAAGTCATTGAAAGAAATGTTTTTTATTGAGTGACGAGCAGTGTCCGCAGTGTCCGCGGACACTGGCGGCGGACACGCTGTCCGGGCATGGTCATGCAGCGGACAAGAGCGGACACGCTAAAATGTCCGACTTCTTTTGCGAGAGCTGTCCTATGTGCGGCATTGTCGGAGCGATCGCCGGGCGCGATGTGGTCCCGGTCCTGATCGAGGGACTCAAGCGCCTGGAATACCGCGGCTACGATTCCTCCGGCATTGCAGTGCTCGATGGCACGCAGGTACGCCGGGTGCGTCGCACCGGACGGGTGGCGGAGATGGCGCAGGCCGCGCAGGCCGAACAGTTCGGCGCCACGCTGGGCATCGGCCACACCCGCTGGGCCACCCACGGCGGCGTCACCGAAGCCAACGCGCATCCGCACATCAGTGCCGGCGTGGCGCTGGTGCATAACGGCATCATCGAAAACCACGAAGAGCAGCGCGAAAAACTGCGCGCGCTTGGCTACACCTTCGAGTCGCAGACCGACACCGAGGTCATCGCGCACCTGATCCATCATCATCTGGGCAGCGCTGGCAATTTGCTCACCGCGCTGCAGCGCACCGTCAAGGAACTGACCGGTGCCTACGCACTGGCAGTGATGAGCCAGGCCGAGCCGGAGCGCTTCGTCTGCGCACGCATGGGCTGCCCGTTGCTGATCGGGGTGGGCGAGGGTGAGAACTTCGTCGCCTCCGACGTGTCGGCCATTGTGCAGGCCACCCGCCAGGTGATCTTCCTTGAGGAAGGCGACACCGCCGAACTGCGCCGCGATGGCGTGCGCATCTTCGACGGCAACGATGCGCCCGTCGAGCGGCCTCTTCATTTGTCAGACGTGTCGCTAGCCTCGCTGGAACTGGGCCCGTTCCGCCATTTCATGCAGAAGGAAATCCACGAGCAGCCACGCGCGCTGGCCGACACCATCGAAGCGGCGATCGATGCAAAGGGCTTCCCGGCATCGCTGTTCGGCGCCAACGCAGAGGCGGTGTTGCGCGATATCGAAGGCGTACAGATCCTGGCCTGTGGTACCAGCTACTACGCCGGCATGACCGCGCGTTACTGGATCGAAGCCATCGCCGGGCTGCCGTGCAGCGTGGAGATCGCCAGCGAATACCGCTACCGCGCCGCGTATGCCAACCCCAAGCATTTGATCGTAACCATTTCCCAGTCCGGCGAAACGCTGGACACGATGGAAGCGCTGAAATACGCCAAATCGCTCGGGCATCTGCACACGCTGTCGATCTGCAACGTGCCGGAAAGCGCGATCCCGCGCGCCAGCGAACTGGTCTGCTACACGCGTGCCGGCGCGGAGATTGGCGTGGCCTCCACCAAGGCGTTCACCACCCAGTTGGCGGTGTTGTTCCAGCTCACCATGGTGCTGGGCAAGTTGCAGGGCCGCATCAGCGACGCCGAAGAAGCGGAGTATCTGGAGCAGCTGCGTTTTCTGCCCGGCAGCGTGCAACACGCCTTGAATCTTGAACCGCAGATCATGGCCTGGGCCGAGCGGTTTTCAACGAAGGAAAATGCGCTGTTTCTCGGCCGCGGCCTGCATTACCCGATCGCGCTGGAAGGCGCGCTCAAGCTCAAGGAAATCTCGTACATCCACGCTGAGGCGTATCCAGCCGG
Source organism: Xanthomonas vasicola pv. musacearum NCPPB 4379 (assembly GCF_000277895.2). Lineage (NCBI taxonomy): Bacteria > Pseudomonadati > Pseudomonadota > Gammaproteobacteria > Lysobacterales > Lysobacteraceae > Xanthomonas > Xanthomonas vasicola. The sequence continues at coordinate 4,396,015 of NZ_CP034655.1, read as the reverse complement.
CGAGTTGAAGCACGGCCCGTTGGCGCTGGTGGATGCGGCGATGCCGGTGGTGGTGATCGCACCGAACGACCGCTTGTTGGAGAAGGTCAAATCCAACATGCAGGAAGTGCGCGCACGTGGCGGCGAGCTGTTTGTGTTTGCCGACCAGGACAGCCACTTCAGCGAATCCGAAGGCGTGCATGTCATCCGCACGCCACGCCATGCGGGCGTGCTCTCGCCGGTGATCCACACCATCCCGGTGCAGTTGCTGGCCTACCACACGGCCCTGGCACGCGGCACCGATGTGGACAAACCGCGCAATCTGGCCAAGTCGGTGACGGTGGAGTAAGTGCAGTCGCGATGGCGGCTGCATGCACTGCCAGCTGCGGGCAGTCGGCGCACGCACACATGGCGTATGCGGCTCTGTCCCTGCCACTCGCAGGATGGCGATTGATTGCGACGTCCTGCTGGCCGCGCCAACGGGCAACGCGTACGACGTTCAGTCCCTCGCGAAGCAGTCGCGACATCTTTGCCTTTGCACGTGGCGCATGCTGATTCCAGGAAATGACCGTATCCGTCAGGCAAAGGCGCGGCAGCACTGCCAATAGCCGCTCTTAGCGCTCCTCCACCGCCTCTGCCAACCCAGTGGCCCAAGATATGCATAAGCTCCTTGCGAGGGTCTACACCACGCAGGAGGACGTATGCACGAGTCTTTCAAACAGGGGGCGCCGGCCGAATTGTGGCAGGCGTTGGTGCGCGAGGCGGGGCAGCGGACGGCGCGTCCGCTGGACGAATCGCGCGAGCACTACTTGGTGTTCGTGTTGCTGCGCTTCCAGCGCGATGCGCATCTGCTGTCGCGTACACAGGCACTGGCATGGCTGCATGCGCAGGACCAGATCGGTAGCGTGCGCGCCGACGCATTGCGCGATGTGGGCGACGGCTGCCTGCTAATTGCAGGCCTGTTCCCAGGCGTGGCGCAACGCCGGCGGCTGAGTGTGGATTACTTCATCGACCTGGGTAGAGGCGCTTACGCCGAAGTGGCCGATACCCGCTGCAGCGATGCAGGTCTGTTCGCGCAACTGGCCGAGAGCTATCGCGAACTAGTGCGCACACTCGCTGCACTGCGCACCCCGCGCGATTGGCAACCGAGCGCGGGTGGCATTTTGCATGCCTGAGCAGTGAGCATCTGAGGGGCGGTCCCCACATGCGTCGGGACCGCCCCGACTGCGATGGCCGCGTTGTGCGGGCACACTATCCCTGCAGGTCGATCCGGCGGGTGCGTTGTGCCATTACCCGTCGATCAGAACCCTGCATGTTGTAGATCAGCGCGTGCAAGCGTTGGTGCATCGGTCGCGCTGCATGGGGGACATGCAGCGCGTCGCACTAATCCATAGGGACAGGGATTCATGAAGACGTGTATCGCGGCGGTGCTATTGGCACTGCCTGGGCTTGCCGTTGCGCAAGACGTGCCGCTGGGCTATGCCGGTCAGGGTGGAATGACGCTGCAGGAGATCGACCCTGCCATCTACGCGTATCACTACGACCATGGATTCGTGGGCGAAGATGCGATGGGCTGGGATCCTGCGCTGCAATTTGCCTGGTCGCGCATTGCGGCCGCCAAGGTCTGCGCACAGCAATCGCCGTCCGATGCATTGATCGGCAAGCTGGTGGAGCAGTACGGCAAGGATGCCGGGGTGCATCAGGTCAACGGCATCGGCTTCCATGAAGCGCAGATGCGTGCGGCTGGCGCGTTCTGTACGCCTGCGCGCATTACCGAAGCCACGGCAGTGGCGCCAGCGTGCGCGGCTGGTGATTTTTCGACAGCAACGGCCTATGCCGCTGCTGCAGTTGCAGGCACTGTGTCGGTCGCTTCGACAGCCGAGCAGCCAAGTCTGCAGTCCGCTGCGGGCGCCATCGTTGCGCCATCGGCGGATTGGGCCTTGCAGCTTCCCTTACATTCCAGCATGCGAGTGGGCTCCAACGGTCTGCCCAACGGCGATGAAAATGTTGCGTGTGGTGCGCCGCGGTCACACCGGAGTGGTCGTCGGCTTGCAAATCGCGACCAGCCTGTTTGCGCGCGGTGTTGCAGTGTCGACCTTCGGAAAAGACCAGCTGAAAGGCGAAAAGATGGAAGGCCTGGGGAATCCTGGCTATCAATTGCAGCGCGATGCAGTCAACGCGCATTTGAAGACCTACTTCACCGGACATCCAGCCGCACTGCCAGTGGACCCGTTCCCGTTGCAGGTGCTGATGTCCGACTGGCTGCTCGTCTATCAAAGCCTGGCCGATACCAAATCGCCTTATGAGCTGCGCTATGCGGTCACGATCGGTGGTGAGCGCAGTGGTTTTCTGAAGCGCAAGGCGAGCCCGATCAGCCTGGACTGTGCGCCGACACCGCGAACCGCCTCGCTAGAAGAATGGGAAGCCAACGATTACGCCTTGGTCAAAGAAGCTGCACAAGCCTATAGCGACGAATGCGCAACGAAATTCGCCGAGCGCTTGCCGCAATGGTTTCCAGACAGAGGTGTTGTTGCAACGTCCAACTGACGTCTCAGATTGGCGGACGCCCTATGTCCGTCGCCTGACGTGATCTGCAAGGATCGTGCAACACAGCGCTAAACCAGAAGGGGCACCGATCCATCGATCAGTGCCCCTTCTGTCTTTTCTACCGCAGCACAATCAACCGACGCTGCGCGCCTGGTTACGTTGTTGCTCGTGCTGATTCTGTGCCTGCGTTTGCGACTGCGCTTCTTGGCGCACGGCATTGCTGCTTTGCTCCAACGGGCGTTCCGCAGCGGCTGCCTTGTCGGTGTAAACCCGCTGATGCGCTGGGTCGTTTAGCTGACCCAGCACGCCGAACAGTCCCTTGCCATCCTTGCTCGGCGCCACCGCGTCGATGCGCTGCAAGCCGCTGACTTTAGCTTCGAAAGTCATGTGGCCGGCAGTGTTCAACAACTGCTGCCGGTTGGCGAAAGCATTCGGACCCAGCTGTTCCAGCTTGCTGACGGCTTGATTGAACAGCGGGTGATCGGGGTTGGTTTTCTCAGAGAGCAGTGGCGTTTTTTCCGCCTGCCTCAGCGCAGCTTGCGTATCGCGGCCAACCACGCCGTCGTCCTGTAGCCCATGCGCACGCTGGAACGCCTTGACAGCTTCGCTCGTCCGCTGGCCATAGACGCCGTCCGGCTTGAGCTCGTGGCCGTGAGCATCCTTGTAACCCAGTTGCTGGAGCGTCTGCTGCAACGTGCGTACGTCTGCGCCACATACATTTTCGCGCAGGACACCCGACGCATCAGCGGCGGCATATGCCTGGCTGGGTTTGTGCTCGGTCGCTGCGTGAGATTGCTGCTTGGTCTGGCTGCGCTCCTGCAACAAGTCGCGCGCCTCAGACAGCGGGTCGCTGGCGTAGAGCTTGACGCCCTTGGCGTGCTTGCGCTCCAGGTAGGAATCCAGCGAACTGAGTTCGACACCTTCGCCGCCGCGCGATTGGCTGATCTTGAGCTGGCCATCCTTGGGGTCACGCACCACCATCGTGATGTGGTCGATGCCCTTGTAGCGTCCCTTGTCCCAACTCTGCGGGCCATTGTCCTCACCGATGATCATGCCCTCTTTGAGGGTCTGCGCAGTGACGTCCTTACCTTGGATCAGTACACCAGAGCGCAGCTCGGCTTTGTGCAGCAATTCGGATGCACTGTCGAAACCAGTGCTGAACTTTTCGTCCTTGGTGAAGATGGCCTTGCCGGCGCCCTTGTTGATCTCATCCATGGTCGCGTTCTGCATCTCGACCACCCAGCCGGAACAATCGACCCTGCCTTTGTCTGGATCTTTTGCGCCCAGCCCGTATTTGACGTGATCGTATTTGTTGGTGAGGTCATAGGCCGCGTGAAGCGCGATACCGTGCGCTGCAGCGTTCGCCGGCTGGGCAGGTGCAGACTGCGACGGTCCCTGCTGCGTGGCCGAAATGGGCTCGATGCCTTTTTCGGGAATACGGATACGGTCCATCTTCGTATCCCAGTACTGCACAAACGTCTGCGCCATATCCTTGTCGGACATGCGCCGGAACGTTGCCGCATCCACGCCGGTCAACGACTTCAGCTCTCTCTCGCCGACACTGTTGAGAATGTTGGCGCGTGTGCTTTCCAGGCCAAAAGATCCCGTGGCAATCGCGGTCTGCAGAGAGCGGTAGCCACCGGCGCCTTGCTGATGGGCCAGGTACATATCCAGGCCATCGGGCTTCGGCTTGCCCGACAGATAAGGCCGCCCATCGCGTTCGTGCCGATTAACCAGGCTCGTCCGGTTATCCAGATACAGCCGCGCTGCTGCGTCGGTGTTGACCACCGCGTCCAGCTCGCGTCCGGCAATGCCGTACTGCTGGGCGGTTGGCGGAGTGAACTGGAACAGTCCTTTTGCACCACCGGGGCCGCGGCTGGCCAACTCGTCGAAGGCGCCGCCGGTCTCTACGTGGGCAAAACGCAGGAAGTCGTCACGCGGAATATTCCGCTCGGCCGCTTCGCGTTCGATGATATCGAGCACTTGGGCTCGTGAGTAGTTCGTCGGCATCGCTCAAGGTCCTTGATTGAGTGCTGCAGCCACGCGGCTGCAGCGGTACGCCGCCCGAACCAATTCCTTTGGTCCTGTATTAAGGGGTCGGCAAATACGATTTGCGGGCCGCATCGTAGCGATATTCAACCGTCTCGTCACCCCCGCTCGTCGGCGGATCTGCGGAAACGGTCACCCGCAGTGCAGGCAGGCCGGGCTGCTTAACGAACGCGAGCTTGCTGCTGTTCTTGACGCAGGCAATCTTCCCAGGCGCATCCTCGTCACAATCTGCACTGTTGTCCTGCCCCGCCGGGACATTGCCGATATAGGTCCAATGCTTGTCGTTGACGTTATCGGTGTCCTTCGGGTTGAACACCAGCGTGTCGTAAGAAAGGATGCGTACGCCCGACTGCAGGCTCCAGGTCGGCACCGCAAGGACCAGCCGGCCGTCGTCGGTGGCAAAGGTCTCCGGCTTACGTTTGGTGTCGACGGTGTTGCCTTGTTCCATGCCGCCGAATTCGCCGATGTAAGGCTCTGCGCCAAGCAGCTTCCAAGGGGTTTTGCTTCCTGGTTCACTGGTCACGAAGGTGGCATGGGCCAAGGTCACCTTGGTGCCGGGCGCGGGAGAGTGGTCGTCGCTTTCAGCGCCGAAGCGCTCGGGCGTTTCCCACGCAAAGCCGGTGTAATAGCGCGTACCGCCGAGTTCGAACTGAAAGCCGTACCAATAATTGATCCAGCTGCCATTGGCGACCTCGTAGGAGGTGGCACCATCGCCGTCCACGTTGCTGATGAAATACAGCACGCTGTCGGTCCGCGGCGGCTGCAATTGCTGGGTCGATCCCTGGGTTGCGTCCTGCATGGGAGATGCATCCTTGTCTGAAGGTTTGGGAGTGGTACTGGCCGCGGCTGCGGCAGTCTTCGGAGCTGTGGTGTCCGGTGTCGCCGGCTTGCAGGCGGCGATGGTTGCTAGCGCAAGAATCAGTGGAATCTTCCTGACAAGCATTCGGGTGCATCCATTGCGGAGGGCGGCGAAAGTCTACTCCAGCCCGGCGATGTGTCCAGTCGTTGCGCCGGATACGGCGGTGCCCGCGCGCCTTGGTGCCGTGTGGCCTTCGGGTAGCGGACGCGTGGCCTTTTCGCCTGCGCATCCGCTGGTTTCCATGCCCATCCCTGCCAAGACGCCAGCCTGCCGCGTAAGCCGCGGATTTATGCCAATGGCGTATTGGAAATGATCTCTACCCAGTAACCATCCGGGTCCTTGATGAAGGCCAGGTGCTTCATGCGGCCGTCTTCCAGACGTTTCTGGTAGGGCACGTTGAGGCTGTCGAAGCGTGCGCAGGCGGCATGGATGTCCGGCACTGAAACGCAGATGTGGCCGAAGCCGCGCGGGTCGCTGTTGCCGTCGTGGTAGACCGGCCCGTCCTGGGTTTCGGTGCCGTGGTTGTGGGTGAGTTCGAGCACGCCGGGGATGCCGGCCATCCACAGGCGACGCTGCGCGTCGTCATCGGGAATAGCGGTGCCTTCCGGTAGCAGCGCGAGAAAATACAGGCTGAATTTTGCGTCGGCAAAATCGCGTGCGTCAAGCAGGCGGAAGCCCAGCACGCGTGTGTAAAAATCCAGCGACTGCTTGGCATCCTTGACGCGCAGCATGGTGTGGTTGAACACAAAGCCGTGCGTTTCGGTGGGCGCGGTGGTGGCACCAGGTACGTGTTGCAGATCGTTCAAAGGCATGGCGGTTTCCTGGGTTGAATAAGGGCGCAGCGTGCTGCGTCACTGTTGATGCTAGCGAGGGCGGAGTAGTTGGCGTGTCATGGCCTGTGGCAGCGTGTCTGATGCGTTGGCGTTGATGAGGGTGCCGAACGCAGCGGCCGCTGTACGACGCCGTTACCTCAGAACCACATGCGGAAACCGGCAACGAAGCGGCTGTCGCGTGCTGGCGTATCGTCCATCGCCGCACGTTGTGCGCTATCGCCGAAGCGGCGGCTATGCACCCAGCCGATGTACGGCGCGAAGCGGCGGGTGATTTCGTAGCGCAGGCGCAGGCCAAGCTCGACTTCTTCCAGGCCGCTGCCAATCCCGCGGCGGTTGTCGTCGGTGAGCGCGATGTCGGCTTCCACGTGCGGTTGCAGGATCAATCGGTTGGTCAGCAGTACTTCGTATTCGCCTTCCAGCCGCAGGGCTGCGCGGCTGCCGTTGCCCACATACAACGTGGCTTCGGTTTCGAACTTGTACGGCGCCAGGCCCTGCACGCCGAAGGCCGCCCAGCTGCGATGTTCGCCTGTGCCGATGTCCTGACGCGCGCCGACGAGCAGATCCCACCACGGCGAGATCGCATGGCCGTAGAAGGCTTCCAGCGAGGCGGATTCGGTGCGCCCGTCGTGCCGCTCGCCTTCGCTGCGCAGCCAGAGCCGGTCGATGTCGCCGCCGATCCATGCGCGTGATTCCCACGCCCGGCCGCTACCGCGATCTGTGTTGGAAGCTTCCAGCCGATCAACCAGGACGTAGTGGTTGATGCCTGCCGAGTGCATCGCGTGCGATTGCAATGGCGCGAATGCGGCGGCGATGTCGTCCGCGGTGGGTGTAGGGATAGGCTCGCGTGGAAGTGCGGTACTGCCTGTATTGGCAAGGTTGCCGGTGATTGCGGTGTTGGTGGGCCGCGTGTGGTCCATCTTCGAGTGGTCCATCCAGGCATGATCCATTGCCTGGTGGTTCATGGCGCCAGTCTCCATGTCATCGTGCGACATGGCGGCGTGGTCCATGCGTGCAGCCTGAGATGATGCAGGCGTCTTATGCACGCCATCGGTCATCTGCATCGCATGGTCCTGCATCGCCTGTGGTGCGTCCTCCATCGCATCGTGCCGATGCTCCTGCGCAACCGCAGATGCACTTGCCAAACACGCGGTCGCCAACCACGCCTGCATGCGAAAGCGGCTCATGCTTGCACCCGTACTTCGCGCATCATGCCTGCTTCCATGTGGTACAGCAGATGGCAGTGATACGCCCAGCGGCCGAGCGCGTCGGCGCGCACGCGGTAGGTGCGGCGGGCACCAGGCGGCATGTCGATGGTGTGCTTGCGCACCTGGAAATTACCGTCGGCATCTTCCAGATCGCTCCACATGCCATGCAGATGGATGGGGTGCTGCATCATGGTGTCGTTGACCAGCACGATGCGCAGTCGCTCGCCGTACTGCAGGCGCAAGGGCTTTGCGGAAGCGAAAGCAATGCCATCGAACGACCACGCGAATTTTTCCATATGCCCGGTCAGATGCAGCTCGATCTCACGGCCGGGTTCGCGCCCATCCGGGTCGTCGAACACGCTGTGCAGGTCGGCGTAGCACAGCACGCGGCGGCCGTTGCCGCGCAAGCCCACGCCGGGGTCGTCCAGGCGCGGTGCAGTGGCATTGCTGCGCATGTCGATCAACGGGTTGCCGTCTTCGCTGGCGGGGTGATGTGGTGTTTTGCTCTTGGCTTCGTCGCTCGTATGGTTATGCGACTGCATTTCTGCCATCGGCATTGCCATCGCGTGCGCCGCATGCGGCTCGCTCTGCGGCGCACCGTTGCCATGCACCGTGTGGTCGTCGCCATGGGCCATTCCATCGCCATGTCCCATGTCCTGCATGGTCAGAATGGCGCGCGGATCCAGCGCAGGAATCGGCGCCTGCAATCCGTGTTGCACTGCCAGCGTGCCGCAGGCAAAGCCGGTGCGGCCCATGTCCTGCGCGAATAACGTAAACGCATCCTGGCCGAGCGGTTCGACGATCACGTCGAAGGTTTCGGCCGCGGCGATGCGCAACTCATCCACGCTGACCGGATGCACGTACTGCCCATCGGCGGCCACCACGGTCATGCGCAAGCCGGGGATGCGGATATCGAAGTAAGTCATCGACGCGCCGTTGATGAAACGTAGCAACAGCTTTTCGCCCGGCTTGAACAACCCGGTCCAGTTGCCGGCCGGCGTCACACCATTGAGCAGGTACGTGTAGGTATTTGCGTTGACGTCGGAGAGGTCGGTAGGCGTCATGCGCATGCGCCCCCACATGCCGCGGTCGGCCCGCGTGGCGCGCAGGCCGTCGTTGCGCGCATCGCGTAGAAAATCGCCCACGGTACGCTGCGCGTAGTTATCGTGGCTGGGCATCTGCTTCAAACGGCGAAACAACGCGGCCGGGTCCAGATCGGTCCAGTCCGAGAGAAGCACCACATGTTCGCGATCGTGCCGATACGGCGGCGGGGTCAGCGGATCGATGACGATGGCGCCATACAGCCCGGCCTGCTCCTGAAACATCGAATGGCTGTGGTACCAGTAAGTGCCAGATTGGCGCAGCGCAAAGCGGTAGTGATACTCCTGGCCCGGGGCGATGCCATCGAAACTCATGCCCGGCACGCCATCCATGTTGGCCGGCAGCAACAGGCCATGCCAATGCACCGAGGTGGGTTGGTCGGTCAGCGCGTTGCGCACGCGCACGCTCACCGTGTCGCCCTCGCGCCAGCGCAGGGTCGGTGCAGGCAAGCTCTGGTTGACGGTGATCGCGGAGCGGGTGCGGCCGGTGAAGTTGACCGGCATGCGGCCGATCTGCAGGGACTGGCTGCCACCACGCAGCACTGGCGTGCTGGCTGGAGTCGCCGCGCGTGCATCGCGGCGGCACAGCCCGCCAGCAGCGGCAATGCCGCCCAGTGCCAATCCTTGCACGAAACGGCGCCGGCTCAGACCGTTGGTGCGTGAGCCATCGGAAAACAGGGGATCGAACGACATGACATCTCCGGCGCGCTCCGTCGGCAAGACGGGCGCATCGCATAGCTGAGAGAACCCGCGCAACACGCGCGTGGGGCCGATGACGGCCAAGGCAAGGCCGTCAGCGCTCAAGCGATGGGAGGTCGCACCGGTTGGTCGGGCAGCGGGCTGCTGCGCCCTTCGGCCAGGGTGGCCGGTACTGCCAGGTGGCCGAGCTGGCCCACGGGCACCGCAGGCAAGGTCAGCAAGGCGAGGCTGCAGTGCTGCAGGCAATCACAGCTGCCCAGCTTGCAGCAGTCATGCGCGTGCGCAAGCGTGGCCTTGTCGGGCAACTGCGCTGTGGCGGGCGGCGGCATGGCGTCATGGCACGGCATGGCGTCCGGCATCGCCTGATGAACCATCGATGCGGTACTCGCCATCGCAGCAGCGGGCATCGCATCCGACGCCATCGCCGGCATCGCCATGCCCACCGACGCCCACGCGCCGGTGGCCGTATTGGCAACCAGACACAGGCACAGCAGCAAGCGGAGCAGGCGATACAGCACGGGTGATCGGGCAGTGGACAGGTACGACGAGCATAGCATCGGCCCCCAGCTGTCCGCCCGATGACCCAGCTGGCGTGGGCGCGTAGGCGCGCGGGCGAGGGCGGTAGAATTGCGGCCACTTTCGCAGCCAAGTCCTGCCATGTCGCAGCGCCAGTGGGTGGCCGCCGCCATCCAGAAGATCGAAGCCGATTTCAATCGTTCGGCCGACACCCACCTGATTCCGATGAACCTGCCGGGCTATCCGGGCATCGACCTGTACTTCAAGGACGAATCGAGCCACCCCACTGGCAGTCTCAAGCACCGTCTGGCGCGCTCGTTGTTTTTGTACGCGCTGACCAATGGCTGGCTGCGTGCCGGGCGCCCGGTGATCGAGGCGTCCAGTGGTTCCACCGCTATTTCCGAAGCGTATTTCGCGCGCTTGCTGGGCGTACCCTTCATTGCGGTGATGCCAGCCTCGACCTCGCCGGAAAAAATCGCCGCGATCGAATTCCAGGGCGGCCGTTGCCACCTGGTCGAGCGTGCCTGCGATCTGGACAGCGCCTCGCACCAGCTCGCACACGAGACCGGCGGGCACTTCATGGACCAGTTCACCTACGCCGAGCGTGCCACCGACTGGCGCGCCAACAACAACATCGCCGAATCGATCTTCAAGCAACTGACCGAAGAGCCGCACCCGATTCCGGACTGGATCGTCTGCAGCCCCGGCACCGGCGGTACCAGCGCCACCTTGGGTCGCTACGTGCGCTATCGACGCCATGCCACCCGCATCCTGTGCGCGGACCCGGAAGTGTCGGTGTTCTTCGACGGCTATTGCCGCGCGGTGGACGGGCAGTGTCCGAAGGAGTTGGCCATCACCGGCGGCTCGCGCATCGAAGGCATTGGCCGCCCGCGGGTGGAATCGAGCTTCATTGCCAGCTGCGTGGATGTGATGATCAAGGTGCCCGATGCGCTGAGCCTGGCCGCGATGCGGCATGTCAGCGCCACGCTCGGCCGCCGCGTCGGTGGCTCCACCGGCACCAATTTCGTCGGCGTATTGCAGGCCGCCCGCCGCATGCGCGAGGAGGGGCGGCAGGGCTCCATCGTCACCATCCTGTGCGATGCCGGCGAACGGTACGCGCACAGCTATTACGACCCGGCCTGGTACGTGGCTCGCGAGATCGATGTCAGCGACAGCGATGCCGCCATTGCGCTGGCCGTGAACGGCGGCGATTTGCCCGCCTTGCCTTGTGCGGCGCTGGAATGACCGCCATATCGGGCAATCACCCAGTCCACTGCCGGAGCGCCTCCATGACCAACCCGCTGCTCGATCTGTCCGGACTGCCGTCCTTCGATGCGATCCGCCCTGAACACGTGGGCCCGGCAATCGACCAATTGCTCGCCGAGGCCGAGGCGGCAGTGAAAGCAGCCGAACAGGTCAGCCCAGTGCGCTGGGACAGCTTCGTGACGCCGTTGGACGATGCCACCGAGCGGCTGTGGCGTGCGTGGGGGCAGGTGGGGCATCTGCAGGCGGTGGTCAACACGCCGGAGCTGCGCGAGGCCTATAACAGCAATCTGCCCAAGGTGAGCCGCTTCGGCAGCGCGCTGGGCCAGAATCTGGCGCTGTATGCGCAATACAAGGCGCTGGCGCAATCGCCGGAAGCGGCGCACTTCGATGAAGCGCGTCGCAAGGTGCTGGCAAACGCGCTGCGCGATTTCCGCCTGGGCGGTGCCGAGCTCGATGACGACGCCAAGGCGCGGTTTGCGCAAATCCAGGAAGAACTGTCGGCATTGGCGGCCAAGTTTTCGCAGAACGTGCTCGACGCCACCGATGCGTGGTCCTACGTCACCGAAGACGAAGCGCAGCTCTCCGGCCTGCCGGCTGAAGTCGTCGCCGCCGCACGCGCTGCCGCAGAAAAGGACGGCGTGCCAGGCTGGAAATTCACCTTGCAAATGCCGTGTTATCTGCCGGTGCAAAGTGATGCGGACAGCCGCGAGTTGCGCGCGCTGCTGTATCGCGCCAATGCCGAGCGCGCGTCCGAATTTGGCGATGCCGCGCTGGACAACAGCGCCAACATCGATCGCATTCTGGCCTTGCGCGCCGAGTTGGCGCAGCTGCTTGGCTTTGCCAGTTACGCGGACTATTCCGTCGCCACCAAGATGGCGCAAAGCCCCGATGAAGTGATGGGCTTTCTGCGCGATCTGGCCGTGCGTGCCAAGCCGCATGCGCAGTGCGACCGTGCCGAGCTGGAAGCCTTTGCGCGCGACGAACTGGGTCTGCACGAACTGCAGGCCTGGGATCTGGCGTACGCATCGGAAAAGCTCAAGCAGGCGCGTTACAGCTTCTCCGAGCAGGAAGTGAAGCAGTACTTCACCGAACCGAAGGTGCTGGCTGGCCTATTCGATGTGATTCGCAGCTTGTACGGGCTCTCCGTCAAACCCGATAGCGCGCCGGTCTGGCATCCGGATGTGCGGTTTTACCGGCTGGAAGATGCGCAAGGCACCCTGGTTGGCCAGTTCTATCTGGACCTGTACGCGCGTGAAGGCAAGCGCGGTGGTGCATGGATGGACGACTGCCGCAATCGCCGCGAAACCGCCAACGGCGTGCAGACGCCATTGGTGTATCTGGTGTGCAACTTCGGCCGTGGCAGCGGCGACGCACCGGCCACCTTCCGTCATGGCGAAGTCACCACGCTGTTCCATGAAATGGGCCACGGCCTGCATCAGTTGCTGACACGTATCGGCGAGCTGGGCGTAGCGGGTATCAACGGCGTGGAGTGGGATGCGGTGGAGCTGCCGAGCCAGTTCATGGAAAACTTCTGCTGGGAATGGGAACGCGTGCAGGCGATGACCGCGCATGTGCAGACCGGCGAACCGCTGCCACGCAACCTGTTCGACCGTTTGCTGGCGGCGCGCAATTTCCAGAGCGGCATGTTCACCGTGCGCCAGCTGGAATTCGCTTTGTTCGACATGCAGCTGCACAGCAGTTTCGACCCGACGCAAGACAGCGTGCTGCAGCTGATTGAGCGCGTGCGCGACGAAGTGGCCGTCAATCGGCCTCCGGCGTGGAATCGCTTCCCGCATCAGTTCAGCCACATCTTCGCGGGCGGCTACGCAGCCGGCTATTACAGCTACAAATGGGCCGAAGTGCTCAGTGCCGATGCCTACGCTGCGTTCGAAGAAGCACCCGACCAGGTGGCCGACACTGGTGCACGTTTCCGCCATGAGGTGTTGTCGCGCGGCGGCAGCCGCAGTGCGGCCGATAACTTCCGCGCCTTCCGTGGGCGTGCGCCGAGCATCGATGCGTTGCTGCGGCACAACGGTATGGCGGGCTGAGAGAGGTCGACTCAGGTTTCAGGTGCAATACTTTTGTATTGAAAACCTGAGTTTCTATCAGTACGTCCTCTCTTCCATTTAAATATAATCAAGTAATTAGAATCAACGTCCAAGTGCAACACCCCGCCTTGACGTAGGGTATTGGCATGGGCACACGGTACAGGCACCTGGGTTCCGAAGAACGCGCTTTGCCTCAAATCGAACTCGGTAACGGAATGAGCATAAACTCCCTTGCAAGGCGACTCAATCGCAGAGCGTCCACACTCTCGCGCGAGATAAGGCGACAGGGCGAAGCTGTCTATGCGGCAACCAGCGCAGCCAGCAACTATCGGCTGCGCCGCAGGGCGTGCGTTCGAAGGCGCCGGCGTGTTGAAGCAGTGCGCTCTTTCAGGGGGTGGGTGACGACTTGGTTCTGTATCGTTGGTCGCCCCAGCAAATTTCTGCCAAGCTCAAGGCCATGCATCCGGATGATCCAAGTCAACGCGTGAGCCAGGAAACAATCTACTCCGCGCTCTACGCGCATCCGCGTGGTGGTTTGAAGAAAGAGCTTGTGGAAGCGCTTGGTCAGCACAAGCCGGCGCGAGGCTTGCGCCGTACAACCGCTGCCAAGCGCACGTGGGTGCCGGAGTAGCTGCGTCTCGTCCATCGGCCTGAAGAGGTGGCACAGCGCTTGATTCCTGGGCACTGGGAAGGCGGCCTGATCAACGGGGCTTTCAACCGCTCGTGCGTAGGCACGCTGGTGGAGCGAAAGACGCGCAAGATGGATGGTTGTACTGCACAAGATGCGCTGGAGGGCTTCGCGCGACAGATGAAGACGCTGCCGCATTTCCTGCTGGGAAGTCTCACCGATGACCGCGGAACCGAGATGAGGTGTTATCCAGAGCTGATGAAGCGGCTCAACATCGATCTTGGGTCCGCCGATCCACATGCGCCCTGGCAGCGCGGCAGCAATGAGAACAGCAACGGCCTGCTGCGCCAATTCATGCCAAAAGGCGCGGACTTGTCCAAGGTGAGCCAGGAGTCTCTCGACAACGTCGCCGACCTGATGAACGCCCGGCCACGGCAGACGCTTGGCTGGAAGACGCCCAACCAGGCGCTGGAAGAAGAGATCGCCCAATTCAACTCACATGTCGCACTTGCAAGTTGAGACTGCCGTATGTGCACGAATTTTGTTGTAAAAGCCATGCAGAAATCTGATTCTGTTAGCGGTGCACTTGATTATTGAGGTCGCTCTCTTTGATAGTTAAATATAATCAATTATGTGCACAGTGGTCGTTGTGAGCGCCATGCAATCGGCTGATTATTTTTGATAGTGCACTTTTATTATTTAAAATTTAATCGATCCTTAATGCGTCGATACATCATCAGTGAAGTGATCGATGCAGGCTTACAAGGAATTTATGCTGCGACCTTATGAAATTGCTGTTTTCTTATGTAAGAAATTTCTAGAGTCCGCTTGTATCAAAACAAGTCGGGAGTACAACCATGGTTATTGGCAACGTTTTATCCGTTACCTCGCATCCGACCGGCGGTATTGACGCGGCAGTGGATATTCCCGATCAGACAGCATCGGTGTCCACCACCTCGCCTGGGAAAAATGCGTTGTCTGGACTTGGGCGTGCACCGTCCCGTGCGGCGGCTCGAGCGCGTGCGGACGCTTCGGCGCAGTCTCAGCAGGCTGATGCGCCAGGTTTGCTGCAGCAGGTGGGCACCTATGGCGGGCCGCTGGTGGACGGGGCCGCATCCGGGCTCTCGCTGGCCGCTGCGCAATTGTCCGCGTCGCAGCAGCAGCCCGCCAAGCTCACCGGTATCGTCAGTGGTGCATTGTGGGCTGCTGGCGCGGCCATCAGCCAGTGCGGCAAAGTGCCCGCTAATTCGTTGGTCTCAAGCGCCAATGCGGTAGGCGCTGCCGCTGGCGTACTCAGCGCTCTGGCAACATCGATGACTGGAAGCGACAGCAGCCGCGTGGCGTATGCATCGGCGTCTGCCTGGGCATTGAATGGGGGAGCCAACTTGGTGCGTGCTGCCACCGACACCGCTTCCGTTCTGCCGAGCCGGGTGCTGCAGGGTGTCAGTGGTGCAGCCAATATCGCAGCTGCCGGACTTGCCGCTGCCGCCACTGCGGCCGCTGAAAAGGATGCGCCGGTCGAGGCGGTCAATCTCGGCACTGCTTCATCCGTGCTTTGGGGGGTCGGCGCGGTTGCCGCATTGGGATCGGCATGGATGGCAGGTCAGCGTGAAGCGCCGTCTGCAGCGATTGAGTCGCCCGATCATGTCCCCGTACCGCCCAGTCATTCGTAGAGATCCAAGCGCCATCATGTAGGCAATCAAGGCGGTCTACATGACTGGCAGCGGTGATGGTCCTGTACTGGCGGAAAGATGTTTACACCCGGCCGAACACAAGTGCCGCGTTGGTGCCGCCAAAGCCGAAGCTATTGGACATCACCGTGTTCAACGTCGCTTCCCGGGTCTGCCGCAGGATCGGGGAACCTTCGGCGCGCGGATCGAGTTCTTCGATATGCGCCGAGCCGGCCATGAAGCCATCGCGCAGCATCAGCAGGCTGTAGATTGCCTCGTGCACGCTGGCAGCGCCTAGCGAGTGCCCGGACAGCCCCTTGGTTGAGGACAGCGGCGGTACGTTGTCGCCGAACACCTCGCGCACCGCGCCCAGTTCGGTGACATCGCCCAGTGGGGTGGAGGTGCCGTGCGTGTTGAGGTAATCGATTGGGCGATCCAGCCCCTGCATCGCCATGTGCATGCAGCGCACGGCACCTTCGCCGCTGGGCGCGACCATGTCGGCACCATCGGAGGTCACGCCATAGCCGAGCAGCTCGGCATGGATGCGTGCGCCGCGCGCGATGGCGTGGTCGTAGTCTTCCAGCACCAGCATGCCGCCGCCGCTGCCGATGACGAAGCCATCGCGCTGCGCATCGTACGGGCGCGAGGCCACGGCGGGGCGATCGTTGAAGCCGGTGGACAGCGCGCCCATCGCATCGAACATCACGCTCATGGTCCAGTGCAATTCTTCGCCGCCACCGGCGAACATCACATCTTGGGCGTCATGCCGGATCAGATCCGCCGCCGCGCCGATGCAATGCGCCGACGTCGCGCAGGCAGCCGATAGCGAATAGCTCAGGCCACGGATCTTGAACGCGGTCGCCAACGATGCTGACACCGCCGAACACATCGTACGCGGCACCATGTACGGGCCCACCTTGCGCACGCCACGGTTGCGCAGCAGATCGGCGGTTTCCACCTGCCACTGGCTGGAGCCGCCGCCGGAGCCGGCAATCACGCCGGTGCGCAGCCCGCTGACCTGCTCGGCGTCCAGCCCGGCATCGGCGATCGCATCGCGCATTGCCAGATAGGCGTAAGCCGAGGCGTCGCCCATGAAGCGCTTGAGCTTGCGGTCGATCAGGCTGTCCAGATCCAGCGCCACCGCACCGCCTACCTGGCTGCGCAGACCTGCTTCAGCGTGATCGGGGAGCGCGGTGATGCCGGAGCGGCCCTCGCGCAAGGCGCTGGAGACGGTGTCCAGATCATTGCCCAGGCAGGAAGTGATGCCCATTCCGGTGACGACGACGCGACGCATCAGAAATTCTCCGTTGAAGTGAACATGCCCACACGCAGATCCTTGGCGACGTAGATCTCGCGCCCGTCCACCAGCATGCGTGCATCGGACTGGGCCATCACCAGCTTGCGGTTGATCACCCGGCTGATATCGATTTCGTAACTGACCAATTTGGCGCTCGGCAACACCTGGCCGGTGAACTTGACCTCGCCGCAGCCCAACGCGCGGCCACGGCCCCCCGCGCCGATCCAGGTGAGGAAAAAGCCGGTGAGCTGCCACATTGCATCCAGGCCCAGGCAGCCTGGCATCACCGGGTCGCCGATGAAGTGGCAACCGAAGAACCACAGGTCCGGGCGAATATCCAGTTCGGCACGAATCACGCCCTTGCCATGCGCACCGCCGGTGTCGCTGATCTCGGTGATGCGGTCGAACATCAGCATCGGATCATTGGGCAAGCGGCCGCTGTCGGGTGCAAACAATTCCCCACGCGCGCTGGCCAGCAATTGGTCGCGCGAGTACGTGCTTTGACGAGTCATGACGAACGTTTCCTGCAAGGAGCGAAAGGCGAGGCCGGGAAGGGTGCATGAGGTCGCGCGGTTCAATCAAACGTTTTATCCGTACGCATGCGTGCTGTTTTCAGCTGGTTGCGCAGTGCCGCAAGTCGTGCTGCGCGCGCAATCGCAACGCTCGGGCTTGCGTTGACGGGTTGACGGTGGACGTGTGCGGTCGGCTGTGACGTTGGCAGAATCAATGCGTACCCGTTGACGTTCGATGAGCGGTCGCGCTTGTTTTCAGGCAGGGTCGTGGTCCATCTCGACGCAAGGTGTGAGACAGCGCTGGCCTATCATGAGCGCAGGCCTGCGACAGAGAAACCCGTTTGATGCGCAAGATCGTGCACGTGGACATGGATGCGTTCTACGCGTCCGTGGAGCAACGTGACGACCCTAGCCTGCGCGGCAAGCCGGTGGTGGTGGCCTGGCGCGGTGCGCGCTCGGTGGTGTGCGCGGCCTCCTACGAAGCGCGCACTTTCGGCATTCGCTCGGCGATGCCGGCCGTGCGCGCCGAGCGTCTGTGCCCGGATGCGATCTTCGTGCCGCCGGATTTTGCGCGCTACAAGGCGGTGTCGCGGCAAGTGCGCGAGATCTTCCACCGGCATACCGATCTGGTGGAGCCATTGTCGCTGGACGAGGCCTATCTGGATGTCACGCACGCCAAGACCGGCATGCAACTGGCTACCGAGATCGCGCAGCTGATCCGCACGCAGATTCGCGAAGAAACCCAACTCACCGCATCGGCCGGCATCGCCCCGAACAAGTTCCTGGCCAAGATCGCGTCGGATTGGCGCAAGCCCGATGGCCAGTTCGTGATCGCACCCAGTCGCATCGACGCATTTTTGCTGCCGCTCAAGGTCAATCGCATTCCCGGCGTGGGCAAGGTGATGGATGGCAAGCTGGCGGCACTGGGCATCGTCACCGTGGCCGATCTGCGCCTGCGGCCATTGGAAGAATTGCAGGCGCATTTCGGCAGTTTCGGGCAGAGCCTGTATCGCCGCGCGCGTGGCATCGACGAGCGCCCGGTCGAGCCAGATCAAGAGGTGCAATCGGTCTCCTCGGAAGACACCTTCAGCGAAGATCTCCCGCTTGATGCGTTGGATCCGCACATCCTGCGGCTGGCGGGAAAAACCTGGCTCGCCACGCGCCGCACCGAGCGCATCGGCCGCACGGTGGTGCTGAAATTGAAGACCTCCAACTTTCGTATCCTGACGCGCTCCTACACGCCCGAGCAGCCACCTGCCTCGCAGGAGGCGCTGGCACAGATCGCGTTGTCGCTGACCCGCCGCGTGGAGATGCCTGCGCAGACGCGCTACCGCCTGGTCGGTGTTGGCCTGAGCGGTTTCAGCGATGTCGAAGAAGGTGCGGTGCAGGGGCAGCTGTTTGGCGAAATGCCGCAGGCGGAGTGACTGCAAGCCACTGTGCGTTGCGTGCGGCATGTGTCGCTGACTGCATCAATGTGTGCAGCGAGTAATCCACAGTGCTCACGGTGACGCGCGCTGCATGCGGCACTGCGTACACTGCGGCTCCCCCACACACGAGACCGTCCGAATGTTTGCGTATTCGCTGGTGATCTTCGATCTGGACGGCACGCTCGTGGACAGCGCGCCCAATATCGCCGAGGCGCTCAACGGCACCTTGCAGGAGCTCGGGCTGCAGCATTTCAGCGAAGCCACGATCCGCAGTTGGATCGGCGAAGGCGTGCATGTGTTGCTTGCCACCGCATTGCGCGAAGCCGGCAGTACGCGCGACGCCGATGCGGCAATGCCGGTGATGATGCGCCATTACGAAGCGAGTCTGCTGCACAATCCGCAGTTGTATCCCGGCGTTGCCGAGGCGCTGACGGGCTTGCGCGATGCCGGCGTCACGCTGGCGTTATGCACCAACAAGCCCTCGCGTTTTATCGCACCGTTGCTGGAACATCTGGGCATCGCCGCGCACTTCAGCAGTGTGCTGGGCGGCGATTCCTTGCCGCAGCGCAAGCCTGACCCGGCACCGCTGCTGCAGCTTGCCAGACACTTCCAGCGCAGCCCGCAGCAATGCCTGATGGTCGGCGATTCGGCCACCGACGCTGCTGCCGCAAACGCCGCCGATATGCCGCTGGCGATGGTGCGTTACGGTTACCTGCGCGGCTTCGATGTGCAGACCTCCGGTGCGGTGGCCATCATGGACGACATGCGTGAGCTGCTTGCGTTGACGTAATTTGGAATTGCGCGTCGCATCAACCAATGCGGCGCCAGCGTGCATGACTGCAGCAGGCGCAAGGTCAGGCGTTTGCACTGAAGCGGATCACTATGTCGAGCCGAATATTGAGCCGACCGGCCTGTTCCGCTGAGCGACTAGCAGCATCGGCACACCGCGGTGAGCCACCACAGCCAACATGTGATGTGATCAGTCAATGCCGCGTCGTGCTCTAAACGGGTCACGCGAAGTTCAAGGCGATACTGCATGCATCAGCGCGCGCATGAACCTAAACAAGAGCGTACCGCACCGATCACCGATCACCGATCACCGATCACCGATCGCTTGAGCTAACTCAATCGTCCCGTGCGTGGTCTGCATCTGCTGCGTCATCGAAGTCGGACGCAATGTCTGCATCGCCGTGCGTATCGTCGTTATCGGCGCTTGCGTAGTGCACGGTTTCCACCGGCCCGCCGATGGCGCGGCCGCGCACCGGCAGCAGTGCGCTGGCGGCTTCGTATTCGGCCAGCAACGCATGGCGTCGTGCTTCCGGCACATCCTGCCAATGACAATCGGTCAACGCGCCTTCCAGCGAATACAGCAGATTGAGGCTGGGCTTGAAGCCCGCGCGGCGCACTTTGACGAACGCGCCCACCGCACCCACCGCCTGCAGGTCCTGCTGCGTGCGCAGCCCGACCTGGCGCAGCCACGCTGCGCTCTTCGGGCCGATGTTGCGCATCCGCTCGGTGGTCACGCCAGCGCGTCCACAAACAGCTGCGCGATCGCTTCCAGGCCACGTTGGTCGTCGGCATCGAAGCGGTCCAGCTCCGGGCTGTCAAGGTCCAGCACGCCGATCAATACATCGCCCTTGACCAGCGGAATCACCAGCTCCGAGCGCGACGCCGAATCGCAGGCGATATGCCCCGGAAACGCGTCCACATCGGCAATGCGCTGGCTCTGCCGGGTACTGGCGGCCGCACCGCACACGCCCTTGTCCAGCGGGATGCGCACGCACGCCGGCAGGCCCTGGAACGGCCCCACCACCAGCTCGCGGCCGTCGTAGAAGTAGAAGCCGGCCCAGTTGAGCGACGGCAACGAATGGAAGATCAGCGCGGCCAGATTGGCGGCATTGGCGATCCGGTCCGGCTCGCCGTGCACCAGTGCCTGGGCCTGGGCGGTGAGCTGGGCATATTGTTCCGGCTTGCTGCCGGTCAGCGAAGAGGTGGCGAACATCGGCAAAGTTTAGCAGTGGCCGTCTTGCAGCGTGGTTGCGATCGGGCAAGGAACGCGCAGGAGCTTTCCAGCACTGAGTCGCGATCATTGGCCGAGGCAGCCAGCGGCGCGCACAGGGGCAACGTGGCCCCGCAGGCAAACGACAACCAACCGTCCTCAGCCGCACGTGCAGTGCGCACGCTATGCTGCGCGCCCTCACGGCAATGGCGGCGCGGCCGCAGGATCAGGCGTATGCAGCATTCAGCTTTTTATGTCACCGGCACCGATACCGGCATCGGCAAGACCATGGGCAGCACCGCGCTGTTGCACGCCTTGCGCGCACGCGGCCATCGCGCCGTCGGCATGAAGCCGGTGGCCAGCGGCTGCGAGCACACGCCGCAGGGTTGGCGTAACGAAGACGCGCTGGCGCTGCAGGCGGCCAGCGATCCGCAGCCGGACTACGCCACGCTCAATCCCTACGCCTTGCCGGCGCCGCTGGCACCGGAACTGGCGGCGGCTGATGTCGGCGTGACGCTGGCGCTGGAGCCCATCGCGCACGCGTTCGCGCAATTGCGCACGCAGGCCGAGGTGGTGGTGGTGGAAGGGGTGGGCGGGTGGGCCGCGCCGCTGAGCGCGACCCTGGATCAAGCCGATCTGGTGCGCGCCTTGCAGCTGCCGGTGGTGCTGGTGGTCGGCGTGCGGCTGGGCTGCATCAACCACACGCGGCTCACTGCTGCGGCCATCGCCGCCGATGGGCTGCAGTGCATCGGGTGGATCGCCAATGAAATCGATCCGCAGATGGAGCGCATCGAAGAGAACATCGGCATGCTGCGCCAGCGCCTGGCGATGCCGTGCTGGGGCCGGATCCCGTGGCGGCCGGGTGCCGACGCTGTCGCCCAGGCACACGGGCTGGAGTTGCCGCGCTAGATGGCACGGCGCGCTCGCGCGGGCAATAAAAAAGCCCGACAGAGGGAGGGATCTGTCGGGCCGGATTGCACGGGGGGAGGGACCCATGCAAAGACGCTGAATTTATTGGCGCTTACTTACGCCGGGTCTTGCCAGATGCGCCGGCCTGGTCGCTGCCGTTTTCGAACTGCTGCTTGGCAAACTGCCCAAGCTCGCTGGACATCTTCAATCCCAGCCCGACCACTTCCTGATTGACCGAGGCCAGGCGTTCCAGGTTGTCGCGCGCAACCTGCAAGCCTTTCGGCCAGAGCGTCTGGTAGGCGCCCAGATCGCGCGCCTGCGCGAACTCGCCGAAGAAGCTGCTGGTCGCGTTGACGTTGCGTTCCAGCGTCTCCAAGGCCAACTGGTTGGCACGTGCTGCGACAGACGCGAACTGACTGGTGAAGCTGTTTTCGAACTGCGCCGACATTGCGAACCCCTTGGGGAAAGCCGTGACCGTTTGTTGCGTTGCAGCATACGCCGTTGCTGCTGCGATGCAACATGTTTTCTGAAGATTTTCCAAGCGGCTGCAGAAATGCTTTGTCATCAACGGGTTAGCCAGCTCCGTAAATGACAAAAGCCGCCCAGCGGGCGGCCCTAGGTCACAGGACTGCGCTACCGGTCAACCGCGATAGCGACACCCGGAGGTGCAGGTTTCATGCACCACGATCTCGCTGAGCTGCGGCAATGCTGGCTTGAGCTGCTGCCAGATCCAGATTGCCAGGCGTTCGCTGGTGGGATTTTCCAGCCCGTCGATATCGTTGAGATAGTGGTGATCCAGGCGGTCGTAGATCGGCTGAAAGGCGGCCTTGATATCGCCGAAATCCATGATCCAGCCGGTCTCGGCGCCGGGTTCGCCGCTGACATGCAGCTCCACTCGAAACGAATGCCCGTGCAGGCGCGCGCATTTGTGCCCAGGCGGCACATTGGGAAGCCGGTGCGCGGCTTCAAGCGTAAAGACTTTGAAGATATCCATGTGCGGCATTGTAAGTGCGCCGGGCCCTCTGAAGCCGACGGCAAGCGCAACGCTGCGGTGCTTTTCGGCATTCCAAAGCCACGGTGGCAGTTGGAGTGTCACACCGGTATGCAGCGCAGCGCGCATGCCTGGCGCGCTGACTCCCGCGTCCGTCACCAAGGTGCGGCATTGCCGCGCGCTCTTGCGCTGCCTAGTCGCACGCGGATCAAGCATGTTTGCTGACACACGCGCATGGCCCACAAAAAAGCCGCCCCGAAAGGGCGGCTTTTCAGTTCAACGCCAACCTGGCGCCGGAAGTACCGGCGCTCAGGATTTAGCGCGTGCCGCTCGGACGCTGGCCACCGCGGCCGCCGTCGCGACGGCCTGCGCCAGCACCGGCATTGGCCTGACGCGGACCACTGCTGCGCTGGCCACCCGGCTTCTTCGGGCCGGCATGTGCATGCGCCTGACGCGGTGCATCGCCATGCGGGCGACGGGCGTGGCTCTTGCGCGGAGCGCGATCGCCACCCGGCTGCTCGGCACGTCCCGGTGCGCTATTGCCCCAACGGATCGGGGTTTGCGGCTCGTAGCCCGGCACGTCGCGGATTTCCACGTCGCGGCCCAGCATGCGCACGATCTGGCGCAGCAGCTTGGCTTCGTCCTGCGCCACCAGCGAAATCGCCTCGCCGGTGGAGCCGTTACGGCCGGTGCGGCCGATGCGGTGCACGTAATCCTCGGCCACCATCGGCAGGTCGTAGTTGATGACCTTCGGCAGCTGGTCGATATCGATACCACGCGCGGCGATATCGGTGGCCACCAGCACGGTCACGCGGCCGGCCTTGAAGTCGCTCAAGGCACGCATGCGCTGACCCTGGCTCTTGTTGCCGTGGATCGCCGCGGTCTTGATGCCGGACTTCTCCAGAAACAGCGCCAGTTTGTCGCTGCCGTGCTTGGTGCGCGCGAAGACCAGGGTCTGCTCGCGGCTGTCCTGCGCCAGCAGGTGCAGCAGCAGATCGCGCTTGCGCGCGCCATCGACCGGGTGCACGCGGTGGGTGATGCTCTCGGCCACAGTGTTGCTCGGGGTGACCTGGATCTGCATCGGGTTGCGCATGAACTCCAGCGCCAGCTGCTTGATGTTCTCTTCGAAGGTCGCCGAGAACAGCAGGGTTTGACGGTCCTGGCGCGGCAGCTTGGTCAGGATGCGCTTGATCGACGGCAAGAAGCCCATGTCGAGCATGCGGTCGGCTTCGTCCAGGATCAGCACTTCGATGCCGGACAGGTCCACGCTGCGACGCTCGATATGGTCGATCAGGCGGCCCGGGCAGGCGATCAGCAGGTCCACGCCACGACGCAGCGCGTCGAGCTGGTTGCCCATGCCCACGCCGCCGTAGATCACCGCGCTGGGGATGCGTAGGTACTTGCTGTAGCCCCGCAGGCTGTCATGCACCTGGGTGGCAAGTTCGCGGGTCGGGGTCAGGATCAACGCGCGCGGCTTGCGCGGGCCGTTGACCGGCTGCGGCGAGGTGCCCAGGTGCTGCAGCAGCGGCAGGCCGAACGCAGCCGTCTTGCCGGTGCCGGTCTGCGCGCCGGCCAGCAGATCGTGATCGGCCAGCACCAGCGGAATTGCCTGCTGCTGGATCGCAGTGGGGGTTTCATAGCCCTGCTCGGCCAACGCGCGCAGCAGGAAGGGCGCAAGGCCCAGGGATTCAAAAGACATCAGGAAGCTCCAAGTAAAGCGTCGCCACCAAGCCAAGCCCGGAGCGCAAACGCATTGCAGATGCAAAAAGTGAGGCTCGGAGCGTTCCCGTGAACCGCGCTGCGAGATGGTGGATCAACCCGATCAAAGAGCGATGGGTTTGTCGGCACCACGAAAGGCGTCGGGTGGGGCGGGCGAGCGGATCGATCGATCCTGGTCTCGCCGGCTGTCCCTAAGGGAAACGGACGGCCGCATGCAGACCCGGCAAGTGTACCCGCGTTTGGCGCGCTGCACAAAATCCCGTCACTGCGGTTGTGGTACTGGTCAGTTGTTTCAGGTGTAACTACTGTTGTGGCAGGCCGTACAATCACCCAATCAGCCACAGCACAGGATGGTCATGAAGCTAGGTTCCCTGAAGGAAGGCGGCCGCGACGGCAGCCTGATCGTGGTCTCGCGCGACCTGCGCACCGCCGTGCGCGCCACCGGCATCGCGCCCACACTGCAGCGCGCGCTGGAAGACTGGAGCAATGTGGCGCCGCGCCTGAACGCCTTATCGGCCTCGCTCAACGACGGCAGTGCCGACGGCGTCTTCGACCTGGACATGCACGCCTTGGCCGCGCCGCTGCCGCGCGCCTACGAGTTCGTCGACGGCAGCGCCTACCTGCCGCACGTGGAGCGGGTGCGCCGCGCGCGCAATGCCGAGGTGCCGGAAAGCTTCTACACCGACCCGCTGATGTACCAAGCCACCAGCGCCGGCTTCTACGGCCCGCGCGATGCCATCAAGGTGATCAGCGAGGAGCACGGCATCGATCTGGAAGCGGAAATCGTGGTCATTACCGACGACGTACCGATGGGCGCCTCGCCCGAGCAGGCGGCCGCGCATATCCAGTTGATCGGTTTGGTTAACGACGTCTCGCTGCGCAACCTTATTCCGGCCGAGCTCGCCAAGGGCTTCGGTTTTGTGCAATCCAAGCCGCGTTCGGCGCTGTCGCCGGTGTTCGTCACCCCCGACGAACTGGACGATGCCTGGCGCGACAACAAGGTGCACCTACCGCTGGTGACCCATGTCAACGGCGCCTGGTTCGGCGCGCCCGAAGCTGGCGAGGACATGCAGTTCAACTTCGCTCAGCTGATTGCCCATGCCGCCAAAACTCGTCCGTTGTCGGCCGGCACGATCGTGGGCTCGGGCACCATCGCCAATCAGGACACCACGCTGGGCGCCTCGTGTTTTGCCGAACAGCGCGTGGTGGAGACCTTGCGAGACGGCAAGCCGAGCACACCGTTCATGGCGTTCGGCGACATGGTGCGGATCGAGATGTTCGATGCTGATGGCGTCAGCATCTTCGGCGCGATCGAACAGCGCGTTGAGCGGCAACCGCTGCCATGACCGGTTGCTCACCTTCCGTAAGCGCTCACAGGCAGGCTGGCGTATGAGCGCACCCTTGGAGCTGTTTTCGTACTGGCGTTCGAGCGCGGCCTATCGCGTGCGCATCGGGCTGAACATAAAGGCGCTGGCGTACGTCACGCACCCGGTGCATCTGGTGCGCGACGGCGGCGAGCAGCATGCGCCGGCCTATGCGCAGCTCAATCCACAGCAGCTAGTTCCGGCGCTGCGCCACGGCGCAGTGGTGGTTCCGCAGTCGCTGGCGATTCTGGAATATCTGGAAGAAGCGTTTCCAGGCAGCGCGCAGCTGCTGCCGGCAGCGCCGTCCGAACGCGCCCGCGTGCGCGCACTTGCCCAAGCCATCGCATGCGATGTGCACCCGCTCAATAACCTACGCGTGATGCAGTTGCTTGAGCGAGAGTGGCAACGCGATGCCGCACAGCGCCTGTATTGGACGCAGCACTGGATGCAGCAAGGGTTTGCGGCGCTGGAACTGCAACTGGCCAACGATCCGCACACCGCAAGCTTCTGCCACGGCGACACACCGGGCCTGGCGGATTGCGTGCTGATTCCGCAGCTCTACAACGCGCGCCGGTTTGAGGTCGATCTCGCGCCATATCCCAAGGTGCAAAGCATTGAACAGGCCTGTCTGGCACTGCCGGCATTCGACGCGGCGCGGCCGGAAATGCAGATTGATGCAGTTGTTTGAGGCGGGCGGGCGAGGGTAGTCGCTCTCGTCTGCGCCGCGGCAGCTTTCCTGGTAAGCGGAAAACAAGCGCGGCTTGCGGGGCAATTGCTCAATCCGAGGTCGGCCCATTGCTGGGTCCGTGCTGAAGATGAGAGCTAGCGCTTGCCTCAAAGCAGGCCTGAAGGCACGCATGGTCCCCGCATCCCTTCCTTCGCGAGTCCTTCGCGAGCGCAAGAAGAGATGCGGTATTGGATGAGGATGCAAGTTGCAACCTAATCGCGACCAAACTCATCTATCAGCGTGTCAATCGATCAGCGCCACGGCGCCAGTCGCTGGTCGAAAACCGTGACGAGGCCGCTTAAATAAACCCGTGGCTGATCTTCGGCGCAGCCGGCGTTTCGTAATCCGCGTACGGGTCGTGCTCGCCGGAGCCACCTTCGGAGAGGCGGAACTTCAGGGCGAGGCCATCGCGCGAGTCGGCGGCACGTAGTGCTTCTTCCTGCTCGATTTCGCCCGACTTCACCATCCGGAACAGGCACTGGTCGAAGGTCTGCATGCCTTCTTCCAGCGACTCTTCCATCGCCTGCTTGACCTCGTGCACCTGGCCGCGGCGCAGCAGGTCGCGAATCATCGGCGTGTTGAGCAGCACTTCGGTCGCCGGGCGGCGGCGTCCATCCACGCCCTTGACCAAGCGCTGCGACACCACTGCGCGCAGGTTCAGCGCCAGATTCATCAGCACGTTCTTGTGCGCGCTTTCCGGGAAGAAATTGAGGATGCGCTCGATGGTCTGGTCGGCATTGTTGGAGTGCAGCGTGGCCAGGCACAGGTGACCTGTTTCGGCGAAGGCGATCGCTGCCTCCATGGTCTCGGCGTCCAGGATCTCGCCGATCAGGATTACGTCCGGCGCCTCGCGCATCGCATTCTTCAGCGCGCTTTGGAACGCATGCGTGTCCAGGCCCACCTCGCGCTGGTTCACGATCGACATCTTGTGCTTGTGCAGATATTCGATCGGGTCCTCGATGGTGAGGATGTGCCCGGTGGTGGTGCTGTTGCGGTGGTCGATCATCGAGGCAAGCGAGGTCGACTTGCCCGAGCCGGTCGAGCCCACCACCAGCACCAGCCCGCGCGGGGTCATGATGACGTCCTTGAGCACCTGCGGCAGGTTGAGCTCCTCGATGCTGGGGATCCGGCTGCGGATGGCGCGGATCACCATGCCCACTTCGCCGCGCTGCTTGAACACGTTCACGCGGAAGCGGCCGGCATCGGACAAGGCGATGGCCATGTTGAGCTCGAGCTCGCGCTCGAACTGCGGCACTTGGCCTTCGTCCATTAATGAGTAAGCGATTTTCTTGACCATCCCCGGCGGCAACCCCGTATTGCCGAGCGGGTAAAGCTTGCCTTCGATCTTGATGTACACCGGCGCGCCGGTGGTCAAGAACATGTCCGAGGCATTCTTTTCGGTCATCAGCTTCAGGAAGTAGCCGATATCCATGCGCAATGGTTCCCCAACAAACAGCAGCGTCTCGTTGCAAGTACGCCGCAGGCTTCCGACAATGGCCGTGCTCGAGACTTCTCGCTACGGCTCCCCTAATGACGGCTAGCTTCGCATACTTGCGGCGATCCCTGTATGGCATCGCCTGTTTCATGGTTCTTTCCTCTCCGGCCGCCGCCCAGGTGGCGCCGGAGCTCACTGCTGCCGAACAGGCCGTGCAACGCGCCACGCAGGCCGATGCCGACCAATACGCACCCGATCTGGTGAATCTGGCACGCCAGGAATTGATGCAGGCTCAGCAGGCTCAACTGGACAAGCGCCAACGCAAGCAGGTACCCCAGATCGCCTTACGCGCAGCGGCCGACGCCGACCTGGCCAAGGCACGCAGCGAAGAGGCGGTGGTCACCGCCCAGCTGGAACAGCGCAAGAAGGAAGTGGCGCAGTTGCAGAACACCCTCAACACCGGGGAAAGTGGCCGATGAAACTGCGCCCACTGCTCTACCTCGGTGTCCTGAGCTTGGCCGCGTTGCCGCCGCTGGCGATGGCGGCCAAGGACGACCCGCAGGCCGACGCGCTCAACCGGCGCTTGGCCGCGCTGCAAAACGACCCGCAGACCAACGATCTGGCCCGCTTCGAACGGTTGCAGGCCCAGCAGAGCGTGGCTGCGCTGGCCGAGGCCAAGCGGCGCGACCGCGACGAGCTGGTGTTTCTGGCCGACCGCCGGGTCGAGATCGCCGAACTCACTGCCCGTACCGCGCTGGCGCGGCGTGAGCTGGACCGCCTGGAAGGCACCCGCAACGACTTGCTGATCGAAGCCAGTCGCCGCGATGCCGCACGTGCGCGCCAGGAGGCCGAACGTCTGCGTGTGCAGGCGCAGATCCAGGCCGAGGCCGCCGAGCAGGCACGCCAGGCCGCCGAACAGGAGGCGCTCGCCCGCCAGGACGCCGAGTTGGCCTTGACCAGCGTGGCCGGCAAGCAGACCGCCAAGCTCAACGCGGCCCAGCAGAAGGCAGTACAGCTGGCGCATGAGGAAGCCGAGCTCGTGGCCGGGGCCAAGTTGCCGGCCGCCACGTTCGACAGCCGCGGCGAAGTGTTTTCGCTGGGCAGTGCTGCCTTCGGAGGCAAGGCCGCGCTGTCTGGCGATGCCGCCGGTCAGGCCAAGGCCTTGGCCGAATATCTGAACATCGGCAAGAAGGGCCGGGTCAATATCGTCGGCTTCGACAACGATGCAGCCACTGCCAAGAAGCGTGCTGAAGCACTCCGCGATGCCTTGGTGGCAGGCGGCGTCGCGGCCTCGCGGCTGCAGGTCACCGGCACCAAGGGCGCGGCCAGCAAGACACGTGCGGCCGAGGTCGTCGTTGCTCCATGATGGCAAGTGATTGGAAGTTAAAGCCTTTTAACCCGGGCATGACGCGTGGTTGAACCGCGGTCACTGGTTGCGCCAAGGAAGGGCAAATGCGGCCGTTTCGGTCTTGAACCCCCACCGCGACCGGCGTAGGGTCGTACCTCCCGGCAGCAACTTCGCCGCCCGGGGAAGTACGGAGGGCCGGGTCAGTGATGCAGAGGCACGCAACGAGACAAGATGGCGGAGTGGTTGTTGGTGGTTCCGCCCGTGTGTCGGCCTGTGCAACGCGTTGGTCTTCCATCCCCAAGCTGCGCCCCGTGCCTTCGCTGGCCGGGGCGTTCTTGTTTTAAGTGAAGGAGGTAACGCCATGTTCGAAGGGCAACCGCAGACCGAAATCGACGCATTGATGAAGTCCGATCCCCAGTTCAAGCAGCTCTACCAACGCCACAAGCTATTGAACAAGAAATGCATGGATGCCGAACTCGGGGTGCTCCCGATCGACGACGTGACCTTGGGCCAGATGAAGCGCGAGAAGTTGCAGGCCAAAGAAAAGCTCACTCGCATGTACGACCAGCTCACCCACTGATCCTTCCCCACCGTTAGAACTAGTTCACCGTCGCGGGCGGTGGCGGCCTCCTCGTCGGCTTGCCACCGTCCGCGTCTTTATTTGTGCCGCTGTGCCTTCGGGCTTGTGGCGCATTCTTGCAGCGGCTGAGCCTGCTCGTTCATAGGTCCGCGCAATCGTTTCAAGGCTGAATGAGCATTCCCCAGCTGTTCGTCGGATAATGACCGGTCTAGCCCGCGTGGCGCAGCGACGATATCCCGATGGCGATTCATTCCTCCGTACTCGAACTGATTGGCAACACGCCGATCGTCAAGGCCCAGCGCCTGGACACCGGCGTCTGCGAGCTGTTCCTCAAGCTGGAGGCGAATAATCCTGGCGGATCGATCAAGGACCGCATCGGTCTGTCGATGATCGAAGCGGCCGAACAGCGCGGCGATCTCAAGCCCGGCGCTACTCTGGTGGAGGGCACTGCCGGCAACACGGGTCTGGGCCTGGCCCTGGTTGCGCAGCAGAAGGGCTACCAGCTGATCCTGGTGGTGCCGGACAAGATGAGCCGCGAGAAGATCTTCAATCTCAAGGCCATGGGCGCCAACGTGGTGTTGACCCGCTCGGACGTGGCCAAGGGCCACCCGGAGTACTACCAGGACCTGGCCGCCAAGATTGCTGCCGAAACGCCGGGGGCCTACTTCATCAACCAGTTCGGCAACCCGGACAACCCGGCCGCGCACGAATTCGGCACCGGCCCGGAGATCCTGGCGCAGATGGATGGCCAACTGGACGCCATCGTGTTCGGCTGCGGCAGCTCCGGCACCATGACCGGCCTGTCGCGCGCCTTCGCCAGTGCCTCGCCGCACACCGAACTGGTGCTGGCCGACCCGGTCGGCTCGATCCTGACCCAGTACATCGAAGAAGGTACGGTCAGCGAAAAGTCCGGCAGCTGGCTGGTCGAAGGCATTGGCGAAGACTTTTTGCCAGATATCTCCGACTTCTCGCGCGTCAGAAAGGCCTATTCCATCAGTGATGCGGAAAGCTTCCACACCGCACGCGAATTGCTGGCCAAAGAGGGCATCCTCGGTGGCTCGTCCACCGGCACCCTGCTGGCTGCGGCGCTGAAGTACTGCCGCGAGCAGACCACGCCCAAGCGCGTGCTGGTGTTCGTCTGCGATACCGGCAACAAGTATCTGTCCAAGATGTACAACGACTACTGGATGCTCGACAACGGCTTCCTGGAGCGCCCGCAACACGGCGATCTGCGCGACCTGATCCTGCGCCCGTACAACAAGCGCGACACCGTGGTGGTGGGCCCGAAGGATCTGCTGACCACCGCCTACCAGCGCATGAAGTTGTACGACGTCTCGCAGTTGCCGGTGATCGACGACGGCGAACTGGTGGGCATCGTGGACGAAAGCGACGTGCTGCTGCATGTGTATGGCGACGAGGCGCGCTTCCGCGACCCGATTTCCACTGCCATGGTCAGCAAGCTGGATCGTCTGGACGTCGCATCGCCGATCGAAGCGCTGCTGCCGGTGTTCGACCGCGGCCAGGTCGCCATCGTCATGGACGGCAATCAGTTCCTTGGCCTGATCACCCGCATCGACCTGCTCAATTACCTGCGCCGCCGCGTGCAGTGACCCCGCACCGCCGCGCGCTCGGATGAGACGCGTGGCACGGGCCATTCAGACCTGCTTGTTACAATCGCCCACTTTTTCGGGAACCTCCATGTCCAATCGCACTACTCATAGCCATGACGGCGCGCGCGCGCTGTCGCTTGCAACGCTGGCGATCCATGGAGGGCAGTCGCCAGATCCGAGCACCGGCGCAGTGATGCCGCCGATCTACGCGACGTCCACCTATGCGCAATCCAGTCCTGGCGAGCACCAGGGCTTCGAATATTCGCGCACCCACAACCCCACACGCTTCGCCTACGAGCGGTGCGTTGCCGCGCTGGAAGGCGGCACGCGTGCATTCGCGTTCGCCTCCGGCATGGCGGCGACTTCCACGGTGATGGAATTGCTGGACGCCGGCAGCCACGTTGTGGCGATGGACGACTTGTACGGCGGCACCTTCCGCCTGTTCGAGCGTGTGCGTCGCCGCACCGCCGGCCTGGATTTCAGCTTTGTCGACCTGACCGACCCGTCCGCGTTTGAGGCTGCGATCCGCCCCGACACCAAGATGGTGTGGATCGAAACCCCGACCAACCCCATGCTCAAGCTGGTCGACATCGCCGCCATTGCCGCAATCGCGCGCAAGCACGGCCTGCTGATCGTGGTCGACAATACCTTTGCCTCGCCGATGCTGCAGCGCCCGCTGGAGCTGGGCGCCGACATCGTCGTGCACTCGGCCACCAAGTACCTCAACGGCCACTCGGACATGGTCGGCGGCATTGCCGTGGTCGGCGACAACGCCGAGCTCGCCGAGCAAATGGCCTTCCTGCAGAACTCCATCGGTGGCGTACAAGGCCCGTTCGACAGCTTCCTCGCCTTGCGCGGTCTCAAGACCCTGCCGCTGCGCATGCGCGCGCACTGCGACAACGCCCTGGCGCTTGCGCAATGGCTGGAAACGCACCCCGCCATTGAAAAAGTAATTTACCCAGGCCTGGCCTCGCACCCGCAGCACGCGCTCGCAAAACGCCAGATGTCCGGCTTCGGCGGCATCGTCTCCATTGTGCTCAAGGGCGGTTTCGACGCAGCCAAGCGTTTCTGCGAAAAGACCGAACTGTTCACCCTCGCCGAATCGCTTGGTGGCGTGGAAAGCCTGGTGAACCATCCTGCCGTCATGACGCACGCCTCCATTCCGGTTGCCCGCCGTGAACAGCTTGGTATCAGCGATGCGCTGGTGCGGCTGAGTGTGGGGATTGAGGATGTGGGGGATTTGCGTACGGATTTGCAGGCTGCTTTGGCGGGAGATGAAGGGTAATGCAGAGCCATGCAAATCTGATTTTCTTGTTTCGTCAATTGCTCGCGCGCGAACTTGCATTAAAGTATAAAACGACGGTTCTCGGCGCGCTTTGGCTGGTTCTTCTCCCAATCCTGATGCTGTGCGTCTACACGCTGGTGTTCAGCGGCATTTTCAAGGCCCGATGGGCTGGTGCGCAGAATTCGGGCGATTTTGCCTTGATGCTCTTCGCGGGGTTGATCCCGTTTTCGTTTCTTTCCGAAGTGCTTATCACGTCGCCGACGCTGGTGGTTGGGCAGCCGAACTTCGTGAAAAAGGTGGTCTTCCCGCTTCCCATGCTCGTAGTTGTCAAGGTGGCGGGTGGCTTGGTCACGGCGGCGATCAGCCTACTTATCCTGTTGATGGCTCAGGCATTTCTTTCCGAGGCGCCGTCTGCAAAGGCGCTGTTGGCGCCTGTCATCCTGCTTGAAATGGTCCCGATGCTGCTTGCGATCGGCTGGATACTGTCAGCGCTCGGCGTCTATCTGCGTGACGTAGGTCAGTTCGTCGGCATTCTGAGCAGCGTTCTGCTTTTCTTGAGCCCGATTTTCTTCCCGCCCAGCGCCATGCCGGCGTCTGTCTCAGGTCTTATTGCGTTCAATCCCTTGGTCACGCCGATCAGTCAGTTGCGTGCAGCAACATTGGGCCATGAAGCGCTGGATTTGGTGTCGCTTGGAAATCATTTCGTAATTTCCATCATCGCTGCGCTGCTGGCGTACGCGCTTTTCAAGCGTCTATCACGAGGTTTTGCGGACGTCCTATGACTAGCACTGCGCTTCCCCAAATTCCAGACAACAAGCTTGCGCTTGAAATGCGAGGAGTTACCAAGGACTACCCAGTCTATGGGCATCCTCTCAAGCGTCTATTCTCGTTGTTGCGCCCATCGAGTGATCGTGCATCCCACAACTTTCGTGCGCTGGAGGATGTGACCCTCCTTGTACCAAGGGGCGAAACCGTCGGCATCATCGGGCGGAACGGTGCCGGAAAATCGACCCTTCTACAGATCCTGTGCGGCACGCTTTCGCCGACCAAGGGCACCGTCCGCATACGGGGGCGTTTTGCGGCACTGCTGGAGTTGGGGGCCGGCTTCAACCCTGACTTCAGCGGCCGTGAGAACGTCTATCTCAGCGCGTCTCTGCTTGGCCTGACCCATGCGGAAGTCGATCAAAGCCTGGACAAGATCATTGAGTTCGCCGATATCGGTGAATTCATCGACCGCCCGGTCAAAACCTATTCCAGCGGCATGTACGTGCGGCTGGCTTTTTCCGTCGCCATTCACACAGAGCCTGACGTGCTGATCATTGACGAGGCACTGTCTGTGGGTGATATCCGCTTTCAGATGAAGTGTCTGGCGCGAATCGAGCAGATCCGCGCGCGTGGAGCCACCGTCCTGTTTGTCTCGCATTCGCTGGAGCAGGTGAAGCGGTTCTGCCAAACCGCAATCTGGCTCGAGCAGGGGCACGTGAAATTGCATGGCGAGGCGAGTTTTGTCGCGGACCGGTTTCGGGACTACGAACTGGGGCGACTGGCGCCCCCGTCAGGCGAAGCGAATCCCGTTGCGGAAAAGGCTCCTGCAAAACGAGATTCGGTTCCCGCTCACATCGAGCGTACAACGATGTCTACCGACATGTTGGCGCCCTTTGAACCTTTGACAGTCGAGATCGAATACGCGGTCAATGACGACATGATCGAGGGCTTGCTCTTGGGCGTTGCAATAAAAGGCCTGGATGGTCAGCACATCTTTGGCCCGAATACGCATCTTGAGCAGATCGATATTCCTGCTAGCCGTGGAACTCACGGTATTACGTACCACATTCCTTCCATGCCGTTGTTGACAGGCACATATCGCATCGATGTCGGTCTTTTTACTGACAAGGGCCTGGTGTGCTTGGATTACCTGTCTTCGGTAAATGAGTTCACCGTCGCTGCGCCGTACTTCAGCGAGGGGCTGGTCTATATTTCTCATGAGTGGCGTGTCCATGGGCGTTGATCTCCAAGCCATCGCGTTTGATCATTACCAGCGCTACGGCGCGGCTTCTGCGATATTGAGCACGCTGGGCTGCGGCGATTGCCGGATACTCGAAGTCGGTGCGAACAGGCAGCGGTTGCTGGGTGAATTTCTGCCGAAGTCAAGCCTGCTGTATACCGACATACGTGTGGAAGGGGATGAGCAGGATTTCGTCGTAGCCGACGCCACTGCGCTGCCTTTCCAATCAGGCGAATATGGCGCCGTTGTGTCACTTGATGTGCTTGAACATATCCCTCGCGAACTCCGTGCAGCGGCCGTGTCGGAAATGGGGCGCGTCGCCGGGGATGCCTTGGTCATTGGCTGTCCTACGGATGAAGAGTGGGTGGTTCAGGCCGACGCGGCCGCCAATGATCGTTGGAAAGAGCTTTTTGGCCACGACTACGAGTGGCTGCAGGAGCATCGTGATTACGGGCTCGTGAATGCCGCAGAAGTGGTTTCCATCCTGGAAAGTCAGGGATTGCACGTAGTCGTGCTGACGCAGGGATGCGCGACGTTGTGGGAAAGCCTAATGGGCGTTCACTTCATGAAGGTGAAGTTTCCCGAACTAGAAGGCCTTTCAACAGCTGCAGACAGGCTCTACAACACGCGGGTGTTCGCTGGCGATTGCGTTGGACCATGTTACCGAACCTATTTCGTCGGGCTTCGCAATGCGGAAAAGGCCCAGGAACTGCGCGATTGGTGGGTCTCCCGTGGCGCCTCGGATGATCAAGCCGTAGGTTTGCTGGAACAGTTGGCGTCTGGCCTGAGAGAGCTCGCGCTCCGCACGCTCAATTCAGAACTGGAATGGGCCGCTACCGCCGACGTTGCCAAGAGCCATGCGAAGGATCTGGAGGTGGCGACACGGGAGTGGAGCGCGACGATCCAGCGGCTGGAGACCGCAGAAGCAGATGTTGCGAAAGTCATTTCGGAATGGAAGTCCACAGCCGAAGCTAATGCGGGGTTACAGGCCCAGATCAAAGAAATCAAGCACGAATGGGAGCAGACGGTCGCCCTATTCAAGCGCGCGCAGCAAGACGCTTTGAATGCATCCGAAGGGTGGAGGCAGACAATAGATGCCTGTCGCCAAAAGGACGAGGACTTGCGGGTCGCTGTGGGGGAATGGCAGTCGACCGCCGAGCTGCTGAGATTGTCGGAACAGAAGGCAGCGGAGGCCGAACAGGGCCGGATGGCATTAGCGCATCAGTTGGAACAAAGAGAGCAAGAACTTTCTGTCGCCGAGGCGAGCGACGAAACTTCTCAGGCGCAGCGCAATCACGCCCTTGCGCCGGAGTCGCTCGAAGAGCTGCGCCGGGAATTGATGGAAACGAAAGAGGCGCTCAGTGCTTCTGT
Organism: Xanthomonas vasicola pv. musacearum NCPPB 4379; assembly: GCF_000277895.2. Lineage (NCBI taxonomy): Bacteria > Pseudomonadati > Pseudomonadota > Gammaproteobacteria > Lysobacterales > Lysobacteraceae > Xanthomonas > Xanthomonas vasicola. The sequence goes on along the minus strand of NZ_CP034655.1, from coordinate 4,360,037 downwards.
GGATGCCGTTCGTAGCAGAGACGAAGAGATCGGGGGGGCATTGCTTGCGCGCGATACTTCCGAATCCCTCCGAGAGGCCGTCGAAACCGAGATGTGCGATCTGCATGCACGTCTGGAAGCCAAGCTGATGGCAGCGGTTTTGGCACAGCAGGAACAATCTCGCCAGCACGCGGCAGCGATAAAGAGCTTCAAGTTGAAGGCGATAGGATACGGCGTGACCGCCTTGTGTGTGGCAATGACCGCGGCGTTTATGCTTGGCCGCTTATTGGCCAATTGAAGCGCCAAATTGATTTGATGTATTGGAGATGGGGGGTTTCATGGTAGTTCGGCAAATTCGCGCCCTGCTTAGCGCGCTGCTCTGGGCGTGGCGTCGTGCTCGTCTGCAGGGGATATCCTCTTTTCAACTCGTGCGCGCCTGTCTTCGTGAGGGCGCAAAGGGGCCCCGGCACTTCGCGAGGCGGATGGCGGCATATGCTTCTGGCGGATCGGCCCCCGCACCACAGGTGTCTTTGGATGCCTACGAAAGTTGGCACGCCGCATTGCCGCAGCTGGAAGTTTCCGCTGACAGCGGGATGATCAGCGTCATCATCCCTGTCTGCAATACGCCCGAGCTATTCCTCAGGGAAGCGATCGAGAGCGTGCGCACGCAAACCTACCAGAACTGGGAAATTTGCATCCATGACGACGCGTCCAACGAGCCCCACGTGGGCCGTATACTGGCCGAGTTCAAGAAGCACATCCCCAACCTGTGGGTCACTCGGTCGGAAACGCGCTCGGGCATCGCGGCCACCACCAATGCAGCACTTGCGTCAGCCCGCGGAAGGTGGGTGACGTTCCTCGATCACGACGACGTGCTCGACTGCAATGCGTTGGCGGCGGTAGTGGATTGCCATATCAAGACAGGAAGCGCGGTCGTCTATACCGACCACGACATGTTGGGTGAGGATGGCCGGTTGCGTAATCCGTACTTCAAGCCGGATTGGAACTACGACTTGTTCCTGGCGCAGATGTACCTGGGACACCTGGTCAGTTTCGAACACGATCTCATCAAGCGAGTAGGCTTGACGCGTAGCGAGTGCGACGGTTCGCAGGACTATGATTTGGTGCTGCGTTGCGTGGCGGAAGGAGCCAAGGTTGGGCATGTTCCGCGCGTGCTGTATCACTGGCGCATGCACGCAGGCTCCACCGCCGCGAACGCCGATTCAAAGCCATATGCGCATGATTCGGGCAAGCGTGCGATTCAGTACCATGTGGATGCGGTCTATCCCGGCGCCCAGGTGGAGGACGGTCCGCACTTGTTCTGTTATGACGTGCGCTACCCCTACGCACAGCATGCGCCGAAGGCGAGCATCATCATCCCGACTCGGGACGGGCTCGATCTGTTGCGGCCATGCATCGAGTCGATCCAGGGAAGAACCGATTACGCGAATTTCGAAATAATCGTTGTCGATAACGGGTCTAAGGACCCTGCCACGCTCGAATGGCTTGATGCGATGTCCAACGAGCCGTGGTTTCGCGTGCTGCAGGCGGATGTGCCGTTCAACTGGTCTGCGCTCAATAACCTTGCCGCGGCGAGCGCCGAGGGCGAAGTGCTCGTATTCCTGAACAATGACACCGAAGTCGCTTCAGCGGATTGGCTGCAACGTTTGGTGGAAAACGCGCTCAGGCCGGATGTCGGCGCATGTGGCGCATTGCTCCTGTATGCAGATGGCAGCATCCAGCATGCGGGCGTGGTTGTCGGCATGGGGGGCTGGGCCGATCACGTGTTCAAGGGGCAGCAGCCGATCCACCACCAGCACCTGTTTGTATCGCCGATTCTGCGCCGCGAAGTACTGGCGGTGACAGGGGCGTGTGTCGCCATCTCGCGCGCTAACTTCGATGCCATTGGCGGATTCGACGAGTCATTCGTCGTCTGCGGTAGCGACGTGGAACTGTGCCTTCGTGCCATAGCGAATGGCAAGCGCACCGTGTATGTGCCGGAGGCGATCCTTATCCACCACGAATCCAAGACGCGAGATCCGCGCGTAATTCCAGAGAGTGATTTCGTGCGATCGGCGCAGGCCTATTCGCCTTATCGTGAATCCGGAGATCCGTTCTACAGCCCGAACCTGGATTACATGTCGCCGTCGCCGGCCTTGCGAGGAGCGCAGGCAGATGCTTGATCGTTTGCTACGGCGCGCCGCACGTGGGTTGAGGACAGCAGTTGTCGCATCCGACCCAGTGCGCACGAGCGTCGGAGAGATCACGCCTTGTGAACCCAGGGCGGAGGAGCGGCATGATCGCAGGCTTAATTTGATACTGCCTTCCATCAACAAGCAGCATTACTTCGGTGGCATTCACACCGCGGTCCTCATCTATCGTGAACTCTGCCGCTACTTCGATGAGTCGCGGATCATCCTTGTCGACTCGGCACCCGACGATGAGGCGCTGGCGAGGTTTGGGGATCACCAACTCGTCAACTGCGGGGAGGAAAGCGAGGCGCCGCGTCAGATCGTTGCATTCAATGATAGGTATGGGCAGACGTTGCCGGTCGCTGCGGGTGATCATTGGTTGGCGACCGCGTGGTGGACGGCTTATTCGGCTCAACGTCTTGCGACCTGGCAATCGGCGATGCAGGCAAGTGACCGACCTGTGATGTACCTGATCCAGGACTATGAGCCGGGATTCTATGCATGGTCCAGCCAGTCGGCACTCGCGATGAGTACGTACCGCAAAGATCGCGATATCGCAATTTTCAATACGTCGCTTCTGCGGGACTATTTCGCGTGCCAAGGATTCGACTATCAGCGGGCGGTGACGTTCGAACCGGTGCTTCATGATGGACTGAAAGCGGCGCTGGAGCGTGTGCGTTCAACGCAGCAGACGCCACGCCAGCGCGTGATCCTCACGTACGCGCGTCCGGGTACGCCTCGTAATGCGTTTGAGCTCCTGTGCGAGGGCTTGAGGAAGTGGGGTTGGGCAGACTCACGCTGTGCCGACTGGCGTGTTCTCGCGGTCGGCGAGCTGGATTCAGACGTCGATCTCGGGCCGTTCGTCCTGCAGGCGCTGGGCAAACTTTCGATCGATCAGTATGCCGAGCTGCTTTCTACGTCGTCGCTCGGAATCTCATTGATGGTTTCCCCCCATCCCAGCTATCCGCCGTTGGAGATGGATGCATTCGGTATGTCGGTGATTACCAATCGGTTCGCCAACAAGGATTTGTCATCAAGCCATGCAAACATCGTGTCGTTGGAGACGATGACACCTGAGGCTATTGCTGCCGAGCTGAGTCGACAGATCGATGTCTGCGAATCGAGGCAGATGCTTTCGGGGCGATTGGCGGCCTTGGACAATGCCTATGTGTGCCAAGGGCGCGATGCATTCTCCGGGATGGTGGATGAGGCGGCGATACTGTGGGGTGCAAACCAGGTTGACCGGGTGTAGGCGTTGTCGTTAAGGGTTGAGTGGTTTGTTACGATACAGGGGCGCAGTGATGAAGTTTTTTAAGATGTTGCACAGTGAGTGCGGGTCGTCGGAAAGCGACGCCGCCGCAGTTGCCGCAGTCAGCTCCCTGCATGAGCATGGCTATGCGCATTTGCCAGGGGTCTTGTCTGACAAAGAATGCGATGCCATTTGTGACGACTTCACGCGCTACGTGGCGAAACACCGCCAGGAGGCGGATAAGCATGTCATGGGGACAGGGCGTCATTCGCGCCTGACCAACATGCACCTCGTGAGCGACAGGGCGCGTGCTGCCATTGCGAAGCCTGTGGTGATGAAAACCCTTGATGCGTTCTTTGGCGACCGAGCGTTTGTTGCGACCTCTCTTTTCTTCGAACAGTCGAGCGAACAGACACTCCACCGCGATACGCCATTTTTCCATACGCGTCCTCACAACATTTTTGCTGGCATCTGGTTTGCGCTAGAGGATGTGCACGCCGAAGCAGGGCCGCTCCAATACTATCCCGGTGGCCATCTGATCGAGATCGAATCCATTCAGGCCACTGGTGCCGATCAATTGGGCGAGGCGTTCAACCACTACATTGGACGCGTGGCTGAGGAAGTGCACAAGCGAGGCATCAAGCCGGAAATTGCGCTGATCAAGAAGGGCGATTGCTTCATTTGGCATCCCGAGCTTCCTCACGGGGGAACCCCCATTCTTTCGGCTGGTATGACCCGTAAGAGCATGGTGTTCCACTGTGCGCCCGAACGGGAGACCATGTATGGCATCGAAGAGTTTTTTGGCGTACGTCTTTTCGCGTCGAAGGACATCCGTAAGGTGCCGATGACCCGTGGTCGACTCATGCTCCAGCTTGAGCGCCCGATGTTCGCACCAAATAGCTAGCGCCACTACGTCAGTGGTAGTGGCTCAGCTGGCTGGAGGCAGTGAGTTACACCAGTTGCTCCCTGGCAGCTGCACATGATCGCCTTGGTGAGCGCCGCGATCCCAATGTCGCAGTTTCCCCGGCCCCGGGCTACTGCGAGATCCAGGCGACACCGTCGCGATGTTGGAGCATAAAGTTTGGAGAAGCCCCTGGCCGACCTATGGAACGAGCGGGCCATGGCAATGATGCTGTGCCCGCCCAGGTCCAACTTCTAAAATCTTATGGGCTTTTGGGAGCGACTGTGGTTGCGCAAAACCCCGGTATTACGATCTTGTAAACGGATGATTGCGCGCGTCCCATCAGGTAGGCCTTGAAGGGAGCGCCGAAGGGAGCGCCTCGACTATCCTGTTTGGGCTCGGCCAGCAGGCCTCGACCCACGATGGTGTTGTTTGCGTCCACCAGCAATACGGTGGATATCTTCCGAGGCAGGATGGAATTCATCAGTCCGCCCTTCAAGGGGATCCAATCGTTCGTCGACGCATCCACAGCCTCGCTTTCCAGCCCCGCCAAGCTACAGGTCTGCAGCGGTAACGTGGGATAGCTGCCGCCTAAGGTGAGTTTCGCATCGTAAATCCCGGGCTTCGCGAATATGCCGATACCCATGTTCGCTGCAGGCTCGGCGATTTTCTGTGCCCAAGCTGCGTCGGGGAAAATCCACCCGATCTGCTTTTCATCCTTGACTCCCAATTCGAGCGCCAGGGCGGCGAAGCGCCACTCGAAGTCCAGATAGGGTTGCGGACGCGTCGCTGTCAACTGCGAAGGCAGGAAAGCGAGCGCCATCAGCGCCAGGCCGATCTGATAAGGCATGGTCAGCGCGCGATCGCGAAAGAAGTTTCGTGATGCCAAGATCAGGACGCAACCAAGCACCAATAGGCCAGGTGTCGTGTAGCGACTCGCCACGGCGGCATCGAGGCCAAATAGCGCTCGGCTACCCGCCGTCGCAAATGCGGAGGCGACGAGGTATCCAAGGAAAAGGGTGACGACAAGATCGACATCAACCGTGTCATGGCGCTTGAATATCGTGCGCCAGGACAGGATCGCTCCTGCGGTCAATAGCACAACACCGGCGAGGATGGCCCAGCCGAGATGGAGCGAGCCACTCGCGTCCAAGTGGGCGAATGGGCTGCCGATGTACGCGAAGAAGAACTTGATGACTTCGAGCGGCTCAGTCCGAAGCGATGTGAGGATCGAGCCATGTCCGGCGGGCGCCGTGTAATGGTGGAAGTACAATGCCGGAACGGCAATCGCCACGGCCCAGGCCAGCAGATTGCGACGCCAGCTTTGGCGCCCCAGCAGGCAGGCGGCAGCGACGACGCCCCCCGCCAATACACCATTTGCCATGCTGACGGCGGCCATTGCGGCCACGGTCAGGGCTCCCAGGAACACGATGGCATTTCCGCGAATGCGCGTGCGGCATGAGGCATGCAGCAACACCAGGGCGAGCAGGGGCAGTAGATTCGCGAGGAAGAACTGACTCTGGAATGCCCATGTCAGATTGTTGCTTTGGGTCCACAGCAGTGCACAGCACAAGATGAAGGCTGCGATCATGCGCCCATCCCGTCTCCGACTTGCGTCGCGTTGCAGGGCGCACCAAGCGAGTAGCCCAAAGGTCGAGCACGCAAGCAGGTAGTTGATAACAACCAGTACGGCGCCATTGCTATCGAAATAGCGATAGTCGAGGAAGAAAAGGATTCTTGACAGCACGATGCGATGTTCGTTGTGCTGCGCCCACCACTGCGAGACATCGGTCATCTGACGGACATAAAATCCCAGTCCGCCATCCCACATGTCCCAGAACGGGACGGGGCTGAACGTGAGAATTCCACCCACTACGGCCAATAGCGCATAAAGAGCGGCCAATGCGGCGATCGCCGCAAGCGCGGGCTGCGACACCATCAATGTGAACGCAGCCAGCGTCCTGTCGCGCAGCCGTGATGGCGCGCCCTGTTGAGCTGCCTGATTCATCGATGCCCCCGAAAAGTGAAATGCTTGTGGCCCAGATAGCTGATTGCAACCGGGGCAATGACGCCTATCGCATGAGCAACGGCCTGAGGATAAAAGTTCATCTGCATTTTCGGAAAGATAATCTTGGCGAAAAGCAAACTGATTAGCAGCGTCTGCAGTGCTGCAGCCACGTTGATGAGGATGAACCAAGCTGCCTGCTGGTGGATGTGGTTGCTGGATTCCTTGAATACGAAAAGTCGGTTCAGCAAAAAGGCAGTCAGCATGCCGATGCAGTAGGCAATGATGATGGCCTGCGCATACGGCATAAACTCGTTCAGCAGGATTCTCGATCCAAAATTGACGAGCGCCGCAAGACCGCCCGCCACCAGGAACTTGAAGAACTTCTGATCGATCACAGATCAGCCACCAGCTTGGCTCCGACAGCGATGCTCTCGTTGATCGAGCGATCCTCCGGGTAGTAATACGCCGTATCCGCCATGTAGAAGCCTTGCAGCGGCGTCTTCATCGGCGGCAGCATGTCCTGGAAGCCCGGCGGGCAGATGGTCTGCGCATACTCGTAGCGATGGCAGTGAGTGGCGCGAATCCACTCCGGCTTGAAGTCCGGGTTAATCATCTGAAGGTAGCTGACGACTTCGTCGATCAGTTGCTGATTGCTCCACTGCCACTTCGGATGAGTCTTGGGCATGTAATAGGGCGCGTACACGATATGTTCGCCCGGGCCTTTGCCGGGATTGAGGTTGCTGTACTCGATCAGGCCGGGAATGGCGATGCAGTCGTCGCTGATGTTTATCCAGAAGTTCTCGCTGACCGGCTTGGACAGCTTCAGGATCACGCAGGCGACCGGGATGTTCTCGATCGCGGCGACCTGGTCGGCGAAGGTCTTGGGCAGGCCGGGGACCATGCCAGGTACGTACTGGATCGGTGCCGTCGACACCACGCCGTCGTAGGCATGATGGCCATCGCGGGTGCGGATGCCGGCGACCTTGCCGTCGACCGAGGCGACTTCCTCGATGGGCTGCGACAGCAGGATGCGTCCGCCCAGGCGCGTGACTTCCGCGGCCATGCGTTGCAGCAGCACGGCCGAACCGCCCTCCAGATAGCCCATGCTTTCGTTGAACAGGTTGCGCCGCGACAGGGCCACGCGCTTGATGCGGGTGCCGATCCACGAGGCGGACAGGTCGTTCTGGTACTCGAAGAACTTCAGCGCGAAGGCCTTCTCCCACATCACCTTGTAAGCCTGGGGGCCGATCCAGCGGGTGATCCAGTCACGAGCATTTTCCTTGTCCAGCGCAGTCCAGTCGCTGATGCCCTTGGTGTGCATGACGTGCAAAGCGTAGCGGATCTTGTCGACCAGCCCCAGGTGCGGGAAGCCGAGCAGCGCGAACGGCGTTCCCCACTTGTGCAGCTTGCCCTGGTAGTAGTACCCCATCTTGGTGTCCGTCCAGTGCAGGCGGTCGGACAGCTGCAGGTCCTCGAGCAGCTTGAACAGCGGGAAATCGGTCTTGCAGATGAAGTGGTAGTAACGCTCGATGCGCAGGCCGTCGAAATCGAAGTCCGCAGACATGCCGCCGATGCGGTCGTCGCGTTCGTAGACGTCGACCTGGTGGCCCTTTTTCAACAGTTCCATGGCAGCCATCAGGCCCATGGGGCCGCTGCCGACGATCGCGAATCTACTCATGGTTCTAGTCTCGTATGACGGTTCAGCGCTTGAGCACGATGTGGCTGTAGCGCGGGTCGGTATAGCTTTCGCGGATGGCGTCTTCGAACGGCGTCTGGCGTACGCCGAACACCGCTTCGGTATCGACGCCCTTGAAGTCGTCGCCGGCGCTCAGCGCCTTCAACTGGTCGGCGGTGAACGGCGGCTTGGAACTGAAGAGCGAATACACACGCAGCAGGAAGGCGAAGAAGCCGATCGGGATATGCACGATCAAGGTGTGCAGTTTCTTGACCCGCTTGATCGTCTTGATGATATCGACGTAGTCCACACGGGTGTCGCCGACGATGTCGTAGACCTGACCCTCGGGCTCGCGTTCGATGCAGGTGGCGATGCAGCGGCAGAAGTCGCGTTCGTACAGCGGCTGGCGCATGAACCGGCCGTCGCCCGGAATCGGGAACACCGGCGTCTTTGCCATGAAGCGCGACAGCCAGCCCAGGTGCTTGGGATCGAACCAGCCGAACATCAGGGTCGGGCGCAGCACGCAGTGGCGCAGGCCGCTGGCGACCACCATCTCTTCCTGTGCGCGCTTGGTGTTGGTGTAGTCGTCCTTGGCCACCGAGTTGACCACCGAGGAGCTGATGTGCACCATGTAAGACACGTTTGCCGCGCGGCAGGCATCGAGCACGTGCGCCGTCGCGGTCAGGTTGTTGCGGGTGAACAGGTCGGTGGTCTTGCCGGTGATCTGCGCGTGCAACTGCACAACGAGCTGAGCGCCTTCAAACGCCTTGCTCCATTCGCCCGGCTCGGTCAGATCCGCAAGGATCGTCTCCACATCCGCATGCAAGCCTCGCAGGATGTCGAGATTGTGCGCGTGCTTATCGATGGCTACCAGCCGGGTATAGCCCTGTCGCTTCAGTTCGACGATCAGGTTCTGCCCCACCAGCCCTGCAGCGCCGGTCAGGACAATCTTGTCATTCTTCTGTGCCATGAATCAAACTCGAAAGCGGATGAATGGAGTCAAGGTGCGTCGGCGCAATGCAAGTGGCTAGTCGAGCCGCCGTCGATGCTTGTTTGTGAAAGAAAGCGAAGAATTTTCGCCGATCGCTGCGGGTCATCAGCGACATTCTGATCGCAACAGTGCAGGAGGTCTGCGCAATTGCAGGACGGGCACGTCCAAAATCATACAGAAACCTGCTCTTTGCCCGAGTAATCGGAGGGCTCCTGTATCTCAAGGAGGGAGGCGCCGACGACCGAACTCTGCGTAAAAGCCTCCGGTGCTTCCTCGCCATCGGAATGCGCTTCCGATGGCAGGTGTGCCGCCCTTGCGAAGCAACTCTCTGTGGCGATCAGGGTTGCCAATGCCAGCCCGCCGCACAGCAAGGCGCTCACCAGTACGTAGGCCGACTGCAAGCCGGGGAGGAACTGCCGATCAAACACATAGGCTGACAAAGACACGGTGACGTTGGCCACGCAGATCGCATAGAAAAGAGGAGCACTGGTGCGCCATATGGCGGCCAGGATGGCGAGCTGCAGCAGCAGTACAGACGCGTAGGCGCCGATGTGCGTCGTCGTTACCCCTCCCTTGAAAATGGCGATCACCCACACCAGGGTGACCACGGCAAAAGACGTCAGTGCCTGCAACAGCTTCTTGAGCGGTTGAGTGTCTCGACGGCGGTCGCGCAAATACATCACGGCAATGCAAGGGACCAGCAACAGGGGCGAGGCAAACCACATCGAATGGAACATGTGGTAGAAGTCGTCCTCGATAAAACGGGAAAGGAATGCGGGATCCTGTCGCGTCGCCATCCTCCACGCGTCATACGGTGCCGAGAGTGTGCCTTTGACGACCACGCCGAGATTCTGCAGGCGTGCGGTCAGCCATTCGCCGGGCGTGATCTGGGAATAGGCGTGGAGAATCGCCTGCGCGGCGCTCTCGTCGCTGACGTCGATCTTGTCGGCAAAGTGCCACTTGATAAGCCGGTCGCCTGGAGGATCGACAAGCCGCTGATAGGCCACCCATGGAAGGTAGAGCGCGGCGGCGAGCGGCCCGGTCCGCAGCAGCATTGCCAGGCCTTGGCGTTTGTACCAGCACAGGTGTACGAGGGCGACGCCGACGGTGAAGAACAGCGCGCCGCCATGCGACAGCATGGCCAGCGCTGCGGCGACGCCCGCCTGCCCCCAGCGCCTGGGTGTACCGTCGGCCGGAAACAGCGCCAGGTAGTAGATGAGCGAAAAGGCCGCGGCCAGCAGCTTGGGCCAGACGAAAAGGGTGCTGAGCAACATCAAGGCCGACAGGCTGAGCACGAGCAATGCCATCGCTTGCGCCCGCTTACTCATGAACCGCGCGAGCAGAGAAGCCAGCGGCAGCAGAACCAGCGCCTGCGCCCAGCTGCAAATTCCCTGGTACACCAATACGTCGTTGTGCGGCAGCAGCTTGTACAGCATGAGGTACATTCCAACCTGCAGGGGAGGACGGTCGCTGCTCAGCCAGTCGCCAACCATCGGGATGTCCAGCCTGCCGCGTGCAAGCATGTCGCCGAACAGCATCGGCAGCCAGGCGTCGGTCGGGAAATGCCGCCAGCGCAATGCCGGGCCATCATCCAGTTGTCCCTCCCAATGGAACGGGAACAATCCGATCCACAGGACCAGGCAGACAAGCAGGAGTGCGGGGAGCAGGCCTTTCTGCAAGTCGGCGATGTCGGCGAGCGAGACGTGTCGACGCCTTCCGATCATCAGCGCGAGCGGGAAGGGGAGTATCAGAATCAGCAGGGCCAGCGCACTGCCTAACTTGGCAGAGAGCACATAGCCCAGGAAGATCGCAAACCAGCCGCAGCCCGCAGCAAGCAGGCCCTGGAGCAGACGCTCACGTGGAGGTGCACCTGCGGGCAGGCACAAGCAAACGGCGAGCAACCAGATATTCCCCAGCAGCACGGCGGCCAGCATCGGCAGCATGCCTCCGGCCAAGTCCACGGCGGGCTGCGTGATTGAATCGCCGAGGCCGGCCCAGCCGAAAGAAGAGCGGGATTGATCGTCGATCCGGATGCGGTAGCCCTCCTGCGCGATGTCATCGGGAACCACCAGCATGAAGCGTTCCCAATGCTCGCGGGGTTGCTCGGGAATCGCGATCCGCGCGGTTTTCCCCGTGCGGGTGACCGCATTGAGGCTCACACCGGGATTTCCCGGATAACCGGTCAGCAGGACCTCGATGTGCTTTGTGCCGGGAGGGTAAGGGCGCGACTCCAGCGTTCCGACCCAGGCGTCGGTGCCTTCGCAGAAGCTGATACGGCCCGCGACGGTGTCATCCTGCTTCAGGAACGGCGAGTTGGTCGGGGCGCAACCGCCATCGATTCCCAACGCAGGGTCCGGATAGAAGCCGCAGCCTCCAAGAAGCAATAAGCAGATGAGCAGTGCCACGTTTATGAGACGGCGTCCTGCAGAGCCGAAGATCCTGCGAAGCCCGTCAAAAGCACCTAGGGTATCTTCCTGTTCGTACAGGATGGCCGTGAGGCAGCGCTTGGCGTGTCGACGGGTCATGTAAGATCTCGACCCTGCAGAAACGTGTCCACCGCTCATGTCAGAGCTTGATCCTACGAAAAACGAATTCCGGGATGTTCTTGATCACCAGCATGATGGCCCACCAGAAACTAGGCAGGTACGCCACAGCGCGCCGCTTGTCCACTGCACTGAGGATTCCCTTGGCAATCTGGTCCGGCTTTGCCCACAGTGCGCCCTTTTTGAACGCCGCAGTCATGGGGGTGTCGACGAAGCCCGGCTTGATCGTGAGCACGTTGATGCCTTGCGGGCGCAGGCGCTGTCCCAGACCGCTCAGGTAGGCGGTTACAGCGGCCTTGGCACTTCCATAGAGGTAGTTGCTGGCTCGGCCGCGGTCTCCCGCCACGGAAGAAATCACTGCAAGCGTGGCGCCCGACGTTAGTCGCGGCACAATCGCGGCGCACAGGGCAATCGTGGAGGTGCCGTTGGTTGCAAATTCACGCAGCGATAGTTCGACCGATGCGTTACACGCAGCCTGATCCGGCAGCGTGCCATGTGCGATCAACACAACATCGACACCGCCCAATGCAGCCCAGGCCGCATCCAGGATGTCGCCATGATGTGCACTATCGTTGACATCCAGCACGCCGATGCTGCTTCGCGCGCCGCGGGTCGTGAGGTCGGCCGCAATTGTTTGCAGGCGCGCGGCCTGGCGGCCGAGCAGATGGATGGCCGCCCCGCGTGCGGCGTAGCGTCGGGCGGTTGCTTCGGCAATGGCCGAGGTGGCCCCGATAATAAGGACGCGTTGCATGTCTACTCCGTGACCCGGCGCCAAAAGCCGGAAGAAAAACGTGGATCGAGATAGCTGCCGAACTCGCGCCAGCGACCATAGGCACGCTGAAACGACTGTGCTGCCATACGTGCGTCCTTGGCAGGGTACAGAGCGCCGCCTGCCTCGTCGACGATGCGGTCGAGTCGCTCAAGCAGGCGGAAGACGTCAGGACCAGTGTTGGGAAAGTCCAACGCCAAGGTCGTACCCGGCCTTGGAAAAGACAACATGCCGATGGAAGGTGTGTCGCCGAATTCTTTCAACACAGCCAGGAACGAGCCGCTGCCGCTGCGCGCGATCTCGGCAAGCAGCGCGTCAACGCCGTCCCGCGCGGTTGCGGGCGGCAAGACACATTGGTATTGCAGAAAGCCCGAAGGTCCGTACATGCGGTTCCAGTCACGGATGCCGTCAAGTGGGTAAAAAAACGGTAAGAGGTGGCTGACGAAGCGTTTGCGCGGCGCGGGCTGGCGCCAGTAGTAAAGTGCGTTGAAAGGCCGCAGGGATAACTTGTTCACCAACGAAATTGGTGGGGTGACAGGCATGGATAAACCTGCGCCCGGCGATTTCGGCTGTTCCTGAGCAAGCCCGATGCAGTGATCGGCACGGGTGAAGTGCCCACGTCCGCGTGACGTGCCGCTTGCCAGACAGTCGATCCAGGCCACGCTGTACTCGTGGCTTTCCGCCGATGCCTTCGATAACTCAAAGAATTCATCGAGCGAGCCGAAGCGAATGTTTTCTGCTTCCAGTGTGGGACTGCCGACGCGGCGTAACTGGATTTCAGCCCAGGTGATCAGGCCCGTAAGCCCCAGCCCGCCGACGGTGGCTGCAAACCAGTCGTCGGCATCATTTGGCATACACACGCGCCGCTCGCCGTCGCTACGCAGCAGTTCGAATGCGCGCACATGGTGACCAAAATTGCCGGTGCGATGGTGGTTCTTGCCATGCACATCGTTGGCAATTGCGCCGGCAACGGTGACGTAGCGGGTGCCGGGCGTTACTGGCAGAAACCAGCCTTGCGGCAAAACCAGTTCGATAATCTCGTTAAGCGTGACGCCTGCCTCACAGCGAAGTACGCCACTGGCCGGATCAAACGCGATAAAGCGATCAAGCCCGCGTGCGCACAGCAGCGCACCGTCCGGGTTTAGGCAGCTGTCGCCATAACTGCGTCCGTTACCACGCGGCAGGGCAAGGCCGTCGAATGGTGGTAGGTTTGCCGCGCGATCGTTGATCGGTAGCAGCGTGTGCTGCGCTCTGGGATAGCGGCCCCAGGACTGCCCCGCCGCCATCAGATGGCGCTCAGGGCGAACAACCCGCACAGCACCACAACGATCTGGCTGACGCGGTCGGTGGCAGCGAATACGATCGGGTCATCATGCATCTCCCCGCGATGCGCAATGATCCAGACCCTGCTCACCCAGTACAGCAACACCGGACACACCAGCCAGAGCAGCTTGGGATTGCGGTACAGCTCCACGCTCTCGGGGCTGTTGATGTACAGCGCCATCACCATTACCGCAATGTAGCCGGCCGCTGCGCCCATCGATTGCAACAGCGAGAGATCCTCTACCGAATAGGCGCGGCCACTGGCCCTGGTCTTGCCGCTGCTCAACATGGCATGCAGTTCCGTGTAGCGCTTGAGCAGCGCAAGCGACAGGAACATGAACATCGAAAACGCCAACAGCCAGAACGATAGTTCGATGCCAATCGCCACCGCCCCCCCGATGATGCGGACGGTGTAGAGCGCTGCGAGCAGCACCACGTCGATCATTACGATCCGCTTCAAGCGCAGCGAATACGCCAAGGTCATGACGTAGTAAGCAAGCAAGACCAGGGTAAATTCGATGTTGCACGCCAGCGACAGCAGCAGGCCTGCCACTGTCAGTGCAGGGGCAACCAGCAGGCCCTGCAAAAGAGGAAGCCGACCTGCCGCAAACGGGCGCTTGCGCTTGCGCGGATGCTGACGGTCAGGCGTCAGGTCCAGCAAATCATTGAGCACATAGACGCCAGAGGCGCATAGCCCGAACGCGACCAGCGCGATCGTGGATTGCAGGACCGATTCCAGATCCAGGAAGCGGTGCGCGGTCAGCAGAGGAACGAATACCAGCAGATTCTTCAACCATTGATGCAGGCGCAACGCTTTCAGCCATGCACGGGCGCGCGGCGGGGTAGGCCAATGCGCATGCACCGTTGTGCGCTGCGCGGCCGCTTTGGCAAGTGCGTCACCGTTGTTGACGACCCAGGCGCCACCGGCTTTGTCCCACACGTGCAAATCCACGCTGCCGTTGCCCGCGTAATCAAAGTTGCCTTGACCAAACGCCTCGACGAGCACATCCGCCTTGTTGCGACCAGACAGATTGCGCTTGCCATCACTGGCAATGACCTGCTCGAAGAGACCTAGATGCTCTGCAATAGGCTGCACCAAGAGTGCGTCGGACGCCGTGCACAGCACACGCGGACGTTGCGTCGTGGTGCGCAACATCTCTAGCACTTGGTGGTTGTAGGGCAAGGTCTCTGCAGGCAGGACGACGCGGGAGGCAAGCTCCCGCTTTAGCGCGGCCTTACCACGCAGCAGCCACAACGGCAGCAAGAACAGGTACAGCGGGTTCCGTGCCAGCAACGCCAGCACCGACTCGTAGAGAATGTCCGAATTCAAAAGCGTGCCATCCAGATCCACGCACAAGGCGCGTCCCGAAACAACCGGACGGGTGGAGCTGCTGGTAGGGGCGGACATCGACTGCCTGGCGATCCATTGCGGGGCGCCGATTATACCTGCCGATCACCGCGCGCTCTTGCGAATGGCGAATTCTGCGGCAAGCACGGACACAGCGCCCACGAGAATGGCGTACCACAGTGTCACCAAGCGCGCCGCGACAGCGACTGCAATGGCGTCTGCAGTAGAAACTCCGAGTCGATTGAGCATCAATATGATAGCCAATTCGGTCGTGCCAACGCCACCGGGGACGAACGACAGCGCGCCGATCAGCATCGCAAGCGGGTAAATACCGAACGCGACAATAGGCTCCAGGTGCAAGCCCATGCCGATGCACAGACTCAAAAAAACTGCCGATGTCAGTCCCCAGGCGATGACTCCGGCAAGCATGCTTTGCCCGAACGCTGGCAAATCCAGGCAGCTACGCAGTTCCAAGGCTGCCGCAAGGCAAAAGTGAGCGAGACGTCGCAGCCAGCGGCCGGGAAGGCGCGCGGTCAAATCTGCCAAGTTGTCCAATAAGGCTGGCCAAGCGGCCGCACCGAACAGCACGCAGACAAATCCCAGCACTACTGCGGCTAGCGCGCCCAAGGTAGGAAATACCGACGCGGCCAGCAAAGACAGCGACAGGATGACCAGCAGATCGGATGCGCGCTCGAAAACGAAGACACCCAAGGTGCGCTCGGCCGGAATACCCATCCGCGCGAAGTAACGGATCCGCATCAGCTCGCCTGCCTTGCCGGGAGTAGCGGTCAGCGCGAAGCCTGCCAAATAGCCAGCCAGGCCAAGTCCTATTGGTACGTGATGTCCTTTGCGACCGAGCAGCCATTGCCAGCGCCAGTACCGAAAAAGGTAGGTCAGCGAGACCGGCACGACTGCAAGCAGCATCAGGTGCCAGACGTCACTCAGACGCGAAAACGTTCCGTTTCCGTTGTCCACCCAGACCAAGACGGCGACGTAACTGGCGCAGAGCAGGACAACAAAGGCGGCCAGATAATCCAGACGGTGCCGCAATTTTGCGACACCGTCGATGACAGGGGGCGAGGGTGAGTCCATTGCAGCAGATGGACCTCAGCCCAGCGCAGCCTCCAGCTCCGGTAGCAGCGTGAACAAATCCCCCACCAATCCAATATCCGCAATCTCAAAGATCGGCGACTCCGGATCCTTGTTGATCGCCACGATCGTGCCGGCGTCTTTGATGCCGGTCAGATGCTGGATGGCGCCACTGATGCCGATTGCCATGTACAGCTCAGGGGCGATGATCTTGCCGGTCTGGCCGACCTGCAGTTCGTTGGGCACGTAACCGGCATCGACCGCAGCGCGCGAGGCGCCCACGGCAGCGCCGAGTTTGTCGGCCAGGCTGTAGATGTGCTTGAAGTTCTCTGCAGAACCGACGCCGCGGCCGCCGGAGACCACGCGCTTTGCGCTCTGCAGGTCGGGGCGATCGGAGCTGCCTGCGGCCAGACCGACAAAACGGGTATGGGTCGGCAACGCGGCCTCCACCGTGGCCGCCTCGACCGTCGCGCTTCCACCGCCGGCCGCTTCCGGCCAGGAGGCGCTGCGCACTGTCGCGACCACGATATGCTCGGCCGGGGCCTTGACGGTGATGATGGCGTTGCCTGCATAGATCGGACGCTTGAAGGTGTAAGCGTCTTCGACCGACATCAGATCGGAGATCTGGTTGACGCCCAGCAGCGCAGCCACGACCGGCATCAGGTCCTTGCCGAAGGTGGTGGAGGGTCCGAAGACATGCGTGTAGCCCTGGCCGGCAAGCTGGGCGATCTGCGGCCCCAGCACCTGCGCGATGGCGTGTTCGTTTGCGGCGTTCGCCACCGTCAACACTCGGGTAACACCGGCTAACTGCGCGGCCTGCGCTGCAACCGCGGCCGGGTCGGCAGCCAGCACAACCACATCAATTGAGTCGGCCGAGATCGCCAGCGCAGCGCTGAGGGTCTTGGCGGTGGCCGCATTGAGCTGACCGTTGAGATGTTCGGCAACAACGAGAACCTTGGCCATTACAGCAACCCCTTCTGCTTGAGTGCGGCCACCAGCTCGGCGGCGTCCTTGACCATCACACCGCGGCTGCGCTTGGACGGCGCGGCGTAGTGCGTGGTGGTCAGGCTGTCATGCGCGTCGACGCCCAGGTCGGCAAACGCCAGCGTTTCCAGTGGCTTGCTCTTGGCCTTCATGATGTCCGGCAGCTTGATGAAGCGCGGCTCGTTCAGGCGCAGATCGGTGGTGATCACTGCCGGCAGGTCAATTTCCAGCGTCTCCAGGCCGGCATCGACCTCGCGCGTCACCGTGGCCTTGCCATCGGCAACGACGAGCTTGCCGGCGAAGGTGGCCTGCGGGCGGCCCCAGAGGGTGGCGAGCATCTGGCCGGTCTGATTGGCGTCGTCGTCGATGGCCTGCTTGCCGAGGATGACCAGATCCGGCTGTTCCTTCTCGACCAATTTGAGCAGCGCGCGCGCGGCGGTCAGCGGCTGAACAGCCGCATCGGTCACCACATGGATTGCGCGATTGGCGCCCATGGCCAGGCCGTTGCGCAGGTGCGCAGCCGCATCGGCCGGCGCCAGGGTGGCGACCACGACTTCCGTGGCGATGCCGGCATCGCGCAGGCGCAATGCTTCTTCCAGGGCGATTTCGTCGAACGGGTTGGGCGAGAGCTTGACGCCCTCGGTCACCACGCCGGAGCCATCCGGCTTGACCTGAATGCGGACGTTGTAGTCCACCACGCGCTTGTAGGCGACGAGGATTTTCATCGTGTACGAGATCCTTCAGCTATTGCGGGAAGGCCCGGCCGCGGCGGCAGGCTCGGGAGTGCGGTCATTCTAACCGGGCGCGGCGCACCATGCGATGGCGTATGGTTGCTGCGGAGCAGCACCTAGCGGCCTTGGTTGACAATGCTTAGGTTCGGTAGCGCTTTGACCGGTATATCCTGTGTGGTTTGAAAACGCAGCGCGGCTCGCGCGCACCAGGAGATCAGCAGTGGCAACTTGGCTAGTGACCGGCGGTGCCGGCTTCATCGGTGGCAACTTTGTTCTTGAAGCAGTGGCTCGCGGGGTGCGCGTGGTCAATCTCGATGCGCTGACCTATGCGGGAAACCTGAACACGTTGGCATCCTTGGAGGGTAATCCGGACCACGTTTTCGTCAAGGGCGATATCGGCGATGGCGCTCTGGTCGCTCGCCTGCTGCAGGAGCACCAGCCCGATGCAGTGCTGAATTTCGCAGCCGAGAGCCATGTAGATCGCTCGATCGAAGGCCCGGGCGCGTTTATTCAAACCAACGTCGTCGGGACGTTGGCCTTGCTTGAAGCAGTGCGCGACTATTGGAAGGCGCTGCCTGCTGCGCGTAGCGATGCCTTCCGCTTCCTGCACGTGTCCACAGACGAGGTCTATGGAACGCTCGGTGAGACCGGAAAGTTCACAGAAACTACGCCTTACGCGCCGAACTCGCCGTATTCGGCGTCCAAGGCGGCCTCGGATCATCTGGTGCGTGCGTTCCACCACACCTACGGTCTACCGGTATTGACCACAAATTGTTCGAACAATTACGGTCCCTACCACTTCCCCGAAAAGCTCATTCCGTTGGTCATCGCCAAAGCGCTGGCCGGCGAGCCACTGCCGGTTTACGGCGATGGCAAGCAGGTGCGCGACTGGCTGTTCGTCAGCGACCACTGCGAGGCGATTCGTACCGTGCTGGCAAAGGGCAAGGTCGGCGAGACCTACAACGTGGGCGGCAATTCGGAACGCCAGAATATCGAAGTCGTGCAGGCGATCTGCGCACTGCTGGATCAGCATCGTCCACGTGACGATGGTAAGCCGCGTGCGAGCCAGATCACCTATGTGACGGATCGCCCGGGTCATGACCGCCGTTACGCGATCGACGCCTCGAAGCTGAAGAAGGAACTGGGTTGGGAACCTGCCTACACGTTCGAGCAAGGCATCGCGCAGACTGTGGAGTGGTACCTGACCAACCAGGCATGGGTACAGGGCGTGCTGGATGGCAGCTACCGGCTGGAACGGATCGGCGCCTCGGCGTAAAGCGCCCCCGCAAGAGCCCGCGCAGTTGTGTGGGCCTCACAAGGAACTATCTCATGACACAACGTAAAGGCATTATTTTGGCTGGTGGCTCGGGTACGCGCCTGTATCCGATCACCAAAGGCGTCAGCAAGCAGCTGTTGCCGGTGTATGACAAGCCGATGATTTATTACCCGCTTAGCGTCCTGATGCTTGCGGGTATTCGCGATATCTTGATCATCAATACGCCGCATGAGCAGGCGTTATTTCAATCCTTGTTGGGCGACGGCTCTCAATGGGGAATTAATATTCAATACGCCGTACAGCCCAGCCCGGACGGGCTTGCGCAGGCGTATTTGATCGGTCGCGACTTTGTCGATGGCAAGCCAAGTTGCCTGGCTTTGGGCGACAATATTTTTCATGGCCACGGTTTGACCGAGACGCTACGCCGCGCGGATGCGCGTGAGCACGGAGCAACCGTCTTCGGCTATTGGGTCAACGATCCTGAGCGCTATGGCGTGGCCGAATTCGATCAGCAAGGCAAAGTCATCGATATCGCCGAAAAGCCGGAGAAGCCTCGTTCCAATTATGCAGTCACCGGTCTGTATTTCTACGATGGAAAAGCCAGCGAGTATGCTGCTGCCTTGAAACCCTCGCCGCGTGGAGAGCTGGAGATTACCGATCTCAATCGCTGCTATCTCGATGCAGGCGACCTGCATCTTGAGCCGCTGGGGCGAGGGTATGCATGGCTGGATACCGGCACGCACCAATCGCTGCACGAAGCGGCCAACTTCATCGAGACCATCCAGATGCGTCAGGGCCTGCAGGTGTGCTGCCCCGAAGAAATTGCATTCGGTCAGGGCTGGATCGATGCGGAGCAATTGGAGCGCCTTGCCGCTCCGTTGCTGAAAAACGACTATGGCAAATATTTGCACGAATTGGCTGTGCGAGGAGTAGTACCGTGAAAATCGTCGAAACGCGTTTACCAGGTTGTGTCGTCATCGAGCCGGCAGTGTTCGGCGATGAGCGTGGATATTTCTTTGAAACGTGGAATGCCGAGCGCTTCGGGCAACATGGCCTGCCGACGCAGTTCGTGCAGAGCAATGTCTCAACGTCGGCCAAAGGCGTGCTGCGTGGTTTGCATTACCAGTGGCCGCGTCCTCAGGGCAAGCTGGTCAGCGTGCTGGAAGGTGAGGTCTACGATGTGGCGGTCGATGTCCGCCATGGCTCGCCCAACTTCGGGCAGTGGGCAGCGGTGGTGCTAAGTGCAGAAAATAAAAAGCAGTTCTGGATTCCAGAAGGGTTTGCCCACGGCTTTGCAGTGCTGTCGGAGCGAGCAGTGTTCAGCTACCTATGCACCGACGTCTACGTGAAAGAGGCCGATGCCGGCGTGCGCTGGGATGATGCGGCGATTGGTATCGATTGGCCGATCAGCAATCCGTTGCTTTCTGCAAAGGACGCCGCTGCGCCGTTCCTGGCCGATGTGCCCGCCGAACGCTTGCCGGTGTATACGCCGTGACCACGCTGGTTCTTGGTGCAAATGGGCAGGTGGGTACGGAATTGCTACGTGCGCTGGCAGTCGATGGCCCAGTTCAGGCCACTACCCGTAGTGGTCAGTTGCCTGACGGCAGTACGTGCGAAACAGCAGACTTCAATGCACCTGAGACGCTGAGCGCCTTGCTGGATAGGGTCAGACCATCGCGCGTAGTCAATGCCGCCGCTTACACGGCGGTGGATGGTGCCGAGCAGGATCGCGAAAGTGCGGTCCGTGCCAATGCGACGGCGCCCGGCGTCATCGCAGCCTGGTGCGCGTCCAATCGTGTGCCGCTTGTGCATTACTCCACCGATTACGTTTTCGACGGCCAGGGTACAGCGCCATATCGTGAGGACGCACACACCTCGCCACTCGGCGTGTACGGCGAAACCAAGCTTGCTGGCGAGCAGGCCATTCGTGCCTCCGGCGCGCAGCATCTGATCCTGCGCACTGCTTGGGTGTACGCCTCGCATGGCGCGAACTTCCTGCGCACGATGTTGCGGGTGGGTGCAGAGCGCGACGAGCTGCGTGTGGTGGCCGATCAGATTGGAACACCGACACCAGCTGCTTTGATCGCCGATGTCACTGCGCAGTTGCTGCGTCAGCGCACACCCGACACATCCGGTACCTGGCATCTCACCGCAGCTGGCCAGACCAGCTGGCATGGCTTTGCCGAGGCCATCTTCGAAGAAGCGGTCAGTGCCGGTCTGCTCGAGCGTGCACCGCGCGTGGTGCCGATTACGACGGCCGACTACCCGACACCGGCCAAGCGTCCTGCGTATTCGCGGTTGTCCATCGATAAATTGCAGAGCGACTTCGGCATCGAATTGCCCGAGTGGCGCATTGGCCTGCAGCGTGTGATTGCCGAGTTGTCTGCGGCGAAGAAGTAGTTCGATAGCAAGTCGAAGACGGGCGGCATTCACGCCTAATGCCCACCCTCCGAAAGGCAAACAGCCGGGAATTCCCGGCTGTTTGCTTATACGGCGCAACCTTTTACAAACGACCGATCACGCCCGGCCGTAGGTGTCTTCAAAGCGCACGATATCGTCTTCGCCCAGATAGCTGCCGGACTGTACTTCAATCAATTCCAGCGGCAACTTGCCCGGATTGCGCAGGCGATGGGTGACGCCCAGCGGGATGTAGGTACTCTGGTTTTCGGTCAGCAGCAGCACTTCTTCACCGCGCGTCACTTCGGCAGTGCCACTCACCACGATCCAGTGCTCGGCACGGTGGTGATGCATCTGCAGGCTCAGCACCGCACCGGGTTTGACGGTGATGCGCTTGACCTGATGACGCTGGCCCATGTCGATGGAATCGTAAGCACCCCAAGGACGATAGACCTTGCGGTGCCAGGTTGCCTCGGAACGGCCGGCCGTCTTGATCTGGCTGACCACGTCCTTGACCTCCTGGATGCGGTCGCGGTGACCGACCAGTACGGCATCCGGCGTCTCGACGACCACCACATCCTCCAGCCCGACCATTGCGATCAGGCGCGAACCGTATGCATAGGTGTTCTGGCAATCCAGCTGGATCACATCGCCATGATGCGCGTTGCCTTGCGCATCCTGCGTGGAGACATCCAGCAGCGAGGACCACGAACCGACATCGTTCCAGCCGGCATCCAATGGCACCACAACCGCGTCGGCGGTCTTTTCCATCACCGCATAGTCAATCGAATCCGACGGGCTGGCAGCGAAAGCGTCCTTGTCCAGACGGGTGAAATCAGCATCGCGCTTGCCACCTTCCCACGCCTTCTGACACGCATCGGCGATGGCAGGATGAAACTTGCGCAATTCTTCCAGGTAACGCGACGCGCGGAACAGGAACATGCCGCTGTTCCAGTAGTACTCGCCGCTTGCCAGGTAGCCTTGCGCAGTCGCCAGATCGGGCTTCTCGACGAAGCGCTCGACCGCGCTCACACCAGTGCCAGCACCGGCCTTGATGTAGCCGTAGCCGGTTTCAGGTGCAGTCGGCTTGATGCCGAAGGTGACCAGTTTGCCCTGTGCGGCCGCTTCGGCCGCAACCTTCACCGCTGCCTGGAATGCCGCCTCGTTACCGATGACATGATCCGAAGGCAGCACCAGTAGCAACGGGTCGGCACCGTCGCGGGTCGCTTCGAGTGCGGCAACCGCAATCGCCGGGGCCGTATTACGTCCCTTCGGCTCCAACAAGATCGCCGATGGCTTCACGCCCAACTGCTGCAACTGCTCAGCCGCCATGAAGCGGTGTTCTTCATTGGCAACCACGATGGGGGCGTGGCCTGCAACAGGAGCTGCACGTAGCCAGGTGGACTGCAGCATGCTCTTGTCGCCGACCAGCGGCAGGAACTGCTTCGGATAGGACTCGCGCGACAGCGGCCATAGGCGCGTGCCGGAGCCGCCGGACAAAATAATGGGTAGGACGTCGCTCATGGGCGGGGGAAACTCCAAAGTGCGTCTAGATGGGAGAGGGGTCAATCAGCCGCGCAGCAGATTGGAAATTTCCTGCGTGCGGCTTTCCAGCAGTGCGGCATCGCCGCGCGTTTCCACGTTCAGACGCAGCAGCGGCTCGGTGTTGGAGCTGCGCAGGTTGAAACGCCATTCGCCAAAATCGGCGCTGATGCCATCGGTGTAGTCGAGCTCCGGCGACAGCGACGCGTAATGCTCCATCACGCGGGCGACCGAGGCCTTGGCATCGGCCACCTTGAAGTTGATCTCGCCGCTGCAGGGAAATTTCTGCATGCGCGCTTCGACCAGATCGGCCAGCGAGCGGCCCGACTGCGACACCAACTCTGCGATCAGCAACCACGGAATCATGCCGGAGTCGGCGTAGGCGAACTCACGGAAATAGTGGTGCGCGCTCATTTCGCCGCCATAGACGGCATTTTCGCTGCGCATTTTTTCCTTGATGAAGGCATGGCCGCTCTTGCACAGCACCGGAATACCGCCGGCTTCTTCAACCTGCTCAACCGTGTTCCAGGTCAGGCGCGGGTCGTGCACGACCTTGCCGCCCGGCTGCTTGGCCAGGATGGCTTGCGCGAGCAGGCCGACCAGGTAATAGCCTTCGATGAAGCGGCCGGTGTGATCGAAGAAGAAGCAGCGATCGAAGTCGCCGTCCCACGCGATGCCGAAATCGGCGCCGTGGTCCTTCACTGCCTTGGCCGTGGCGTCACGGTTTTCCGGTAGCAGCGGATTGGGGATGCCGTTGGGGAAGTTGCCATCGGGCTCATGGAACACGCGCACGAATTCGAACGGCAGATGCGGCGCGAGCAGATCGACGATCAGCCCGGCGCCGCCGTTGCCGGCGTTGACCACCAGCTTGAGCGGCTTGAGCGTGCTGCGGTCCACGTAGCTGAGCAGGTGCTCCAGGTAAGCAGTCTTGTCGGTGCGGCTCTGCTCACCCGCGGTAGGTTCGCCCGGCGCAGCGGTATCGGCCGCGACCGTGTCGCGAATGGCAAACAGGCCGGTGTCCGAGCTGATCGGCCGCGCTTGCTCGCGGACCAGCTTCATGCCGTTGTAGTCCATCGGGTTGTGACTGGCGGTAACCATCACCCCGCCGGCGGCCTTGAGGTAATCGGTCTGGAAATAGACCTCCTCGGTGCCGCACAGGCCGATATCGATCACTTCACGGCCGCTGGCGCGCAGACCAGCCGAGAGCGCTTCCTGCAACGCCGGGCTCGCCAGGCGCACATCGTGGCCCAGGACCACGGGCCCCTGATCCAGCTGCGCCGCCAGCGCCACACCGATGCGGCGGGCCAAGTCCTCGTTGAGTTCATCCGGCACACGGCCGCGAATGTCGTAGGCCTTGAAGGCGGGTAGCGTCATGGACAAATCCTGAAGTGGGGGACACCCGAGTTTAGCGGCTGGGCCGTGTCTTGGGTGTGGCGGAATTGCGACCGGGGACAGGGAACAGTCAGCGGATAGAATGAGCGCTTCACATCAGCGGGTGAGGGCGGTGATGCGCAATGAAGTGAGCGATGGGGCAAGCGGCAAACGCTATGCCGATGCCAAAGCAGCGCTGGATGGGGTGCTGGCCGATGGTCAAACCCTGGCAGTGGGCGGCTTTGGGTTGTGTGGCATTCCGGAGGCATTGATTGCAGCCGTGCGCGACAGTGGGATCGGCGGTTTGACCGTGATCTCCAACAACGCTGGCGTCGACGGTTTCGGGCTTGGTCAATTATTGGCCACCCGGCAGATCCGCAAGATGATTTCGTCCTATGTGGGCGAAAACAAGGAGTTCGAGCGCCAATACCTGGCCGGCGAACTTGAGCTGGAGTTCAATCCGCAAGGCACCCTGGCCGAGCGTTTACGTGCGGCTGGGGCGGGCATTCCTGCGTTTTACACGGCCACTGGCTACGGCACGATTGTGGCCGAGGGCAAGGAAACGCGCGAATTCGACGGCAAGCACTATGTGCTGGAAACTGCGTTGCACGCCGATGTGGCGCTGGTCAAGGCATGGCGCGCCGATACCGCGGGCAATCTGGTGTTTCGCAAGACGGCGCGCAATTTCAATCCGGCCTGCGCCATGGCCGGGCGCGTGTGCATTGCTGAGGTGGAGGAAATCGTGGAGCTGGGCGTGATCGACCCGGATCAGGTGCATCTGCCTGGTATTTACGTGGACCGCCTGGTGCTCAACGCCTCGCCGGAAAAACGCATCGAACAGCGCACCGTGCGCCAAGGACAGCAGTAATGGCCTGGACCAGAGACCAGATGGCCGCACGCGCGGCACGCGAACTGACCGATGGCGCTTGTGTCAACCTGGGCATCGGCTTGCCGACGTTGGTAGCCAATCACATCCCCGACGGTGTGGATGTGTGGCTGCAATCGGAGAACGGCCTGCTCGGCATTGGCCCGTTTCCTACCGAAGACGAGGTGGACGCAGACCTGATCAACGCAGGCAAACAGACCGTGACCGCGCGTGCGGGTGCCAGTTATTTCGGTAGCCACGATTCGTTCGCGATGATCCGTGGCGGGCATATCGACCTGGCCATTCTCGGCGCAATGCAGGTCACCGAGCGCGGTGACCTGGCCAACTGGATGGTGCCCGGCAAGATGGTCAAGGGCATGGGCGGCGCAATGGACCTGGTGGCCGGCGTCAAGCGCGTGGTAGTGCTGATGGAACACGTCGCCAAAGACGGCAGCCACAAGATCCTGCGCGAATGCGACCTGCCACTGACCGGCGTCGGCGTGGTGGATCGCATCATTACCGACCTGGCGGTGTTCGATGTCACTGCAGATGGGTTGGTGCTGGTGGAGGCTGCAGAAGGTGTGGCGCTGGAAGAGTTGCGCCAGAAGACCGGTGTGGAGATCTTGACGTCTCAGCCGTGAGGAGAAGCCGGATGGTCGTTGGGTCATCCGGCTTGAATCAATCCGCGTCCGGTAAAGCGATCGTCGAGTTGTAGGTCCGCCAACCATGGCGCCTGCCAGCGCGCGGAACCGACGCACTGCAGCGGGATCTGGATCGAAGCGCGGTCGAAGTCCAATAGATAGCTTTCGTCTTGGGTAACTCTGCAAACGTCTGCAATAAAAGCTAGCGCGCCTTCATGTACCTGCGCGAGTGTTGCCCATTGCGTTGGCGATAGCTCTGGATTGGCGTAGACCGCAGTTGGAACCTCGGAGGTGCTCGCGAAGTAGGAAAACTGCGGCGAGGGAGCTGTGAGTAGTGTTTCCAGCAGCAAATCGTGGCGCAGGATCGTCGATTGATCCGCATCACCTTCGGTACGTTCATCGAAGTAGCGGGCAGCAGCCCAACTCTGATCAGTGATCTTTGTAGCACGCGCGTTCAATGCAAAATAAGCGCCACCCAGCGGCTGCCGGGTTAACCGTGCGAGGTTGGCCTGGATGCTGCCCGAATACCCTATGTCCGCCACCATGGCGGCGCAGTCACCCACGGTGGCTCTCCAGTACTGCAGGTAAGCCGTCCTTTCAGTTTCGGCAAGCGCCAGTAAGTCATTGATGACTGGGGCAATGAGTTCCACAAGCTCGGCGTGCATCTCCGGCAGGTAAACATCGCGCTGCATCGCCGAGCGCCCTAGGCGACGTTCCAAAATATCTGCTGCAGCATCTCCCAGGCGCGCCTGTATCAAGTCGCTCAGCGTTCCGGTGTAGGTGCTGTCTAGCACCAATGCAAGATCATCCGGTGCGTGCAATGAAGGTGTTCCGGTTCCCCGTCGCGATGCGAGCAGATACTTGCCGCGCAGCTGCGGCAATGAAGGACAAGCTTGCCTTACTAGCTGAAAGCCTTGCTCCAGAAGGTGGCCTTCTCGACTCAAAAATAAAATCGTTTTGATATTGCTTTGCTTTGCCGTGCGGATCAGCCAAGCGAGATAATCGAAGATCAAAGGGCCGAGAACCACATAGCCAAGACATGCTGGGGAAAGAATCGGCATTGGCGTCAAGGTCTCTGGTTGCCGGTCGGCAAGATCGGCGAACCGATTGGCCAGTAAGCCGAGCCACAACTGATCTTGCCACCGCGTTGCTGCAGCTGACGACGGTCTAAGCGGGCGCAACCCAGGAACTATATCCAATAACGCGGATGGTCGGATTACATGCACCGGTGTCAACAGATGGTGCATCTGTGGACGCTGAATGTCTCCGTGTTCATTGTCGCCGACATGTAGCCATTGTGAAGGGCTTATTTTCTCGATGTTCGGCAGCTCCCTCCAGGCACTGTCGGCATCCTTGCGCCAACCCGTCTCGCAGGAGACATACCAGGCGGCTGGCAGCGCGGCGACTTCGGTAGGAAGCACCTGCTTCAGCAACGTGCTGCCTAGATACATATCCGAAAGCGCAACGAGGCGGATGCCACGTTGTTGCAAGCCGGTGGCTGCTGCGATCACACCTTGCCGCGGTCGTAGCAAGCTGGCTTCTAGGGCCACTTCCAATGCCTGAAGTGCATCAATTGGAAGTCCCTTCGCATCGGGCAAGCCAGACAGTGTTGTGTAGATAGTTGAAAGGTCGACATCGCCGCCAGATTGATGTCGTGCTTTTGACTCGGCAAGTTCGCGGAGTTCAAGAAGATTTACGACCCCGAACTGACGAGCGACCAAGTGGGCAAGATAAGCGCGGGCGCCGGCAGCAAACAGGAACGGCCTCACTACCAACGTGTCGAAGATATCTAGCGAAACCAGTCGAGCCTGAAGAGAGGACAGTGTCAATCGCGTGGCGATCGGCGCTTCAAACGAAGCCTGCCAGTTGCGTTCACCTTCTCCGCTGAGTGACAGCGTACCGTCTTGCGGCAATATACCGATTCGATAATGCTGATGGCGCACGACAGCGACAAACATGCGCTCCATCGCGTGGTGCAGGGTGCCATCGATCTGTCCGTGCTCTTCCGGGAAGTCCTTGAGCTCCAGATTCAGCGCGTACAAAGGCCGCAGCGCGTCCACTTTCGCCCAAAACATCGAACCCGCTGGAAAGTCGATATATTCCGACGCATTGATGTCGAATCCGAGCCGCTGGGCCAGCGTGCGACACACCTCAAAATTACTAAGCCAGGTATGTGCCCAAAGAGGAACGCGTTCGTAACTCTCAGGGTAGAGCATGCCAAGGCGCGGCTCGGCCTGAAACATGCCAAGTTGCCAGGCGATGCGCTCCGCGCTGCCCATCAGGGAGGACACCAAATAGCGGCGCCACTGACCTTGCTCGCTGCCGGTGTATAGCGATTTCTTTGTGTGCAGATGGCCGACAACGTCCAAGGCCAGAATCTGCTCGCGGAACGTTACCAGCAGCGGCGCGATGTCACGGCCGCGATTGGGCACGATGCGGATATCTAGCTTCTCGATCTGCTGCAGCTTTGAAAAGCGATCACGCGCCTGGGCTTCGGCCGCGTTGTCCATCACAGAGACGAGCAGGTCATAGCCGACCGGCATCTGCTGGAGCGACTGTGCGAATTCGTCGATCAGGTCCGGATAGAAGACGTGGACCATCACGCCCACCTTTACCTGCAACTGCGCCGAAGGCACTGGCCTGCCAAATGGTGCTTGGTCCGCCAGGCGATGAGCTGCCGGCTGCTTGCGTCCAGCCAATCGAACTCGCTCTAGAAAGCCACGTATTCCCAGGGCACGGATCACCTTGAACGCGCGCATCGCAACCGCGGTGGCACCAGACAAACCACCTCCATGGAGTTCTATCGAGCGGCGTGCCGCAGCCATGAATTTGGTGAGGCTGCCAGTCACGCGGTGCGCCATTCGTTGTTCACAGGTTCTGGTAGTTCGGGCCCGAACCACCCTCCGGTGTGACCCAGGTGATGATTTCATAGGGGTCTTTGATGTCGCAGGTCTTGCAGTGCACGCAGTTGGCGGCGTTGATCTGCAGACGCTTGCCCGAGGGGCTGGCGGCGTCTGCGACCATTTCGTAGACGTTGGCCGGGCAAAAGCGCGTGCAGGGGTTGTCGTATTCCGCTACGCAGCGGGTGGCGCACACGTCGGTATCCAGCACCTTCAGATGCACCGGTTGGTCTTCATCGTGCTCGGTGGCGGCGAAATACACCGCTTGCAGGCGATCGCGCGGTGCGAGGTCGCGGGTGACGTAGTCGCGCTTGGGTTGTTCGTACTCGCCGAGCTTGTGCAGCGCCGACCAGTCGGGCTTGTTCTTCAGCGTCCACGGCGAGGCGCCTTTGAGCGCGGTTTCCCACGCCGCATTGAGCAGGCCGAACCACAGGCCCTTTTTGAAACCGGGCTTGATGTTGCGGACTTGCTTCAGCTCGGCCATGACCTCGGAGGCGCGCAGCTTGGCATCGAAGCCCTGCGGCGCCAGCTGCGATTGCACCAGGTGTTCGGCGGCCAGCATGCCGCTGCGGATCGCCTGGTGGGTGCCCTTGATCTTGGGAACGTTGAGCAGACCGGCGGTGTCGCCGATCAGCAAGGCGCCGGGCATGTCCACTTTCGGCAGCGATTGCCAGCCGCCGCTGACCAGTGCGCGGGCACCGGCAGACAAGATGCTGCCGCCTTCCAGCAACGGCTTGATCATGGGGTGGTTCTTCCATTGCTGGAAGGCTTCCCAAGGCTGATAGGCCGGGTCGCTGTAGTCCAGCCCGCTCACGTAACCGAGCGCAATCTGGTTATTTTCCAGGTGATACACAAAGCTGCCGCCGTAGGTGCGGTTGTCGGCTGGCCAGCCGATGGTGTGCACGATCTTGCCCGGCGTGACGCGGCCTTCGGGCACCTGCCACAACTCCTTGATGCCGATTGAATAGCCTTGCGGGTCGCTGTCGGCGGTGAGGTCGAAGCGCTTGAGCAGCTGCTTGGTCAGGTGACCACGCGCGCCTTCGGCAAGCACGGTGACCTTGGCGCGGATGTCGATGCCGGCGGTGTAGCCGGGCTTGTGTGAGCCGTCTTTTGCAATGCCCATGTCGCCGATGCGCACGCCCACCACCTGGCCGCTGTCGTCGTGCAGCGTTTCGGCGGCGGCGAAGCCAGGGTAGATCTCCACGCCCAGCGCTTCGGCCTGCGGCGCCAGCCAGGCGCACATCGCGCCCAGGCTGACAATGAAGTTGCCGTGGTTACGCATGCCCGGCGGAACCACCGGGAACTTGCGTGCGCTGTCCTTGCCGAGGAACCAGAATTCGTCGTCGGTGGCCGCCACGCAGATCGGCGGCGGGTTGTTACGCCAGCCTGGCAGCAGCGCATCCAACGGGCCGGGCTCGATCACTGCACCAGACAGGATATGCGCGCCGATGGTGCTGGATTTTTCGATCACGCAGACGCTGATGTTCGGATCGAGCTGCTTGAGCCGGATCGCAAACGACAGCCCGGCCGGACCGGCACCGACGGTGACGACGTCGTATTCCATGACGTCACGCTCGACCGCCTCTGACGCGTGTGCGCCCACTCCCGCTTCCGACATTGCTCCGCTCCCGTTGGCTCGATGGCTGATGCGCATTTTCCGGGATTGCATGTGACGGCGGCAAATCGGGTCGATTCATCCGCGCCATGCGGCGCTGCGTGCTAGCGTTTCCGGCATGAAGATTCGGGTGACATTGCCGGAAGCGGAGATCCACTGGTGGCGGGGTTGGCTGCCGCCCGTGCAGGCCGATGCGCTGATGCAGGCGCTGCTGGCGCAGGCGCAATGGGAGGTACACCGCATCCGGTTGTTCGGACGCATGGTGGATTCGCCGCGCCTGAGCAGCTGGATTGGCGAACCGGAGGCGAGCTATCGCTACTCGGGCATACGCTTCTCGCCACAGCCGTGGCTGGCCGTGCTGCAGCCAGTGCGTACGCGGCTGGAGGACGAGACCAGTTACCAGTTCAACAGCGTGTTGGTCAATCGCTACCGTAGTGGCAGCGATGCAATGGGCTGGCATAGCGATGACGAGCCGGAGTTGGGCGCGCAGCCGTTGATTGCTTCACTGAGCTTGGGCGCGACGCGACGTTTCGCATTCAAGCATCGCGACGATGCTGCGGTGAAGCAGGCGCTGGAGCTGGGCCGCGGCGATCTGTTGTTGATGGGCGGCGATACCCAGCGGCACTACAAACACGCGTTGCCGCGCACCGCGAAGCCGGTCGGCGAGCGCATCAACCTGACCTTTCGTCAGATCGCGGTGCGCGTGCCCCAGCGATAAGCAGCTAGCGACACGTAGCGCGCGCTTGCGTGTTGGTGAGTGCAGTCGTTTTGTCGGCGCCGCGGCTTGCGTGGGCGCAATCAGCAGCCCAGGTCAAAAACGATGAGTGGTTCGCATGCGCGGTGTCCTCACCGCTTGCGGAACACGCCGTGAGCTCACCCTTGGAACTCGATGGCGGCATCCATGCCGCCATCGAGCCCGCAAGCGGTGAGGACACCGCACCAGAAAGTTCATTGGTGATTTATTGAAGAGCGAGGGCGCCGCGCCCAGGCAGTCCACTGGCTGCTGTTTTGAACAGCGAGGAAACCGCGTCGCGCAGCCGCTGGCTGCGTTTTTGAAAGCTGTGCGCACCGACCATCTCAACTGGTCCTTGCCCGCCTACCGTCACCGGACCCCTGGCGGCATGGATGCCGCCAAGGAGCCCACAGTGAGGTACTTGCAGCGTGTCCCGCGATGGTGGGCGGGCAAGGGCCCTGCAGCCACGGCACCGATCAGCCGCTCTGCAGCAGACCGGCGTGAAGTCGTCTGTCAGCCGCTTTAAGTCTGTCGTTTTCGCTTACAACGAACGCGGCAAGTTCTGGCTGTCCTGCTGTCCGGTAGTCAATGTCCAGCCGACCAACTCGGTGGTGACCTGGTTTAGTGCCTGCT
Source organism: Xanthomonas vasicola pv. musacearum NCPPB 4379 (assembly GCF_000277895.2). Taxonomy (NCBI): domain Bacteria; kingdom Pseudomonadati; phylum Pseudomonadota; class Gammaproteobacteria; order Lysobacterales; family Lysobacteraceae; genus Xanthomonas; species Xanthomonas vasicola. The sequence continues at coordinate 4,328,282 of NZ_CP034655.1, read as the reverse complement.
CGAACGCGACGGCGACTGCCGCAGTATCGGTGCCGGTGGATGGGCGTGCGACCAGGAAGGTGCGCGAGGCGACTACGCGCTGATCGGCCGAATGCAGCAGTTTGGCGTTGAGCTCGATCGTGGCCGAAGGCAGCGACTGGCCGGCGTAATCGGATTCGAAACGGCGCAGGTCGATCGCCAGTTTGTAGTCCGAGCGGATGCCGGTACCGATATGCGCCACCGCGGCGATCTTGCCGGAGTCCTCGAACGCGCGCACCACGCTGTCTTCCAGCATGTCGGTGGCTGGCTGCGCCCACCCTGCGCCTTGATATACCTGCAGCTCGCCAGGGGTTGGCCGCACATTGATGCGCGGGCTGTCGATGATGCGTGCGGCGCTGGGCTTGGCCACCACCAGCTGCCAGGTCACCTGCGGCCACGCCGGGTTCGGCGTCACTCGCACGGTGGGCGAATAGATCGTAGCCGGCTTCTGGTCGCCGCCGGTCAGGACCGAGCAGCCACCCAGCGCCAGCAACGAGACGCACAGCATGGGACGCAACAGGCGCATGGCAGTCATTTCGGTTCGAACTCCTTGGGTGCGTCGCGGCCGAGCAGGTAGCGCGCAGGGTTGTTGTCCAGTTTGTCGCTGACCCGGCGCAGATCGCGGATCAGCCCGCGCAACTCGGTCAGTGTCGGGCCGAGCTGGCCCAGCCCGTCGTTTGCAAAACTATTGATGGCCGCGCGGTTCTCGCCAAGGATGTTGTCGGCGTTGCCGGCGGCCGAGTCCAGCTTGACCAGGGTGGCATCGAGTTTTTCCAGAATGCCCGGCAGCTGCTGCACCAGGTTCTGATCCAGCCGCTTGATGGTGCCGTTGGTGGTGGTCAGGGTGGTGTCCAGATTACGCGCGGCATCGCGTGCGCTGACGATCAGCGCCTGCATGCCGTCATCGCGATCGGCAATGCCGCCGCTGATCTTTTCCAGGTTCTGCAAGGTGGCCGAAATGCTGGCCACGTTCTTGTCCGAGAGCATCTGGTCCATGCGCTCGACAATGCGGTTGGCGGTGTCGGTGATGTTCTGCAGCGCCGACGGGGTGGTCTGGATGATCGGCGCGTCGCTCTTGTCGATGGCGGTCAGCGCCGGCGCTTCGGGCGTGCCGCCGGAGAGCTGAATGATCGACGGGCCGGTCAGGCTGGTGATGGCCAGCTTGGCGCGGGTGTCGCTCTTGATCGGCGTGGTGGAGTTGACCCGTACGTGTGCGACCACTTGGCGCGGGTCGTTCGGTGCCAGGGTCAGTTCGGTGATCGAGCCCACCGCGATGCCGTTGTACTGCACCGGGCTACCGACCGACAGGCCCGTCACCGCCTCGCGGAACACCACCCGGTATTGCTGCCAGGTACGGTCGGAGGAGTACTTGGCGGCCCACAGCCCGAACAACAGCAGGGCCAGGCCGGCCACAATGGTGAAGGCGCCGATCAGGACGTAATTGGCTTTGGTTTCCATGCTCAGGCGGTCTCGGTGGAGTCGGTCTTGGCCGCGCGCGCGGCGCGGGCGCGCGGACCGTGGAAATATTCCTGGATCCAGGGGTGATCGATCTGCTCGACCTCTGACAGCGGCGCGTTGGCGATCACCTTGCGATCGGCCAGCACGGCGATGCGGTCGCAGATGGCGTACAGGGTATCCAGGTCGTGGGTGATCAGGAACACGGTCAGGCCCAGGGCTTGTTGCAAGGTGCGGATCAAACGGTCGAAGGCGGCCGCGCCGATCGGGTCCAGCCCGGCGGTGGGTTCGTCCAGAAACAGCAGCGGCGGGTCCAGCGCCAGCGCACGCGCCAACCCGGCGCGCTTGCGCATGCCGCCGGACAATTGCGCCGGCAGCTTGTCCAGCGCATCGGCGGGCAGGCCGGCCAGCTTGATCTTCAGCAGCGCCAGTTCGAAATACCAGCGTTCCGGGAACTCGCCGTGGTGTTCCTTCAACGGCACCTGGACGTTTTCGCCCACGGTCATCGACGAAAACAATGCGCCATCCTGAAACAGCACGCCGGTATTGCGGGTGATGTGCTGGCGGTCGGCGAACCGGCCCGAGCGCGCATCCGCGCCCAGCACATGGATGCTACCGGCATCTGGCTCACGCAGGCCCAGGATGCTGCGCATCAACACTGATTTGCCGGTGCCCGAACCGCCGACCACGCCGAGAATCTCGCCGCGGCGCACGTCCAGATCGAGGTCTTCGTGCACGGTCTGGCTACCGAAGCGGTTGGTGAGACCGCGCACGGAAATCGCCAACTGGTCGTTGTCGGCGTCAGTCTCTGGGCCGGGAGTGGGGCGTGGGGATTCGGGATTGGTCACGGCACCTTCCTCTCGAACACCAATGCAAGCGCCGCACTGCGGCTGTGCGCCAATCCCAAATCCCGAATGTCGAATCCCGGCTCCATCACCACCCCATCTTCATGAACCACAACGCCGCAATCGCGTCGAGGATGATGACCAAGGAAATCGTCTGAACCACCGACGAGGTGGTGCGTTCGCCCACCGATTGCGCGGTGCCAGTGACCTTCAATCCTTCCAGACAGCCGATCAGGCCGATCACCAGCGCAAACAACGGCGCCTTCGATAGCCCGACCAGGAAGTGCCGCAGCTGGATGGTGTCGTGCATGCGCGCCAGATACATCTGCGGCGGAATATCCAGATCGAACGCGCCCACGGTGACACCACCGGCCAGGCCGGCGATCATCGCGATGAAGGTCAGTAGGGGCAGGGTAAAGATCAGCGCAAGCAGGCGAGGGATCACCAGCAGGTCGATCGGGTCCAGGCCCAGGGTGCGAATCGCGTCCACTTCCTCGCGCGATTTCATCGCACCGATCTGCGCGGTAAAGGCGCTGGCGGTTCGGCCGGCCAGCACAATTGCCGTCAGCAGCACCGCAAATTCGCGCAGGAAGGCAATGCTGACCAGCTCCACCACATAAATTTCCGCGCCGAAGTCGCGCAAGATGGTCGAACCCAGGAACGCGATCACCGCGCCGACCAGATACGACAGCAGCACCACCAGCGGCACCGCATCCAGGCCCACCTGCTCCATGTGGTGCACGGTGGAGGTCAGCCGGAAGCGGCGCGGCTCGTGGATCAGCCGCATGATCTTGACCAGGTTTTCGCCCAGAAAACTGTTCAACTCCAGGATGTCCTGACCGACGCGGTGGGTGGCCCGGCCCAGGCGGTCGAGCGCAGCGACAAAGCCGTAATCGCGTTTGGGCTTGGGGCGCTCGTCGTTGAGTTCCTCGATGGTGCACACCAGCGCCTGGTGCTCATCGCGGAAATCGATCGCGTCTTCCTTCAGGCCCATGCGGCTGGCAAAGCGCAGCAACTGCAGCACGCCGGCCGAATCCAACTGCTGGATGCCGCGCGCGTCGATGCGGCGCACCCCGTCGGGCACGGTCTGCAGCAATTCTGCCTGGGGCAGGGCGGTCGCCAGGACCCAACTGCCAGCGAGGCGGAGCTGTGCCTGATCCTGCGAGTCTTGTTCGATGCGTGGAGGTTGCGGTTTGATCATGGGTGGCCTGTCCGTGGCGCCAGCATACAGGGCCGGTGTGAGCGACGGATGGGGGCGCTGCAGCAGTGGTGTGCCTGCGGCCATCAATGAGAACGCCGGCCACGCGCGCTGCGGCATACACTGACGGCCTCGCCGGAGACGGCGTTTCTCCGATCCGACCCGCCACGCATGCCCGCTGCCACCGTTGTCCTCCCGTCCGCCAGCGCCACCTACGCCCAGCGCGTCGCCTTCGTGTCCGAAATTGCCGGGCGCCTACATTCTTATGGAACCACCGCGCAGCGGCTGGAGGCGGCGGTGGTCGGGCTGTCGCAGAAGCTGGGTCTGGATTGCGAGCCCTGGTCCAACCCCACCGGCATCATCATAAGCTTCAGCGACCCGACCAAGGCGATCGGCTCCAGTGACATCACCCGGGTGATTCGGCTGGCTCCGGGCGAGAACGATCTGTACAAGCTCAGCGTGGCCGACTACGTGGCCGACAGCGTGGCCAACGGGCGCATGAGCATCGCGCAGGGCCACACCGCATTGCGCCGGCTGGACCGCGAAGTGGACCGGCGCGGCAAGACCATGCAGGTACTGGCCTTCGGGCTGGCCGCAGCGGGCGTGGCCGGGCTGTGGAAGCTGCCATGGCTGGATATCGCCACGGTGGGGGCGATCGGCATGTCGATCGGCCTGCTCACCCAGTACACCGACAAACGCGCTGCCACCAAGGAAGCCGGCGAAGCGTTGGCCGGCCTGCTGGCCGGGGTGGTGGCGGCGCTGGTGGCCTCGTTGTTGGGGCCGTTGAACCTCAATACGGTGATCATTGCCTCGCTGGTGGTGCTGCTGCCAGGGATGTCATTGACCAATGCCTTCAACGAGCTGGCTAGCCAGCACTGGGTCTCCGGCACGGCGCGCCTGGCCGGTGCTGTCACTACGGTGCTCAAGCTGACGGTGGGTGCGGTCATCGCGGTGACGCTGACGCAGCTGGTTGGCTTACATCCCCAGGTGGCCGCGTTGCGGCCGCAGGCCGGTTGGGTGGAATGGGCGTCGTTAGTGGTGGCCGCTTATGCATTTGCGGTGTTGTTCAAAGCCAATCGACGCGATTATTTATGGATCATGGCGGCGGCGATGTTGGGTTATGTCATTGCGCGTTATGCGGGGCATGCCTGGGGCGGCCCTGCCGGGGTATTCGCCTCGGCGATGACATTGACCGCTGCGGGAAATCTATTCGGGCGCGTGGTGCACAAACCCGGTGCGCTGATCCGTTTGCCCGGCATCATCATGCTGGTTCCAGGAAGCGTCAGTTTGCGTGGCTTTTTGACCCTGGTGCAGCAACAGGATGTCAGCGTAGGACAAGCCGCACTATTGGCGGTGACCAATATCGTGATGGCATTGATGGCCGGATTGCTGTTCGGCAATCTACTCATTCCGGCGCGCAAGAATTTATGAGCGGCGGAAATGCCGCGCAATAAAAACGCCGGCAATGCCGGCGTTTTTATTGGTGTGAATCAAGCGGCCTTGGACTTCTTGGTGGCGCGCTTGGTGACTGCTTTACGCGGCGACGCCTTCTTTGCTGCCTTCTTGGCAGCGCCGACCTTGCTGATCAGAAAGTCTTCGACTTTCTTGCCGGCGGCGGTCAGTTCGGCCAGCCAGCGCGGCTGCTTGCCACGGCCAGTCCAGGTTTCCTGGGTGTTGGCGGGGTTGCGATACTTCGGCGGCACCTTACCCAGCTTGCGGCCGGCACGCGGGCCCGGCTTGGCGGCACCGGCCGGACGGCCCGGGCCAGCAGTAGCGGAGGCGCCAAACAATTCCTCGATGGAATAACCCTGGGCTTTTGCGGCGCGGGTCAGCTGCGTGCGGACCTTGGCGATCGGCGCGCGCTTGGCAACCACGGTCTGCTGCTTCTTTGCATTTTTAATCAGGGCAGCCAACTGCTTGGCCGACAGGCCACTAAGATCGATCGACATCACTACTCCAGAAGATGAGAGAGAAAGAATGCCGGTCCGTGGCAGCGGTGGCCATCATAATGTGAGAAAACCGGTGTGACAAATGCGCCGAAATAATTCGACGCTTTGTGTTCATCCGTTTCAAGCCGATGCCGGGGGTTTGATCAATGCCCCAGGCGGGAGAATAACCCGGCTCTATCCAGGTTTTCTGCGGCATCGGCGGTACGGGCGCGATATTCAAATGTGCCGGCCGCCAATCCGCGTTCCGAGACCACCACCCGATGCGGAATGCCAAGCAGTTCCATATCGGCGAACATCGCGCCCGGGCGCAGTCCGCGGTCGTCCAGGGCGGCATCCAGGCCGGCGGCGATCAATTCGTCCAGCAAGGCCTGGGCCGCGGCCACAACGTTGGCGTCCTGCTTGGGATTGATCACGCAGACCACCACCTGCCACGGCGCCATCGGCGCGGGCCAGATGATGCCGGCCTCGTCATGGTTCTGTTCGATCGCCGCCGCCACGATGCGCGAAATGCCGATGCCATAGCAGCCCATTTTCATCACCGCCGCCTTGCCGCCTTCGTCGATGACGGTGGCTTGCAGCGCCTGCGCGTATTGGCTGCCAAGCTGGAACACATGGCCCACCTCGATGCCGCGGGCCAGGCGCAGTTCGCCGCCATCGGCCGCGCGCTCGCCTTCGACCACGTTGCGTACATCGGCCACGGTCTCCGGTTCGGGCAGGTCGCGGCCCCAGTTGACGCCGACCAGATGCGCGCCGGACGCATTCGCACCGACTACGAAATCGGCCAGTGCCGCAACATCGCGGTCGGCCACCACGCGCACCGGGCGCGCGGTGTTCACCGGTCCCAGGAAGCCCGGCTCGCAGCCGAGGTGCTCGCGGATTTCGGTTTCGTTGGCCAGGCGGTAGCCGGCCAGCCCGGGCACCTTGGCCAGCTTGATCTCGTTGACCGCATGGTCGCCACGCACCAGCACCAGCACAAAGCCGGCTTCGGTCATCACCGCCACCGACTTGACCGTGCGCTGTAGCGCGATACCGAGCAACTGGGCGACGTCCTCGCAGGTCTTCTGCGTAGGCGTTGCCACCTGCTGCATCGCTTGGCTTGCGTCGGCGCGCGGAGCAGGCAGGGCGGCGCTGGCGGTTTCCACATTGGCGGCGTAATCGGAAGCAGTGGAGAACGCCAGCGAGTCTTCGCCGGAGTCGGCGATGACGTGGAATTCCTGTGACGCATCGCCGCCGATGGCGCCCGAATCGGCCTGCACGGCGCGGAAATCCAGTCCCAGGCGGGTGAAGATGCGGGTGTAGGCGGCGCGCATGTTGTCGTATTCGCGCGCCATGTCCTCATCGGTGAGATGGAACGAGTAGGCGTCCTTCATCAGGAATTCGCGCGCACGCATCACGCCGAAGCGCGGGCGGATCTCATCGCGGAATTTGGTCTGGATCTGATAGAAATTCAGCGGCAGCTGCTTGTAGCTGTTGATTTCCTGGCGCGCGAATTCAGCGGCGGCCTCTTCGGCGGTAGGGCTGTAGCAGAACTCCTGCTCCTTGCGGTCCTTGATCTTGAGCAACTGGCCGCCGAACTTTTCCCAACGGCCGGTGGCATCCCACAGCTCGCGCGGCTGGATGGTGGGGAACAGCACTTCCACTGCGCCAGCACGGTTCATCTCTTCACGCACGATGGCTTCGACCTTGCGCAGTACGCGCAGGCCCAGCGGCGACCAGGTGTACAGCCCGGAGGCCAGCTTGCGGATCATGCCCGCGCGCAGCATCAGACGGTGGCTGACCAGCTCGGCGTCGGCCGGGGTTTCCTTGGTGGTGTGCAGGTGGAACTGGGAAAGACGCATCGGGCTTCGCTTGGGCGGAAAGCCCATAGTTTGCCAGTCTCGCGCCCTGCCGGTCATTGCCGGACTACTTCGCGCCGCCGCCGCCGCCGCCGCCGCCGCCGCCGCGCTGCGGCGGCGATCGCTGAGTGGCGGAGAGCGTGGCTCAGGTGGCTGGGTTACCTGGGGCGGTAGGCTTGCAATAGGCCTTAACGGCAGCCTCGGATAGGTTTCGCTGGGCGATGCGGGCCTCCGCATCCAGCGGCGCGGCTGGCTTGCCGTCAACGCCGGCACCCATCGTGACCTCGCCTTTGCTGTTAAGCAGCTCCAAATTTCGGCGTGCGCTGGCGCAGTCGGGCGATTCGGGCGTGGCGGCGTCTGCCGTGGAAGTTGCGGCGGTGCCGCTACGCGCATCGATTCGGCGCGCTTCATAGCGCTGGCCGGTCGGTGGCGGGGTCTCGGTGTAGTGGGCCACGCCCTTGGCGTCCTTCCACTTATAAAGATCGGTCGCGCCGGCGGCGGCACTGACCAGCATCAACAGGGCGCAAAGCCCGGACGACAATTGCATGTGGCTTCCCTTGGATGATTCCCGCCGCGATTGCAGCATCCACGGCCGGCGCTGGCAAGTGATTGGGCGCGCAGGGTGCTGAACCAGCAGGCGCGCTACCGCCGGACGGACCTCAGGCCCTACACTTGGCGGATGGATGAGATGAGACCGCCCCCGCGCTCGCGCACGATTTACCTGCTGCCGAACCTGTTTACCACCGCCGGGCTGTTTTCCGGTTTTTACGCCATCATCGCCGCCGCCAATGGGCAGTTCGTCCAGGCCGCCATGGCGGTGTTCGTGGCTGCGGTGATGGATGGGCTGGATGGCCGGGTTGCGCGCCTGACCAATACCAGCAGCGAATTCGGCGTGCAGTACGACTCGCTGGCCGATCTGGTCAGCTTCGGCATGGCCCCGGCGCTGGTGATGTACCACTGGTCGCTGTCGGCGCTGAAATACGACAGCAATGTGATGGGCCGGGTCGGTTGGTCCGCTGCCTTTCTCTACGCGGCCTGCGCGGCGCTGCGGCTGGCGCGCTTCAACACCCAGGTGGGCGTGGTCGACAAACGCTGGTTCATTGGCCTGGCCAGCCCCGCGGCGGCTGGGCTGATGATGTCGTTCGTCTGGGCGTTCGCAGACGACAGCCTGGGGTTCGATGGCGAGCAGCTGCGCTATGTAGCGCTGGCGATCACGGTGGTGTCGGCGTTGCTGATGGTCAGCCGGATCCGCTTCTGGAGCTTCAAGGGCGGTGCGCGTGGTCCGCGTGCCGACCGCGTGCCGTTCCTGGCATTGGCGATCGCCACAGTGGTCATCGCGCTGCTGGTGATCGACTTGCCGCGCTCGTTTCTGGTGATCGGCGTGCTGTATGCCTTGTCCGGCCCGCTGATGTGGCTGTGGCGACGGTGGCGGCGCGCGCCCGAGCTGCCATGAGCGCGTTTTCGTGAGCGACGCGGCGTCCGAGCCGATATGGTCCGATCTGCAGGTGTCGTATCTGCAGGCGTTGGGGCACACGGTGTATCTGGATCGCGATGCGGTCGATGCGTTACCTGCAGCTGTCGAAGTTGCCGAGCGCGTAGAGATGGCCGCACCTGCGCGCGTGGAGCGTGCTCCGCAGTCTGCACTTGTCAATGCGCCCGTCGCGCGGCGCAGCGCAGCTTCTGCATCTGCCGAAGCGCCACGTGCGCCTAGCACCACGCCGGCAGCGGCGCCGCAACGGCGTAGCCGCGCCGGCATGCCGGATCGTCTGCAGATGGCCTTGTTGCGCGCGTCCGGTTGCAATCCGGGCGATCCCGCGACTCAGGCCTTGATGGCGTCCTGGCCGCTGGCAGAACTGCGCGGCAATCCGGCCGCCAAGCGCGCGCTGTGGCCGCAGCTGCGCGCGCTGCGGCGGCGCCGGGACCCGGCGTGAGCGCATTGAACGCGCCGCAACCCACCTCGCTGCGCGCAATGCGCGAGAGCGACCTGGATGCGGTGATGGAGATCGAGCTCCGCGCCTATCCGTTTCCGTGGACGCGCAACATCTTTCGCGACTGTCTGCAGGCCGGCTATCCCGGCTGGGTGATGGAGCAGGGCGGCCGGGTCATCGGCTATGGCGTGATCAGCATCGCCGCCGACGAGGCACACGTGCTCAACGTCTGCATCGCACCAGAAGCGCAATCGCAAGGCCACGGCCGCGTGTTGCTGCGCGCGTTGATCAAGGGCGCCTGCGATCGCGGCGCGCGGCGCGCGTTTCTGGAAGTACGCCCGTCCAATCCATCCGCGATTGCGCTGTATCACTCCGAAGGCTTTAACGAAATTGGCCGGCGCCCACGCTACTACCCCTCCAGCACCGGGCGCGAAGATGCGTTGGTGATGGCGATCGAATTGTTTTTCGAAGGATTCTCCTGAGCGAACGTAGTCGTCGTTGAGGATGCGACTGGTTGTTGCTGCGATGCGAGGTTGGTTGGCTGCCGACGATGATTGTTGTGGATGAGCTTTAGCGGGTGCCGACGCGACTGCCGGCCTGCATCTGTGCGATCGGCTTGACTTGTATCGCGCTACCAAGCGCAGTTGAGCGAAGCCGGTGTAATCGCCGCGCCCTTTGTCGTATGCCGCTATCAGCCTTGAGGACTCTTCAACATTCAGCGCGGTCCGCAAGGGCATGCAGTGCTGTGCTGTTTGACGGCGGACGCGCAGCCTAGTGGCGATGGAGTTCGGCAGCAGGTTTCTGGTTCCCTCAACATCGATAAACACGCTGCCCTCATTGGCGAGGGAAGCGTGGCCTCGATCAATTGGAGACATCACCCGCGCACCGGTGCATCGCCAGCGATGTAGTAATCGGCGGTGCTACGCGGCAACGGGGCGCGGCCGCGCATGCGGTCGGCGATTTTTTCGGCAATCATGATGGTGGTGGCGTTGAGGTTGCCGATGATGATGTAGTCGTATTCGTGTTGCATGGTGTTCTCCTGATGCGGTGAGGGTGCGATGGCAATCAAGGCGCATGGCAGATCGAAAGGGAGCGGTCCGGAAAGTGCGAGCGGCGTGCATGCGCTCGCCGCGGTCGTGGTGCACCTCCGGCGCTTGCCTGCGCCAGCTGGCCGCCGTCAGAACACCGACGCGTAACGTTCCAGTTCCACTGGATCGATTTGGTGCGCGTGTAGGCTTGCAAGGTCGCCAGACCGTTCTCGCGGCCCACGCCCGATTGCTTGTAGCCACCCACCGGCATCGGTGCCGGCGACTCGCCCCAGGTATTGATCCAGCAGATGCCGGCCTCCAGCCGATGGATCAGCCGATGCGCGCGTGCCAGATCCGGGGTAACCACGCCCGCAGCCAGCCCATAGGTGGTGGCATTGGCGCGGGTGATTGCTTCGTCTTCATCGTCGTAGGTGAGCAGACTCAAGACCGGCCCGAAGATTTCTTCGCGCACGATGGTCATCACGTCGGTGCAGTCGCTGAAGATGGTCGGCGCTACGCAATAGCCCTGTGCCAACGCACCATCGCGCAGCCGCTCGCCGCCGCACAGCAGACGCGTGCCTTCGGCCTTGCCCTGTTCGATATGGTCCAGCACGCGCTGCATATGCGCGGCGCTGACCAGCGGGCCGAAGGTGGTGCGCTCATCGAGCGGGTCGCCGATGTGGATGCGCTGCACGTGTGCCAGCAGGCGCGCTTCGAATGCGTTGCGCAAGGCACGCGGCACGAACACGCGAGTACCGTTGGGGCACACCTGCCTGGAGCTGTAGAAGTTGGCCATCATGGCGATGTCCGCGGCCAGGTCCAGGTCGGCATCGGCGCAGACAATCAGCGGCGACTTGCCGCCCAGCTCCATGGCCACGTTTTTCAGCGACGAACTCGATGCGCTGGCCATCACTTTGCGGCCGGTGGCGGTGCCGCCCGTAAAGCTGATCTTTTCGATCTGCGGATGTTCGGTCAGCGCGCTGCCCACGCTGGCGCCATCGCCAGGCAATACGCTAAACACGCCATCGGGCAAGCCGGCCTCGGTGAACATTTCTGCCAACGTCAGCGCAGTAAGCGGGGTGACTTCGCTGGGCTTGAAGATCATCGCGTTACCGGCGGCCAGCACCGGTGCCGCCTTCCATAGCGCAATCTGGATGGGGTAATTCCACGCACCGATCGCGCCTACAACGCCCAGTGGTTCGTGGCGGGTGTAGAAGAAGCTGCCTTCGCGCAGCGGCACCTGCACGCCCTGCAGCGCCTGCGCAACGCCGGCGTAGTACTCCAGCACGTCAGCACCGGTGACGATATCGACGCTGCGTGTTTCGCTCAATGGCTTACCGGTATTAAGTGTTTCCAGCCCGGCTAACGCATCGTTGCGCTCGCGCAGCAAGGCCACTGCGCGCAACAAAGTGCGCGAACACTCTACCGTGGTGAGCGCAGCCCACTGCTGCTGGCCGGCCTTTGCGCTATCGGCGGCCGCATCCAGGTCGTCGGCACCCGCGTTGTGCACGTTGGCCAGCACTTCGCCGGTGGCGGGGTTGACCACTTCGAAGGTGTGGCCGCCGCGGGCGGGAACATAACGGCCGCCGATGTACAGCAGCTGGTCGGGGAAACGTGGCATGACAAACCTCTTGTGGGACGGTCGCCGCAGCGACGCACCTCAGCGGGTGAGGTGCAGAAACTGCAGGTGATGCTCGTATTGATCGATGATGTCGTTGATTATCTGTTCGCGGCTGTAGCCGACCAGCTCGTAGTCCTGGCTGCCTTCGTACAGGTACACCTCGGCGCGGTAGTAGCGCTGGTTGCGCAAGCGCTGCGCGGCAAACGACGGGGTGAGATAGCCGCGCATCACGATTTGATAGCGGAAACCCTGCTGTTCGCCGTGATCAACGCTGATTTCCATGTCGCCGTCGTCGATGCGGCTGCTGACCTTCCAGCCTTCCTCGTGCAACTGCGTGGTGACCGCCTCAATGGCCGGACGCACCTGGTCGTGCATGAAGCGATACACCTCATCGCGCGCCGGGAAATGCATCGCCTGGCCCACGCGCGGACGCCAGCCGCCGTGGTGGCGCGATTGCCCGATCAACGGACTGGGGCTTTAGAGCTGCGCGCGTTTGCGCTGCGATTCTTCGCTGAGTGCGCGCAACAGGCCCCAGGCCATCAGCAGCACTGCGGAGAATGGTAGCGAGGCCAGCACCACCGCCGATTTCAGCGCGTCCAGGCTGCCGGCCAGCAACAAACCTGCAGTGACCACGGCAGTGAGCACCCCCCCAGAACATACGCAGCCGGCGCGGACCATCGTCGTGCGGTTCGCCGCCGTGCGAGGAGAGGGTTGACAACACCACCGTGCCTGAATCGGCAGACGTCACAAAGAACACGAAGCTGATCGCCACGGTGATCGTGATTACCGCGCGGCTCCGCATCCACGGTATAGCCGATCGGCCCGTTGATGCGTTTGCCGATCAGTGGATACAACGCCGAGCGCAACGCAAGCGGCAAGTTATGGCGTAAGGCGAAATACGCCAAGGCCATGGCAGCCAGCGCGAACACGCCCCAGCCATGCAGGCCCCAATGCAGGAACAGCACCTGCATCGCCTGACGCGCGGATGCCTCGCCACTGCCGGTACCGCCCTGCGGCGGCTGCAGATAATGCGTCAGTGGTTCGGAGACGCAGAAGAACAACAGCGTGATGCTGATGCCGGCCGCGAACAGCATGCCGGCCTAGGAGAGGTAGCTGAATTCCGGTTCGTCGTGATCGGCGCCGAGCTTGATGTTGCCGAAGCTGGACAAGGCCGTGGCGAGTACAAACACAAGATACAACGTCATCGCCAGCAGGCAGTACCAGCCAACATTGCGCGACGCCCAGATCTGCGCATCGAGCAGGACACCTCCTGATTCGAGCGGAAACAGCGACACCAGCAAGGCAAACGTGCACACGACCGTGGCTGCCAGCACGAACACCGGGCAGTGTGCGTACCGGCAACGTGTTTGGCGCTGTCGCACTCATGGCGACGCACTCATACGATGCGTATCACGTGCTGTGCTCCCAACGAAAAGCCGCCTGCGTGATCGCACAGGCGGTGCGAGGGGTGTCAGCGGTCGAGTTCGCCAATACGAACCCATTGTCACTTTTCTGGTTATTTAACGCAGCAATTGCCGTGGCACGCGGATATCCATGCCCACCGCCAGATGATCTGAAAACGCAGCAGGAATTGCCTCGGTATGTTCGATCACCAGACTGTCGCTGACCAGAATGTGGTCGATCGCCCGGTCCGGACGCCAGCTGGGAAAGGTGTGTACTTCGCAGCTCGGCGGTTGCAGACGAGTATGGCGATAGAGCGACTGCATTTCCGGTCGATCGGCCATGCAATTGAAATCGCCCATCAACATCGCGTTGGGATGGTCGGACAACAGTTCGGCGATGAAGGCCAACTGCGCCATGCGCGAGTTCGCGCCCAGCGACAGATGCGCCACCGCCACGGCCAAACCATCGCGGCCTTCGCCGAATTTGGCTAGCAGGATGCCGCGTCCGCCGATGCGGCCGGGCAGGGCGTGATCCTGCACTTCCACCGGTTCCAGCTTGCTCAGCAAACCATTCGCACTGGAGGCCACCCCGCCCATGCGGCGGTTGGGTTGATGGCTCCAGTAATCGAAGCCGGCGCGCTCGGCCAGATAGTGGGTCTGGTTGGTGAAGCCCGAGCGCAAGCTGCCGGGGTCGGCCTCCTGCAAGCCGACGATGTCGCGTTCGCCGACCAGCTTGGCGATGCTGTCCAGGCTGGTGCGCTTGCTGCCCAGCGGCAATGCGTGCGACCAGCTGCGCGTCACATAGTCGCTGTAACGGCGGGTGCTGGAGCCGGCCTGGATATTGGCGGTCAGCACCCGCAGGGTGCGCGATTCCGAAGCGTTCACGACGTTGCGTTCGCTCGACTCACTTGGCCAGCGTGGCACGTTCGCGCGCGATCAGGTGATCGGCAATGCGCAGCATGTCCGGGAAGCTCTGGCCCTTGACCAGGTACTTGCCGTTGATGATCAGCGACGGCGTGCCGGTGATCTTGCTGCGGGTGGCGAACTGCTTGGCGCGGTTGGTCTTGGCCGAGACGCCGAAGCTGCTCATGGTGTCGATGAAGGTCTTCTGGTCCACGCCGTACTTGGCGTAGAACGCAGCGATGTCCTGCACCGAATCCTTGCCGCGCTCGCCCTTGAGGGTCTGGTCGACATGGATGGCCTTGTACAGCGCTTCGTGGGTCTTTTCCTGCACGCCCAGTGTTTCGGCGGCATAGAAGGCACGGCCGTAGTCATCCCACGGGCCGCCGAACATGGCCGGCACATAGACGAAATGCACGTCCGAGGGCAGGCCGGCCTTCCACGGCCCGATCAGCGGCTGGAACGCATTGCAGGCGGGGCAGACATAGCCGAAGACTTCGGCCACTTCGATCTTGCCGGCGGCTTGCTGATACGGCTGGCCACCGTCGATGTCCAGATAATCTGTGCCGGCGACCGGCTCCGGGCCATTCGGCGCGCGCGGCGCAGCGCTGGGCGCGGCAGACGGCGGAGTGGTGGCGCTTTCGCCGACTGCAGGCGGGGCGGCGGGATCTGCGGCCGGGGCAGCGGCAGCAGGCGTGGGCGCCGTTTCGGCAGCTGGGGTGGTGGCGGCAGGTGCGGTGTCGGACGAGCCGTCCTGCGCCTTGCAGGCGACCAGGATCGGCAACAGCGCCATCAGCGTCAGGGCGAAGCGGGTCTTCATCGGATTGGATCTCCAGCGTGGGGCGAGAAAAGGGCCGGACGGCCGCGGGGCGCATGATGCCACGCGCGGCCGTCGCTGGCGGTTATGCGGTTCAGCGCCTGGCTGGCGCCGCGTGCTCGCGGGCGATCAAATAGTCGGCAATGCGCAGCATGTCCGGGTAATTGCGCGCGCCGATCAGGTAGCGGCCGTTGACGATGATCGCCGGCGTCCCGGGAATCTTGCTGCGCAGCGCGAACTCGCGTGCGGCCTTGAGCTTGGCATCCACCGCCTCACTTTTGTAGGTCTCGATGAAGCGCTGCTGCGGGATGCCGTAATTGGCGTAGAACGCGGCCAGTTCTTCCGGCGCCACGTTCTGGGTGGGCACGGTCTGCTTTTCATGGATGGCGTCGAACATGGCGCGGTGGCTGCGCTTGGCCACGCCCAGCATGTCGGCGGCGAAGTAGGCACGCGCAAACGCGTCCCAGAAGCCGCCAAAGGCGGCCGGCACCGGGGTGAAGCGCACATACGACGGTTGCTTGGCCACCCAGGCTTCCAGTACCGGCTCGAAATGCGCGCAGTGCGGGCAGGTGTAGCCGAAGACTTCGGTCACTTCGACCTTGCCGGCCAGCGGCGCGTACGGCTGGCCGCCGTCGATCAGGGTGTAGTCCTCACCTTCGAGCGGCGCGGCTTTTTTATCGGCGGCACAGGCCACCAGCGGCAACAGGAACAACACCAGCAGGGGCAGACGGGAAAGCAATTTCATGCGGGCTCCGTGGGGGGCAAGGGGAAGGGCGGGAAATGACAACGCCGGTCACGGGACCGGCGTCGTGAAGCGGTGTGGCAACGGCAGGTGTCAGCTTACGAGCGTGCGGGTGCTCCGGCAGGCGGCTGCGCCGCTGCAGCATCGTCGGCACGATCATGCAGGCCCTGCAGATAGCTGGCCAGCGCCTGGATCTCCTGCTCGGTCAGCGGATGCGCCACCTGCGCCATGATATTGAACAGCGCCGGATTGCGCTCCTGGGTGGTGCCGGCCTGGTATTCCTTCAGGCGCCGCGCCACGTACTCGGCGTGCTGGCCGCCCAGACGCGGATAGGCCGGGCCCGGATTGCCGCCGCCGGCCGGCCCATGGCAGGCCATGCAGGCCGGCACGCCGCGCGCGATATCGCCACCGCGGTAGAGCTTCTCGCCGACCTCGTAGAACTTCATGCCCTGGTAGGGGCCCTCGGCAATCGCCGCGTCGTCGGCGACACCAGCGGAGGCTTTCTGGGTCGCGAAATAAGCGCCCAGGTCGCGCATGTCCTGCGCGGTGAGGTCCTTGACGAACTGCACCATCACCGCCGACATGCCGGTATTGCGCTCGCCGCTGGCAATCAATGCCACCTGATGCGCAACGTAGCGCTCGGTTTGCCCGGCAATGCGCGGGTACATCGCCACCGCCGGATTGCCGTCCGGGCCGTGGCAGGCCGCACACGCGGCGGCTTTGGTCTGGCCGGCCTTGGCATTGCCCCAGGTGGTCTTGGCCAGGTCTACCTCCAGCGGCGCAACGCGCACCGGCGGCGGATCGGGGATCGGCGTGACCGCCGATTGCGCAAACGCCACGGCCGCAATGACCGGTACGGCAAGAGCGGCGAGGACTAGCACACGAGCATGGCGCATCAGCTAAAGCTCCGTATGGACCCGGCCCGCGCGCGTTGGGTACTGGCAGTGGCAGGCGTGCTTCGATTATCGACACGCCTTTGCGCCAGGGTCAACGCACAGTGCAGCAAAACTGCCAGGCCCCGAACGTGCGATCCTAGGGGGATGTCGCTCCTTATCGAACAAGCCCGTTACCACCTGTCCGCCCATAACGCTCGGCAATTGCCCAACGATGGCGGCTTCGAGGTGGCCTTCGCCGGCCGCTCCAATGCCGGAAAATCCAGCGCGCTCAATGCGCTGACCCGCCAGAACTCGCTAGCGCGCGTGTCCAAGACACCCGGCCGCACCCAGCAGCTGGTGTTCTTCCAGATCCAGCCCGAGCGCTACCTGGTGGACCTGCCCGGCTACGGCTACGCCAAGGTGCCGCAGGACCTGCAGGCGCACTGGCAGGCTTTCATCGACCGCTATTTCCGCACCCGCGAAGCCTTGCGCGGATTGGTGGTGGTGATGGATATCCGCCACCCTCTGAAGGATTACGACCTGCAGATGCTCGGTTATGCGGCCGAACGCGGCCTGCCCGCACACGGGTTGCTGACCAAGGCCGACAAGCTCGGGCGTGGCCAGCAGATGCAGACCTTGCAGAAGGTCAAGAAGGAAGTGACCTCGCGCTTCGGCGACAGCGTGACCGTGCAGACCTACTCCGGCGAATCGCGCCAGGGTGTGGACGAACTGCGCGGCATCGTCGGTGGTTGGCTGGGCCTGGATGTGGAAACCACCGCGGCGGAATGATGCCGTGCCACACGATTGTCTGACGCGGGTGGATGCCCAGCGCGTCGTCATGGTGGCAGACTTCGGTCTGCCGTTGTCATTTCCACCAGCAGTGATCGGTGGCTCGCATGCGGAGCGATGCGCGGCCTGACCATTGGGTAGGGCGAGCATGACAATGCTTGCGGTGATGATCGCGCTGTGCAAGCGGATGCTGGCGCTGCGGAACGCGTAGCCCGCTCAGGTTGACCCGGATCACGCCATCGCCGCGATCGATGCCGGGCATGCATTGGTGGAAATGTCATGCCCCGTGGGTGTCGCCAATCCTTTCGCGTCGGGCGGGTATAGTGCGGGCCTTGCGGTGGCTGGGGAGTATCCCCACATCGTCCCACCCCTTTCGTTTGCGAGCCTGCCCTTGTCGAGTCCCAGCCACGTTGCCGAAACGCCTATCACCGAACGCGCGGAGCTGGTCCAGGTGCTGGCCTCTGGCGAGAAGCCGAGTGCGGACTGGCGGATCGGCACCGAGCACGAGAAGTTCGGCTTCCAGTTGGATGACCTGCGCGCGCCCACTTTTGAAGGCGCACGCGGCATCGAGGCCTTGCTGACCGGGCTGACCCGTTTTGGCTGGGAGCCGGTGCAGGAAAACGGCAACACCATCGCGCTGCTGCGCGACGGCGCGTCGGTAACGCTGGAACCAGCCGGGCAGCTGGAGCTCTCCGGCGCTGCGGTGGAAACCCTGCATCACACCTGCGTGGAAACCGGCACCCATCTGGACGAAGTGGCGCAGGTCGCCGGCGAGTTGCAGCTGGGGTTTCTGGGCATGGGCTTCCAGCCCAAGTGGCGTCGCGATGAGATGCCGTGGATGCCCAAGGGCCGTTACCAGATCATGAAGAACTACATGCCCAAGGTCGGCTCGCTTGGCCTGGACATGATGACGCGCACCTGCACGGTGCAGGTCAACCTGGATTACGCCACCGAAGCGGACATGGTGAAGAAGTTTCGCGTGTCGCTGGCGTTGCAGCCGATCGCTACCGCGTTGTTCGCCGATTCGCCGTTCACCGAAGGCAAGCCGAACGGCTACCTGAGCTACCGCTCGCACATCTGGACCGATACCGATGCCGATCGCACCGGCATGCTGGATTTCGTGTTCGAAGACGGCTTCAGTTACGAGCGCTACGTCGATTATCTGCTCGATGTGCCGATGTATTTTTCCTACCGCGATGGCGTGTACCACGACGCCAGCGGGCAGAGCTTCCGCGATTTCATGCAGGGCAAGCTGCCGGCGCTGCCGGGCGCGTTGCCGACGCTGCGCGACTGGTCTGACCACATGACCACCGCGTTTCCGGAAGTGCGGTTGAAGAAGTATCTGGAAATGCGCGGTGCCGATGCAGGCCCGTGGGATCGCCTGTGCGCGTTGTCGGCGTTCTGGGTGGGCCTGTTGTACGACCAGACCGCACTGGATGCGGCCTGGGACCTGGTCAAGGATTTCAGCCCGACCGAGCGGCATGCGCTGCGCGACGGCGTGCCCAAGCACGCGTTGGGCTTGCCGTTCCGCAACGGCACGGCGCGCGATCTGGCAGTGGAAGC
This sequence comes from Xanthomonas vasicola pv. musacearum NCPPB 4379, assembly GCF_000277895.2. Lineage (NCBI taxonomy): Bacteria > Pseudomonadati > Pseudomonadota > Gammaproteobacteria > Lysobacterales > Lysobacteraceae > Xanthomonas > Xanthomonas vasicola. Next base: position 4,309,316 of record NZ_CP034655.1, on the reverse strand, counting down.
GGTCAACATCGCCCGCGAAGGCCTGCGTCGCCGTGCACGCCTGAACCGCGATGGGCAGGACGAAACCGGTTTTCTGGATGTGATCGCCGAGATCGCCGAAAGCGGCGTCACGGCGGCCGAACGCAAGCTGGCGCTGTATCACGGCGCATGGAACGGCGATATCGACCGCGTGTTCCGCGAGTTCGCTTACTGAGATGTGCTCGTCGCCGAGCCAGATGCCGTGGCGGGCGATGCGAGTGCCAGCGTCACCGGATGTCAGTGCTGGGGTCTGTTCGCGGTGAGCGGTTGAAGGCGGGTCGCCGCACAGGACTGCATCGCCTTTTCGTCTTCCTGGGTTTCGATGCGGATCTTGCGCATCGAGGCGAGAGTGTGTTGGATGCCGAACAGGGTCAGCAGACGGCAGGCCTGGCTGGCTGAAAGTTCCGCTTCGATATCGGTGTAAGTGAACGTCGTTACGCCGCTTGCGTTGAAACGCAGCGATTGAATGAAGCGCTTCCGCGAAGCCGGCGAAAGCAACGCGAGCGGGCTGGACGCATCCGCGTTCGCCAGGTAACGATCAAGTTGCTCGGTGGAACGAATGGGAGCCGTTGGCAACCGCGAAGTGTCTTGTGCATCGACGTGCTTTGCCGCTTCCGCTGGTGCTGCGTCGGTCGGACGTGCCATCGCGCAATCAAGAAATCCTGCCGACACCCAGGTCACCGCTGCCAGCAATGCTGCCAGCCTTTTCGATTCCGTTTTCATTGCGATCTCCTTGGAGGCTCTCTCCGAGCGGCGCGATGTGAGAATTCGGTGAGATTGCCAACGATGGATGTCAATTCTCAGTGATGGATGGTGGTCGACAAGGGAGCGATGGGGGAGTTCTGAGTCTGTGTTGCCCTTCTCTTTTTTCTGCTTTGCGTCGCGCCGAGCAGGTGTTGACGTTGAGTCGGTATCGATATAGAAAAAAGCAACGGTAGGCAAGAGCGAGGAGGTGGCGATCATCCATCGACCAGGATGATCTGAGTGTGGCAGTACACAAGATTTTTTGATTAGAGCGTTGCTGAAACCTCCACTTTAGGCTTGCTTCGAAAATTTCCAGTAGTAAAGAAAGTACTTTTTGGAATGACGCATTGCGTTGCTGTTTTCTGCCTGGTGTCCGGTTTGTCGGTCAATGCGTCCGGGCGAGCTGAAGAAGTGTCGAGTAACACGGCCGCTGAGCAAGTTGCTGCAGAGTTGGCTACCAATCAGGATGCACAGAAAGCATTACGGTTGAGAACGGCTCAGATTCATTCTGCCGAAGGTCTCGCGCAATACCTGGTCAAAGCCGATGCCTCCAGTCCGATTAATTTGCTTTCCCCCGCTGCAAGGAAAAGGTTTGTCGAATCCTTGCGTTTCAACGCATCCGGTGTGACATCGTTTAGATACAGCGATATAGAAGCAGAGCTTTCGGCTAGTCAGGCGTATCGGCTACTGTCGCTGTTTGGGTTGGAAAGCAAGGTCTCCAGCATGCGAAAGATTCGCGTCGATTCCGAAGAAGACAGGGCCGTGAGTCGGGCCTATCCAGCGTCAACCTTCACTCCTGACAGGCGCCAAGGCGAAGATGATCATAAAGATGTACGCGTGCATAGGCAATCATACTTGCGAGGAAAGCGTAGGTAAGATTTGCATGAGCGGGTGCTGATGCCATTGCTGCACCCAGTGGCTCGTTTCATCGGCGCTGCCCTGCTTGCCGTGGCAGCGCCGTTGGCCTGCGCGCAAGCGCACGACCGTTCGCTCTACGATGCACTCGCCGACCTGAACGTTGAACGCCTGCCTGGCGCCCAGCGCTCAGAGGCGGTCGTTTCTCTGTACGAACGCATGGTCGGCACCGCCGATCCCTGCGCTGCCGCCAAGCTGCCTTTTGACGAGGACGATCTGTTCCGGGCGACGGTGCTCGCCGAGGGATATTCGTTCGACCCCCGGCATGTGCACAAACTGGGATGTCTCTATGCGCGCGTGCAGCGACAGGGGCGGGTAACCCGCTGGCACATCATTTCCTATGCCGATGCGTTGGCCTCGATCAGCCGGTTCGACGCGGCGAACCGGATACTGGCTGCGTTGCCGACGCGGCCTCTCGCACCGCTGCCCACGCTTGCATTTGAGCGACCGTTGGGATCGTCGCGACGCGTGATAGACATCGTCTCGCCGACCCAGGCTGTTGTGCGTGTGTTCGCGCTACACGATGACCGTCTGGCCATACTCGCGGTGGTCCATCCGGATTGCCATTTCGCGGCGAACGGGCTCAACGAGATCGTGAGCAGCGAGGACGACCGCTGGCTACGCGAGCGGCTCGTGCTGCTGGTCGCACCGGGCGCCAGCCCGCCCATCGACGGCATCGCACAATGGAATCGCCGCCAGCCCATGCTGCCGATGCACCTGATGTATCAGCGCAGCGACTGGGCTCTCCTGCACAGCATCGCTACGCCGACGTTCTATTTGGTGCGTGGCAGCACCATCCTCGAGACGTTCGCGGGCTGGCCCAATTCCGATGGACTGGCCAGGATGAAGGCGGCGTTGCAGCGGGAAAGCGCGGCAGGACACGGCAGTCGACAACGGCGCTAGTCAGATCAGTCTCGTGTGTGTCTTACGTCTAAATTCATGTGCTCGGCTGGCAAGGCAGTGTCACGCACACCCGCAGGCCGCTTTCGGGACGGTTGTTCAGCTCGATTTCGCCGCCGTGTGCCAGCACGATGCTGTGCGCCACCGACAAGCCCAGCCCGATGCCGCCGGTGTCGCGATTGCGCGAGGACTCGCCACGCACAAACGGCAGCAACAGCTGTTCGCGTTGGGTGGGATCGATGCCGGGACCATCGTCGTCGATCCACAACACGCCGTCTTCGCCCTCGCGATGCAGTTGCAGGCGGGCGCGCTTGCCGTATTTCAAGGCGTTTTCGAGCAGGTTCATGACTGCACGGCGCAATGCCAGCGGGTCGCCGTCCAGGGTGATTTCCGGGCCAGGCAGCAGCTCGGCATCGGCGCCAATATCGGTGGCGTTGTCAACCACGCTCTCCACCAGCAAGCGCAGATCCAGCCGCGCGCGTTCGCCGCGATGCCGATCGTTCTGGATGAAGTCCAGCGCTGCGGAAATCATCGCCTTCATTTCGTCGATATCGGCCAGCGCCTTTTCGCGCAGCGTTGGCTGCAGGCCGTCCAGACGGAACGACAGCCGCGCCAGCGGCGTGCGCAGGTCGTGCGCGATCGCCGCGACCATATGCGTGCGTTCGTTGATCAGGCGGTTCAGGCGCGCCTGCATCGCGTTAAACGAATCGGCTGCGCGCACAATTTCCGGCGGGCCGCTACGTTGCAGCGCGGCGGCATCGGGATTACGGCCCAGGCGGTCGGCGGCTTCGGCAAAGCGCTTGATCGGTGCCGACAGTGCCCGCGAAAACCACCATGCCAACGGCACGTTGGCCAGCAGGCCGGCCAGAAACAGCAGCACGACATGGGTCTCGAACTCGCCCGAGAGGCCTCGACGTGGCGATTCCACCGTGCGCCACCTGCCGTCGGGCTGTTGCAGGGCGGCGGTGAAGCCGTCCAGTAGCGGGACGCCGGGGGTCAGCCGCTCGCTTTCCCATGCGCCGGGCATTTCATCCGGACGTAGCCCGGTGCCGGACAGTGCACCGGGCTGGCCGTCGCGCGGCCAGTCGTCCGGAAAGGGGGGCAGTGGTTGCGCACCAGGGCGTTCGTCAGCAACACCACCGGCATCGGCTGGGTGCTCCTGGGTGGACCACCGCTTCGCCGGGAGCATGTCCGGCTGCGGTGCTTCGCGATCGTTGGCGTAGCGATAGAACCGCACCTGCGCTTCGGGCACATCCAGCCAATGGGCAAGTAGCACTTCGGCGAACGGGTCGCGCACCTGGCCTATCGGCGGCATGGGCGCCTGCGCCGCTTCATGCACTTTCAGGGTCTGGGTGCCGGCCGGCATGCGGGTGGAGAGCAGAGCCACCACTTCCGGCGGATGCACCGGCGGCTCATAGACGGGGGTGCGCATCACCAGCAGGGCGATGCCCACCGCCTGGGCGGTGAGCAGGGCCACCGCCAACAACACAAAAGTCCGGGCAAAGATCGACAGCCCGCGACGTGCCGGTTTGCTCACAAGCGCGAGACGCCCGGCAGCAGCATGTAACCTTCGTTGCGTACGGTGCGAATCAACTCGGTATGGACGCGCTCATTGATCTTGCGACGCAGGCGGCTGATCTGGCTGTCGATGGCGCGGTCGTAGACGTCGGTGTCGCGGCCGCGGGCGTAGTCCAGCAGCTGGTCGCGGCTGAGCACGCGCTGCGGGTGTTCGACGAAGGTACGCAGCAACGCGAACTCGCCATCGGACAGATTGATGAAGATGCCGGTGGGGTCGCGCAGGTCGCGGCGCACCACATCCAGCCGCCAGCCGGCGAATTCGTAGACATTGCCGCGCTGATCGGCCTGCTCGTTGCTGGCCTGGCTGCGCCGCAACAGGGCGCGCACACGGGCCAGCAATTCGCGTGGATTGCAGGGCTTGGCCAGGTAATCGTCGGCGCCGACTTCCAGGCCGATGATGCGGTCGGTGTCGTTGCCCAGGGCGCTGAGCATGATGACCGCAGGTGAACCGCGCTCGCTGGCCAGGGCACGCGCAGCGCTCAGCCCATCTTCTCCCGGCATCATCACGTCGAGTACGATGAGGTCCGGGCGGCGCTGCGCCATGGCGGTGCGCATCTCTGCCACGTTTTCAGCCATATCCACCTGGTAGCCGTGCGCGCTCAGAAATTCGCCGATCAGCTTGCGCAGGTCCGGGTCGTCGTCTACCACGAGAACGCAGGGTTGTTGCAGGTCCATGGGGGTCATCGTCTGTGGCGCGGAGGTTGGCCCGCGCAAGGTGGTGGCTGCCGTAGACATGGTGCTGGCAATTGCAAGGCTGGAAGCACGCATCATAATGATCGAATTTGTCAACCATTGGCACACGTGTAACGCACCATGACAGAACTGGACATCGCGCAGGAATCTATGGCATCGACACTATGCCGCTGTACTGGCGCGTGCGCGCATGACAAGGCGTTTCCGATGATGCGGGTGATCAGTCGCGACAATGGCGTTGGCCTGACCCGCGACATGGTGCTGATGGCCGAAACACTGCGCGCCGGCGGGGTGCCGGTGCAGGAAGTAGGATTCACCAGCCAGCGCCTGCACGACACCGGTCGCGAGGCGCGCCTTTGGGCCAGCCGCGTGCTATTCGGGCGGGTGCCGCTACAGATCTTTTCCGAACGCGTGTACAAGCGCTGCCTGCTGCTAGGGCAGATCAACCTGCTGGTGCCTAATCCGGAATGGCTGCTGCCCAAGTGGCTGCCATTGCTGCCGCGCTTCGATGCGGTGTTGTGCAAGACCCACCATGCCGAGCGGATCTTCCGCAGCTTGGGGTGTGCCACACGCTTTATCGGCTTCACCAGCCCGGATCGGTACGACGCGCGCGTGTTTCGTCAGCGCGCTTTCTTCCACCTGGCCGGGCGCAGTACCGCCAAGGGGACGCGCGTGCTGCTGGAGACCTGGCAGCGGCATCCGGAGTGGCCGCTGCTGACGGTGGTGCAGAACCCGCGCACCGCCGGCAAGCCGGTAGTGGCGCCGAATATCGACCACCGCGTGGGATACCTGGACGATGTCGAACTGCGCCGCATGCAAAACGCGCATCTGTTCCATCTGTGCCCCTCCGAGGCCGAGGGGTTTGGCCATTACTTGATGGAAGCGCTGAGCGTTGGCGCGGTGACACTGGCCACCGACGGCGAGCCGATGAACGAGCTGATCAGGCCAGAACATGGTGTATTGATTCCGGTGGCCGAGGTGCGTCAGCGCCGTCTGGCATCGTATTACTACGCAGACGCGGCGGGCATTGCGCAGGCAGTAGAAACCGCCCTGGCATTGCCGCAGGCGCAGCTGGATCAGTTGTCGGTCAACGCACGCGCGTTTTACCAGGCCAACGACGCGGCATTTGCCGCGCGCTTTCGCAATGCAGTCCTGGCGTCGCTGCCGGAGCATGCAGTGGATCCTGTGGCTATAGTGGCGCCGGCTGCTGTCGAAAACTGACGGCGTCACCGTCATCACTGCCAGACCTGCTGCATCTTCCAGCGCGTAAGCCGAAGACGGTGTTGTTCGCACGGTGCATCGCCCTGCGGATGCCGGCAAGCGCAAATAGACGCCGGCACGCGGGGCGCGGCGGCAAATGCATAGCACAGTCAGCTGCACATCTTCCCTGACGAGCGCGGCACAGCCCGCGTCCGCCATCTGCATGCCGTGCGCAGATGCGTCATCTAGCCAGGGAAATTTACGATAGCCCACACACGGCCACACGTTGCCGTTATCACTGCAGTCCTCGCAGCGCTCAGCCTGGGAGGTTGTGCGAACTTTTGTCGTGCTACGCATGATGCGCCTCGTCCATACGCGCATCGTGAGCCGCCACCGCCACCGCCACCGCCACCGCCACCGCCACCGCCATCGAGTGCAAGAACAATCGATGCATTAGAGGCTTGTGCGCCAGAACATGGTTTGGTCCCAACCCCGCCGACGTCGCGCACCGCGCTGCACCGGAGCGGTTGGACCGGTCAGCCTTCGACGGCTGCCTTGTACACAACGGCGTAGCACCACCGCCACCGCCACCGCCACCGCCACCGCCACCGCCGCGCTGATGCGGATATGCGACGTCAGCGGCCGGCAGCCGTAGGACTGTTGAAGAGTCAGACGCTGCGGCAATGGTCCGTAGCCACAGAGTTCGGTACGCACCCCACGTGCATGCAGGGTGCGACTCACCGGGCACATCTGCGCAATGCGCGTGCCGCACTGGGGCTAACAGTCGCCTCGCTGATCTTGTTCCGTCAGCGCGCAGTGACCGCAGCGCCCCGTCCACCAAAGAACGGCGGTGATCGCGCTCGCCACGATGACGGCCAGCAAGCGGCCCGTCATAGCTTTTTCCGAAGCAGTCCATATACTGCTCCCCAGTATTTTGCCGGAGCCGCCATGCCGCATTCGCCGCACGAGAAAAAGCGAGCGTTAGCACGCGTGCGCCGTCTGCGCGGGCAATGCGACGCGGTTGAGCGGGCGCTGCAGGCGGGCGCAGACTGCGCGCCTGTCTTGCAGCAGATCGCTGCGATCCGGGGTGCCGTGAACGGGCTGATGTCCCAGGTGCTTGAAGCGCACATCCGCGAAGATTTTGGGCATGCAGCCGCATCCGACGCGCAACGCGCCGAGCGGGTACAGGAACTGCTCGGCTTGGTCCGGTCCTACCTCAAATAGAACTCCCACCGGGTCGGTGCTTGCCGTGCCCTTCCTTGAACCTCATCGTCAGGAGCGTCATCTAATGAAATCCCGCGCAGCAGTTGCATTCGGACCCGGTAAGCCGCTGGAAATCGTCGAAATCGACGTCGCACCGCCGAAAGCCGGCGAAGTGCTGGTCCGCATCACGCACACTGGCGTGTGCCATACCGATGCTTTCACGCTGTCCGGCGATGACCCGGAAGGCATTTTCCCGTCGGTGCTCGGGCACGAAGGCGGCGGTATCGTCGAACAGGTCGGCGAAGGCGTGACCAGCGTCAAGGTGGGCGATCACGTGATCCCGCTGTACACGGCCGAATGCCGCCAGTGCAAATTCTGTCTGTCCGGCAAGACCAACCTGTGCCAGGCCGTGCGTGCCACCCAGGGCAAGGGTCTGATGCCCGACGGCACCACGCGCTTTTCGTACAGCGGTGAGCCGATCTATCACTACATGGGCTGCAGCACGTTCAGCGAATACACCGTCGTGCCGGAGATTTCGCTGGCCGTGGTCAACCCGGAGGCGCCGCTGGAGAAGGTCTGCCTGCTTGGCTGCGGCGTCACCACCGGTATCGGCGCGGTGCACAACACCGCCAAGGTCAAGCCGGGCGAGAGCGTGGCGGTGTTCGGCCTGGGCGGCATCGGCCTTGCAGTGATTCAGGGCGCGGTGCAGGCCAAGGCCGGGCGCATCCTGGCCATCGACACCAACCCGGGCAAGTTCGACCTGGCGCGCAGCATGGGCGCCACCGATTGCATCAATCCGAAGGACTACGACAAGCCGATCCAGGAGGTCATCGTCGAGTTGACCGATGGCGGCGTGGACTTCAGCTTCGAGTGCATCGGCAACGTCAACGTGATGCGTTCGGCGCTGGAGTGCTGCCACAAGGGCTGGGGCGAGAGCGTCATTATCGGCGTGGCCGGCGCGGGCCAGGAAATCAGCACACGTCCGTTCCAACTGGTGACTGGGCGCGTGTGGCGCGGCTCGGCCTTCGGTGGTGTCAAGGGACGTACTCAATTGCCGGGCATGGTGGAGCAATCGATGAAGGGCGAGATCGACCTGGATCCGTTCATCACCCACACCATGCCGTTGGAAGAGATCAACGAAGCCTTCCACCTAATGCACGAAGGCAAGTCGATCCGCACCGTGATCCATTTCTGACCGTACGGCCAGGATCGGCGCGCGGCCGCTTCCGCGCACGTAGTACCCGAGACTCCGGGGAGGGGCGTAATGACGAATGTGTCGATTCATCCTTCCGTATATGGCGGTGTTGCGCGAGGCGGCGCAGAAGGTTTTCAAGGCGGCACGCTTGAATGCCACTGCGCCAGTAACAAGGCGACCGTGGACCTGTCTGCGCAGACCGCGCACAACCACGCCTGCGGTTGCAGTGAATGCTGGAAGCCCGACGGCGCGAAGTTCTCTGTGGTGGCCGTGGTGCCGCGAGATAGCGTCAAAGTGACGGCGCACGAAGAGAAGCTGGAGATCGTCGATGAAGGCGCGACGATTCAGCGTCACGCGTGCACCGGTTGCGGCGTGCATCTGTATGGCCGGATCGAGAACAAGGACCATGCGTTCTATGGTCTGGATTTCGTGCACCCCGGTTTGTCGAAGCAACAGGGCTGGTCGGCGCCCGGTTTTGCAGCGTTCGTGTCATCCATCACCGAAACCGGCACGCAGCCGGAGCAGATGGATGGGGTGCGTGCGCGCCTGAGCGAACTTGGGTTGTCGCCGTACGACTGCCTGTCGCCGGTGTTGATGGGTGCCCTGTCTGCACATGTAGCGCGCAAGAACGATCTGTTGCATTGATGGTCCAACCCTGAAGCCGGCGAGCCGGCTGCAGGGTTTTCTCTTCGTAAGGAATCTTCATGGAACGTATCGAACACCGTGCCTGTTTTGGCGGTTGGCAGGATGTCTATCGGCATCAGTCGCAGACCTTGAACTGCAGCATGCAGGTGGGCGTGTACCTGCCGCCGCAAGCCGCCGACGGCCCGTTGCCGGTGCTGTACTGGCTGAGCGGTTTGACCTGCACCGAACAAAATTTCATCAGCAAGGCCGGCGCGCAACGCTACGCCGCCGAGCATGGCGTGATCCTGGTGGCGCCGGACACCAGCCCGCGTGGCGACGATGTTGCGGATGCGGACGGCTACGATATCGGCAAGGGTGCTGGCTTTTACGTCAATGCCACGCAAGCACCGTGGGCAGCGCATTACCGCATGTACGACTACGTGGTGAACGAATTACCGGCGTTGATCGAAGCAAACTTCGCCACCACTGGCGTGCGTGCGATCAGCGGCCACTCGATGGGCGGTCATGGCGCCTTGACCATTGCATTGAAAAACCCGGGGCGCTATCGCAGCGTGTCGGCGTTTTCGCCGATCGTGGCACCCAGCCAGGTGCCATGGGGAGAGAAAGCATTTGGCCAGTATCTGGGCGACGATCGCGCCACGTGGAAAGCCTACGATGCTACGGCCTTGATCGCTGAAGCTCAGGAGCGTCTGCCGCTGTTGATCGATCAAGGCGATGCCGACGAATTTCTTCAAAACCAGCTGAAAACAGCGCTATTTGAAGATGCCGCCAAGACCGCGGGCTACCCGGTGACAGTGCGGCTGCAGCCCGGTTACGACCACAGCTATTACTTCATCTCAAGCTTTATCGGCGAGCACATTGCATATCATGCTGCGGCGTTGCGTGGGTGAGCGCGGGGCGATTGTGTATGTGGGATGGGTGCGCAGGGCGAATGATAGCTGCGTGACGTGGAGGCATGTTCGCACTGGCATCGATCGCCTTGCTGGTCCACGGCATTGCGTGCAATAGCGCGCTGATCTTTTTTTGCGCCGCTTGCCTGGTCAGCGGCAGTTGATCTATCGCTCCACTTACCTGCCGCGCGCGTTGGGTATGCTGATGCTGATGTTGTTGGCGTGCATCAGCTATCGCATCGCCGCATTTGCCGAACTGTCGGCGCCGGAACTTGCTGCAACGATTACCCTGGGCATCCTGTTGTCAGTGCTCGTTGGCGAAACAGCCCTGTGCCTGTGGCTGCTGCTCAACGGCGTCAATCGCGCGCACTGGGATGCCCGGGTTTCAGAATCTTCGGCTTAACGGACGTCGCGCATTTCCCAGTGCGAGCCGGCTAGCGCCTGCATGCGCTGTTTGAAGAGGTCACCGGGAATGCTGGTGGTGGCAACCAGGTCGATGCGCAGGTCGTGCTGTTTGCCAGTCACCGTCGCTGCCGGGTCTGTGATGCCCAGGCTGGGATCCACCTCGTCCGGGTCGGGCTGCAGCTGACGCCAACGATCGAACCAGGCCGCATCGCGCAGCGCTGCCTGCAACTGCGCGGCGAACGCCTCGGCGCCATTGGCGGTAAAGCTCACCGAGGGCGCGCTACCGCGAGCGAGCTTGGGATCGGGCAGGCTGATCGAATAGCTGACAGGCATATGCAAACCTCAGATGGATGACGCAGGCACGTTAGTGCAGCGTAGGTGAGCACTCCGTCGACAGGCGGGCATGGTATAGCCGCGAAGGAACCCTCTCGGCGTTGTCTAAACGACTGGATGCTGGTGCTTGAGTGGACGCTCAATGGTTGCGCGACTACCAACGGTGTTAGGTAGGCTGGTGTTGAGCTACCCAGTTTCGATCTTCAGCCGGTGAGTGTCGTTACGACTCGGTAGCGTGCTACCTGCCGCCGGGGTACAACACCCAGTTGGCGAGCTGCTGGCCTGGGGGGCTTTGTTGCAGACTCCTCGCCGACCCACATCGCGAAACCCGCTGCAAGTACGTCCTTGTCCGTTCTTGCGCGACGGTAGGCGGGCGATGACCCCTGGAGACGGCCAGTGCGCGAGGTTTCAGCTCGTAATAAGCTGAGTTCCAGGCGGTGGTGAGGATCAACCGCTAGCCCACGCCTCAGGCCGAAACGTGTGTGGTTCGGCGGCAAATGCGACTGCCAGCGCGCCTCTGCCGACGTTGACCATGCCGGTCAGGCTCATCACGCTTTCGAACAATTCCACGCCGCGGGTTTGGCAGGCGCTTTGCAGTGCGGCGTAGCCGGGCAGGGCGTGCCGTTCGGCGAGTTCGCCGCCGTAGCCCACGCACACCGTTGGGGTCATCAACCCCTCGCGGATCTTGCGCACGGTGAAGCCGAACAACGTCTCCGCTGAGGGCTCGAAGCCTTTGAGCTTGGCCACCGGCTCGGTGACGCCGCGGTAGGCGCGTTGCACCGGTTAGATGTCCAGCGCGCTCCCCAGCGCAGCGCAGATCAGGCCGGCGCTACGATCGCCCTTGGTGCGCGCGCGTGCGCGCAGGTAGTAGAGATCGCGTGGAATCATGTAGCCGTAGGTGTGCTCGGCCAAATGTTCCAGGCGGGTGCGGATGGTTGCCACGCTCTGGCCCTGGTCGCGCAGGAACACTGCTTCTACGGCGGTGATGCCCTGGCCGGCGAACAGGTTGAGCGTGTCGATCACCCGTAACGCAAACGGCGAGGTGTGGCCGGCGGCCTGTCGGATCGGCTTGGACTCGTTGAGGATCGCGAAGCTGGTCTGCATCGCGTTGTCGAAGATCTGGCTGCGCAGTTTGGAAATGGTCAAACAAAATACATGGTCGTAGTCGATGACCAGTTGTTTGCAGAAACAGATCGCGGATCTGGTTGACCGAAAACGGTGTGGTTTCCGCTTCGTGTCCACGCTCGGCCACATGCGCCTGCAGAAAGCTCAGCGTGGCTTCTTCGTCGCGGTGATCGGCCAGCACGGCCTCGCCGATGCGCACGCTGATCGGCAGCACAATGACATTATTACGTTGGATGAAGTCCTGCGGCAGGTCGCACGCACTGTCCACTACGATCCCGATACGCACCGTCACCCCTCCGCCTGTTGCGTTGTCTGTAGTGCGAACGCTATCCAAACGCTCCTGTGCGTAGACCTGACATGGAGGTTGGTTCGTGGCGTGTATCGCGTGGATGGCCGCGGGGTCGGCGCACGTAGGTTTAGGCGTCACTACACCACTGCGCCGGGATAGGCATTTCACGGACAACTGGCACCGCGTCGGCATGCCAAGATGTGGCCGATGCGCATGTGGCTGTGCACCGTTGGCCACCTTGGTGCGCCCTTGTCCTGACGCGACACGTGCCGCCGCGCGCTGTCCTGGTCGCTAACTGATAGCCAGCGCACGCTCCGAGTGCAAGGTAGCGCCCGTTATCGCACTTGGTGGGCTAGGGCTGCCGGAATCGCTAGCTCCCCTCGCGACGCCACTGCTAGGATTTAAGCCCGATCGCCGCACGACAGATCTCGACGGCGCCGCACAGTGCCGCCGTGCTGGATCATACGGAGCGTCAACATGCACAACCGCCCACCCAGCTCCCTTCCTCACACCGACGCCCGGGCGCCGACCACGCGGCGGCGCGCAGCAAGCTGGTGGACCGTAGCGCTGGCCTTCGGTCTGGCAGCACTCGTCCCCATGGCGCTTGCCGGCCCGGACAAGATCTTCGGCAACCACTATGCGTGGGTGAACAATTTCAACGATCCCAACAACATCATCCAGGGCACGTTCGGCACCGGCAGTACGCCCGAGCTGACCGTCACCTTCAACTTCGCCGACTACAACTTGTATGGCTACCCGGCGATCGTGCGCGGCTGGCATTACGACTGGAATCCGACCAGCGACACGCTGTTTCCCAAGCAGATCTCGTCGATCAGCGCGTTGCCGTTCAAATTCAACTACAGCGCAGGCGGCACCAATCTGGCCGGCGATTTCGCTTACGACATCTTCTTCTCGATAGCTAATCTCTGCGCAGCTCACTGCGCCCACGACAACGAAGTGGCAAGATGTGCGTCGCCTGTAGCGTGGCATCGCACATCGGATGAGGCCACGGTGACCGGTCTGCATGGATGACATGTCTGCGCCCCGTCAGTGCGCAGACATTCGGTAGGTGACGCAAAGCCGTCGTCGTGCCGGATGCGAGAGGTTCGTTCGTCCACTGTTCGGCGTCATGCCGCTGCGGTGGGCGTGCTTGGTCCATCCATTTTCGGAGTACATCCATGCACATGCATAGCCGTTCTCACTCGCCGCTGTTCGCCCGTTGTGGTCGGTTGCCGCGCGCCGCCGCGCTGGGCTTGCTGCTGGTCGCGACCAGCGCCAGTGCCTACACCGGCCAGACCAAGGTCTATGGCACGCAGTACGCGTTCAACAACAATTTCAACGACGCCAACAACAACATCCAGGCCACCTTCGGCAGCGGTAGCACGCCGAGCCTGACCATTTCCTACAACCTGCCTAGCGGTAACCTGTATGGGTACCCGGCGATCTGCCGCGGTTGGCACTACACGATGAATCCAGCTCCCGATAGCTACTTTCCGCATCAGGTGTCCAAGATCGGCAGCTTACGTGGGACGTTGGCATTCACCACCAAGGGCAGCGGGCAGACCGGCGATTTCGCCTACGACCTGTTCTTTCGCACGGACGCCAGCAAGGGCAACCCGCAACTGGAAGTGATGATCTGGGGCGCCAACAATTCGTATCCGCTTGGCACCCTGACGACCGCCAACGCCATTACCTCCGGCGGCGTCACCTACGATTTGTGGGAGGGCAATAACTCGGCTGCCGGCTATTACGTGTACACCTTCATTCCGCATGGCAGCGCGGGCAACAGCAATGCGCTGCCGGCCAAGGGCAATGTCAAGGTGGATGTCAAAGCGTTTTTGACCAACTTGCAGGCGTTGCGCGGCAGCGATGGCCGCTACAACAGCAGTTTGTATCTGCAGGTGGTGGAGGCCGGCTTCGAAATCACCGGTGGGATGGGCACGGTGTCGTTGACCGGATCGATCGCGGCCAAGTGAGTGCGGCGATTGTCGCGTCGTCAGCTGCAATGGTGCGCAGTTGGCGCGCGTCGGGTGCCGGGTGCCGGGTGCAAGCTAATGTGCGGGCCTGCACCGCGGGCATGACATGCGAATAGCATTTTTTTCTTGATTCGGCCAAGTGCCATGCAGCGCGCGTCATCAAGCGAGGTGCATGGCGCGTGGTGATTTGGAGTTGCCAACAAGCGTCGCTGTGGTGCGATGCTGGCGCGGAGAACTTGGCAATGGTCAAGCACTGCATACCGATGCAGCGCATCAGCAGCACATTGCCTGGCTAATGCACGGTCGTGTTGCCGGTCGCTGTCACAACGCGACCAGCTGGATGCTGTCGAACACGATTGCCGGGCTGAGGTAGCCGTTGTCCGGGGAGCCGGAGGCAATGCTGATCTCGATGCGGTTGCTGCCGGCCTGCAAGGCAGATGCGGGAATGTCCACTTCGTACAGGGTGTTGTTGCCGCGCGTCGTGCCGCGCGTGATACCGCGTGTCTTTGGTTGCGTGGGGGCAGCAGGCACCGGGCCGTTCCAGTGGGCATTCACGCTGATTTGTGGGCGTGCGCTGACCTGTGCCAAGGGCACGAAGATGCGCAGGCGATAGCCGCGTACCTCGGTGGCGGCCAGGCTGAAGTCGATCCGGCTAGGGGTATTGATGCCGCGCCACTGCACCGCCGGGAAGCTGCTTAGGCTGCTCGACCCGACGGTGTAGGTCGCCGGAGACCAGCGCATCCGCGCATCGGAAGGGTGCGCATGCGGTAACAAGTCCGCGTGCAGAAACCCCGCCGGTGTGCCATCAGGAATGCCGATCTGCCATTTCAATGTGCCGGGCAAGGCGACCGCCCGCAGTGTGGCTTGTGCGGTGGCATTGGCGAAGATCTCGATATCACACTGCGTCACTTCCAGTTCGTTTTGGTAGAGCGTCATGCGATAGCGCCCTGGGCGCACACCGGCAACCTGATAATCGCCGCTGCCATTAGCGGTAGCCCAGTATTGCGCCTGCGCGTTACGCAAGCCGATGACGGCAGGCTGGCCGGGCAGCACGCCGCTCACGCGCCCACTTACTCCACCGCGCCCGCTCGCTGGCAGATAGCCGCTCAGGCCTAACGTGGCATCGACGAAATCGGTATTGAGCTGCGCATTGGACGGCACGCCGCCATCGGTGAACAACAGACCGTACACGCCATGCAGGCCGCCACGAAACGCTTCGGTCTGGGTGTGGTCGGAATACATGTAGTTGTAGAGCTCATGCGTCACGCTGGTCTTTTGCGTGGCGATGTCCTTGAAGAATGGCCCGCCCGCGCTGTGCTCGCGGTTGCCCATCAGCATAAACACGGCAACGCCGGAGCCGCTGACGCCATGCACCTGGTCATCCATCATTCGACGTGCGGAATAGAATTTGGAACTGGTGCGCCCATCCGGCAGCAGAAAGACATCCTTGCCTTCGATCGCTGTGCCGACGTTGGAATCTGGTTCCTGCTGCGCATTCGGTAACTTGGATACATTCAAGCGGGCGACGAAGCGCAATTCGCCTATCGGCAGCAAAGTTGGCGCATAGGTGGCCATGTAGATCGCGTTGCGGCCCTTGCGCACGATGTAGTACTGGATCAGATCGCCGGCCTTTGCCGACACTACAACCGTTCCACCGACGACGCGTGCGTCCACGCTGGCATTGCCGAGCCCCGATGCGATGTGCGAGCCCTTCGATTCGGTTGTCTGCAGTTCGTTGTCGCGGTAGCGCATCGACACGATATCGCCATTATATGCATTGACCGAAAACACCAGCTCGGCGCCGCTGTCGACAATCACGCGGTCGCCGCTGCGGGTGAATCCGAATTCGGCCAGCGCAGGTGCGCTGACGCCGGCATAGAGCAATAGCGCGCAGGCAAAGGTGTGCAGGCGATTACGCGGCATGGTGGGTACCGTGCGGAAGCAGGACATCGTTGCGATGCATGTGCGCGATGCTAGGCGAGCGTCGGAGACAGAGAACGTGCGCACTGTTCGAAATTCCAGCAATCAAGGTTGGAGGGGTTGGCCCAATGCGGGCATCGCTGACCGATTGTACGTTGCGCAACTGCAACTGGGACAAGTCGTACACGCAGTTGGAGAGGCCACCAAAAACATAGGGAGCCATTGCCAGATAGGAGTGCATAGTGCGCGGCAACCGAAGTGCACGCGCGGTACTGCCGCACCGAGCACCAGCCGCTCCCGAGTGGCGGTGGTGACGGTCGCTTTGCTGATTGTTCCTGTGACGCGCCGGTTTCATGACACCGCTCAGCGCAACGCATCCCGCACCGAGGCGATGTCAGCCATCCATTGCGTGTGCTTGCCGATCACGAAGCGATATTCGTTTCCGTCGCCCAACCGCACCGCCAACGATGTGGGCGCGACCGGCAGCAGGCCGAATAGGCGCGTCCAGCAGGGCTGCATCGCCACGATCTGCTGCAGCGGTACGCTCAGCGACTGGGTCTGCACATTGAACGCATGTGGCTGAAACAGCAGCGCATCGGCGGTGAGAATCAGACGCCCGCCCACCGCCTCCATTCCGCGCTGAAGATTGGCGGGTGCCTGACGCAATACGTCGCGATCAATCGAACGTAAGCCGCCACCTTGGAAGAGCGAGCTCACGGGCGTGCAGTGGCGATGTGGGCACGTGGCATCTGCCAGGGCGAGACGCCGCGGCTGCCGAGCGGTGCCAGGAATGAAACCGAAAACATGCGATAGGCCTGATGGGCTACATCACTGCAGCGAACGCCGCCGGCAAGACGTGGTAGCACACCATGACATCACATCGCTTGTGTACGCCAGGCTACCGCCGATCAAGTACATCGACAGATCGTACAGGGTGGCGGTATTGCCGAGCGCAACGTAGCCCGCGCTGCCAGGGCGCAGCCCCAGGCGGTCGGCCAGGTGGATCGCCTGCAGGCCCTCGATCAAGCACCCGGTAGCCACGGCCAGCACGCAGGCCCAGCGTGGTGACAGCGCCAGCAATCCACGCAGCCCGCAGTAGACCAGGATCACCGCCAGCACATCGCCCAGGCTGCCGCGCACCCACAGACCGCCAAGTTTGCCGGCGCCGATCGCCACTTCGATGGCCAACACGGCGAACGCCAGCAGCAGGTAGAGCGTGCGGACACGCATCGAAAGACGGCTCATCGCGCTTTTGCACGCCTGCGTTGGCGGCCCTGCGTATAGGTGGTGCTGGGCGGGATGCTGATGCTACGGTGGCGGTCGGTGAACGTAACCTGCACCTGCCAACGGCCCGGCGGCGCGCTCGCCTCGGCCCGTGCGGTCATACCGACGTGTGCGAGGAAAACATTGCGCGGATTACCGCTGATTGATCCTTGTAGGCACGGTGCATCAACTGCGTTTTGCTCGGCATGTTCGGTGGGTTCGATCACCCGGATGCTGCATACCACATCGGCGCGCTGCTGCGCATCCAGGCCAGGATTGGAGATAAACATCAGCGGGAACAGCGAATCACCGGCGCTGACATGATCCACTTCGCTGAAGTGCGGCGTGGTGTCGCTGGGCGTGTTCCACTTTGCCGCCCGGTCGGCATCCGAGGTCAGCAGCAGGCTGGCGCCGAGTCCCTGGACCATCTTGCGGCTGGGCGAATCCGCAATCGCCTCGCCCTGCTGGTTGATCCATCCCGATTGGGCACGGGCCGATAGCGGCAGCAACGGTAGCGATACCGCGAATAGCGACGACAGCAGGGTATGTGGCAGGCGCATGAGCAATCCTTGGCGAGCGCTTTCCGCTGAAACGGCAGCGGAGCCGTGAAGCAGTGTGCCTGCACGCACTGGGCGCCGGCATATCAATGATGAAGCGCGATTCTGACGAGCCCAGCGTACACAGGGCACGCCGCAGGCCCTTACTTCAGATAGGCACGCGGCAGCGGGCCGGCTTGCTGCATGTAGCGGTCGCGCAGCTCGCTCTGGCGCGAGCGCATCGGCATGTCGCGACCGCCCAGCCAGACCTGTTCGGCGTAGTGGGCAACATCCAGCGGGTCGCCTTCCCACAGCACTAGATCGGCCTGCTTGCCCACCGCAATGCTGCCGATGCGATCGCCCACGCCGAAGATGTCCGCTGGCACGCGGGTCAGACCGGCCAGGCCAGCTTCCCACGGCAAGCCGTTGGCGACCGCGTTGCCTGCCAGCTGGCGCAGCTTGCGTGCGTTGTGCGAGGCATCGCCGTTCTGGGTAAAGCTGACCTCCACACCGGCGGCGCGCAGACGTGCGGCGTTTTCCAGCGTTGCGCCAATCTGGTCGAAAGTGGATGGCAGATCCGCCAATGCATCCACCAGCACTGGCACCTTGGCCTGCGCCAGTTGTGGCGCGAGCTTCTAGGCTTCGGCGCCACCGGCAATTGCGATGCGCACCTTCTCACGCTGCGCCCAGCGCAATAACTGGCGGATGTCGGCGGCGCGTTCCACCTGCACCACGATGCGGCCCTGGCCGGCCAGATACTTCGCAAGGACGCCGCGGCCGACCGGGGTCAGCAATGCGTGCGGTGAGTCTGCCGGGATGCGTCCACGCGCCTCGGCGACCAGTTGATCGAGCAGCATCCACTGCGCCGCACGCGAGCTGCCGGTGAGATCGGATGCCGCCGCGCCGATGCGGAGGAACAGCGCATGCGGGCCTAGCGGATCCGGGCTGCCATCCAGCCGTACGATGCCGCCCTGGCCAGCGATAAACGCACCGCTGGTGGTTGCACCCAACGCGGTAAAACCAATGCCTTCCACACGCGCCACCGGCACCAATACCGATTCGGGGTTGTAGGCCAGGGTGACGTCGAATTCCGGGCGCATCGGTTGGTGGGCCAGTTTGACGCCGCTGTCTACCGTGGTCTCTTCGCCGGACACTTCTTCGATGCCGATCTCGGTGATGCCGCCGAACAAGGCCGGCGTCAGCGGGCGGCCTTTTGCCTCGACCACACGGCCATCGCTAGGCGCCGCCAAGTTGCGGCCGATGGCGCGGATCACGCCGCCCTGCACCAGCACGTCGGTGTTCTGCAGTGTGCCCTGCGCGGTGGCGGTGTGCACGGTGGCGCCGCGAATCAACACCTGCTGGCCGAACGCGGGCAACGCCAGCGCGGCGGTAATCAACGCCACGATCGCGCGCAAATGCGGGCGCACAGCAGTTTCGCGGCTCATCGTGCCACCTCCTGGCCGAGCATGAAATCCGACACCGGCTGCAGTGCGCGGTGATGCCGGTCGTAAACCTGCGCGCCGTCGATATACACCTGCTCGGCCAGCGCATACGAGCTGAAAGGGTTGCCGTTCCACACCACCACATCGCCCATCTTGCCCGGCTCCAACGCGCCAGTCTGCTGTTCGATGCCGAGCGCCTTGGCGGCATTGCTGGTGAGCCAGCGGATGGCACGTTCGGGCGGGATTTCCATGCCGCTGCGGCGCGCGTTGGCGATCACCTTGGCAGCTTCCTGGTTGAGCCGCTGGATGCCTTCTTCCGAGTCCGAATGCACGATGGCGCAGCTGTTGGCCGGGCGATCAACCAGTGCGATGTTTTCCTGGATGCCGTCGAAGGCTTCCATCTTGAAGCCCCACCAATCGGCCCACAGTGCGCCGCAGATGTTTTCCTGCGCCAGGCGGTCGGCCAGCTTGTAGGCCTCCACGCCGTGATGGAAGGCGGCGATGTGGAAGCCGAATTCCTTGGACAGATCCAGCATGGTCGCCATTTCATCGGCGCGGTAGCAGTGGATATGCACGCGGATATCGCCGTTGATGGCGCCGGCCAAGGTATCGAGCTTGAGATCGCGCTTGCCGCGGGCATCGCCGCTGCTGTCGTTGTCGCGGCCGCTGCTCCACCAATGACGCTTCTTGGCGGCCTTCTTTTTCGGTGCGTTCTTCTGCAAGTACTCGGCTGCATCGATAAACGCAGCGCGGTAGCCGGCCAGGTTGCCCATCCGAGTGCCGGGGCCACCTTTCTCGCCATAAACCCGTTTGGGATTTTCGCCGCAGGCCATTTTCAGGCCCCACGGTGCGCCCGGGAATTTCATGCCTTGGTAGGTAGTGGATGCCACGTTCTTGAGCGTGACGCCGCGCCCGCCAATCAGATTGGCCGAGCCTGGCAGGATCTGCAGCGAGGTGATGCCACCGGCCAACGCGGTGCCGAAGCCGGGGTCCTGCGGCCAGATCGAATGCTCTGCCCACACGTTGGGCGTGACCGGTGCGGTCATCTCGTTGCCATCGCTGTACGCGCTGACGCCCGGGCTGGGGTACACACCCAGATGTGAGTGCACGTCGATGATGCCGGGAGTCACCCACTTGCCGGTGCCGTCGATGCGACGCACATCCGCGGGCGCCTCGAGCGCCTTGCCGACCGCAGCCACCTTGCCGTCGCGCAGCAGCACGTAGGCATCGTCCAAGCGCTCGCCGGTGCCGGTGAGTACGGTGGCGTGCTGGATCAGCACCGGACCGGACGCAAGCGCGCGGTAGGTGCTGGGGTAGGGGTCTTGCACGAAGCGCGATGTGGTCGACGCCGCAGACGCAGGCCCGCACAGCACCGCCGCGCCCAGCGCGGCGAACAGAATGGAACGCATGGATTCCCCGGTGAAACGAAGACGTCAGCGGCAAACCTAGCCGTCGGCGGCGTGCTTGCCAAGTGCGGAACGTCGTGAGCGGCGGCCTCATCACACGCGCCAGTGCATGCTACGCAGAATTCGTCAGGGGAATGCCGATGATTGCCAAAACAGAGCGCAACAAGCAGGCCGATGTGGTGCTGGCTTTCTGGGAACTTGCCGGCTCGGCTCGCTGGTTCACGCACAACGACGCGTTCGATGCCAATGTTCGCCAGCATTTCAGCGAGCAGCATTTTGCCGCGGCGCGTGGCGAATACACGCAGTGGATGGCGCGCGCTGAAGATGCGCTGGCCTTGCTGATCCTGCTTGATCAATTTCCGCGCAATGCCTTTCGCGGCAGCGCGCATGCCTATGCCACTGACGGCCTGGCGTTGCGGCATGCAAAGCAAGCGCTCGCCAGCGGCTTCGATCAACAGGTGTCGGCGCAATTACGCTTGTTTTTCTATCTGCCATTCGGGCATGCCGAAGACGTCGATGAGCAGGCGCGTGCGGTGCAGCTGATCACTGCACTGGGCGATACCGAGAGTACTAACTCGGCGCTGGAGCATCAGCGCATCATTCAGCGCTTTGGCCGGTTTCCACACCGTAATGCGGTGCTGGGACGTGAGACCAGGGCAGAAGAACAGCAGATTCTGGATGAAGGCGGGTTTGCTGGTTGAAGACCGGCATCGGTGAGTTGCATGACGGCGGTTGAGGTCTGTCGTGCAGCGTCTGCAACGGCTGCGTTATCGTCGAACACGCGCATGCATTGCAGAAGGGGGAGGTGTGCCACGCGCGATGCCGCAACAGCGATCGCGCATGTACCTAAAACCGATCAGCAGCCGCCCGGCAATGCTTGCGAACGCCATGTTGCGCCCTCGCCGAGCAGCAGAGAGAACCCGTAACTTTCATAGCCGCTTTCCGACAGCACGAAATCGAGCGTGCCATTGCCGTCGATATCGCCGAACTGCAACAGATGCGTGCGCAGCGGCAGGTCTTCGCAATCGTCGCAGCCACTCGCAGCGTGGCCCTTGCGGAACTGCCAGCGGCCGCCGTCATGTTCGAAGATCGCAAGCACGACCAGCACGCCGGTCGGGTTCTCTGCGTTGCCGGTCTTGATCGGGTGGTTGGAGGTCAGCACGGCCACGCGCCGCTGCGGTTGCTGCGCGCCGGTGATGATCTGCAGCGCCGCCAGATCCTGTGCGTGGTCGGCATTGAACGCCGCCAGTGCCTGCGTCAGTGCGCCCGGTTTGACGCTCTGGCGTAGCTGGGCGGTATTGCTCACCTGAGCAAACAACTCGGTCTGTTCGCTGGTAGTTGCTGCCCGGCCGGCGAAGCGCTTGCCGGGGTTTATATCCACCGTCGACAGTAATGGCGAATTGGACAGCGTGGGGTTGCCCTTGATGCGCAGCTTGGCGGTGCCGCCACACATGCTGTTGTCGTCCACCGTCAGCGCCGCAAGCCGCACGTTGCCGGTGGAAACGCCTGCGTTGAAGACCTGCAGCGGCTGGCTCAGCAGCGCCTTGGGCAGGGTCGATTCCTCTGCCACGCCTTTGCCGAGCCAGACCGGGATGTATTCCAACGGATCGTCGTTTGGCTGGTTGTCATAGGTCTGCAGCAGCACTACGGCGCGCGACGGTTCTGCAGCGTGTGCGGCCAGCGGCAACAGCGCGGCCAGGGCGAGAGAGAGCAGGCGGGTGTGCATTGCAGCTGTGTCCTTGTGCAGGTTGATCCATGGAAAAAAAAACGGACGCTCCAAGGAGCGCCCGTTTCGGTATGCGGTGTGCCAGGGAAGCTTACATCTGTGCAAGCCGTGGGCACACGGGTGACGCGAGCGCTGCACTCTACATGTGCGGCCGCCGCTCGGTGTTGCTCAGTATTTCGCCACACCGTTGTCCACTTCGTCCGACCACGCATCGATGCCGCCGGTGACGTTGTAGACGTTGGTAAAGCCCAGGCTGCGGAAATGTTCGGCCGCCTGCAGGCTGCGGCCGCCGCGGTGGCACAGGAACGCCAGCGGGGTATCCTTGGGCAGTTGTTCGATCGCGGCACGCTCGTGCGCATCCAGGGTGCGAAACGGCGCAGCCACGGCAGCCAGCGCACGCTCGTCGGCCGGGCGCACGTCCACCAGGGTGATGCTGCCGGCCTTGAGGCGGTCGTCGGCATCGCGCACCGACAGCTCCTGCACCGGCTTGGGCGCATTGGGGTTGTCGATGGCCAAGCCACGGCCGCGGATATCGTCCACCCAATCGATGGTGATGCCTTCGGCGCGGCGCGCGCTGGCCAGGTCGAACTGCACGCGCAGACCGTTGGATTCAGCGGCAATGGCGTTCGGATTGGTCGGTGCCAGTTGGAAATTGGGCTGGAAGTTGGCATCAATGGACAGCGTCAACGAGGCATCCGGCGCGTCGGCCAGCGCACCCTTGAGCATCTCGACTGCGGCCGGGGTAATTGTGATCTTGGGCGGGCTGCGGTCGGGCGCCTGCAGGCCGAGCATGCTGCTCAGCTCGCCGCTATCGGCCATCTGCAGGATGATGTCGCTGCCGCCGATCAGCTCGCCGTCCACGTACAGCTGCGGAATGGTCGGCCAGTCGCCATAGGCCTTGATGCCCTCGCGGATTTCCTGGTCGGCCAGCACGTTGACGTGGGCATAGTCGATGCCCAGACCGTCCAGCACGCCGACTGCCTTGGCAGAAAAACCGCATTGCGGCATGCCGGGCTGGCCTTTCATGAAGAGCACCACGCGGCTGGATTGCAGCAGCGTATCGATACGGGAACGCAGGGCGGGATCGAGGGACATGGCGGCACTTCGGTGGGGGCGTAGAGGGCGTTCATTCTACGCCGCATGGCATCATGCGGCATGACCACGCCGGAAACGCTGTATCGCACCCCTTCGCACCCGCACCGCTGGGTAGGCCTGTTGGCCCTCGCGCAGGCAGCGGTGGCGGTGCTATGGTGGCACCTGGGCTGGGCCTGGGGGCTGTTTGCGCTGCTGCTGTCGCATGCGCTGTTCGTGGTGCCGGTGTTCCTGCCGCGCGCGCGGCTGTATGCGCCGGTGCTCGCGCGGTTACCCGGTCGCATGCCGCATGTCTGGCTGACGATCGATGACGGCCCGTCCGACGACACCCCGGCCATCCTCGACCTGTTGGATGCGTACGACGCCAAGGCCACGTTTTTCGTGGTCGGCGCACGTGCCGAGCAGCGGCCCGAGCTGGTGCGCGAGATGGTGCGCCGCGGGCATGGCATCGGCAATCACAGCCACACGCATCCGCAGGCTTGGTTCTGGGCGCTGGGGCCGCGCCGCATGGCGCAGGAAATCGGCCAGGCGCAGCGCGTGCTGGCCTGCATTACCGGCCAGGCGCCACGGCTGTACCGCTCGGTAGTGGGTATGACCAATCCGTTCGTCGCTTCGCCGCTGCGTGCGCACGGCCTGACGCGCGTGGCCTGGAGCGTGCGCGGTTTCGACGGCGTGCGGTGCGAGCCGGACACCACCATCGCCCGTATCGTGCGCGACCTGCGGCCCGGCGCCATCGTGTTGCTGCACGAAGGCGCTGCGCATGGCCACAACCTCACCATCCTGCGCGGCGTGCTGGAGGCGATGCAGGCACGTGGGTTGGTGGGGCGACGGCCGGATTCAGAATAACCACGAAAACGACCGCGCTCACTGCAAGGTGGTCAGTGTTGGTGACGGCATGTACCGCCTGTACACGCCAATTTCTTCGCGCTCCATGTCTGGTCGACGATTGCTAACGAAGGGTAGCGCGTCGCTCGTAGCGCAGTGCTTAGCGCGGCTCAGCCATGATCAGCCACGATCAGCCAATTGTTGAATGGCGTGTTGCCGTACAACGGTGCAAACGTGGCGCGCAGACCGGCCGCCTCCAGATGCGCTTGCAGACTGTCGCGGGTGGGATAGCTGCGCGGCATGCGCTGCATCCAGCCACTCAGATGCGCCAACACGTCTGTGATGCGGCTGGTGCGACCGCGGCTGCTGGCATCGCCCAGTGCGCTGCGAATCACCAGCTTCGCGCCGGGTGTGAGCATCTGCGCCACGCTACGTAGCAGGCTGGCCTGCATGTCCGACTGCAGATACTGCAGCACATCCAGAATGGTGACGCTGCCCTGATGCTGCGGCCACGCCACGCTCAGATCGACCACGTCGAACTTGGTGTTGCCCAGATTCGATCGCTGCGCAATGTGCTGCGCGCGGCGGATCTTGGACGCATCCACATCCACACCGTGATACGCCAACGCCTGAGCATCGGCGCGCAGTGCATGCGCAAGCAGGCCCAGCCCGCAACCCAGATCCAGCACCGGCGCAGTGGTATTGCGCAGCTCGGCCAGCACGCCGGGGTACAGCGGGTCGGTGCGCAGTTTGGCTTGCGTGTAGTAGTAGTCGTAGCGGTTACCCAGCGGATGCGGCGGCAAAAACGCGCTTGCAATTTTCAGCGCCTGCGCGCGGCTCATCGGTTGGGTGGCAGTGGTGTGCAATGTCGTTCCTTGGCAATCAGGCGTGCTGCGCGGCTAGCTTAGGGCCTGTCGGGCTGATTGCGGTAGGGCCGGATGGCACCTTGCGATGCGCGGCTGCGGATGCACTGTTGCCGAGTGGCCACATTGCGCGTGTTGATGAGAGGCTGCGGTGCGTGCGTCTGCGCAGTGACGCACAAGACGACTGGCACATAGCGCGTGCAGCATCTCACGCTGCAGACCAGGTTCGGAGCCGCATGCGCGAAGACATCGCACAGATGGGCGCCGAACAACGCTGCGACTCAGGGAGCTAGGGCCTGTTAACACATCCGAAGCCCATCAACGGTGAGCACAAAGCTGAGGAATCCAAGGAACATGACGTCCAGCTTCTCAAAGCGCGTGAAAATCCGGCGGTAGCCCTTCAAGCGACGGAACAGCCTCTCCACTTCGTTGCGCCGCTTGTACATGTGTTGGTCGTGCTCCCAAGGATGGACCCGATTGGACTTGGGTGGGACGACCGGCACGAAACCAAGATCGAGCGCCAGCTGGCGGGTTTCATTGCCTTCGTAAGCGCGATCCATTAGCAGATGAATCGGCCGCTTCACTTGCCCCAAATGTTCAAGCAATGCCCGGCCTGCTGGTGCGTCATGTGCGTTGCCAGGCGTCAATCCGAACGTGATGGCTGTTCGAGCATCTGCGGCAACCATATGAATCTTGGTGTTCCATCCGCCGCGGGATTTGCCAATCGCCTGTGGGCCGTTTTTTTTAATGCGCCAGTGCCATCCGGATGCACCTTGATGCTGGTGGAGTCCAGCGAGACCGCTTCGATTTTGATGCGCACGATCTGGCAGGTCTGCAATTGGGCGAACATCCGATCCAGCACACCGGACTTAGCCCAACGGTTCATGCGTGTGTACACCGTATGCCAGTTGCCAAAGCGCTTGGGCAGACCGCGCCATTTGCAGCCGTGCTCTGCGACGTAAAGGATGGCGTTGACCACCTGCAGATTGGTCATGCTGACATTGCCGCGCTGCGCAGGTAAGCAATGTTCGATGAGGGCAAATTGTGCTGGCGTGATCTCCATGTCCAATAGTTTAATCGCCCGAGCCATTAGTGTTAACAGGCCCTAACAAAACGTAGCGAGCAGTGATCAGATGGATGTGCGCCGCGCAAGAACCGCAGCGGACACGCTTAGTGAATGCCGATTCCGGGCAGCGGACACGCCCGCCTGACAGCTTCGCAGTCGTCTGTTAGCTACTCTCAGGCGATCGTATCCACAGATCCAACCGCCCCGAGCGCATCACGCGCCGCCGGCAATGCCAGTGCTGTCCAACGTGCATACATCGCGCCGGAGGGATGCACGCCGTCGTCCACCAACATGTCTACGGAATCACCGCCATCGCGGCTGGTGGCGGTGATGTCAACAAAGCGCACGCCATGCGCGCTGCAGCGATCCGCGGCGATTGCGTTGAAGGCATCGATCTGCGCGCCGATCAGCGCGGCATCGCGGCCTCGCGCACGCGCAAACGGGGTCAGCCCCCAATCCGGAATCGACAGCACGAACACGCGTGCGGCATGGCCCCCTGCAAATGCAATTGCACGCAGCAACAGCGCATCGAATTGCTGGCAGTACTCATCCAGCGAGCGCCCGCGATATTGGTTGTTGGCGCCGATCAACAGGCTCACCAGCGCGAACGGGGCTTGGGGTGCGGCAGTGTCGATACCGGCCTGCAATTCGTCGGTGGTCCAGCCGGCGGTGGCGATGATCTGCGGCGGCGCCACGTTCCAACCGTAAGCGCGTAAGCCGTCGACCAGTTGCAATGGCCAACGCTGGGCAGGCGCAACGCCTTCGCCGATGGTGTACGAATCGCCGAGCGCAAGGTAGCGCAGCGGCGTGCCAAGCGCAGCCATCAGGCCACGCTGCGTGGCTTGAGTGGAACCACCTTGGTGACGGCCTCGGCGCGGCGCGCCAAGGCACGGTCGATGCGCGCAAACACATCGCGCATCACACTGGCTTCCGGCATCAAGGTCACGCGGAAATGATGGCGATACGGCACGTTGAAACTGGAGCCAGGGACCACCAGCACGCCTTCTTCATTCATCAAATCAAGTGCGAACTCGTGATCGTCGAAGTTGCGCGCCGCCGCACCCACCACTGCCGGGAATGCGTACAGCGCACCGGCCGGCACCACCAGCGACAAATGCTCGCTGGCCGCGCAGGCGTCAATCACTGCGCGGCGGGTTTCATACAGGCGCCCGCCAGGCGCGCATAGCGCCGAGATGGTGTCCGGCCCGTTCACCGCCGCATCAATGGCGTACTGGCCCGGGACGTTGGCGCACAGGCGCAGCGCGCCGAGCAGGTCCATCGCGTTGCGCAGGTCGTTGATGCGCGCCTGGTCGCCCGACAGCAGCGCCCAGCCCACGCGCCAACCGCAGGCGCGGTGCACCTTGCTCAGCCCGCTGAAGGTGATGCACGGGTGCGCGCCGGCCAGCGGCGCGACTGGCACGA
This sequence comes from Xanthomonas vasicola pv. musacearum NCPPB 4379, assembly GCF_000277895.2. Lineage (NCBI taxonomy): Bacteria > Pseudomonadati > Pseudomonadota > Gammaproteobacteria > Lysobacterales > Lysobacteraceae > Xanthomonas > Xanthomonas vasicola. Next base: position 4,281,646 of record NZ_CP034655.1, on the reverse strand, counting down.
ACGCCGCGCCGTCGTACAGCACCTGGTCGTAGATCTCATCGACCATCAGCAGCAGGTTGTGCTTGGTGGCAATCGCCACGATGCGCTCCAGCAGCTCGCGCGAATAACTGGCGCCGCTGGGGTTGTTCGGATTGATCAGCACGATGGCGCGGGTGCGCGAGGACACCAACGTCTCGATCTCCACCGGGTCCGGCTGGAAGCCGTTTTCCGGGGCGCAGCGGTAATACACCGGGCGGCCGTCATTGAGAATGGTCGCGGCCGACCACAGCGGATAGTCGGGCGAGGGCACCAGCACTTCGTCGCCGGGGTTGAGTAGCGCACGCAGCGACAGATCGATCAGCTCGCTGACACCGTTACCGATGAAGATGCGGTCCGGATGCGCGTCGGGATGCTGGCGCCGCGCATACGCCTTGGCGACCGCTTCGCGCGCCTCCGGCAGGCCTTGCTGATGGGTGTACGGGTCGGTGCGACCCATGTCGTCGGCAATCGCGCGCTGCAGATGCTCCGGCGCACGGAACCCAAACGCACCCGGGTTGCCGATATTGAGCTTGATCAGCTTGCGGCCCTGCGCCTCCAACTCCCGCGCTCGCCGCGCCAGTTCGCCCCGGATTTCGTAGCGGACTTCGGACAGACGCTCGCGGATGGCGAGCGGCTTTTGCGGGGCAGTGGACATGCGACGGGCCGGTTGTAGGCGTGAGACTTGGCATGGTATCGGAAATATGACAAGCGGACATGCTTGCATCGGTAACGATGTCAAGTGGCGCGTGAGCCGCCCGGCAGACCCGACTGCACGAGCCGTTGCGGCCGGCCAGCTAGAATCGCCCCATGAGCGACACATCCCCCGATTACCCCACCCTCCAATCCATCGGCTGGCCCTGGCCTGGGCCGCCTGAAGAGGCTGCCTGGCAGACCGTGTTTGCCGCGCATCCGCTGGCGTTGCCGGCGCGGGTGGTGGAGCAGCACCGCACCGGCTATGTGGTGGCCGATACGCCGGAGGCCAGCCTGAAGGCCGAGTCGTTGCCGGAATGGCAGCGGCCGCGTTTCCCCAGCCATGAGCGGGCGGCGGTGGGCGATTGGGTGTTGATGGAGGGCAAGCGCATCGTGGCGTTGCTGCCGCGGCGTACCTCGATCAAACGCGGGGCGGCCGGCGAGCATTATCACCAGCAGGTGATCGCGGCCAATATCGATACGGTGTTCATCGTGTGCGGGCTGGATGCGGACTTCAATCCGCGCCGTATCGAGCGCTATCTGTTGCTGGTCGGTGGTGGCGGTGCGCAGCCGGTGGTGGTGCTGACCAAGGCTGATCAGACCGAATACGCCGAAGACGCGTTGGCGGTGCTGGGGGAACTGGAGGCGCAAAACATTCCGTTGCGCGCGGTCAATGCCAAGGATCCGGAGAGCGTGGCCGCATTGCGGCCGTGGCTGGGCGATGGTCGCACGGCGGTGCTGGTGGGCTCGTCCGGTGCGGGCAAATCGACCTTGACCAATACCTTGCTCGGCACACAGAAGATGAAGACCAATGCGGTGCGCGCAAACGATTCGCGCGGCCGCCACACCACTACGCATCGCGCGTTGATTCCGTTGCCGTCCGGCGCGTGCCTGATCGATACACCCGGCATGCGCGAGCTCAAGCCAACCGGCGAAGAAGATCTGGCCGAAGGCGGTTTTTCGGACGTGGAAGCCTTGGCGGCGCAGTGCCGCTTCAATGATTGCGCGCATATCGCCGAGCCGGGCTGCGCGGTGCAGGCGGCAATCGAGGCGGACACGCTGGACCCGGAGCGCGTTGCCAATTACATGAAGCTGCGGGTGGAAGTGGCTAGCGCTGCCGAAAAGCTCGCCACCCGCGTTGCGCAGAACAATCGCGGCAGCGGATCGGGCAAGCGGCCGGCCAGCGGCGATCGCCCCGGACGGCGCTGATGCCATCGCGCAAGGGGCCGCCGGACATCGTCCATCACGCGGCGCTGGATGCGCGCCTGGTCAAGGCCGTACGCGGTGTGCGCCTGCTGGCTCTGGCCAGTTGGCCGTGCTCGCTGCAGGAACCTTTTTTGCACAGCGTGGCGCGCGGGCAGCCGGAATTGCCGCAGGTCGACTACCCAGCACTGGATTTCGGCGACACCCGGCGCGAGCTGGCCGCCATTGCCAAGGACGCCGACCCGCATCATCCCATCGGCGCGTATCTGATCGATTCGGCGCACAGCTGGAGCCTTGCGGCCGGCTTGCTGGAATCGTTGGGCACCCGCGCGGTCAGCGATTACTCGGCGCAGTTGTTCGGCGTGCCCGACGACCCCATGCCCGGCAATGGCCCGACCACGCGCGAAGCGGCGCGGCATTTCATCCAGATTGCGCAGGAACTGGATCGCGAGCTGATGGCGCCGGAAGAGCAGGTGCCGGTGTCGGCGACGGAATTGGGCATGCAGTTGCAGAACGATCTGGATGCGTTTTTCGAAGGGCGCGTGATCACCGTCGTGCTCGATCCGGATTTGCTCGCCAAGGCAGCTGCCGGCGCGCACCGGATCCGCTTGCGTACCGGTGCGACATTCAGCGATTACTACCGGGCGCAGCTGTTCCATCACGAAGCGCTGGTGCATTCGCTCACTGCACTCAACGGGCGCGCGCAGGTGCGTCTGCCCAGCTTAGGGATTTCCTCGCCGCGCACTACCGCGACGCAGGAAGGCTTGGCCACGTTTGCCGAGCAAATCACCGGCAGTATCGATATCGAACGCATGAAGCGTATTAGTCTTCGCATCGAAGCGATTGCGATGGCACGCTCGGGTGCGGATTTCATCGAGGTATTTCGCTATTTCACCGCAGGTGGGCAGAGCGCTGCAGAAAGTTTTTCGTCGGCGCAGCGCGTGTTCCGCGGCGTGCCGACCACCGGCGGCGGAGCATTCACCAAGGACGCGGTGTATCTGCGCGGCCTGGTGGCGGTGCACACTTTCTTCCGCCACTCATTGCAGCGTGACCAGCTGCAGCTCTGCCGTTATCTGTTCGCCGGCAAGATGGCGCTTGGCGATGTGGCGCGCTTTGCGCCGTTGTTCGACAGCGGCGTGCTGGTCCCCCCACGCTGGTTGCCGCCGTGGGTGAGCCGCGTCAGCGGGCTGGCTGGCATGCTGGCGTTCTCGTTGTTCGCCAACCGCATCCGCATTGATCAGCTGCAGCCGCCGGCAATGAATGTGTAAGGCAGGCCGCGGCCCGCAGCTGTACCGAATTGCGACGCACGCTACATTTGTGAACAAATTCACTGCACGCCGCGCGCCCTTACACGAGGCTGCAACGAGCTGGACTGCACACTCGCTGCCTTGCCCAATCGGGCCATGACACGAGGCAATGCGATGAAGGTTTTGATGGTGCTGACTTCCCACGACCAGCTCGGCGACACCGGCAAGAAGACCGGATTCTGGCTGGAAGAATTCGCCGCGCCGTATTACGTGTTCAAGGATGCGTGCGCTGACATCACCCTGGTCTCGCCCAAGGGTGGCCAGCCGCCGCTGGACCCGAAGAGCGACGAGCCCGACGCACAGACCGACGCGACCAAGCGCTTCAAGCAGGATTCTGAGGCGCAGAAGGCGCTGGCAAGCACGCAGCGCCTGGCCGACGTCAAGGCCGGCGATTTCGATGTGCTGTTCTACCCGGGCGGCCACGGCCCCCTGTGGGATCTGGCCGAAGATGCGGATTCCATCGCGCTGATCGAAGCATTCGCCAAGGCCAACAAGCCGCACGGCCTGGTTTGCCATGCACCGGGCGCGCTGCGTCGGGTCAAGGGCAGCGACGGCAAGGCGCTGGTCAACGGCCGCCGCGTCACTGGTTTCACCAACAGCGAAGAAGAGGGTGTGGGTCTGACCAAGATCGTGCCCTTCCTAGTCGAAGACGTGCTGACCGAACTCGGCGGCAAGTACGAAAAGGGCGCGGATTGGGGCGTGCATGTGATCACCGACGGCACCCTGGTCACCGGCCAGAATCCGGCGTCGTCGGAGAAGACCGCAGAAACCTTGCTCGAATTGGCGAAGCGCTGATTTTGCAGGCTTACTGATCCTACGAAAGCGCTTCTCCCGGTAGGGAGCCAAGCCCGGCACGCGCGCCACTACTGGCGCGCGTGCCGTGGTGCATCGCGGGGTTTGGGGTGCGGGTACGATTTGCCCGAAACGCTGCAAATTACTGCGCAGCCCATCACCGTGCGCACGCCTTAGGCCCCGCGCTGCAACCAACGCACGCCGTAAGCCGGCATCACAAGCGATACGCTATCACTCGATGCGGCGGACTCCACATCATCGTTAATCGCCAACAGCTTCCAGCCATCACCGATCGTCGCAAGCTCCACTTCAAGCCGTTGATCGCTGAAGTTATGCACTGCGATAAAGCTGTCGCCTCGCGTCAACACGAACAAGCGCGGATCGCTCAACGCGATGCTGCCCAGTGCCTGATCTGCTGCTAATGCGCCTAACTTGGCACGCTGCTGGATCAGTCCACGCAAACGGTGGTAGACCGTGCCGCTCAGGCTCTCTGCAGCGTGCCGTTGCGCAGCAAGCTGCCAATCCATCGCCGGCCGATGCAACCAACGGCCTTCGTGCTGGCGATGCGGATCGTCGCGATAGCCGGTGTCATTGAGCATCGCCAATTCGTCGCCCATGTAGATCAGCGGCACACCTGGCATGGCAAATGCAATGGCATACAGCAGCACCAGCCGATTCACCGCAATCGCCAGCGCTGCAGCATCGCCTGATTCCCGCGCGGCCTGGATACCGGACAGTGCGGCAGCCATGCCGTTGGTGCCATGCACACCGTCGCCGCTGCTCTGGAAACTCTCGCCGCGCGCGTAACTGCCCGGCACGTCGTTGGCATAAAAACGTGCCACATCGCGTAGCGAAAACGGCGTTTGCGACGCACTGCCCGAAGCTTCGTGCTGCAGCACATTCCAGCCGATATCGTCGTGGCAACGCACATAGCTCAGCCACGCACAACCACGCGGCAACGGCGGGCTGTGGGCAATGACGTTGTGCAGGATATCGCCGCGTTGCAATGCCAGTGCCGACCAGCCCGCCGCCATCAAGGTGCTGTGGTACGCCAGATGGCATTCGTGGCCCTGGTCTGCGCCGCTGCCGAAGTACGGCGGCAGTTGCGTCATCGGCACGATGGCTTCGGCCTTCATCACCACTGATGGCGTGACGATATCGGTGACCGCGCGCAACGCCACCAGCAAGGTGTGCGCCTCGGGCTGGTTCATGCAATCAGTGCCGGTGCGCTTCCATAGATACGCGGTGGAATCCAGGCGAAATGCTTCCACGCCCAGATTGGCCAGCCGCAACATCGCCAGCGCCATCTCGCCAAATACAGCGGGGTTGCTCCAGTTCAAATCCCATTGATACGGATAGAACGTGGTCCACATCCACTGTGCGGTGTCGTCCACCCAGGTGAAGTTGCCGGGCGCAGTGTGCGGAAACACCTGCCGTAAGGTGCTTTCGTACTGGTCGGGCAGTGTGCGGTCGGCAAAGTGCTGGTAGTAATCCAGATAGCGTGCATCGCCGGCGCGCGCGGCCAGTGCCCAGGCATGATCGTCGGCGGTGTGGTTGAGGACGAAGTCCGCGCACAGGCTGATGTCAGCCTCGCGCAGGCGGGTGGTGAGTGCGACCAGATCGTCGTTGGTGCCCAGACTGGGTTCCACTTGGCCGTAATCGCTGACCGCAAAACCGCCGTCGTTGTCACCGGCACGTGCGCGCAGGAATGGCAGCAGATGCAGATAACGCACGCCCAGTTCCTGCAGGTACGGCACGCGCTCGGCCACGCCTTGCAGCGTGCCGGCAAAGCGGTCTGCGTAAGCGCTGTAGCCAAGCATGTGCTGCGCACCGAACCAGCCGGCCTGCCGTGTGCTGTCGAGCGTGTGCAGCGCGTGCGGGCGTTGCCGGGCAATGTTGCCCAGTGCGCCCAGCCACTGCGTCAACCACGTCGCATAGTCGGCACGCTGGCCGTACAGCGTCTGCAAGGCATCCAGCAGACGCGGTGCGTGCTGGTCGTAGCGCGACATCACAATGGCGGCGCGTTGCGGATCCAGCGGCGCGGCAAAGGCCGCGCGTAGTTCAGTGGAATCGATGGGGGGGGTGCTCATTAGAAGCCGCCGGGCAGGACCTGGCGCGGGGTCCTTAAAAGTCGTAACGCAGGCTGATGCTGGTGGTGCGGCCGGCAATCGAACGCGCGCGGATGATGCCATTGGCCGGAATGGTTGCTTCTTCTGCTTCGGTCAGGCCAAAGGTGTTGAACAGGTTGTTGACGTTGAGGGCTACGGTGAGCGCATCGGTCACGCGGTAGTCGCCGAACAGGTTCACCTGCGTGTAGCCGGGCATCTTCAGCTGATTGGAATCCTGCGTGTAGGCATCGGTAGTGCCGATCAGGTTGACGCCAAATTGGTAGTGATCGCCGCGGTAGCTGGGTGTGAGCTGCCACACCACATCGGCCTGCCGACGCGGCACATTGCCGGTGTTTTCCGGGGTGATCTGGTCGCGGGAGATTTCTGCATCGGTCCAGGTCAGGCCGCCGTTGACGGTGAAACCTTCGTAGCGATAGCTGGCTTCCAGCTCCACGCCGTGCGCTTCGTAGCTGCGGTTGAAGAAACGCTGGCTGGTGATTTCGAAGTTTTGTTCCTGGGTGCGTGCAGAGAACGCGGTGGCAAACAGGCTCAGCCCGTCGCGGCGCCACTTCAGGCCGGCTTCGGCCTGGCGCACCACGTTGACGCCTTCCTCGGCAGACACCGAGCCGTCGTCGCGGACCACGCCGAACAGCAACCGGTCTGCGTTGGCGCGTGCACCGCGGCTGATGCGTGCAAAGGCGCCCAGGTCATCGGTGATCAAGTAGTTGCCGCCCAACGAGTACGACAAATAGTTCCAGTCATAGTTCACCGGGCGCGAGTTAGCGGTGTCGACGGTGGCCACGCGCTGTTCCACCGGTTGGATCACACCATCGCCGTTGACGTCCAGATTCTGCGCGATGGCGGTGCCGTTATAGCTGCCGCGCGCATCGCCCATGTCGTAACGCAGGCTGCCATCGACGCTGAACTTACCGCTGTCGAAGGTGAGCGCAACATAGGGCGCGTTGACGTCGTAACGCACGTCGTAGCTGCGGGTGACGCAGCAGTCGCCCCAGAACGGGGTGCCGTAGGCGTACAGGCCGCCACGCGACAGCGAAGTGCCGTTGGCATCGACGACATTGAGCAAGCGCGACTCGCGGCCCAGGCTCTGCACGTACGAATCCCAGGTCCAGTCCATATCGATGGTTTGGCGCGATGTGTAATAGCCCATGCGCAGATTCAACGTGCGGCCATCGCCACCGAATTCGCGCGAGACGCTCAGGTCGTTGACCACGTTGCCCAGGTCATTGATCGCCACGTTGAACAAGTGTGTGCGCACGGCCAATCCGGAGTAGGCCTGACCAACCTGCGGGCCGGTGGCCTGGATCAGCTGCGCACCGCTGCCGCCAATGGCGGCTGCCAACGTTGCAGCGTCGCTGGCTTCGACCGGGAAGGGGCTGACGAAGCGGCCACTGTTGTCGGCGATGCGGAATTTCTCGCTCAGGTTCCAGCCGTTGCCAAGGTCGAACCAGGCTTCGGCGCCCAGCGTGCGCGAGATGGGATGCATGCCATCGCTGAGGTTGGTGCTGCGTGGCCCGTTGTTGCCGTCCAGGCCGATGTCACTGCGGAAATTCGGGCTGTACAAGGTGTCGCGGCCGGGATCGAAGCCGGGCAGGCGGCCCAGGTCGGGCGAGCCGTCGCTGCCGCGCACCGAGGTTGGCGCCGGCAGGTAGGCGGCGGCGCGATCGTTGAGGTATTTGCCGTATAGGCGCACGTAGCCGTTTTCGAACAGGCGGGTGAGGTTGGCCTTGAGCTGGCCGCCTTGGTCGGTGCCGTAGCCGGCGTCGCGAATGCCGTCGCCCTGGCGAAAGAAGCCGCCGATATTGAACTGCCACTGCTCGGCGAACGGGGCGCCGTAATCGAAATCGATGCGGGTGTTGTCGTAGTCCAGGCCGCGGCTGACGCCGACGCTGCCGCCTGCGGTGTCGCCGGTCTTGCTGATGAAGTTGATGATGCCGCCGGGCGCATTGCTGGTGAAGGTAGACGCTGAGCCGCCGCGGATGGCTTCGATGCGGTCCAGGGTGAAATCCGAACGCAGGAAGATGTCGGAGTTGCCGAAGGCGATATCGCCGAACTCCATCACTGGCAGGCCGTCTTCCTGCAACTGCAGGAACTTGGCGCCACCGGAGGCCACCGGCAAGCCGCGCACGGCAATGTTTGCATTGCCTTCGCCACCGCTGGATTCGGAGCGAATGCCGGGAATATTGCGGAAGATTTCTGCGGTACTGCGCGGCGCCGATTGTTCGATCGCCTCGGCGCCGACGGTGCTGACCGAGACGCTGGATTTCAGTTTGGTCGTGGCGGTGGAGGTGCCGGTGACGAACACCGAATCCAGGTTGACCGCGGCGCTGTCGGCAGCCGGCGGCGTGGCCGGCGCAGCGGCGGCGGTGTCCTGGGCCAGCGCGGCAGGCGCACACAGGCAGGAAACGACCGCACAGGCCAGGGCATGCAGGCGCAGGGTGTGCAAGGTGGACATTGCGATTCTCTCTCTCACGGATGGTGGTGTACCGACGCCTGCATCGTCCCCTCCCGGGGAGGGGACGTATGGCCTGCAGTGGGAGCGCAGTAATACGCGGCAATACAATCGATTGCAATCTTGCATTGCAGCATGCACGTCGCGCGAATGGGCCAGCGACGAGAGGAGTACTGCGGTGTGCTGCGGTGCAGCGTTACAATCGATTGCAATGACGGCAGGGTACAGTGCGATGCGGCCACTGGGAGCCGCATCGATGCCCAGGGCTCTGCATGTCGTCGACCGTTCCTCCGCTTTCTTTCGTGCGCATCCTGGCGCTGAACGCCGGATTTTTCGGCGTGCAGTACAGCTTCGGGCTGCAGCAGAGCAACATGAGCCCGATCTACAACTACCTGGGCGCCGATCACGCCAACCTGCCGTACCTGTGGCTGGCCGGGCCCATTACCGGCTTGGTGCTGCAGCCGTTCGTGGGGGTCTGGAGCGACCGCTCGGTGACGCGTTGGGGCCGGCGCATGCCGTACATGGTGCTGGGCGCGCTGGTATGCAGCCTGTGCCTGCTGGCGATGCCGTTCAGTACCGCGCTGTGGATGGCGGTGTGCCTGCTGTGGGTGCTGGATGCGGCCAACAACGTGGCCATGGAGCCTTACCGTGCGCTGGTGAGCGATGTGCTGGCACCGCCGCAGCGGCCGCTGGGCTATCTCACGCAAAGCGCGTTCACCGGCCTGGCGCAGACGCTGGCCTACCTCACACCGCCATTGCTGGTGTGGATGGGCATGAACCAGGATGCCGCCAACGCGCATCATATTCCTTACGTCACCATCGCCGCGTTCGTGATCGGCGCGGGTTTTTCTGCAGCGTCGATTCTGCTCACTGCGCGCAGTGTGCGCGAGCCGGTGATCCTGCCCGCCGAGATCGCACGCATGCGTCACAGCGGTGCCGGTCTGGGCGCCGTGGTGCGCGAGATCGGTCGTGCGCTGCGCGACATGCCGCCGACCATGCGCCAGTTGGCACCTGTGATGCTGTTCCAGTGGTACGGGATCTTTTCCTACTGGCAGTACATCGTGCTGTCGCTGTCGACCACGTTGTTCGGCACCACCGATGCCACTTCGCATGGTTTCCGCAAGGCCGGTCTGGTCAACGGGCAGATCGGCGGTTTCTACAATTTCGTCGCGTTCTTGGCGGCATTTGCGATGGTGCCGGTGGTGCGTCGCTTCGGCCCCAAATACACGCATGCGGCGTGTCTGGTCGCCGCCGGCATCGGCATGTGGCTGCTGCCGGGCATCGAGAACCGCTGGCTGATGTTGCTGCCGATGATCGGCATTGGCTTGGCCTGGGCCAGCATGATGGGCAACCCCTACCTGATGCTGGCCGACAGCATCCCGCCCGAGCGCACTGGCGTGTACATGGGCTTGTTCAACTTGTTCATCGTGCTGCCGATGTTGATCCAGATCGTCACCTTGCCGATGTATTACGACCTCCTGCTGCACGGCGACCCGCGCAACGTGATCCGCCTGGCTGGCGCACTGATGCTGGCAGCGGCAGTGGCGATGCTGTGCGTGCGCTTGCGTAGGCCGAAGGCAGTGGTGGCTTAGAGCGGCTAACAAAACTACTGCGCAGCCGCCAGGCGGGCGCGGCCGGTGCTCGGAATCCTCATGTACCACTCGTACACTCCGGTTCCTGTGCGCCGTCCGCACCCACCTGACGACTTCTCGCTACGTTTTGTTAGCTGCTCTTAGTCACCACGCCTACGTTGCTGCAAACCAGGGTGCCGTCGAGTACTTCAGCGACAACGCTTAGCTGCGAGCGGTTGCGCTCAGCTCGCCATCACGCACGATTCTCAATTCCCAATTCCAGCCTCACGCCGACTCGCGCACCACCAGCTTCACCGGCATCTCCACCGATTGCACTGGCTCGCCGGCAATCAGTGCGAGCAGGCGGTCCACCAAGAGTCGCGCGGCCAGTCCTAGATCTTGCTGCACGGTGGTCAATGGCGGCTGGCTGTGCGCAGCCAGCGGGATATCGTCGAAGCCCACCAGCGAGATGTCCTGCGGTACGCGGTGTCCGGCCTCGACCAGGGCGCGGATCGCGCCCACTGCGATCACGTCCGAGGCAGCGAACAAGCCATCGGGCGGGTCGGCCTTCTTGAGCATCGCGCGGGTGAGGCGGTAAGCATCTTCGCTGACGAAATGGCTGCGTGCATGCAGTCGCGTGTCGAATGCCAGCCCGTGCCGTTCCAGCGCGTGACGATAGCCGGCAAACCGCGGCGCCACTTCCGGCAATTGGTCATCACCCAGGAAGGCAATGCGCTGGCGGCTGCTGGCGATGAGATGTTCGGTGGCGAGCACGCCGCCCTGAAAATTGTCACTGCCCACGCTGATGTATGACTGCCCATCGATCCGGCTGCCCCATACCGCCATCGGCAGGCCATCGCGTGCGGCTGCATCCAGCGCGGCATGTTCGGAACTTTGCCCCAGCACGATGACGCCATCGGAGCGGCTGCCGCGCGCAAGTTGTTCTACCCAGCCGTCCTGATGCCGGTCCAGTTTGGAGAGCAGCATGCTGTAGCCACGACCGGTGAGTTCTTCGGCCAGCAATGCCAGCATAGTCATCAAGAACGGGTCCGAAAGCGGCTGATCCAGCGCATGCATCATCGGGACCGCCACGCTTACCGTGTTGGAGCGTTTGGCGCGCAGGCTGCGTGCCACTGGGTCGACCTGGTAGCCGGCATCGGCGGCAATCTGCTTGATGTAGGCACGCGTGCGTTCTGCCACGACCGGGCTGCCGGCCAGTGCACGCGACACGGTGGATTCGGAAACACCGGCCATGCGCGCGATATCGGCCATCTGCGGACGGGCAGTGAGCGTGGTGCGTTCTGAAGGTTTGGCCATGGCAGCGCGCTGCGGAAAAGCCAGAGTGTAATCAGTTCGCACTAGAGGCGGGTTGTTCGCGCGGTGGCGGCCGCTTGTGCGCAGATGCGCTAAGCCATCGCGCAGCTGCGGGGGGGTATGTGGCGTGATGCTTGCCGCCGTGCGACGGTCGCGCCGGCTGCGCAAGCCCGGCGCTTTGATGCTGGCGTGACGTGGCATGCATAGCCCATGACGTCTCATGTCAGAAAGTGCGCAGCCGTGCTGGTACTTCAGCCCATGTAGAGCCCGCCATTGACCGCGTAATCGGCACCGGTGACATAGGCAGCCTCATCAGAAGCAAGCCACGCACATAAGCCGGCAACTTCGATGGGCTTACCGAGCCGGCGCACCGGCACCGAGGTGGCCAGGCGATCGAGCACATCCGGTGGAAAGCTGCTGATCGAGGCGCTGGCGATATAGCCCGGCGAGATGGTGTTGACGGTGACCCCGCGCGAGGCGACCTCTTGCGCCAACGCGCGACTGAAGCCGTGCATCGCCGCCTTGGCAGTGGCGAAATTGATCTGCCCGACCTGGCCCTTGTGCGCGCTGACCGAGCCGATGTTGACGATGCGCCCCCAGCCACGCGACGTCATGCCATCGACCACCTGCTTGGTGATGTTGAACAAGGAATGCAGGTTGCTGGCGATCACCGCATTCCAGTCGTCGCGTGTCATCTGCCGAAACAAGGTGTCGCGGCTGCCGCCGGCGTTGTTCACCAGCACATCGATCTCGCCCACTTCGGCCTTGACCTTGGCGAACGCGGCCACGGTGGACTCCCAATCGGCAGCATTGCCTTCGGAGGCCACGAAATCGAAGCCCAGTTCGCGCTGCTCGCGCAACCATGCCGCCTTGCGCGGCGAATTGGGCCCGCAACCGGCAACCACGGTATGCCCGCTGCGCGCCAGCTTCTGGCAAATCGCGGTACCGACACTGCCCATGCCACTGGTGACGTATGCGATGCGGAGAGTCATTGGGTGGAACTCCTTTGGAGTTGGGATTTGGGATTGGGGGTGGGGGGGCGCAAAGCGGTCATTAGCGTTCGCTTTTGCGAATCACCAATCCCGAATGCAGAATCCCGTCGCGCGGCTAGCGCGCCAAAGGGAAGAGACCAAACAACAGCCCGCCGCCCAGCATCACCAGCGAAATCAGCACCGCCCACTTCAGCGTGAAGCGTTGGTGGTCGGCGAAATCGACCTTGGCCATACCGACCAGCAGATAGGTCGATGGCACCAAGGGGCTGAGCAAGTGCACCGGCTGGCCGGCGAGCGAGGCGCGGGCCATTTCCACCGGCGTAATGCCGTAATGGCCGGCGGCTTCGGACAGGATCGGCAGAACGCCAAAATAGAACGCGTCGTTGGACATGAAAAACGTAAATGGCATGCTGACAATCGCCGTGATCACTGCCAGATACGGGCCCCAGCTGTCGGGAATGACGGCCAGAAAACTGCGCGACATCGCGTCGACCATGCCGGTGTTGGACAAGATGCCGGTGAAGATGCCTGCAGCGAAAATCAGCGACACCACCGAAAGCACATTGCCGGCGTGGTTGACCAGGCGGCGGCGCTGCTCGGCCAGATTCGGGTAGTTGATCATCAGTGCCAGCGCGAAGCCGATCATGAACAACACTGGCATCGGCAGCACGCCCACTACCAGTGCGCCCATCAAGGCCAGCGTCAGCAGCAGGTTCACCCACAGCAGCTTGGGCCGCTTCATGTCCTCGGTGTCTTCCACGCGCGGCAAGGCGTCGTTGTCTTCGGGGATGCTGGTCTCCAGCCAGTTGCCGTCGACCGGCAGGCGCACCACGCCGAGGCGGCGCCGTTCGCGCATACCCAGGTACCACGCCAGCGCCAGGATGCCGGCGATCGCCAGTAGCATGGCCGGCACCAGCGGCACGAACACGTCGGCCGGATCCACATGCAATGCGGTGGCCGCACGCGCGGTGGGGCCGCCCCACGGGGTCAGGTTCATGACGCCGCTGGCCAGGATGGTGACGCAGGTGAGGTTGAGCGCGTTCATGCCCAGGCGCTGGTACAGCGGCAACATCGCAGAGACGGTGATCATGTAGGTGGTGGAGCCGTCGCCGTCGAGCGAGATCAGCATCGCCAGGACCGCGGTGCCCATCACGATCTTCAGCGGGTCGCCCTTGACCAGGCGCAGGATGCGGCCGACCAACGGATCGAACAGCCCGGCATCGATCATCACCCCGAAATAGAGGATGGCGAACATCAGCATCACGCCGGTGGGCGCGATCTTCTTGATGCCTTCGAGCATCATCTCGTTGATGCCGGTGCCGAAGCCGCCCAGCAACGCGAACACGATCGGCACCGTGATCAGAGCCACCAGCGGCGACAGCCGCTTGCTCATGATCAGGTACATGAAAGTGATCACCATTCCGAAACCGAGCGCGGTCAGCATGCGGGCAAATCCTTTGAGACGTACAGCAGGGGGAGGGTGGAGCTCATCGCTACGCAAGGTGTGCAGCGGTGACGAGGCAGGTATGCGGTTGCGATAGCTGCTGCATGCGTGCGATGTCGCTGAAGCGGTGCGCTACGCCGGTGAATGGCGAAGAGGCGGTGTGTCGCACCATGCGCACAACCGATGTGCGTGCATCAATCTCGCTAGCGGCAGGTGCAGCGCAGCTGCGCATCAGAAGTCGTATTGAAAGCGGCCGGTCACCGCCTGCGTGTGATCGACCACTGCGTCGGAGATGCGGTTGCGATTGTGGCTGTCGATCAGGTTGAGCATCACGCGCAGGTTCGGCTTGAAATACCAGTTGCCGCCCAGCGTCCACGATTGCGTGCTGGCATTGATGAAGTCCGTTTGCCCATCCAGATGCTGGTCGCCGCGCATGTAGTCGTAGCGCAATGCCAGCTCGAACGCACCGGAGGGGCGGTTGGGCGTGGCGATGCGGCTGAAGCGGCCGGTCTTGCGGTCGTAACCACGCGATTCGCCGGTGACGAACCAGCTGACCAACCCGTAGCTGGCCAGCACCTTGGCGTGCTGCGCGCCATCGTCGAGCAGGCCGCCACTGAATTCACTCTGCCACGACCATGGGCCGAGCACTTCGGCATATTCCAGCGACCATTTGTCGAAATCGGTGTCGCGGCCATCGGCAAAGCGCGCCAGGGTGATGCGGCTATTGTTGGCTAGATCGTTTTCCGGACGCGGGCGGATCAGCAGCGATGCCGCGCCACCACTGCCGGGATGCGAATAGCGCTCATGCGCCAACGAGATGCCTAGGTGACGCAAGCGCGCCTCGCCCATTTCGGGGGCGTAGGTCAGACGCGTACCGAGCGCACCGCCCTTGGTCGACGAATTGTCGATGCTTTCCAGGCTGTAGGCAGACGTGGACCAGGTCGCATCCGGGCGATTGGTCTGCCACGAAATGGCCTTGCGGTAGATCGGCGCCAGCGTGGTCGAGGCGTAGCCGCGTTCCAGAAACGGCCCGTAGTTGGAGCCAGTGCGATCGTCCAGCGAGAAGTACTGTTTGAACTGGCCAACAGTCAGCGTGCCGGCCGAAAATTTCTTGGCGATATACACATCGCGCGCCAGGATGCCGCGGCTACCGGCTTCGTACTGCAGGCCGGCGAAATCTGCCTCGGCCTTGTAATTGAACCCGTAGAACTTGCCGGACACATCCAGCCATACGCGGCGGAACTGGGTGTCGTTGGGCTCGCGCGCGCCGCGGTCGTCGTTGCCGAACACGGTGAAGTCCCAATGCACACGCCCGCCTATTTCGGCAGTGATCGGGCCGGCTTCATCGGCTGCATAGGCCGTTGGTGCCAGGCAGATCGCCGCGCAGGCGCCGAAGGCACGCAGACGCAAAATGTCGTTGCTCACAGACCCTCCCAGGTACATGTGTGAATCACGTTAGCGATGCACCGCACAACCGCCGCGGCGCGTTGGCAGCAGCCTATTCCCGGGAAGCTGTCATGGACCTGTCAGTACGCGGGAATCGCAACAGCGGGATCGCAACAGCGGAATTGCCGAGGCGGAGAAGCTTTTGTTCGTGAGGCCTGTTACCTTCCGGCCGCGGCCCACCGCCGTTCCGATTCCCCATTCCCCATTCACGATTCCCATCCCAATGCGCCTTCTGCTAGTCGAAGACAATGCCGATCTCGCCGATGCCATCGTGCGACGCATGCGCCGTAGCGGGCATGCGGTGGATTGGCAGGCCGATGGGTTGGCGGCGGCCAGTGTGTTGCGGTATCAGAGTTTCGATCTGGTAGTGTTGGATATCGGCCTGCCCAAGCTCGATGGGTTGCGGGTGCTGGCTGGCATGCGCGAGCGGGGCGACACCACGCCGGTGTTGATGCTGACCGCGCGCGATGGCATCGAAGACCGCGTGCAAGCGCTGGATGTCGGTGCGGACGACTACCTGGGCAAGCCGTTCGACTTTCGCGAGTTCGAGGCGCGTTGCCGCGTGTTGCTGCGGCGCAATCGCGGCCAGGCCAGCGAGGTGGTGCAGATTGGCGGCTTCGTGTTCGACAACGCCGCGCACACGTTGACGCTTGACGGCGTGCCGATCGAGCTACCCAATCGCGAATATCGCCTGTTCGAAATTCTGATCGGCCGGCTCGGGCAGGTGGTTGGCAAGGACGAGATCGGCAACGGCTTGTTCGGCTTTGACGACGATGCCGGCCCCAATGCGATCGAGTTGTATGTCGGCCGTCTGCGACGCAAGTTGGCCGCAGCGCCGTTGCGTATCGTCACCGTGCGCGGCGCCGGCTACAAACTCGAAGAAGCCGACCCGCATGCGCCGGTGGAGCCAGGCATCGATGGCTGAGTCGCTGACGGTGGCACCGTCGATCCGGCGCACCTTGCTGCTGTATCTGGGCAGCCTGTCGCTGCTGGGCGCGGTGGTGCTGTTCTTTGCCGCGCGCCATTACGGTGAACGCGCGGCCAATCGCTCCTACGATCATCTGCTGGTGTCCTCGGCCTTGTCGATCATCGACAGCGTGGCGTTGGTCGGCGGCGATTGGCAGGTGGACTTGCCATACGCCTCGCTGGATCTGCTCGGCATGGCGCCGGAAGACCGCGTGTTCTATCGCGTGTTCGATGCGCAGGGCCGCACCATTACCGGCGAAGACACGCTGCCGCTGCCGCCGCGCTCGCCCCGCGACGAGCGACCGCTATTGTTTGATGCGCAATACAGTGGCGAGCCGGTGCGCTTTGCGGTGGTGATGCATCGGGTGGCGTCGGCATCGGAGCAGGGCGAGGTGCGCGTGCAGGTTGGCCAGACCCGTCGCGCACGCGATGACGTCGCGCGCGACGTGGTGCTCAACGCCCTGGTCGCGATCGGCGTGCTGTCGCTGTTGGCGCTAGGGCTGGTGTGGCTGGGGGTCTACCGCGCGTTGCGGCCATTGCAGCGCATCGAACACGATCTGTCGCGGCGCGAACCCTCCGACCTCAAACCACTCAACGTCCCAGCACCGCAGGAGATGCAGTTGATGGTGGCTGCGCTCAACCGTTTCATGGCAAGGTTATCGTCCAGCAATGAAACCCTGCGCGCGTTCATGGCCGAGGCCGCGCACCAGATGCGTACACCGCTGGCGGCCTTGCGTGCGCAGGCGCAGCTGGCGATGGACGATGACGACCCGTGCGAGATGCAACGCAGCCTGGTGGCGATCGAGCGTAACGCCAACCACATGAGCCGGCTGCTCAACCAGTTGCTCAGCGACGCCAGCGTGATCCATCGCTCCAATCTTCAGCGCTTTGCCACCGTGGACCTGGCCGAAGTGTTGCACCAGGCCTTGTACGAAGCGCTGCCGCGCAACGAGGGCGCACCGCGCGTGCAACTGGCGATCGACCCGCAGCCGGCGCTGCTGCGTGGCGATGCCTTGCTGCTGCGCGAGGCGCTGAAAAACCTGATCGACAATGCCTGCAAATACGGCGGCGGTGCACCGCTGCAAGTGGCGCTCACCAGCGACGGCAACCATCATGTGCTGACTATTGCCGACCACGGCCCCGGCATTCCGGCTGCCGAAGCCGAGCGTGTGTTCGAGCGTTTCGTGCGTGGCCCGGATGCGCCTGCCGGCGGCGCGGGGCTGGGGCTGGCTATCGTCAAGCGCGTGGTGGAAGCGCATGGCGGGCGTATCGATCTGGCCAACCGCATCGGCGGCGGCTTGATCGCCTCGCTGCATTTTCCCGGAGGAACTGCGTGATGCGGCTGATGTGGATGCTGGTAGTGCTGCTGATCCATGGCAGCGCTTGCGCGGAGCCCGGCGAGGTGCGCCGCTTTCCTGCGCAGGGCCCCGTGCAAGTGCAGTTGCGCGTGCAGGGCTCCACCGATCTGGAAGTGTTCGGCGCCGTCATCCAGGACTACCAACGGCTGAATCCGGGCACCGAGGTGATCTACGAAGACGTGATTGCCTGGGATATCTACGATCACTACGTGCACCCTGCCCGGAATGCGGTCAAGGCAGACATGCTGATCAGCGCCAGCATGGATCTGCAGACCAAGCTGGTGAACGATGGCCACGCGCTGGCGCATCGGTCCGCACAGACCGAAGCATTGCCGGCGTGGGCGCAATGGCGGCATGAAGTGTTCGGCATCAGTTACGAGCCGGTGGCCATCGTCTACAACACGCGCAAGCTGGATGCCGCCGCGCACGCGCCGACAATTGCTGGCGTTGCTGCGTGCCCCCGATGCGCCGCTGCGCGGCAAGGTGGGCACCTATGATGTCGAACGCAGCGGCGTGGGGTATCTGTTCGCCACGCAGGATGGGCAGGTGGGCAGCATCGCCGGTGCGTTGCTGGCTGCGCTGGGCGCCAACCGGGTGGCGTTGGAAGAGCGCACCGGCACCTTGCTCGACCGCGTCAGCCGTGGCGAATTGTTGCTGGCCTACAACGTGCTCGGCTCCTACGCGCAGGCGCGCATTGATGCCGGCGCACCGCTGGGCATTGTGCAGCCGCAGGACTACACGCTGGTGGCGCTACGCACCGCGGTGATCCCCAAGACCGCGCCGCACGCGCTGGAAGCACGCAGATTTCTCGACTATCTGCTCTCACCGAGTGGCCAGCAGGTGCTGTCGCGCGAGGCGCGGCTGATGCCGATCCTGCCGGCCGCCGGTGGCCGCGGTGGTTCGGCGCAGCCACCGTTCCGCCCGATCCCGCTCGGCCCCGGTTTGCTGGTGTATCTGGACAAACTCAAACGCCGCCAGTTTCTGGATGCCTGGCGTGCAAGCACGCAGCCGCCGCACTAGGGCAAGGCTGCGGCGGCGGCCATGTGCCAGACTTGGCGCATGGCCGATCTCACCATTCTCGTCGCCGACGACCACCCGCTGTTCCGCGCTGCCGTGATCCACGTGCTGCAGCAGACTCTGCCGCACGCCAATGTGGTGGAAGCTTCCAGCGCCGCCACCTTGAGCGCGATGCTGCGTTCGCACCCGCAGGCCGAGTTGGTGCTGCTGGATCTGGCCATGCCGGGCGCATGCGGTTTTTCGGCGCTGCTGCATGTGCGTGGCGAGCACCCGGACATCCCGGTGGTGGTGATCTCCTCCAACGATCATCCGCGCGTGATCCGGCGTGCGCAGCAGTTCGGCGCGGCCGGTTTCATTCCCAAATCCACCCCGGCCGAATCGATCGGCACTGCGGTGGCGAGTGTGCTGGAGGGCGGTACCTGGTTCCCGCCAATGACCGCCGAGCGCTCCGAGGCGGATGCGCAACTGGCCTCAAAACTCGCTCAGCTCACGCCGCAGCAGTTCCGTGTGTTGTTGAGCCTGGCCGATGGCCTGCTCAACAAGCAGATCGCGCACGAACTGGGCCTGGCCGAGAACACCGTCAAGGTGCACGTCACTGCGATCCTGAAAAAGCTCGACTGCTACAGTCGCACCCAGGCTGCGGTGCTGGTCAAGGCGCTGGAGCCGGAAGGCGAGGGTTGATCCAGCGTTGAGCTGCCGGTTGCTGCGCATTGCCGTGTGCAGCACGCATGACACACCTCGCGCAGACATAACGCATGCCGGTGTTGCGCCTGCTCATTAAGAGCGACTACCAAACGTAGCGCGTAGTCGTCAGGCGAGCATGGATGGGCGTGCTCAGAATTGCGATGGAGGCGCGGGTAAATGCCGTGCCGAGCATCGTGGCGCCTGCGCAGTCGCTGCTTAGTCGCTTAAGCAGACGGCTGCCGATAAAACACCATGCCGCCATGATGCAACTGACGAAGCGACCATCGGCGGTAAATCCGGTGTCGTCCCAGTACTCAATGTACTTGCCGGTGATTTTGTAACGGCCCTGGTAGGCGCTCTGGCGTGTGCCGCGCGCTTCGTCGTAGCGGCCATTGGGCAGTAGTTCCTGCCGGATCCGTCCGTCGCCGGTGACCCACATGCCGAGATAGGGATGCGCTTGCATGGGATGTCCTGGTTGCTGTGTCGATACGGTGGTGGGGGCGCTGGAGCGCTGCGCAGCCGCCGCGAGCGGACAAGCGAGCGCCGAGCCCGCGCCAAGTGCGACCGCGATGGCGGCTTTCATCGGCATCTCGCTCATGGGCTGGCCCTGCGTTGCATTTGGCTGCGACCGCGCTGCAGCACGGCGTCGTAGGCGGGCAGGTCCAGGAACGCATTGACCTCGACCGCCTTGCCGTCGCGCATCCGCATGATCCATGCGTAGCGATTGCGATAGCTGCCGCCATCGCGCAGCGTTGCCACGCCTTCCCACTGCACGATGACGTGATCGCCATCGGCCCAGATGCGGTGCTGCACCGGCCGCAGTGGCGAGGCCAGGCGCTCGCTCAGCGGGCGCACCGCGGTGTCGACCAATATATCGCGACCACGCAAGGTGCCGGCGCTCGGGCCGGAGCCTTCGATGGTCCACACCACCTCGGGCGACAGCAGGGTCTCGAAGATGCCGCTGCCACCGGCCTGCCATTGCGCAAAGGCCGCTTCGACGATGCGCTTGTTGCAGGCGGGCACCGGTTGCTCTGCACAGGTGTCTGTGGATGCCGTGTCTTGTGATGTGGCACCGGTGTTGCCTGCGAACGCTGCGGCGACAAGCAGCGCTGTCGCTGCGATGGTTGAAAGTCTGGTCATGCGTGCTCCGTGGTGATCAGCTGCGCAGCTGCACGTGGTGGGTGCCGTAGATCAACTGCTGCGCCATCGGCCTGCCGATGAAGCGTTCCGGGAAAATCGGCGCCACTGCGCTGGCGGCATCCAGGCGCGCGAGTTGGTCGTCGCTGAGCACGATCTCCAACGCGCCGAAGTTGTCTTCGGCCTGCTGCAAGGTGCGTGCGCCCATCACCGGCGACACGACGGCCGGGTTGCGCAAGGTCCAGGCCAGCGCCACCTGCGAGCGCGATGCGCCCAGTTCATCGGCGACCGCACCGACCACATCGGCGATCTCCAGCGCGCGTGCATTGAGATGCCCGGTCGAGGCGATCACGCCCTTGCGGCTGCTCGACACCTCTGCCGCATTGTCGTCGGTCAGATCGGCGCGGCTGTATTTGCCGGTGAGGATGCCACCGCCCAGCGGCGACCACGGCAACACGCCCAGGCCGAGTTCGCGCGCCATCGGCAGCAGCTCGTGTTCGACGCTGCGTTCGACCAGGCTGTACTCGATCTGCAGCGCCACCAACGGCGACCAGCCGCGCAGGTCGGCCAGGGTCTGCAATTGCGCCACGCGCCAGGCCGGCGTATTGCAGATGCCCAGATAGAGCACCTTGCCCGATTGCACCAGATGCTCCAGCCCGCGCATCACTTCGTCCGGTGCGGTGGTGAAGTCCCAGGCGTGCAGGTACAGCAGATCGATCCGGTCGGTGGCAAGTTGGCGCAGGCTGGCTTCGACCGAGCGGATCAGGTTCAGGCGATGATTGCCGCCGGAATTGATGTTGTCCGCATCGCGCGCCATGGTGAATTTGGTGGCCAGCACGAAGCGTTCGCGTCGGTCCTTGATCAACTCGCCGAGAATGCGTTCCGAGCCGCCGTTGGTGTAGTTCACCGCCGTGTCGATGAAGTTGCCGCCGCGGTCGGCATAGGCGTCGAAGATGCGTTTGGCTTCGCCTGCATCTGCGCCCCAACCCCAGGCTTCGCCGAAGGTCATGGTGCCCAGCGACAGGGGCGAAACGCGCAGGCCGGAGCGGCCGAGCAGGCGGTAGTGGTCCAGTGAGCGTGGCTGATGCATGCGTGATGTCTCCCGGTAGCGACGTGGTGCGTGTTGCCAGCCACTGTGCCGCGGCGCGGGGGGCGAGCGTGAGCCTGGTTATCCGGCATCCTTGCCTGATCGTCCGAATGGCCGCGGCCAGTCATGGCTGTTCCCATGCCGATGCATGCACTGCGGCCGAATGCGGCGGCTCTCTTGGCGTCAGACGCAGCACCGCAGGCAAGCGTCTATGCTATGGCGACCGCCATCGAACACTGAAGCCGCGGCACCGTGACCATCAAATTCGACCTCAACGATCTGCAGGCATTCCGTGCGGTTGCCGAGAACGGCAGCTTTCGCCGCGCTGCCGAAC
The DNA here is from genome assembly GCF_000277895.2 of Xanthomonas vasicola pv. musacearum NCPPB 4379. NCBI lineage: Bacteria > Pseudomonadati > Pseudomonadota > Gammaproteobacteria > Lysobacterales > Lysobacteraceae > Xanthomonas > Xanthomonas vasicola. The sequence continues at coordinate 4,259,708 of NZ_CP034655.1, read as the reverse complement.
GCATCCGCATCACGCAACCGGCACTCAGCCGCAGGATCGACAAGCTCGAGTCGGCGTTGAACGTCAAACTGTTCGAGCGCACCACGCGCAAGGTCACGCTCACCACCGTCGGCCAGGCGTTCATGCCGCAGGTCGAGCGCATGCTCGACGATCTGGACATGGCGCTGATGAGCATCGGCGATGCAGGGTCCAGCAGGATGGGCACGGTGACCGTGGCCTGCGTGCCGTCTGCGGCGTACTACTTCATGCCGCAGGCGATCCACGGGCTGCATCAGTTGTTTCCCAAGATCCGAATCCGGCTGTTCGACGGCAGCGCCAGTCATGTCAGTGCGGCAGTGGCCTCCGGCGAAGCGGATTTCGGGGTCAGCTTCAGCGGCAACCTGGCGCCGGAGGTGGAGTTCGAACCGTTGTTGCAGGAGCGCTATGTGATTGCCTGCCGCCAGGACCATCCGCTGTCCGGGCGCGCACAGGTCAGCTGGCAGGAGGCCTACGGTTACGACTACATCACGCTGGACAAGACATCGGGCAACCGGCTGGTGCTGGATCGGGCGCTGGCTGCATTCACGCCGGACAAGCCGAGCATCTGCGAGACCCGGCATGTCACCACGTTGCTGGGGTTGGTGGAGGCCGGCGTCGGTATTGCCGCCGTGCCGTCGATTGCCATGCCGTCCGGCCCGCATCCGGTGCTGGCGGCGGTGCCGCTGGTCGAACCGGAGGTGTCGCGCAACGTGGGACTGCTGAAACGTCGCGGCCGCACGCTGACACCGACCGCGCTGGAACTGGCGGAACTGGTGCGACGGATGCCCGCACGTTCAGGGTGACACCGGGTCCAGGCCGGTCGCGCGCGCCACCGCCTGCGCATCGCCCGACTGCAGGTACGCAAGCAGGCGCTTGGCCGCCTCGGGATGCTCCGCGTTGACCGGAACGCCTGCCGCATAGCGCGTGATCGACTGCAGCGGTTCGGGGATCTTGCCGACAAACTCCACGCCTGCCACCGGAAGCAGCTCGGCCACCTGCTGAAAGCCGAGCTGATAGCTGCCATCGGCCACCACCGTGCCCACCGGGGTGCGCGGAATCTTCTTGCTCTTGGCCATCATCGGGCCTTCGATCTGCAACTTTTTGAATAGCGTGGTTTCGATGTAGACGCCGCTGGCGCTGTCGGAATAGGCCACCGAATCGGCATGCAGCAGCGTCTGTTTGAAGTGCTCGACGCTGTCGATCTTGGGTTTGGGTGCACCGCTGCGCACCACCATGCCGATCCTGGAATCGGCCAGTTCCACCCGCGATGCCGGGTCGACCACGCCTGTGTCGATCAGCTTCTGCAGCGCGCTGCCGACCATGATCACCACATCGGCATGCTCACCGCGTGCAAGCCGGTTGGGAATGGCTTGTGGCGTTTCGCCCATCGAAGGACCGAGCAGCGTGGTGACCTTCACCCCGGTCTGCTTGGTGTATTGCGGCGCCAGGCGATCGAAGGCGGCCGTGAAACCGCCGGAGGTCATCACGGTCAACTCCTGTGCGCCCGCCGCTGTGGACAGCAGAACCGTTGCAACGATCGCAGCCAACCATTTTTTCCACCTGCTCCGCATCATTTCGTCGCTCCTGCCGCAGCATCCAGGCCGGTCGCCGTCGCTGGATTGCCTTGGCGGCGATACAGAAACAGCGTGGCCCCCAGCGCGCACGCCGACGCGAAGACCAGCCAATAGCCGGGCGCCGCCTTGTCGCCGGTGACATGGATCAGCCAGGTGGAGATCACCGGCGTAAAACCGCCAAACACCGCGGTTGCCAGGCTGTAGGCGAGCGAGAATCCCGCAACCCGCACATGCGCCGGCATCCGTTCGGTGAGCGCCGGGATCATGGCGCCGTTGTAGAGGCCATAGATGAAGGACAGCCACAGCAGCGCCTGCAACATATGCGTAAAGCTCGGCGCGGCCGCAAGCAACGCGAGCACCGGATAGGCCGTCGCGATGCACACCACCGCCATGGTCACCAGCAGCGGTTTACGGCCGAAGCGGTCGCTGAGCGCGCCGCCGATCGGCAGCCAGATGAAATTGGAGACGCCCACCAGCAGCGTCACGATCAACGCATCGCCGGTGCTGAGTTTGAGCACGGTCTTGCCGAAGGTGGGTGCGTAGACGGTGATCAGATAGAACGCGGTCGTCGTCAGCGCGACCATCAAGCCGCCGGCGATCACGATGCCGGCATTGTTCGCCAGCCCGCGCATCACCTGCTTCATCGTGACCGGCTGCCGGCGCTGCGCAAATTCGGCAGTCTCTTCCAGGCTTCGCCGCAGCAAGAAGATGAAAGGGATGATGACGCAACCGATGCCGAACGGAATCCGCCAGCCCCATTGCGCCAGATCCTGCGGCGCCATCAGCTGGTTGAGCGCAAACCCGATCGCGGCCGCCGCGACGATGGCAAGCTGCTGGCTGGCCGATTGCCAACTGGCATAGAAGCCGCGCCGGCCCGGCGTCGCCATCTCGGCCAGATACACTGACACACCGCCCATTTCCGCGCCGGCCGAAAAGCCCTGCAGCAAGCGCCCGAGCAGCACCAGGGCCGGGGCCCACAAGCCGATGCTGGCGTAGCCTGGCACCAGCACGATCAGCACGGTACCGCTGGCCATGATCGCCAAGGTGACGATCAGGCCTTTGCGGCGCCCGACATCGTCGATGTAGGCACCCAGGATCACCGCACCCAGCGGCCGCATCAGAAAGCCCGCGCCAAACACGGCGAAGGTCATCATCAGCGACGCGAATTCGTTGCTCGCCGGGAAGAAGGTCGCGGCGATCTGCGTTGCGTAGAAACCGAATAGGAAAAAGTCGAACTGCTCAAGAAAGTTGCCCGAGGTCACCCTCAGCACCATCCCAAGTTTCGACTGCTTTTTTGCCTCAATGCGGGAAGTCTGCATCAATCGCCCTCCACGATAGGTATGCACGAACGGATGACATCTGAGGCACCCGATTCTGGTCGAGATGGTCGATGTTGATAATTGCTGCTTTCTCATCAACTGATGTGGGTTGAACATCAGTCGCGCTGAAGCCGTGCTAGCGCTCAGTCGCCTGGCTACCGCAGGCACGGCGCGCGTGCTGGCTACCGCTCGAGTTCCTTGACCGGCGTAGCGGCTGATCGGTCTGCGCTACTGCCGCAAGCGCTCCCTCGTTTTGACGATACGCCGATCAACCTGGATCAGTGCATGCGCTGCCGGTGTCGTGTCAGTGCGGCCAGGCAGGTAGCGCTGGCCGCTGCGCCTATCCGCGCCGCATCAGCATCTGCGTCACCAGCGCACGCAGGGCGGGGGGGCGGACCGGTTTGGACAGGAAGCCCCAGCCCAGGTCCAGCGCACGCTCGCGCAGGGCGGGGTCGGCTTCTGCGGTGACCAGGATCACGCGCGGTTCGCGTTGCCAGCGTTCCACCAACTGGGGCAGCAGCATGGGGCCGTAGTGCGTGCCCATGCGCACATCTAGCAGCAGCAATTCCGGTACCTCGTCGGCATTGGCAGCGTTCACTGCCTCCTCCGGGCCGCCGGCAAAATCCACGCGGCATTCCCAGCGTTCCAGCAGCGTGCGGGTGGCCTCGCACACCAGTGGCTCATCGTCCACGCACCACACGCGGCAGCCATGCAGGATGGGGTCGTTGCCGTGTTCGGCCGTGCTGGCAGGCGCTGGCAACTGCCGCGCGATTGCGGCACGTTCGCCCAGCGGCACAGTCACTGAAAACACGCTGCCACTGCCAAGCGTGGAACGCAGCCCGATGCGATGGCCGAGCAGACGGCCGATACGCTCGACAATGGCCAGGCCCAGACCTGCGCCGCGGTCGTTGGCCACGCCATCGTCCAGGCGGCGGAATTCTTCGAAGATCTCGTGCTGCAAGGCATCGGGAATGCCGGGACCCTGGTCGTGCACTTCGATGCGCAGCCAGCCGCCGCGGCGACGGCAGCCGATCAGCACGCGTCCGCGCGGTGTGTAGCGGATGGCGTTGGAGAGAAAGTTCTGCAGGATGCGGCGCAGCAGGTTTTCATCGCTCAACACCACTGCCGAGGTAGGCACCGATTCCAGCACCAACCCGCGGTCTTCGGCCAGGATGCCGAACTCGCGCGCCAAGGTGTCCAGCAAGGGGGCCAGTGCAAAGTCGCGCACCTGGGTCTTCAGGCTGCCGGCTTCCAGGCGCGAGATGTCGAGCAAACTGTTGAGGATGGCGTCCTGTGCCGCCAGCGCGCCGTCGATGCTGTCGACCACGCGCGCGCTGCCGGCCTCATGCACTTGCCCACGCAAGACCGAGACGAACATGCGTGCTGCATTGAGTGGCTGCAGCAGGTCGTGCACCGCCGAGGCGACGAAGCGGGTCTTGTAGCGGTTGGCGCTTTCGGCCTCGCGCTTGGCTGCCGCCAGATCGCGGGTGCGCTCGGCCACGCGGTGTTCCAGCGCATCGGCCAGCGAGCGCAGTTCGCGTGCGGCGTTCTTGTAGCTGGTGATGTCGGCATAACTGGTGACAAAACCGCCATCGGGCAGCGGGTTGCCGCGGATTTCCAGCACGGTGCCGTCTTCTTTTTCGCTTTCGCGCATATGCGGTTTTCCGCTGCGCAAGTGATTCAGACGCCGCTCGATTGCTGCTTCGATCGGGCCCGGCCCCAGCAAGCCGCGGCGTGCATTGAAGCGGAACAGGTCTTCGATCGGGCGGCCGATCTTGAGTAGTTCCGGCGGGAAACGGAACAGCTCCACATAGCGCGAATTCCACGCCACCAGATTGAGCGCCTCGTCGATCACCACCACGCCTTGCGGCAGATGTTCCAGGCTGCGGCTCAAGCCGGCATTGGCCTGCTGGGCGGCGGTGACCACGCCGTCCTGCGCGGTGCGCAGTTCTTCGGCGTGCTGCTGCAACAAGGTTTCCAGTTCGTGCCGGCTACGCTGGCGCAACGCCGACAGCCGCCGCCGTTGCTGCACGAACAACCACAACAAGGCCAGTGCCAGCCATGCGCCGGCGGCAGCGATTGCCGCGGCGCGGCCGGCAGCTGCACTGGCGCGGGTGTCGTGCAGCAGATGCAGGCGCCAGCCGCTTTCGGGCACTTCCAGGGTCTGCCACAGCACCTGCGCGCCGAGCGGCGGGTCGCGGATGTCGGCCAGCACACCGCCGTAGCCGGTCTGCTCGATCAGCCGGCGCCGCAGCGGCAGCAGCTCCTGATCGGCGTACTGGCGGGTGCTCTGCAGTTCGCGGCGATCGCGGTCGCTGAGCGGGGCCAGCACGCGGTAGCGCCATTCCGGCCGGCTGGCCAGAAACACCACATCGTGTGCGTCCGACGCCAGCACGATATCCGGGGTCTGCAGCCATTCGCGTTCCAGCGCGGCCAGCGCAATCTTGATCACCACCACGCCCTGCACCTGGCCGGCGCCGTCCACAATGGCCTGCGACAGAAAATAGCCTGGCTCGCTGGTGGTCATGCCGATGCCGTAGAAGCTGCCGCTGCCGGTGGCCAGCGCCTGCTGGTAATACGGACGGAAGGCATAATCCACGCCGACGTTGCTGCGTGGCGCCCGCCAGTTGCTGGCCGCCAGTGCCACGCCATCGCGGTTGATCAGCGTGAGCGTGGACGATTGGGTGACGTTGTTGGCGCGTTCGAGCTTGCGATTGAGCGCATCCACCTGTGCCGGCGACAGTGGGCCGGACACGGCGGCGCGTAGCTCCGGGTCCACCGCCAGAATCTGCGGCAGCGTGCGATAGCGGTCGATGCGCTGCTGCAGCGCCTGCGCGTACAGACGCAGCTGGCGGCGCACGGTGGCACTTTCATCGTGTAGCGCGCTTTGTTCGACGAAGTGGCCGGCCGCAACCATGGCCACCACCATGCCGCCCAGCACGATGGACAGGGAGAGCAGCAGACGGCGGCGTTGCGATGCGTACATGGCCGCAAGTATGGCGGTCTGCCGGCGGAGCGCGCAGCCATCACCTGAGAGCGGCTAACAAAACAACTGTGCTCATCGCCGATGGGCCGGCCGGTGCTTGGTGCGGCAGGTGCCACTCCGGCACTGCAGTTCCAGCGCGGTCCACCCCCGCCTGACGGCTGCTCGCGACGTTTGATTGGTGGCTCCCATCGCACGTAGGGCAAACGCCCAAAATGACAACGGCCGCACCCCTGAAGGATGCGGCCGTGTCGAACGCCTGTTGCGGTCGCTGCAGTTGGCGCCGGACCAAATCGCTGGCGCGCTGCAGTGCCTCAGCGCTGCTTAGAACTGCACCTGTGCACGCAGTTCCATCACATGCGGGGTTTCATGCACGCCCCTGCGCGAGGAATCCACCCAGCTGTAGTTGGCCTGGAATTTGAAGTGGCTGGTGAGGTACCAGTTGGCGCCGATGGTGGTGTCGTGCTGACGGCCACCGTGCACATTGTTGTCTTCCAGGTTCAGGCGGCTGTAGCGGGCGGTCAGCTCGACTGCGCCGTAGTCATGCGTCGGCTTGATGTTGCCTGGCACGCCGCCGGCATAGCTGCGCGACTCGCCGGTCAGCGTCCAGGTGCCGTAGATGTACTGGCCCTGGGCGATGAAGTGCGGCTGGTCCTCGTTGCGCGCCACTTCGGCACGCAGCGCTTCGCTCTGCAGCGAGAACGGGCCATGGATCCAGACCGCTTCCACGCCGGTGCGGATCACATGGTCCACGTCGAGGATGGTGCCAGTGTCGATCAGACGGATGTCGGTCAGGCCGGCTTCCGGGCGCGCACGCAGGCGCACACGTGGGCTGAACGACACGCCGCGGCCGTCGCTGTAGCCGCGCGGGTTTTCGATCGAGCCGGCGATGCCCAGGTGCAGCACGTCGCCTTCGGCCTTGAACGGGGTCCATGCCACGTGCACGGCCTGGGTGGTGCCCGGGTTGTCACCCTGCAGATCCTTACCGCCGTAAGCGCCGGCCTGCAGCAGGTACTGCTGACGTTCCAGCGTCCATTCTGCGCCGGTACGGCGACCCTGGAACACCGCCTGGATCGGCAGGCCCAGTTCCATGAAGCTGCCCGCACGCGAGCTCTGCACCGCTTCCAGACCCACCGGCACCTTCATGTAGCCCAGGCGCACGCGGCCGTAATCCTGGCCGAACAGGGCCTTGGTCTCGAACCGGTAGAACACGTCCAGCCACAGCTTGGACTCGAAGTCGTAGTACACCATGGCGTCGTAGACGCCCTTCTTCTTGATGGTGGCGCCGAATTCCTTGCGGCGGAAATCGGTGCGGTCTTCCAGACGGTCGTCGCCGGAGAAGTTGTTGTCGTCGTAGGCGTAGTTGCCCGTCAGACCCAGCTCGGTGCCATCACCGAAGGTGTACTTGGTCGGCCAGTTTTCGATCGAGGTTGCTGCATTGGCAGCGGCGGGGACGATGGCAGCAGCCAACGTCAGGACAAGCAGATTGAGGCGCATAAGTATGGTCTTCGGCAGTGAGAGGGGCCGGGCGTCCTGCCATGGCGTTTGCAATGATGTCTTCAGCAAGCGCGCAGGGTCCGGACGACGGCAGCACAGAAACGGTGTCTGCGTTAAACGGAATTAACGGCCGGCGGCGGCGCGGCTGAAGTGTAAGCCGACGTTTAGCTGCTGGACATGAGGTAGTACCAATGGGCTATCGGCCAGGGCTGTGACGTACGGCCAGAATGCGTGCAACGGGTACCTGCTCAGGCACCCCCTCTCGTCCCTCGGAGTGGTGTCATGCACATCAGCAAACCTGCCGGCCCCCTGCCGGCGTCCGTCCCCTTCTATCGCCAGCTGTATTTTCAGGTGGTGGTGGCGATCGTCCTGGGTGCCCTGTTGGGCCATTTCGAGCCCGCCTTCGCCGAAAGCCTCAAGCCGCTGGGCGACGCCTTCATCAAGCTGGTGAAGATGATCATCGCCCCGGTGATCTTCCTGACCATCGTCAACGGCATCGCCAGCATGACCCACCTCAAGACAGTGGGCCGGGTGTTTGGCAAGGCGATGGCCTACTTCCTGTTCTTCTCCACCTTGGCCTTGGTGGTCGGTCTGATCGTTGCCCATGTGGTGCAGCCCGGCGCCGGCATGAACATCAACCCGGCCGATCTGGATCAGAGCGCGGTGAAGAGCTATGTCGAGAAGTCGCACGACCTGACCCTGGTCGGCTTCCTGATGGACATCATCCCCAACTCGCTGATCGGCGCGTTCACCGGCGACCAGGTGGTCAACGGCAAGCTGACCGGGCCGAACATCCTGCAGGTGCTGTTTGTGGCGGTGCTGTTCGGTGTGTCGCTGGCGTTGGTGGGCGAGCGCGGCAAGCCGGTGCTGAACCTGCTGGAAGCGCTGATCGCCCCGGTGTTCAAGCTGGTGCACATCCTGATGCGTGCTGCGCCGATCGGCGCCTTCGGCGCGATCGCCTTCACCATCGGCAAGTACGGCGTGGAGTCGCTGGTCAATCTGGCCTGGCTGGTGGGGTCGTTTTACCTGACCTCCTTGTTGTTCGTGCTGGTGATCCTGGGCGTGGTGTGCCGGTTGTGCGGGTTTTCGGTGCTCAAGCTGATTCGCTATCTAAAGGCGGAACTGCTGCTGGTGCTGGGCACGTCCTCGTCGGAGTCGGCGTTGCCATCGCTGATGGAGAAGATGGAAAAGGCCGGTTGCGAGAAGTCGGTGGTGGGCCTGGTAGTGCCGACCGGGTACTCGTTCAATCTGGACGGCACCAACATCTATATGACGCTGGCGGCGCTGTTCATCGCCCAGGCGACCAATACCGAGCTGACCCTGGGCCACCAGATCGCGCTGCTGGCTGTGGCCATGCTCAGCTCCAAGGGAGCGGCCGGCGTCACCGGTGCCGGCTTCATCACCCTGGCCGCCACGCTGGCGGTGGTGCCTGAGGTGCCGGTGGCCGGCATGGCGTTGATTCTGGGCGTGGATCGCTTCATGAGCGAATGCCGCTCGTTGACCAATTTCATCGGCAATGCAGTGGCCACCGTGGTGGTCTCGCGCTGGGAAAACGCTTTGGACCGCGACCGCCTCAAGCTGGTCCTGGACGGCGGCGAGCCGCCGTTGCTGGCCCCGGTCGGCCAACCCGGCGTGGCGCCTGCCAGCCTGCGTTGATGCTTCCTACGGCCCTGTCTTCCGTCGGTATTGCCGGCGGGATGCAGGGCCGTTTTCGCTTTGAGCCAGACCCCGGCCGCCGCGCACGCCACGCCGCAGCATGCGATCTCCCTGCCGCGCTGACAGCTGCGCGACAGGCCCTTGTTCAGGCAGGAGGGTAGAATCCAGTTCTCCTGCGCCTACGAGACACACACAGCCGATGTCCACCGACGACTTCAAACAGGCCGCCCTCGACTATCACCGCCAGCAGCCGGCGGGTAAGATCAAGGTCACCGCGACCAAGCCGATGCTGACCCAGCGCGATCTGTCGCTGGCGTATTCGCCGGGCGTGGCCTTCGCCTGCGAGGCGATCGTCGAAGAACCCACCCAGGCCAGCGAGCTCACCGCACGCGGCAATTTGGTGGCGGTCATCACCAACGGCACCGCGGTGCTGGGCCTGGGCAACATCGGCCCGCTGGCCTCAAAGCCGGTGATGGAAGGCAAGGGCGTGCTGTTCCAGAAGTTCGCCGGTATCGATGTGTTCGATATCGAAATCAACGAGAACGACCCGGACAAGCTGGTCGACATCATCGCCAGCCTGGAGCCCACTTTCGGCGGCATCAATCTGGAAGACATCAAGGCACCGGAGTGCTTCATCGTCGAGCGCAAGCTGCGCGAGCGCATGAACATCCCGGTGTTCCATGACGACCAGCACGGCACCGCGATCATCGTCGGCGCCGCCGTGCTCAACGCCCTGGTGGTCACCGGCAAGAAGATCGAAGACGTGAAGCTGGCCACCACCGGCATGGGCGCGGCGGGCATTTCCTGCGTCAACATGCTGGTGTCGCTGGGCCTGAAGCCGGAGAACATCCTGGCGCTGGACCGCGACGGCGTGATCCACACCGGCCGCACCGATCTGGACCCGGACAAACAACGTTACGCACGCGATACCGATAAGCGCACCCTGGCTGAAATCGTCGAAGGCGCGGATATCTTCCTGGGCCTGTCGGCGGCCGGCATCCTCAAGCCGGAAATGGTCGCCACCATGGCGCGCCAGCCGGTGATCTTTGCACTCGCCAATCCCAATCCGGAAATCACCCCGGAAGCAGCCAAGGCGGTGCGCCCGGATTGCATCATCGGTACCGGTCGCTCGGACTACCCGAACCAGATCAACAACGTGCTGTGCTTCCCTTACCTGTTCCGCGGCGCGCTGGACGTTGGCGCCACCGGCATCAACGAAGAGATGAAGATCGCCTGCGTCAAGGCGATCGCGGCGATGGCGCGGCGCGAGGCTTCGGATCTCGGCGCAGCCTACGGTGGCGAGACCCCGAGCTTCGGCCCCGAATATCTGATTCCGCGCCCGCTCGACCCGCGCCTGCTGGTGGAACTGTCGTCTGCCGTTGCACAGGCGGCGATGGATTCGGGCGTGGCCACGCGCCCGATCACCGACATGGAAGCGTACCGCGACAAGCTCGGCCAGTTCGTCTACCGCACCAGCCTGATGATGAAGCCGGTCTACGACCGCGCCCGCGCCGACAAGCAGCGCGTGGTGTATGCCGAAGGCGAAGAAGAAGTGGTGCTGCGCGCGGTACAGAACGTGGTCGACGAAGGCCTGGCGTTCCCGATCCTGATTGGCCGCCCGGACGTCATCGAAACACGTATCGAACGCATGGGCCTGCGCCTGACCGCCGGCGTGGACTTCGAAATCACCAACATCCTCGACGACCCGCGCTTCAACGATTACTGGCAGTACTACCACGCGCTCACCGAGCGTCGCGGCGTGACTGTCACCGCGGCCAAGGAACTGATGCGCTCGCGTCCGACCCTGATCGCGGCCGTCATGGTCGCGCGCGGCGAAGCCGACGCGATGCTGTCCGGCGTGGTCGGCCGCTTTCACAAGAAGCTGGGCTATGCGCGCAGCGTGATTCCGTTGGAACCACGCGTGAGCTCCACCTCGGCGATGACCGGTGTGATCAACCAGCTCGGCGTGTTCTTCTTCCTGGATACCCATGTGCAGGAAGACCCGACTGTTGAACAAGTGGTGGAAGCCACGTTGCAGGCGGCGTATCGCCTCAAGCTGTTCGGCATCGAACCGAACATCGCACTGCTGTCGCATTCCAACTTCGGCAGCCACGACTCGCGCGATGCGCTGAAGATGCGCCAGGTGCGCGAAGCCTTGCTCAAGCGCAAGCCCGAGCTCAACATCGACGGCGAAATGCAGGGCGACACCGCGTGGGATGAAGCGCTGCGCAAGCAGATCATGCCCAACAGCACCTTGAAGGGCCGCGCCAACCTGTTCGTACTGCCGAACCTGGAAGCGGCCAACATCGCCTACAACCTGGTGCGCGTGTTCACCGACGGCGTGGCGATCGGCCCGATCCTGATGGGCATCTCCAAACCGGTGCATATCCTCACTACCAGCGCCACCTCGCGCCGGGTGATGAATATGACCGCGATTGCTGCGGTGGACGCACAGATCCGCAAGTTGCTGGAAGCCGAGAAGGGCGGGGCAGACAAGAGCAACGACTGAGGGGCGTGGCGGCACGGTAGCGCCATCGGATGCTGTGCCCTCTCGCTCAGCGGGAGGGCGGCGGATTCATCGGCGCTAGGTGTTCGGCCATTTGAGCCTGTTGTCTTCCGTCGATGGCCCGTCCGCTGGGCGGCATTGCCCAGCGGGACATGTCGGCAGCGAGCGTTCGCCGCGCTCAGGGTTTCTCGGGCCTGGGACCCAGTAGCTCGATCTCGGCTAACTGCGTGCGCGTCGGCGTCTGCAAGCGCAGGCGATATTTGCGATAGACACCGGGCGTGGCGATGAGGAATGGGCGCGTCTGCAGCGGCCAGCAAGACATCAAAGCGCCCAGCGGATGCACTTATTGACACCTGATTAGCCCTGACTCTCAGCCATGAAAATTGCTCGCTGCACATAAAACCGGCTCTGGGCATGGTGTGGATTGCATCATGGCCGTCGCAAGTCGTGGCAGCATCTCGCGCAAGCAGCATCGACGATTGAAATGGTAGGCGGCTTCTCCCAGGTAACGCCTTGCGTATTTGCTTTGCGCGATGGCGTGATACACGCCACTGATGGCGCGTTTGAGATTGCCCAGCACCACGTTGAGCCAACGTGCACCGGCCGTTTCGGTCGCGGCACGACCACCGCCAGTGTCCAGCGTGGTGTGCGCGTGGCCGGCGTCTTCTCGCCGGCGGAAGCAGGCCAGCCCATCGGTGTAGACCTCGCATTCGGGCCCCAAGCGACGGGCAATCCAGTCCTGCAGCGAGGTGTGATCGAAGCTGCGCACCGGCTCAATCACCACAAAGCGCGGCGCGGTGAAGGTGGCATCGGTCTGCACCGCAATCAGGAACGCTTGTTTGTTCTCTGATCCGCCTCCGGCCTTGCCACCGTTACGCTCGCCGCCGAGATAAGCATCGTCGATCTGCACAAAACCTGCCAATTTCCGCGTGGCTTCGCGCTCGGCCATGACCTGCATGATCTTGTGCTTCATCCGCCAGGCCGTCTTGTCGTTAACCCCCAGATGACGCATCAGCGCCAGTGCGGCCATGTTGGTTTTGGTCGAGGTCAACAGGTGCAAGGCCAGCATCCAGGTGCGCAGCGGCAGTTTGGTGCCTTCGAACATCGTGCCTGCCATCAGGCTGGTCTGATGCCGGCACGCGCTGCATTGGTAGTAGATCGCAGCACCCCGCTTGAAACGCGAGCGCACGCGCCCGGCACACACAGGGCAACGAAAGCCCTGCGGCCAACGCCACGTGTAGAGCGCGCGATAGCACTTGGCCTCGGTGCCGTAGGACGCGAAGAACTCAGGCATCGACAATCCAGCCTGGAACTGCACCGCATTGATGCTCATCACGTCACCTCGTTGGCTTCAGATGACAGCAGCATCCACACAGCGCGGCGCAGATCCTGCGACTGATGGCTGAGGGTCAGGGATAATCAGGACCTCCTTTGGAAGATCGGAGAGAGCGATGGCGGGCAAGGTTAGTTACGATGAAATTCCATTTTTTATATTACGAAATATAATTTAAATTATTTCTTGACGCCTGTGGCGGCGTGCCTGGATGATCCGGTCCAGACAGGGATGCCAATGGAGACCCGAATGCCTTTCAGCTGGAAACGGCTTGTAATGATGTGGGGGATTTTCTTCTCAGGATTGGCCGGCGCTCAGTCGAATAGCAAGGCGCCTTGGGAAGAGTACGACAAGCTGATACACAACCGTCAGGCCATGACCGTGCTTGGGCCGACGCTGTTCGGCGATCAGGTGGATCTTTATAGCGGAGCGCTGAGTTTTTCCTCGGTTGATATCGAGGTGCCGGGCAATGCGCTGAATTTGAATGTCGTCCGTAGTTTGACGGTCGGCAACCGTCAGGGCTATGCGATCAACGACCTTCCGTTCGCAGACTGGGATCTGGAGGTTCCGCGCCTTTCCGGGGTCTTTGCCAGCACGACGGGCTGGGCGAGTGCCTGCACCCACAATGGCAATGGCCAACCGCCAATGGTCGGGTCTTCTGGCAGTGGCGGTTTGTTCCTCGCCAGCGAGTATTGGCACGGCAACCAAGTCATCATTCCCGGACGCGGGCGCCAAGATATGCTCGTCGCTAGCAATGGCAATCTGCCCAAGCCTGGCAGCGGCGGTCCCTACACCTGGCTGGCGCCGGATTTCACCTATTTTTCGTGTATCCCCCAGCAGAAAAATGCCTCTGGCGAGGGCTTCCTGGCGATCACCCCAGATGGTGTGAAGTATTGGTTCGACTGGCAGGCGCAGTATATGGAGCCGGTCTTGGAGCGTCCCGATCCCGATGGCAGCGTGAAAACGCTGGGGAGGCGCCAGGCGGTGCTTTACGCCACCAGGGTCGAAGACCGCTTCGGCAACTGGATCAACTACACGTATACCAATGCCGCCAATGCGCCTGCAACGCTGGCCTCCGTTTCCAGCAGCGATGGTCGTGCCATCGTATTGAGTTACAACGACCGTGGACATATCTCGCAGATCCGCAACGGCACCCGGTCATGGACATACCATTACAGCTATCCGTCGGCCAACGCAGGACATCTGAGCGCGGTCGACTTGCCTGATGGCAGCCACTGGTCGTTCGATCTGGCAGGATTGGCGTCGGCGGTCATTTTTTATGAGCAGGCGGTCTCGCCTGGGGATATCGTCCGCACCTGCGGATATCCGGGATTTGTCGTGAGTCCGCCCAGCGCAAAAGGGACCATTACCCATCCTTCCGGTGCAATCGGTGAGTTCACCGTCAGCGTCGTCGCCCGGGGGCGTTCGAATGTGCCACGTGTGTGCAATAACTACACAGCACGAAACAACGATCCCAACGACGACATCGCGCGTTATGCGATGACCTACGACGGCTTTGCCCTCACCCAGAAACGTCTATCCGGCCCGGGTATCGATGCGGCGGAATGGAATTATGCGTACGGCGGAACGGCCTCGTTCGCCCCCGGCACCGGTCCTACTTGCACCAGCGGCGCCTGTGCCGCAGTGATCTGCAAGTCGGAGAGCTGTTCAGGTAGCCAAATAACCCAAGTCAGCGAGCCGGAAGGAATCTGGGTGCGCTACACCTTTGGCAACAGCTATCGCTACAACGAAGGCAAACTGCTAAAGGTGGAGAAAGGGTCGGGACCCACCTCCATTGAGCAAGTCGATACCTTCACCTACCTATGGCCTTTCGAGGGTCAGCAGTTCGCCACCAGGATCGGAAACACCCAGCAGGAAAGAGGCGACGGATTCTCCTCGGAGTACTTGCGTCCGGAAAGCGCAAAGAGTGTGTCGCTTGACGGCGTTACGTTCAATCGCAGCGTGAGCGCGTTTGATGCGATGGCACGGCCGCTGACGACGACGCGATGGAGCAGTCTGGGTTTCAGCCGTCAAGACGTGTTGACGTATTACGATCGGCCCGCGCTCTGGACGATGGGGCAGATCCTGCGTCAGGTCAATTCGGAAACCGGAAAAGTCGTTGTCAGCACCGACTACGACGACACCACCGCGCTGCCAGTCCGGCAGTATGCGTTCGGCAAGCTGCAACAGACGCTGTCCTATTCTGCAAATGGCTTGGTGGCGAGCGTCGCCGATGCGGGGGGCAATACGACCACCGTGTCCTCATGGAAACGCGGGATTCCTGAGTCGATCCGTTATGCGGATGGTAACGTCGTGTCCGCCGCGATCAACGACATGGGCTGGATCGAGTCCACGACCGATGCCAACGGCTACGCGTCCACTTACGGTTACGATGCGATGGGGCGCCTGACGCGGCTGAGCTATCCAGCTGGCGATGAAATCGCATGGAATTCCCTCATATCGGATTTCCGAATCGCCGCAAGTTCGGAATTGGGGCTTGCATCCGGACACTGGCGCGTTACCACGACACAAGGGAACAAGCAGGTCATCCACTATCTGGACGCGCTGTGGCGTCCGGTAGTGGAAGAAACGTTCGATCAAGCAAATCGAGCCGCGACGTCGATGCAGGTGATCAAGCGTTATGACCGCGCCGGGCGTTTGGTCTTTCAGTCCTACCCGCAACGGGGGATTACCGACTACACCCAATCCGTACCGGGAACACGCACTCAGTACGACATGCTGGGGCGTGCCACGCGGGTGGAACGCGACGCCGAAGGTGGCGTGCTCGCCACCACCATGGCGTATCTGGCCGGCTTTCAGCGCCAGACCACCGATCCGCGTGGCAACACGACTACCGAACGCTTCCAGGTCTTCGATCAGCCCAGCGACGCGCTGCCGGTGATGATCGACGAGCCGGAAGGCGTTTCGACCGCGATCACCCGTGACATCTTCGGCAAGCCATTGGAGCTGCTGCGCTCCGGGCCGGACCGCTAACCGAAGTGCGATCGAAGGGAACTTGGCGCCGCTGGGCTCTGACGAGCCTGACGGCACGCATTGGCTAACATCGAAGGCGAGCCGAATGTTGCGTCGTTTACTTATGTTATGCGGCTGGACGCTGCTGTCCTCGGTCGCGTATGCGCAGAAAGTCAACCCATACGTCTGGGTGCAACTGGAGACCCCCGCGGCCAACACTGTGCTGACTGCGCCGGCTAGCGTGGTGGTCAGCGCCTCCGCCGGCACCATCGACGATGGAGTCAACGTCTCCTCCATCACGCTCTATCAAGGTGGTGCCGCGATAGCGCAAGTCGGCTACAAGGAGAGCATCTCGTTCGTCGTCAATGGATTGCAACCGGGTACATACAACTTTTCCGCGCGCGCGACCAGCGATCATGGCGGGTCGGCGACCACGCCGACGCGTGCAGTCAGCGTCGTTGCTGCGGGTAATAAGCCGCCCAGCATCAACCTGTACGATGCAATCGGCGGGCCCTTCTTTGCACCAGCCATTGTGGGTCTGGCAGCCAACGCCTCCGATAGCGATGGCAACGTGGTACAGGTCGACTATTTCGCCGATGGCAATGCCATCGGCAGCAGCACCATCTCGCCCTACAACATGTCATGGACAGAGGCGCCAGCAGGAGACCACAGCATCACCGCGCGCGCGACCGACAACAACGGCAAGCAAACCACATCGGCGCCACTCACGGTCACCGTCGAGCAGTCGGTCATTACCGGCAACATCGACGGGGTTGCGGCCACGCAAGGTGGCCCGTACAGCATCGGCGGCTGGGCGTGCTCGACCGGCCGTAATACGCCAGTGGACGTGCATGTCTACCTCGGCGGCCCGGCGGGCAGCGGCACGTTCTTCACTGCCGTGACCGCCAATCAATCCAGCGACGCAGCAATTGCCAGCGCATGTCGCGCCCAGGGTAGTGCCTATCGCTTCTCGATTCCGCTGGATGCCGCAGCACGCCAGCGCTATGCCAATCAGGCGATCTATATCCATGGCATCTCGCCAGTTGGCGGGGGAAACAATCTGCTCGCCAATTCCGGCACCTTCAAGGTTCCCGCCCCCGCATCGGTCGCGCGTCGCTACGTGTACGACGAATATGAGCGCCTGTGCAAGACCATCGAGCCGGAGACCGGTGCCACGGTGGTTGATTACGATACTGCTGGGAATATCGGTTGGACGGCCGGGGGCCTCTCGCTTCCTGACCTGCACAATTGCAACCGTGAGGAGGCATTGGCATCGGGGCGTGTGGTCCTGCGCAACTACGATGTACGCAATCGATTGTCCTGGCTCTCTTTCCCCGACAAGAATGGAGATCAACGCTGGAAATATACCCCCGATGGCTTGCCAGCGCGGATCGAGACCAACACGACCGATGGTGGCGGCAAGGTGGTGGTCAACACCTATGGCTACAACAAACGGCGTTTGCTGACCGGCGAACGAACCGACGGATGGACCAGCCTCATGGTCGGCTACGCTTACGACGCCAATGGCGCGTTGGCGCGCCTGCTGTATCCAAGCAGGCTGCTGGTGGACTATGCGCCCAACGCGCTTGGTCAGCCGACCCAGGTTGGCAGCTTTGCCTACGGTATCAGGTACCACCCCAACGGGGCGGTTGCTCAGTTCACTTACGGCAACGGTGTCGTCCACAGCATGTCCATGAACGTGCGCCAGCTGCCAGCAGTGGTGTCCGATTCGGGGGTACAACAATATCAATACAGCTATGATCCCAACGACAACGTCACCGCGATTTTGGATCAGACCCAAGGCGATACGTACAGCCGGACGTTGGAGTACGACGCACGCAACCGGCTGAAAGTGGCGGCATCGCCCAGCTTCGGCGGCGCCGGCGCGCACCGTTACAGCTACGACGGACAGGACAACCTGCGCACGCACGCGACGGGAACGACGAGTTACGACTACTACTACGACAGCGCCAACCGCCTGACCAACCTGACGGAGACGACGACCGGCGCGAGCGTGGTGGGTATGGGGTACGACGCGCAAGGTAACCTGACCAACAAGAACGGCCAGGCGTACAGCTTCACACTGGGCAACCAGCTGCGTTCAGTGGTCGGCAGGCAATGGTATGCCGACGACGGGTACGGCAGGCGTGTCATCGCCTGTGGCTCGGGGCCTTGCACCTACCAGCTGTATAGCCAGGCGGGCGCGTTGCTCCATACCCGGGATGCCAGCAAGAGCATCGACACCGATTACCTCTATCTGGCGGGCAGCGTCGTGGCGACGCGGGCGCGCCCTGCGGCGGGCGGCACGGAAACGGTGACCTACCAGCACACCGACGCGCTGGGCAGCCCGGTGGCGACGACCAACGCGGCCGGGCAGGTCGTCGAGCGCACCCAGTACGCGCCCTATGGTGCGGCCATCGGCAAGACGGTGGATGGCATCGGCTACACCGGCCATGCGATGGATGGCGACACCGGGCTGATTTACATGCAGCAGCGCTACTATGACCCGCAGATTCCACGGTTCCTGTCGGTCGATCCGATGCCCGTTGACACCACCAGCGGTGCCAACGTCAATCGTTATTGGTATGCGGCCAACAATCCCTATCGGTTTACCGATCCGGATGGGCGCTGCGAAAAGCCCACTGGCTCGAACATCTGCGCAAGCGGCGGATACTCGGGCTCCACGACCCAGGGCGGCGCTGCTGGGGAGAAACGATCTGCCAGTGCTGGCTTGGCGGCTACCTCATCGAACAACGGATTCGTCTCTGCCTTCACCGATCGGAACTGGCTCACCGGTGACGGAAGCCTGACCGATTTCGGTGCGATCGCGCATGATGTCTGGTACCCGTTGCTCGATATGCCCGAAGGGGCTGGCGTCAAGCTGGCGGGCGGCGGCTTGATGGCGGTCAGGCTTGGTAGGATGGGCGAGGATGCGGTGCGTGCTGCGTATGACATTGGAGGTAAGGAATTTTTCGTCTTAAATGGAAGGCTAAGGATGCCTGATGGTATAAATTGGACGCTCGGGACAATTAGTGAGGTCAAAAATACACAATCCTTGAGCTACACCAGGCAGCTACGAGACTATGTCAGTTTTTCTAAAGCGAATGGCCTTGATTTTTATCTCTACGTGAGGCCGGGCGCAAAACTTTCAGGGCCGCTTGAGGCTGCAGTCAAGTCTAAGGAAATAATTTTGAAGAATATTCCATGAAAGACAGAAAAACAGCTGCAGAGTTGATGGCTGAACTGAATAAGGACGAAGAGTATTTGGCGCTGAGTCGCGCTAAAGAACTGGCTCATCAGAAAGCGATAGAGGAATATGTAAAAAATTCCGCTCCTGTCGTCGCCGCCTTAAGAAGGGCAGGTGTTAACGTCAATTCCATTGAGGAGTTGGGCGGAAACGGTGAATATGATCCGAGGGCCGTTCCTGTACTGCTCGAACATGTGTCATTTGATTACCCAAATCGAGTGCGGGAGGTAATCCTACGGAGGCTGGCAACGCCCCATGCACGCAAATACTGGGGTCAACTCGTAGAGATCTTCGAGAAGAACACCCTCAGCCTTGCGCCGGAAATCCGTTACGTGGCAGCGCTTGCCTTAAGCGGGGCTGCAGACGATACAGTGCTGGACGAGGTGATCCGGTTGTTGGGCGACAAGAGTCTCGGGCTGGATCGCGCTCCCTTGCTGATCGCCTTGATCCGCTCCAAATCGCCGAAGGCGAAGATGAAACTGCTGGAGTTGCGCGACGATCCGGATCTTGGCAAGCAGATCAAGATCTTTCGCCGGCTGGAAAGACACCAAAAAGCGAGCGGCACTCTCTCCCTGTGAGGAGCCAAAGGATCTCATTGCCGTAATCGCCAGCGCAACCGTTCGCCCAGCTTCGGCGGCACCGGCGCGCACCGTTACAGCTACGACGGACTGACCAACAAGAACGGCCAGGCGTACAGCTTCACACTGGGCAACCAGCTGCGTTCAGTGGTCGGCAGGCAATGGTATGCCGACGACGGGTACGGCAGGCGTGTCATCGCCTGTGGCTCGGGGCCTTGCACCTACCAGCTGTATAGCCAGGCGGGCGCGTTGCTCCATACCCGGGATGCCAGCAAGAGCATCGACACCGATTACCTCTATCTGGCGGGCAGCGTCGTGGCGACGCGGGCGCGCCCTGCGGCGGGCGGCACGGAAACGGTGACCTACCAGCACACCGACGCGCTGGGCAGCCCGGTGGCGACGACCAACGCGGCCGGGCAGGTCGTCGAGCGCACCCAGTACGCGCCCTATGGTGCGGCCATCGGCAAGACGGTGGATGGCATCGGCTACACCGGCCATGCGATGGATGGCGACACCGGGCTGATTTACATGCAGCAGCGCTACTATGACCCGCAGATTCCACGGTTCCTGTCGGTCGATCCGATGCCCGTTGACACCACCAGCGGTGCCAACGTCAATCGTTATTGGTATGCGGCCAACAATCCCTATCGGTTTACCGATCCGGATGGGCGCTGCGAAAAGCCCACTGGCTCGAACATCTGCGCAAGCGGCGGATACTCGGGCTCCACGACCCAGGGCGGCGCTGCTGGGGAGAAACGATCTGCCAGTGCTGGCTCGGCGGCTACCTCATCGAACAACGGATTCGTCTCTGCCTTCACCGATCGGAACTGGCTCACCGGTGACGGAAGCCTGACCGATTTCGGTGCGATTGCGCACGATGTCTGGTACCCGTTGCTCGATATGCCCGAAGGGGCTGGCTTCAAGCTGGCGGGCGGCGGCTTGATGGCGGTCAGGCTTGGTAGGATGGGCGAGGATGCCGTACGGGCCACATACAATATTGGTGGAAAAGGATTTTTTGTCGTAAATGGAAGGCTTCGAATAGCTGACGGCTTGAATAAAGATCTCAAGACAATCAGCGAAGTTAAGAACACGCAGTCCCTGGACTATACTAGGCAGCTAAGAGACTATGTTGATTACGCCAAGCTCAAGGGGTTTGATTTTCATCTTTACGTGAGGCCGGGCGCAAAACTTTCGGGGCCGCTTGAGGCTGCAGTCAAGTCTAAGGAAATAACTTTGAGGGATATTCCATGAAAGACAGAAAAACAGCTGCAGAGTTGATGGCTGAACTGAATAAGGACGAAGAGTATTTGGCGCTGAGTCGCGCTAAAGAAGTGGCTCATCAGAAAGCGATAGAGGAATATGCAGAACAATGTGCTCCTGTGGTTGCTGCATTAAGGCAGGCTGGCGTTGATGTAAATTCAATCGGCGAGCTCGGCAAGGATGGCGAGTCTTATCCAGAGGCCGTCCCTGTGCTACTTGAACACTTGGGGTATTCTTATTCGGATGATGTGCGAGAAGGAATGCTCCGAGAATTGGCAACGCCCCATGCACGCAAATACTGGGGTCAACTCGTGGAGATCTTCGAGAAGAACACCCTCAGCCTTGCGCCGGAAATCCGTTACGTGGCAGCGCTTGCCTTAAGCGGCGCAGCGGACGATACGGTACTGGACGATGTGATCCGGTTGTTGGGCGACAAGAGTCTTGGGCTGGATCGCGCTCCCTTGCTGATCGCCTTGATCCGCTCCAAATCGCCGAAGGCGAAGATGAAACTGCTGGAGCTGCGGGATGATCCGGATCTTGGCAAGCAGATCAAGGTCTTTCGCCGGCTGGAAAGACACCAAAAAGCGAGCGGCACTCTCTCCCTGTGAGGAGCCAAAGGATCTCATTATCGTATCGGCAACGTGACCGCCATCGTCGACCAGCAACAGGGCGACGGCTACAGCCGCAGCATGAGCTACGACGGACTGGATCGGTTGACCTCCGCGACCTCGGCGACCTTCGGTGGCGGCCAGACCTACCGTTACACCTACGACGCGCTGGACAATATGACCTCGGCCAAGCTGGCTGGGGTGCGCCAGCACAACTACTGGTACGACGCCAATCAACGGCTGACCAATGTGGTGGACGATGCCGGCGCGACCATCGTGGGGCTGAGCTACGACGCGCAGGGCAACCTGCGGCAGAAGGTGGTGCCATTCGCGACGGGATTAGGAACTGCTGTTAGAGCGGGCTCCCACGCAGCAGATGCGGCTAAGAGCAGCTAACAAAACTACTGCGCAACCGCCAGGCGGGCGCGGCCTGTGCTCGGAATCCTCATGTACCACTCGTACACTGCGGTTCCTGCGCGCCGTCCGCGCCCACCTGACGGCTGCTCGCTACGTTTTGTTAGCCGCTCTAAAGCTGCCGATAAGGTTGGTGATGCAGTAAAGGGGGCTGCTGGCGGTGAGAGGGCCGGTAAGCCGTTCACTCGTGCAGGTAAAGCCGAAGTCAAAGCTGATAACGCAGCAAAGAGCGGCGGACAAACGAAATGCTCGAATTGTGGTCAGGCAACAGTGCCCGCTCAGCAAAGTCGTGCTGGTGTGACTCCGCCGAAGAACGAAACCCATGGCGACCACGTAATCCCGCAGTCCAAGGGCGGGAATGGATCGCCTGATAACGGACAGGTGCTTTGCCGCGAATGCAATTTGCAGAAGGGAGACAAGCTGTGACTGTTCCGATTAGGGTCCATTTTCAATTGGAGCAGGATGAGGATGGTTATCCTCCTATTGCGGTGGAATCTTTGTGGGCTGAGCCTAGTGCACAGCCCAATGAATACGTGATCGACAACGTTCCATTTTTTGTCCGCATTGCGACAATCGGGGATACGGTGCGAGTGCGTGAAGAAGATGGAAATCGCTGGTTCGATAGTTTGGTGCACCGGTCAAAAAATTCTCTGGTGAGGGTTGTGTTCTTTGATCGGGATTGCGTCGATGCTGTCAGTGAACGTCTTGTGGCTCTGGGATGCTCCGCGGAGTATTTACGTGAACACAATCTCATGGCGGTGGACATTCCCTTCAGCGTCAGCTTGGGAGATGTTCAAACGTATCTTCAAGTGGAAGCGGACGCTGGCCGAATCGACTTCGAGGAACCGATTCTTAGGCAGGGCTGAAGTCGGCTTGTGACTAGAGCATCGGCAACGTAGTGGCGATGGCGCGTCCGGGATCGTCGGTCCAGCAGGTGCTGAGGTTGCGACGTGAGGGCTGATCGTATTGCAGAAGCCATTGCCCTTTATGCCTACAAAGCTTTGGGAGTTTGAAGGTGTCCGATTCGGGGGTACAACAATATCAATACAGCTATGATCCCAACGACAACGTCACCGCGATTTTGGATCAGACCCAAGGCGATACGTACAGCCGGACGTTGGAGTACGACGCACGCAACCGGCTGAAAGTGGCGGCATCGCCCAGCTTCGGCGGCGCCGGCGCGCACCGTTACAGCTACGACGGACAGGACAACCTGCGCACGCACGCGACGGGAACGACGAGTTACGACTACTACTACGACAGCGCCAACCGCCTGACCAACCTGACGGAGACGACGACCGGCGCGAGCGTGGTGGGTATGGGGTACGACGCGCAAGGTAACCTGACCAACAAGAACGGCCAGGCGTACAGCTTCACACTGGGAAACCAACTGCGTTCGGTGGTCGGCAGGCAATGGTATGCCGACGACGGGTACGGCAGGCGTGTCATCATGGATAAGCAGGCGCAGCGTACGTAAGTGGCGGCCTGCCACGTACCGGGCCTACAGCCTGGTGCGCGTGTTCACCGACGGCGTGGCGATCGGCCCGATCCTGATGGGCATCTCCAAGCCGGTGCATATCCTCACCACCAGCGCCACCTCGCGCCGGGTGATGAATATGACCGCGATTGGCGCGGTGGATGCGCAGATCCGCCGGCAGCGCGATGCGGAAAAAGCGGCGGCCGATAAAGCTGGCGAATGAGATTTCTGGTCGCTGGGAAGCAGCGACCAGCGACGTGCCTTTGACCTGTTTGCTCGCCATCGCAACACAGATCGCCACGGGGCACTGACTGCCGCGTGGCAATGCTCAAAGCCTGTCTCCCCTTGGGGTGAAGAGGCGCGGTTTGCGCGCCGCTGGCGCGCATGCCTTAGATCGCTCCGCTGCGTGCGCGAGCCGGAGCGCGAAATGGCGCTGGAGTAAGGTTTTGGTCCGGCCTTAGAATTGAATCTGCGCCGACTAGCGAAAACGTCGACACCGATAACACTGATTCAACGTAAGCAGACGCGCTGGCCGATTAGCTGTCCGCAAAAAACCAATCGCGCCAAACTTGCCGGACGTCACCGCGTCTGCGGTAAATCACCCAGCAACTCGATTTCCGCAAGTTCCGCACGCGCCGGCATCTTCAGCCGCAGCCGATATTCCGCATACGCACCAGGCGTCGTAATCCGGAACGGACGCGTCTGCAGCGGCCATTGAAACCGCTCGTCGCTGCGTTGATCGACGATCTTCCACGCACCGCCCGCACTACGCGCTTCCAGCGTCCATGCACTGGCCCCAATTGCCGCAGTGCCGCTGGTCAAGGTATACAGCCTCGGCGTGCCGTGCTCGAGTCCACTCAAGGTGATGGTGGACGCACGCAACACCGCTACCACCGTTCCCGCATCGTCGTCATGCAATGCCGTTGCCTCGCGACCATCGTCCAGCGAAACGCGTGCATCTGCACCCAGCAGATCGCCCAACGGGGCAGGGCGCTTTCCCTGCGCGGTCAGCGACGGCGGCACATCGTCCGGCCCGCTGCCCCAGCGTGAGGGCGTCGGCCCCATCTCGAAGTCCAGCGTCGCACCCTTAGCAATCGCCGCATGCGGCAACCAGGTCTTGCGCCACGGTTTGCCGTTGAGTTTGAGCGATTGCACATACACATTCTGCGGCGAATTCTGTGGCGCATTGACGGTCAGCATGCCGCCGCCAGGCAGGCGCACGCGCGCTTGCTTGAACAGTGGCGAGCCGATCACGTACTCCGGCGCGCCCATGCGTAGCGGATACAGCCCCAGCGCAGCGAATAGATACCACGCCGACATCTCGCCATTGTCTTCGTCGCCGGCATAGCCCTGGCCGATTTCGCTGCCTAGATACAAGCGCGCCAAAATTTCGCGGGTAATGCGCTGTGTTTTCCACGGTTGCCCGGCATACAAATACATCCACGGAATATGGTGCGCAGTCTGATTGCTATGCGCGTACATGCCCATGCGCACATCGCGCGCTTCGGTCATCTCGTGAATGGTGTTGCCATACGAGCCTGCAAACCGCGCTTCGGCAGTCTCGGGCGTGGCGAAAAACGTGTCCAGTTTTGCGGCCAATGCCGCGCGTCCGCCATACAGTGCAGCAAGACCTTCGCCATCGTGCGGCGCAGTGAACGCAAACGTCCAGCCGCTGGATTCGGTGTAATCGTTACCCCACACGCGCGGATCGTACTGCGCCGCATCCACGCGCCACGCACCATTGGGCTTGCGCCCCTGGAAGAAGCCGATTGCCGGATCGAACAGCGCCGCATACCCGGCTGCGCGATGGCGAAAATACAGTGCCTCGGTCGCATAGCGCTCGCGCGCTGCCGCCGTGGTGGCCTGGCTGGACAACGCCGCGGCCATGTTGGCGATGCCGAAGTCGTTGAGCGCACCTTCCATCGACCACGACATGCCTTCGTGCGTGTCGGTATCGGTGTAACCGCGGAAGGTCGAGCGCGCCATGCCCTTACGTCCGACATGCCGGTCCGGCGCAACCACCGTGGCGTTTTTCAGTGCAGCGATGTAGGCCTCGGTGGGGTCGAAGCCTCGCACGCCTTTTCGCCATGCATCGGCAAACGCCACATCGGAACTGGTGCCCACCATCAGGTCTGCATAGCCGGGCGATGACCAGCGCGCGATCCAGCCGCCCGCCCGCGACTGCTCCACGAACCCCTGCACCAAGGCGCTGGCATCATCGGGCGCGAAGAGTGCGTAAGCCGGCCATGCTGTGCGAAAGGTATCCCACAGCCCGTTGTTGACATACACCCGGCCATCGCGGATTGGTGCGAAACTGCGCACCGCGCTGCCGTCGATATTGTCGTCAGACCAGCTGTTCTGGCTGGCATAGCGCCAATCTGGCGCACCCGCAGTGCCCACGTTTTCATGTGCCGAGTTCGGGTACAGGTACAGCCGGTACAGGCTGGAATACAGCGTGGTCTTCTGATCGCCAGTGGCATCGGGCACTTTGAAGCGCCCCAGTAATGCATCCCAGGCGTCCTCCGCGCGCGCGGCGATCTGCTCGAAACTCGTGTCTGCGGCAATCTCCAGTTCCAGATTGTGCTTGGCCTGATCCACCGAAATCAGCGAGGTGGCGATACGCATCTGCACCTGTCGCGCGTTGCCGGCATCGAACTTGATCCAGCCGGTCGGGCGGCCAGTGTCGAGCAGGCCGCTGCTGTGCCAGGGCCTATCGAAGCTGGCATAGACATACATGCGCGTCGCGCCCGTCGACAGACCGCTGCGCACATCGGTGTAACCGGACAGTGTCTGGGTGGCCGCATCCAGCGTTAGCCCGCCGCGCGCATCCACGTTGTCGAACAGCAGATTGGCATCGCCGCGCGCCGGGAAGCGAAAACGAAACAGCGCCGCGTGATCGGTCGGTGCGATCTCGGCATGGATGCCGTTGTCCAGCTGCACGGCGTAGCGATAAGGACGTGCAACTTCGTCGTCATGCGAAAACCCCAGCGCACGCTTGCTGCGATCGGCTTCCGGCACGCCGGCCGTGAGCGAGGGCATCACCTGAAACGTCTGCCGGTCGCCCATCCACGGGCTAGGCTGATGGCTGAGCGACAGCGCCTGCAGGCGTGGGCGATTGTCAGCACCATTGTGTTCGTTCCAGCGATACAGCCAGGTCAGCGTCCCCGCATCGGTCACCGGCGTCCAGAAGTTGAAGCCGTGCGGCACGGCCGTCGCAGGAAAATTATTGCCGCGCGAAAACATGCCATTGGATTGCGTGCCACGCGTGGTCAGCACCCAATCCGAGGGCCGCCCTGGCGCTGCCAGCGGCACCTCTGCAATGGCGACATCGTCGATCCAGCCGGCCGCGCTGGCGCCTGCCGGCGGCGCCACGTCCAGCTCGATGGCACGCACGCGACGCCCACGCAACCCGGGCACATCTCCCAGCCGCACCTGCTTGCGCGCCCACTGCTGCGGGTACAGGGTCTTCGAATCGCCTTGCGCTTGTGCACCTAGCGCAACGCCGTGCTGATCGCGCGCCGCGCTGGCAGACATGCGCGTGCCGTCATCCAACAACAGATCCAACGAGACATACGTGGATGCCACATGGTCGTTGCCGACGCTTTCCGGCAAGGCCATCCACGACAGCGTGGTCTGCGTCTCGATCAGTAGATCGGTGGTGAACAACGTACGCCGCCCACCCGCACTGTTGCTCGCGTAACGCAACGCCTGCACTCCGCTGTAACCGGCGTTCGGCTTGGCGGCGTACGGCGCTGCCGGGCCGGTGCCGATGGCAACTTGCACGGCAGTGTCCGTCACATGTACCGGCAACGGGTCACCATCCTCGAATGCGCTTGCGAAATGCGTCGCTGCCAGGGCCGGCAGCGCGGCGGTACAGAGCAGGGCAGCAGCGATGGTGCGCGGCAAACGACGCGGATGCAGCAGGGCGACAGGCAAGATCACGGGACGGGTGTCTCCTTGGGGGCAGCAGTGCGTGCGCTGGGCCGATGGTGCGCCAGTGCGGTTCACGTCGCCGGTTGGCAAAGCGCTGACTCCCGATGATAGGCGGCATACTCGGTACGGTGTCGTTGCGCTGCAGCGCTGTCGATTGGCGTGCGCTGCATATCGCAGCATCCACAGCGGCCTCGGCGATTGGATTGGCAAACTCTTGCAACTACCGCCCGCGCGGCCCGGGGCTATCCGGTCGATGGGCCGATCACCGCGCAGGCTGCTAGAATCCGCGCTCTGCCTTTGCCTTCCGACAGCACCGCCATGAGCCAGACCGCCACCGCGCCCGCCAATGCGCAAACGCGTTACACCGTGCACCGCGGCGATCTGCCGCTGAGCTGCCCGACGCCGCAGATGGCGCTGTGGAACTCGCATCCGCGCGTCTACCTGCCGATCGAAGACGAGCCCAACGGCGAAGCCAAGTGCCCGTATTGCGGCGCGCTGTTCGTTCTCGCCGACTGATCCTGGCCGGATGCACCGCCTGACCGTGGTGCAACTGCTGCCGGCGCTGCAGTCCGGCGGCGTGGAGCGCTCCACGCTGGAAATCGCCGCGGCGCTTGTGCGCGCCGGTCATCGCGCCGTCGTTGTGTCGGCCGGCGGGCGCCTGGTGCAGCCGTTGCTGGATGTGGGTGGCGAGCATCTCACCCTGGAGATCGGCCGCAAGTCGCTGCTGACACTGCGGCATCTGGTTGGTTTGCGCCGCTTGTTCGCCGAACTTGGGGCCGACATCGTGCATGCGCGTTCGCGGCTGCCGGCCTGGCTGGGGTGGTACGCACTGCGCGGCATGCCGGAAGCAACGCGGCCGCGCTTCGTCACCACCGTGCACGGACTCAATTCGCCCAGCCGCTACAGCGCGGTGATGACCTACGGCGAGCGGGTGATTTGCGTGTCGCAGACAGTGCGCGATTACGTGCGCGCGCACTACCCGCAGACCGATCCCAAGCGCCTGCGCACTATTCCGCGCGGGGTCGATATCGCACAGTTCCCGCGCCGGCTGCAGCCGGACCGCCGCGCGCGCGCGTGGGCGCAGACCCTGCTGCCTGGGCTGCCTGCCGAGGCAGCGCTGCTGTTGCTGCCGGGCCGCGGCACGCGCCTGAAGGGGCACACCGATGGGCTGCAGCTGCTCGCCGATGTCCGTGCGGCCGGTATGCCTGCGTTCTTGTGGTTGCCCGGCGCGCGCGAACCGGGGCGTGAGGCCTATGTGCGTGAGCTGGAAGCCGACGCCGCAAGGCTAGGCGTTGCCGACGCAGTCGCCTTTACCGAGCCCACTGACCGCATTGCCGAGGCGTATGCCGCCAGCAACCTGGTGCTGCAACTCTCGCGCAAGCCGGAAGCCTTCGGCCGCACCGTGGTGGAGGCGCTGTCAGTCGGCCGCCCGGTGCTGGGCTGGGCGCACGGCGGCGTCGGCGAATTGCTGGCCGAATTGCAACCCAGTGGCGCGGTTGCCGCCTTCGATGCCCAGGCTCTATGCGCGCATGCGCTGGCGCTGCTCCAGCAGCCCCCGGCTGCGCCGGCCGTCATTCCCTACACGTTGCAGGCCATGCAAGCGGCCACACTGAAGGTCTATGACGAACTCCGCCACTGAGGCCCTGCCGAGGGCGCCCGGGTTGACGCCCGATGCCGGCCGCTGGGCGCCGCTGTGGGTGATCGTGTTCGTGGCGCTGTGGCCTACGCCCGGCCTGGCCGAAACGGTGTTGTCGCTGGGTGCGTTGTTCGCGGCGTACCGCCTGTTGCATGCGCGCTTTCGCGGCGGCACGCGTCTGCTCAGCGGCGCGGCCTGGGCGCTGTCCAGCGTGTTGTTCCTGGCGTACTGGTTGCCGCAGATGCTGTCGGCGTTCGATGCGGTGGATGCCGGCCGCGCGCTGCGCAAGTCGGCCACCGATCTGCGCTACCTGCCGTTCATGTGGTTATGCGCCATCGCCGTGGCCAATGCGCAACGTCGGCGTCGCACCTTTACCGGGCTGGCGGTCATTGGTGCAGTGTGGACGCTGGACGCGCTGCTGCAGGCCGCGTTCGGCACCAGCCCGTTGTTCTTCGGCATCGATCAGATCAAGCAGCTGATCAGCGGCCATGGCCTGTGCACCGCCCAGGAGCTGGCGCTGGTGGATCGGTTGAGCGGCGTGTTGGGCCCCTGCAATCTGAAATTCGGCCAGACCCTGGCCAGCCTGTCGCCGTTCCTGTTGCTGGGGGTGGGGCGGCGTCATGCCTGGGCCTGGGCGGGCGCTGCGGCGGCGGTCGGCATCGTGTTGGTGTTGGCAGGTTCGCGCGCGTCGTGGATCACCTA
Organism: Xanthomonas vasicola pv. musacearum NCPPB 4379; assembly: GCF_000277895.2. Lineage (NCBI taxonomy): Bacteria > Pseudomonadati > Pseudomonadota > Gammaproteobacteria > Lysobacterales > Lysobacteraceae > Xanthomonas > Xanthomonas vasicola. The sequence continues at coordinate 4,229,994 of NZ_CP034655.1, read as the reverse complement.
TGGCGTGATCATGCTGCTGTCCGGTTGGCAGCTGCTGGGCGGGCGTCGCTTGCTGGCTGTGGCGGTAGCCGGCGCACTGCTGGCCATTGCGGTGGTGGCGGTGGCGCCACAGGCGCGCGAGCGTATCCAGCGCACCACGCTGGCGTTCGGCAATGGCGGACAAGGCGTGGACCAGGCCTTGTCCGGCCGCGCCCAGATCTGGGGCGCGGCGCTATGCATGATCCGCGAGCATCCGCTCAACGGCGTGGGCGCCCGCGGGTTCCGGCAGGCCTATCCGGCGTGCAATCCGGCACCTGGCCAAGCGCCCGCATGGGGCGGCGGGCCGGCCTTTCATGCGCATCAGATCGTGCTCGAAATCCTGGCCGAAACCGGCGTGATCGGCTTGCTGCTGTGGCTGGCCGGCGCGGCGCAGGCGTGGCGCGCGTGGCGCTACTCAAGCATGGTGGCGCGCGAGCAGGCGCGGCCGGCAATGATCGCGCTGGTGGCCACAGTCTTTCCGTTCAATACCCATCTGGCGTTCTATTCCAGCTTCTGGGGCGGGCTGAGCCTGATGCTGGCCGGGCTGTATGCCGGTGCCTTGCTCAACGACGATGCGGATCGGATGCCGCAGCAGTAACGCGGTGCGTGTTTGGAGCAGCAAAGAAGCGACGGCGCAGTTACCAGACAGGCGCAGCCCGCGCTAGGAACCACCATGTACCACACGTGTCCTGCCGTTCTTGTGCCCTGTCCACAGCGACCTAACGACCGCTTGCTACGTGTTGTTAGCCGATCTTCAGCGGCATGTCGTCGATCCGCGCGCCAGAAACCCTGATTTCCAGATGCCCATGGCAGCAGCCGCCGAACGGCATCAGTTATAGAACGCGCTACGTCCGCCCGGCTGGCGCTTGAAGCGCCGATGGATCCATAAATATTGGTCCGGCGCCTCGCGCACCATGTCTTCGATCGCGGCATTGACCTGCGTGGTATCGGCGATCACATCGTCGGACGGAATGTCGGCAAGTGGCGGCGCGATCTTGAGGATGTAACGGCCACCTTCGCGGCGATGGAAGTACGGCACTACCGCGCAGCCGGTCAGCCGCGCCAGCTGATGCGTGGCGGTAATGGTGGAGGCCGGATGCCCGAAGAACGGCACGAACACGGTGTCCTTGCCACGCATGTCTTGATCCGGCGCATACCACAGAAAACCGCCGCGCTTGAGATGCTTGATGGTGGCGCGCAGGTCTTCGTTGGCGAACATGTGCGTGGCATAGCGCAAGCGCCCACGCTTGACCGCCCATTCGAACACCGGGTTGCGATGCCTGCGGTACATGCCGGCCAGCGGCACGTGGTCGCAGAGCAGGCGCCCACACATTTCCAGCGTCATGAAATGGCCCGACACCAGCAGTACGCCGCGTTTCTGCTCCTGCTCCTGCAGCTGCCGCAGATGCTCCAGGCCTTCGATCTGCACGCCCGGGCGAATGGCATCGATGCTGCCCCACCAGGCACGCGCGAACTCGAACAAGCCCACCCCGAGTGCGTCGAAGCTGTCGCGCAATAGCCGCGCTCGCCACGCATCGTCCTGCTCGGGGAAACACAGTTTGAGATTGACCTCGGCCGCACGTCGACGCGTGCCTGCCAAGCGCATCGCAACCCAGCCCACGCCGCGGCCTATTGCACGCTGCAGGGTCCAGGGCAGGCGCCCGGCCGCGACCATCACTGCCAGGCCCAAATACATCGGCCAGTGCTTGGGGTTGCGCAGGGAGGGGCGGACGGCGACGTTGGCTGACTCGGACATGCGCCAATTCTAAGGGATTGCGCCACGCGGGCAGCGTGCACATGCGCACGCACGGACGCTCCCGTATCCTGCACCGATGCGGAAAGACCCCATCGAATGGCTGCTGCGCGGGCTGTACTCGGCGCTGCTCTACCTGTTGTTGCCGGTCACGGTGTACCACCTGGTGTGGCGCGGCTTTCGTGTGCGCGAATACTTCAATCGGTGGAACGAGCGCTATGCGTCCTACACGCACGCGTGCGGGCGTCCACGCGTGTGGGTGCATGCGGTGTCGGTGGGTGAGGTCAATGCGGCCGCGCCGCTGGTCAATGCGCTACGTGCGCAGCGCCCGGATATCCGCTGGGTCATCACCACCATCACCCCGACCGGCTCTGAGCGGGTGCGCGCGGTATGGGGCGATGCGGTGGACCATGTGTATCTGCCGTACGACGTGCCGGGCAGCGTGGGGCGGTTTCTCGAACACTTCCGCCCGCGTCTGGCATTGATCCTGGAAACCGAGCTATGGCCGAACATGTTGTTCGGTTGTCGCGATCGCCAGATCCCGGTGTATATCCTCAACGCGCGGTTGTCGGCGCGTTCGCTGCGTGGCTATCGGCTGCTGGCGCCGTTGATCAGTCGCGCGCTGCAAACGGTCACCTGCGTGGCGGCGCAGTCGCAGGACGATGCCGAACGGTTCATCACGCTGGGCGCCCGCCCGGATCAGGTGATCGCGCTGGGCAATCTCAAATTCGATATCGCCGCGCCCGCGCAATTGCAGGCGCTGGTCGCGCAGTTCCGCACCCACGTGCCGGCCACGCGCCCAGTGTGGATCGCCGCCAGCACGCACGAAGGCGAAGAGGCTGCTGTTGCCGACATCCACGCACGTTTGCTGCCGCAATTTCCAGAGTTGCTGTTGTTGTGGGCGCCGCGCCATCCCGAGCGCTTTCCCAAGGTCGAGGCGCTGGCGCGCGAGCGCGGCTGGCGCGTTGCCACGCGCAAGGCGCAGCAATGGCCACAGGCAAGCGACAAGGTGTTCGTCATCGATACCCTGGGCGAGTTGATGAGCTTCTATGCGTGCGCGCAGGTGGCCTTCGTCGGCGGCAGTCTGCAGCCGATCGGCGGGCACAATCTGCTCGAGCCGGCAGCCGTTGGGACACCGGCGATCACCGGCCCGCATCTGCATAACTTCTCGGAGATTTCGCGGCGCATGCGCGAAGCCGATGCGGTCACCATCTGTGAGGATGCCGATTGCGTGTACCAGGCGTTGGCGCGTTTGCTTGCCGACCCCGATCAACGCGAGGCGATGACCACCGCAGGCCTGGCACTGGTCGCCAACGGCAAGGGCGCAGTGGCCCGCACATTGATACAGATCGCCCCGGATCTGCCGCCGGTGGTTGGTGATGTTGTGGCGCCTTGAAGATGTAGCTATGAACTCATTACATTATTTGTGCGAGTCACAAGCCGCGCTGGGCCACGAAAGATCTCATCGCCGCTCTCGGGGTAAATGCTGAAGCACTGCATGCGCTCGGTGGCGGTATCCATGTTGTCGTAGGTTCCGGTAAGCGGCTAGGACACTGTCTCCGTCCGTTGGCTCGCTGTTTTTTATTAACAGCGATGCGCACTGACCATCTGGACTATTCCCTCCTGCTCACCGTCGCGGGGCCTTACGCGCCGTGAATGCTACGTAGAAGCTGACATGGACGTACGTGCAGCGTGTCCCGCGATGGTGGGCGGGCAAGGGCTGCAGCCGGTCACCGATCACCCGCCGTGCAACCGATACATCCATAGTGTCCAAGCCGTCCATGCCAGCCGGGATATCACTGCTGAAGTGGCTGACAATCGCGCACAAAAAAGCGGGCCTGAGCCCGCCTTTTTGCTTTACATCTCAGATCGTTTACTGCAACGAACCGCTGCCCTGCAGTTTGGACTCTGCATCCTGCGACAGCAGGCGATTCACATCCTGCAAGTCGGTGATGTCGAGCTTGCCGATCGCCTGGCCCAGCAGCAGACGGTTCTGCAGGAAGTTGTAACGCGACTGCGCGTAGTTCAGCTGCGCCTGGAACAGCGTGCGCTGGTTCTGCACGACGTCCAGCACGGTGCGCGTGCCGACTTCCAGACCCACCTGCGAGGCGTCGTAGGCGGCTTGCGCCGACACCACGGCCAGACGGCGGGCTTCCACTTCGCTGATGCCGGCAACCACGGTCTGGTAGGCATTGCGGGTGTTGCGATCGAGCGCGCGCTTCTGCTGCTCGTAGGTGTCCTGCTGGATGTCGCGCTGCGACAGTGCCTGACGCACCGCCAACTGGGTCGCCCCGCCTGCAAAGATCGGTATCGAGAGCGTGATGCCGATGGAGTCGGTATCGATATTGCGATTGTTGGTCGTGAAGTTACCTGCAGCTGTATCGACATCGGTGCCACCGCCCCAGCTATTGGTTCTCCCCAAGCTGCCGGAAAGATTGAGCGTCGGCAGATGGCCGGCACGCGCGGCACTGACCTGTGCCTCGGCAGCGCTGACCTGCAACTGCTGCGCCTTCAATGCGGGGTTATCGGCGATCGCGGTGGCGACCAGCTGATCCACATTGCTGTAGGCGGCCGGCACTTCCGGGCGAAACTCTTCCGGCAATGCGCGCAAGCCGACCACAGGCTGGCCGGTGAGCTCGGTCAGGGCCTGGTAGTAGTCCTTGAGCGTATTGCGGGCATTGATGGTGTCGGCGCGTGCCTGGTCGTACTGGGCGCGGGCTTCGTGCACGTCGGTGATCGGTGCCAGACCCACTTCCAGACGCTTGTCGGCATAGTCGAACTGCTTCTTGGCTGCCGCCTCGTTGGTTTCGGCTGCCGCCAGCGACTCGATCCCGACCAGTACCTGGAAATACGCCGCCGAGGTACGGGTGATCAGGTCGTTGTTGGCCGATGCCAGGGTGAAATCCGCCGCCTTGGCGACTTCGCGCTGCGCACGGAGGTTGGAAAACTGCGCCCAGTTGAAGATGGTCTGGCTGCCCTGAATCGCGTACTGGCGCTGCTTGGTCGTGGAGCGGCCATCGATGCCCTCCAGTTCACGATGCGACTGGGTGTAGGCGGCGCTGCCATCCAGCTGCGGCAACAACGCCGCACGCGCCTGCACCTGACCTTCCCGATTGACCAGGCGCGTGGACTCGGCCACGGCCAGCTGCGGATCGCCGTTGCGGGCCATTTCGTAGACCTGCAGCAGGTCGGTGGCGTGCGCAGCCATGGGAGACAGGGCGGCGGCCAGGGCCAGAACGAGGGATCGGCGGATCATCGGGGAAGCTTCCTTGGGAATCAGAATTGGAATCGGGGCGTGGGTGCGGCGCCCTGGAGATAGGCGAGGTCGGTTTCGAACAACGATTCGATGCGCGGGGCGTTGACGTCGCCACGCAACAGGATCGCTTCCATCACCGGGTCGTGGCCGCGCACGACAAACAGCCGGCCGTTCGGGCGCAACCACTGCAGCCACTGCACGGGCAGCGTATCGACCGCGCCGGTCACGCAGATGGCATCGAAGCGACGCTCGCTCTGCCAGCCGAACACGTCGGCGGTTTCGATACGGACATTGCTGCCCATGCCGGTGCGATCCAGATTGGCGCGCGCGGCGGCGGCCAGCGCCGGGTCGATCTCCAGGCTGAGGACTTCACGCGCGAGCGCGGCCAGGCAGGCGGTGGCAAAGCCGCTGCCGGTGCCCACTTCCAGCACGTCTTCGCCCGGCTGCAGATCCAGCGCTTGCAACATGCGGCCTTCGACAACCGGCTTCATCATCTTGTGACCGGCCGACAGCGGAATTTCCACGTCGACATAGGCCAGCGTCTTGTAGGCCTCCGGCACGAACGCTTCGCGTGGCATGCGCGCCAGCACGTCGAGTACGCGCAGATCCAGCACGTCCCACGGCCGGATCTGCTGCTCGACCATCTTTTCGCGGGCCTGGGTGAAATCGATCGTCATGGTGCGGTTATCCAACGCGGTGGGGCGAACATTTTACCGGTGCGCGAGGCGCATGGCGCATCTAGCATCGCCGTGCGCTGCCATTCGGCGCAGTGCCGGAAGTCATCGCCACCAAAGGCCGGGGCCCTCAGCGCGGCGCATATGCCCTCAAAAAGAAGTCCACGCTGGCGTCGATGTGCTCATCCACCTCGGCGCGGGTGGGCTGGCCGTGCAGGCCGCACATCATCAAGGCGTAGAGCTCGCCCTTGAGTAGGCAGAAGAATTGCAACGCGGCGCGCGCAACGTCCGGGATCTCCAACTGGCCGTCGGCCACCCGCGCAGACAGGAAATCCGCCAGCGCCCGCTGGGTGCGCTTGGGGCCTGCATCCCAGAACATCTCGCGGATATGCACGTCGCCGGTCCCGGGCGCCATCATCATGCGGTGGGTGGAGATGGCCGACTCGGTGCTGACCATGGCGAAGAACGCATGGGCGATCTCGGTGAGCTGGTCGCGCAGGGCGCCCTTGGGGGCGTGGTCGAACAGGTCGTCCGGCATCATATGCTGGCACTGCGCACGGATCGCTTCAGAAAACAGGCTCTCCTTGTCGCCGAAGTGGCTGTAGACGGTCAGTTTGGAGACGCCGGCCTGCGCGGCGATCCCATCCATGCTGACCCCTGCATAGCCCTGTTCCATGAACATGGTGCGGGCGGCATCCAGGATGGCGGCACGCTTCCCAAGATCCTTAGGACGGCCGGGGCCGTTACTCTTGGCCTTGGAGGTGGGTGTGGGCGAGCTGGACATGCGCCAATACTAGACCATCGGGTTCTATATTTATACTCGGCGCCCACGCGTTACGTTAACGATTCCGTCTGTCTGGCTCTCGGTGTCATGGCACTCCCGGCAGCTGTCAGGGATCCACCGAAGGCGGCGCAAAAACCCCGGTGATAAATTTGCCGGAAGCCTGCCAGTGCATACCGCAGGTATCTCCAGCGAACACGGACGAGGGGACGGAGAGCGTGGACAAGGTCGGTACGCAGGCGCATACAAGCTGCGTTCGCAGCACGTATGTGCCGCGGATCGGGCGCGCTTTGCGATGGCTGCTGGCGTGCTGCCTAGTGCTTGGCGCCTGGCCGGCCGGCGCGCAGGCGCTCAAACATATACGGCATACCACACGGTCACGCGCTGGAACATGGACGATGGCCTGCCGCACAACCTGGTGCACGCCGTGGCGCAGGGCGAAGACGGCCTGATCTGGCTGGGCACCTGGGAAGGCGTGGCGCGCTTCAATGGGCGCGACTTCACCGTGTATGACCGCCAGAACACGCTCGGTGTCGAGCTGGGTGGGGTGTTCGTGGTGGTGCGCGACAGCGCTGGCGGCATGCTCTTCGGCACCGCGTTCGACGGCGTCTACCACTATCAGGACGGCCACTGGCAGCAGCTGGGCGACGCCTCGGCGCGGCATCTGGCGGTGAGCGCCTTGCTGCGGCGGACCGATGGCGCGCTGTGGGTGGGCACGCCGCAGACGCTGTACCGCATTGAGGGCGACGGGCGGGTGGTCGATGTCGGCCGCCAGGCCGGGTTGCCGCGTGCGCGCATCACGGCGTTGTTCGCAGACGAGAGCGGCGACCTCTGGGTTGGTACCGAGGTCGGTCTGTATCGCCTGCCACGCGATGGCGGCCAGGCTGCAGCCTGGGGCAGGGCGCACGGGATGCGCGATGTGCCGGTGCGGCGGCTGGCCAGCGACCGTCAGGGCGGCCTGTTGGTGGCCGGCGACGATGCGTGTGGTGGTGGAGCCGTGGCGGCGGCCTGCAGCGGTTCCGTCAGGGACAGCGCGTGGATTCGCTATTGCTGGACCGGCGCGGGCATCTATGGATGAGCCTGTCGTCGGGCATGCTGGTGGTGCGCAGTGGGCAGGATGACCCGGACGAGCAGATCGCCATTTCCGGCGTCGCCAGCCCGGCCCTGCTGGAAGACGCCGAAGGCCTGATCTGGGTCGGCAGCACGCACGGGCTGTTCCGGGTTGCCGAGGGTGCTGCACACGGCATCACCCACGCCGAAGGCCTGAGTTCGGACTACGTGCGCTGTGTGCTCCAAACCGGCAACGGCACCGTGTGAGTGGGCAGCGCGGTGGGGCTGGATCGCTGGCGCGACGACTCCATCAGCCGCGTATCGCTGTCGCCCAGCGAAGGTGGGCCCGTGCTTGAGCAATCGGTGCTGGCGCTGGCCGATGCCGGCGATGGCGGCGCCTGGGCCGGCACCTACAGCCAGGGCGTGGTGCGTCTGGATGCGCAAGGCCACATGTTGGTGCGCATCGGCGCGGCCGATGGCCTGCCGTCGACGTCGGTACGCGCGGTGCTGCCAGATGGCGACAATCTGTGGATAGGCACCACTGCCGGGCTGGTGCGCTGGCGCAACGGCAAGGCACGCCGCTACACCGCCGCCGACGGTGTGCCGGACGGCGCCGTGCAGGGCTTGTACCGTGACGCGCAGGGCATCGTGTGGATCGGCACCGATCGTGGCATGACCGCGCTATCGCCGGACGGCAGCACGCGCGCCTGGCTGGGCGATCGGGATTTCCCCGGGCAGAACGCGTTCGAATTCCTGCGCGATGCCGCTGGCGATGTGTGGATTGCCAGCGATCGCGGGCTGCTACGTTTGCGCGGTGAGAGTTTTCGCGTCTACGACCACCGGGTCGGGCTGCCGCGCGACAAGGTGTTCCGGGTGATCGACGACGGTCGCGGCTATTTCTGGTTGTCGAGCAACCACGGCGTGTTCCGCATCGCGCGCAAGAACTTCGACCAGATCGATGCGGGCACGCGCGAACAATTGAGCGTGGAAGTGGTCGACCGCAGCGACGGTATGCCGAGCAACCAGGGTAACGGTAGCAGTGCACCGGCCGGCTGGCTGACCCAGTCCGGGCAGTTGCTGTTTCCCACCGCTGCAGGCCTGGGTGTGATCGACCCGACGCGGGTGGGCACCTTGCAAGGCCATCGGGTGCCGATCGTGTTCGAGCGCCTGCTGGTCGATGGCATGGTGCAGCCATTGAGCGGCCCGCATCGGTTCGGTGCCGAGACCCGGCGTATCGCGATTGGCTATGCGGGGCTGAATTTCCGTGGCCCGGACAAGGTGCGGTATCGCTACCGACTGGAAGGCTTCGACCCGGATTGGGTGGATGCAGACAATGCCAGCGAAGCGGTCTACACCAATCTGCCGCCGGGCCGCTTCCGCTTCCGTGTGCAGGCGATGTCACTGCCGGTGGATTGGCGGCAAAGCGATTTGTTGGGCGAAGCCAGCCTGGTCATCGCACTCGCGCCGCCGTGGTGGCGCCGGGGCGAAGTGATCGGTCTGGGGATCCTCGGCCTGGCCAGTGTGATCTACGGGTTTTATCTGTGGCGGACTGCCAGTTATCGCCGGCGTCAGCGCCAGCTCAATACCGTCATCGATCGCCGCACGCGCGAACTGCGCGACAAGAACCTGGCGCTGCAGCAGGCCAGCCAGGAACGCGAAGCGTTGATGCGCCAGCTGGAATACCTACCGCGCCAGCCACGACGTGCTGACGGCGCTGCCGAACCGACGCGAAGCCGAGCGTGTGCTGCAGCAATGGTTCGATGAGGCGCATGCAGGTGGCGCCGCACTGGCGCTAGCGCTGATGGATATCGATCACTTCAAGCGTATCAACGACGACTACGGGCACGAGGTTGGCGATGCAGTGCTGTTCGCCATCGGCCAGGTGTTGAGCGAGCAGGATCAGGCGCACTGCTTCGCCGCGCGGCACGGTGGCGAAGAATTCCTGCTTGCGGCCATAGGGCTGGATGCGGCGCAGGCGCGCGCACTGTTCGAGCGCGTGCGGCAGCGACTGGCCGATATCCAGGTCGATGCGCAAGGCACGCCCGTGCGTTGTACCGCCAGCATGGGCATGGCGATGAGCGACGAAGCGCCGAGCCGACGCGAACTGCTGGCGTTGGCCGATCGTCGGCTGTATGACGCCAAGCGGCAGGGGCGGGATCGCTTGATCGGGCCGTAAGGTATTGCACGGAGTGCAAGCCGCAGTCTCGATGCATTGCACGTGTTCTTGCATGAGCCGGGTGATGCGTGATGAAAACGACATCCGCAGCAAATCGTTGTTTCGCCTGCCAAGCGCATTGGTCTTCAGCAGTTCGCGAAATGCGTTGCACTGGCGCGTGCCATGTCGGTCCGGACCGACATGGCGTCTTTTTTGATCGACTTGATCGGGCCAACCTTGCAAGCCGATCAGCGTGCCGGCGTTGCCGGCAACGGCAGACAAATGTTGACCGGTGAATCGAACAGGCGCTGACCACCGCGGCTGCTTGAATCTCTGCAACATGCAGTCCGCCTGTGCACTAAGAGCGGCTAACAACACGTAGCGAGCAGCTGTCAGGTGGCCGCGGACAGCGCGCTCAGAACCGCAGTGTACGCGTGGTACATGCCAATTCCGAGCACCGGCCACGCCCGCCTGGCGGTGAGCGCAGTCGTTTTGTTAGCTGCACTAAACCCGCGCTTGATCCGCCTGCGCACGCAACAATGCGACAAACGCCTGCGCCGCGCGCGACAAGGTGCGCCCGCCATGCGTGACGCAACCCAGCTCGCGCGATAGCGCCACATCGGCCAGCGGCAACGCCACGATCTGATGGTCGATCATGCGCTCGGGCAACACGCTCCACGCCAAGCCCACCGACACCAGCATCTTGATCGTTTCCAGATAATTGGTGGTCATGCGCAAACTCGGTGCCAGGCCGCGTTCGGCGAATAGATTGGCGACGATGCGATGAGTGAACGTGCCCGGATCCGGTAAGACCGCCGGGTGCGCAACCACATCGTCCAGCGACACCGCGCGCAGCGCTGCCAACGGGTGATCAGGCGCAACCACGAACTGCAGGCGATCGTGCCAGATCGGCTGCGCACGCAGCGGCGCGCGCGTGTCGGGCGCCAGCGTGGTCACTGCCAGTTCCACCTCGCCACGCAGCACCGCGGCGTACGCCAATTCCGAATCCAGGAACTGGATGTCCAGTGCCGCCTGCGGATGTTGTGTTGCGAAACCGCGCAACAACGCAGGCAGACGGTGCAAGCCCACATGGTGGCTGGTAGCCAGGCTCAAACGACCGCCAACCGCCGCGCCTAGATGCTCAAGCACGCGGCGGGTGTCCTGCAGCTCGGCCAGGATGCGTTGCGCGCGCGGCAACAGCGCCTGGCCGGCTTCGGTGAGCACCACTTGGCGGCCCAGGCGGTCGAACAGCCGCGCCGACAGTTGTGCCTCAAGCAGCGCGATGCGTTTGCTCACTGCCGGCTGGGTCAGGTGCAAGGCCTCACCGGCTGCGGAGAAGCTGCCGCTCTCGGCGATCGCCACGAACGCATTGAGGCTCGCCAGGTCCATAGGTATTCCTGAAATTAATTTCTTGAATAAAGAATATGAATTTGCGTAATCCAAGGCAAGCTCCTAGCATCGACCTCAGCCAGGTGGGCGCACCCACCATCCGCCACTCGGATTGCCGCGATGACTGCCAAGACCCTGTACGACAAGCTGTGGGAACTGCACGAGGTCACACGCCGTGACGATGGTTCGTCGCTGATCTATATCGACCGCCACATCCTGCACGAAGTGACCTCGCCGCAAGCCTTCGAAGGCCTGCGCCTGGCCGGGCGCAAGCCGTGGCGCATCGACGCCAATATCGCCACGCCCGATCACAACGTGCCGACCACACGTGCAGAGCGCCAGGGCGGGCTGGAGTCGATTTCTGATGAGGTGTCGCGCCTGCAGGTGCAGACCCTGGACGAGAACTGCGACGACTTCGGCATCCTCGAGTTCAAGATGAACGACGCGCGCCAGGGCATCGTGCATGTGGTCGGCCCGGAGCAGGGCGCCACCTTGCCGGGCATGACCGTGGTTTGCGGCGATTCGCACACCTCCACGCATGGGGCGTTCGGCGCGTTGGCGCATGGCATCGGCACCTCCGAGGTCGAGCATGTGCTGGCCACGCAGTGCCTGATCGCCAAAAAAATGAAGAACATGCAAGTCCGCGTGGAAGGCACGCTGCCGTTCGGGGTGACCGCCAAGGACATCGTGCTGGCGGTGATTGGCAAGATCGGCACCGCCGGCGGCAACGGGCATGCCCTGGAATTTGCCGGCAGCGCCATTCGCGCGCTGTCGATGGAAGGCCGCATGACCATCTGCAACATGTCCATCGAGGCCGGTGCGCGCGTGGGCATGGTGGCGGTGGATGACAAGACGATTGCCTACGTCAAAGGTCGCCCCTTCGCCCCCAAGGGCGCCGACTGGGATGCAGCGGTGGCGTTGTGGACCACGCTGGTCTCCGACCCGGACGCGCACTTCGACACCGTGGTGGACCTGCGTGCCGAAGACATCAAGCCGCAGGTCAGCTGGGGCACTTCGCCGGAAATGGTGCTGGCTGTCGATCAGCACGTGCCCGATCCGGCGACCGAGCAGGATCCGACCAAGCGCGATTCGATCGAACGCGCGCTGAAATACATGGGCTTGAAGGCCAACCAGCCGATCACCGACATCCGCCTGGATCGCGTGTTCATCGGCTCGTGCACCAACTCGCGCATCGAAGACCTGCGTGCCGCCGCCGCAGTGGCCAAGGGCCGCAAGGTCGCGTCCACCATCAAGCAGGCACTGGTGGTGCCGGGCTCTGGCTTGGTCAAGGCGCAAGCCGAAGCCGAAGGCCTGGACAAGGTGTTTCTGGATGCCGGTTTCGAGTGGCGTGAGCCGGGCTGCTCGATGTGTCTTGCCATGAACCCGGACAAGCTGGGTAGCGGTGAGCATTGCGCTTCCACCTCCAATCGCAACTTCGAAGGCCGCCAGGGCGCCGGTGGTCGCACGCACCTGGTTAGCCCGGCGATGGCCGCGGCAGCAGCGGTGAGTGGGCATTTTGTCGATGTGCGTGGCCTGCAGGGAATCGAGAATCGGGAATAGGGAATCGCCAGGTCCCGCTTCCTGCTCTGCCTATTCCAACCCCCATTCCCCATTCCCGGCACTCCAATGACTCCTTTTACCCAACACACCGGACTGGTCGCGCCGCTGGATCGCGCCAACGTCGATACCGACCAGATCATTCCCAAGCAATTTCTCAAGTCGATCAAGCGCACCGGCTTCGGGCCAAACCTGTTCGACGAGTGGCGTTATCTGGATATCGGCGAGCCCGGCCGCGACAACAGCACGCGCCCCTTGAATCCGGAATTCGTGTTGAATTTCCCGCGTTATCAGGGTGCCAGCGTGATGCTTGCACGCGAGAACTTCGGCTGCGGTTCTTCACGCGAGCATGCGCCGTGGGCGCTGGACGAATACGGGTTTCGTGCGGTGATCGCGCCGAGCTTTGCCGATATCTTTTACAACAACAGTTTCAAGAACGGTCTGCTGCCGATCGTGCTGGCCGAAACGGAAGTGGATGCATTGTTCGAACAATGCCTGGCCACCGAGGGCTACCAACTCACCGTGGATCTGGCTGCGCAACGTGTGTGTCGCCCCGATGGCGTGGAGTACAGCTTCGACATCGATGCCTTCCGCAAACACTGCCTGCTCAACGGGCTGGACGATATCGGCCTCACCTTGCAGGACGCCGATGCGATCAGTCATTTCGAGCAAGGCCATCGCGCACGCCAACCGTGGTTGTTTGGCGCACTGCAGTGAATTCGGTCGCCAGAACCACTGATCCGTCGGCGCTGAGCGAACACGTCGCCGCGCAGTTCGGGCCGCAGGCGCACGCCTATCTGCACAGCGACGTGCATGCACAGGGCGCCGAGTTCGCTGAGCTCCGTGCTGGTCTGGCGGGTCATCGCAATGGGCGATTGCTCGATCTGGGCTGCGGTGCCGGGCATCTGAGTTTCCAGCTGGCGCCATTGATGGCCGAGGTGGTTGCCTACGATCTCTCAGCAGACATGCTCAAGGTCGTGGCGGCGACTGCCGCCGAACGAGGGCTGACACAGATATCAACGCTGCAAGGTGTCGCCGAGCGCCTTCCGTTCGAGGCGGGCAGCATGGATGCAGTGGTCAGCCGCTATTCGGCGCACCATTGGAGCGACCTGGGGCAAGCACTGCGCGAAGTGCGGCGCGTGCTGCGTCCGGGCGGTATCGCAGCGTTTATCGATGTGGTGGCGCCAGGGCTGCCGTTGCTGGACACACACCTGCAGGCAATCGAGTTGCTGCGCGACACCAGCCACGTGCGCGACTACAGCGTTGCGCAATGGTTGCAGATGGTGGGCGATGCTGGCCTGCAGGTGCAGCGGCATCAGTGCCAGCGCCTGCATTTGAACTACGCAAGCTGGGTGGAGCGCATGCGCACCCCGCAGGTCATGCGTGAAGCAATCCGCGCATTGCAGGACGCGGCGGTAGATGCGGTGCGCGACCATTTCCAGATCGATGCCGATGGATCTTTCAGTACCGATGTGCTGGTGCTTTGGGCAGTACGTTGATTTCAATGGCGCTACGGCGTCACTCACGAGGATGGCATGAGCAAGCAGATTCTGATTCTTCCCGGCGACGGGATCGGGCCGGAGATCATGGCCGAAGCGGTTAAGGTGCTAAAGCGCATTGATGCGCAGCACGGCCTGGGTTTCGAGCTGGTGTATGACGAGCTGGGCGGTGCGGCCTACGACAAATACGGCAGCCCGTTGGCCGATGAAACGCTGGAGCGTGCGCGTGCTGCCGATGCGGTGTTGTTGGGCGCAGTGGGTGGCCCGCAGTGGGACACCATCGACCCGGCGCTGCGGCCGGAACGTGGCTTGCTCAAGATTCGCTCGCAGTTGGGTTTGTTCGCCAACCTGCGCCCGGCGCTGCTGTATCCGCAGCTGGCCGATGCGTCCACGTTGAAGCCGGAAGTCGTCTCCGGGCTGGATCTGCTGATCCTGCGTGAGCTCACTGGCGGCATTTACTTCGGTCAGCCACGTGGCACGCGCACCTTGGACAACGGCGAGCGTCAGGCGTACGACACCTTGCCGTATAGCGAGAGCGAGATCCGTCGCATCGCCAAGGCGGGCTTCGAGATGGCGCGTTTGCGTGGCAAGAAGTTGTGTTCGGTCGACAAGGCCAACGTGCTGGCATCGAGCCAACTGTGGCGTGCAGTGGTCGAAGAAGTGGCCAAGGACTACCCCGATATTGCGCTGTCGCATATGTACGTGGACAACGCGGCGATGCAGTTGGTGCGCGCGCCCAAGCAGTTCGACGTGATCGTGACCGACAACATGTTCGGCGACATTCTGTCCGACCAGGCATCCATGCTCACCGGCTCGATCGGCATGCTGCCTTCCGCCTCGCTGGATGCCAACAGCAAGGGCATGTACGAGCCCTGCCATGGCTCGGCGCCGGACATCGCCGGTAAGGGCATTGCCAATCCGCTGGCGACGATCCTGTCGGTGGCGATGATGCTGCGCTACACCTTCGCGCAAGCCGGTGCAGCGGATGCAATTGAACGCGCAGTCGGCAATGTGCTCGACCAAGGCCTGCGCACTGCCGACATCTGGTCCGAAGGCACTACCAAGGTCGGCACCGTGGCGATGGGCGATGCGGTGGTGGCTGCGCTGTAGGTTCTGCGTGTGTCGTTGCGATGATTGCACTGCTGGCGGCTATCGTTTGGCGACGATAGCCGCTTTTTTTGTCTTGGTTGAGCTAGGCATTGTGTTGTTTGAAACGACCAGCGTGTGAGTAGGACTACCTGCGCTTAAACAATTCCGCGCCGGTAGTGATTGCTTGCCAGGTTGGTCGAGGCGCGGTGTCGTATCCGGAGCCGGACACGCCGTGGATCCATCCCTGGAGGCTCGTTGGCGGCGTCCATGCCGCCAACGGTCCCGGCCCCGGATACGGCACCACGCTCATCAGTGCGGCCGCCGATTTGAAAGCAATGCGTTCAAGCGCAGAGCTGAGCGAGGCAGCCTAACGCTAGTCAGCAGCGCCGCCACAGCTTCTTAGTCGTAGCGGCGTTTGGCGCGTGCAACCAACACACGATGAGGTGCGGTACTCGCGGCTGTGGGGCGCATGTGCCTGTCTATGCCGATGCACGGCATAGACTAGGAGCTCAGCCCCAATTGGCGTCGCTCTCATGCGTGCCCTGTTCGGTTAGCTGCAGTGTCTGTCTCAAGCTTGCTAAGCCAGAACGCAGTAAAGCCCGGCAGCGCACCAGTCGTCAGCGGATCAAGAGCATCACTGCTCGCCCATCAGTTGCCGTGGTAATCAGCGGTGCTTGCACGCGTTGCTGGCGTGGGACCTTGAGCGGCATGGATGCCGTGCCAGAGCCTACATGGACGTACTTGCGGCGTGTCCCACGCCGGTACGCGTGCAAGCACCCGGAGCAAACTGAAGCTTTGCCACGTTGGCATGCACGCAAGCGTCAGCAGCAAACCGACGCATGCGTGAAACAGTTCGAACATCAAAACCAAAACAGCCAGCAGATCACTCTGCTGGCCGTCAGGTTTGCATCGTCCAGCGACTGCGCGGCGTTACGCCACCGCAGCCGTCTTGCTGGCGACCACGCCACGCTCGCGTTGCCGCAACAGGCGGTTGGCCACATCCAGCCATGCCAGCGCGCTGGCTTCGATGATGTCCTTGCTGGTGCCGGTGCCTTCGTATTCCACGCCGTCGTGGCGCACGCTCAGGCTGGCTTCGCCGCGCGCGTCTGCGCCGATGCCCACGCTGTGCACCTGATAGCTGTCCAGCTCCAGTTTCACGCCGGTGGCCGAGGCCAATGCACCGAACAGCGCATCCACCGGCCCGTTGCCCTGCGCGGTTTCGGCCACGCGATTGCCTTCCGGATCGGACAACTCCACCAGCGCATTGGCGCGGCTGCCGACATCGCTGATGGTCATCGATGCCAGACGGTAGCCTTCCTGCACGGTGGCATCTTGCATCAATGCCTGCAGATCGGCGTCGGTGACCACACGCTGCTTCTCGCACAATGCCTTGAACTGTTCGAAGACCAGCTTGACCTCATCTTCTTCCAGCAGATACCCCAGCGCGCGCAATCGTTGTTCAACCGCAGCGCGGCCGCTGTGGCGGCCCAGCACCATCTGCGACGATTCCCAGCCCACGTCTTCCGGGCGCATGATTTCGTAGGTACCGCGATGGCGCAGCATGCCGTGCTGATGGATGCCCGACTCGTGCGCAAACGCGTTGCCGCCCACCACAGCCTTGTTGCGCTGTACCGGCATGCCGACCAAGCGCTGCAGCAACTGCGAGGTGGACACGATGCGCGGGGTATTGATCGCCGAATCGATGTTGTAGAAGGCGCCACGCACTTTCAGCGCCATGGTGATTTCTTCCAGCGCGCAATTGCCCGCGCGCTCGCCGATTCCGTTGATGGTGCATTCCACCTGACGCGCACCGCCTTCGATGGCGGCCAGCGAGTTGGCCACCGCCAGACCCAGATCGTTGTGGCAATGCGCGCTGAAGATGACCTTGTCGGCACCTTCCACGCTGGCGATCAACCACGAGAACATGCCGCGGATCTCTTCGGGCGTGGTGAAGCCCACTGTGTCGGGCAGATTGATGGTGGTGGCGCCGGCGGCGATCGCCACGCGGGTGACCTCGGCCAGGAAATCTCCTTCGGTGCGGGTTGCATCTTCGGCAGAAAATTCCACGTCGTCGATGTAGCCGCGCGCCAGCGTCACGTGCCGGTGCACCGATTCCAGCACCTGCTCGCGGTTCATGCGCAGCTTGTGCTCGCGGTGCAGCGGGCTGGTGGACAAAAACACATGCAGGCGGGGGTTTGCGGCTGCTTCCAATGCCTTGGCCGAGATTTCGATATCGGTCTGCAGGCAGCGCGACAACACCGCCAGGGTGGGACGGCGCAGTTCGCGGCCCATCATCGCCACCGCTTCGCGGTCGGAATGCGAGCTGGCAGGAAACCCGGTTTCGATGATATCCACGCCGAGCTCATCCAGCGCGCGCGCCATGACCAGCTTCTGCTGGGGCGTCATGCTGCAGCCGGGGGATTGCTCGCCGTCGCGTAGGGTGGTGTCGAAAATTCGGATATGCGGGGTCTGGTTGGATACGGTCGTGTTCACCAGGAAGACTCCTCTGCGGCGATGGCGGTGACAGGCGTTGAAGCGACTGCGGATGGGCGGGAAAGAACGGGTGTATCGGATAGTGGCTTGGCGCTACTTTCGTTGCGACGTCGCTCGGTATTGCGACGACGCGGCTTGCGTGGCGGACGCGGCCGCACCTCGGACAAGAGTGTGGCCAACACGGTTGCGTCGATATTACCGCCAGAGACCACCGCACATTTGCGTTTCCCGGAAACGCGTCTGCCGGCGGCCAACGCCAGCGCGCCGGCGCCTTCGGCGATGACGTGCTCTTCCAGCGCCAGACGCACTAACGTTTCGCGTAATTCGGCCTCGCGCACGATCACCACATCATCGAGCAGGCTCGAGCACAGACGACGCGTAAGGAAGCCGGGGACCTTGACCTTCACACCGTCTGCCAGCGTTGCAACCGGGGTGATTTCGCGCAGATCGCCGCGTACGGCGCGCGCCATCGAATCGACGCCTTCCACCTGCGCCCCGACCACACGCACGCCCTGCGACTTCAATGCCAGCGCCACGCCGGACGCCAGCCCACCGCCGCCGATCGGCACGATCACCACGTCCGGCGCATGCGCCGCCAGTTCGATGCCAACCGTACCCTGGCCGGCAATCACATCCGGGTCGTCGAAGGCCGACAGGAAGCGATAGCCATTCTGGTCGGCCAGCTCGCGCGCAAACGCGAATGCCTCGTCATAGCTGCTGCCATGCTGGCGCACAGTGGCGCCCCAATGCGCGACACCGGCAATCTTTGTCCGCGGCGCGCCGTAGGGCATCACCGTGATGGCCTGCACACCCAGCCGATACGCCGACCACGCCACGCCTTGCGCATGATTGCCTGCCGAGGCGCAGATCACCGGGCGCTCATCGCCCCGCTCCAGCCCGGCCAGCAATGCATTCAATGCGCCGCGCACCTTGTAAGAGCCGGTGCGCTGCAGGTTTTCAAGCTTCAACCACACGCCGAAGCGTTCGGCGTAATGCAGCGGCGTGGGCGACAGGTACTTGCGCAGGCGTGCCTGTGCCGCCAGCACGTCGGCCACGCTGACGGCTACGTCGCTTACCTCTGGCTCCTGTGCCGAAGCGGAAGGGCGGCCGGAATCAGGCATTGCGGCACGCGCGCGGCCGATCCGGAAGAAGACACCTCCGAACGGCAGTTTGATCGTCGCGCGAGGTCTGCATGCTCATGCCGCAGCCTCGACCGACTCCAGTGCAGTGATCACCACCGATTCGCAGTCGTACACTTTTTCCAACTGCAGGCGCAGCGTTTCCGCCGGACGGCTGCAGTCCACATCCAGTTGCAGATGCCAGCGCCCGGCATCGTCCGGTGCTGCTACGCCCTGAATCGCGCACGGGCGGAAGCCGCGGCGCTCGGTCATGCCGATCACCCGCACCAGCGCGCCTTCTGCCGGCTTCAGCACCAGATCAAGCCGGTAACGCATGCGATGTCTCCTTGGCCGCGTGTGCGGGGTTGCTGTCCAGCATGGTGCTGTTGGCGTTGTTGGGCGGCACCAGCGGCCACACGTTGGCGCGTGCGTCGATGGCGACATGCAGCAGGCCGGGACCGGGCTGCGCCAACAACTCGGTTAGCGCCGCATCCACATCGCCGCGCGCGATGATGCGCTTGGCCGGGATGCCGAATACCTGCGCCAACGCCGCAAAATCCGGGTTGTCGGACAGATCAATTTCGCTGTAACGCTCGGCAAAGAACAGTTCCTGCCACTGCCGCACCATGCCCAGCGAACTGTTATCCAGCAGCACGATCTTTACCGGCAGCTTACAGCGCGCAATCGTCACCAGCTCCTGCACGTTCATCATGAAACTGCCATCGCCGGAGACCAGCACCACGGTGCGATCGGGGCAGGCAAACTGCGCGCCCATGGCCGCCGGCAGGCCGAAGCCCATGGTGCCGAGCGCGCCGCTGGTGAGGTGATTGCGCGGGTCGTTGAAGCGGCAATGCTGGGCCACCCACATCTGATGCTGACCTACATCGCAAGCAATGATGGTGTCGGCTGGGGCTACTTCGCTCAGGCGCTTCAACAGCGCCGGTGCGTAGATATCGGTACCGGGCGCGTCGTAACGCGCGCCGAATTTTTCACGGTTGGCAAAGCAGCGCGTGCGCCAAGCCTGGCAGTTGGCGCGTGCCGCACTCAAGGCTTTCAAACTCACTGCCACGTCGCCGGGCACCGCGATATCGGCGGTGCGCAGCTTGGAAATTTCATACGCGTCGGCATCCAGATGGATGACGCGCGCAAACGGGGCAAACTCGCTCAGCTTGCCGGTTGCACGGTCGTCGAAACGCGCACCGACGACGACCAGTAGATCGCATTCCTGGATCGCCATATTGGCCGCACGGGTGCCGTGCATGCCCAGCATGCCCAGGTAATCCGGATGTGCATGCGACAACGCACCCAGGCCGCGCAAGGTCAACGCGGTCGGGATGCCGGTGGCTTCGACAAAGCGCCGGAATGGCTCCACTGCACCGGCCAACGCGATCCCGCCACCGCCGTACACCACCGGGCGTTCGGCACTGGCGATCGCTGCCAGTGCTTCGGCCAATTTCGCGTCCGCCGGCACCGGCGGCGGCAACACCGCTGCCGGCACATGCGCGGGCAGATGCGAGGCATCGGCCACCTGCACGTCCTTGGGCAGATCGATCAACACTGGCCCGGGACGTCCTTCGCGCGCAATGCGAAACGCCTCGCGCACCATCTCCGGAAGATCCTCCACCCGCCGCACCAGAAAGCTGTGCTTGACGATCGGCATGGTCATGCCGAATACGTCCAGTTCCTGGAACGCGTCGGTGCCCAGTAACGGGGTGGCGACCTGGCCGGTCAGGCACACCATCGGCACCGAATCGAGCATCGCGTCGGCGATGCCGGTGACCAGATTGGATGCGCCCGGGCCGGAGGTGGCCACGCACACGCCGACCCGGCCGCTGGCACGTGCATAGCCGTTGGCAGCGAGTGCGGCGCCCTGTTCGTGACGAACCAGGATGTGCTTGAGCCTGGAATCCACCAGGGCGTCGTAGAACGGCATGATGGTGCCGCCCGGATAGCCGAACAGCGTTTCCACGCCTTCGGCTTCCAGGGCCTGCGTCAGCCAGCGCGCGCCGTTACGGGGCGTGCTGTGTGCGGAGGTGTTCATGCGTTGCGGACCTTCGGTTTAAGCGGTGGGGGAGGCGGCGGCGTTATGCCGCCTGTTGATTCGCCGGTGCAGCGGCGGCTTGCTGTTCGCCGTTGAGCCACACCATCTTGGCGCGCAGCTTCTTGCCCACTTCCTCGATCGGGTGTTCCAGATCGGCCTGTTTGAACTTGTTGTAGCTCGGCAGCCCGGCTTCGTATTCGGCCACCCAGTTCTTGGTGAAGGTGCCGTTCTGGATATCGGTCAGCACGTCCTTCATGCGCGCCTTGGTGCTGGCATCGATCACACGTGGCCCGCTGACATAATCGCCGTATTGCGCGGTTTCGGAAACGAACTCAAGCATGCGGGTAATGCCGCCTTCGTAAAACAGGTCCACAATCAACTTCAATTCGTGCAGCACTTCGTAGTATGCGATTTCCGGCTGATAGCCGGCTTCCACCAGCACTTCAAAACCAGCCTGCACCAGCGACGAGGCGCCGCCGCACAGCACCGCCTGCTCGCCGAACAGATCGGTTTCGGTTTCTTCCTTGAAGGTGGTCTTGATGATGTTGGCGCGCGCGCCACCCAGGCCGCCGGCATAGGCCAGTGCGAGGTGTTCGGCCTTGCCGCTGGTGTCCTGGTACACCGCATAGATGCACGGCACGCCGCGGCCGATTTCATACTCGCGCCGCACCAGCGCGCCCGGGCCCTTGGGCGCAACCAGCACCACGTCCAGATCGGCGCGCGGCCGGATCATGTCGAAATGTACGTTCAAGCCATGCGCGAACAGCAGGCAGGCGCCCTGCTTCATGTTCGGGGCGATGACGTCTTCATAGAGCTTCTTCTGCACCATGTCCGGGGTCAGGATGGCGACAAGATCCGCGCTCTTGACCGCCTCGGACGGCGCCACGACGGTGAAGCCATCGGCCTGCGCCTTGGATTCGGTCGGGCCACCGGGGCGCAGGCCGACAGTGACGTCGAAGCCGGAATCGCGCAGGTTCAGCGCATGCGCGCGGCCCTGGCTGCCGTAGCCGATAATCGCGATTTTCGGTTGGGTGTCGTTGCTCATGGGTTGTCCTTACGGGGTTGGCAGTTGAGATTGGCAGTGGATAAACGGATCAGCCGGCAGTGCAGACACTGGCCGGCTGAGCAAAGCGGGGATGAGCGATGGCACTGCGCGGGCAACCACAAACATCAGCGTCTGACTGGGCAGTGCTGGGTCGTTTGGCGGAAGTGGCAGTGATGTCGTTCATGTCATTCGAAACTTTTGGTGGTCCCTGAAACGCGAAACCCCGCGCCGTTGCCGGTGCGGGGTCTGATCGAAGCCTTGTGTGTGTTGCCTACACGAAGTCTCGTCCCGCACCGGTTGGCGAGGTAATAAGTACGAGCACGAGAAGCGACGCAGCCAGCGCGCCGGAGGGCGCGGCCATCAGAGCGTTCGAGGTGGTGTGGCGGTGCGTCATGTGTCTGAGATAACCATCGCAGCAACTAGGGTGTCAACCCTTGCGCATGAAACATCCGCATCAATTTGCAAAGTCGCGTGCAAAGCCCCGTGGCAGCTGCATGGTTACCGTTGAAACCGGATCGATGCAGCACAAGAAGCGCTGACGACGGTCACCATCTGCGCGGCATCGGGTGCGTTGCTAAGTGTCGATTGAACGGCAGGGCACAGCCCCGCTGGTATGGTTGGCAGTTCATTACTTTGGTTTCATGGGGGCCATCAGTGATGCGTCGCGTACCTGTGTTGTTGGTGTCTGCTCTGGCGCTGCTTGCGCCGCCCCTCTGCGCTGCCGACCGCGTCACCGGGCAGCCGTTTGCTACCCGCTCGGAGGTCATCGCGCCGCATGCCATGGCCGCCACCTCGCAACCGCTTGCGACCCAGATCGCATTGGATGTGATGAAGGACGGCGGCTCGGCGGTGGATGCGGCGATTGCAGCCAACGCGGCGCTGGGCCTGATGGAGCCAACCGGCAATGGCGTGGGCGGAGACCTGTTCGCGATCGTCTGGGACCCCAAGACCCACACGCTCTATGGTTACAACGGCTCGGGCCGCTCGCCCAAGTCGCTGACGCTGGCCGAGTTCCAGCGCCGTGGCTTGAAGGACATTCCGCCGACCGGCCCGCTGCCGGTGTCGGTGCCCGGCGCGGTAGATGGCTGGTTTGCGCTGCACGAGCGCTTCGGGCGCAAGCCGATGGCGCAGAACCTGGCGCCGGCAATCCGCTACGCCCGCGAAGGCCATCCGGTGGCCGAAACCATCGCCTATTACTGGGACCGCTCGGTGCCGCGCCTGTCGCAGTACCCGGGTTTCAATGAACAATTCACCATTGACGGCCATGCCCCGCGCAAGGGTGAGCTGTGGAAGAACCCCAACCTGGCCAACACGCTGCAGCAGATCGCCGATGGCGGCCGCGATGCGTTCTACAAGGGCGACATCGCGCGCACCATCGGTGCGTACTTCAAGGCCAATGGCGGCTACCTCAGCTATGAGGATCTGGCCAGCCATACCGGCGAGTGGGTCGAGCCGGTGTCCACCAATTACCGCGGCTATGACGTATGGGAGCTACCGCCCAACAGCCAGGGCATCGCGGCGTTGCAGATGCTCAATATTCTGGAGGCCTACGATTTCTCCAAGATTCCGTTCGGCTCGGCCGAGCATGTGCACTTGTTTACCGAAGCCAAGAAGCTCGCCTTCGCTGACCGTGCGCGGTTTTACGCCGACCCTGCATTTCAACCGGCACCGTTGGCAAAATTGATTTCCAAGGAGTAAGCCAATCAGCGCCGTGCGCTGATCTCGATGGATAAGGCGCTCAAGGAAGTGCAGCCGGGCACGCCCAAGCAACTGGAAGAGGGCGACACCATCTATATGACCGTGGCCGATGCCGACGGCATGATGGTCTCGCTGATCCAGTCCAACTACCGCGGCATGGGCAGCGGCATGGCGCCGCCGGGGCTGGGCTTCATCCTGCAGGACCGCGGCGAAATGTTTGTGCTGAAGAAGGATCACCCCAACGGCTACGCGCCGGGCAAGCGGCCCTTCCAGACCATCATCCCGGCCTTCGTCACCAAGGACGGCAAGCCGTGGCTGAGCTTCGGCGTGATGGGCGGTGCGATGCAGCCACAGGGGCACGTGCAGATCGTGATGAACCTGGTGGACTTCCATATGAACCTGCAGGAAGCCGGCGACGCACCGCGCATCCAGCATGAAGGTTCCACCGAGCCCACCGGCCAGGCCACTGCGATGAGCGATGGCGGCGAGGTCAATCTGGAAACCGGCTTCTCCTACGACACTATCCGCGCGCTGATGCGCAAAGGCCACCGGGTGATCTTTGCCGATGGCCCGTATGGCGGGTATCAGGCGATCGCCCGCGGCCCGGTCAGCGGTGTGTACTACGGTGCTTCGGAAAGCCGCAAGGACGGCCAGGCGGCCGGATACTGAGCGCGCGTTACGGCCGAGGTTGTCGCTCAACTCCGGCCGCCGCGCGCCGCTAATCAAGGGATGTAGCAGGAGCCCTCATGAACTCGATGCAACAGCCGGACCCGTCGTCGCAGACCCAGCCGGCCATGCTCCCGGATGCGCCGGTCGCTTTGTTGCGGCTGTCTGCCGAAGCCTGCCTGGTGGCCTGCAACCGCGCCGGACTGGATGTGCTGGGCAAGACGGCGGCCGAACTGCAGCGCGCGCCGGCCTCGGTATTGTGGGGATTAAGCGCCGCCGATCTGGTTGGCGAAGAGGGCGTCTGGGCTGCCCCGGGCGACGACCCGGCGCGGCGCGTGCGCTATGTGCGCGACCGTGAGCACGGGGGCTGGATGCTGTCGCTGCCGCATGTGGAAACCGCGATCCTGCTGCGTGAAGCTACCCGTCTGGCCGACGGCAGCCGGCCGGTGCCGATCTCGCCCCTGCTGCAGCCGCTGGTAGCGCGCCTGCAGGCCGAACACGAAGACCGCACGGTGCTCGAGCGCACCGCGCAAGCGCTGGCCAGCTGCGAACTCGACCTGCTGTTGCCGCCGGGGCTGGCGGAAACCGAGATGGGTCGCCGGCTGCAGGCCGGGTTCGGCAATCTGGCCGAGGCCATCCGCCAGGCGGTGGCCTTGTCGGTGCAGATCGCCGCCGAAGTGCCGCCGCTGGTGGCCGAAAACGATGAGATGGTGCGCCAGTCGCAGGCGCAAAACGAGGCGCTGGATGGCGCGCGCACCGCGGTGGTGCGGCTGTCGTCGAGCCTGCAGGACGTTAACACCGAGTTGGCGCAGGTCATTGCGCTGGCCGCCAGTGCCGATGACAGCGCACGGCAAGGCGTGGCCGCGGCGCATGCGCTCGGTCAGGCCATGCACGAAGTGGAGCGCCGGGCGTCACGTGCAGGCGAAGTCATCGAAGTCATCGATTCGGTGGCGTTCCAGACCAATATCCTGTCGATCAATGCCAGCATCGAAGCCGCGCATGCCGGCGATGCCGGCCGTGGCTTTGCAGTGGTCGCCACCGAGATCCGGCGTCTGGCCGAACGCGCCGCCGCGGCGGCACGCGACGTCCGCGCGATTCTGGCTGAAACCAGCGCCGCAGTCGGCGAGGGTGCGGCTTCTGCACGTGACACCGAAGCAGTGCTCGATGGCATCACCCGCGTCCTCGGGCAGGCCAGCAGCGCGATGACCACGGTGGCCGGGCGCATCCAGGCCCAGGACGGTGAGATTCGCGGAATTGAGCGTGCGGTGGACGGTGTGGTTGCATTGGGCCGCAGCAATCTGCAGCACGCCGCGCATGTGGCCGAACGCAGCGAAGCGCTGGAACGCGGTACCGAAACTCTGCGCGATTGCGTTGGCTTGTTCCGGCTGCCGCCGGATCAGCTGCAAGTGCCCAGGCACGCGCAGGTCAAGGAACTGGCTGTCGCCACTGCCGGCAAGATCGGCACAGCACTGGCGCAAGTGATCGCGCGCGGGCAAATCGACGAAGCGGCGTTGTTCGCGCGTACCTACACGCCAATTGCCGGCGTGGAGCCGCCCAAGTTCAGCACCGATTTCGATGCGGTCTGCGATCAAGTATTGCCGGCGTTGCAAGAGCCGCTCCTGGATGCGCACCCGTGGATCGTGTTCGCCATCTGTGCCAATCCCGATGGCTATGTGCCCACCCACAATCTGCGCTTCACCCAACCACTGACTGGCGATGCCAAGCGCGATCTGGTCGGCAACCGCACCAAGCGCAAGTTCACCGACCGCGTCGGCCGCAGTGTGGGCGCACACACCGACCCGTACCGCTTGCAGGTCTATCGTCGCGATACCGGACAAATCATGTTCGACCTCTCCGCGCCGATCTTCGTCGGCCGCAAGCACTGGGGCGGGCTGCGGGTGGGCTATACGCTGGAGTGACGCCGTAGGGTGTACCCGCGCACTCAAAAAAAGCCGCCGAAGATCGGCGGCAGGGAGAGAGAGCAGGTTTCTTGTTGTAGTGACTGCAGGGTAGCGGTGTGATGTGCCGTGGAAATGTCCGCGCATGTCGCCATCGCCCTGCCATGTGCCAGTCGCTCGCTTGCGTGTTATCGCGCTGGTGTAGGAGGTGCTATTGGTCGAGCAAGGATCGGAATAGGTATCGAAGCTGTCCGATGCGCCCAGATACAGATCTTCGATCGATGGTGCGCGGAAACCGGTGGCGTAATTGCCGGGAATCAATAGGTCGGCGACCGGCCTACACTTGAAGCCGAACTTGCTGTTGGTGGTGCTGCCGAAGGTGTTGTAGTCCGAATAACGCACTGCTGCGCTCAATTCCAGCAACTGCGCACCGGGCACATCTTTCAGCAGTGGAATGGCCACTTCGGTGTAATAGTCGTTGAGCGTGTACGAGCCAGAGGTGGGCGTGAACGAATTGCCAGAGGTGTAGCCGGCCGAGATCAAGGCATCCGGTGAGGAGAATCCGCTTTCCTCGCGGTGTTCGACACCGGCGGCAAAACTGATCCAGCCGGCGGGCAGCTCGAACAGATCGCCGGTGAGGTTGGCGGTGAAACTGCTGTTCTTGTATTGATACGTGTTGTGTGCGGTGAACAGGATGTAGTCCAGCATTTCCTCCGGTCACGCCACCGGCCGGCGACAACGGATTAAACGGCACGCAGCCGGCAATGACGGCACCGCCACTGTCCAGGCACACAAGGTGCCATTGACGATGCCCGATGCACCGAGCGCGTTGCTGAGGTTGAGCAGGTTGACATCGCCGTACTGGGTTTCGGTTTGGTCGGTCTGATTGTGCGCAAAGCCGACATCCCAACTGAACTGCCTGTCCGCAAACTGGAAGTCGCCTTCCAGCCCGGTGTACACGTGCGAGGTCTTGACGTCCTGCTGGTAGGTGCGCGCGAATGCGGTCAATCGATGCGACCAGCCGACATCGCGCCCATCGCCACCGTAGGCGCTGTTGTAGGGGTTGTAGTAGCTGTCGCCGCTTAACAGGATGCCGGTGTTGACCGAGGCCAGCGGAAAGCCGGCCAACTGCTGCGACGACTGGCGGCGGTTATAGAGTCCATCGAACTTGAAGCGCACGTTGGAGCGTTGTCATAGTCATATGTATGGCGGTTCCCCGGTAGAGGAGGAGCGACAGCGCGATCCCCGTTGAATGGCACACTTGCGTGCGTGCGGTGGCATCGGCAACACGTAGGCCTAGCGGAAATTTAACGAGCGGGTTCCGCCGCCGTTTTTCGTTAATCGGCACCTTGTTGCGTTACGACGCGCGCAATGCATGCGCGCGTCACCCAATGCCTGGGCGAGGCTGGGCGTGTGCTACCACGGCGTGGGATGACCTGCGCGGACATATGTCGCGGTCATGCGCGACAACCTTGCTGCGCTCAACAGCAGCTATGTACGCTCGCTGCGTTACGGTATGCGTTGTGGATAGCCCGTGACATTGTTTTCGCCGTGCAACCCGCGATGTGGTTTAATCGCCGCCGAAGTGGGGGTACCGCAGCGCGCTGCGGTTGAGATAGTCCCTTGGAACCTGATCCGGCTGATACCGGCGTAGGGAAGCTTCGTCAGATGCGATGGTTCGTGCGTGCACGGGTCATCGGTATCGAGCGCCGCCGCTTCGTCCGCACTGCGACTCCTTCGCAGCGCCAGCCATTAGGACGAATGCCATGAACGCCGCGCCCACCGTTTTGCAGCAACAAGCCCAGTCGTTGTCCGAGGCTGTGACTCAGCCGATTCCCGGTTCACGCAAGATCTTCGCGCAAGGCTCGCGCGCGGATCTGCAGGTACCGATGCGCGAGATCGCGTTGACGCGTACGCCCACCTTGTTCGGTGGCGAAGAGAATCCGCCGCTCAGCGTCTACGACACCTCCGGGCCCTACACCGATCCCCGGGCGGCCATCGATCTGGCCGCTGGTCTGGCGCCGCTGCGCGCGCAGTGGATTGCCGAACGTGGCGACACCGTAGCGCTGGAAGGGTTGAGTTCCAGCTTCGGGCGTGGCCGCGAGCACGATGCGCGCCTGGATGGCGTGCGCTTTCCGGCACGGCGCTTGCCGCGGGTCGCGCGCGAGGGCGCCAACGTCACCCAGATGCATTACGCGCGCCGCGGCATCATCACGCCGGAAATGGAGTACGTGGCGATCCGGGAAAATCAGCGTCTGGAGGCGGTGGCCGATGCGAGCTTGCGCAAACAGCATCCGGGTGAAGCATTCGGCGCCTCGATCCAGCAACGCATCACACCGGAGTTTGTGCGCGACGAAATCGCGCGCGGGCGCGCGATCCTGCCCAACAATATCAATCACCCCGAAAGCGAGCCGATGATCATCGGCCGCAATTTCCTCACCAAGATCAACGCCAATATCGGCAACAGCGCCGTGTCTTCGGGCATTGCCGAAGAAGTCGAAAAGCTGGTGTGGTCGATTCGTTGGGGCGGCGATACGGTAATGGATCTGTCCACCGGCAAGCACATCCATGAAACGCGCGAGTGGATCATCCGCAACTCGCCGGTGCCGATCGGCACGGTGCCGATCTATCAGGCCTTGGAAAAAGTCGATGGGCGTGCCGAAGCGCTGACCTGGGAAATTTTCCGCGACACCTTGATCGAACAGGCCGAACAAGGCGTGGACTACTTCACCATCCACGCCGGCGTACTGCTGCGCTACGTGCCGCTCACCGCAAAACGCGTCACCGGCATCGTGTCGCGTGGCGGTTCGATCATGGCCAAGTGGTGTCTGGCGCATCACAAGGAGAATTTTCTCTATACGCACTTTGAAGACATCTGCCAGATCATGAAGGCTTATGACGTGGCGTTTTCGTTGGGCGATGGCTTACGCCCGGGCTGCATTGCCGATG
Organism: Xanthomonas vasicola pv. musacearum NCPPB 4379; assembly: GCF_000277895.2. Taxonomy (NCBI): domain Bacteria; kingdom Pseudomonadati; phylum Pseudomonadota; class Gammaproteobacteria; order Lysobacterales; family Lysobacteraceae; genus Xanthomonas; species Xanthomonas vasicola. The sequence continues at coordinate 4,200,865 of NZ_CP034655.1, read as the reverse complement.
CCAACGACGCGGCGCAATTTGGCGAACTGGAAACGCTGGGCGAATTGACCAAACTGGCGTGGAAACACGATGTGCAAACGATGATCGAAGGCCCCGGCCATGTGCCGATGCAATTGATCAAAGAGAACATGGACAAGCAGCTGCGCGAATGTGGCGAGGCGCCGTTTTATACCCTTGGGCCGCTGACCACCGACATCGCGCCGGGCTACGACCACATCACCAGCGCGATCGGGGCGGCGATGATCGGCTGGTTCGGCACAGCAATGCTCTGCTACGTCACTCCGAAAGAGCACCTGGGTCTGCCCAATCGACAGGACGTGCGCGATGGCATCATGGCCTACAAGATCGCTGCGCATGCGGCCGACCTCGCCAAGGGGCATCCGGGCGCGCAGGTGCGCGACAACGCCCTGAGCAAGGCGCGTTTTGAGTTCCGTTGGGATGACCAATTCCATCTCGGCCTGGATCCGGAAAAGGCCAAGGAGTTCCACGACGAAACGCTGCCCAAGGGCGCGCACAAGCTGGCGCACTTCTGTTCGATGTGCGGGCCACATTTCTGCTCGATGAAGATTACTCAGGACGTACGCGATTACGCGGCCGAGCACGGCATGGGCGAGGCGCAAGCGTTATCGACAGGAATGCAGGAAAAGTCGGCGCAGTTCTTGGCGCAGGGTGCGCAGGTGTATCGCCCCACGTGATGCGTTACATCGAGGCGTTTCATAAACGCCATGCAGCGCCCGCTTAGGAAAAATTCAGTTTGGTATTGCCAGATCGCATCGCGGTGCGCAAGTGCCGCGGTGCGGTTGGATTGCAAGCGATTACAACGGATAAGGGTTTCAGCCGGTTTAGCTGAATCGCAGATAAAAAAATCGCGCCAAAGGCGCGAAGGATACGTCGTAATTATTTGAATTCGTCGGCGAGAGAGAGAGAGAGCCTGACGCTGCCGCCTGTCATAGGAAGCAACGAGGCATAGCGTAAAATTTGCACCAAATGGATGCATGACACAGTCAGTCGTGGTCCTTTGCCGAATTTGGCGTTTCGCGCGTTGTGCGATGCGCTCTTGTAGTCCTTTGCATGCCAATGCGTGTTTTTTGCCGATGAGTGTTCCTCCCTTTATTGCAATGCCATCGGACCGGCTGCGTGTCGGTCAGTGCGTGGTCGACGTTGCCTCGCGCGAGGTACACGCGCCGGGTGCAAAGCGACCGCTGCGTCTGGCGCCCAAATCCCTGTCGGTATTGCTGACCCTGGCGCGACAGCCGGGCCAGGTGGTCACGCGTGAGCAACTGCTTGCCGAGGTCTGGCCCGATACCTTGCCGACCAACGATGTGGTGACCCAAGCGGTCACGCAGCTGCGCAAGGCGTTTGCCAGCCACGGCGGGCAGCGTTCGGAGCATATCGAGACCATCGCCAAGACCGGGTATCGCTTGATGGCGGCGGTTGTGTGGGAAGCGCATGCAGCGGTATCGACGACTCTGCCGCATGAGGCACCTGGTGTGCACTCGCCGCAGCCGGCGCAAGCGGACGATGGGGCTGTATCCGCATCCTTATCGGTGTCCGAGCAGTCCGGCGCTGCGCAACATATTCACTCCTACGCCACGCCCACGCAGCCTGTAGAACCAGTCGCTGCGCGGCCGGCCGCGTCACGGCAGCGGCGTTGGATGGCGCTGGCAGTTGCCGGTGTGGCGTTGCTGGTCGTGCTGGGCCTTGCAGTACAGACCATGTGGCATCGGGGTCCGGCACCTGAGGCTGCGCAAGCGCCTGCCGTCTTGGGCAGCCCCAAACGGCCGTATCAAGTAATTACCGCAGGCGGTGGATTCGATCTCACCCCGAGCCTGTCGCCGGATGGTGCGATGGTGGCGTATGCCTCGCTGACCGGCGATCGCGCCGGCACTTCGATCCTGGTCAAAACTACCGACAACGCCTATCCCCGCGTACTGGAAACGCCGGCGCCAGGCAGCTCCGATCGCTTGCCGGCGTGGTCGCCGGATGGGCGTGAGATCGCGTTTTCCCGGCAGGCGCGCGATGGGGTTTGCCGGGTCATGATTGCCGCCGCCACCGGGCCGGCTGCGGCACGCGAAGTAGCGCGTTGCGACGGTGCGGACATGCTGAGCTTCAGCTGGTCGCCGGATGGGCGCGCACTGGTGTTTGGCAGCATGACCGGCACGCATGGCGCGGCACGCCTGCGTCGCCTGGATTTGGAAACCGGGCAGTGGCAGACGCTGGATTATTCTGCGCAGGCCAGTGATTTCGACTACGCGCCGCGTTACTCGCCCGACGGGCATTGGATCGTGTTTGTGCGTAATCCGCAGCTTGGCGATCTGTGGCGGATTCCGGCTCAAGGCGGTGCTGCCGAACGGCTCACCCATGACAACGCCGATATCCGTGGCTGGAGCTGGTTGCCCGACGGCAGCGGGCTGATCTTCGGGCGTCGCGTGGACAGCGAGGCGCGGCTGTATCGGCTCGATCTGATTGACAGCAGCCTGCACGACCTGGGCGTAGACGATGCGCAGGCACCGGATGTGGCGCACGGCCATCTGGTGTTCGTGCAACGCAAACCGCAATTCGGCATGTATCAAGTCATTCACGACAGCATGAATGGTGGCTACATTCGGCGCCGCTTGTTTCCTTCCAGCGGGCGCGACGATCAGCCAATGATCGCGCCGGATGGACACCAGCTGATCTTTGCCTCCAATCGCTCCGGTACGTACGGGCTGTGGTGGGGCGATGTCAGCAAGTCCAGCTCGGTGCGCCTGATCGAAGGGCTGCGCCCGGATTCGCGTCAGGCCGCGGACTGGTCGGCCGATTCGCAACGTGTGCTGGTTAGCGGCAGCGATGCGAACGGACATGCTGCACTATTCGAAGTGACCCCAAGTACCGGCAAGGTCGTGCGACTGGCGGTGCCGCAACCGCGCCCATTGCAGGCGATCCATCTTCCCAATCCCGCGCACTTGCTGGTACTTGCCGCCGCAGACGACGGGCATACCTTCGCAACGCTCTACGACCGGCGCAGCAGCCCGTGGCGTGCGCTGGCAACGCTGCAGGACGTGTCGCAGTTACGACTGGACCGCGTCAGCGGACACGTGCTGCTGACGCGTCTTAGCGGCGGTGGCGTCTGGCAGATCGCGCCATCGCTTGCCGCAAATAGCTTGCAAGCCGTCGATCCGCAGCAGCCATCGCGCTGGCGCTATCGCAGTTGGGCGCCGGGAATGAATGGCCAGCTGCATTACCTGTCTTCGACTGATACCTGCGCCACCTATGACGGCGAGTTGCGCAGCGGTCGCGGCCAGTGTCTGGACGCGGCAAAGTTCTCCACGATCAACGGTTTTAGTCTGGACCCGCACGACGGTGCACTGTATGTGGCGCTGGCAGAAGAAGATGGCAGTTCCCTTGCCTACATGCCGCTGCCGCAGCGTTCCGTTGCGTCCATCGGTGTCTTGGCTAACCTGTTGTCGGTATTGAGAAAAATCGCCTCGTAAGTTCTTCGGAAAGGCTTCGTGGCAATTTCGGCACAGTTTCGTCAGAACTTCCTGACTGACGCCGCATTCGGCAAAACACTACGCCCTCTTTTGTAAAGGGGGCTGCCAACATGCAACAGGTCATCACCGCAGATCGTGGGCTTGCGCTCGCGCTGGATAGTGCCAGCGAGTCCACATCGACCACCTGTCTGGCGGTCTCTCGGCTCGGCAGCATCCGCACCAACGCAGCAACGTTCACGTTGTGGGTGCAGCTGCGTGGACGCGCGTGGGTGGAATCCAAGGAGGGACGGTTCCGCTTGCGTGCTGGCGACTGGATCGCCTTCGACAAAGACTCCCATCCCACCGTGCAGGCAGACCGCAGCGCGCTGTGTGTGGGCGTCAGCCTGGACAGCGATAGTCTGCAATCACTCACCGAGCTGACCGACGCCACGTTGTATCCGGGCCGCGCCCAGTTGTCGCGCAGCGATCTGCGCATTGCACTGCGGCTGTGGCGTAACGCCGCGGCACAGAGCGGTAGCGCCCCCGCCCGCCCGTTGCTGCTGCATCTGGCGGCGATGCAGCGCGACTTCACCGAACAAGAGCAGCGTTGCCCTGGCCGCTCGCGTAGCCGTCGGCGTCAGGTGTTCGGCCGCATGCAGCGTGCTCGGCTTTATCTGGAAGGCAATAGCGACCGCGTGGTGCGTATCAGCGAACTCGCGCAGCTGACCAACTTCTCCAGTTGGTACGTTTCCAAGACATTTCAAAGCTTGTACGAAGAAAGTCCGCAGGCGCTATCGGCACGCTTGCGCCTGGAACGTGCCTCCGATTTGTTGCGCGATACCTCAATGATGATCGGCGAGGTTGCAGCTGCAAGCGGCTTCGACAATTGCTGCAGTTTCGCGCGTGCGTTTCGTGCGCGCTTCGGTGTCTCCGCATCGCACTACCGCGACCAAATGGCAAATCCGCCAGATTCGGCAAAGCCACGTAGCGTGACGCGCAAAGCGACGGCGTTCACGCAATCGTAATTTGCACAGCGGCGTTAACGCGCCACTAACGAACCCTGGAGAGATTGATGAACCTTCGCACCTCCGCAGTGCGGCTGGGCCTGTTGCCCGCCGGTATTGCGATCGCGTTGACGCCGGCTTTCGCCGCCAACGCACAAGAGCAGTCCGCCCCGTCGACCACGACGCTGGATCGCATTGAAATTACAGGCTCGCGCATCCGCTCGGTCGACGTTGAAACCGCCCAGCCGGTGTTCACAGTGACCCAGCAGGACATTCAGAAGTCGGGCCTGGTCAGCGTTGGTGACATCCTCCAGAACCTGTCGATCGCCGGCACCCAGACCTATAGCAAGGCTGCCGTGCTGACCTCCGACCCGGAGCAGGGCGGCCAGTACGTCAACCTGTATAACTTGAACGAAAACCGCACCCTGGTGCTGGTGAACGGCAAGCGTTGGACCAGCAGCCTGAATGGCCTGACTGACATGTCCACCATCCCGAGCTCGCTGATCGAGCGCATCGAAGTGTTGAAGGACGGCGCCTCGGCCATCTACGGCTCCGACGCCGTGGCCGGTGTGGTCAACATCATCCTGCGCAAGAACTACGACGGTGCGGAAGCCTCGGCATACTTCGGCCAGAATGGCCGTGGCGACGGCTCCAAGGAGCAGTACTCCTTCACCGCCGGCACCACCACCGACCGCGCGTCGCTGGTATTCGGTGTCAACTACACCAATGAAGATCCGGTGTGGGCCAAGGACCGTACGCTGACCCGTTACTCCGCTGGTCCGAACCACATCGAAGATGGTTTGAGCGCAACCGGTCCGTGGGGTCGTTTTAACTCGAACGACGAAACTTACATCCTCAACCACACCGGTTCGTTCGACGGTAAGGGCGTGGGTGCGGATTCGCGCAATCTGGCCAACTACCACAACGACATCACCACCGACGACTACTTCAATTCCATCGACCAGATGATGTTGCAGCAGTCCAGCAAGAATAAGTCGATCTTCACGACCGGCAGCTACAACCTCACCGACAGCCTGACCTTCAAGTCGACCGCGATGTACTCCGAGCGCGATTCGAACCGTCAGATCGCCGGTTACCCGCTGCAGGCTGCATCGCAGCCGCAATTCCCGGTGGCCATCAGTGGCAGCAGCTACTACAACCCGGTCGGCCAGGACATCAACAGCTGGTTCCGCCGTACGGTTGAACTGCCGCGTACCACCGAAAGCAACGTCAAGACCCTGCACTTCGACGCAGCGCTGGAAGGCGTGTTCGACGTCGGCAGCCACGGCTGGAACTGGGACGTGGGCTTCAACTACAACAAGTACGATGTGACGCAGGTTTCGCGCGGCAACATCAACTTGCTGGCACTGCAGAAGGCGCTGGGTCCCTCGTTCCTCAATGCACAGGGTCAAGTGCAGTGCGGTACCGCGGCTAGCCCGCTGCCGTTGGGCACCAGCAATGCGCTGGGCCAGTGCACCCCGTTCAACATCCTGGGCGGCCCGTCGGCGTCGACCCCGAACGCGTTGCAGTACATCAACGCGCTGGGTCAGGCCACGCAGCAGAGCCTGAGCAAGCAGTGGACCGCCAACCTGACCGGCGGCCTGTTCGATTTGCCGGCCGGTGAGCTTGGCTTTGCAGCAGGTGTCGAACACCGCCAGGTCAGCGGTTACGACTACCCGGATCAACTGTCCAGCGCTGGTTACACCACCGACCTGGCTGCACAGGCAACCGAAGGTCGCTACCAGACCAACGAAGCCTACCTGGAGTTGTTGATTCCGGTGCTGAAGGACCTGCCGGGTGCCAAGGAACTGTCGTTCGACGTTGCCGCGCGTTACAGCAACTACAGCCGCTTCGGCGACACCACCAACAGCAAGTTCAGCTTCACCTGGAAGCCGATCGACGACCTGCTGGTGCGTGGTACCTACGGCACCGGTTTCCGTGCACCGACGCTGTCGGACACCTTCGGTGGTGGTTCGCAGACGTTCGACACTTTCACCGACCCGTGCGATGCAACCTTCGGTTCGTTGGGCAACGCCGGTGTAGCAGCGCGTTGTGCTGGGCAGGTGCCGGCTGGCTTCCGTCAGACCGACAGCGCAGGCAACCCGGTGACGCGTCGCGACGTGCAGGGCAACGCACCGTTCAATTCGGGCGTCGGCAATGCAGAGCTGGAGCCGGAATACAGCATCACCCGTACCGTGGGCATGGTGTATAGCCCGCATTGGGTGCAGGGCCTGGACTTCTCGCTGGATTGGTACCGCATTTCGATCTCCAACATCATCACCGCGCTGTCGGCCAATGATGTGTTGAACAACTGCTACCTCAACAACCTGGAAAACTATTGCGCCAACTTTGCGCGTGATTCGGTCACTGGCCAAGTCACCACGCTGAGCCGCGGCAACGTCAACCTGGGTCGTCTGGAAACCGAAGGCTACAACTTCGGCGTGCGTTACCGCATGCCGGAAACCGCCTACGGCAAGTTCGCGGTCAACCTGGACACCAACTACCTGGCGACCTACAAGTCGCAGGCACAGTCGGGTGCGGAGTGGTCGAACGCCGCTGGCTACTGGAACTTCCCGCGCGTGCGTGCCACCTTGGGTCTGGACTGGTCGCTGGGTTCGCTGTCGGCTAACTGGGATCTGCGTTACTACGGCGGCTTCCGCGATTACTGCTGGGATGCATCGGCAGGTATCGAGTGCAACGACCCGACCTACCAGACGCCGAACCCGGGTTGGGGCGGTGGCACCGGTTCCAACAAGAAGGGCTCGATTTCCTATCAGGACGTCTCTGTCACTTGGCAGGCTCCGTGGGATGGCAGCGTGACGGTTGGTGCCCGCAACATCTGGAACAAGCAGCCGCCGATCACCTATTCGATCACCAACAGCAGCACCGCTGCGATCGATCCGATGCTCGACTACGACCGCTTCCTGTTCGTGCAATACAACCAGCGCTTCTGATCACCGAAGTGGTGTAAGTAAGTAGAAAAAGCGGGCCGAAAGGCCCGCTTTTTTGTGTTTGTTATTGGCCGTGCCGAGTGTGCTGCGTGCCTGAGGCGCGGCGATTGCTTGGTGGTACATAGGCCATCGGAACGCTGCCGGAATGACACGACCTGCCTCCGAAATTCGGTCGAAGGCTCAAGGCCCACGGCGCTACACGCGAACGTGCGATTGCAGACAATTCGAGTGCGACGCTCTATGGTCGATCAGAGCAATATGGGTACCGATCTGGACAGCGGTTATTTCAGAGGCCGTATCTCAGTAGCTTGCCGATCGCCCGATCCCGGCGCTGCAGGTCCACACCCTACAGCGTCCGTCATGCATCCTGCTGGCGCCAATCCCGAGTGCAACGCACAGCGACTAAACGCCAAAGAAAAAAGGCGCGATGTCATCGCGCCTTTGGTCACTTCAATCGCTGCTACCCAACGATGCCGCTTACGCCTCGGCAAGCCCCAGCAACGTGTCGGCCTGTTCGCGCCAGCTCGGCAGGCGGGTAATGACGCCGACCTTGGTCAGATACTCTTCGTCCACGCTTTCGCCGCTGGCCAGTGCCATGGCCACATGCACTGCGCCGGTGACCCAGAAGCTACGCAAGCTGGAACGCTGCGGATGGCGATGGAAGGCCACCGCTTCGATGATCGGCATGGGCAAACCCCACAGGCCAAGCAGATACGCACCGGCCTCCGTGTGACCCAATCGCTCGTCGCCGCCTTCGGCTGGCGGTTCGCGCTCGTCGCGCACGCCGGGCAGCAACAGGCCAATATCGGCCAGCAATGCGGCGGTCGAGCCGAGTTCTGCGCTGGTTGGCGGCAACACCTTGGCGGCCAGGCGCGAGGAGAGCAGGGCGCGGCGCTGCATTGCGCTGCGCTCTGCCGGGGTGAGTGTCTGGACCGAAAAGACTTCGCTGGCCAGCACCAGATCGCGCAGCGTTGCCACACCCAGGCGGGTTACCGCGGTGCGCAGATCGGTAATGCTGCGGCCGCCGGAAAAGAACGCCGAATTGCACAGTTGCAGCACTTTCGCCGCAATCGCCGGGTCGCCGGCGATCAGCTTGGCGATATCGGCCGCGTCGGCGCCTTCGTCTTCTTCCAGCGCATGCATCAGGCTCAGATACAGGTGCGGTGGCGAAGGCAGTTTCTCGATGCGCCCAATCGCCGCGCGCAGGCGCGGATTGCTGAGCAGGTCGCGCAGCTCTTCCAGGCTGGTGACCGCTTCGAGCAGTACTTCCGGTGCCAGCGGCATCGGCAGGAAGCGGTGTGCCACGCCGATGATGCGGGCCGGCGGCGTGCGCTGGCCGTCCTGCGCATCGATCAGCGCAATACGAATGGTGTCCGGGCGCAGCGTGCGGATCTGCCCCAGCAAAGTGGCAGCAGTCAGGTCCGGCAATACGGGCGCAACAATGACGGCGTCGAATGGCGACAGTGCGGCAGCTTCAATCGCCGAATTACCATCGGCCACCTGCTGCGCCTGCCACTGGTCGCCCAGATCGGCAACGTAAGCGACAAGGTGGGACGGAAGACTGGCTTCGTCCCCAACAAACAGAATACGCAAGACACTTCCCCAGAAGTCACCGGTGGCAGACACCGGCCAAACGCAGTCGGCAATGTACCCAATTTGCCGACTGCGGTCACCGGGATCACGCAAAAAGCGTGATCCCGGTGACCCCGCATGTGCGGGTGGCATCACGATCAACGGATCATGGTGCGTCGGAATTGTAGCGTTCCACCGACTCCACCAGGATGCGCTTGGCCTCAGCTGCGCCGCCCCAACCGTCCAGCTTGACCCACTTGCCCTTCTCCAAGTCCTTGTAATGCTCAAAGAAGTGGCCGATGCGCTCCATCCAGTGGCTGGACACCTGGTTGATGTCTTCGATATGCGCGTAGCCGGAGAAGATCTTCTCAACCGGCACGGCCAGGATCTTTTCGTCGCTGCCAGCTTCGTCGCTCATGCGCAGCACCCCGACCGGGCGGCAGCGCACCACCGAGCCCGGCACCAGCGGCAACGGCAGCACCACCAGCACGTCGGCCGGGTCGCCATCGCCGCACAGGGTGTTAGGCACGTAGCCATAGTTGCAGGGATAACGCATCGGGGTCGACAGGATGCGGTCGACGAAGATCGCCCCGCTGGCCTTGTCCACTTCGTACTTGACCGGCTCGGAATCCTTGGGGATCTCGATGACGACGTTGATTTCTTCCGGCAGATTCTTGCCAGAGGTGACCAGTTCAAGGCCCATGCGGGTAGCTCCGAGGCGTCAGTAGTGTGTGTGGAGCGCGATTCTACGCGTTCGGCTGTTGCGCTGCAGCGACACTGAATGGGCAATGTTCTGACCATCGTGTGCGGCGTAGCCCTCGTTCATCGTGGGTGGCTCCCCGATCGTTCCGGCCCGATCGGCGGCGCACGCTGCAGGCTCATCCACTGCATAGGAAGTGCCATGTCCAGGCTCGCGCGTTTGCTCCTTGTTTTGCTGCTGTCCCTCACCGCCCAGGTTGCTGCTGCGGCCACGCCTCCGCCCACCTTCGTGGATGCGGTGGATTGGCCCGCGAATGGCGAGGGCTGGGAGGCATTCTTCGATCTGGAGCAGCGGCTGGATCGGGGTTTCGACAATATTTGCGGCGACACCTTTTGCGCCGGCGAATTCAGCGACTACCAGCCGCTGCGCTTCCGCTGTTCGGTGCATCGCGTCACCGGGGTGGTGCGTAGCTGCATCTGGACCTTCGGCGCCAGCGAGGTCAGCGTCGACCCCCGCAGCGGTTACCTGCGCTCCGACAGTCGTGTCTGGCGCTGCACGGCGCCGCTGAAGGCTGGCACACGCCTGGATGAGATGTATCGCACGCTTGCAGTCACTAACCCGCTGTTCGAGCCACTGCCTGGCGGCGCACCGCCGATCTATGACGGCTTGATTGGCTGCCTATGATCGATGGCCGAAGCCGAAAGCCGTGCCAGGGCTGGCGGATACCTTCGGGTGAGCGACGCCATCTTCCTATCGAAGATGGCTCGCCATGGCAGGCGAGAGCGTCACGTGGATCGCGAGCCGGGCAGTGCCGTTGACGGGCGAGTTGGCCCAGCGGCTTCTTAAACGACGTCTTCCCTACGCCGGAGTGCTGTCTTCAACGCAATGCCGATTGCGGTTTGCAATTCACGTGGTCGGTCTACTGCTTCCCGTCAGCATGGCCGCGGGTCACCCGACCTGCGGCCACCGCACCGCTACAGCAGCGGCACGAGCAACAAGGCGACGATATTGATGATCTTGATCAACGGATTGATCGCCGGCCCCGCGGTGTCCTTGTACGGGTCGCCGACGGTATCGCCCGTGATCGCGGCCTTGTGCGTCTCGCTACCTTTGCCGCCGAAGTGGCCGTCTTCGATGTATTTTTTGGCGTTGTCCCATGCACCGCCGCCGGTGGTCATCGAAATGGCCAGGAACAAACCAGTGACAATCGTGCCGATCAACAAGCCACCCAGCGCACGTGGCCCAAGCAGCAGCCCGACCACGATGGGGACCACCACCGGCAACAACGAAGGCACGATCATTTCGCGGATCGCCGAGCGGGTCAGCATGTCGACGGCGCGGTCGTACTGCGGCTTGGCCGTTCCGGCCATGATGCCGGGGAGCTCGCGGAACTGGCGGCGCACTTCTTCCACCACCGCGCCGGCCGCGCGGCCGACCGCTTCCATCGCCATCGCACCGAATAAGTAGGGAATCAGTCCGCCGATCAGCAGCCCGATGATCACCGTGTGGTCGGACAGATCGAAGGCGAACACCTGGCCGGGATTGGCCGCCTGCAGGTTATGCGTGTAGTCGGCAAACAGCACCAGCGCGGCCAATGCTGCCGAGCCGATCGCATAGCCCTTGGTCACTGCCTTGGTGGTGTTGCCCACTGCATCCAGCGGGTCGGTGATGTTGCGGACTTCCGGCGGCAGCTCGGCCATTTCAGCGATGCCACCGGCGTTGTCGGTGATCGGCCCATATGCGTCCAGCGCAACGATCATGCCGGCCATCGACAACATCGCCGTTGCGGCGGTCGCTATGCCGTACAAGCCGCCGAAGTGAAACGCCCCCCAGATTGCCGCACACACCGCGATCACCGGTAGTGCAGTGGACTTCATCGAAATGCCGAGCCCGGCGATGATGTTGGTGCCATGGCCGGTGGTACTCGCCGATGCAACGTGCTGCACCGGTGTGTATTGCGTGCCGGTGTAGTACTCGGTGATCCACACGATCAGGCCGGTGAGCACCAGGCCAATCAGTGCGCACACATACAACGCCGTTGCACCGTGAATGTTGTCGCGCATCAGCGATTGGGTGATGGGCCAGTAAGCCAGCGCCGCAAGCACGCCCGACACGATCACGCCTTTATACAGCGCGCCCATGATCGAGCCGCCGGCTTTGACTTTGACGAAGACCGCACCCACGATCGATGCAATGATCGACACGCCGCCCAACACTAACGGATACAGCACCGCATGCGGCCCGGTTTCGGCCAGTGTCAGGCTGCCAAGTAGCATCGTGGCGATCACGGTCACTGCGTAGGTTTCGAACAGATCTGCTGCCATCCCTGCGCAGTCGCCGACATTGTCGCCAACGTTATCGGCAATCACTGCCGGGTTGCGCGGGTCGTCCTCGGGAATGCCTGCTTCAACCTTACCAACCAGATCGGCGCCCACATCCGCGCCTTTGGTGAAAATACCGCCACCCAGGCGCGCGAAGATCGAGATCAACGACGACCCGAACGCCAACCCGACCAAGGCATGCAGGTTTTGCTCCAGCGGTAGGCCGAGCGCTTGCAGCGTCGCAAAATAGCCGGCCACCCCAAGCAGCCCGAGGCCGACCACCAGCATGCCGGTGATTGCGCCGCCACGGAACGCCACATCCATCGCCTTGCCGATACCATGCCGCGCTGCTTCGGCGGTACGGACATTGGCGCGCACCGACACGTTCATGCCGATATAGCCGGCCAATCCCGATAACACCGCGCCAAGCGCAAACCCGATCGCGGTATACCAACTCAAAAACAGCCCTACCAACACGAACAGCACCGCGCCAGCAATTGAAATGGTGAGGTATTGCCGATTGAGGTAGGCACGCGCACCTTCCTGGATCGCGGCGGCGATCTCCTGCATGCGTGCATTGCCGCTCGGCTGCGCGATCACCCAGCGCGCCGACACAATTCCATAGACGATTGCCAAGACCGCACAACCCAGTGCAAGCCACAACCCGTAGTGTTCCAGCATGACCCCTCCCAAAGAATGGATGTCGTCCGGTCGGGACGAACCAAGGGCGATGCACACAACGAGTGAACTGACGAATACGGACTCGACGGCCATGGGCCGTAATGCGCGTCGCGAATGTTCAGGTGGCCGGATCGCGACCGAGTATGCGCCGCAGCGTGCATGGCTACCAGCGCTGCGGCTTTGGCGCGTCGTTCAGTTGCGGCATGACAGCCTGCGGCCAACGTGATCCGGTCGACCAGGAGTCTCCATGTCTCACCATGCTGCGCAAAAATATGCCGCGATGCTTGCAACGCTGTTGCTGACCAGCCAAGCGTTTGCGGCAGATCCGACGCCCGAACTCAAGCAGCGTCCGCCAGGCACTGCACAAGCGATTGGTGCGGTGCACACCTTGCGTCAGATCCCGGAAGCCTGTGCGCGTCTGGAAGGTGTGTTCACCGGCAATGCTGCACAGCCGTACACATTGTCGGTGGTACGCAGCAGTCCCACCTGTCAGCCGCGCGCACGCTTCGTAGATTTCGCCAAGGCTGCGCCGAGCGTTGCTTCGGGGTGGATCTTCAACGATGTGATCCGTGTACCAAGCGCAGCGTGCCCGTCGCAGCAAGCGGTCGTGCGCGTGTGGCGCAAGCCGGTGGACGCGAAACCGCAGCTAGATGGCCAGGGCCAATCACGTATCTATCTGGAAGACGCCAAACAACAAGCTGCTGCCGGAAAGATCCCGCAGGTGCCGATGTTCGCTACACAGATGACGGTGGAAGGTAAAGCCTGTCAGTAAGTCGGTCATCTGTTTCTCTGCCCCCATAACAACGACCCCCGGCCACGCCGGGGTTCCCTCTATTGGCATGCAGTGTGTGGCAGTAAAGCGGCAGTCGCGCAGCCAAAGCATCTTCATGATCTGGTCGTGGTGATCTACGACGCCAGTCTAGTGTGACCTTTCTCCTTTGGACGCAATGCGAGGGCGTGAGCCAATGGGTTCGCCGCGAACTGTGCCGACGTAGTCCGGTACGCCTCCGCAATGCTTCGAAACTACCCCGCCCAAGCCGGCAATTTCTTCGCCACTGCCACATTCTTCAGCGTCACATATTTCGGTAAGCCATCGCTGCCGTAGGCCAGCGGGGCTTCGCCCTTGACCAATGGGGCGAAATAGCGGCGGGCGCGTTCGGTGATGCCGAAGCCGTCCTTGCGCAGGAAGCTGGGCGGCATCTTCTTTTCGTGGTTGGCCACCTTGTGCAGGGGCGCGGGCACGATCTTCCAGCGGTACGGTGCGTCGCTGACGCGTTCGATCACCGGAATCACTGCGTTCATGCCCTTAAGTGCGTACTGCACGGCGGCTTTGCCGACGGCTTGCGCCTGTTCCCAGTCGGTCTTGGACGCGAGGTGGCGCGCGGAGCGTTGCAGGTAATCGGGCAAGGTCCAGTGCACCTTGTAGCCGAGTGCCTGTTTGACCTGTGCGGCCAGGAACGACGCCACGCCGCCGAGTTGCGCGTGGCCGAACGAGTCGGCCGCGCCGCCGGCATCGGCGACGAACTTGCCGTGTGCGTCCTGGATGCCTTCGCTGGCGACCACCACGCACCAGCCGACTTTTTCCACTACCTGCTTCACCTTGGCCAGAAACGCGGCTTGGTCGTAGGCACGTTCGGGCAGCAAAATGATCTGCGGTGCGTCGTCCGGGCCTTGCCCGGCCAGCCCTGCCGCGGCGGCAAGCCAGCCGGCGTGGCGGCCCATCGCTTCATAGATGAAGACCTTGGTGGAGGTGTCGGCCATGGCGGCAACATCCAGCGCGGCCTCGCGCACCGAGACTGCGGTGTACTTGGCCGCCGAGCCGAAGCCGGGACACGTGTCGGTTACGGCCAAATCGTTATCGATGGTCTTGGGCACGCCGATGCAGTGCAGCGGGTAGCCATACGCCTTTGCGAGTTGCGAGACCTTCCACGCGGTGTCGGCCGAATCGTTGCCGCCGTTGTAGAGGAACCAGCGCACATCGTGTGCGCGCAGCACATCGAGCAGGCGCTCGTACTTGGCGCTGTCCTCTTCCAGCGATTTGAGCTTGTAGCGGCACGAGCCGAATGCGCCGCCGGGCGTCTGCGCCAATGCGGCAATGGCCGCAGCGGATTCTTTGGAGGTGTCGATCAATTCCTCGCGCAAGGCGCCCAGGATGCCGTTGCGTGCAGCCAGCACCTTGATCTTGCGGGCGCGCGCTTCGGCGATGACACCAGCTGCGGTGGCGTTGATGACAGCAGTGACGCCGCCGGATTGGGCATACAACAAGTTTCCAGTAGTCATAAGGGGACGGGCTCCTCACATGGAACATGGCGCAGGGGACAGTGCCGGGACATTCCCCGGATGCGGTAAGCTGCACGACCATACGGTCAGCGCTGGCGAAGAAGTGAGTCTAACGCCGCCAACCGCACCGCGTTTTTATTCGAAAGTGGAGTCCACTGATGCGATTGGTTCTGTTGGGACCGCCTGGTTCGGGCAAGGGCACCCAGGCGACACGTCTCAAAGACACGTTTGAGATCCCGCATATTTCCACGGGCGACCTGTTACGCGCCGAAGTGGCCGCCGGTTCGCCGCTGGGTTTGAAAGCCAAGGAAGTGATGGCACGCGGCGACCTGGTGTCCGACGACATCCTGCTCGGCATGCTCGAGGCGCGCCTCGGCCAGGCCGATGTGGCCAATGGCTTCATCCTGGACGGCTACCCGCGCAACGTGGCGCAGGCCAATGCGCTGGATGCCTTGCTCAGCGAGATCGGTCAGCCGCTGGATGCGGTGGTGCAGCTGGATGTAGCCAGCGAATTGCTGGTCGAGCGCATCGCCGGTCGCGCCAAGGCCGAAGGCCGCGAAGACGACAATCCGGAATCGGTGCGCAAGCGTCTGCAGGTCTATACCGATTCCACCGCACCGGTGATCGGCTTCTACGAGCAGCGCGGCAAGTTGGCGCGCGTGGACGGCGTGGGTTCACTGGATGAAGTGCTGGAGCGCATCCGCAAGGCGCTTGGCCGCTGAGTCGGCAGGGACCGGGCGCAAGTCCCGGTCCTTCGCAGTCGCGGCAGTTGGCCGCACTGCTGTTGCGAAGGGGCGAGCGCGTTGAATGCCGCGCGCAGGCTGAGCCGCGTGCGTGGGATCGCCCAAAAGAAAACCCCGGACGTACAAGACGCCCGGGGCAGAATAACGCCAGTAGTAGGCTTGCTCAGAGCCCCGACAGCATGAGCTCCCTGGGGATTTGGCCTCTTGGGGAGTAGGACCAAAGGGATGCTGCGACTGGCGTTCAGCATGGTGATGGATGTGACGCAGTTCGCATATCGGGAAATTTCCGACAGTACGGTAGGAATTTCCCGACACCTGAGCTCGCGTTGGATCGGAATGTCCCGCAACTCCGGCGATCAGCGACAATGAGCGGCATGACCAAACTCCACATTCTCGGCATCGCCGGAACTTTCATGGGCGGTGTGGCCGCCCTGGCGCGTGAGCTGGGCTGGCAGGTGGAAGGCAGCGACCAAGCCATCTATCCGCCGATGTCCACACAGCTGGAAACGCTGGGCATTGCGCTGGCGCAGGGCTATGCGCCTTCCAATATTTCGCCGGACGCGATCGATGTCGTCGTCGGCAATGCCTTGTCGCGCGGCAATCCGGCAGTGGAAGCAGTGCTGGATGCCGGGCGCCGCTACACCTCCGGCGCGCAATGGCTGGCCGAGCAGGTGCTGCCTGGCCGCGACACGCTGGCAGTCGCCGGCACCCACGGCAAGACCACCACCACCACCATCCTGAGCTATCTGTTGGAGGCCGCCGGGCGTGCGCCGGGGTTTTTGATCGGTGGCGTGGCCGAAGACTTCGGCGTGTCGGCACGGCTGGGCCAGGGGTGCGAATTCGTGGTGGAAGCCGACGAGTACGACACCGCCTTTTTCGACAAGCGCAGCAAGTTCGTGCATTACCGCCCACTGGTGGCGATCCTCAACAACCTGGAATACGACCATGCCGACATCTTTCCCGACGTGGCGGCGATCCAGCGCCAGTTCCATCATCTGGTGCGCACAGTGCCGGCACGCGGGCGACTGATCGTCAATGGCGAAGACGCGCACCTGGCCGAGGTGCTGGCGATGGGCTGCTGGACGCCAGTGGAGCGCTTCGGGTTCGATGCATCGCTGGACTGGAGCGCGCGTTTGATCGCGGCCGATGGCAGCGCGTTTGCGGTGCTGCACCGTGGCGTGGAAATCGGTCAGGTGCAATGGCCGTTGGTCGGGCGGCATAACGTATTGAATGGGTTGGCGGCGCTTGCGGCGGTACATGCGGTTGGCGTAGATCCGGCCATGGTGATGCCGGCGTTGGCGCGCTTTCAGAGCGTCAAGCGGCGGCTGGAAGTCATCGGCAACGCGCACGGGGTTACCGTGTACGACGACTTTGCGCACCATCCCACCGCCATCGCCACCACGTTGCAGGGCTTGCGTGCGAAGGTCGGTGCAGCGCGTGTGGTGGTGGCGATGGAGCCGCGCAGCAATTCAATGCGGCTGGGCGCGCATGCGCAGGCGTTGGCGCCATCGCTGCACGATGCTGACGCAGTGGTGTTTCTGCATCGGCCTGAACTGGCTTGGGACGCCGCACCGATCATTGCGCAGGTGCGCGGTGATGCACATGTGGCGCACGACGTGGACGCTTTGTTGCAGACGCTGGGCGAGATCGCGCAGCCGGGCGACCATGTGGTGTTTATGTCCAATGGTGGCTTCGACGGTGCGCCGCGACGTTTCCTGGCGCAGCTGTCCTGATGGTGCCTCTCATGCCTGCCGCCGAGACCAGCGCGTTGCCGTTGTTTCCGTTGCACAACGTGTTACTGCCGGGCGCGGCAATGGGGTTGCGTGTGTTCGAGCGCCGCTATCTGGATCTGGTGCGCGAGAGTGGCCGCAATGGCACGAGCTTCGGTGTCTGCCTGATCCTGGACGGCACCGAAGTCGGTGCGCCGGCAACGCCGGCTGCCTTTGGTACCGAAGTGCGTATCGAAGATTTCGATGTCGGCGCCGACGGTGTGCTGGTGCTGCGCTCGCGCGGCACGCGTCGCTTCCATGTGCAGCGCTCGCGCATACGCCACAACGGCTTGGTGGTTGGCGAGGTGCGTTGGTGCGAGCCCGACAGCGACGACGAATTGCGCCCCGAACACAGCCTGCTGGCCACCCTGCTCGAGCGCATGCTCGAACAGGTGGGTGGCGAATTCGCCTCGGTGGGGCCGGGCTTGCTGGATCAAGCCGCCTGGGTGGGCTGGCGGTTGGCCGAGCTGTTGCCGCTCACCGAACAGCAGCGTCTGTTGTTGTTGCAGCAGGACGATCCGCATCAGCGGTTGGATCAAGTGCTTGCGTGGATGCCGTGATGCGCTGACGCAATGGCGCAGGCGCGCTTCATCATTGCGCTTGCACCGCTGCAACGGCACACTCCTGCGCTTGAGTACGCTGTCGATGGCATCCACGCACTGGATGCGCGTAATGGCCGCACTCGCTATCGATCCACTGGAGTGAGCCTTGATCATCGATGTGAAACCGCGTCTAGCGGATATATTCAACCAGGTCTGGCGGACCCTGGCGGTCTTGTTCGTATGGGATGTCTTGATCACGATCATCTACTACGTGCTGCCGTTCCGCGCGCCAGCGCTGCCGCTGACCATCTTCGGCTCGGCGTTGGCGTTATTCCTGGGTTTTCGAGCCAATTCCACCTATCAGCGTTGGTGGGAAGGGCGCGTGCTGTGGGGCCAGATGATCAATGCATCACGTAACTTGGTGCGTTTGAGCGTGAGCATTTTGTCTGCGCCGGAAGCTGCGGCGCTGGGGCGTGCGATTGCGCTGCGTCAGATCGCTTACGTCAACGCGTTGCGCTGCCAGTTGCGCCGGTTGCCGGTCGCGACGGCGTTGGAGTCGCGTCTGGATGCCGATGAAGTAACCGCAGTGATCACCCGCACCAATGTAGCCAACGGCTTGCTCGACATCACCGGTCGCAGTGTGGAGCAGGCGCGGCGCGATGGCTGGATCGACAGCATCCAGCAGGCCAGCGTAGAGCGCATCCTGGTGGATATCGCTAACGCGCAGGGCGGCATGGAGCGCCTGAAAAATACCCCGCTGCCGTACCAATACCGCTTCTATCCAAACGTGTTTACGCGGCTTTTCTGCGTGCTGTTGCCGATCGGGTTGGTAGAGACGCTGCAGTACGCCACCCCGGTCGGTTCAACCGTGGCCGGCTTGATGTTTCTGGCGGTGTTCAAAATCGGCGATGAGCTGGTTGACCCATTCGCCAACACCATCCACGACCTGCCCCTGGACACGATGTGCCGTACGGTGGAAATCGATGCCTTGCAAGCCATTGGTGAGCAAGCGCCGGAGCCGATGCAGCCAGTGGGTGGTGTGTTGTGGTGAGGTATCGCGCGCTGATTCAACGCGGCGTTTGCATATCCGAACGGCGCTGATTCCCAGTGCCCCAATCGCTTTGAAAGGCGATTGAACGGCGCTGACAGTTGCGGAGCCAATGATCCGCGGCGTTGCTGCAGGGCCGTTGCCCGCCCACCATCGCGGGACACGCTGCAAGTACGTCCCTGGAAGCTCCGTGGCGGCCTCCATGCCGCCAAGGGTCCTGCGACGGTGAGCGGGCAAGACCAGTCGAGATGGTCGGTGTGTCAGTGCAGGCGACAGGCGATGTGCGCTGGCGATGTCAGTAAGCGTTGGGAGTTGGCAGTTGGCAACGCCCAAGCACTAAGCCGCACACCGCCTTCGCACCACGAGCCGCTTTTATAAAGCCGCCGACCAACGTACTTGCGATGTCCTCGTCGCTTGTGGGACCGTTGGCCGCATGGATGCCGCCATCGAGCCCCCATGGACGGGTTTACGGCGTGTCCCGCAAGCGGTGAGGGTATCGCGCACTCGATGCACGAGGCTTTTGTTCTGAAGTTTCAGCTGCATCCAGACACCAGCATACGATCGCCATCGATATAGGGTGTAAATAGCGTTGCTGGCAGCCCGGACCTATAAAAAACCGCGCGATTTCAGACCGGTCGCGGTTATTGCCAGATCGATCAACGACGCCGCTGTGACGGGTCCGATGCAGCAGCACCGGGCGCAGTGGTTCCCGCCTGCGGTGCAGTGTTGTCTTTGTTCTCGCCACGCACTGCACTACCCGAGGTGGTGTCGATCAGGATCACCGGCACCTGCGAGCGACGACGCTGTTCCATGCGATGCGGCAGTGGGCCGAGTGCGTCGCGCAATGCGCTCAATGCAGGATCGACGCCGCGCAACGGGTACCACAAGCCGATCAGGCTGAAGGGGCGGCTGTAGCGCAAGGTCTGGGTGCTGCCCACCCACAGGGGTTGTGCATCCGGTTGCAGACGCGCGGCGGCGGGCCACAGGCGCAGCACATGCACATGGCCGGGCGCGGCATGGCGCACCATCAACAGCGCTTCGACCTGGGTGTCCAGCGTGGCCGGCAGAATCGGCACTTCGTCCGGGCGGCCGCTGACATCAAGCAGATGCAGCGCCTGTTCCCAGCCTGCTTGCGGCTGGACCTGCCAACCGCGCGCTTCGAGTTGGTGCTGCAACGGGGCAAGCGGACCGGCCAACTGCACGTCCAGCGGCCAACGCTGATCGTCGTCGAATTCGTTGCGGCGTGCCGGCAGCAGGCGCCATTGCCTTTCCCACCACTCGTTTGCCGGCAACTCCATCAGCAACTGCGGCGGCGGTTCGAACTTCGCCAGCTTGGTGTCGAGATTGCGTGGCGCAAAGAAGATCGCGCAGCTCACGAACACGCCGTAGAAGATCCACGATACTGGCTTGACCCAGAACGCGCGCGTGGCGCGGCGGCGGTAGGCAATGCCCAGCACCAGCAGCCAGAAGATGCCGAACAGCATGCCGCCAACGACGTCGCTGAGCCAATGTGCGCCCAGATACAGGCGTGCGAAACCGATCAACGACACGATGGCACCGCTGACCAGATATGGCCACACGCGGCGGCGGCCGGGCAACTCGCGCGCGATCAGCAGCGCGAAAAAGCCAAAACCAATTGTGGCCATGGTGACCGCGACCGATGGAAACCCAAAGCCGCTGCTGGCCGCAGGCGGGCGGACCACCTGCACGGTGGCGCCAAGCAGTTGGGTCAGCGCAAGGCCGAAGGCCAGCGCGATGACCCAATGCGCCACGGCCATCCAGCGACGGCGCCAGGCCAGGTAGCCCATCGCGGCGGCAATGGCCGGCAACAGCACTTGCCAGTCGCCCAGCGAGGCCAGCGCCACCATCGGGTAGTCGGCCAGCGGGTTACGCAGCGCCAGCATCAGGTCGTGCACGGCCAGGTCCACCCGCAGCGGCTCGCCATGCGCCAGCACCACCATCAGCAGCACGAACCAGCCCCAGCCGAGCAGCAACAGCATCAGGGCCATCATCGCCAGTGGCACCGATTCGCGACGGCGCGGATCGAATACGCCGACCGACCAATTTCCCAATACCGGATGCCGATGCGACCACTCCAGCAGGCGTGCCAGCAAGGCATCCAAGTGGCCGGCGGACCAACGATACGCATACAGCACCACCGCCCAGGCGAGCCCGATCACGGCCGCGAGTAACGCGACCACCACGAACAGCCGCCCGGCCACCGCCGCGACTGCATCGTAGGCAGTGCCCAGCACCCAGCCGGGCACCAGGAACAACAGCGCCCACGAGATGCAGGCCAGCCCGCTGGCGAACAGATAGCGCTTGAACGGCATGTGCGACATGCCGGCGATTGCTGGCACGAACGGCCGCACCGCGCCCACATAGCGGGCAATCAAGATGCTCTTGAAGGCGTTGCGCCGGAACAGCAGCTCGCCGCGTTCCAGCAATTGCGGATAACGCCGGAATGGCCAATAGGTGTGCAACTGGTGGCCCCAACGGTGGCCGACCCAGAAGCTCAGCGTGTCGCCGACGAAGGCGCCCAGCGTGGCGCACGCCACTGCGTAGGGCCCGTTGATCTGCCCGAGCCCGATCAGCACGCCGATGGCAAATAGCAATGGCAGCGCGGGCACGATGGCGCCCAACACAATCACCGCATCACAGAATGCGATGGCAAAGATCACCGCGCCAGCCAAGGTGGGGTGGTGTCCGATCCACTCCAGCGTGGCGTCGATCCATGAGTTCATCGCTGAATTATAAAGGTGCGCAGCAGTGGTTGATTGCACCGTCCTCACATGGAGGGATGGGCTTCACCTCATGTTGCGACCACGCAGATGCCGCCCGCGCGCACGCCACAGAGACGCGCGGGGAGACAAACCAGCCGCCTACAATGGGGCATGAGTCACGACCCCACTGGCAATCTGCCGCTGAAGTCCGATACGTTCGGACGCATTTTGTTGATCCGCGATGGCGAGCACGTGTTCGTGCGTCGCGACCTGAGCGTGGCGCCATTGCTGTTGCGTGGCGTGGCCTGGTGGCTGGCGCGGCGCGAGGCGCTGGCCTTGCGCCAGCTGGATGGCTTGCCGCGCACGCCGCGGTTGCTGCACTGGGACGGGCGCCATCTGGACCGCAGCTACCTGGCTGGCGCGGCGATGTATCAGCGTCCGCCGCGCGGCGATCTGGCCTATTTCCGTAGTGCGCGCAGGCTGTTGCAGCAGCTGCATCGTCGTGGCGTGGCGCACAACGATCTGGCCAAGGAAGCCAACTGGCTGGTGCAGGACGACGGCAGCCCGGCGGTGATCGACTTCCAGCTGGCCGTGCGTGGCAACCCACGCGCGCGCTGGATGCGTCTGCTTGCCCGCGAGGATCTGCGCCACCTGCTCAAGCACAAGCGCATGTACTGCCCGGCCGCACTTACTCCGGTGGAACGCCGCGTGCTCAAACGCACTTCCTGGGTACGCGAGCTCTGGTTCGCCACCGGCAAACCGGTCTACCGCTTCGTTACCCGCCGCGTGCTGCACTGGGAAGACAACGAAGGGCAGGGGCCGAAGCCCTGAACGGCCGGGAATCGGGAATCGGGAGTGGGGAATCGTTAGAGCGCACCGGGAGAGCTGTTTGTTCGTCGGTTGCGGGATGTTCAAGGCGTTAAGCTTTTACCATTCCCGATTCTCGATTCCCTAATCCCATGACGTTATCAGGCAAAACCCTGTTCATCACCGGTGCCTCGCGCGGGATTGGCTTGGCGATTGCGTTGCGGGCGGCACGCGATGGGGCGAATGTGGCGATTGCGGCCAAGTCGGCGGTGGCCAATCCCAAATTGCCAGGAACCATCCATAGCGCAGCTGCGGCGGTAATTGCGGCCGGTGGGCAGGCGCTGGCGCTTAAGTGCGATATCCGCGAAGAAGATCAGGTGCGTGCGGCGGTGGCGGCGACGGTCGATGCGTTCGGCGGGATCGATATCCTGGTCAACAACGCTAGTGCGATCTGGTTGCGCGGTGCGCTGGACACGCCGATGAAGCGCTTCGATCTGATGCAACAGGTCAACGCGCGCGGCAGTTTTCTGTGCGCGCAGGCGTGCCTGCCGCATCTGCTGCAGGCGGCTAATCCGCATATCCTCAGTCTGGCGCCGCCGCCGTCGCTGAATCCTGCATGGTGGGGCGCGCACACCGGCTACACGCTGGCCAAGATGGGCATGAGCCTGGTCACCCTGGGGCTGGCAGCAGAGTTCGGCCCGCACGGCGTGGCGATCAATGCGTTGTGGCCGCGCACGGTGATCGCCACCGATGCGATCAACATGCTGCCTGGCGTGGACGCCGCGGCCTGCCGTCGCCCGGAGATCATGGCCGATGCCGCGCATGCGGTGCTGACGCGGCAAGCGGCCGGGTTTCACGGGCAATTCCTGATCGACGACGAGGTGCTGGCCCAGGCCGGCATCACCGACTTAAGCGGTTATGCAGTGGATCCGTCGCGTGCGTTGTTGCCGGATCTGTTTCTGGACTGACGACAACAACCTGGCGGCTGGATGCTCGCAGCGCAGTTGCTTTACGCGCGGGTGCATGTACCGCACGTGCATCCGCGCGACAGCATGAGTGCCGCATGCGTCTGTGCGCATTGCGACGCTGAAAGTCGTCGTCGCAGGCATGCTGTGGCACGCACGGAGAGTTCACAGCCCGCTCTGCTACCGTGCGCGCCTGAAAACGCTTCCAACAAGGATGTTTCGACGTGACTCTCAACGTCTTGCGGCCAATCAGCCGCAGGCTGGCCCGTGAGGACACGCGCCAGCATGACCACGACGACCAATGCGCAAGGTGAGCCTCTGTTCTCACCCTCGATGATCGCACTTGCGCTGATCCGCAGGCCATGCCTTAGACACTTCCCATGGAAAGCCACATGACTCATCGCCTTCGTTCTGCGCCGCTGGCTGCGGCAATCGTTCTTGCCGCGCTGCTTGCCGGCTGCCAGAAAAGCGCACCCGCCGCCGCGGTGGAGGGCGCCGACAAGATCAATGCCTACGTTGCCTGTTTCAATGGTGTCGAACAGCCGATCCATGAGAGTTACCAGACCTATATCGGCTGGATGCAGGACCCGCAAGCCGGGCCCACCGGCAAGGAGCGCGGGATTCGTGCACCAGGCACGGTGCTGTCGCATCGGGTCGAGGCGTGCGGTGCGCCGATGACCGCCGCGTTGGCGCAGCAACCGGTCAACGCCGAGCTCGACCCGGTTGCCAAGACGTATCAGGAACGCTTCACCACGCTCAATAAGCGTATTGGGGGACGGTGCGCTACTACGGCCGTGAGGATTATCTGCGCGACGAAGGCAAGGGCATGCGCGCACTGCACGCACCGCTGATGCAAGCCTATGCCGCGTTCTTCGAGGCCGGCGAAGCGATGAACGCGGCGTTGGAACACAACGAAGACACGCGGCGCAAGGCGCAGATTGATGCGATCGAAAAAGCAGAGGGCCACAGCGCAGCGTGGTATCACCTGAAGATCATCGGCGAGGGCAAGCAGCTGGTGAAGGTGCTCGACAGCGACACGCCGGATCTTGCCGCGGCGCAAGCGCAATTGGCCAACTACCAGCGCATTCTGGAAGACGCGCAGAAGGCCAAGGCCGGCCAGGGCGATGCGATGTGGGGTCACATGGAACGTGCTGCAGACAAGCTTGCGCGTGACTCAGGACGTCTTATCGAGCGCATCCGCAGCAAGACCCCGCTGAGCAAGAGTGAGCAGATGCAGCTGGAAAGCGGCTCGATGCCGCCGGATGGTACCCGTCAGGCCGTGCTTGCCAGCTACAACGACCTGATCGACATGAGCAACCGCATGTTGCAGTGATGCTGTGCACGTATCGCTGGGGAATGATGCGAGTGAGCTCAACTGCTGATTGCGTTGGTGACCTCTTCGCGCTGCGAGCGCTGGCTGCCCATCAGCGATCAACACGATTGCAGCCGAACCACAGCCCATCTGCTTTGCAATCGAACTCCCACGCAGTATGCAGTTGGGCAGGGACGGCGGACTCGGTACCGGCATGTAGGTCTGCTACATGCCGTGGCGCGCAAGGGCGATGGCCGCCTGGCAACTGCGGCCTAATCTTTACCTCATCGTGGTCCACAGCACCGCATCAGCCATTGGACACCTTCGGCAGCGGCTCGGCGCATTGCCTGCAATAGCGTGCGTCCGCTGCGTGGCCTTCCAACCCGCAGCGGGCGCAGTAGCGTACATCGCGTTTGCCGGTGTGGCGGCCTTCGCGCAATGAGCTGGCCAGCTCGGCGGTGTAGATGCCGGTGGGCACGGCGATGATGCTGTAGCCGATCAGGATCAAGGCCGAGGTCACGAAGCGGCCCAGCGTGGTCTGCGGCACCAGATCGCCGAAGCCCACCGTGGCCATGGTGACGATGGCCCAGTACATGCTGGTCGGGATGCTGGTGAAGCCGTGCTGCGGGCCTTCGATGATGTACATCGTGGCGCCGGCGATCACGGTGATGGTGAGTACGCTGAACAGGAACACCAACACCTTGCGCCGGCTACGCCAGAGCGCGTCCAGCAGTTGCCCGCTCTCTTCGATGTAGCGGGTGAGTTTGAGAATGCGGAACAACCGCAGGATGCGCAGCACGCGCACCACCAGCAGCGTCTGCGCGCCGGGCACGAAGAAGGAGAGATAGCTGGGCAGGATCGACAGCAGATCGATCACGCCCCACACGCTGAGCGCGTAATGCAGCGGGCGCCGCACCACCGCCAGACGCAGCGCGTATTCAATGGTGAAGATCACCGTGAACGCCCATTCCAGCGGCACCAGCCAGTCCGCCGCATGCGAATGGATGCGCGGCACGCTGGCGATCATGATCACCATCACGCTCGCCAGGATCGCCACCACTAGCATCAGGTCGAAATTGCGCGAGGGACGGGTGTCGTGGCGGTAGATGATGTCGAACCACTGTCGGCGCCAGCCATCGTCGGTGGCTGCAGTGAGTTGCGGATCGGAGAAAGGGCGCATGCGCGCATTGTGCCGCAGGCCGGCGAATGCGCGAGAATGCCGGTTCTCCCTCCGCTTCTGCGACCCATCCTTATGAGCACCGCTGCCGATTCGCCCCTGTCCCTCGCGCACTACTACCTGCCGGTGTATCGCCCGCGCCAGGTGGTGCTGGAGCGTGGTCAGGGCAGCCGCGTGTGGGACGATGCGGGACGCGAGTATCTGGATCTGTCGTCGGGCATCGCGGTCAGCGGACTCGGCCATAACGATCCCGATCTGGTGGCTGCGCTCACCGAGCAGGCCGGCAAGCTGTGGCATACCAGTAACGTGTTCTTCAGCGCACCGCCGCTGAAACTGGCCGAGGAGCTGGTGACTGCCTCGCGTTTTGCGCACAAGGTGTTCCTGTGCAATTCCGGCACCGAGGCCAACGAGGCGGCGATCAAACTGGTGCGCAAGTGGGCCAGCAGCCAGTGCCGGCCGGCCGACAAGCGCGTCATCGTCACCTTCCGCGGCAGTTTCCATGGCCGTACGCTGGCATCGGTCACCGCCACCGCGCAGCCCAAGTATCAGGAAGGCTACGAGCCGCTGCCGGGCGGTTTTCGCTATGTGGATTTCAACGACGTTGCAGCGCTGGAAGCGGCGATGGCCAGCGGCGATGTGGCGGCGGTGATGGTCGAGCCGATCCAGGGCGAGGGCGGGGTGATGCCGGCCGCGCCGGGCTTCCTGAGCCGTGTGCGCGCGCTATGCGATCAGCACGATGCGCTGTTGCTACTGGACGAAATTCAGTGCGGCATGGGCCGCACCGGCACGCTGTTCGCGCATTGGCAGGAACAGGTGACGCCGGACATCGTGACCCTGGCCAAGGCGCTGGGTGGCGGTTTCCCGATCGGCGCGATGCTGGCCGGGCCCAAGGTGGCCGAGACCATGCAGTTCGGCGCGCATGGCACCACCTTCGGCGGCAATCCATTGGCTGCGGCGGTGGCGCGCGTGGCGCTGCGCAAGCTGGCCTCGCCGCAGATAGCCGACAACGTGGAGCGGCAGTCGGCGGCGTTGCGCGCGGGTCTGGAAGCGCTCAATGCCGACTTCGGTCTGTTTGCGCAGATTCGTGGACGTGGCCTGATGCTGGGCGCGGTGCTGGCGCCGACGCACGCGGGGCAGGCCGGGGCGATCCTCGACCTGGCAGCCAAACATGGCTTGCTGCTGCTGCAGGCCGGCCCGGATGTGCTGCGCTTCGTGCCGGCACTCAATCTGACCGACGTCGAGCTGGCGGATGGTCTGGCGCGTTTGCGTCTGGCGCTTGCCGAGTACGTCGCGCTGCCGTGATGGTGGGCTGTGCTTGCGCGTCTTCTCGCCGGCACTGCGCCGGTTAGAAGCGTGTTGGAGATGCGTGGTGTGCAGCGTGCATCTCACGCAGGGTGCGTGGTCTTTTGACTGCCTGGGTGGAATGGCTGTCTTCCGCCGTACCCTCACCCCAGCCACCGTTCCACGCTCCGGCCCGCGCTTGCGACGCGGGCGCTCCAAGGCACGCACGCCGGTGGCGTGCAATCTTTCTCCGTACCCTCACCCCAACCCCTCTCCCGGGGGGGGGGAGGGGTTTTGTCTTATGCAAGTCCGTAGCGTTTGAGCACCCGCCGCAACGCGCGGGCATCGCGCACGGTGTCGGCGTGCAGGCCGGCCGCGCGTGCGCCGCGCACGTTGACGAACAAGTCGTCGACAAACAGCGTGTGCTCGGCGCGTTGCCCGAGTTGTGCCAGCGCGCGCTGATACACCTGCACATCGGGTTTGCGGCCGCCGAGCGCGCCGCTGCACAGCACGCGGTCCTGCAATAGCGGAAACAACGACGGCACGACCCGCTCGATCGCGTCGAGCATCAGCGGGCCGTTGTTGGTGAGTACCGCCACAGCGGTGGTTGCCGACACCGCCAACACCTGTGCCACAACCGAAGGATCGGCGCGGCACGCGGCGACGCGTGCCGTGATCCAGGTAGCGCGATCGATCGGGTGCCTCAACTCTTCGCTCAACTGCGCCAGATATGCGTGCGTGTCGATCGCACCGGCATCGTAGGCGCGCTCCAGGCCCTGCGCGAACAACACCTCATGCACGCGCTGCGGTGAGCAGCCAGCCGCTGTCGCAAGGGCGGCCATGCGCCGTGGCCGCGCGTAGTGCGCGAGCACGCCGTCGAAATCGAGCAATAGCAGCGACGTGGGTGTAGGCGACATCTGCGTACTCGTGTGGTGAGTCTGCAGCCTTGTCGATTCCGCGCTGCATGGCAAGCGCGCGACCTGCAATGCCAACACTGCACAGGTAGGCGGCAGAAGTCCCTATTCAGAGTTTTGAATTCGGTGGCGACCTACCCACCTGCATCGATCCCACCCTCCGCACTGTCGTTGCGGAGCAACTGCCCTGGTTATGGTCACCGCATGCCGCATCCGCGGCATCAGCCGGTCTCGGGGGAGCGCCCGGTTACTCAGTACGCCACACATCTCCAGGGGTTGATTGCATGCGAAAGTGCTTGAATACCGATCAAGTGGCGGCCTCGGTCGCCACCATCCTCACCACTGCCCGCTCGCGCCACACGCTGGCGTCGATGACTTTGTTGCTGGCCGGTGCACAGAGTGTGCCCGCTCTGGCACAGGAAGCGCGCACGCTGGACGCCGTCAGCGTGGTGGGCACCGGGTCGACGCGCACCACCGCGTCCATCTCGGTTGACGAGATTCAGGCGCAGGTGCCCGGGGTGGCGCCGCAGCAGCTGTTGGCCAGCCTACCCGGTGTGAACGTGCAGACCACCGATCCGTTCGGGCTGTACGAGTTCGGCAATTCAATGACCATCCGCGGGTTTTCCGCCAACCAGATCGGCGTCACCTTGGACGGCATTCCGATCGAAACCTTCGACACTCGCGAAGGCGGGCCGATCACCCGTTACGTCTCCAGCGAGAACCTGCTCGACGTCACCGTGTCGGCCGGTTCGGGCGATGTCACCCAGCCCTCGTACCACGCACTCGGCGGTGCGATCCGTTACACCAGCCTGCCACCGAAGGGCGGCGACAGCTGGAGCGGCAATCTCACCCAGACCATCGGTTCGGATGATCTGGTGCGCACCTTCGTGCGCCTGGATACGCCGAATTGGTGGGAAGGCGGACCCAGCGCGTATCTCTCCGCCTCACGTACGCAAGGCGGTGTGTGGGACATGGAGCCGGCCACGCAAAAGAGCGATCACTTCGAAGCCAAGATTCGCCAGGCCTGGGATGCGGGCAGCCTGACGCTGGGCTGGATCTACAACAACCGCAAGGACTACGACGTACAGTCGTATAACTCCGACGGTTCGGTGTCATCGGATCTGCATGAGCGCATCACCGGCAACCCGGAAGTGGATGCCAAGCATTACAGCCAATGGCAGAACGGGCGGCGCGATTCCTTGCTCAGCCTGCACGGCGATTTTCTCTTCAACGATGCGATCGGCTTCACTTTCACCGGCTACTACGAAAACAAGCACGGGTACGGCGTCGGCGGCGCTCCGCCGAGCACGGCGACCGGCTTGTACAACGATGCGATCGCCGGCACGCCAGGGCGCACCGACATCGCCATCAACGACCCGCAAATTGTCGATGCCAACGGTAATGTCACCCACGTCGGTGCGATGACGCGGCGCGAAGAAGTCATAGGGGGCGATCGCTACGGCCTAACCGCGGCGGTGTCGTGGGAGACCGAGCACAACAAACTCGAAGCCGGTGCATGGTACGAAAACTACGACTTCGATCAGGTGCGCCCGCTGTACAACCTGGACCCGGCCACCGGCGCTTTGCTCAAAGGCTCGCTGCCGATCGTCATCTACTACGACAACCACTTCTCCACCGAAGTGAAGCAACTCTACATCAAGGACACGCTACGCCTGCTCGATGATCGCCTCACCATGGAGTTCGGCGCTAAGGGGCTGGATGTCAAACGCGACTACAACGGCACCGCCAATCTCGATGACTTTAATGTCGGTGTGCGCCGCGATGTCACCATCAAGAACAGCGATTGGTTCCAGCCGCAGGTCGGTGCCAGCTTCCAGCTTGCCGAGGGTGTGCAGGTGTTCGCGAACTACGCGGAGAACTTCAGCTCGGCGCCGCGGCTGGCCTTGACATCAGGGGCATTCAACCCGGATATCGCGCCGGAAGAATCCACCAATATCGATATCGGCATCCGCGCCGAATCCACACAGTGGAGCGGCTATGTCGCCGCCTACAAGATCGATTACGAAAACCGCATCATCGCGCTGATTGATCCGGACCCGCTGGTGGTTGCGCCCACCGTCTACGCCAACGTCGGCGACGTACAGACCTACGGCGCGGAAATCTCCGGCATGTGGAAACCGGCGCCGGGCTGGCGGCTGGGTGCATCGCTGACCTGGAACAACTCCGAATTCCAGGACAACTACTTCGGCCCGGTCAGCGGCAGCCTGGTACAGGTGAAAGGCAACGACGTACCGGATGCGCCGAAGGTGATGTTCAGCGTCAACGGCGGTTGGGAAGGCGAGCATTTCTTCGCCAATCTGGATACCAAATACACCGGCAAGCGCTACGGCGACACGCGCAATACCGACCAGGTGGATGCCACCTTCATCGTCAACGGCAGCGTCGGTTACCAGGGCGACAGCAGTGGGTTTCTCGCCGGTGGCCGGCTGCAGTTGTCGGTCTACAACCTGTTCGACAAGGACGATGCAATTGGTGCAGTGTTTCCCAACGAAAGCTCGGGTTCGTATCAGTTGATCGCACCGCGCCAGTTGTTCGCCAGCCTGGCCTGCAAATTCTGAGGTGCAGCCGCGGCCGCTAGGATTGCCGGCCGCATGCGCTCGTCCATGACATGCAGGGGAAGTGCGTTGATGCAAGGCAATCACTCGGGAGCGATGACGCGTCGGCAGTTGCTGGCGCGCATCGGCATGACCGCCGGTGGCGCGATGATGTATCAGGCGATGAGCAGCCTGGGCATGGCAGCCGAATCCAATTTCAAAGGCCCACTGCAGTTGGATGGCGACCCCAAGGGGGCCTCGGTCTTGATCCTCGGCGCCGGGCTCGCCGGCATGAGCGCGGCCTTCGAGTTGCGCAAGGCCGGTTACCGCGTGCAGTTGCTCGAATACAACGACCGCCCTGGCGGACGCAACTGGACCCTGCGCGGCGGTGACCGCTATACCGAGTTGGGCGGCGCCACACAGCATTGCCAGTTCGACGACGGTTTGTATCTCAACTCCGGGCCGTGGCGCATTCCGCACCATCACAAGGCGGTGCTGAGTTACTGCAAGCAATTCGGCGTGGCGCTGGAAGCCTTCAATCAGGTCAATTACAACGCGCTACTGCATAGCGAAAAAGGCTTCGGCGGCAAACCGCAGCGCTTTCGCGCCATCGATGCCGATTACAAGGGCCATGTGTCCGAGTTGCTGGCCAAGTGCACGCAGCAACACGCCTTGGACAAGACGGTCAGCCGCGAAGATCAGGAGCTGCTGCTGGAATCCTTGCGCACCTGGGGGGCGCTCGACCAGAAGTTCGGTTACGTCAAAGGCAAGGACAGCAGCGAGCGGCGCGGCTTTGCGCGTTACCCTGGTGGCGGGTTGTCGGGCAAGCCGGAATTCTCCGATCCCTTCAGCGTGCAGGATGTGCTGCGCTCACGCCTGTGGACCACGCTGGCAGTAGGCAATAAGTACGAAATGCAGACCACCATGTTCCAGCCGGTGGGCGGCATGGACCAGATCGGCAAGGCGTTCGCACGCCAACTTGGCGATGCGATCACCTATAACGCTAAGGTCACCAAGATCGATCAGGACGGCAGCGGCGTGCGTGTGTCCTGGCAGGATGCGGTGCGTGGCGGCGAAGAACGCATCGCCACTGCGGACTGGTGCATCTGCACGATTCCACTGTCGGTGCTCAGCCGTATTCCGGTCACTGCCAGTGATGCGATGACCACCGCGATCGGCAAGGTGCCGTATGCGGCATCGGTGAAAGTGGGCCTGCAATTCAAGCGCCGTTTCTGGGAAGAAGACGAAGCGATCTATGGCGGCATCAGCTATACCGACCTGCCGATCACCTTGATCAGTTACCCCAGCACCAACTACCACAGCCCCGGCAAGGGAGTGCTGCTCGGCGCCTATATGTGGGGGCTGGACGCGTACCAGTTCACCGCGATGGCGCCCGAGCAGCGTGTGCGCAAGGCGGTGGAATACGGCACGCAGCTGCACCCGCAGTATCCACGCGAATTCGAAAACGGCATCGCAGTCGGCTGGCACCGCGTTCCGTTTACGCATGGTTGCTATGGCATGTGGAGCGAGCAGGCGCGCGCTGAGCACTACACTCCGCTGTGCCAGATCGATGGACGGCTGGCGTTGGCTGGTGAGCATGTGTCCTACATCCCGGCCTGGCAGGAGGGCGCAATTTTGTCTGCGCACGATGTCGTCGGCCGCCTGCACCGCAAGGTCATTGCCGGAGGAACGCGCGCATGAGCCTTTTGCCAAGAATGTGCGGTGCCACCGTTGCGCTTGCCATCCTCGCCTTGATGCTGCCGCCCACTGTGCGCGATGCGCACGCACAAAGTTCCGATGCCACGCAATTATTTCCTCAGCAAGGCTTCGCCAAAGCGTCTGGACAGGATGTTTACCAGGCGATCTGCCAGGGCTGCCATATGTCGGCCGGGCGCGGCGCGCAAGGCGCCGGCGACTATCCTGCACTTGCCGACAATCCCAAACTGGCTGCCGGCCCGTACGTGACCATGATGGTGCTCGACGGCCACGCCGGCATGCCGGGTTTCGGCGACATGCTCGACGACCGTCAGGTGGCCGAAGTGGTGAGCTACGTGCGGACTCATTTCGGTAACGACTATGCCGAGCACGTGACCATCGAAGACGTCAAATCGCTACGCCACTGATCTTTTCTCACACAAGGAATTGCCATGCTCCGTCCCATGACCACCTTTCTTACCGTTGCCGTGCTGTGGTCTTCCAGTTTCGGCGCTGCGCACGCCGCCGAGGTGATCCGCCACAAGATTCCCAATAGCGATTTCCCCATTGCCGCCGCGGTGGAAATTCCCGCCGGCAAGGCTACGGTGTATGTCAGCGGCAAGGTGCCGGCGGTGATCGATACCAGCGCGCCGAAAGACTCTGCTGCTGCCTATGGCGACACCAAGGCACAAACGGTGAGCGTGTTGAATCAGATCAAACAGCAGTTGGCCACGCTTGGGTTGGGTATGGGCGATGTGGTGAAGATGCAGGTGTTTCTGGTCGGCGACCCGGCCATGGGCGGCAAGATGGATTTCAACGGTTTCATGGAAGGGTATCGCCAGTTCTTCGGCACCAAGGAACAGCCCAATCTGCCTGCGCGCTCGGCGTTCCAGATTGCTGCATTGGGTAACCCGCTGTACCGGGTCGAGATCGAAGTTGTCGCTGTGCGTCCCTGAGTTCGCGTCTTTATTTGCTGGAGATTGTCATGAAAACTGCTCTTTCGCGCCGCACGTTTGTACGCGACTGTGCGTTGTTTGCCGGCGCCGCCTGTGCAGGCAGCTTGCCGTTATTGGCCAGCGCTGCAGAGCGCTCCGCTGCCATCGCGCCGGCACCGGCAGCGGCATTGGCACCGGTGATGATCGACTCCAATGAGTTTCCGGATGGACCGTCTGCTGCCGCAGTGAAAGCCATCGCGCAGATCGCACCGCAAGGCGGGCGTTACCTGCGCGAGGTACAGATGGAATTGATGACTACGCTGGCTGCCGAGCTCAAGCTGCCGGTCGATCATGCCGGGTCCACCGAGCCGCTCGACTACACGATGCTGGCCTTCACTTCGCCCAGCGCCGCGTTGGTCACCGCCGACCCCACCTACGAATCCGGCTGGCGTGCCGCAACCCGCAATGGCGCACGCTTGGTCAAAGTGCCGTTGCGCAAAGATTTTTCGCATGATGTGCAGGCCATGTGCGCGGCCGATGCCAACGCGGGCGTGATCTACATCTGCAACCCCAACAACCCCACCGGCTCGGTCACCGCACGCAAAGATCTGGACTACGCGTTGGCGCACAAGCCCAAAGGCAGCGTGTTGGTGGTGGATGAGGCGTATATCCACTTCGCACAAAGCACGCGCAGCATGGTCGACATGGTCGCTGCGGGTGAAGACGTGGTGGTGTTGCGCACCTTCTCCAAGCTCTATGGCATGGCCGGCATCCGCCTGGGGTATGCGGCGGCGCGCCCGGACCTGTTGGCCAAGTTGAAGTTCTACAGCGTCAACAGCTTGCCGGTCACCGCCGCCGCCGCAGGGCTGGCTAGCCTGCGCGATCCTGAGCTGGTACCGCAGCGGCGTGCGCGCACGGCGGCAATCCGTCAGGACGTGATGGAGTTTATCGGCAAGCACGGCTATGCCTGCACCACGTCGGAGAGCAACTGCTTTATGGTCGATGTGAAGCGGCCGGCGGCTGGCTTCAAGGACGATATGGCCACCCACGGTGTGTTCATCGGCCGCAGCTGGCCGGTGTGGCCAACCTGGTCGCGCATCACCGTGGGCACCGAGGCGGAGATGGCACGCTTCAAGCAGGCATTCGTGCAGGTGGTCGCCGGTAAACGTGGCCCGCTGCCGGTGCCTGCCATTGCCTCTGCCGCGGCAGAGCCGATGGATGCATTTTTCCGTTACGCGTGAGGCAGGCGTGCTGCGGAAGGTTCGCTTGCAATCAAGACGGCTCTTCGCA
This sequence comes from Xanthomonas vasicola pv. musacearum NCPPB 4379, assembly GCF_000277895.2. Lineage (NCBI taxonomy): Bacteria > Pseudomonadati > Pseudomonadota > Gammaproteobacteria > Lysobacterales > Lysobacteraceae > Xanthomonas > Xanthomonas vasicola. Next base: position 4,166,148 of record NZ_CP034655.1, on the reverse strand, counting down.
TCTTGTTCGATACGCGAGCGCACTGCACTGCACTGGGCTTGCGCGTATGCGCTGTTGATTGCGACAACGCGTTACTCTGGCACTGTCAGCACGTCTCACCACCTCACTGTTGCAGCGGCGTGCCGCGTGCGATGTGCTGCAATTTTCTAACGCAGGAGTGTTCTCTTGAAGCTGTTTTCCACAATTGCCGTATGTGCGCTGGCGCTGATGGCACCTTCGGCATGGGCACGGACGTGCGCGGTGACCATCACCGGCAACGATCAGATGAAGTTCGATCAGAGCGGGATCAAGCTTGCACCCGATTGCACACTGGTGGAGCTCACGCTCAAGCATTCCGGCAAGATGGACGCCACGGTGATGGGACATAACTGGGTATTGACCAAGTCCGCCGATTTCCAGGCAGTGGCCAACGCGGGGGTCCGCTCGACCATCGCCGACAGTTATCTGCCCAAGGCCGACGCGCGCGTGATTGCGCACACCAAGGTTATCGGTGGCGGCGACAGCACCACGGTGAGCTTTCCGACCAGCAAGCTGAGCAAGGGCGGCGACTACACCTTCTTCTGCTCGTTCCCCGGCCACTGGGCGATGATGAAGGGCACGCTGAGTTTCGGGTGATGCGTGCCTGGCGGCCAGCGCTGTCAGGCCTGGCCGCCACACGTGCAGCGTTGCGCTGAACGTAGCGATGCACGCAATTGCTGATCAATCCGGAAGCGCGCCCTGATCTGCATGCGGCGCGCTTCCACGCAATAACCCGCGCTCCAATGCCTGCGCCAGGGCGTTTTCGCGGCTGCGTGCGTCGAGCTTGCGGTACAGGTTTTTCAGATGAAATTTGACCGTGTTTTCCGACAGATGCAGGCAGCGTGCGATCTGCTTGTTGGAATAGCCGCGCGCCAGTTGCGCCAGCACTTCCAGTTCGCGCTCGCTGAAAATGTCGCAGGTGGGGTCGTCGTCGCCGCTGAGGCGTTCCAGTAAGGCCTGGATGGTCAATGCACGCGTGGTGCCGCCAACGGTGTGCGGGTCATGCTGGCGTAGCGAACGCAGCATCGCCTTGGCCGGCAAGCCCAGTTCCACGATGGCCTGCCAGCTTTGCGTCAGCGCAACATGCTCCAGCGCGCTGTATATATGCGGCAGGGCAGCAAGCAATTCGCCGCGTTGCTGTAGTACCAGCGCAATACGCGCACGGGTACGTGCCAGATGCCAGGCATTGTCGTCGGCCAGGCAGGCCTGTTCGATCTGCCCAAGGATGATGAGCGCCGCGCTGCTGCGTCCGGCCAGACGATGCCAGCGGGCTAGCGCGAACCCCATCGCCGCGCGATCGTGCCAGCGGTGTGGCGAGCGCAACGTATGCGCCAGGCCGGATTCGCCGCCGGTGCGCGCGATCAGCACATCGATGGTGGCGTTGCCCGGATGTTCCAGCAACAGCATCAACCGCCACGCGGCAGCCAGTTCCGACAAGCGCGCAAGCTTCCGCCCGTGCGCAATCTGCTCGATGTGCTCCAGCAACAGCAATGCACTGCGTCCGCTGTGGTCGCGCAGGCGTTCCAACCCCAACGCGGTGCCGTATCCGGCGGCCAGTACGTCCATGCCGCCATCGTGTTGCTCCAGCAATTCCAGTGCTGGATGCAACAAGTCGGCTGCGTCGTCGTGGTGGCCGCGTTCGTAATGCAATTGCGCGAGCAGGCATTGCGCGGCGGCTTCCAGCACGCGATCCAGTTGCGGCGTACGCGCGCACCAACTCAAGGCCTGCTGGTAGCAGGCTTCCGCATCGCTGAGCCGGCCGCGATAGAACAGGCTCTGGCCCAGCGACAACACCGCCTGGCTGGCGCCCAGGTCGCTGCCGCCGCGCTGCATGGCGTCGCGCGCGTTGAGTGCGTAGCGCTCTGCAACTGCAAACGCGCCTTGCGCAATCGCGGTAGTGGCGCAGATGCAGAGCAGCATGCCGCGGCCGAGATGGTCGTCTTCATCCAGTGCGCCGGCCTGCGCAGCAATCTGGGCCAGGCCATGCGGGTTGCCGCAGATTTCGTCCAGACGGTCGCGCAGCAGCGCGACCATCACGGTGTAATCGCGCTGCAGCGGCTCGCGTAGTGCAGCGGGGAAATCACGGAAGCGTTCCAGCAACAACCGCGCGTGGCTGAACTCGCCAAGCTTTACGTGCAGGTGCGCCTGGGTGAGATTCAACGCAGGCGTGCCGCGGATGGTGCGGTGGTCGAAATGGCGCAGTAGCGCGCGCACTTCATGCGTGCCGTGGGTCAACAGCAGCTGCCAGGTGCCGGCGCGTGCGATGTAGCTGGCGGCAAGATCGCCGCAGTCGCCGCGCGAGGCATGCCGCACCGCTTCGGCCAAATGCTGATGTTCGCCGAACCAGCGCGCTGCGCGTTTATGCAGCTGCACGCCTTGTCCGGGATGTTCGCGGTCGAGCAGTTGCTGTAGGAAATCGGCAAACAGCGGGTGATAGCGGAACCATTCGCGTTCGCCATCCAGCGGCACCAGCAGACCATGAAAATGTTCCAGCCGCGCCAGCAGCCGGCCGCTGTCGTCGCGTTGGCGTACGGCATCGGCGAGCGCGGCGTTGATGCGTTCCAGCGGGCTGGTGCGCAGCAGCAGGTCGCGGGTGTCCGCATCCAGATCGTTGACCACCTGTTCGGCTAGATATGCCGCAATCTGCGCGCTGCGCCCGGAGAAACGTGCCGCGACTTCCTGTTGACGTTGTGCATCGCCTTCCAACCACAGCCGTGCGAGCTGCAGCGCCACCGGCCAGCCTTCGGTGTAGCGGCGCAGCTCGTCCACTACCGGTGCCGGCACATGCGGGCCGAGCAATGCCTGTGCTTCAAGATCGTCAAGCGCCAGTTGCTCGCTACCGATGCGGCTGAGCTGGGCTTGCAGATCCAACCGTGCCAACGGCAGGTTGGGCACGCGGCGGGTAGCGAGCAAGAGGTGCAGACGCCCACCGCTGTGCTCGATCAAGCGCAGCACCCATGCATCGACGAGGCTGCTGCCGAGCCGGTCGTAGTTGTCGAGAATCACGCTGATGCGGTGCGGCGCGGTGCGTAGCGCGCGAATCAACAGCGCCGCTGCTTCGCGCGGGTCTTGATCGCGGTTATGCAGGACTGCGGCGCACAGCGCGTGGTCGGCACCTGCGCTCTGCAACGCCAGCGCCAGATGGCCAAGAAAACGCGCTGCATCGGCGTCTTCTTCGTCCAGCGACAGCCACGCCACCGCGCCCGGCTCGCGCGCACTCAGTTGCGCATGCCACTGCGCCAGCAGCGTGGTCTTGCCGAACCCGGGTGGAGCGAGCAATAGCGTCAGTGGGCGTGCTTGCGCTTCATCCAAGGCAGCCAACAACGCGCCACGCACCACGGCATCGGCGCGCAGCAACGGCGGCTCCAGCTTGCCGGCAAGCAGCCAATCGGGAATGACGGGGTCGCGCGACGGTGACGGGCGCGGAGTGAGCAGCGCAACAGGCTTGAGCATGAGGCGAAGGCGGCCGTATCAAGCGTCGGCAGCATGCCGGCTCGACACGCTGCAGATCGGAGTGAACCAGCGGCAATGCAGCGTAATCACCGGATGCGGCGGCGACGGTGCAGCGGCTGCTTCGAGGGTCCCCACCCATGCCCGTCCCTGAGCACCTGTCGGAAAGGTATGACAGCCACGCGACAAAAGCAAAGCGTGTTGCGCCCCGTTGACGGGTTCAGCGTAACGGATGCGCCGGCTTGTGCGTGCGGCCAAGAGGCGCTAAAGGTCGCTTGGCTCGGGTGGTGCGCATTCACAGACATCACCACACGGCGTCAGAGGCATGCGGTCACGGACTTGTTGCGAGGTGCACTGCCTTGCAGTTGCTGCTGCTGCCGCGAACGAAACGCGCTACCCGCAGAGTGAGCGTCACCAGCAAATCCGGCAACGCGTACCTCGCCAACATCCCGAGCACGCCAAGCACGGCACGCTCACGCCGCACCGCACCGCACCGCAGACCCGCAACGCCCCGCGCCCACTGCTCACCGATTCCCAAGTCGCAATTCAGCGCGCCACTTCCGCAAACGCCTCGCGCGCTGCCGCCAGCGTGGCTTCGATCACCGCCTCGTCGTGCGCACTGGACATGAAGCCGGCTTCGTACGCCGAGGGCGGCAGGTACACGCCCCGCTGCAGCATCGCGTGGAAGAAGCGGTTGAAGCTGGTGATATCGCATGCGGTGGCCTGTGCGTAGCTTTCCACGATGTCGTCGGTGAAGAACAGCCCGAACATGCCGCCGACCTGATTGGTGGTGACGGCAATGCCGGCCGCGCGTGCGGCATCTTCCAGGCCTTCGCACAGCAGGCTGGTGGCCTCGCTCAGGCGCGTGTGGAAGCCCGGCTCCTGCACCAGCTCCAGCATCGCCAGGCCGGCGGCCATCGCCACCGGGTTGCCCGACAAGGTGCCGGCCTGGTAGATCGGCCCGGCCGGAGCAACCTGCTCCATCAAGTCGCGGCGGCCGCCGTAAGCGCCCACCGGCATGCCGCCGCCGATGATCTTGCCGAAGGTGGTCAGGTCCGGGGCCACGCCGTAATGTGCCTGCGCACCACCGAGCGCGACGCGGAAGCCGGTCATCACTTCGTCGAAGATCAGCAGCGCGCCGTGCCGCGTGCACAGCGTGCGCAGATGCTGCAGATAGCCGGCCTGCGGCGGAATGCAGTTGGCGTTGCCGACCACCGGCTCGATGATCACCGCCGCCACCTCCGCACCGATCTCGTCGAACAGCGCGGTGGCGCCCTCGAAGTCGTTGAAGCTCAGCGTGGCGGTCAACTCGCTCAGCCCGGCGGGTACGCCGGGCGAGGTCGGCACGCCCAGGGTCAGCATGCCGCTGCCGGCCTTGACCAGAAACGAATCGCCGTGGCCGTGATAGCAGCCTTCGAACTTGATGATGCGATTGCGCCCGGTGGCGCCACGCGCCAGGCGTACCGCCGACAGCGTGGCTTCGGTGCCGGAGTTGACCATGCGCACCATCTCGCAGGAGGGCACCAGCCGGGTAATGGTCTGCGCCATCGTTACTTCGGCTGCGCACGGCGCACCGAACGACAGCCCGTTGCCGATCGCCCGCTCGACCGCTTCGCGCACGGCCGGGTGGTTGTGCCCGGCAATCATCGGCCCCCACGAGCCCACGTAGTCGATGTAGCGGTTGTCGTCGACATCGAACAGATACGGGCCATCGGCGCGCGCCACGAAGAACGGCTCGCCGCCGACCGACTTGAACGCCCGCACCGGCGAGTTGACGCCGCCGGGTAGCAAGGTCTGCGCCTGGGCGAACAGGGCGTGGGAGCGGGAATGGTTCATGCGCAAATCCTTGAGGAATACCGATTGGGGGCATCGACGCCCGGCGGCGGGCATCGCGTGCGCCATTGTCAGGCCTGCGGCCCTGCGCGCCTACCCGTCGGACACCCGCCTACCCGTCGAAGTGGGCGGATGGGGGAACTTGGCTGCCTATGATCGAACGCCACGTGATCGACAGTTTGGAATGAGCTGATGGCGCGCAGTCATTGGCATCGCGCTGCAGATGTTCAGAAAGTGTGATTTCGGTAGCCATTGGCACCGTTCGTTTGTCGCCTTGCCGACAGTTCAAGACCTGGGGAGAGAGCATGAACCGTAGTATCCAGAAGCGTGCCTTGGCATTGGCATTGGTCATGGCCATGGGCAGCGTCCACGCGCAGTCCACCACCGGCAGCATCGTCGGCAGCGTGGGGCAGGGCAGTGGCACGAGCGTGCTGGTGGAAAACAACAGCGGCTTCAGCCGCGAGGTGGCGGTGGACGCACGCGGCCGCTACACCGCCGGCAATCTGCCGCTGGGCACCTACAAGGTGACGGTCAAGCGCGATGGCGCAGTGGTGGAGACGCGCGAGAACGTCGCCATCACCGTCGGGGCCAACACAGACGTGTCCTTCGCTGCCAGCGCAGCCGCGGGGAGCGGCGTGCAGACGCTGGACAGCGTCACCGTCAGCGCCGCCAGCCTCACCACCATCGACGTCAGCAGCGTGGATACGCGCACCGTGGTCACCGCCGAACAGTTGCAGCAACTGCCGCTGGGCCGCACCGCCGAAGCGATCGCGCTGCTGGCACCGGGGGTGGTGGTCAACAGCGGCGGCTTCGACAATGGCCCGCTCGGCGGCTCGCTCCCCAGCTTCGGCGGCTCGGCCGCCAGCGAAAACGCGTACTACCTCAACGGCTTCAACACCACCACCATCAGCAACAACCTGGGCGGCCTGACCCTGCCGTACGGCGCCATCGACCAGCAGGAAATCTTTACCGGCGGCTACGGCGCGCAGTACGGCCGCGCCAACGGCGGCGTGATCAACCAGATCGGCAAGCGCGGCACCAATGAGTGGAAGTTCGGCGCTGCAGTGATCTGGGAGCCGAACGGCCTCAAGGCCAATCAGCGCGACATCTATTGGCGCCCGGACAGCCAGGGCAGCACCATCAACAATGCCGCTTACCGCTACGCGCGTGCGGCCAATGGCCTGTATCAGCCGGCCAGCGAGGCCGAAGCCAACCAGACCACCTACAGCGCCTATGTCGGCGGACCGATCATCCAGGACAAGCTGTTCTTCTTCCTGGCCGCCGAGCAGGTGAACTCTGACGGCATCCGCGTGGGCACCAACCGCGACACCGACAACGGCCGTACCGGCGGCCTCACCGATTACGACTACAAACAGAAGCGCTGGTACGCCAAGGTGGATTGGAACATCACCGACAATCACCTGATCGAGGTGACCGGTGCCAGCGACGTCGCCGAAACCAACGGCTCTATCTATCGCTACGACTATCTTGCGCGTGAGCGCGGTGCGTATTTCACCGATGAATCCACCTGGAAAACCGGGCCGACGCTGTTCACCGGCAAGTACACCGGCTATCTGGGCGATAACCTCACCGTGACCGCGCTCTACGGCAAGATGAGAACGCCGGACGAACTGACGCCGTTCAACTACGACGCGGCCGGCGGTCCGGTGATCAACAGTGCCGCATTGCAGAATCCTGCCTACACCGGCGGCACACCGCGCATCGGCAACCAGTTGGTCAGCTCGGTCAGCTCGCCGGACCGCGAATACAAAAAAAGACAACCAGCGCTTGAACTTGGAATGGCGCCTTGGTCACCACACGCTCAACTTCGGTATCGATAACCAGAAGTCCGAAGGTATCGATGTCGGCTCGATCCTCTCTGGTCCCGGCTATGCCTGGACCTACGGCCAGACCAATGATCCCTATGGGCTGGCCACCGGTGGGCTGGTCAGTCAATCGGCCAACGAAGCCGGCGGCGTCGGTGCGCCGAGCCCGGGTTTGGTGGATCCGGTCAATGGATCCAGTGGCTACTACGTGGTGCGCAACATCAATACCAGCCTGTATTCGTACGAGGCCAAGCAACGCGCCTACTACATCGAAGACAAGTGGCAGGTCACCGACAATCTGCTGCTGAGCCTGGGCCTGCGCAAGGACGAGTTCACCAACTACACCCCGTTCGGCGATCCCTATATCGAAATCGATAATGCCTGGGCGCCGCGCTTGGGCTTTAGCTGGGACGTCAATGGCGATTCCAGCCTGAAGGTGTTCGGTAACCTTGGTCGTTACTACCTTGGTCTGCCGCTGTCCGCGGTGAGCCTGTTCACCCCGGCGACCACCACCGATACCTACTTCACCTACAGCGGCATCAATGCCGATGGCGCGCCAATTTTGGCGCAGCAGTTGGGTTCGGCGGTGTCGGCCAACTCGCGCTTCGGCCGCATTGCCGATGTGCGTACGGCGGTGGTCAAGGATATCGAAGGCGAAAATCAGGACGAACTCATCCTCGGTTTTACCAAGCAACTCGATAGCGGCTGGGTGCTGGGCGTGCGCGGCACGCATCGCCGCCTCAATGCCGGTATCGACGACCAGAACTACGATGTCTCCAATACCGCGTTGATCGACGCGGCGGCGGCGCAAGGCGTGACCATCGATTTTTCCAAGGTGGCGGGCGCTTCGTTGATCAATCCGGGCCAGACCAATACCTGGGGGGTGATCGGTACCGATGGCCAGTTCCACGAAGTGTCGGTGAGCCGCGAAGCGGCCGGTTTCCCGAAGTTCAAGCGCAATTATTCGGCGGTGGAATTCAATCTTGAGCGTCCGTTCGACGGCAAGTGGTACGCCAAGGTCAACTACGTCTGGTCGCATAGCTACGGCACCACCGAAGGCCAGGTGCGCTCGGATCTGTGGCGCACCGGCGGCGCACTCGGCAGCTATCAGGGCCAGGCATCGGTCTCGACCACACAGAGCTGGGACCACCCTGCGTTGATGGAACACTTCAACGGCGATCAATCCAACGATCATCGCCATCAGCTCAAGCTGTTCGGGTTCTATCAGTTCACCCCGCAATGGGGCGCATCGGCCAATTTCAGCCTGATTTCCGGCGCTCCGCATAACTGCCTGGGTAACTACTACGGGACCGAATACAGCGGCCGTGATCCGGCCGGCTACGGCGGCAGCGCCATCACCGGCGGCCCGTACCACTACTGCTACAACCCGGAAACCGGCACCGGTGTGGCATCGCCTCCGGGTTCGCAGGGACGCTTGGGCTGGATCGCGCAGCTGGATATGGGCGTGACCTACAAGCCGGCGTTTGCCGACGGCAAGCTGGCGTTGCGCTTGGACGTGTTCAACATCACCAACGAGCAGACCGCGAGCAACATCTACCCGTTCTCGCAGCTGCCCGACAACACCACCAACCCGCTATGGGATCAGGTCGTCGCCTATCAGGCGCCACGCTCGGGTCGGGTGACGTTGAGCTACGACTTCTAATCGCGTCATTCGATAACTGCAGTCTCGGCAGCGACGCGTGATGGCACGCGTCGCTGTTTTTGTTTTGGAGACGGCGCTCAAATGGACATCATTCTGATGCGCGAGAACACGCCGCCTGGGCCACGACTTGACTGAGCGCACTTCACATCACGCACGCTTTCCCAAGACGATTGACCAACTGTCTGGTGCGGTGTCCTTGCCGATTGCAGGACCGTTGGCGGCAAGGATGCTGACATCAAGCACGCAGGGATGGATTCAAGCGTAGCCTGCGAGCGGTGAGGACATCGCGCCCTAAAGTCTTTGCGTTTATTGCAAGGCCCTTGCCCGCCCACCATCTCGGGACACGCTGCAAGTACGTCCTTGTAAGCTCCTTGGCGGCATCCATGCCGCCAAGGGTCCCGCGACGGTGAGCGGGCAAGGGCCAGTGGAGATGGTCGGTGGGCGTGGCACAAGCAGTGCATTGCGCAACCCATTAAACGAAGCACGTGTCAGCTCATTCGATTTCTGTCGCAATGCCTATCGGATGTCATGGTCAATCGATCCGCAGCAGTCACCCAATCGACAAATGCGGCAAGCTGTTCGTAGCAGTGAGCCGCTTTTCGTTAGCTGCCAGCCAACTATCTGGTGCGGTGTCCTCGCCGATTGCGGGACCGTTGGCGGCATGGCGAGCCTCCATGAACGGATTCACGGCGTGTCCCGTGAACGGCGAGGGCGCCGCGCGCTCGACGCAATCCGGCCTTTTTTAATCAAGAGATGCAGCGAACTAAGGACGCACTAGCTTGCAGCGCATTACAAGCCTTGGACGGAAGCTCGAGCCTGCAAGCCAAAACGCTTGCCGCCTTAAGAACCAAACCCCGCGCGATACGCCTGCACTGCAGCAACCGGATCCGGTGCCGCGTACACGCCACTGACTACGGCAATCAAATCGGCACCCGCAGTCACCAGCGCAGGCACCTGCGCGGGCGCAATGCCACCGATCGCCACGCGCGGCAGGTGCAGTTCGGCGGCCCGCTGCAGTAACGCAGGCGTGGCACGCCGTGTCGTCTGTTTGGTGGTGGTCGGGAAAAACGCACCGAAGGCCACATAGCTGGCGCCCGCTGCGGCTGCCGCGCGCGCGCGCTCGATCTCGTCGTAGCACGACACCCCGATGATGGCCTGCTTGCCCAGCAGCGCGCGTGCCGCCGCTACATCACCATCGTCTTCGCCCAGATGCACGCCTTGCGCACAGACCTGCGCCGCCAACTGCGCATCGTCGTTGATGATCAATGGCACACCGTGTGCCGCGCACAATTCGTGCAAGGCGCTGGCCTGACGCAGCCGCAGCGCCGCGTCCGCTTGCTTGTTGCGGTATTGCAGCCAGGTGATCGACGCCAGCAATGGCGCCGTGCGCAGGAGCAAGCGCTGCGTGTTGGGCTCGTCCGGGGTGATCAGGTACACACCGCGAACGTTAAGACGGTTGGGCATGTCAGCGCTTCCGAAAGCGGTGGATGGGATGGGACAATGTAGCCCCACCGTTGCATGACCGCGATTATCCGATGAGCGAGACATCCACGACCACCTACCGCACCTGGATGTGCGTCGTCTGCGGGTTTCTCTACCACGAGGCCGACGGCATCCCCGAAGAAGGCATTGCCCCGGGTACCCGCTGGCAGGACGTGCCCGACACCTGGACCTGCCCCGATTGCGGCGTGACCAAGGACGATTTCGAGATGGTGGAGGTCGACTGAGCTGCCGTTGGAGGGGCGTCATCAGACACTGACCACTGCAATGGCGCTGCTGGAATGAGTCCGGCTGCAACGATTGGCACTACGGTGGCGGCGTCGAGTGGGAACCGGATTGGGGGCAGACTAATGCCTGCTTTCCTGAGAACCAAAGAACAGCGCCCCACTAGGGCAGCTTGACGGTGGCGAGCGGTTGCTTACGCCCGATCAATGCGCCCGTGAGCGCTGGCTGTTCAATTCCACCAGGTGCTCGTGCAAATTAGCCGCGTCCTGTGCGCCCGGGTTGAGTACCAGGTAGCGCGAGAGATCGTGGCGTGCGCCGTTGCGGTGGCCCAGATGCAGATAGGCCATGCCGCGGTCGCGCAGGGCCTCGGGTTGGTCGGGCACCAGCTTCAGGATGCGGTCGGCGCTGCGGGCAGCGCGGTCCCAGTGCTCGGCATCGGCATAGACGCCGTGCAGGTTGCGCAGGATGCGGATCAAGATCGAGCGGTGCGGGGCGGGGTCGAGAATCTGCGCCAGCGCGCGGTCGTCGGGAATTTCGCCGCCCAGATGCGGGCGGGCACGTTCGCGCAGCTCATCCACGCCCAGCGGACGGCCGCCGTTGAACGGGTCCATCACCAGGACGCCGTCATCTACCGGCAGACGCACCAGGAAATGGCCGGGAAACGACACCCCCGCCAACGGGATGCCCAGCCGGCGGGCGACTTCGATTTGCACCATCGCCAGCGAAATCGGGTTGCCCAGCCGGCGCTCGAACACCTGGTTGAGGTAGCTGTTGCGCGGGTCGTAGTACTCGTCGTGATTGCCCGAGTAGCCCAACTCGTCGAACAGGTAGCGATTGACCGCCGCCATCTTCAGCGGCCACAGATCAATCGCGTCGACCTCGCGGCGCAGATGCTCGACGTGGCTCTGCACCAGCGTGTCGTAGAGCTCGGCATTCAGCTGCGGATACTCGTCGCGCGCGATCAGCAGCGCGGTGGACATTAACGGCACCGCATCGTCGTCCAGGTTGGCGAGCGCGGTCCAATGGGGAAGTGGGAGCATGTCGACCATGCTGCAAGAGTGTCGGCAAGCGGCGCAGGGTTCAAGTCCGGCACTTCCTGACAGTGACGCGTGCCGCGTGCCGGCGGAATGCCGTTGAGCGCTCCGTCAACGGGCGCGGTTACTGGTTCGGCAGGTATCGCGCCGGTATTGTCGGGAGGCATGCCAAGCGCTCGCCGGATGTCCAATGACCTGGATGCAGCGTTTATTTCAGCGTCGGGATGTCCGGGCTGAAGGTCAGCGTCGCACCGTCCCTCAGGCCGAGTTTGGCGGCCTGGCCGGCGTTGAGCTCCAGCACATAGCGCGCCGGCTGCTTGCTGGGGTAGGGCGGGCAGGCGTCGCCGGCCGAACACGGCGGCACATCGCGCTGCTGCGAGACAAGCTGGCGCTTCTCATTGAAATACAGGATATCCAGCGCGATCTTGGTGTTCTTCATCCAGTACGCCATCGGCTCCTGGCGGTCGTGGATGAACAGCATGCCGCGGTCTTCGTCCATGGCATCGCGGAACATCAGGCCCTTGGCGCGATCAGCGTTGTTCTGCGCCAGCTCTACCTTGTAGCGCGTGCCCGCGAGTTCCACCCAGCTGTCGCCGCTACTGGCGCAGCCGCCGAGCAGGATCAAGAACGCAAGGGCAAGAGAACGACAACGCATAAGGCATACCAGCGGGCGGGGATGCCGCACCATCTGGCAAGCGGCCACGTGCGTCAAGCTGCTGCGGTGCGGTGTTAGGGCATTGCGAACGCGATGGGTCCGGCCCGAATCGCTTCGCAATGCGGGCCTAAATTGCGCGTACGCGTGCAAGCGCGCGATGTTCAGATCACCCGCGGCGGTTCACCGCCGATGATCACCACATCGGCCGGGCGCCGCGCGAACAGACCCACGCACACCACGCCAGGAATCTGGTTCAAGCTGCGCTCCAGTGCTACCGGGTCGGTGATCTGCAGGTTGTGCACGTCCAGCACCACATTGCCGTTGTCGGTCACCACGCCATCGCGCCACACCGGCTGACCACCGGTGAGCGCCAGGATCTGCCGGGCCACCAGGCTGCGTGCCATCGGAATCACTTCCACCGGCAGCGGGAACTTGCCCAGCACCGGCACCTGCTTGCTCGGGTCGACGATGCAGATGAAGCGCTCGCTGGCCTCGGCGATGATCTTCTCGCGTGTCAGCGCGGCGCCGCCGCCCTTGATCAGGCAGCGGTTCGGGTCGCACTCGTCGGCACCGTCCACATACAGCGACAGATTGCCGGTGTGGTTGAGGTCCAGCACCTCGATGCCGTGCTGGCGCAGGCGCGCGGTGCTTTGTTCGGAGCTGGACACTGCACCCTTGATGCGATGGCCGATGCGGCCCAGTGCGTCGATGAAGTAGGCCACCGTCGAGCCGGTGCCGACTCCGACGATCATGCCGTCTTCCACGTAATCGATCGCTTTCTCGGCGGCCAGGCGTTTTGCTTCGGACATTGTTGAGGCTCGGGATTGGGGAATCGGGAATTGCAAGAGCGGCTGGGCTGAGTCGGGATATGCAAATCTCACATCCCGACTCCCTGTTCCCGGCTATTCCATCGCCAGCAACAGCTTCCACTGCGCGGCGGTCACCGGCAGGATCGACAGGCGGTTGCCGCGCGCGATCAGCGGGAAGCCTTCGCCCAGTGCATCGGCCTGTTGCTTGATTTCATCCAGCGAAATCGTGCGTGTGAGTTTGCGCTCGAATGCCACGTCCACCAGCATCCAGCGCGGATCTTCGCGGCTGGACTTGGGGTCGTGGTAATCGGATTTCGGATCGAACTGGGTGTCATCCGGATACGCCGCGCTGGCCACCTTGGCGATACCGACGATGCCAGGCACCTTGCAGTTGGAATGGTAGAAAAACACGCTTTCGCCAACGTGCATGCCATCGCGCATGAAGTTGCGCGCCTGGTAGTTGCGCACACCGTTCCACGGTTCGGTGCCGACGCGTTCCAGATCATCGATGGAGAACGTGTCCGGCTCGGACTTCATCAACCAGTAGCGCTTGCGGGCAGTCATTCGGAAACGGCGTCGTCTTTCAGGAAGGTGGCGTGTTCGGTGCAGATAGCGTCGACCGCCACATCCCACGTTTCGGTGGGCAGGGCGGACACCTGCTGCGCAGCGAAGCCGACGCCGACCAGCCAGGGCGGCGGCGCCTGGCGATGCCGGAACGCGAAGCTGCGATCATACCAGCCGCCTCCCATACCCAGCCGGCGGCACGCTGCATCGAAACCGGTCAAGGGGGTGATCACCAGCGCCATCTCTTCTGGTGCCAGCGTGTCGGCGCGGTCCACCTCCGGCTCGGGAATGCCGTAGCGGTTGCTCACCAGCGGCTGGCCCGGTCGCCACGGCGCAAAGCGCAGCACGCGCCCATCCAGCACCGGCAGGCAATAGCGCACTTCGCTTGGTAGGGTCAGTTGCCAGCGATGCAGCGCAATTTCGCCATCCATCGCCCAGTACCCCGCCACGGCGCCGCTGCGCGGTGCGAACGGCAGCGCCAGCAAACGCTCCGCCAACGCATCGGCTGCGGCCAAGCGTTGCATTGCCGGCAGGCTGCGTCGGTGTGCGCGTAATTGCTGACGCAACGCATCTCGGTCCTCGGTCATCGGTGTCTCGCGGCACAATCGGTGCTGCATTGTCGATGGCGCACGTGCGTGTGCCTAGCGGCGCGTGCAGTGCTGCCCTGGAGACACAACTTCCAGTTGCATGCGCTGCTTGCAAACACACGGCGCTTGCACCACCGCCATGCGGGGCTGGAAAGCGTGGCGAGGGCACAGCGCAGTGCACACTGCCGTCGCGCACGCGCGTTGGAGCCGCGCCAGAACAGAGGACATGTAAACAACACGTCTGCATCGCCGACGCAGTCATCGCCATCGCAGGCGCTCAAATTTCGGGCACACAAAAAGAAACGACGCCCGAAGGCGCCGTTTCAGATTTGCATTCTCCGCCATGACGATGCGGGCGAAACGACCTTGAACCCGGGGTTCAAGTGGGGACGTTGTGAGGCCATCGGGCTTCCCGCTACAAGGCGGACTTGCACACCCAGCTTCGTCGCGCCCCCGTGGTCGTAATTAAGGGACAAGGCGAATGTTTTGCACGCTGTCGTTTACAGCAGAGAACGCAGGCGAATTATAGACCTCTGCGCCGCGATGGCTAGCCCATTCGTCGGCCGACGGGCTTGAGGATTCATATTTGCGATCGCAGTGCGAATTCCACTTAGCGCGGCGTGTCGGCAATGCTGTCGAGCCGGCGATTCAAGGTGTCCAGCGTATTCGCCAATTCGCGGTCGTAGAGCGCCTGCTGTTCGCGCAGTTGCTGCAACTCATGCGCCAGATTGAGCGCAGCCAGCACGGCCACACGGTCCACCGCCGCCATGCGATTGCTGCCGCGGATCTCGCGCATGCGTAAATCCAGCAGACGCGCCGCGGCGGTCAGACTTTCGCGTTCGTCCGCAGTCACGCCCACCGTGTATTCACGATCCAGAATACGCACGCTGACCGGTTCGTTGTTGCTCACGTGTGCTGCTCCAGTGACTTCAAGCGGGCGATCATCGCTTCCACACGCGAGCGCGCCTGCTCGTTCTTGGTCAACAGTTGCGAACGCTCGCCGATCAACTGCTCTTGTTGATGACGCAGGCTGCGGTTCTCGTCGGTGAGCCGTTGGGTACGCTCCACCAAGGCCTCTACGCGGGCAGCGAGGGCGCGGATCTGAGCGAGGGCGGCAGCGTTGTCCATGCGCTCACGATAGGGGCGCGTGCGCGCGGCGGTCAAGCGTCCTCGTATGCCCTGGCCGTTAGCGTGAGCCCAAGCGTTGCAAGGCTCCGGGTAAAATCTAGACAGGCCAGCCTCATACGCGTGGAACGCTGCATGGAACGCAGACTGCGGCCCATGCGGGTTGCCTTGATACACTGGGAAGTCATATCGCCGGCCCTGCGTCGGCACCTTATCGCTCTTCAGCCTGGATGACCCGATGGATCTGCCCGACGTAACCGCTGTGCAAAACGAAAGCCGTCAGCTGGCGCTGGCGTCCTCTGCGGCGGAGTTGCATGGCGGGCTGTGCGGGTGGCTCTCCGGCGGCGGTGCCGACAGCGTCGACTGGCTGGCACGCATTCTGGCCGACACCGGCCAGGGCGCACCCAAGCAGGGCGGGGCGCTGGATCAGCTGCGGCAGGCCACCGTGGCGCAACTGGAAGACCGCGATTTCGCCTTCGAGCTACTGCTTGTCGAAGACGGCGCCCCGTTGCCGGCGCGTACAGATGCCTTGTTCGACTGGTGCCGCGCCTTCCTGGGTGGATTTGGTCTGGCTGCGCAGCAGCGCCCGGCACTGAGCGAAGAAGGCGAGGAAGCGTTGCAGGACCTGGCGCGTCTGGCGCAGGCGTCCAGCGACGACTTCGACGCGGCCGATGAAGACGACACTGCACTGGCCGAGATGGAAGAATTCGTGCGCGTGGCAGTGCTGTTGCTGCATGGCGACTGCGTGATGGGGCCGCGTTTCCGGCAACGTCTGAACTGATCGGCCCGCCATGAAGAAGCTCACCGGGATCGGCACGGCCGAATACGCGCGCCGGCGCAAGCAGCTGATGCAGATGGCTGGCGAGCAGGCGATTCTGATTCTGCCGGCCGCGCCCGAGCGCGTGCGCAGTCACGACACGCACTATCCGTACCGGCAGGATTCGGATTTCTGGTATCTGAGCGGGTTTCCGGAGCCGGAAGCAGTACTGGTGCTGGTGCCCGGCCGCAAGCATGGCGAAGCGATTTTGTTCTGTCGCGAGCGCGACGCCGAGCGCGAAGCCTGGGATGGCCCGCGCGAAGGTCAGGAAGGCGCGGTGGAGCGCTACGGCATGGACGACGCGTACCCCATCGACGATGTCGACGAGATCTTGCATGGCCTGTTGGAAGGGCGTAGCCGCGTGTACTACCACTTCGGGCGCAATGTCGATTTCGATCTCAAGTTGATCGGCTGGCTCAAGCGGGTGCGCGAGCAGGTGCGCCATGGTGCGCAGCCGCCGCATGAATTTTTAGAGCTGGGCCATTTGCTGCACGAGCAGCGCCTGTTCAAGTCGCGCGACGAAATCGCGCTGATGCAGCAGGCTGCAGATATCAGTGTGCGTGCGCATCGCGCAGCAATGCGGCTGGCGCGGCCGGGTGTGCATGAGTACGAATTGCAGGCCGAGGTCGAGCGCGAATTCCGCGCTGCCGATGCGTGGCCTGCGTACGGCAGCATCGTCGGCACTGGCAGCAATGCCTGTGTACTGCATTACCGCGCCAACAACGCGCGCAGCCGCGATGGCGAGCTGGTGCTGCTCGATGCCGGTGCCGAATACCGCGGCTATGCGGCCGACATCACCCGCACCTTTCCGATCAACGGGCGTTTCACGTCGGCGCAGCGTGCGTTGCACGATCTGGTCGGTGCTGCGCAGGCGGCCGCGCTCGCGCAGGCGCGTCCCGGCGTGGCCTACGAAGCCGGGCATCTGGCGGCAGTGGAAACCTTGACTGAAGGGCTGCTGCAACTGGGTCTGCTCAAGGGCAAGCTGGAGCGCAACATCGTTGATGGGCAGTACAAGCGCTTTTATCGACACAAGACCGGCCATTGGTTGGGCCTGGATGTGCACGATGTGGGCGACTACCGGCTGGGCGGCGACTCGCGCCTGCTCGAACCCGGCATGGTGTTCACCATCGAACCGGGCCTGTACGTGTCTGCCGACGACACCTCGGTAGAGGCCAAGTGGCGCGGCATCGGCATTCGCACTGAAGACAATGTGCTGATCACGGCCGACGGGCACCGCGTGCTCACCGATGCGTTGGCGCGCAGTGCCGACGAGATTGAAAAAGAGATGGCCGATCGCGACGCAGCGCGCGCGTAGCGCTGCAAGACCAACTTAGAGCGGGCGTGACGCAAATTTGTGCAACGCGCTGCAAGCACGCCTGCGCCGCCGGTGTTGCGCCGAATGCGGGCGCTTTCCCCAGCGGATGGCGTCGTCGCTTAAGCCGCGCTCTGTCGCTCAAGCTATTTTCTGCCTGGCGCATCGTCGAGATGACGCGCCAGGCCACTTGTTGTAAGCCGTTCTATTAACTGAGCTGCTGCGTCTGCGTGCGTTCTGGCTGCTGCACTGGCTCGCTCGGCCCGGCGAGTTGCCGCGCGCGCTCGAACGACTGTTCTTCCGGTGTGGCGAGCGCTTGTTCGGTTTTCATGTGCGCGCGCAGATGTGCCGGGTTGGCCGGGTCGCCTTGCACGACGAATACGTTTTCGCCGCCGTGCACGCCGCGATTGTTCGCTTCGCTCATCAGCACGTGATCCACGCGCGACAGCCCGCCTTCCTTGGCCAGCGGCAACAAGGCTGCGGTGAGGCGGGCGCTGGTTTGGTCGGGCGTGCGGCCATGCGCCGCATCGATCGCATGCACGCCGCGTTCGATCTGCTGATACATCGGGTGGTCTGGGTGCGAGGTCTGGCGTGGATCGTTCATGGCAATGTTCCGTGTGTGGTGGTGCTGAAACGTCGCGGTGCGTTACCGGGTGATGGAAGGCGCGGCTGCTCCCAGTGTAGGCGCGCTGCATGTCGATGCCGGGTTTAACCGTTCCGGCCAGGCACTGGGCGCCATGAAGTTTTCAGGCGCGATTGCTACTCATGCGGCGGCGAAGACCGGGCGGGTCAGATTTTCAGCGCTGCCGTCAGTGCACACCACCTCGTCTTCGATGCGGATGCCGCCGTAGGGCCTGAATTCTTGCACGCGCTGCCAGTTGACGCTGGCGGCGTGGCCGTTCTTCTTCACTTCGTCCAGCAACATGTCGATGAAGTACACGCCGGGCTCGATCGTGACCACCATGCCGGGCTCCAGCATGCGGGTCAGGCGCAGATACGGGTGGCCGGCCGGGCGCTCGATGCGGCCGCCGCGGTCGCTGGCGGAAAAACCGGCTACATCGTGCACCTGCAGGCCGATCAAGTGACCAAGGCCGTGCGGGAAGAACGCAGCGCTGACGCCGGTGACCACTGCGGCTTCCGGCGAGACGGTGAGAACGCCGAATTCCTTGAGGATGCCCATCAATGCCAGATGCGCATCAATGTGCAACTGCTTGTAGTCCACGCCGGCACGCACGTTCTGGCCCATGCGCAATTGCGCAGCATCCATCGCAGTGATCAATGCCTGAAAGTCGCTGCCGGGGTCGGCGGCATAGGTGCGGGTGATGTCGCTGGCGTAGCCGTATGCCGAGGCGCCGGCGTCGATCAGGAAGCTGCGCAGCGGTTGCGGCGGCTGTTGGCCCAGTTCGGTGTAGTGCAGCACTGCGCCGTGTTCGTTGAGCGCAATGATGTTGCCGTACGGCAACTCATTGGCGTCCTGGCCCACCGCCGCGCAATACGCCATATGGATACCGAATTCGCTCTGGCCGGCACGGAACGCGGCTTCCGCTGCACGATGGCCGCGCACCGCCAGTTGCTGGGCAATGCGCAGCAATGCCAGCTCGTACGGGGTCTTGAACGCGCGCTGGTATTCCAGGTAATCGAGCACCGGCTGTGGGTTGTTCGGCACGTATGCACCGAGCGTGCTTTGTGCCTCGCCAAGAATCGCGCAGCGCTCGGGCTGTTTGGGCAGCAGTGCCAACGCTTCGTCCGGCGTGCGGATGATGTGGAGGTCGCAGTGTTCCACCCACCAGCCGCTGGGGGCATCGGGCACCACGTGCCAGTAGTCGAACGGCTGATAGAAGATCACCGTCGGGCGCTTGCCCGGCGTGTAGACCAGCCAACTGTTGGGCACCCGTGTCAGCGGCACCCAGGCCTTGAATTGCGGGTTGACCGCGTAGGGGTAATCGCGGTCGTCGAACAGTTGGTAATGCGTGCTGCCGCTGGGAACCACCAGATGCTCGAAGCCGCCGCGCTGCAGCGCTTCGTCGGCGCGCGCGGTGAGCGTGCGCAGGTGGTCGGAGTACAGGCTGCTCAAGGAGGGCTGTGTCATGCGGGGCTCGATCGGCAATGCAAAGGCAATGCGCAATTTTGCCGCAATCCGTGCAACGGCGCTGTGTCTTGAAGTGGCCGACAAAACGTATTGCGTGATCGTCTCAGCTGGGCGTGGACGGCACACAGGAACCGCGGCTGACGCGTGGTAATTAGCGTACCGAACACCAGCGGCGCCTCTTGATGGCTGCACAGTCGTGGTGGCAGCGGCACTTAGCCAGCCATATGCTCTTCGGCGATCCAGGCGCGCAGGCGCTGCCGGTGCGGTTCGGACATGGTCAGAAAGCGCACCCCGGCCCAGGATTGCCCGGGCGCATGCGCAGCTTCGGACCACAGCAAATGCACGCCAACATCGATCTCGGTAGCGCGGCCAACCCGTTCGGGCAGCGTGAAGCGCAACTGATACAAGGCGTCGTCGTGTAGCGGGACCGACCCCAACAACAGCATGCCGGTTTCGGACAGGTTGCCGACCCGGCCGATCTGCGCTTCGGTCATCGTGTCGATGACCGGCAGCAGGTCGGTCGGCTGCCGGCGCGGTGCGCGGCGGGTGTCCTGGATCATGGCTGTGCCTCGGTAACAGGCGACTGGCCGGCCAGGCTGCGCAGCGTGCGCACGGTGGCATGCCAGGCGCGATCGATCAGACGCGATTTTTCTTCCACCAGCAGACGTGCCTGCCCACCGGCCATCAGCCGCGCCAGGCTATCCAGCGAGTGCTCGCCAACCTTCTGCCCGCGTTGATTCACGAACAGGGCGTTGCCGGTCATCGGGCTGTACCAGGACAGGCGTTGCCGGCGCAGATCGTGTTGCTGGTTGACCACGAATTCGAACCAGGTGCCGAACGGCAAGCTGCGCAGCTGTGCGTAGCATTCCTCTTCGGCCGGCGTGCGCGGCGTGGCCGCCGGCTTGCGCGGAGCGCTGTCGCCCTGGTCGCCGAGCCGGGTACGCGTCTTGAGTTTGGCCGCAAGCTCGGTGCGCGAGGTCACTTCGTCCTCGCCCCCGGGCGTGGACAAGCGGCGCGCGATCGCCGCCGCTTCATCGTGGTGATACCCCACCTGCAGCAGCGCGGTTTCAACATCGGTGCCGAGTGCGATGTCGGTGGGCTGGCCCTTGCTGCGGCAGGTGACCTCGGCAATGCGTGCGGTCAGCGCCTGGCGCTCGTCCCATTCGGGCGACTGCTCGCCCTGACGCAGCAAGGTCAGCGTAAGCACATCCGACCAAGCCTGGCGCAGTAGCGATTGCACGAAGCGCGGTGGCGCGCTTTGTTCGCAGAGTTGCTCGATGCGTGCTTCGGCCAGCTGCTTGGCCGATTCCAGACGCTCTTTGCCGCGCGCAGCATCCACATGACGTCGCTCGGTTACCTCGGCCTTGCGCGCGAGTGCGCGCAGATGCGTCTGGATGTCGTCGTTGGCTGCGGCGAAAACCGCCTCGTCGCCCTGATAGTGGTTGACGATTTTGTCGACCGCGCTACCCAGCTTGTGCAGCAGTTGCGGGTCGATATCGTCCTCGCTCAGCCACACGGCACCGGATTCGGCCACGGTGTTGAGCAGTTCGCGCACCGGGTGCTGGTCGCGCACGAAAAAATGCGAATCGGCCAATGCCGCGCGCGCTACCGGCACCTGCAACTTGGCCAGCAATGCCTGCGCTGGCGTCTGCTCGCGCACCTCGCGCTGCATCTGCGCGTAGAGCAGGCCGAGCAGGTCGAAGGTATCGTTGTCCTGCGGCGCCAGCACGGCATTCGGGCCGTGCTCACTGCGCAGCAACTCCAGCACCTGGCGCTGCACTGCATCGATCCCCGACGCTTGCGGCGTCGCTACGGCCTGCGTGGCCAGCGCACCCTGCAGGCTGGCGAGCGCATCGCCGAGCGCAGCCTTGGGCACGGCAGCGGCGGCGCCTTGCTGCGATGGCTGGGCCGCTGCTGCGAGCGACGTGGCGGAGGGCGCCATCGCGTTGTTGGCTGGCACGCCTGCACCTGCGTGACCTGCGTGCACAGCTGCCTGCGATTGCCGTGCCGATGCCATCAATCCGCCCAGCGCCTGCACTGCATCGTTGAGCGCCGGCGGCACCGCCTGCGCGGGTGCAGCCATTGCAAGCGCTGGTGGCGCAGCAGCGTGATCCAGCAAGGCACTCTGCCAGGCCGTCGGCGCGCCTTGGCCCGCCCAGCCAGTGGCAGGCCGCGGTATGCCGGTGGCTGCAGCATGACTGTTGGTTGCCGCAGCGTCTTTCGCGCCCTGTGCCGATGCCGGCAGCGTCCGCCGTGTCTGCACCTGCGTGGGCTTGACCAGATACGGGTGATAGATCAGTCCCGGCAGGATGCCTTCCTGGTCCAGCGTACTGTTGGCGCTTTCGAACAGATCGCCCAGGCGGTCCATCACCTGGCGCTCGAACACCTTGTACAGCGTCAGCTGTCCCTCCAGGCTCAGCCCCAGCGTTTCCCCGCACTGACGGAGGATTCGGCATAACGCGTACGGGCCAAACGGTAATTCTTCCAGCTCGAATTCGGGCAACGTACCGATCACCGCCAGGCGCTGCGCCAGCAAGAGCAGAGCATCGGCGCGCCGCGATGTTTCGCGACGTGCGATTTCGCTCAGCACGATGTCGCGATCGATATCGGTGTTTTCAACCAGGGTCAGCATCTGCGGTTGCGCTGCGACATCGGCCAATGGCGCCAGCACCGGGCGTTCGCGCAGGCCGGCCAGCGCCTTCGCCAGTTCCTGCAGAAACGCCTGCGGAAAGCGGTCGATGTGGTCGCGCAGGCCGCGCGTCTGTGCGTAGGTTTCAGCCTGGATCTGGCTGTTGCGCGCGTGCTCGGCCTGATGCAACAGCTCGCGTTCCAGCTCGACGACGGTCAGCCGCAGTGGTCCGCTCAGCGCCTGCACGCAATGCGCGTGCAGCAGGCCGAGCAAGCGCCGGCCGCGCGCGGACACTGGCGCATCGGCAATCGGGCCGCTGAGTGCGGGGTGCAGGGAAGACACGGGCGTGGACATCCGGGGAGGCGGGCTCGGTTCGAAGCGTGAGCTATGTAGCATGTCTTTCCGCTGACTGCGCGGCATTGGCCTGCCTAGCGCATCTGGTTTGCGCAATGCCATGCACTGGAGGTGCGAGCATGCGCCACATGCATGCAGTCGATTAACCAGCGATGTTGCCGCGCCTTTAGCCCAGGAACAACTCGACCACATCATTGGTAAAGCGACGTCCCAACTCGGTCGGCACCACGCGCTCACCCTGCCGGGTCATCCAGCCCTGTGCCAGCGCGCGCGCCAGCGGCACCGCGATGACGGAAGCGGCAAGGCCCGTCGATGCCTCGAAATCGCTCAGCCGGAAGCCTTCGTGCAAACGCAGCAGGTTGAGCATGTATTCGAATGGCAGCCGTTCGCGGGGCACAATTTCATCGCCGCCGATGGATGCGGCAGTGCCTGCACTGGCCAGATAAGTCTGCGGATGCTTGTGCTTCCAGCGCCGCAGCACGTGCTCTTCGGCACCGGAGCTGATCTTGCCGTGCGCACCCGCACCGATGCCTAAGTAATCGCCAAAGCGCCAGTAGTTGAGGTTGTGCGCGCACTGCCGCCCCGGTTTTGCGTACGCGCTCACTTCGTACTGCGCATAGCCGGCGTCGGCCAGCAGGCGTTGACAGTGTTCCTGGATATCCCAGGCGGCATCGTCGTCGGGAATGCCTTTGGGTGGCCGCGCGAAGAACACCGTGTTCGGCTCGAGCGTAAGCTGGTAATGCGACAGGTGCGTGGGCTGCAGAGCGAAGGCGCGTTCCAAATCGTGCTCGGCCTGCGTCAGCGTCTGCTCGGGCAGTGCGTACATCAGGTCGATATTGAAATTATCGTAGCCGGCGTCTTGCGCCAGTTTGATCGCGCGCTCGGCTTCGGCACTGTCGTGAATGCGCCCGAGCCGTTGCAGTGCCACGTCGTCGAAGGTCTGCACACCGAAGCTCAGGCGGTTCACGCCCGCAGCGCGGTAGTGCTCGAAGCGGCCGTGCTCGGCGGTACCCGGATTGGTTTCCAACGTGATTTCAAGATTCGGCGCAAAACGCAGCCGCGCCGCGGCAGCTTGCAGAAAGCGGTCGATCGCTTCAGGCGGAAACAGGCTGGGCGTGCCGCCGCCGAAGAACACCGAATGCACCACGCGACCCCACACCAACGGCAGATCCGCATCCAGGTCGCGGGTCAGTGCGTCCACATAGTCCTCGAACGGCAATGCACCCTTGGCCGCATGCGAGTTGAAATCGCAGTAGGGGCATTTGCGCACGCACCAGGGCAGGTGCACATAGAGCGACAGCGGTGGCGGAATCAGTTGGGGCATTGCGCTAGGCGTGCTTTACAGCGACAACGCATGCAGCTTGTGCTGCAGCGTGGCCAGCGCCAACGCACGATGGCTCAGGCGATTCTTCAATGCGCTGTCCATTTCCGCGGCGGTCAGGCCGTACACCGGATCCAGAAACACCGGGTTGTAGCCGAAGCCGCCGTCGCCGCGCGGTTCGGTGGTGATCACGCCTTCCCAGCTGCCTTCAGCGATCAGCGGTTGCGGATCTTCCGGATGCCGCAGTAACACGATCACCGAATAAAACCGCGCGCTGCGGCGACCAGCCGGCACATCGCGCATCGCATCGAGCAACTTGGCATTGTTGGCCAGCGCGTTGGTTGGGCTGCCGGCATAGCGCGCGCTGTACAGACCGGGTGCGCCATCCAATGCATCCACGATCAAACCCGAATCATCGGCCAGCGCCGGCAAACCGGTCACTGCGCTGGCATGACGCGCCTTGATCAGCGCGTTCTCGACAAAGGTCAGGCCGGTTTCCGGAACATCGTCCACGCCGAGCTCGCCTTGCGCGACGATGCGCAGCGGCAGGTCGGCGAGCAGGGCGCGCAGTTCTTCCAGCTTGCCGGCGTTGCCGCTGGCCAGGACCAGTTGTTTCATTGCTTGGGCTCCAGCAGATCCCACTTGGTGCCGTACAGATCGCGAAACACTACGACCGTGCCGTACGACTCTTCGCGTGGGGCTTCCAGAAATTCCACGCCGAATGCCTGCATGGCCGCATGGTCGCGCCAGACGTCGTCGGTGTAGAGAAAATGATCCACCCGCCCTCCGGTCTGGTCGCCGATGCGCGCGCGCTGCGCGGCGTCGGCCGGCTGCGCGAGCAGCAAGCCGGCGTCCTGCGCGCCGCCCGGGCCGATCACTACCCAGCGCTTGCCGTCATCGAGCCGGCGATCTTGCAGCACATCGAAACCCAGTGCGCCGGTGTACCAGGCAATGGCCGCATCGTAATCGGCAACCAGCAAGGTGGTCAGGGCGATACGGCGGCTCATCCGGCCAGCGCAGCGCGTTGCAGTGCGAACAACGCGTCCATGCCCTTTTCGGCCAGTGCGAGCAGTGCGTTGAGTTCATCGCGACGGAAGGCATGACCTTCGGCGGTGCCCTGCAGCTCGATGAAGCCGCCACCATCGTTCATTACCACATTCATGTCGGTATCGCAGTCGCTGTCTTCCGGGTAATCCAGGTCCAGCACCGGCTCGCCGCGATAGATGCCCACCGAGACCGCAGCCACGGCGCCGATCAGCGGATGCTTCTTGATGTCGCCGCGCTTGAGCAGCAGGTTCACCGCATCGGCCAACGCAACGTAAGCGCCGGTGATGGCTGCAGTGCGGGTGCCGCCATCGGCCTGCAGCACGTCGCAGTCCAGGGTGATGGTGCGTTCGCCCAGCGCATTGCGGTCCACGCAGGCGCGC
Source organism: Xanthomonas vasicola pv. musacearum NCPPB 4379 (assembly GCF_000277895.2). Lineage (NCBI taxonomy): Bacteria > Pseudomonadati > Pseudomonadota > Gammaproteobacteria > Lysobacterales > Lysobacteraceae > Xanthomonas > Xanthomonas vasicola. The sequence goes on along the minus strand of NZ_CP034655.1, from coordinate 4,140,910 downwards.
AGTGCGCGGCCGATCAAGCGCTGGATTTCCAACGTGCGGCCGCCCTGCTTGCCACGCGCAGCTTCGCGGTCGGAACGGGTGTGGGTGGAGCGCGGCAACATGCCGTATTCGGCGGTCACCCAGCCTTCGCCCTTGCCGCGCAGGAAGTTCGGTACGCGGTTTTCCACGCTGGCGGTGCACAGCACGCGGGTGTCGCCGAAGCTGACCAGCACCGAGCCTTCGGCATGGCGGGTGAAGGCGCGTTCGATGCGCACCGGGCGCAGCTGGTCGGCCGTGCGGCCGCTGGGACGGGAAAAGGTCATGCGATGAGTCCGGAAGTCGGGAGGTAGGTCTGGTGTCAGTGCGCAGCGTGCAGGCAGCTGGCAAGGACGGCTAGGGTACCATTCGCGCTTTGACGGCACGGGATTGACGATGATTCGAAGCATGACTGCGTTTGCTGGCGGCGAACGCATCACACCCTGGGGCACGCTCGGTTGCGAGCTGCGCTCGGTCAACCACCGCTTTCTGGAAGTGGGTGTGCGTCTGCCCGAGGAATTGCGTGCGCTGGAACCCCTGCTGCGCGAGCGTGTGGCAGCAAAAAGTAGCCGCGGCAAGCTGGATCTGACCCTGCGTCTGCGCGCGCCCGAAAACGCACAGACGCTGGCGGTCAACGAATCGCTGCTGCAGGAACTTGGCGCGCTGGCCACGCGGCTGGATGGCGTGTTTCCAAAATTGCAGGTGGGCTTTACCGATCTGCTGCAGCTGCCGGGCGTGCTGCAGGTGCAGGACGTGGACGCCGCCGCGCTGCAGGCGCAGGCGCTGGCGTTGCTCGACGAGCTGGTAGACAGCTTTGTTGCCGCACGCGAGCGCGAAGGCGCCAAGCTGGCCGAGGCGATCAGCGAGCGGGTGGATGCCATCGAACGTATCGCCGCCGACGTGCGCGTCTTGATTCCGGCGATTCGCGAAGGTCAGCGCGCCAAGCTGGCCGCGCGGCTGGCGGATCTGCCGCATCCGGTGGACCCGGGCCGTACTGAACAGGAATTAGTGCTGTGGCTGCAGAAGCTGGATGTAGACGAGGAGCTCGACCGCCTGTCCAGCCACATTGCCGAGATCCGCCGCGTGCTCAAGCAGCGCGAGCCGGTTGGTCGCCGTCTGGACTTCCTTTTGCAGGAGTTCAACCGCGAAGCCAATACGCTGGGCTCCAAGTCGGTGGACAGCCGCACTTCCAATGCCGCGGTGGACCTGAAGGTGCTGATCGACCAGATCCGCGAGCAGGTGCAGAACATTGAGTAGCGGAGATTCATGATTGGGGATTCGGGATTGGTGGACCGCAAATCCCGCGCCTCTGCGGACCGCGTTCAATCCCGGTAGCATGTCGACCCCGGTGGTACCGGTCCGCAGTTGCTTCGCGGCTTCCGACCCCCCAATCCCGAATCCTGATCCTATGCGCGGCACTCTCTATATCGTTGCGGCCCCCTCGGGCGCTGGCAAGAGCAGCATCGTCAACGCCACCCTGGCGCGCGACCCGAAGATCGCCCTGTCGATCTCGTTCACCTCGCGCGCGCCGCGGCCGGGCGAACGGCATGCCGAGCACTACCATTTCGTCTCCTCCGACGAGTTCCAGGGCATGATCGAAGCGGGCGATTTCTTCGAATACGCGCTGGTGCATGGCGACTGGAAGGGCACTGCGCGGCAGTCGGTCGAACCGCAGCTGGCTGCCGGTCACGACGTGTTGCTGGAGATCGACTGGCAGGGCGCGCGTCAGGTGCGCCAGAAAGTGCCCGACGCGGTCAGCGTGTTCATCTTGCCGCCCTCGCGCCAGGCGCTGGACGAGCGCATGCGCAAGCGCGGGCAGGACAGCGAGGAAGTGATGGCGCAGCGCTTAGCCGCCGCTCGCGAGGAAATGCTGCATTTCGAAGAGTTCGATTACGTGATCATCAACGAGACCTTCGACACCGCGGTGTCGGAGATGTGCGTCATCTTCACCGCCAGCCGACTGCGTCGGCAGGCGCAGCAGCAGCGGCATGCCGGGTTGATCCAGGCGCTGCTGGACTAAGCGCAGCGAATAATACGACTGTGCTCACCCTCAGGCGGGCGTAGCCGGTGATGGGTGCGGCGTGAACCACGTGCACGCTACGCGTCCTGCGCGCCTTCCACGCCCGCCTGACGACTGCTCGCCACGTTTCGGTATCTTCTCTCTAGTGGCCCAAACCGCTGATTCCCAAGGAAACTGAATAGGGGTTGGTTGCCGTGGCGCTGGCCCGGGCGTACACTCCGCCCCCTTTCCCTCATTCGATGCGCGGCCGTTGCTGGTCGCCGGGAGCCCGCATGGCCCGCATTACCGTAGAAGATTGCCTGGAAGTCGTGAACAACCGTTTTGAGCTGGTCATGATGGCCTCCAAGCGTGCCCGTCAGCTCGCCAACGGCGTGCAGCCGCTGATCGAAAATGCCGATGCCAGCGACAAGCCCACCGTGATGGCGCTGCGCGAGATCGCCGCACGCCGGATCGACAACGCGCTGATCGACGAAGTCGAGAAGGCCGAACGCGAGCGTGCCGAGCGCGAAGCACTGGAATGGGCCGCCGCTGAAGTGGTCGCCGACGAAGACATGTCCAAGAACGACGATTGAGTCCCAGCATCGCTGTAATCGATCCCAACAGCCCGCTGCGATGCGGGCTGTTTTCGTTTCAGGCCCCGTCAGTACGCCAGCGTGTGCAAACGTTTGCCGTCACTGCGTTGCTGGCATAGTCTTCCGGCATGAACCCAGGCCCCACTGCCCAGGCGACCGTCGTGACGTCTCCGTCTTCCGACCAGGCCATCCCCGACTACGTCCTGCACCTCGAACGCGCAGCCAGCTACCTACCCAAGGAGCAGCTGCCGATCCTGCGGCGTGCCTGGGAAGTCGGTGCCACCGCGCATGCCGGCCAGACCCGCAAGTCGGGCGAGCCGTATATCACCCATCCGGTCGCGGTAGCCGGCGTACTGGCCGAGCTGGGCCTGGACATGGAATCGCTGATCGCGGCGATCCTGCACGACACCATCGAAGACACGCCGCTGACGCGTGAAGAACTGGCGTCCGAGTTCGGCGAGGCGGTGGCCGAGTTGGTCGATGGCGTCACCAAGCTGGACAAGCTCAAGTTCCGCGACCGCCAGGAAGCGGCAGCGGAAAGTTTCCGCAAGATGCTGCTGGCGATGTCGCGCGATCTGCGCGTGATCATGATCAAACTGGCCGACCGCCTGCATAACATGCGCACGCTCGGCGCGCAGAGCACCGAAGCGCGCGGCCGCATCGCCCGCGAGACGCTGGAGATCTACGCACCCATCGCACAGCGCTTGGGCATGAGCCTGATCAAGTCCGAGCTGCAGAATCTGGGCTTCCGCGCGTTGTATCCGTGGCGCCACGCCATCATCGAAAAACACATTCGCAGCCAGCCGGTAGTGCGGCGCGAATCGATGGCGCAGGTGGAAGTGCAGCTGTCGCAGCGGCTGGCCAAGGAAGGGCTGGAGCATCGGCTGGTCAGCCGCATCAAGACGCCCTGGAGCATCTATTCCAAGATGCACGAAGAGAACAAATCCTTCGACCAGGTGATGGACGTGTTCGGCTTCCGCTTGGTGGTGCGCACGGTGGCCGATTGTTATCACGCACTCGGCGCGGTGCATGCCAGCTTCAAGCCGCTGGACGGGCGCTTCCGCGATTTCATCGCGATCCCCAAGGCCAACGGCTACCAGTCGTTGCACACCGTGTTGTTCGGCCCGTACGGCTCGCCGATCGAGGTGCAGATCCGCACCGAAGAAATGGATCTGATCGCCGAGCGTGGCGTGGCTGCGCACTGGACCTACAAGGTCGGTTCGGCCTCGCCCAACAGCGCGCAGAGCCGCGCGCACGACTGGATCGTGGAGCTGATCGATTCGCAGCGCGCCGCCGGCTCGTCGCTGGAATTTCTCGACAACGTCAAGGTCGACCTGTTCCCGGACGAGGTCTATCTGTTTACGCCCAAGGGCAAGATCCTGGCGTTGCCGCGCAATTCCACCGCGCTGGATTTCGCCTACGCGGTGCATACCGATGTGGGCAACCGCGCCGTGGCCTCGCGCGTGGACAAAAAGCTGGTGCCGTTGCGTACCAAGCTGATCAGCGGCCAGGCAGTGGAAATCATCACCGCGCGCTCGGCCACGCCCAAGCCCCAGTGGCTGGAATTCGTGGTCAGCAGCAAGGCGCGCACCGCGATCCGTCACCAGCTCAAGCAGCTCGAGCACGAAGATGCCGTGCAGCTTGGCCACCGCATGCTGGACCGCGCGCTGGAAGCAATGGACTCTTCGTTGGAGCGGCTGCCCAAGGGCCGCCTGGACGCTTTTCTCAACGAGCACCGCTATCCGCGTTTGGAGGCCCTGTTGGCCGACGTGGCGCTTGGTAACTGGATGCCGAATCAGGCTGCACAGGCGCTGATGGCTTACGCGGAATTGCGTGGTGTTGGCCTGTCCAAGCATTCGCATGAAAAGATCCTGATCGACGGCAGCGAACGTGGCGTGATCAGCTTCGCCAACTGTTGTCAGCCAATTCCCGGCGACGAAATCATGGGCTACCACACCGCCGGCAAGGGCATTGTGGTGCATCGCCTGGATTGCCCGAACCTGGCCGAGCTGCGCAAATCGCCCGAGCGCTGGGTGCCGATCGACTGGGATTCCAGCGTGACCGGCGACTACGACACCGCGCTGGTGGTCGAAGTCGAAAACCGTACCGGCGTACTGGCGCAGTTGGCCGCAGCCATCGCGCAGAGCCAGTCCAACATCGAACGCGTGGACTATCTGGACCGCGACTTCAATGCGGCGGTGCTGCGTTTCAATATCCAGGTGCGCGACCGCCGCCACCTGGCCGAAGTGATGCGCCGGCTGCGGCGTTTGCATGTGGTGCAGAGCGTCGGGCGCCAGTAGCGCCTGGCGCGCTCGTGCAACAGTCGAGCAAATCCGCACAAAGGCCTAAACTGCTGCAACCCTTTGCAGTGGAGCTTCCATGTCCCAGATCATCCATACCGACCAGGCACCTGCCGCCATCGGCCCGTATTCGCAGGCCGTGCGTGCCGGCAACACGGTGTATTTCTCCGGCCAGATCCCGCTGGATCCGGCCACCGGCGAGATCGTGCCGGGCGACATCGGCGCGCAGGCGCGGCGCGCGTTCGACAACCTCAAGGCAGTGGCCGAAGCGGCCGGCGGCTCGCTCGACAAGATCGTGCGTCTGGGTCTGTATCTCACCGACCTCGGTCAGTTCGCCGCCGTCAATGCGGTGATGCAGGAATATTTCCAGGCCCCGTTCCCCGCGCGCTCCACCATCGAAGTGTCCGGTCTGCCCAAGAGCGCCGGTTTTGAAGTCGATGCGGTGATGGTGCTTGAATGATGGTGCTCGCGTGATCCTGCGCGACTGATCCGCCGTGCCGCGCGCGCGCGTCGTCACGCCGAGTCTGGCCGTCGCCGGCCAGGCTCCGCTGTCCAGCCTGCCCGGTGTCGGCCCGAAAGTGGCCGACAAATTTGCTGCGCGCGGCATCCTGAGCGTGCAGGATCTGTGGTTGCATCTGCCGCTGCGTTACGAAGACCGCACGCGGCTGACCACCATCGCGCAGCTGCAAAGCGGTGTGCCGGCACAGATCGAAGGACGTGTGGATGCGGTAGAACGTGGCTTCCGCTTTCGGCCGGTGCTGCGCGTGGCAGTGTCGGACGCATCACACGGCACGCTGGTGCTGCGCTTCTTCCATTTTCGCGCCGCACAGGTGGCGCAGTTCGCGGTCGGCACGCGTGTGCGCGTGTTCGGCACACCCAAGCCCGGCCAGAACGGCTGGGAGATCGTGCACCCCAGTTATCGTGTGCTCGCGCCGGATGAAGATGCCGGGTTGGGCGACAGTCTGGATCCGGTCTATCCGGTGCTCGAAGGCGTCGGCCCGGCCACGTTGCGCAAGCTCATCGGCCAGGCGCTGGAGCGGCTGCCGCCAGAGGCCGCGCTGGAATTGCTGCCGCCGCACTGGCTGCAGGACGAGCAACTGCCATCGTTACGCGCGGCCCTGCTGACCATGCATCGCCCGCCGGTCGGCACGGATCCGCAGCAACTGCTTGCCGGCGGGCATCCGGCCCAGCAGCGCCTGGCGATTGAAGAACTCCTCGCCCATCAACTCAGCCTGCGCCGCCAACGCATCGCATTGCAGCGCTTCCACGCGCCCACGCTTCCCGGCAACGGCACGTTGGTGCAGCAATTGCGCAAGGCGCTTCCGTTCCAGCTCACTGGCGCGCAGCAGCGGGTATTCGAGCAGATCGCCCGCGATCTTGCGCAACCCTCGCCGATGCTGCGGCTGGTGCAAGGCGATGTCGGTAGCGGCAAGACCGTGGTCGCTGCACTGGCGGCGATGCTGGCGGTGGAGCAGGGCAAGCAGGTCGCACTCGCTGCGCCCACCGAATTGCTTGCCGAGCAGCACCTCAACAATCTGCGCGGGTGGCTGGAGCCCTTGGGCATACGCATCGTCTGGCTGGCTGGCAAGGTCACCGGTAAAGCGCGCGCTGCGGCGATGGCCGACGTCGCCTCCGGCCAGGCACAAGTGGTGGTCGGCACGCATGCGTTGATGCAGGAGGCGGTGGTCTTCCACGATCTGGCCTTGGCCATCATCGATGAGCAACACCGCTTCGGCGTGCATCAGCGGCTTGCGCTGCGCGACAAGGGCGCGGCGGCCGGCAGCGTGCCTCATCAACTGGTGATGACGGCTACGCCCATCCCGCGCACGTTGGCGATGTCGACCTATGCGGACCTGGATGTCTCGGCGATCGACGAATTGCCGCCCGGTCGTACGCCGGTGCAGACGATCGTGTTGAGTGCGGAACGCCGCCCTGAGTTGGTCGAGCGTATCCGCGTCGCCTGCGCGGAAGGGCGTCAGGCGTATTGGGTGTGCACGCTGATCGAAGAAAGCGAAGAGCCCGAGAAGGGCGCGCACGGACAGCACAGCGGGCCGCCACGCATCGAGGCGCAGGCTGCGGAAGTCACCTTCGAAGCCTTGTCTGCGCAATTGCCGGGCGTGCGTGTGGCGCTGGTGCACGGTCGTATGAAGCCGGCCGAAAAACAGAAGGCCATGTTGGACTTCAAGCAAGGCCGCAGCGATCTGCTGGTCGCCACCACCGTGATCGAAGTCGGCGTGGACGTGCCGAACGCGTCGCTGATGATCATCGAAAACGCCGAGCGGCTTGGCTTGGCGCAGTTGCATCAGTTGCGCGGCCGGGTCGGGCGCGGTGCGGCCGCTTCCAGTTGCGTGCTGCTGTATCAGGCACCGTTGTCGATGATGGCGCGGCAACGTCTGGAAACCATGCGCCAGACCAACGACGGTTTCGTAATCGCGGAAAAGGATCTGGAACTGCGTGGTCCCGGCGAATTGCTGGGCACGCGGCAAACCGGTCTGGCCAGTTTCCGCATTGCCGATCTGGCCCGCGACGCCGGGCTGCTGCCGCGCGTGCAGGTGCTGGCCGAGCGGCTGCTGGCCGAAGCGCCGGACATTGCCGACCGTGTGGTCGCGCGCTGGATCGGCGGCGCGGTGCGGTATGCGGCCGCTTGAGCTGCCGGGAATCGGGATTAGGGAATCGGGATTTGTAAAAGCAAAGGCCGCTGCTTCCTGCGCATCCTAGGCGTTCGCGTGATCGACCGATCCTTGCGAAGATGCGGCAACGAATCCCGAATGCCCAATCCCGAATCCCATGACACAAAAGATACCGCTGCTGATCGACACCGACCCGGGCGTGGACGACGCGCTGGCGCTGCTGATGGCCTTCAACGACACCCGCCATGAAGTGGTCGGCCTGACTATCGCTGCCGGTAACGTGGGTCTGGAGCACACCGTGCGCAATGCCCTGAAGGTCTGCGAGATCGCCGGTCGCGCCGATGTGCCGGTCTATGCCGGCTGCCCGCAGCCGTTGCTGCACCCGTCGGTGGATGCGGCGCACGTGCATGGCCTCGACGGCTTCGGCGATGTCGGTCTGCCACCGGCCAAGCGCACTGCCGAGGCCGAACATGCCGCACTCGCCATCCTGCGTCTGTCGCACGAACATGCCGGCAAGCTGTTGCTGGTCGCACTTGGTCCGCTGACCAACCTCGCGTTGGCACTGACGCTTGATCCGACCCTGCCGCAGCGGGTGGCGCGCTTTGTTGTCATGGGCGGGGCGTTGACCGGCCACGGCAATATCACCGCAGCAGCCGAATTCAACATTGGCTTCGACCCGGAAGCGGCGCATATCGTGTTCCGCGGATTTCCGCAGTTCGACGTCGCCGATTGGGAAGCCACCATCGCGCATGGTCTGCTGCACCGGGACGTGGAGCAGTGGCTGGTGGCCGATTCCGCCCGCGCCCGCTTCTACGAAGAAATCTCGCGCAAGACCCGTCTGTGGTCTGAGGACAGCCGCGGCGAGTATTGGTATGCCGCCGATGCGCTGGCGATGGCCTTTGCGCTGCACCCGGAGGGCGCGCAGCAACTGGAACAGCGCCCGGTACACATCGAACTATCCGGCACGCATACCCGCGGCATGACCCTGGTGGACTGGAACCGGCAGGGCGGGGCGCCCGACAATGCCAATCTGCTGCTGGCCTACGACATCCAGCAGTTTTACGGCCTGGTGGGGGCGGCCTTGGCGGCGGACTGAGGCGATCTTGCGCCGGCTGTCCTGGCGGAGCTATAATGCTCGGCTTATCCAGGCAGCCCGGCGCCAAGTCTATGAAAGATAACGTTCATCCCAACTACAAAGACGTCGTCTTCCACGACGTGACGTCCGATTTCAAGATTCTGACCCGTTCCACCATGAGCTCGAAAGAGACCGTGAAGTGGGAAGACGGCAATGAATATCCGTTGATCAAGCTGGATATCTCTTCGGCATCGCACTCGTTCTACACCGGTAAGCAGAAAGCGATCGACACCGGCGGCCGGATCGACAAGTTTCAGAAGCGCTACGCGCGCTGAACTTGCAGGACGGGCTGTACCGGCAACGGCCGCGCATTGCGCGGCCGTTGTTTTTTGGGGCGTTTGATCCTTCGCGTGTATGCCCGACGCTACGCATCTACGACTTCTGTCCAAGCGACGGCCAAAATGCTGCTGTGCGATAATGGTCTGATCCGAGGCGATGCCTTGGACTTCCATCACGTGCCTGCCCATGTGGGATCAGGCGCCTTCCACTGAAGGAGCGTACACAGTGTCCGATCTTGATCAGGTCACGCTCAACGCCGGCGACAAGTCGGTCGTTCTGCCGGTTCTCAAGCCCACGCTTGGCAATGATTGCGTCGATATTTCGAAGTTGACCAAAGAAACCGGTCTGTTCACTTACGACTCGGGCTTCACCGCCACCGCCAGCTGCAAGTCGGCCATCACCTACATCGATGGCGACAATGGCGTGTTGCTGTATCGCGGCTACCCGATCGAACAGTTGGCCGAAAAGTCCAGCTTCCTTGAGGTCTCGTACCTGCTGATGAACGGCGAACTGCCGACGGCGGACGAATTCAAGAAGTTCGACCACGAAGTGACGCATCACACGATGATGCACGAGTCGCTGAAGAACTTCCTCGGTGGTTTCCGTCACGACGCGCACCCGATGGCCATGCTGGCCGGCTCGGTCGCTTCGCTATCGGCGTTCTATCACGACACCCTGGACCTCAACGATCCGGAACAGCGCCGTCAGGCAGCCATCCGTCTGATCGCCAAGGTGCCGACCCTGGCTGCTGCGGCGTACCGCTATTCGATCGGCTGGCCGATCCGCTACCCGCGTAACAACCTGAACTACGTCGATCGCTTCCTGCACATGATGTTCGAAGTGCCGAGCGAGCCGCTGGAGATCAACCCGGTCGTTGCCAAGGCGCTGGATCTGCTGTTCATCCTGCATGCCGATCACGAACAGAACGCCTCGACCTCGACCGTGCGTCTGGTCGGCTCGACCGGTGCCAACCCGTATGCGTCGGTCGCTGCCGGTATCACCGCGCTGTGGGGCCCGGCACATGGCGGCGCCAACGAAGCCGTGCTGAAGATGCTGGAAGAGATCGGCACCGCCGACAATGTCGAATCCGCCGTCGCCAAGGCCAAGGACAAGAACTCCTCGTTCCGTCTGATGGGCTTCGGTCACCGCGTCTACAAGAACTTCGACCCGCGCGCCAAGATCATCCGCGAGATGACCCACAAGGTGCTGGGCGAGCTGGGCGTCAACGACCCGTTGCTGGAAGTGGCGTTGAAGCTGGAAGAAGCCGCGTTGAAGGACGACTACTTCGTGCAGCGCAAGCTGTACCCGAATGTCGATTTCTACTCTGGCCTGATCTACAAGGCGTTGAATATCCCGGTGGAAATGTTCACCGTGATGTTTGCCATCGCACGCACCGCAGGCTGGGTGTCGCATTGGCTGGAACAGCAGGTCGACCCGGAAATGAAGATCGGCCGTCCGCGCCAGATCTACACCGGCTACGACAAGCGCGATTACAAAGACGCCGGACAGCGCTAAGCGCCAGCTGGCAGATGTTTGAACGAACGCCCCGCATTGCGGGGCGTTTGTATTTGGGGTGACTGAAGGTGTGGTCGATCTTCAAGCGAAAGATCAGCTGAAAAAACCACTGCGCAGTCGCCAGGCGGGCGCGTCCGATGCTCGAATCGGCGAATCCCTACTCCTACACTTCGGTTCTTGTGCGCCATTCGTGCCCATCTGACGACTGTTTGCCACGGTGGGTTGGCTGCTCCGCGATGCGGCTGCGGCTGTCGGCGGTGTTGCTTAGCGCGAAGGTGGCCGCGGCGTGCCTGCGCCCAAATCAAACGAACAATCCGTGGCGGCATCGCCATGCCGGCTAAAAATCTCTGGAACTCGCCCACGCTTGCATGCTCGGCGCCGCAATGATCGCCATTCAGCGCAGCAGTGGCGAGCTGTCGGGGCTGTCGTTGTCGGTCAGTAACTGGCGCACCTGCGCGGCCGACGCACGCGGCATCGGCTTCTCGTCCAGCTGCGATAGCGGTGCCTGCCGCAGCGCGTCGTAGGGCAGCACGGTGAGGTCGAAGGTGAGGTCTTCGGCGCTGAACAGCCACACCGGAAAGTCGCCGTTGCGCTCGCGATCCAAACGCAATCGGCGCGTGCGCGATTCAGCCGGGATGCGGTGTTCTTCCAGAAACCGCTGCACAGCATCGGCATCGTCGCTGTGCAGCTGCAATTGCACCGGCGCGTTGGCGTCGGCGGTGCCGTCCAGCACCGGGCCGGTCAGTCGCGGCTTGAAGGCGCTAAGAAACTCCAGCGCACGCAGCGCGGCCTCGCGACGTTGGCGCAGACGCACGCCGTGCGCAGGCCCGGCGAACAGGCGCTGGTGTTCGCGTAACGCATCTTCGATTTCGCGATTGCGTGGCAGTGAGGCGTCGTCGTGAATGCCCAGTCGGCTGGCGGCCTTGAGCTTGGCTTGATGAAAGTCGCGGATGCCGCCCTCGGCCATCAGGCGTGCGGCTTCGTGCGCCAGCCGATGGCGACGTTCCCGGGTTCGTGTATCGGCGTGCTCGCGTGCGTGACGCATGACCGGGCTCCCCTAATGAACCTGAGCTCGACTCTACAACAGCTGCATGAAGACATGGCGAATGCGTCATGTCATTGCAAAGATGCGATCACGTAGCGGTAATCGAGGTTGCCCCCTGTGCAGGCATACGCAAGCGATCCAGTGCTGCATCAGCTGCACTGGCGTCATAAAGCTGTTGCCAACCGGCGGAACTAAAAAACCAGCGATCCGGTACGGCTCGCTACCATGTCGGCGCGGCTTTATCGGCGATCAAAAAACTGGGGAACCGAACAGCCGCGCCGTCACGATTCCCCAATTCCGATTCTCGATCCCCGATCCCCAGCCGTCAGAAAATATCGAACGCCTTTTCGTCCTGCTGTTCCTGCAGGCCGTAGTCGTAATCCTGCAAGCGGTCCAGGTCTTCGTTCTTCACCCATTCGACCGCACCATTGATGGTGGCCTGAGTCATGCCGTCGGGCGGGTCGTTGGCCGCAATCGGCTTGTCCTTGAGCGCCACGCGCATATAGTCGATCCAGATCGGCAGCGCTGCTTTGCCGCCGTACTCGCGATAGCCGAGCGAACGGAAGTCGTCGCGGCCCACCCACACGGTGGTGGCATAAGGGCCGCCGAAACCGGAGAACCAGGCGTCACGGTGATCGTTGGTGGAGCCGGTCTTGCCGCCCACGTCTTCGCGGCCGAGTACCTTAGCCGCGGTACCGGTGCCGCGCTGGACCACGTCACGCATCATCGACACCAGCTGGTAGGCGGTGCGTTCGTCGATGACGCGTGGCGCAATCTTGGTTTCGGCAATCGCGGCCGGGGCAGTTTCTGCTGGCGCCGGGGTGGTAGTGGCTGCTGCGGCAGGCGGCGTCTCCGGTGCCTGCGCGCCAAAGTTGAAGCCATCCACGACCTGGCTCACAGGCGCTGCATTGCCGCCCTGTAGGGCGCAGGTGCGGCAGGCCACGGCGGGCACTTCCTTGAAGACGATGTTGCCGTCGCGGTCCTTGACCTCATCCACGATCCAGGTGTCCACGCGCGAGCCGCCGTTGGCGAACACGGCGTAGCCGCGCGCCATCGACAGCGGCGTCAGCGAGGCGGTACCCAGCGACATCGACAGATTCGGTGGCAACTCGGCCTCTTGAAAACCGAACTGGCTGATGTATTTGCGCGCAAAATCGACGCCGATCGCGTCCAGTAAGCGCACCGACACCAAGTTGCGCGATTGCACCAGCGCCTCGCGCAGGCGCATAGGGCCACGGAAGCCGCCGCCATCGTTCTGTGGCGACCAGGTCTTGCCACGCCGGTCGCGGAATACTACCGGTGCATCCAGAACGATCGAGGCCGGGTTGAAGCCCTTCTCGAAGGCGGCTGCATACACGAACGGCTTGAAGCTCGACCCCGGCTGGCGGCGCGCCTGGGTGGCGCGGTTGAACTTGTTGCCGGCAAAGCTGAAGCCGCCGACCAGTGCACGCAGCGCACCGCTGTTGGCATCCAGCGAAACCAAGGCCGCCTGCCCGCGTGGCAGCTGGTCGATGATCCAATCGCCTTCCTTTTCGCCGGTGCGGATGCGGGTCAGGTCGCCGCGGGTCAATAGTTTGGCTGGTGTCTTGCCGGTCCAGAGGCTGGCGCTGGCCGGCAGGGTCAGTTCGGTCTTGTCGCTCTGCACGACCGTGACCCCGCCATCGTCATTGGTGCGTGCCACGATCACCGCACGCAGGCCGCCCTGGGTGAATGCGCCCACCAGGTGTTTGGCCAATGCCGGAGCGTCCGCATCGGCGGCCACGTCGAAGTGCTGCTCTACGCCGTGCCAGCCATGGCGATGATCGTAAACGCGCAAGCCGTCGGCGATCGCCACGTCCGCCCCGGTCTGCAAGGTCGAATCGATGGTCGTGGTGACATGGTAGCCCTTGTTGAGCACATCGCCACCGTACTTGGAGATCATTTCCTGACGCACCAGCTCGGCCACGTAAGGGGCGTACACCTCCACTGGCGGCTCGTGCGGCTTGGCATGCATCGGCACCGCCTTGGCGGCGTCGGCTTCGGCCTGACTGACAAAGCCCAGGTCGGCCATGCGCTGCAGGACGTAATAGTCGCGACGTTCCTGCGCACGCTCAGGGTTGCTGATCGGGTTGCCGCTGGACGGGAACTTGGGGATGCCGGCCAGCGAGGCCATCTCGTCCAGGCTCAATTCGCTCATCCTCTTGCCGTAGTAGTACTCGGCCGCGGCACCGACGCCGTAGGCGCGGTTCCCGAAGAAGCTCTTGTTGAGATACAGCTCGAAAATCTCGTCCTTGCTCAGCTCACTCTCGATCTTGCGCGCCAGCAGGATCTCCGCCAGCTTGCGGGTGTAGCTGTACTCGGAACTCAGAAAGAACTGCCGCGCCACCTGCTGGGTGATGGTCGACCCACCCGGTACGCGCTTGGCATCGGTGGTGGTCAGCAGCCACACCGCGCGGGCAATGCCCTTGTAGTCCACGCCGCCGTGCTGGTAGAAGCGCGCGTCCTCGGTTGCCAGGAAGGCCTGCTTCAAGCGCAGCGGCACGTCCTTCATCTGGATGGGGTAGCGCCGGGTCTCGCCATAGACGGCCATCAGGCGGCCGTCGCTGGAATAGACGTACATCGGCTCTTGAAGTTCTACCTGCTTGAGCGACTGCACATCCGGCAACTTCGAGGAAATGGCGTAATACAGGCCGCCGGCAGCAATAGCGCCAAGCAGTGCGAGCACGACGATCGTGGCCAGGATCCAGCCCAGCCAACGGCGAATACGGGGCATGTAAGAGAGATTCCGATTGCAGATTTCTTGGTCACAGAGTATAGATGACGCCGAGTTTGGCTGGGGCCAAACTCTGGGGATCGCAGACGACAGCACTGGGGTCATGTCGCCGGGTCATTGCCTAGCGCGTGAAGGGCTTGTCAACTGTTAAAATTTGATTATTAATACGAGGGCGCAGACATGCGTCCAAGTGCCCGTCGGCAGGGGAGTTACCGTGGGGCTTTTACCCAAGAGTCAGTCGCCACTCATTGGTGTCGACATTAGTTCTACTGCCGTGAAGCTCTTGCAGCTATCGCGCAGCGGGAACCGTTTTCGCGTGGAACACTACGCTGTGGAACCATTGCCGCCGAATGCGGTGGTGGAAAAGAACATCGTCGAAGTAGAGGCGGTGGGCGAAGCCATTCGCCGCGCCATGAATCGTTCCGGCAGCAAAGCCAAGAACGCAGCAGCTGCTGTGGCTGGGTCGGCGGTGATTACCAAGTTGATCCCGATGCCGGCCGATCTGGACGATAGCGACATGGAGGCCCAGGTCGAACTGGAAGCCACCAATTACATTCCGTACCCGATCGAGGAAGTGAATCTCGACTTTGAGGTGCTGGGCCCGATGCCGAACAGCCCGGACATGGTCCAGGTGCTGCTGGCCGCGTCGCGTTCGGAGAATGTAGAACTTCGCCAGTCGGCGCTGGAACTCGGCGGTTTGACCGCCAAGGTGATGGATGTGGAGGCCTTCGCGGTCGAAAACGCGTTCGCCCTGGTCGCCAGCGAATTGCCGGTGGCTGCCGACGCAGTGGTGGCGCTGGTGGATATCGGCGCCACCATGACCACGCTGAGCGTGCTGCGCTCCGGTCGCAGTCTGTATAGCCGCGAACAGGTGTTCGGCGGCAAGCAGCTCACCGATGAAGTGATGCGCCGTTACGGACTGACCTACGAAGAAGCCGGTCTGGCCAAGCGTCAGGGCGGTTTGCCGGAAAGCTACGAGGTCGAGGTGCTGGAGCCGTTCAAGGAAGCCACGGTGCAGCAGATCAGCCGTTTGCTGCAGTTCTTCTATGCGGGCAGTGAGTTCAACCGCGTCGACTGCATCGTGCTGGCCGGCGGTTGCGCCGCGCTGGCGCGCCTGCCGGAGATGGTGGAAGAACAATTGGGTGTCACCACCGTGGTGGCTAACCCGCTTGCCCAGATGACGCTGGGGCCGAAGGTTCAGGCCCATGCGCTGGCGCTGGATGCGCCTGCATTGATGATCGCTACCGGCCTGGCCCTGAGGAGCTTTGACTGATGGCAAGAATCAATCTATTGCCCTGGCGCGCAGAGCGGCGGAAGGCGCGCGAGCGCGAGTTCTATTCGATGCTCGGCTTCGCCGCGTTGGGCGGCGTGCTGTTGTCGGCGCTGATCTGGTTCTATTACGACGCGCAAATCAGCGGCCAGACCGAGCGTAATGCGTTTCTGACCACCGAGATCGAGAAGGTCAAGGCGCAGAACGAAGAGATCAAGGAACTCGATAAGAAGAAAGACCGCCTGCTTGCCCGCAAGAAGGTGATCGAGGAACTGCAGGCCAACCGCTCGCAGATGGTGCACCTGTTCGATTCGCTGGTGCGCACCATTCCCGATGGCGTGGCGCTGACCAACGTCAAGCAGGATGGCGACATCCTCACGCTGGAAGGTCGCTCGCAATCCAACGCGCGCGTCAGTGCATACATGCGCAACCTGGAAAGCTCGGGCTGGATGACCAATCCGGACCTGTCGATCATCGAGGCCAAGAGTCAGGACAAGGCCGGGCAACCTGCCGCGTCGTCGATGGATACCAAGACGCTGCCGTACGTGTTCACGCTCAAGGTCAAGCTGGCCAATCCGAACGAGGCTGACAAGAACGGCATCGCGCCGGGCGCAGTGGATCCGGCCGCGCCGGGCACCGCAGCACCAGGTGCAGCACCTGCCGGTGCGGCGCCTGCTGCTCCGGCAGCGGCACCTGCGCCCGCAACGCCGCCGGCAGCTGCTCCTGCACCGACGCAGGCAGCACCGGCGTCAGCCAATCGGCCGCAGGAGGGGGCGGCGTCATGAGTAAGAAATCATTCAAGCTCAGCGATCTGGATTTCAACAACATCGGCGGTTGGCCGCAGCAGGCACGCATCGTGTTCTGCGTAGTGGTTGGCCTGTTCATCATGGTGCTGGCCTGGTTTCTGTTGATCAGCAGCAAGCGCGATGAACTCCAAGGCCTGGAAGGTACCGAATCCCAGCTGCGCACCGAGTTCGAGACCCAGCAGGGCCGCGCGGTGAATCTGGAGCCGCTCAAGCAGCAGCTCGCGCAGATGGAACAGGTGCTGCAGCAGATGCTGCGTCAGCTGCCCAGCAAGACCGAAATGCCGGATCTGATCATCGACATCTCGCAGACCGCGTTGTCCAGCGGCCTGTCCAACGAGTTGTTCCAGCCGGGTCCGGAATCGCCGAAGGAGTTCTACGCCGAAAAGCCGATCGCTCTGCGCATGGTGGGCAGCTACCACCAGTTCGGTGCCTTCGTCAGCGGTGTGGCCTCGCTGCCGCGCGTGGTGATCCTGACCATGCACGACATCAACCTCAAGCCCAAGGATCCCAAGGCCGGCATCGGCCCGCGCGGCGCGCTGGAGCTGTCCGGCACGGTCAAGACCTATCGTTATCTGGACGATGAGGAAATGGCCGAGCAGGAGAAGGCTGCGGCCAATGCTGCGAAGAAGGGCGGCCAATGACCATGAAACTGCTCAAGATCCTCTCCTGCGTGGCGCTAATTGCAGTAGTGCCGGCGTGCACGCGCGGTGTGACCAGCACACCGGGCGACGCGCCGAATCTGGAAGCCTGGGTTGCCGAGGTGCGCGCGCGTCCTGCGCCGCCGCTGGAACCATTGCCAGTGATGCAGCAGTTCGAGACGTTCGAATATTCAGCGCAAGCGATGCGTGACCCGTTCAGCGATGCCTGGGTCAGCGCGGAAGGTGGCAACGGCACGCGTCCGGATCCGAACCGGCGCAAGGAACCGTTGGAAGCCTATCCGCTCGACGCCCTTGACATGGTGGGGACCATTGGCGGCGGGTCGGGCCTGATCGCGTTGGTGATGGCGCCTGACAAGGTGACCTACCGGGTGCGGCCGGGTGTGTATCTGGGACAGAGCGATGGCCGGGTAACCGGGGTCTACGAAGACCGCATCGAACTGATTGAACTTGTGCCGGACGGTGCGGGTGGATGGCTTGAACGGCCGGCCGCACTCGCATTGGATGATCAATAAAGTGATAGGGGATAGCACGATGACGTTTTCCAATGCCCAGCGGCTGCGTCCGGTACGACGCTACGCGATCTTCCAGGCCTGCTGGGGGTTCGCGCTCGCACTGGCAAGCGGCAGCACATTCGCCGCGGCGGCGCTGACGCAGGCTGCGCAGGATCCGGCCAAGGTCGCTCCGGCGAGCCTGGCGGTGTCCAAAATCGATTTCAAACGCGGCGAAGACGGCACTGGCCGTCTGATCCTGCAGTTCGACGGCCAGGGCGCCAGCCCGGACCTACGGACGCAGGGCGACAACGTGCTGGTGGACATCAGCAACGCCAGGTTGCCGGCCGAGCTGCAACGCCCGCTCAACGTCACCGACTTCGCAACGCCGGTGCAGCGCGTAGACGTCAAACCGTCGGGCTCCGGTTCGCAGCTGGTGCTGTCGACCAAGGGCGCCTTCGATTCGCTGGCCTACCAGACCGGCAACGAATACGTGGTGGAAATCACCCCGCGCAAGGGCCAGCCGGCCGTTGGCGGTGTGAGCCCGGCCGCAGTGACGCAGGCTGCCGCGCAGATCGCCGCGCGTGGCTACAGCGGTCGCCCGGTGACGTTCAATTTCCAGGACGTGCCGGTGCGCACCGTGCTGCAGCTGATCGCCGAGGAGTCCAACCTCAACATCGTCGCCTCCGACACCGTGCAGGGCAACGTCACGCTGCGCTTGATGAACGTGCCGTGGGACCAGGCGCTGGACATCGTGCTGCGCGCCAAGGGCCTGGACAAGCGCCGCGACGGTGGCGTGGTGTGGGTTGCCCCGCAGCCGGAGTTGGCAAAGTTCGAGCAGGACAAGGAAGACGCCCGCATCGCGATCGAGAACCGTGAGGACTTGATCACCGATTATGTGCAGATCAATTATCACAACGCGACCGCCATTTATAAAGCGTTGACCGAAGCCAAGGGAATTGGTGGTGGCGGTGGCGGTGGGCAAGGTGGACAAGGCGGCGCTGGGCAGGACAATGGCTTCCTGTCGCCGCGGGGCCGTTTGGTCGCTGATGAGCGCACAAACACCTTGATGATCAGCGATATTCCGAAGAAGGTCGCGCAGATGCGCGAGCTGATCTCGCATATTGACCGCCCAGTCGATCAGGTCCTGATTGAAAGCCGGATTGTGATCGCCACGGACACGTTCGCTCGCGACCTGGGCGCGCGGTTTGGTATTGCTGGTCGTCAGCAATACGGTGGAAATACCGGCGTAATCAGCGGTAGCACTACCAATAATGTCTCGATCTTGAACAGTGGCATTCACAATGTTCCTGGTGGCCTGAACTTCAATCTTCCCGCTGGTACGTTTACGACTAATACGGCCGGCGCAATCGCATACACCTTGCTTGGGCGGAATTTTGCTCTGGACATGGAGCTGTCTGCGATGCAGGAAGAGGGAAGGGGTGAGGTGGTTTCCAACCCGCGAATCGTGACCTCAAATCAGCGGGAAGGTGTCATTAAGCAGGGGCGGGAAATTGGTTACGTCACGATCAGTGGCGGTGGCGCGGGGGGCCAGTCTCAGGCGAATGTGCAGTTCAAAGAAGTCTTGTTGGAATTGAAGGTGACGCCGACTATTACCAATGACAATCGGGTTTTCTTGAACATGAATGTCAAGAAGGACGAGGTCGCACGTTTCATCGACTTGCCGCTCTATGGCACGGTTCCAGAAATTAATCGCCGTGAAGTCAATACCGCGGTATTAGTTGGCGATGGCGAAACGGTGGTCATCGGTGGTGTGTATGAATTCACCGATCGGGAAAGTATTGCCAAGGTTCCGTTCCTGGGTGATATCCCCTTCCTCGGCAATCTGTTCAAAAAGCGCGGGCGCAGCAAGGAAAAGGCCGAGCTTTTGGTCTTCGTGACACCGAAGGTTTTGCGGGTCGCTAGCGCAACCCCGTAATCGGAGCGAATCAAGAAAAGGCCGCGTAAGCGGCCTTTATTTATGGTGCCGTTGTCTCACCGTATCGCCGCACTGTGAGTTGGTTGGTAATCGACGTTCGACGGCAGCCGGCCGGTGATTGGGCGATCGCCTGCGCCAGTGTTGCATAGTCGTTCCGTTTCACGCGAGCTGTGTCTGATCGTTTATTGGGGACAGCTGGCTGAGCTGCCTGAGTAGGCAAATCAAGAAGTGCCTACGATATTTGCCTGCATGGATGCGGGGTGCTCAGGCCTGTGGTGTTCGTAACGCAGGGCAGAGGTTCGCAATTACTGAATTTTGGCTATCGGCAAGTGAACCAATCGCGTTCGAATCGGTCACACTGGGTCTATGAACGCACCGCCGCTGCTACCCCCCGAAGCCGTTGCCGCGCCCGCCGAGGACCGGCTGCATCGTCAATTCACCTTGCTGCGCGAGTCGCTGGCGCAGCGTATCGTTGGTCAGTCAGCGCTGGTCGAACGGCTGCTGATCGCCTTGCTCGCCGACGGCCATCTGCTGGTCGAGGGTGCGCCGGGCTTGGCCAAGACCACCGCGATCCGTGCGCTGGCCTCGCGGCTGGAGGCGGATTTTGCGCGGGTGCAGTTCACTCCTGACCTGCTGCCAGCCGATCTGACCGGTACCGAGATCTGGCGCCCACAGGACAGCCGGTTCGAGTTCATGCCCGGGCCGATCTTCCACCCAATTCTGCTGGCCGACGAAATCAACCGTGCACCGGCCAAGGTGCAGTCCGCGTTGCTGGAGGCGATGGGTGAGCGCCAGGTCACGGTCGGCCGGCACACCTATGCGCTGCCGCAGCTGTTCCTGGTGATGGCGACGCAGAACCCGATCGAGCAGGAGGGCACGTTCCCGTTGCCCGAGGCGCAGTTGGATCGCTTCCTGATGCATGTGCGCATCGGCTATCCGCAGGCCGACGCCGAGGCGGAAATCCTGCGGCTCGCACGCGAGGCGGCCCGCGATACGCTGGAAAAGCACGAGACCGTGCCCGAGAAGATTCCGTTGGAAGATGTCTTCGCCGCGCGCCGTGTGGTGCTGGACGTGCATCTGGCGCCACAGCTGGAGCGCTATCTGATCGAAATCGTGCTGGCCTCGCGCGATGCGCAGCGTTATGACCCTGCACTAGCGCGGCGGATTGCCTGGGGCGCCAGCCCGCGTGGTTCGATTGCGCTGGAGCGGTGCGCGCGTGCGCGTGCGTGGCTGGCTGGGCGCGACTACGTCACGCCGGACGATATCCGCGCGATTGCCCCCGACGTACTACGGCACCGCGTGCTGCCCAGCTACGAGGCTACGGCCGAAGGCTGGGATGGCGAACGCCTGGTTGCCGCATTACTCGAAAAGATTCCGCTGCCCTGATCGGGTAGCGTCGCTGAGGTATGCCGCCCTCTCGCCAGACGCCGATGTCTTCGATGCCGTTCTCGTTACCTGCAAATGCTCCGTCGCCTGTCGCTGGCGATGGGCTGCGCCCGACGCTTGCGGAATTGATTGCGCTGCGCGGCACTGCAGTTCATCGCGGTCAGCCGGGACGCGGCCGACATGGGCTGGTGGGACCAGTGCCTGCCGCCACGCGCGGGCGCGGCATGGAGTACGCCGAGTCGCGTGAGTACGTGGCTGGCGATGACGCGCGGCATATCGATTGGCGCGTCACCGCGCGAACCGGGCGGGCGCACACCAAGTTATTTCAGGCCGAGCGCGAGCGCTTGAGCCTGATCGTGGCTGATACCTCGCCTGCGCTCTTCTTCGGTACGCGCGTGCGTTACAAGTCGGTGCAGGCTGCGCGCGCCGGCGCGGTGGCGGCATGGCTGGCGCAGCGACAGGGTGACCGGATCGCCGCATTGCGCGGCACCGCCAACGAGGCACCGATCGCGCCGCGTTCCGGGCAGCGTGGCGTATTGCCGGTGCTGGATGCACTGGCGCGTTGGTATGCGCAGCCGCCGTCCGGTGATGCGGGGCTGGATGTGGCGCTGGACCACGCTGCGCGTCTGTTGCGCCCTGGCGCGCGCCTGACCGTGCTGGCCGATGCGCGCAGTGCCGGCGCCATTTCTGCCACGCGTTGGTCGGGGCTGGCCTTGCATCACGAGGTGGTGGTGATCGTGTTGGTGGATCCGCTGGAATTGGCGCCACCGGCGCGGGCGCTGACCTTCGACGTGCGTGGCGAGCGCATTGCAATCGATCTGTCTACTCAGGCCGGGCGAGCACGCTGGCATGCTGAATTCGTCGCGCCACTGGAGCATTTGAGCGCGCTCTTGCAGGCACGCGGCGTGCGCTTGCATCGACTGTCCACGGACGATGCCAGCGATGCCTGGTTGAGCGGCAGCTCCGCCGTGCGGAGTCGCTGACGATGTCGCCGCAATCGCTGCCGCTGCGTGATGTCCATCTGCCGCCGTCGCCATCGTGGTGGCCGCTGGCGCCTGGCTGGTGGTTGGTGATTGCGGTCATCGTGCTGGTAATAGGCGGCGCCTGGGTGTGGTGGTGGCGCGGTCGTCAGCGGCAGAGTCGCTGGTTGGCTGCTTTCGATGCCGAATTACAGCGCGCCACTACGCCGGCGCAGCGTCTGGCGGCGATATCGATGCTGTTGCGGCGTGCGGGGCGCAGCGTCGATCCGCACGCCGATCGCTTGCAGGGCGATGCGTGGCTGCAGTTTCTGGATGGTCGCAAAAGCAAGGACCACGGGTTTTCGCAAGGCCCTGGTCGCGCCGTGTTGGAAGGCGGCTTCCAGCGTGCGCCCGTGGTGAGCGATCTGCCTGCGATCGAAGCGCTGGCGCGGCAGCGCTTCGTGGCGCTGATGCGGGGACGGCGATGAACTGGCTGCAGTGGTCGCAGTGGCAGGATGCGCTGGCGCACTGTGCCTGGCCGTGGGCGTGGTGGTTGATGCCCCTGCCGTTGCTGATGTGGTTGTGGCCGCAACGTCGCGCCGATGCGGCTGCGCTGCGCGTGCCGTATGCGGAGCAGTTGCAGGCGGTGGCGCAGGCGAAAAGTGCGCCGTCGTTGCGGATGCCGCGTTGGCTGGCATGGCTGGGGTGGTTGCTGTTGTGCGCCGCACTGGCGCGTCCGCAGCAGCTGGGCGAGGTGATTCAGCCGCCGCGCGAGGCGCGCCAGATGATGTTGGCGGTGGATCTGTCGGGGAGCATGAGCGAGCCGGACATGGTGCTCGGCGGCAAGGTGGTGGACCGCCTCACTGCCGCCAAGGCGGTGCTGTCGGACTTCCTGGATCGGCGCGACGGCGACCGCGTTGGCTTGCTGGTGTTCGGCCAACGCGCGTATGCGCTGACACCGTTGACTGCAGATCTGACTTCCGTACGCGATCAATTGCGCGATAGCGTGGTGGGCTTGGCCGGGCGCGAAACCGCGATTGGCGATGCGATCGCGTTGTCGGTCAAGCGCCTGCGCGAACAGAAGCAGGGCCAGCGCGTGGTGGTGTTGCTCACCGATGGCGTCAATACCGCTGGCGTGCTTAATCCGTTGAAAGCCGCGGAACTCGCTAAGGCCGAAGGCGTGCGCGTACACACCATCGCGTTCGGTGGCAGTGGCGGCTATTCCTTGTTCGGCGTTCCAATTCCGGCCGGCGGCAACGACGATATCGATGAAGAAGGGCTGCGCAAGATTGCCCAGCAGACCGGAGGACGTTTCTTCCGCGCCCGCGACACTGAAGAACTCGCCGGCATCTATGCCGAGCTGGATCGGCTGGAACCGGTCAAGGGGCTTGGGCCTTCGGTGCAGCCGCGCGTCGAGCGTTACTACTGGCCATTAGGCGCAGCCATCGTCATTGCGCTGCTGGCGTATGTGCTGCCGCGGAGGTGGCGATGAATGCGCTGACCGAGCTGGCCGGGTCGCTGCAGGCGTTACATCTAATGCGTCCGCTGCTGTTGTGGGCGCTGCTGGCGATCGTGCCGGCGGGAGCGCTGTGGCACTGGCGTCGCCGCAATGCGGATGTCTGGCGGCAAAGCGTGGATGCGCATCTGCTGTCGAAATTATTGGTGTCCGGCGGCCGGCGCGGGTGGCTGGGATTCGTGCTGGCCGCATTGACGTATACGCTGGCCGTGGTGGCGATGAGCGGACCGAGTTGGCGCCAGACCGAGCGCCCGGTGTATCAATCCAGCATGCCGCTGGTGGTGGTGCTGGATCTATCGTCCAGTACCAACGCAACCGACCTGCCGCCATCGCGCCTGCTGCAGGCGCGCGCGAAACTGGCGACGCTGCTGCGTAAGCGCGCCGGTGGCGAGGTGGCGTTGCTGGTCTATGCAGGCGAGAGCTTTACGGTTGCGCCGCTGACCGAAGACAGTGCCAATGTAGCCTTGTTTCTGGATGCGTTGTCGCCGTCGGTGATGCCGGTCGACGGCAAGCGTGCGGACCGGGGCATCGATGCGGCCGCTCAGTTGTTGCAGCAAGCGGGCTTCAAGCAAGGCGAAATTCTGCTGGTCAGCGATAGCGCGGATGGTTCCGCCGAAAGTGCCGCGCGCACGGCGCGGTCGCGCGGCTTCACCGTTTCTGCGCTTGGCGTTGGCGGCGAGCGTGGCGCGGCGTATCGCATGGCCAGCGGCGAGATTGCGCAGGCCAAGCTCGACGAAGGCAGTCTGCGCGACCTGGCCGGGCAGGGCGGTGGACGGTATGCACGCATCGCACCGGACGATGCGGATTTGCGTGCCTTGGGCGTGCTCGATCCGTCACAGCAGCCATTGGCAGATGAAACCGCCGAGTCCGACGGTGGCAATATCTGGCTCGACGAAGGCTATTGGCTGGTGCTGCCGGTGATGCTGCTGGCCTTGCTGGCGTTTCGCCGCCGCGCGGTGGTGGCAGTGTTGGCGATGGTCTGCGTGCTGCCGCTGGCGCAGCCTGCGCACGCGGCCAATGGCAGCTTGTGGCAGCGTGCCGATCAGGTGCAACAACAGCGTCTTGATGCCGGTGTGCAGGCGTATCGCAAAGGCGATTTTGCGACGGCGCAGAAGGCGTTCGAAGCGGTGCCAACCGATGAGGGGCTGTACAACCTGGGCAATGCGCTGGCGCGACAAGGCCAGTACGACGCGGCAATCGCAGCCTACGACCGCGCGCTCAAGCAACATCCGAATCAGCAGGATGCCATCGCCAACCGCGCGGCGGTCGATGCGGCGCGCAAGCGTCAGCAGAACAGCAAGGATGGCAAAGGCCAATCCAAGGATCAGAAACAATCTGGTCAGGACGGGAAGGAGCAACAGCAGTCGGGCCAGAATCAACAAGACAAGCAATCCGGCCAGGATGGGCAGAACCAGCAGGACGGCAAAAACAAGCCCTCTGATGCGCCGCCGCCGAAGGACGGCAAGTCGCAAGATGCGCAGTCCAAGAACGGGCAGGGCGAGCAACGCAAGCAGGACACGCCGCCGCAGTCTGCCGATGCCAAGGCGCAGCAGCAGGCCGACGAGGCGCAGCGTCGCAAGATGCAGCAGGCCATGGCGCAGGCGGGCGACAAGCAGGCGGGTACCAGCGGCAAGCAGGAGGCCGCAGTCGCCGGCGAGACGCCGGAACAACGCGAGCAACGTCAGGCGGTGGACGCGTGGCTGCGGCGGGTGCCGGACGATCCGGGCAGCCTGCTGCGTACCAAATTCAGGCTCGAATACGAACGCAGGCAACGGGACGGACGATGATCGGCAGACACCATTTGCGTCGCGCGGCAATCGGCATGCTGGCCAGCGTAGCAGTGTTGGCGTGCGCGCCGGCGGGGGCTGTTACACGCGCGTGGCTGGATCGCGACAGCGCCAATGCCGGCGACGTCGTGATGTTGAATATCGAAACCGATCAACGCGGCGTCGACCCGGATTACACACCACTGCGCAGCGATTTTTCGCTGGGTGCCAAGAGCGCCAATCAGCAGATGCAGGTGACCAATAGTTCGGTGACGGTGCGTGCCTTGTTCGGTGTAGTGCTGACCCCGCGCAAGAGTGGCGAACTGATCGTGCCGGCGATCCGCGTGGGCAACGAGCGCACCGAGCCGCTGCGCTTGCAGGTGGTTGGCTCGGCGAACGACGCCGCCAGCAGTTCCGGCAGCGCTGCTGGCGCGCCGAGTGCAGCTCAGGGCAATGAAGAAGCCTTTGTCGAAACCCGGGTAGACGACCCGCAGCCCTACGTGCAGCAAAGCGTGGGCGTGGTGGTGCGGTTGTACTTCGCCAGCCAACTTGCATCGGGCGAACTGGATCTTGAGGCGCCCGATGGTGCATCGATGCAGCGCGTCGGCGATGACGTCAGTTCGGTCAAGGTGCTCAATGGACGCCAGTACAACGTGGTGGAGCGACGCTATCTGCTGGTGCCCGAGCGTAGCGGCCGCCTGCTGCTGCCCCCGGCCCGTTTCAACGGGCGGTCGGTGGGTGGGTTTTTCGACGACTACTTCGGGCGCGGCAACGGTGAGCTAAGTGCGCGTAGTGCCAGCATTCCGTTGCAGGTACGCGCGCAACCGGCCAACGCGCCGCAGCCGTGGCTGCCGTTGGGCAGCCTGCAGTTGCGCTACACGACCACGCCACAGCGGGCGACCGCCGGTGAGGCCGCGCAATTTGTCGTGGAAGCCAGTGCCCGCGGCGCCACCCAGGCGCAGTTTCCCGAACTGCCGACACCCAGCGTGCCCGACGCGCAGGTCTTCGCCGAGCCGCCGCAGTTTGAAGAACGCTTCGTGGACGGCTCGCCGCAGCTGCGATTGACCCGACGCTATTCGATCGTGCCCAACCGCGCCGGTCCGTTGGTGGTCCCTGGGTTGCAGGTGGCGTGGTGGGATGTGGCCGCAGGTGCAGCCAAGACTGCGTCACTGCCCGATCTGACGCTGGATGTCGCGGCAGGCAGCGGTGCGTTTGCGACACCTGCGCCGTCATCGGCTGCGAACCCGGCGCCCGATCAATCGGCGCCGACGACGGATCGGCCGCTCGCTCTGCAAGCACCATCGCCTGCGCGACCGCCATGGGGCTGGATCGCTGCGGCGATCGGGTTTGCGTTTTTGTGGGTCGTCACGCTGGTGTGGGCATTGCTGCGTTGGCGTGGTGCTCCGAGCGGTAGATCAAGCGGCAATGACGGTAATGGTAGCGCGGTGCCCGCTGCGGGCAGACGCGCGACCCACGGCGTGGCCGAGTTGCGCCGCGCGCTCGATACCGGCGGCATGGACGATGTGGCGGCGGTGCTCTGCGGCATGGCCGGCGTTGCCGATATCGACGCAGTGTTGGCGGCATTGGCAGATCCGGCGCAGCGGGCAGCTGTTGCGCGTATGCAACGCGCGCGCTGGGGCGGCGACGGCGATGTGACCGGCGCGCGCGCCGCCTTGCGCGAGGCGTTCGCCAAGGGGCCGCGTTGGCGGCATGCGAGCGCGGCCGAGCCGGAGGTGCTGGCGCCGTTGTATCCCTCTGCGCCTTGATTGACCGCGTTGCATCGAGGGCGGCTTTGAACGACTGACAACCTTCTGCGCAGTCCTGCACAAGTGCCTCAGCGCCAGTAATGGTTTGAAATTAACGGTATTTCGATTCTTCGGTTGCCCTCCCCACTCACGTAACAGTCGCTCGTCACGTTTCATGGGGCGCCTTTGCACGCTCTGAGCGGCGACACTGCCTTGCAGCGCTGATAACACGTTGATTTTGGATATGTGTGATCTGCCAACTATGCGGCGGTGAGCGAGAGCGTTGGCGCTGCGGCTTTGCTGCAGGGTCCTTGCCCGAGCACCATCGCGGGACACGCTGCAAGTACGTGCTTGTAAGCCCCTTGGCGGCATCCATGCCGCCAAGGGGCCCGCGATGGTGGGCGGCAAGGACCACTCAAGTTGGTCGTTGTGCGTGGTTGTAAGCGGGCTTGGCTAAGCCGTTGTTCGGATCACGGTACGTCTGATCCGCTGCCCATCGTCCGCCAGGCAACATCAAGTCTTTCGCCCGACTACCGACCAACTGTCTGGGAGCGGTGTCCTTGCCGATTGCGGAACCGTTGGCGGCACGGATGCCGCCATCGAGCCACCATGGAGGGGTTTACGGCGTGCCCCGCGAGCGGTGCGGGCATCGCGCAATCGACACAAGGGGCTCGACGAAAAGCATCTGATGACACTTAGCCGTCGCGACGACTCGAAATGCCGGCTCTTGCTCTTTGTGCCTAAGCAGCAAGGTCTACAGCCATCGGGGAAACGCTGGCCTCACCCGACATCGTGAAGCTACCCGCAGCAGGTGCGCAGGGGCACCCCGGGTAGCTGGCCGCATTGATGGCGTTTGTTAAGCTCGGTCTTTGTGTCCACCAAGGCCTGACCAGATGACAGCATCCTCAGCCGCGCGCCGCCCGGGCCTGCCCTTGCATTGGAAAATGGGAATTGGCTTCGCCGTTGGCCTGTTGTTGGGTCTGGCTGTGTATTACCTGGCCGGCAGCGATGCCGATTGGGTGCGTCTGGTGACCAAGTACGTCACCACGCCGTTTTCGCAGATCTTCCTCAATCTGATCTTCATGCTGATCGTGCCCCTGCTGTTTTCGGCGCTGGTCATGGGCATCTCTGAGATGGGCGACATCCGCGCGCTCGGACGGGTGGGGTGGCGCACACTGGGCTACACGGTGGTGCTGTCCGGTGTGGCGGTGCTGCTGGGATTGGTGCTGGTCAATGTGCTCAAGCCCGGCGCGGGCGTGGACCCGCAACTGGCCAACCAGCTGATCCAGGAAAACGCCGAACGCACCCGCGAGATCATCTCAAGCTCCGGCACTCAGCCGCAGGGCATGGACATGCTGCTGTCGATCGTGCCCAGCAACGTGATTGCGGCAGCGTCCAGCAATGGCGCGATCCTGTCGCTGATGTTTTTTGCGGTGATGTTCGGCGTAGGCATGGTGCTGACTGCCGATGAAAAGGTCGCCACGCTGCGGCGCGGTATAGAAGGCATCTTCGAAATTTCGATGACCTTGATCGGGCTGGTGATCCGGCTGGCGCCGTATGCGGTGGCCTGCTTCATGTTCAACCTGGCCGCGTTGTTCGGCTTCGACCTGCTGATCCGCCTGGGCGCTTACGTGGGCGTGGTGGTGCTGGCGCTCGGCCTGCAAATGGTGGTCAGTTACGGGATGGCGGTGAAGTTCGCCGGGCGCTCTCCGTTGGGCTTTTTCCGGCAGACCCAGGAAGCGACGGTGATGGCGTTCTCGACCGCCTCCAGCAATGCCACCCTGCCGACTGCCTTGCGTGTGGCCGACGAGATGGGTCTGCCGCCGCGCGTGTCGCGTTTCGTGCTGACCGTGGGCGCGACCGCCAACCAGAACGGCACTGCGTTGTTCGAAGGCGTGACGGTGATCTTCCTGGCGCAGTTCTTCAATGTGGATCTGAGCCTGGGCCAGCAATTTATGGTGATGCTGGTCTGCATCCTGGGCGGGATCGGCACCGCCGGCGTGCCGTCCGGCTCGCTGCCGGTGGTGGCGCTGATCTGCGCGATGGTCGGCGTGAACCCGGTCGGCATCGGCATGATCCTGGGCGTCAATCACTTCCTGGATATGTGCCGCACGGCGTTGAACGTGACCGGGGATCTGGCACTGACGACCTTGGTGGCCAAGGGCGAGGAATAGGGAATAGGGAATCGTTAAAGCAGGCTGTTGCGGGCGTTGGGTGTGACGGTAAGGCTTGCCGCATCGCTGCGGTGGCTGGGCGCGCGGGTGATCGCACCGACCAACCGGCAACACTGCATCCGATTCTCCATTCCTGACTCCCGATTCCCCTAACGCACTGTGTGGGAGAATAAGCGGCTCCGCTTCCAGCGGTGTTCCCTCCGCTTCCATAGACGCCCATGACCCAGCCCACCCGCCGCCAGCTGGCCAACGCCATCCGTTTCCTTGCCGCAGATGCGGTCGAAGCCGCCAAGTCCGGTCATCCCGGCATGCCAATGGGCATGGCCGATATCGCCGAAGTGCTGTGGAATGATTTCTTCCGGCACAACCCCAACAACCCGCAGTGGTTCAACCGCGACCGTTTCGTACTGTCCAACGGTCACGGTTCGATGTTGCAGTACGCGCTGCTGCACCTGTCCGGTTACGACCTGCCGATCGAGCAGCTCAAGCAATTCCGTCAGTTGCACAGCAAGACCGCCGGTCACCCGGAGCGCAGCGAAACCCCCGGCGTGGAGACGACCACCGGTCCGCTCGGGCAGGGGTTTGCGAACGCGGTGGGCTTTGCGCTGGCCGAGAAATTGCTGGCGCAGCGCTACAACCGCCCGGAGCTGGAAATCGTCGATCACCGCACCTGGGTGTTCATGGGCGACGGCTGCCTGATGGAAGGCATTTCGCACGAAGCCGCGTCGCTGGCCGGTACCTGGGGCCTGGGCAAGCTGGTCGCGTTCTGGGACAACAACCAGATCTCCATCGACGGCAACACCGCCGGCTGGTTCAGCGACGACACCCCGGCGCGTTTCGAGGCGTATGGCTGGCATGTGATCCGCGATGTGGACGGGCATGACGCCGAGAAGATCAAGGCCGCCATCGAGACCGCGCTGGAGAACACCGACAAGCCCACGCTGATCTGCTGCCGTACCAAGATCGGTTTCGGTGCACCGACCAAGGCCGGCAAGGAATCCTCACACGGCGCACCGCTGGGCAAGGAAGAACTGGAAGGCGCACGCAAGGCGCTGGAATGGCCGTACGGCCCGTTCGAAATTCCCGAAGAGATCTACGCCGGCTGGCGTGCAGGCGGTACCGGCACCTTGCGTCAGGCCGAGTGGGAACAGCTGTTCGACAAGTACAGCAAGCAGCACGCCAGTGAAGCCGACGAACTGACCCGCCGCTCGCATGGCGAGCTGCCGGCCGACTTTATCGCCAAGGCCGATGCCTACATCGCTAAAGCGCAGGAAGACGGCCAGACGATTGCCTCGCGCAAGGCCTCGCAGCTGGCGATCGAAGCGTTCGCCCCGCTGCTCCCCGAGTTGATCGGCGGTTCGGCGGATCTGGCGCATTCCAACCTCACCTTGTGGAAGGCCAGCAAGTCGGTGGCCACCGACGACCCTGACGCCAACTACGTGTATTACGGCGTGCGCGAGTTCGGCATGACCGCCATTGCAAATGGTCTCGCGCTGCATGGCGGTTTCATTCCGTTCGACGCCACCTTCCTGGTGTTCAGCGATTACGCGCGCAATGGCGTGCGCATGAGCGCATTGAACCCGGCGCATGCGATTCACGTGTACACGCATGACTCGATCGGCCTGGGCGAAGACGGCCCGACCCATCAGCCGGTAGAGCACCTGGCCTCGCTGCGCTACATCCCCAACAACGATGTGTGGCGCCCGGGCGACGCGGTGGAATCGGCAGTGAGCTGGAAGGCGGCCATCACCCGCAAGGACGGCCCAAGCTGCCTGATCTTCAGCCGCCAGAACCTGCAGCATCAGCCGCGCAGCGCCGAACAGATCAAGTTGATCGAACGCGGTGGCTACGTGCTGGCCGATGCCGAAGGCGGCATGCCGGATGTGATCCTGATCGCCACCGGTTCGGAAGTTGGCCTGGCGGTGGAAGCCAAGCAGACCCTGGATGCGGCTGGCCTGAAGACGCGTGTGGTGTCGATGCCGTCGACCGATGTGTTCGACCGTCAGGATGCGGCCTATCGCGAATCGGTGTTGCCGAACGCGGTGCGCAAGCGTGTGGCGGTGGAAGCGGGCGTGACCGGCTTCTGGCGCAAGTACGTGGGTCTTGATGGCGACGTCGTCGGCATCGACACCTTCGGTGCCTCGGCGCCGGCCGATCGGCTGTATGCGTACTTCAAGATCACCGCAGAGCATGTGGTTGCGGCGGCCAAGGCGCTGTAAGGCCTCGCGTGTTGCGTTGAAGAAAAAGCCGGCGAAAGCCGGCTTTTTTGTTGAGCCTCGTGAGCGATGCACGATGCACGATGCACGATGCACGATGCACGATGCACGATGCACGATGCACGATGCGCGATGCGCGATGCGCGATGCGCGATGCGTCATCGTTCAACGGAAGCGTGGCGTGCTTCAGTGCGCTTCGTTGGCCAGCGCCGATGCGCGGATCCTGCCTAGCACCTTCACTTGTGCCTCCATCATCGGCGAGTTGGGATCGTGTCCGGTGCGGGGCAGCAGCAGGAATTCCCTGCTCGGGGCAGACAGACCATCGAAATACGCCTTGCTGATCTGGGCCGGGGTGACCAGATCCTGTTCGCCCTGGATCAGGTAGACCGGCATGGCGAACTGCGGACCGAGTGTGCGCAGGTTGATCTGCGGGCCCATACCATCGCCTGCCAGCCCGACGAACTGCAGGAAGGAATAGTGTTCCCCGGCCTCATAGGCTGCGCGGTAGTCGGGGGTGTCGTATTCCGCTGCGAAGGTGAACCAGTCTTCCGGTGCCGGCTCGGTGCTCAGGGCTTCGTACTTACGCGTCACACGCCGCAGAATTCCGAAATTGCGCGGGCTGGTCCATGGCGGTGCGCCGATCTCCTCCAGTTTGCCGATCGCATCTGCATCGCCGGCTGCGCGGCCCAGGCTTAGCGTTTTGACCTAGCTTGCCGCCATGTCGTCCTGGTAATTGACCAGTTGAGCCGTGCCGACATAGGCGTGGAACAGCTCGGGACTGGCCTTGGTGATAGTGACCGCCAGTGCCGAGCCACGATCCACCCATCAGGATGAGTTTGGATTTGCACAGCCGTTGCGTGGCATAGCGGGCAACCTCGCTACCGTCCTGGGTCAGCCTCTGCATGGTCAGCGTCTCGCCCCCCGGCAGGCTTGCTTGCGGTCTAGGTCTTGCCGGAGCCGCGCTGGTCCCATTGCACGATGGTGAAGTCGCGCGTCCAGCTGCTGAACAGGCGATGCGCGAACGGCGTGTTGGGGTTGCCTGGCCCGCCATGGACGATCAGCACCACGGGAACCACGGGATTGCGGCAGTCCTGGCCTTCGATCGTGACCCATTGCTGGATGCCTCCAATCTGGACAAGACCTGCCTCGTGCACGGCGTTGCCGGGGACACGACAAGCGTCATTCAACGAGGTTTTTCCTGACGCTGCAGCGCTCACTCCCGGTACGCAAAACAGCACTAAAGCGACAGCTATCCAGCATTTCTCCATGTGATCCCCGTTGCATGGCGTTCCGTCATTGCGTCAGCCACCTGTTCTGCGGCTTCCGGTTCCGGGCGTCGCGTCTATGCGAGTTCGACTGCAAGGATTGCCTCGAATGGGGGCAGTTGCGGAACGAACTTTCAATCTATCTATTTAAAATGTGAATCATTCCCATTAAAATACCGCGTTGCCGGTGCTAAGGCACCCCGTTCTCCCCCTTGTTGCCGGCGCTATGCCTGTGCGGTGCGTGCGGCCCGATCCGTCTGCGTTGGAGTCACCCGATGAACCGTAGTACCGAAATGCGTCTTGTTTCTGCGGGCGCCCGCCGCCACGCCCTGCCATGCGCACTGTTCGCTGCGCTGTGCACGCTGGCCGCCGGCCAGGCCCTGGCCGAAGCGCCCGCCGCCGCCGATGCCGAGGTCACCACGCTGGACCGGATGACCGTGCAGGGTGAGCAGGCCAAGGGCTACACGGTGGAAAAAACCTCTGCCGGGACGCGCATGAACCTGGCGCTGCGCGAGATTCCGCAGTCGGTTACCGTGATCACCCGCGACCGCATGGGCGACCAGAACCTGCAGAGCATCACCGACGTGCTCAACAACGTCACCGGGATCTCCGCGTCGCAGAACGACAGCGAACGGGTGGATTTCTATGCGCGCGGTTTCTACATCGACAACTACCAGTTCGATGGCATGCCCGTGTACATGGAGCAGGCGTGGAGTTACGGCGATTCGGCGCTGGACCTGGCGCTGTACGACCGCGTGGAAGTGGTACGCGGTGCGACCGGTCTGTTGACCGGTTCTGGTAACCCGTCGGCTTCGATCAATCTGGTGCGCAAGCATGCGGTCAGCCGCGATTTCACCGGCACCGTGTCGGTGGGTGGCGGCGACTTCAACAAGACCCGCAGCGTAGCCGATGTCACCGTGCCGTTGAGTCCCGAAGGCACCGTGCGCGCACGCGTGGTGGGCGTGTATCAGGACGGCGAATCCGACATGGACCGCTACAGCCTGCGCAAGAAGATCGGCTCGGCGATCATCGATGCCGACCTTACCGATAGCACGCTGTTGAGCGTGGGCTACGAGTATCAGAAGAAGGAATCGAACGATGTCACCTGGGGCGGCTTCCCGCTGTTCTACAGCGACGGCACGCGCACCGACTACAAGCGCTCGTTCAATCCGGCGGCCGACTGGACGTTCTGGGACACGCGTCTGCAGCGCACCTTCGCCAGCCTGCAGCAGAGCTTCGACAACGGCTGGACCCTCAAGGCCAATGTGAGCCACGAAGAGACCGAAGCGACGAACCACCTGTTCTATCCGTACTACACGATCTTCGGTTTCGATCGCGCCACCGGTGGCGGCGTGGTGCCGTATTCGGGCAACTACCAGACCGAGCGCAAGGCCGATGGCGCCGATGTGTATGCGGAAGGCCCGTTCCAGTTGTTCGGCCGTGAGCATCAATTGGTGGCCGGCGCCAGCTACAACCGCCGCGAGTACGTCAATAACGGCACCTTCGATTCCCCGGCGCCGCTGGACAGCTACCTTGGCTGGAATGGCGCGTACCCGGAGCCCAACTGGAGCCCGCGCGCGGTACAGAGCGAAGGCACCATCAAGCAGAAGGCCGCCTATGTGGCTGCACGTTTCTCGCTGGCCGATCCGCTGACGCTGCTGGTGGGCGCGCGCTATACCGATTGGCAGATCGATGGTTGCAACTTCGACGCGGCCCAGGGATTGCTGCCGTTCTCCGACAACCAGAAGGAAGTCACCCCATACGCCGGTCTGGTCTACGACATCGACGATGTGTGGTCGACCTACGTTAGTTACACCGAGATCTTCAACCCGCAGACCCTGCGCGATGCCAATGGCGGCTATCTGGAACCGTTGAGCGGCAAGGGCTACGAAGCCGGCGTCAAGGCAGCGTGGTTCGATGATCAGCTCAACGCCTCGCTGGCAGTATTCCGCATCGAGCAGGACAACTTGGGTGTGGCTACGACGACTTTGGTTCCGGGTAGCAGCGATTTTGCTTACGTAGCAGCCAATGGCGTGGTCAGCGAAGGCTTCGATTTCGAACTGTCCGGGCGTCTGACCCAGGGCTGGAATGCTACCTTCGGTGCGTCCCATTACACCGTGCGCGACGACAGCGGCACATCGATCAACACGCAGCTGCCGCGCACCACCATCAAGCTGTTCAGTAGCTACGCTCCGCAGGGCGCGTGGAGCGATCTGACCGTGGGCGGTGGCGTCAACTGGCAAAACCGTTCGTACTATGTGGACTAGGTATATGGCACCTTCCAGCAGAGTGCCTACGCACTGGTCAGCGCATTCGCGCGCTACCGCCTGTCGCCGCAGTTTTCGGTACAGCTCAACGTCGATAATCTGCTCGACAAGCGCTACTACGCGCAGTTCAACGGTGGCTACGGCGCATGGGGCGCATCGCGTAACGGCATGCTGACCTTCAACTACACGTTCTGATTAAGAACCACATCGGGCGTTGGTGACGCTTGAGGTGATTGATAAATGGCACAGACATCTTGCGAAGATGTCTGTGCCTTTTGTATGTGTGCCTGACTCAGAGCGGCTTGCAGATATGGCGTAACAGACGTGTCAGTTACGTTCATCGCACGATCACTGCAGCGCACGGATATCCAGGTGTGTTGCTCTGAAACGTGTGCTGTGTCATTGAACAACACCTGCGCGATGCTCTGGCCGTCAACGACGCTACGCGTGCGCTACAAGAAACCGCGATGCCGGCATTTGCTGTGCATGACTCCAGTGGCCGCGCAGCAGGCTGCGCTGATGCGCGTGCCGCTTATTGCGATAGCGGCCGCAGATGCGGCGCCATCACATCGGCCACCCAGTCCATAAAGGCGCGTACGCGTTGCGGCAGATGGCGGCGCTGTGCGTAGAGCAACGTGACCGGCATCGGTTCTACGGCCAAATTGGGCAGGATTTCGACCAGTGCGCCGCTATGCAGATGCGCACGTAGCGGGCTGGCCGGCGCCTGGATGATGCCCAGCCCCGCCAACGCGGCAGCAAGATAGCCATCGCCGTTATTCACCGTTACCGGGCCGCGCATCGGCAGCAGTTGATAGGCCTGCCCGTCGTAGTACTCGAAGCCGGGCGAGCGCTGGCCCAGCGTGGGCACGTAGTGCACAAGATCGTGCTGGGCCAGGTCGTCCAGGCAGTGCGGTGTGCCGCGGCGGGCGAGGTACTGCGCGCTGGCGCAGCTGACGATGCGAAAAGCACCGAGCGGGCGCGCGACCAGATTGGTGTCTTCCAGCGTGCCAACGCGCAGCACGCAATCGAAACCCTCGCGCACCACATCCACGCGTCGATCGGTGCCGCTGATTTCCACTTGCAACTGCGGGTGCTGCGCCAGAAAGGCAGGCAAGGCCGGTATGACGAAGTGGCGCGCGATGCCAGCCGACATATCCACGCGCAAGCGCCCACGCAACTGGCTACGCTCGCGCTGGAACATGCTCTGCAATTCGTCCATGTCATCGAGCAGGTCGCGGCTGCGCTGATAGAACGCGGTGCCGTCGCCGGTGAGCTGCACACGCCGGGTGGTGCGGTGCAGGAGCTGGGTGCCGAGCGAGGCTTCGAGCCGTTGCACGGCGGTCGAGACGCTGGCCTTCGGCAGCCCCAGGGTTTCGGCAGCGCGGGTGAAACTGCCCAGCTCGGCCACGCGCAGGAAAGCGCGCAACGACTCCATGGTGTCCATCGATTGGTCGTTGATCTTGAACGGTGCAATCAGGGTGAGCGGATTTATGCGGCACGGCAAACGCAATAGCCTAGCTACTCCCTAATCACCGAGTACGCGCATGTCGACGACCATCACCACACCCATCACCGTGATAACGGGCGGCAGCCGCGGCCTGGGTCGCAACGCGGCGCTTGCGCTCGCTGTCAACGGCAGCGACATAGTGCTCACCTACCGCAGCCAGGCCGATGAGGCCGCTGCTGTGGTTGCAGAGATTCACAAGCGTGGTCGGCGCGCGCATGCCTTGCAGCTCGATGTTGCCGATGCCGACGCTTTCGCCGCCTTCGCCACGCAGCTGAAGCAAGTGCTGGCGGGTTGGGGACGCAGCCAGTTCGATGCGCTGGTCAACAACGCCGGCACCGGCCTGCACGCGGCCTTTGCCGACACCACGCCGGCACAGTTCGATGCCTTGGTCGCCATCCATCTCAAGGGCCCGTATTTTTTGACGCAGGCGTTGTTGCCGCTGATTGCCGATGGCGGGCGCATTCTCAACGTATCCAGCGGGCTGGCGCGTTTTGCGCTGCCGGGTTCATCGGCTTACGCGATGATGAAGGGCGGGGTGGAGGTGTTCACTCGCTATCTGGCCAAAGAGCTGGGCGCACGCGGTATTCGTGCCAACACGCTGGCGCCCGGTGCGATCGAGACCGATTTCAACGGCGGCACCGTGCGCGATAACGCGCAGGTCAATGCGATGGTGTCCTCGGTCACTGCGTTGGGCCGCCCCGGGCTACCGGACGATATCGGGCCGGTGGTGGCCGCGTTGCTTGCACCAGGCACTGGTTGGGTCAATGCACAACGCATCGAAGTCTCGGGTGGGATGTTGATTTAGCTGTAGCGGGTCACGTGGTTGGGTCGCTGCGACGAGCGCTGATCCAGATGCGTGACGCTATGGGCCGCATCCACTGATTGCAGGGTAATGAAGCGCTGTGTATGAATAGATCGATGGACTGCTGCTTTCAGAAAATCAGGAACTGCTAACGACGAAAGGTCTGCACAACGCGCGCAGGCCCTTGGTCGTATTCATTCGGATCGCCTTTCTTAGTGCAAGGCCTGATCGCCGTGCAACGCCGGATAGGGATTCAACGCCTCTCCCTTCCACCATTCTTTTTCCGGCCCCAGCCGATGGATCTCGAAGTGCAGATGCGGGGCGGCGGGATTCGCGTTGCCGGTGCTGCCGACGTAGCCGATGACCTGGCCGCGCTTGATCGATTGTTTCTCTGCCAAACCGTCGGCATAGCGCTCCAGGTGCGCGTAGTAGTAGCAATACGTGCCGCCGGGCTCGAACTGGTACACGGTCAGGCCACCGCGGTCGCTGGTGAAGAGTTTTTCGACCGTGCCGTCGGCAACTGCCACAACCGGTGTGCCGGTTGGCGCAAGGATGTCGATGGCATCGTGCACACGGCCTTGGCTGCGCGCATCGGTGAAGGTGTCTTGCAGCTGGTTGGCGCTGATGCCTTGCACTGGAATCAGCAGGCTGCTGCCCGGGGTCGCGGTATCAGCAGTTGCCGTTGGCGTTGACGCCACCGGCGTGTTGGTTGGTGCCGCGTGGGTTGCTGACGCTGTGGCAACCGACGGTGTCGCCGCAGGTGCTGGAGCAGGCGCTGCCATCGCTGCGGCACCCGCTGCAGTGTTGTCTGCCGCCACTGGTGCAGTGCTTGACCGCGACTCCACCTTTGCTCCCGGCGCCGTGCGTTCCAGCCACCAATAGCCGGCTGCACCCAGCACGACACCCACCAACAATGTCATCAGCAATTTCATGCTTACTCCTGCATCACCACCGGCATCGACGGGCCCACCACACTGGCGAGATTGACCACGTCCCAGTTGGTCAGACGCACGCAGCCGTGCGATTGGGTCTTGCCGACATGGCCGGGTTCGGGCGTGCCATGCAAACCGTAATGCGGCTTGGACAGATCGATCCAGACACGGCCGACCGGGCTGTTCGGACCCGCTGGCAACGTGGCCTTTTGATCGCCCTTTTTCGCGTCCCAGAACAGTTTGGGGTTGTACTTGAACACCGGGTCGCGTGCGACGCCGAGGATCTTCCAGCGGCCGATCGGCAGCGGGTCATGCTTGCTACCGGACGACACCGGGAATTGCGCATACACCTTGCCGTCGGCATCGAATAGCCGCAGCGTCGAATCGGATTTATCCACCACCAGCTTTGCCGGTTTGGCTAACGGCGGCACACCATCAATGTTCGGCACCTGGATCACGCTGCCGGCTTTGCTCAGATCCACGCCAGGATTGAGTTGGCGCAGCAGTGCGGGGTCTGCATGGAAACGTTCGCCCAGTGCTTCATCGACCGAGGCGTAACCCAGTGCGGTGAGCTTGGCCTGTTCGGCCGGTCCTTTGGGAATGGGTTGGAACGGGCCAGCGACATCGGCGTCGGTGAGCGTGTACTGCACCAGGGCCGGCGTGGTGTCGGCCTGCAAGGCCTGCCAAGTGGCGTCATCCAACTCGCCGCTGACCTTGATGTTGTGTGCGGCCTGGAAGCCGGACACCGCGCGTTTTTGATTGGAGCCGCGCTCGCCGTCGATCTGGCCCGGCGAAAAATGTGCGCGATCCAACAACACTTGCGCGTGCAGATCCGAACGCGCCCCGGTGGGCACGGCCTTGCCCGCTGGAGCGGCGGCGGGTGCCGGGGCAGCGGCAGGCGCGGGCTGCTGCGCTTGCGCCAGCGCCGACAAGGAGGTGCCCAGTGCAAGGGCAAACAAGCAGACGCGAACGTAGGAGCGTGGTGGCATGTGCAGGTCCGAAAGAGGCATGCGCGCACCTTGCCGCAGCCGCCTGCGTTTTCTGCGTGAAATCGCTGCACCGGCCCTGACTGGGGAAAGCGGTGCGATGCGTCTGCCCTGCGAGTGGCCATGCATGCTGTGCACGACAGCGGTCGACTTCTTTGGTCGAGGACCGGGATACCAATGTCGCGGCATAACGATGAGGTCGCGATGCAGTTGCGCACCAGGCAATGCCAGTGCTCCATCCGCTACATCGCGCGCACGTAACAGCCGCAGCGGCGTCTTGCATACGCAAGATCACCACTGCAGCGTGCCTGCCGCTCCCGATCAGTAGGTGTAGCCCAAGGTCAGCATGTAGGTCCGCCCGGTTTGCACATAGGCACCGTCGGCGCCGGGATCGTAGGCCATGTAGCGTTTGGACTTACCCTGCGTTTCGTAGAAGGTGGCAGCATTGAGCAGATTCTTTGCCGC
Organism: Xanthomonas vasicola pv. musacearum NCPPB 4379; assembly: GCF_000277895.2. Classification (NCBI taxonomy): domain Bacteria; kingdom Pseudomonadati; phylum Pseudomonadota; class Gammaproteobacteria; order Lysobacterales; family Lysobacteraceae; genus Xanthomonas; species Xanthomonas vasicola. The sequence continues at coordinate 4,101,499 of NZ_CP034655.1, read as the reverse complement.
CACGCCGACATCGATGTGGTGCGGCAAGTGATAGGTCGCGTTGAAATCCAACGACTTCACCGGCTGCAGGTAGTAATTGAGCCGGTCGGTGGTGAGCCCCAGCAGTTGCAGGCCGGTGTAGTTGTAGCTCAGGTCGGTGCGCAGATGGGTGTCGTCGTAGAACAGGTCCAGGTTGTAGATGCGCTCCGGCGCACGCGGTAGCCAGGTCTTTTCCGGCTGATCACTGCGTTTGCTATCGGCTTCGCTGTGTTGCAGCGTGAGGTTGGCGGTGACGCCCAGATTGCTCCACAGCCCGGGCAATTGTTGCAGCCGTTTGCTCGCTGCCAACTCCAGCCCATAGAGCTTTGCGGTGCCGCCATTCTGCGGCATGGTCACCGGCACGCCGTTTTCGAACGTGGTGCCGGTTGGCACCAGGCCGCCCAGGGTGCTGTCGTTGCTGGTGGCCGATTGCGAGGTGTAAATGAAACCGTTGATGCGCTTGTAGTACGTCGATGCGCTGAGCACGCCGCCGCTGTGGTCGTAGAACTCGGCAGACAGGTCGGCATTGTCGGCGGTGCTCGCCTGCAGGTTGGGATTGGGTTTGGAAATGCCGACCACTTTTTGGGTGTCGTCGATCGAATACACCGTCTCGCCGGAAATCAGCCCAAACGCCGGGCGGCTGAAACTGCGCCGCACCGCCGCGCGATACACGGTGAGATCGTCCGGGCGATAGTTGATGCTGATGCCCGGCAAGACCTTGCCATAGGTGCTGCCGGTGCCGACGAAACTGCCGGTGCTGCCATCGCCGCTGGATTGCCAGGAATCGGCCGAGTACCGCGTCAATTCGTAACGCACGCCGGGCAGCACGCTCACCGCGCCAATGTGCAGCGCGGCCATCGCGTAGCCCGAATAAATTGCCTCGGTGCTGGAGGTGGTGTTGGCGTTGTAGTCGTTGGCGGTGTAATTGCCTGCGCCGTTCGGATCGTCAACATATTTGTACGGCAGCGCCTGCGCGCGCATCCAGCTGCGGTCCAGCAGTTTGAACGGCCCCGCGTAGTGGCCATCGAATGCGTTGTAAGTGATGCGGCCGGGGATCGCGCTCAGCGGCGCACCGCCGGCAGTGGGGAATGCGTAATTGGGCCCGCCAAAGTACGGACCGTTGGTGACGAAATTGCCATCCTTGTGGAAAAACGGATGGTCGTAGGCGCCGCGCTCTGAGTGATCGGCCGACAGGCCGAGCTTGACGTTATCCAGCACAGCGCCATCGACTTGATACGCGATATCGGTATGCGCGTTGAAGCGGTTGTCATGGCTGCCAGCATCGTGGCCTTGCACCTTCCACAACAGCGACGAATCCAGGTTGTAGAAAAAGTCCTTCAACGCCGGTGAACTTGGGCCGATGCTTGGGTAGGTCGGGTCGCTGAGGTCGAAGGCAAAACTGCCCGGCGTAAATCCATACAGGCTGGCGGACACGTAATCCGGCCGGCTGCGCGTGCCACGCCCGAACGAGGTGCCGTAATCGAAGTGCAAGCGATCGAGCGTGGTCTGGCCTCCCAGTTGCAAGGTGGCCAGCGTCTCGTCGATATCGTGCGTATTGAAGTACCCACCGCGTACCGCGGTGGGCTGGTTGCGATAGGTTTCCAGGCGTGCACTGGACTGGTCCTGCGTGCCCGTGACGCCGTAACTGCCGTAGATGGCACGCGCATACAGCGCGCTGGTGTCGCCTTGCCAATCCAGCGACAGGTTGCCGCCATAGCGTTCAATCTGGCTGGTGTAGAGGCTGTACTTGTAGCGGGTGCTGATCAACGGGCCGACATCGCGCAGGTCGGTGGCGTTGGCAAGCGTAGGGTCTGCCGGCACATATTTGCTGTTGGGCGCCGGTGCCTGCGCCATGTTGTTGTTCTTGCCGTAATAGGCCGATGCGTAGATGCCGAAGGCATCGCCTTGCCCGAATTTCCAGGCTAGCTCTTGCTGGAAGGTGCCGCCGCTGTCCTTGCCACCCAGGTGGTGGGCCAATGCGTTGAACTGACCTTGCGCGGTGCTCTTGGCATAGACGTCCTGACCGAAATCGAACGCATTGGGGGTGCGCATATCGATCGCGCCGCCGATCGAATCGCCGGGCATGTCAGGCGTGGGCGATTTGGAGACCTGCACCGACTGGATGCCGAACGGTGCCAGCATGTTCAACGAAATGGCGCGTGTCGACGAGTCGGTTTCCGGCATGCCAAACCCGTTGAGGGTGTACGCGTTGTAGCTGGCGTCCATGCCGCGAATGCTGACGTAGGCATTCTCGCCGGTAGTGGCCTGCCCAAGATGCATGTCGCTATAGGACGACAGCCCCGGCATATGCGCCACCACATCGGCAATGCCGCCGGATGGAATCGCATCAATTTCCTGCTTGCTCATCACGCTGTTGACGGAATTGGATAAGCGCTGTTCGTTGAGCGATCCCGGTGCTGCGGCGTGGGTGGCTTGCACGTTGACCGAGTCCAACGTGGTAGTGGTCATCTCGGCAGCGCACGCAAGCGCGGGTGCGGAGAGCACCACGGCAATGGCGCAGCTCAAACGATGGAAGGTGCTGGGGAACTGCATGCTGGGGGCTCGCGTGATGGGAGAGGGAAGTCCGCGCCCGATAAGCGGGTGCGGTGATAGATTGCCGACGCCTTCCATTGCGATAGGTCTGCTACGTGGGGATGGCTTGCGCTTGCGCGCGCATTGCTGCGCTCAGTGGCGCAGGTCGATGCCGTCGCAATGCGCGCTTGGGCGCTGCGGATTGCAACGCGCCACCGCATCGCCATCGAAGCGCACCACGTAGCCGTTATCGGCCGGCTCGTTGATCGGGAAGTCGGTGCTGAGCAATTGCGCGCCGGTGGCCAGCATGGCGTCGCGCCGGGACGTGTCGTTGTGCTGCGCTTCCTTCAAGTCTGCATCGGTACGCGTGCGCACCAGATAGCCGGCCTTGACCAGCTTCTTGATGTCATCGGCAGGGCCATCGTTGAGCTCCACGAAGGCTGCATCGTCCTCGCCCGGTACCGCATTGGTGAAACACACGCGGCCGCGCAGCGACGGATGGCCGGGCAGGTAGCTGGCGCCGGCAACACGTTGGTCGAGCAGGAATACCACCTTGCCGCGCGCCTGTGCTAACGATGGCCAGCCATGCGCGAGCACGCCAGCATTGAGCGTACGCGCGCCACCACGCACCTGATCTGGGCTGATGTAGTCACCGGGTTGAAACACCGAGCGCAATTCGGCATCCAGCGCATCCATCGCCTTCGCATCGAACGGTTCGGGTTGCACGGTGGGGAACGCCAACTGGATCGGCGACTGCTTGGTTTCGAGCAGGATGAAGACCGGCACATGGTTCGGGTGCTGCTTCGACCAGGTGCGGATTTCCTGCAGGCAGGCGATCAACGGTTGGCAGTTGCTGCGCTGGTCTAGATCCTGCACATGCATGACCTTGAAGCCGGGCTTGTCCATCAGCCCCGTGGGCGCGCTCGCCGGTGCGGCCGGCAGCCCTGCCTTGGCGATCTGCGCAACGATGGCCGGATGTGCGTAGCGCCCGCCCTGTGCATCGGCGAAGACGTCCAGTTCAAGTTGGCGCACGCCATCGTTAAGTTGCTGCGTCAAGGCGGGATGGCGGTAATCCAGCGCGGCAAACAGTGTCGGGTCCAGTTGCTTCAATAACGCCGCTTCGCTGGGCGCAAAGCCGGCGTGGTAGCTGTTGTGGCTGCCGATGTACTGCAGGTCGGTCAGGCGCGGTGCGGCTTGCGCGACAAGACTGCTCAGCAACAGCGCGGCGAAGATGGCGGTGCGCTGCGTCTTGCTTCGCTTTGCGCGCACCAAATTCGTTTTACGATCGAACCCTGACGTGACAGCAGTAAATACGCGAAAAAGATGCATGCAGCACAGCCGGAAAGCGACGAGGTCGCCATCATCACGGCCCAGTTTGACGCATATCTTTCCGCTGTGTGTCCGTGATGCGTCAGTGCTTGCCGCGGTGCGTTCGAGCCGGTGGCAAATCGCGGCACTGTTTCTTCATGACGCGGCGGTCTGTCGCAAGGCATAGATCAGCAGCCGCGCCTGCAGGCGATTACCAAGGCTGTTTGGCGCATCCAGTGTCATGCGTTGCAGGCAGGCAACATCAACGGCACCGGGCGCTTGGCGCGTGAGCAGTGCGCGGGCCACCGTGGCGATCTTTCCGCCAGTGCTGGCAGTTGCGCCCTTGAGCCAGTCCAATGCGGGCAGCAGACGTTGTTCGATCTTCGTGAAGTCGCTGCCGAGCGGGTAATCGGGCAGGCTGCCGTCGTGTCGAAATGGCGCCAGTGCCTGTTCCAGTGCCCATGGTGTGTTGCGCTGCGCGCGTACCGGCAGTGCCGGCGCTGTGCGCAACTTGCGCGACCGTTCCGCCTGGGCAAGCAATTCACCCTGGAAGCGGGCATCGCAGATGGCGGCCATTTCCAGCACGCAGTCCTGGTCGGTCTTGTGGCGTAGATCGGCGATGCCGTATTCGGTGATGTAGAGGTCGCGCAGATGGCGTGGAATGGTGGTGTGACCGTAGTTCCAGCGCAGGTTGCTGGCGGTGTGTGCGCCAGCCTCGCGGGTGGCGCGCAGCATCAAGGCGCTATGTGCCTGCGGCAGTGCATGCGCCATCGCCACGAAGTTGTACTGCCCGCCGACCCCGGACACGATGCGGCCATCTTCCAGCCCGTCGGAGACTGCCGCGCCCAGCGCGGTCGCCATCATGCAGGAGTTGAAGAAGCGTGCATCCTTGCGTTTCAAGCGGTTTAACGTCTCGTTGCCGCCGTAGAGCTGATTGATCTCGCTGATGCGGCGCATGCCGATCGCCGCGCGTGTCGGGGCATCCAGATCGCGCAGCCATTGATAGAACGCGGGCGAGCCGAGATAGAACGCGCCATGCAGGAACTCGCCTTCGGCGGCAAGACGTGCGTGGTCGGCTACGTCGGCGCTGCCATCGGCAATGCGCTGCATCAGCGGCAGATCGTCGTGCACCTTGCGACGGATCACGCCGCTGTCCACCAATTGCTTGAAGCCTTCGTTGAGCATCTCGCTGCAACCGTACAAGCCGACGGCAAACGGCTCCAGGCCGCCGCTGGCCTGCACGGCCGGGTGGTGTTCCAGTGCCGGATCCAGCGCATGCAGCACACGGCGATAGGTCGCGTTATCGGTATGCCGCAGCACCAGTGCATGGCTTAGTGCATCGGCCAGCGTGCCGATGCCAATCTGCAAGGTGCCGCCATCGCGCACCAGGGCACTGGCATACAAGCCGATGGCGTAGTCGACGCTGCTCACCGCTTGCCGCGGCAAGCCGAACAGCTGTGGGAACGGGCCTGGCAAATCGATGATCAGATCGAAGAATGCGGCATCTACCGCTGCGGTGCCTCCCATCCACGGCAACAGCGGATCGACTTCCGCCACCAGCATCGGGCGCGGCAAGCCGAGTGCCTGCACCGCGTCCAGCGTGTCCTGGGTGATGTCGTTGTTGCACGACAACGACAGCCGCGTGCTGCCCGGTTCGCGCGCCACTTTCTGCACGATCAGGTTGGGCGCGCGTTGCGCCACCGCTGCAGCGGCATGCGTGTAGTTGAGGCTCGTGTAGTCGGCCTGGGCCTGGGTGGAATGCAAGAGCCCGCCCGATTGCATGTAGAACTCTTCCACCTGCACATGCGCGGGCAGGGCATCGCGCAGCATGGCGTCGACATAGGCAAGGCGAGGGAAATCGTCACCAAAATGACGCGCGATGAACGCTGCGGCGAAGCGCGCTTCGAGTCCGGTACCCGGCTTGGGCGGGTTGAGCGATAACGCCGTGTAAATTGCCAGTGGCCGCGACGGCGTGTCCTGGATCTGCGCGTATAGGGCGTTCAACAGCCGGTGCGGCTTGCCGATGCCCAGCGGTGCGCCGACGCGCAGCGGGCCGTCGATACGTTGCAGGATCCGCTCCACGGCGGCGCTCAGGTCAGTGAGAGATTCGGTCATCCGCGCAGGGTAGCCGAGCCGGTCGTGTGCTGCCTGCCTACCAATACCCGCGCGCTATGGCTGACCGCCATCAATGCGGGAAGGTCTCCGGAATCCGGGTCGTGATCGAAGAGCGCGGCTTGATTAGGCCAGCTCACGCCTATCGCACGGCAACGCAATGGCACGCAGTGAACTGAGTGACTAATGAAGACGGACAAAGATCGTCCAGGCTGGCATCGATATCCATCTGAGAACACGTTACACGCAAACTCCGTATCAACGTGCAGTCCACCTTCAATCCAGCACATGCACGCTATCAGCAATACGCTGTACTTCATCGGGGTTGTGGCTGACGTAGAGCATCGGCAGGCGAATCTCGTCGTGCACGCGCTGCAGATACGGGATCAATTCTTCGCGGCGCGCCTGATCCAGTGCCGATAGCGGTTCGTCGAATAGCAGGATCGCCGGTTGCGCCAACAATGCGCGGCCAATCGCCACGCGCTGCGCCTCGCCACCAGAGAGGTTGTGCGGCCGGCGTTGCAACAGCGACGCAATGCCGAGCAAAGCCACCACATCGTCGAAGCCGAACGGCGCCGTGCCGCGCGCATGCCGGCCATAGCGCAGATTGCTGCGCACATCCAGATGCGGGAACAGCCGCGCATCCTGAAACACGTAACCGATCCGACGCTTGTGCGTGGGCAGGTCGATGCCTTGCCCAGCGTCGTACAGGCAACGCCCATCGATACGAATATGCCCAGCATGCGGGCGCATCAATCCGGCAATCGCGTTGAGCACCGTGGTCTTTCCCGCGCCGGACGGACCCACCAGCGCTACCACGCGCGCATCATCTTGGATGCGGATGTGGCGTTCGAATGTGCCGCGTTGTAGCTGCAGATCGATATCCAGCATCAGTCTTCCTCGCGCGGATGCGGCCGACGCACCAGCCACTCGGACAACAGCAACGCGGCCAGCGAAATCGCCAGCGCCACGCCCGCCAGCCGCCAGATGCCCAATTCCATGCCCGGCACCTGCATCAGCCCATAAATGGCCGACGACAAGGTCTGCGTTTCACCAGGGATATTCGAGACGAAGGTGATAGTGGCGCCGAATTCGCCCAGCGCCTTGGCGAACGCGAGCACCACGCCGGCGACCAGGCCTGGCCATGCCAGCGGCAAGGTGATGCTGAAAAATACCCGCCACGGCCCTGCGCCCAGCGTGGCGGCGGCCGCTTCCAGCCGGTGATCGGTTGCTTCGATGGAGAGGCGAATTGCGCGCACCATCAGCGGGAATCCCATCACCGCGCAGGCCAGCGCCGCGCCGGTCCAACGGAACGCGAACTGGATGCCGAAATGTTCCAGCAACCAACTGCCCACCGGCCCCTGCGTGCCCAGCACCACCAGCAGCGCATAGCCGGTGACCACCGGCGGCATCACCAGTGGCAGATGCAGTAGCGCGTCCAGCAAGGCCTTACCCGGGAAGCGACGCCTTGCCAGCAGCCAGCCGCAGGCAATGCCCGGCGGCAGGCTGGCGAGCGCCGCCACGATCGCGACCTTGAGACTCAAGCCGATCGCGGTCAGCTCTTCCGGGGTGAACATCGACAAGCGGCGTGCCTCAGTCCTTCAACGAAAAACCACGGCGCGCGAAGATCGCCTTGGCCGGCTTGCTTCCCAGCCAGCTCACGAATGCGGCAGTGGCGGGGTTGCGGCTGTTTTTCAATGCAGCAACCGGATACACGATGGCGTCGTGGCTGTCGTCAGGAAAGGTGGCGATCACGCGCACCTTGGCATCGGCACGTGCGTCTGAGCCATACACGATGCCCAGCGGCGCTTCGCCACGCGAGACCAGCATCAGTGCCGCGCGCACGCTTTCCGATTCGGCAAGACGGTTGCTGACGCTGTCCCATTGGCCGAGCTTGCGCAACGCAGCGGCGGCATATTTGCCGGCTGGCACACTGGCGGTCTGGCCAACGGCCAGGCGCCCGTTCTCGCCAAGCGCCTTGGCAATGGCGCCAGGCGTGCGCGGGTCCACGCGCAGCTTGCTGTTCGCCGTTGCGACCAATACCAGCGTGTTGCCGAGCAGGTTATGCCGCTGCGCCGGCAGCACCAGGCCACGCTGCTGCAGATAATCCATCCACTCCAGGTCGGCCGAGAAGAACACGTCCGCCGGTGCGCCTTGTTCGATCTGGCGTGCCAACGCAGAGCTCGCTGCATACGACACCCGCACCGGCGTGCCGGTCGCTTTCTCGTATGCGGCCGCGGCGTCGTCCATCGATTCTTTCAGGCTGGCAGCCGCAAACACCGTGACCGATGCGGTCTGCGCACTCGCCAGCATCGGTAGCGCCAGCATCAGCACGCACAACGCGCGCTGCCAAAAACCGATTATCCGCATAGGACGTCCTCATCAGGTAGACCCCGATCATAACGGCTGCGCGATGTGGCCCGCGTGGCGGGCATGCGCTAGCGCGACGGAACCACTCCCGTGCAGCGCCCCGCCTGAAGATTGGTCTGCAAGGCAGGCCGGATCAGCTTGGGCGCAGGCAAGCTGGCATCGCGCGCCTGCCGCTGCGCCACAAACACTTCGACATCCACACCGTCGCGCACATGGATATTGCTGCGCCGCTGTTCGCCAATGCTGGTCTGATGCGCCACCGCCCGCCCGCCCGGGCCGTAGTCGTGGCAGACGAATACACGGGTATTTTCCGGCAGTGCATACAGGCGCTGGATCGACGCAAACAACTTGCGCGCATCGCCGCCGGGGAAATCGCAACGCGCCGTGCCCGCATCGGGCATGAACAACGAATCGCCAGGAAACAGCGCATCCCCGATCAGATAGGCAATGCTGTCGCTGGTGTGCCCGGGCACCGCGATGACGCGTGCTTCGATATCCCCAAGCAGGAAGCGCTCGTCATCGGCAAACAGATGATCGAACTGTGAGCCATCGGCACGAAAGTCTTCCGGCAACGCGTACTGCGGTGCGAGGGTCCGCTGCACCTGGCGAATGCCTTCGCCGATGCCAACACGCGCCTGCGGCCAGTGCTGTTTCAGCCATTGCGCAGCAGACAGGTGATCGGCATGCGCATGGGTTTCCAACAGCCACTGCAGCTGCCATCCGTGTTGCGCGATGGCAGCGAGAATGGCTTGCGCCGTGTGCGTTTCAATGACGCCGGTATCGGCCACGTAGTCCAGGGCTGGGTCAATGACCGCCGCCGCACCGGTGGACGCATCGGCGACCACATAGGTGAAGGTGTTGCTGTCGGCATGAAAGAACGTAAGCACCTGGGGCTGCATCGTCGTCTCCACGTCAGGGGTTGGCCAGCGCCGCGTTGAGGATGGCAGCGAGCCGGTCTCCGGCGATGCGCAGCTGCGTTTCAGCGACCGGGCGGTAGGTGGCGATGTACGTGGGAGGCAACCCGTGCGCGCTCGGGTACACACCCGGCGTGATGGCGATCTTGCACGAGGCCTGCGCCCATGCCGCAGCCGGCGGTGGCAGTACTGGAGACACTGCGGCAGCTGCCGGTAATGCGAGCAAGCGTTGCAGGTAGGCATCGTCGCTCAGATGGCTGTTGAGCATGCCGCTGTCCCACAGCGAATGTAGGTTGCTGCCCTTGCCGTCGATCTGCAGCTGGAAATCGTTGCCGCCCTTGTCATGCGCATAGCCGGCGTGCATCGGCTGATGGATGTCGCCGACAAAATGCACCACGAACTTCAAGGCCTGGCGGCGCACGTCCAGCGGCTGTGTGCGATCTGCAAGCAGGGCGGTTTGCTGGTCGAGCGCGGCGATCACGCAATTGCCGTCCGGGCAGTCGCGTGACGGCGAATATGCGCAGTCGTGTTCGCCCAGATTGACGTAGTGCCATGGCCCGGAGCGCTTGCCCAGGCCGGGGTCGTGTTCGCGCAACGCATCTGCCCAGGAGGCCACGCCGTGCAGCGTCGGGTCGGGCTCGCCGGCCAGCAACTGCGCCACTCGCGCGCGTGCCTGTGGGCTCAGTTCGGTTTCGGCGATGCGCGCCACCAGACGGTGGCCTTGCGGGCCCCAGGCCAAGGCGGTGGTGGGGTGGATCGCGGCGGCCATCGCCGTCGCAACAACGAATGCTGGGAGGGAGAAAGTTTTCATCCCGCGATTGTACGCATCGGTCCGGGACGGTTTGATGGCGTCCCGGCCATGCGACAGCCACGCCTCAGCATGGCGCCGCCACTGCGTAAATCGGCGAGCAACACGTAGCGCGCGGTCCGTCGGGTGGATATGGATGGCACGCTCAGACCCGCAATGTGCGACTTGCATGCTGCACCGAGCACCGGCAGCGCCGTCTGGCAGTCGCGCAGTCGTGTTGTTGGCTGCTCTTAGTAATACACCAGGTACGACACGCCATAGGTCAGTGGATCGATGCGCGCCTTGCCCAGCCGCGCACCGTTGAAGTCAACGTTGCTGCGCGAATCGGTCCAGCGCGCATCCACGCGCAGGCCGCTGCGCTCGTTGAAGATGAAGTCCACGCCGACATGCGCGGTGGCACCGACCGAATCGCTGAAGCGCAGATCGCCATTACCAAATGTCGGCTCGGTATCTTTGCCCAGGAAGGTGGTGTAGTTGATGCCCACGCCCACGAAGGGTGAGACCGTGCCATAGCCGTTGATGTGGTACTGCAACAGCACGCTCGGCGGCACCGACCAATAGCTACCCACCTTGCCCACACCCTGCACTTGGAGGTCGTGCTTGCCCGCCACTGCGGCATGCACTTCGATCCCCAGGTTGTTGCGCAGGAAGTATTCGTAGGTGAACGACAGCGCCGGCGCGCCCTTGATCTCGGCCTGGATGCCGCCGAAGGTGCCGCTATTGGACTTGGGCGAGACATAGCCGGCACCGTAACCGGTCGTCCAATGACCGGCCGACTGTGCAAGGGCGGGTGCGGCCGAGGCGGCCAGTACGATGGCGAGGGCGGTGCGAGTCAGCGTGTTCATGGAATCCCCGGTAGGTCGGACAGACGGGCGACGTGACCGACCTGTCCGCAACTCCGGCGGTGGATGCACGTCCCTGTACGGCAAGTGTGCCAGAGATGCGCCGCCCACGCCGTGGGGATCAGAACCGGTGCACGTAGGCCACGCCGTAGACCAGCGGCTCGATATTGACCGTGCCAATACGGTTGCCGTCCAGGCGCGCCTGGGTATCGATATCGATCCAGCGCAGGTTGACGCGCAGCGCACCGCGGTCGCTGAGCTTGTAGTCAACGCCTGCATGCAGTGCCAGGCCCCAGGAATCGTCCAGCTCCAGCTTGCTGCCGGCCAGCGCGCCGCGGGTGTCGGTGCCGAACAAGCGGGTGTAGTTGATACCGGCGCCAACGAACGGCGAGAGCGTGCCTTGGGCGTTGAAGTGGTACTGCAGTGAGATCACCGGCGGCAGATGCTTGGTGTTGCCCACCCGGCCCAGACCGCGGATCGCAATGTCGTGCTCAAACGGCAGCGCCGCCAGCACTTCGACGCCCAGGTTGTCGGCGATGAAATATTCCGCGGTAAACGTGGGCTTGATGTCCTTGCCCACTTCCACATCGAGCGTGCCGCCGACCAGGCTGCCGTTATCGGACTTGGGGGCGACCTGGTGGGCACCGACGGCAACGGTCCAGTCGCCTTTGGATTGCGCCAGTGCGGGGGCGCTGACAAAGAAGCGGCGAGGCCGGCGAGCAGAAGGGTAGGGCGCATGCGCGGAGCTCTCATGGTGTGCAATGGATGTCGTAAGTCTTGGGGCTTGGCGCCGCCGCCTTGATCCTGATCAATTGGGCTGCGTGCTCAGGCGCGCGGGCCTGCGGTGGCTGCAGTAACAACCCGGACGGTGGGCAGCGTTACGCGCGTGATGGCGGTCGCAGCAGCGCATCGCGCTGATGGCATTACGCGATGCGCGTGGCACAGCTGTCGGCGGGGGAGTGACGCAGACGGCTGTGTGTGCTGGCGCCGACAGCGACTCGATGACCGGTGCGATGCAGCACTTACTTGGCTTTGGCGACCTTGGCTGCATCCACTTCCGGCATCGCCGAGCTGTGGTGATTGATGATCAGCCACTTGCCGTCGCGCTTTTCGTACACGGAGGTGTAGCGGGCCTGCACGTCGCTCTTCCTGCCGTCCTTGTCGGTCAGCGTGAAGGTGTACACGCCGGCATCCACGGCGCTGTCGTCATCGAGCAGGCGCACGGTGCGGTAATTGACCACGCCCTGCGGCTTCTTGGTCAGGAACAGTTCGAAGTAATTTTCGATCTGCTCGCGCGAGGCACGCACTTCGTTGGAGACGGTCGGCAGCAATACGCTGTCCGGGGCGTACAGATCGGCCACCTTGTGCGGGTTGCCGGTGGCCAGCGCCGCGTTCCAGGTGGCGAACAGCGCAGCGACTTCGCGCTCTTCGCCGCCGGCTGGCAACTTGGCCTTGTCGGTGTAATGCATCACGCCAGCAGCCAGCGCCGGGGTGGCAGCCAGAGCCAGAACCAGAGAGAAAAGTGTGCGACGCATGGGAATCTCCGTGTGATCGATGGGGGTGCCTCAGCAGGCAGGGCCGGTATCGAAATCCACGGGGTGCCGAAATTCTGCTTTTCGGCATAGCGTTGAATATGCTTTTCGGCGTATTGGATGTAGATTTAAGTAAATGAAATGCATGGGATATGGCTGGTTTCATCGTGCTGGATGAAATGGCGCTTCATGCGATTGACATGAGGTCATCTGGAAACGATCGGTCATGGATGCTGGCGCGCGGATTGGCCGGTCACGCGCGCTTACTGATGGCCGAGCGCAGTGGCAGGCCAGTCTTCGCGAAGCGACGCGTAGAGTTCCTTCACTGGCGAACCGCTAGCCGCTCTCAATCCCCAATCCCGGCCCGCAACAACACGGCCGCAGATAGGTGACGCTGCTAGAATGGCGTCCCCTTTCCATCCGCCGCGCTGTCGCGGCCGCAGGAGCTTGTGAACATGGCAATCAAGGTTGGCATCAACGGATTCGGTCGCATCGGCCGCAACGTGCTGCGCTCTGCGGTGCAGAACTTCGCCAATGACATCGAGATCGTGGCCATCAATGACCTGCTCGAGCCCGACTACCTGGCCTACATGCTGCAGTACGACTCGGTGCATGGCCGCTTCAAGGCCGACGTCTCGGTTGACGGCAACACGCTGATCGTCAACGGCAAGAAGATCCGCCTGACCCAGGAACGTGACCCGGCCAACCTCAAGTGGGATGCCGTCGGCGCCGATGTGGTGATCGAGTCCACCGGCCTGTTCCTGACCAAGGAAACCGCACAGAAGCACATCGACGCCGGCGCCAAGAAGGTGATCCTGTCGGCACCGTCCAAGGACGACACCCCGATGTTCGTCTACGGCGTCAACGACAAGACCTACAAGGGCGAAGCGATCATCTCCAATGCATCGTGCACCACCAACTGTCTGGCGCCGTTGGCAAAGGTGATCAACGACAAGTGGGGCATCAAGCGCGGCCTGATGACCACCGTGCATGCGGCCACTGCAACGCAGAAGACCGTCGATGGCCCGTCCAACAAGGATTGGCGCGGCGGCCGCGGCATCCTGGAGAACATCATTCCGTCCTCCACCGGCGCTGCCAAGGCCGTGGGCGTGGTGATCCCCGAGCTCAACAAGAAGCTCACCGGCATGAGCTTCCGCGTGCCGACCTCGGACGTCTCGGTGGTCGACCTCACCGTTGAACTGGAAAAGCCGGCCACCTACGCCGAAATCTGCGCCGAAGTGAAGGCACAGAGCGAAGGCGCACTGAAGGGCGTGCTGGGTTACACCGAAGACAAAGTGGTGGCCACCGATTTCCGCGGCGAAACCTGCACCTCGGTGTTCGACGCCGACGCCGGCATCGCGCTGGATTCCACCTTCGTCAAGCTGGTGTCCTGGTACGACAACGAGTGGGGCTACTCCAACAAGTGCCTGGAAATGGTGCGCGTTGTCGCCAAGTAAGTTTTTGGCTCAGTGATGAAAGAGGCCCCGGCATGCCGGGGCTTTTTTTTGCTATCAATTTTGTGTTTCTTGCACTGCGACGTCTTCCTCGGTCGCTCAGAAGTGGACTTTGCTGGACTCACGTGCGCTAATTTGCGTGCACGGCGTCCGTTCCCGTGTCGTGTACGAAGGATCGGGGAACTCCATGGATCGAGAGAAGAGTGATGAATAAGTTTCTGGCAGGCGCTTTGGCGCTGAGTGTGGTTGTTGCGTGTTCCATGCCGTCTAACAGTTGGGCTGCAAAAAAGCAGACCGGTACGCCGGCCTGGATGAATGCCGATGGCGAGGTGATCAAGTCGTCCGATGTTGAGGCGGGCTACGGCGAGATGGTCAAGGGCGTCAACGATTACGAAGGCGAGATCACCGGCAAGCCGGCGCCGGACAGCAAGTTCACCCAGCTCAAGATCGGCATGCCGATGAAGCAGGTGACTGATTTGATCGGACAGCCGACTGACCAAGGGTCGTATGTCACCGGCAAGGCCTTCATCCCGTTCTTTTACGGTGGCGACCGCTACCGTCATGAAATGGCTTACAAAGGCCAGGGTCGTTTGGTGTTTGCTGGCAAGTCGATGGATACCGGCGGCAACTTGATCTGGATCATCCATAACAAGAACGACAGCGGCTACCGCGAATAACTCGTCAAAAACGCCCGGTTCTCCGGGCGTTTTCTCGTATAAGGCGCGCACGGAATCACGCGTGCGGCTGCTGCTAGTCGGCTCTTCAACCAATCGCCTGATCGAGAGGTCGGCTGCCCAGTCGTGGCCTGACGCTGTATGGTTCGCGCATTCGGCTGGACGCCGGCTCGGGGTTGGTGCGTTGGAAACGATAATCGTGTTGGCGGTCCTGGTGCTGCTTGCTGTGCCGGTGGGCGTGGTGGTGGCGCTGGTGTGGATTGCCGGGCTGCGGCGGCGGGTTGTAGTGCTGGAGCAGCGGCTTGCGCAGTGGCAGACGGGTACTGCGGAGCGCGCGGATGCGCCAGCGCAAGCACCAGCGTACGCGCCGGGCAGGGCTTGGGAGCGGCCCCAGGTGCCCGATCTCGACGCGGGGCTAGGTTCCAGTGCGGACAACGCTGCGCATGTGTCCGCAGCTCAACGCGGCGATGGCTGGCATATGGCTGCTGCTGCGGAGCAGAACGCGGCCGATGGGTCCGCGGTGCCACCACCGTTGCCTGCGCAGACCACTGCAGCTGCAACGGCGCGCGATGTAAACGCGATGTTGCAAGTTCCCGGCCAAGACTCTCAGCCCGGGCAATCTCAGGCACCGCACGCTCAGTCGGCGCAATCTCAAGCAGCACACTCTGAGTCAGGGCAACCTCAAGCAGCGCAACGGCAGACCACACAGCCGCAGCCACCGCAACCGGCTTATGCCCCGGCCCAGCCAGGCCCCGTCGCGCGCGCGGCGACCGCATTGAAGCGCTGGTTCACCGAAGGCAATGTGCCGGTCAAGGTGGGCATGTTGGTGTTGTTGGCCGGCGTAGCGTCGCTGTTGAATTACGCCAGCGACCAGGGCTGGATGCGCATGCCGATCGAACTGCGCTTGGCCGGCATCAGCGTTCTCGCATTGGTCGGCCTGGTGTTTGGTTGGAAGCAACGCGCGCAGCGGCCAGGCTTTGCGTTGGCATTGCAGGGCGGCGCCATCGGCGGCTTGTTGTTGACGGTGTTTGCGGCCTTCAAGTTGTACGGATTGCTGGATGCTGGACCGGCGCTGGGCATCAGCGTGGTGCTGATCGCGGGCATGTGCGTGCTGGCCGTGTTGCAGGATTCGCGCACGTTGGCGGTGCTGGGGGTGCTGGCCGGCTTCCTTGCACCGATCTGGCTGTCTACCGGCAGCGGCAATCATGTCGGGCTGTTTACGTATTACGCCGTGCTCAACGCCGGCATCGTGGCGATTGCGTGGCTACGTCCGTGGCGCGCGCTGAACCTGCTGGGGTTTGCGTTCACCTTCGGCATCGGCACTTTGTGGGGAGCGCTGCAATACACCCCGGCAAAATTCGCCACCACCGAGCCATTCCTATTGCTGTTCTTCGCCATGTACGTGGCCATTCCGGTGCTGCACGCGCGCCGCGGCGATGGCAGCGCAGGCAAGGTCATTGATGGAAGCCTGTTGTTCGGCACGCCGCTGGTCGCTTTCGCGCTGCAGGCACGCCTGCTTGAGGGCGATCGACTGCCGTTGGCGTTGTGCGCGGTCGCAGTGGCCGCGTTGTACGCAGGCCTGGCGAGCTGGTTGTTGCGCCGTACCTGCACGCGTTTGCTGGGCCAGGCGCACGCGATGCTGGCGGTCGGCTTCGCTACCCTGGCGATCCCGCTAGCACTGTCGGCACGTGCCACTGCAAGCGTGTTTGCGCTGGAGGGTGTCGGCTTGTTGTGGCTGGGTTTACGCCAGCAACGGCGGATCCCGCAGGTCAGCGGCGTGGCGCTGCAGGTACTCGCGGCGGTCGGTGTCGCCTTCGGCGTGGATGCCTGGCGCTACGACGCGGTAGCGGTGGCCAATGCGACCTGCATGAGCACCTTGCTGATCGCACTTGCCGGTTGGGCTAGTGCCTGGTTCCTGCGCGATGCAGAGCATCCAGGGCGCGCGCTGGTGGCGTATCTGTGGGGGCTGGGCTGGTGGGCGCTGTGCGGCGTGCACGAGGTGCTGCGCTTTGCCGATCTGCGCAGCGAACCCGATCTGCTGCTGGGCTTTGTCGCACTTAGCCTGTGGCTGGCGGCCGACGTGCATCGCCGTCGTCCCACAACGGCACTGGTATGGACGGTGATGTCGGGTCTGGCGCTGGCGGCGCCGTTGGCGCTGTGGCAGGTCGAAGCGCATACCCAGCCGTTCGCGCATTGGGGCGCGCTGGCCTGGGGCGTTTTTGCGCTGGCAGGTACGCGTGCGCTGTGGTGCCTGCGCAGGCAGCAGGGCGCTGGCGCGATGGCCGCACAGTTCATCTGGTGGTTGCTGTGGCCGCTGGTGGTGTCATTGGGTGCCGCCTGGTTGGCCGATGCGTTCTTGCTGGCGAACGGCTGGCGTTGCGCTTTGCTGGCGGCGCCGTGGCTGATTGTGGCGACGCTGGGATTGTTGCGTTGGCCGTGGCTGGCATGGCCGCAGGCTGCGAGCTTCGATCCAGCACGCAACGCCTTGCTGAGTTGCGTGTTCGCGGTGTTGGGGCTCGGCTGGCTGCTCGTGTTGCTGGACCCGGTAAGCGCGGCGCCATTGCCGTGGCTGCCGCTGTTCAATCCGGCCGAGCTGGCGCAGCTTGCGGTGCTCGCATTGCTCGCGCGCTGGGCCTGGTCGCCACCCGCGCCGGCACTACTGCAGCGCTGGCGCGTGACCGCGCTGGGTGTGCTGGGTTGGGCGTTGATCACCGGCAGCACCTTGCACAGCGTGCATCACTGGGGCGGCGTGCCGTGGGATTCCGCCTTGATTAGCGCCACCTTGTCGCAGACCAGCCTCACCATCGTGTGGAGCGTGCTGGGCGTGCTGGGTTGGGTGATCGGCTCGCGCCGCGGGCAGCGTGGGTTGTGGCTGGGTGGCGCGTTGCTGATGGGCCTGGTGTTGGCGAAGTTGGTGTTGGTCGACCGCCAGCATCTGGGCAACTTGCTGGGCATCGGCTCGTTCATGGCCTATGGGCTGTTGTGCACCGTGGTGGGCTATCTGGCGCCGGCACCACCGCGTCCGCTGGCTGCTGCTGAAGAACATGCTGTCGAAGACGACGGCGTCGAAAAGGATCAGGCGTGAAATCGATGCGATGGGCGCTGTTGGTGATGGTGCCGATGCTGGCGCAGGCCGCCGATGTGCGGCAGGACTACCGCCAGCAGTGGCCGCTGCAGGTGACAGGCTCGGATGCCGGCATTTATCAGTTGAGCTTGAACGAAGCGGTGTATCGCACCGCGCACGACGCGGCACTGCGTGATGTCACGGTGATTGATGCGCGTGGCCAAGAGCTGCCCACCGCCTGGTTGCCGGCGGATGCAGCACCGGCGGCTGCGGCGCGCCGGCAGCGCCTGCCCCTGTTTGCACTGCCGGCCGGTGCGGCGCCGGCCAATGGCGATCTGCAACTGATTGCCGAGCGCGATGCCAGCGGCGCAGTGCGCAGGCTGGAAGGCCGCTTTGCGACCGGTGCAGCTGCCGCGGCACGAAACGGTGGGAGTTGGTTGATCGATGCCAGCGCATTGCACGATCGCCCGCGCGCGCTACTGCTGGATTGGGATGGCAACATGCCCGTGCAGGCGCAGTTACGCGTGGAAGGCAGCGACGATCTGCGCGACTGGCGCGTGCTCGCCTCAGACGCCACGGTCATGGCGCTAGACAACCAGACCCAGCGATTGCAGCAGCGCCGCATCGCACTCGACGGCGGCGCGCGTTATCTGCGCCTGGTGCCGGTGTCGGGCCAGTTGCCGGCGTTGCGCGTGGTCGAGGCAGAGATGGAGGGCATCACCGCATCCGCACTGCCGCAGTGGCTGGAACTGCCAGGCACCGCGAAAGATGCAGCGGTGGTGTACGCATTGCCGGGACGCTTTCCGATCACTCAGCTCGATGTCGGTGGCAGTCAGGCCGAGGCGGTCGAATGGATCGTGGCAAGCCGCGATGCCGACGATGCGCCATGGTTGCAGCGTGCTGGCCCGTGGTTGGCATATCGGCTGGGCAAGGGCGCTGCGGCCGCGTCGCCACCGCAGGTGCTGTCTGCCCCGGTGCGCGATCGCCAATGGCGGTTGGTTGCTGCGCAAGGGCGTAGCACTGCGGTGCCTAGATTACGTGTGGGGTATCAACCCGAGCGGCTGATGTTTCTGGCCCAGGGGCAGCCGCCGTATGCGCTGGTCGCTGGCAGTGCGCGTGCGCAACGCACCGATGCACCGCTGGCCTCGATGCTGCAGGCACTGCGGCGCGACCGCGGCGCGCAGTGGCAACCGGCGCAGGCCAATGTTGCTGCGCAGGCACAGCCGCTGGCGGGTGAGGCCGCGCTGCAGCCGGCCGTCACACCGCGTGACTGGAAGCGCTGGCTGCTGTGGGGCCTGTTGGTCGGTGGCGCCTTGTTGGTTGGTGCTTTCGCGGTGAGTCTGCTGCGTAGTTCATCGGCCAATCGCAACGGCTGAGCGCACCGGCGTCGCACGGCGGTTTGCCGCTGCGGCGCGAAGGTCGGACAATAGACGTCCCCCGTGACCCAGGCAGCCGTATTGCCCGTCGTGTTCGACCAAGCGTCCCCCGCGTTGCCAACCGCGTTGGCGGCGTCACGCGTGGTGAGCAATGCGCGCGGCACGCGATCCGCAAGACGGGCCAACGACATCGCAATGGCGATTCACAGCCATGGGCCATCGCAACCATCTGCCCGCTACGGCACAGCGCCCACATGCTGCCCCAGCACGTCTGCTGCGTGCTTCTGCATGACCAATTCTTATCCCCCTCCTAGACCGAACGAGCTGAGCCCATGTCCATTGTCCGCATGACCGACCTCGATCTCTCCGGCAAGCGCGTGTTGATCCGCCAGGATCTCAACGTGCCGATCGACAACGGCCAGATCACCTCCGAGCAGCGCATTACCGCCTCGGTGCCCACCATCAATCTGGCGCTGGAAAAGGGCGCGGCCGTCATGGTGACCTCGCACCTGGGTCGCCCCAAGGAAGGTAGCTGGACCGAAGAAGATTCGCTGGCGCCGGTGGCCACGCGCCTGGCTGCGTTGCTGGGCGTGGACGTGCCGCTGGTGCGCGACTGGGTCGACGGCGTGGAAGTCGCGCCGGGCCAAGTGGTGCTGCTGGAAAATTGCCGCATGAATGTCGGCGAGGGCAAGGACGACGAGACGCTGGCGCGCAAGTACGCCGCGTTGTGCGACGTGTTCGTGATGGATGCCTTCGGCACCGCGCACCGCGCGCAGGCGTCCACGCATGGCGTGATCCGCTTCGCGCCGGTCGCAGCGGGTGGCCCGCTGTTGATGGCCGAACTCGACGCCCTGGCCAAGGCGCTGGACAACCCGGCCAAGCCACTGCTGGCGATCGTGGCCGGCAGCAAGGTCTCCACCAAGCTGGAGTTGCTGTCCAACCTGGTCAACAAGGTCGACCAGCTGATCGTCGGCGGCGGCATCGCCAATACCTTCATCGCCGCAGCCGGTCACGACGTGGGCAAGTCGTTGAACGAGCCAGACTTGATCCCGACCGCCAACCAGATCGTGGCCGATGCCAAGACCCGTGGCGCAGAAATTCCGCTGCCCACCGACGTGGTCGTTGCCAAGCAGTTCCTGCCCGACGCCGAAGCCAGCGTGAAGTCGCTCGATGCGGTCGATGCCGATGACCTGATCCTGGATATCGGCCCGCAAACCGCGCAGCGCTACGCCGAGCTGATCGCCAGCGCCGGCACGGTGGTGTGGAACGGGCCAGTCGGCGTGTTCGAATTCGAGTCCTTCAGTCACGGCACCGAAACGTTGGCACGCGCGATCGCCAGCTCCAAGGCGTTCTCGATCGCCGGCGGTGGCGACACCTTGGCCGCAGTGGACAAGTACGACATCGCCAAGGACGTCACCTACATTTCCACCGGCGGCGGTGCGTTTCTGGAGTTTCTGGAAGGCAAGACCTTGCCGGCGGTTGCCGCACTGGAGGCCCGCGGTCAGTGAGCGCAGCCACGCTGTTTTTCGATCTGGACGGCACGCTGGTCGATTCGGAACCTGGCATCGTCGCCAGCATCGTGCATGCCTTCGACGAACTCGGGCAGCCGCGTCCCTCCGCGCAGACCTTGCGCGCCTGGATCGGCCCGCCCTTGCGTGACAGCTTCACCGAGTGTTTTCCGAATGATCCGGAGTTGGTGCAGCGTGCGCTCGGGCTCTACCGCGCGCGCTACGACGCGATGGGCTGGACCGAGCTCAGTGTGTTCGACGGCATTGGCGAGGTGGTCACCGGCCTGCAGCGCGCCGGTCACCGTCTTGCGGTGGTCACGTCCAAGAACGAACGCTATGCGCGGCGCATCGTCGAGCATTTGCCGTTCGGCGTGTGCTTCGAAGAAGTGATTGGTGCCAGCGAAGACGGCGAACGTCGCTTCAAGCCAGACCTCATTGCCGAAGCGTTGCGCCGTTTGCAGATCGAGAAAACTGGCTGCGTGATGATCGGCGACCGGCGCATGGATATCGATGGCGCCAATCACCATGGCATCCATAGCATCGGCGTGTTGTGGGGCTTCGGCAACGAGGACGAATTGCGGGACGCCGGTGCCGGTGCGCTGGCACGCACGCCGGCTGAACTGGCGGCGTTGCTTCAGTGACGAACAATGTGCGTCAGCCGTTGCGTTCGCTTGGTCGACGCGCCTGCAACGGCGGTTCGCAGCGCGCAGAATACTCTTCACCGCTGCCGGGTTAGGGTGGCGACCGCCCGCGTTGCTCATGGCAATGCAGGCGTAGGCGTACGTACTGTCCCGCACTGTCTGTAAGACATGCCGGAAACGGAGGAAGGCTATGCCGCAATGCCATCCTTGGTGCGTGACGTGTGTGTTAAGTTTCGCGGCTTTTACAGGGAGGCCATCATGAAAGAACGTCAACGCCGCACCAAAATCCTCGCCACCCTCGGACCGGCAACGGATGCGCCCGGTGTGCTGGATACGCTGTTCAAGGCGGGCGTCAACGTGGTGCGCCTCAACTTCAGCCATGGCGACCCGTCCGGGCAGGCCAAGCGTGCTGCCGAAGTGCGTGCCGCTGCGGCCCGCGTCGGCGCCGAAGTCGGCATCCTGGCCGACTTGCCGGGCCCGAAGATTCGTATCGAGCGTTTTGCCGAAGGCAAGATCAAGCTGACCATGGGCGAGCGCTTCGACCTGGTGGCCGATGCCAATGCGCCGGCCGGCGACCAGTACCAGGTCGGCGTCAGCTACCTGGGCCTGCCGCAGGATGTGACCGCTGGCGACGTGCTGCTGCTCGACGATGGCCTGGTGCAGCTGCAGGTCACCGACGTGCAGGGCGCGCGCATCGTCACCACCGTGCTCAACGATGGGGTGTTGTCCGACCGCAAGGGCCTCAACAAGCAGGGCGGCGGCTTGTCGCTGGGCGCGCTGACCGAGCGCGACAAAGAGCTGATCGGCATCGTTGCCAAGATCGGCGTGGACTTTATTGCGGTGTCG
Organism: Xanthomonas vasicola pv. musacearum NCPPB 4379; assembly: GCF_000277895.2. Taxonomy (NCBI): domain Bacteria; kingdom Pseudomonadati; phylum Pseudomonadota; class Gammaproteobacteria; order Lysobacterales; family Lysobacteraceae; genus Xanthomonas; species Xanthomonas vasicola. The sequence goes on along the minus strand of NZ_CP034655.1, from coordinate 4,079,500 downwards.
TTCTGTCGCAATGCGCAGGACATGCACGACGCGCGCCAGATCGCCCAGCAGCACGGCTGCGACGCGCAGCTGGTGTCCAAGATCGAGCGCACCGAAGCGATCGAAAACCTGGTCGAGATCGTCGAAGCTTCCGACGTGGTGATGGTGGCGCGTGGCGACCTGGGCGTGGAAATCGGCGACGCCGAATTGCCGGGCCTGCAGAAGAAGATCATTCGCGAATCGCTGGCGCAGAACAAGGTGGTGATCACCGCCACGCAGATGCTGCAGTCGATGGTGGAAAGCCCGATCCCGACCCGCGCCGAAGTGCTGGACGTGGCCAATGCGGTCATCGACGGCACCGATGCGGTGATGCTCTCGGCCGAAACCGCTGCCGGTGCCTACCCGGTGCGTGCGGTGGAAGCGATGGCGCGTATCTGCCTGGGTGCCGAGCACCAGTTTGAATTCGATACCGACTTCGAAGCGGCGCAGCGTAATCTGCAGCGCGCCGACCAGGCCATCGCGATGGCGACCATGTTCCTGTCCGAGCACATCGGCCTGGGTGGCGTGGTGGCGTTGACCGAATCCGGCGGCACCCCGCGCTTCCTGTCGCGCTTCCGCTCCAACATGCCGATCTACGCCTTCACCCGTCACGATGGCGCGCGTCGCCAGATGGCCATGATGCGCGGCGTGTTCCCGATCAACTTCGACAGCCGCGGCCTGACCCCGCGCGAAGCCGCACGTGCGGCTATCCGTCTGTTGGTAGAGAACGAGCGCATGGGCCCAGGCGATCGCGTGGTATTTACCAGCGGCGAGCACATGGAAACGCATGGCGCTACCAACACCCTGCGTCTGCTGGAAGTGGGCGAAGACGGCCGCGCTACCGGCCTGGGCGAGCTGTAATGCCTGGTGACCGCATCCGGCGCATGAGCTGAGTCGGAAGAGAAGGTTCACGCAGCGGCGGCCCCGGGGTCGCCGTTGTGCTGTGTGGCAATGGGGCGCGCGGGGGCAAGGGCTCAGCCGCGGCTGGAGTGTTGGCCAACCGCCGGATCCGATGAATACTCAGTCCGCGCAACATCGCCACGTGCTGCCGCAAGGCGTCCATATGGCGGGCTATGTGTGCACAAGCTCAAGCCTGTTCGCGATGTGCCGCATGCCACATTGCCACATGCCACGCTCGCAGTTCTACGGCACAGACCAAGTGTCAAAGCGGCCAACACCACGAGCGCTACCAACTCAGGCATGGCTCGGTGTCAACCGCGCTGTTGCACATCACTGCCTCGATACATCACAGCACCGCATGCAACAAGCCACGCGCCATGCTCAGCTCTTACGATTCCCGATTCCCGATTCCCGATTCCCGATTCCCGATTCCCGATTCAAGTGATACGAGCAGCACCACACATCCTGTCACGCACATCACGTGTAATCGGTTGCAGACATTCCGTGAAGGAATGTCTACGACTTTCGTCGCTATACTTTCGTTCTCCCCAGCAGCTGCCACAGGAACCACATGAGCATCGAACAGCTTGCCGAAACCGCCCAGGCCATGGTCGCCCCGGGTAAGGGCATCATCGCCATCGACGAATCGACCAGCACGATCGCCAAGCGTTTTGCCAGCGTCGGCATCGAGAACATCGAAGAAAACCGTCGCGCCTACCGCGAACTGTTGCTGACCACGCCCAAGCTGAGCGACTACATCTCCGGCGCCATCTTGTTTGATGAGACCATCCGTCAGAAGACCAAGGACGGCGTGCCGTTCGCCGATTACATGACCGCCCACGGCATCATCCCGGGCATCAAGGTCGACAAGGGCGCGCAGCCGCTGGCCGGCATGCCGGGCGAACTGGTCACCGAAGGCCTGGACGGCCTGCGTGCACGTCTTGAGGAGTACTACACGCTGGGCGCGCGCTTCGCCAAGTGGCGTGCAGTGATCAACATCGGCGAAGACATCCCGTCCGGCACCTGCATCGAGGCCAACTCGCACGCGCTGGCGCGTTACGCCGCGCTGTGTCAGGAGCAGGGCCTGGTGCCGATGGTCGAGCCGGAAGTGATCATGGACGGCAGCCACGATATTGAAACCTGCTACGAGGTCACCGAAGCCACGCTGCGTTCGCTGTTCGGCGCACTGTATGAGCAGAACGTCGTGCTCGAAGGCACCATCCTGAAGGCGTCGATGGTCATCTCCGGCAAGAGCTGCGAAGAGCAGGCCAGCATCGAAGAGGTGGCCGAGTCCACCGTGATGTGCCTGAAGTCGACTGTGCCGGCGATCCTGCCGGGCATCGTGTTCCTGTCCGGCGGCCAGACCGACGAGCAGTCCACCGCCCACCTCAACGAAATGCACCAGCTTGGCAACCTGCCGTGGCCGCTGAGCTTCTCCTACGGCCGCGCCATGCAGCAGGCCGCACTGAAGCTGTGGGCCAAGGACATGACCGGCAACTTCGCCAAGGCGCAGCAGGTCATTTATGAGCGCGCCAAGGAAAACGGCCTGGCCGCGCTGGGTAAGTGGAAGGGTTGATCAATTGATGACGGCCGCAAGGCCGCTGCATCGAGAAGACAAAAACGCCGGCAGTGATGCCGGCGTTTTTGTTTGTGGCATCCGTAAGTGCATGGAGATGCAGCGCTTAAACACTAAGGCGCCTTGCGGCGCCTTTGCTTCAATCAAAGTGCTTCAATTTATCTGTTGATGCGACATCCCGTCGGCCTCCAGCCAAGCTCAGGCCGCCGCACTTTCCTGCGTCGCCAGCGCTTGCTGATACGCCTTGTAGGTCGCCTCGTTGTAAGCCACCAGCACGATGTGTTTGGGCACTTTGTGCGAGCGCTGCCAATCGCGCGTTTCGGTCACGGCGATGCGGGCTGCCTGATGTAGGGGGTAGCCATAAATGCCACAGCTGATCGCTGGGAACGCGATCGAGTGCAGCATCATCTGCTCGGCCAGTTTCAGCGATTGCCAGTAGCAGTTGGCCAGCTGTTCCGGCTCGTTGTGCTTGCCGTCGCGCCACACCGGGCCGACGGTATGGAACACATGCCGCGCCTTTAGATTGAAACCGTCGGTGATGCGGATTTCGCCGGTGGGGCAACGCACGCCGGGACGCACTTGCGGCAATGCTTCGCAGGCTTCCAGCAGACGCGGACCGGCGGCACGGTGGATGGCGCCATCGACTCCGCCACCGCCCAGCAGTGATTCGTTTGCAGCGTTGACGATGACGTCAACGTCGAGTTCGGTAATGTCGCCTTGCCAGACTTCGATTCTCATAGCCCGATAATTATTGGATTTGCATGATGAGCATGTGATGGGAAGCACGCTGCGGAATCCGCACGCTAGCGGCCATTCATCTCATCTGCTGCGACTGTCGCGCGGGTTGGAATGTGCGCCGTTCAACGCCATCCATCGCCTTTTCATAGCGCTGGGCTGCATCAATTGCCGCGCACATGTTGTGCATGTCACGCGTTACAACCAGCGGCGGACGCGCGCGCAATAGTCGTTGTAGTGGCGGCCGAATTCGGCGCGCAGACGCGCCTCTTCAAACGGGATGACATAGAGCTGCAGGGCAAGCCACGGCAGCGGCACCAGCGCGACGGCCCATAGCAGCCCAAGCTGCAGGCAGAGGCCGACATAGCTCAGTACCAGCGCCAGATACATCGGGTTGCGGGTGAAGCGATACGTGCCGTCCAGCACCAGACGCGAGGGATGACCACTCGGCATGATGGTGGTGCGACGACGTGCGAACAGAATGAAACAACTCACTGCCAATGCCAGACCAAGACAGGCGATGACGCCGCCAGCCAGTTCGATGATTGCGAGCGGCGTGGGAGCGGGCAGCGGCAGCTCCAGCGCGTCCTGCAACCACGCGCCCAGACCCAGAGCCAGCGCAAAGTGGACCGGGGAGGTCATCTTCACCAGCCACGGCGCCCGCGAGGCGCGGGTGTCGCTATGTCCATACGGGCGGTTGTTCACACATCTCTCCCTGCAGTACGGTCGTGATCTTAACGCTTCCTTGACATCGGCGGGGGTGCAGGCGTTCTGGAGTCTGAAAAGCAGGGGAGATGCTTGCACGCAGCGCCGGTACGGCTCGGCGACTGCACCGTCACACTGCGAAGCCAATAGCCAATAGCCAATAGCCAATAGCCGATAGCCAATAGCCGATAGCCGGAAGGACGGACGAATCCAAGACCGCCAATTTGCCTGCCACCACGCATCGCGTCGGGCGCGCAATCCCTGCACATCTCGGCCGAAAAAAAGCCGCGCATCGCGCGGCTTCATCCCTCGTCATCCATTGCGATGGATCAGGGCAGCCCGGCCAGCCAGTCGTCGTCGGAGCCTTCGTTGATGTCGGCAAACAGAGGCGTGGAGAAGTAGCGTTCGCCAGTGTCGGGCAGCATCGCCAGGATCACGGCGCCGGGCTCGGCGCCTTCGGCCACGCGCAGCGCGGTGGCGACGGTGGCGCCGCCGGAGATGCCGGTAAAGATGCCTTCCTCGGCGGCCAGGCGGCGTGCGACGCTAATCGCGTCGGTGTCTTCCACGCTCAGCACTTCATGCGCGACGTCGCGGTTGAGCACTTCGGGCACGAAGTCGGGGGTCCAGCCCTGGATCTTGTGCGGCTTCCAGTCCTGGCCCTGCAGCAGGGCGGCGCCCGCTGGCTCGGAAGCGGTAATGCGTACTTCCGGGCGGGCAATACGCAGTACCTCGCCCACGCCGGTCAGGGTGCCGCCGGTGCCCCAGCCGGTGACGAAATGGTCCAGCCGGTGGCCGGCGAAGTCGCGCAGGATCTCGGCGGCGGTGGTGTTGCGGTGGTAGGCCGGGTTGGCCGGATTGGCGAACTGGCTGGCCAGGAACCAGCCGTGCTGTTCGGCCAGTTCCTTGGCTTTGCGCACCATGCCGCTGCCGCGCTCGGCAGCCGGGGTCAGGATGACCTTGGCGCCATAGGCGCGCATCAGCTTGCGGCGTTCGATGGAGAAGGTTTCCACCATGGTGGCGACGAACTTGTATCCGCGCGCTGCGGCCACCATGGCCAAGGCCACGCCGGTGTTGCCGGAGGTGGCTTCGACGATGGTGTCGCCGGGCTTGAGCAGGCCGCGCTGTTCGGCGTCCAGGATGATCGCCAGCGCCAGCCGGTCCTTGACCGAGCCGCCGGGATTGAACGATTCCACCTTGACGTACAAGCTCACATTGTCCGGGGCGAGGCGTTGGAGCTTGACCACCGGGGTGCGGCCGATGGTGTCGAGGATGTTGTCGTACAGGGCCATGGGGTCTCCGTCGGGATCAGGCTGCGTGGGCGAGTGTGGGCGTGTTGGGCGTTGCGAGAGGTGAGTGCGGCAGTGGCTGTGCGCTCAGCGGCGCGCTGCCGAACCAATGCAGTGTCTGCGCCAGCGCCGCGACCTCGCCCAGGATCAGCAATGCCGGTGCGGCCACGGCGTGCTGCCGGGCGGTGCTGGCCAGGTTGGCAAGCGTGCCGGTGATCACGCGTTGCTGCGGGCGTGAGCCGTTTTCCACCAGCGCAAATGGGGTGGATGCTGCGCGCCCGGCCTGCAGCAGCCGCTGCTGGATGGCATCCAGGCCGGCCACGCCCATGTAAAAAGCAAGCGTCTGGCGATCCTGGCCGAGCGCGTGCCAGTCCAGTGTGTCCAGCGAATCCTTGCAGTGCGCGGTGATCAGCCGCAGCGATTGCGCATGGTCGCGATGGGTGAGCGGGATGCCGGCATAGGCGGCGCAGGCGATGGCGGCGGTGATGCCGGGAATCACTTGGAAGCCGATGCCGTGCTCGCGCAGGAATTCCAGCTCTTCACCGCCACGACCGAACACGAACGAATCGCCGCCCTTCAGCCGCACCACGCGGCGACCGGCGCGGGCGTGTTCCAGCATCAGCGTGTGAATCTGCTCCTGCCGGGTGCTATGGCCTTGCGCCGACTTGCCTACTTCGACGAGACGCGCGCCGTGTCGTGCCAGGCGCAGGATGTGCGGGCTGACCAGGCGGTCGTACAGCACCACCTCGGCCTGACGCAGTGCACGCAGCGCATGCCGGGTGAGCAGGCCGGGATCGCCGGGGCCGGCGCCGACCAGGCTCACGCTGCCAGGCGCCAGCGTGCCGATTGCACTGCGCGGCGTGGGGGAGCGTGCAGGCATCGTTGCGGAAGCGGCAGATGTTGCATCGTGGGTCAGCAACCGGTGCGCGCTCGCCGCATGCCGCAGGGCGTCGTTGAGCGTTGCCGATTCGCTGGCGGCGATGGCGAGCCATACCGGTTGATCGGGCAGCGCCAACCATGCCGGATCGAAGCGCCCTTGCAGCCAGCGCAGTTGCCCCGCTTGCGCCCAGCGCCGCAACTGCGCGGTGAGCTCGGGCGCGCCCACCAGCGGCAGCGCACCGGCCTGCAGCAGCTGGGCGGTGGCGCGTTCGGCATCGGCACCGCCGCCGACCACCAGGACGGCACGGCCACGCAGGTCGGCAAGCAGCGGGAACGCAGAAGTCACGGAGCGGCAGCATCGATGAGGGAGGGCAAGACCGTAACGCTGGCTTATAGCCGTCGGAAATGACTTCATACATCCCAAAAATAGCGTTCGGTTATAAGCTGGCCCGCAGAACTCCTCTACAGTCGAAGCCCTTGTAGCGCCTCGCGCTTTTTTGGATATAAGCCATGACGCTGACCCAACTTCGCTATCTGGTGGCCATTGCCGATGCCGAGCTGAACATCACGCTGGCCGCCGCGCGCGTGCACGCAACCCAGCCCGGCCTGTCCAAGCAGCTTAAGCAGCTGGAGGACGAATTGGGCTTTCTATTATTCGTGCGCAAGGGGCGCAGCCTGGATGCGGTAACGCCGGCCGGTGTGGAAGTGATCGAGCGCGCGCGCGCGGTGCTGTCGGAGGCCAACAATATCCGCACCTATGCGGCCAACCAGCGCCGCGAGAGCCAGGGCCAGCTGACCCTGACAACCACGCATACCCAAGCGCGTTTCGTGCTGCCACCGGCAGTGGCGCAGATCAAGAACGCCTACCCACAGGTGAGCGTGCATCTGCAGCAGGCCGCCGAAAGCGCGGCGCTGGATCTGCTCAGCCAGGGTGATGCGGATATTGCCGTGGTCAGCACCGCCGGCAGCGAGCCGAGTGCCGGGATTGCGGTGCCGCTGTACCGCTGGAGGCGGCTGGTGGTGGTGCCGCGCGGGCATGCGCTGGACAACCCGCGCATGGCGCCGGACATGCAGGCGCTGTCCGAGCACCCGCTGATCAGCTACGAATCCTCCACGCGGCCGGGGTCGTCGCTGCAGCGGGCGTTTGCGCAGGTGGGGCTGGAGCCGAGCATCGCGTTGACCGCGCTGGACGCGGACCTGATCAAGACGTATGTGCGCGCTGGGCTTGGCGTGGGTTTGGTCGCGGAGATGGCGGTCAATGCATTCGACGAGGATCTGCTCGCCTGGCCGGCGCCCGCGCCGATTGCCGAGTGCATCGCCTGGGCGGTGCTGCCGCGTGATCGCGTGTTGCGCGACTACGCACTGGACCTGGTGCATGTGCTCGCGCCGCAGATCGACAAGCGCGACCTGCGGCGCGTGCTGGACGGCAATCAGGCGCCGAACTGGCCATTGCCGCCGACCTGGGAATCGCTGACTCAGACCATCACCAGCTGAGCTGCCCACAATGACCGACCCACTGCGTCCTCCCCTCAGCAGGCTCTGGTCGTCCGAGCCGGACGGCGGCATGTCGCTGCAGCTCTCGGCCACGATCGAGGGCCGAGAGCACGAGGTTCTGACGGTGCTGGCCGACCCACGCGACGAAGCGTTATGGGTGGCGCTGCAGGTGGGCGACACGCGCGTGCAGATCCCGCTGGAAATACTGCGCAAGGCGTTGGAAGTTGCCGCCGAGGATGTGCATTCGGCGGAGTGGTTTGCACGCCAGGATGCAGATGCGTCCGGGTTCTGAAGTTGCTAGCGGCCAACGGGCCGGCGCGGGCAGTCGTCCGGCGGTGTGGACGGCGCACGGGAGCTGGAGTGGACGCGTGGTAGATGCGGTTCGGGCGCATTGGCCGCATGCTGCTGCTGTTACGCCGGTTTGTTTCCTGCTCTATCGCGGTTGAGGCAGTTTTTTACGTGCTGATGATGTTGATGCAATGAGACGCGGCTTTCCCGGAAACCAGCGGATTGGTGGTTGCAGCGACGCTATCTGGCGTCTCCGGTTGGGTTCGCTCTTCACGCCTGCTACGCTGCAGCGTAATGGCGACGAAAAAAAATCCAGCGCAATCAATGCGATACGCTTGTGCTCGGCATATCTGCGATGCGTGCTGTCAGTGATTTCCCCTACCAGTGTCAGGGCTACGCAGTCGGCGTCGGCGTAGCGCATCAAGTTGCGCGCTGTCTTGTCGAAAACCCTTATAGCAACCATGACACGACACTCTTGAACGTCTAGGGGTGGACGGCGCAGAGCCTGCGATGCAGTTGATTGCATTGCCGGGGTGTTTCGCGGTGTCGTCGAAGGGTTGCTAGCGCTGTCGCATCACTGTTGCACGAGGCTGTGCACAGAGCGGCTGGCGCACCTGGGTCCCTGGGGAGAGACCTGGCGTGCTTGGTGGCGGATCCGGGTCGAGAGCCCGGGTCCGCTTTTTTTGGGGGATTGTGTTCCGTCCGGGGACACTCTCTTGGAGATGGCACAGCGCGAGGACGGGCCGTGTGCGATGCGGTGGTCCGCGATGAGCACTAGCGCTGGATTCGTCTGTCGCTACGGCAAGTTTGCCCGGTCTCCGCAGCGCCGCCCGCATGCGACATTGCATATGGTGTGCGCTGCTGCAATGTCGGCTGGGCGGAATTTCACTGGCAGCCTTGTTTAGTCCGGCTACACACCAGCGCCCTAAACGTAAGATCCCAGGCTTAGCCGCAGATTGCCGAACAATTTGCGCGCTACAGACCTTAAGCTAACGGAATCCGCACCGAAAAACAGGTGCCGCCTTGCGGGCGCGGACGCACGTCTACTTCGCATCCCAATGTCTCGGCAGTGCGGTGCACGATCCATAGACCGATGCCCAAGCCGTCGCTGCGCGGGTCGGCTTGGCGGAACGCCTGGAAGACCTGCTCGGGGTGCTCCAGATTCAAGCCAATGCCGCTGTCGATGATTTCCACCACTGCAAAACCGGGGCGGCGGCGGGTGCCGACCAGCACGCGACCGCGTTCGGTGTACTTGATGGCATTGCCGACCAGGTTGCCGATCAAGGTGGTCAACAAGGTGGGATGGCTGCGCACGCGGAGCGAGGTAGGTACATGGCGCAGTGCCAGGCACTTGTCGATGGCCTGCTGCCGCCACACGCCGAGCACCGAATGCAGCACGTCTTCCAGCTGCAGCGATTGCAGGTCCGGCATGGCAGCCTTGCTCGAGGCCGCCAGCGTGGCCAATTCGTCCAGGCTACGGCCGACCAGGCTGATCGCATCGCGCGCGGTCACCAGGGGCGGGATGGAATCGACGTTGGCATGCCGGCGCATCTTGTCGATGGCGTAAGCGGCAGTGCGCAGCGGAGTCTTCAGATCATGACCGGCGATGGCCATCAGGCGGCTGCGGTAGCGATCGGATTCCTCGGCGATTGCCAGCGCGCGGCGCAATTCCAACTGCGCCATGGTCTGGCGTGCCAGTGCGCGCAGGGCTTCCACCTGCTCATCGGTGAGCTGACGCGGTTTCCGGTCCAGCACGCAGACGGTTCCCAGCGGCAGACCGTCGGGCGTCTTCAACAAGGCACCCGCATAAAAGTGTAGCGGCGCCTCGCCGGTGACCAGCGGGTTGCGCGCAAAGCGGATGTCTTCGCGCGTGTCTGGCACCACCAGCACGTCATTGTCGAGCAGCGCGTACGCGCACATCGATTTGAACAACGGCGTCTCGCGCTCGCCCATCCCGAGTTCGCTCTTGAACCACTGGCGATCTGCATCCACCAGGCTGATCAGCGCGATTGGCGTCTGGCAGATGATCGAGGCGAGCCGGGTGATGTCTTCGAACGCCGCTTCGCGCGGAGTGTCGAGAATGCCGTAGCTGCGCAGCGCCTGGAGGCGCAGCGTTTCGCTGGGGGGCTTGGGTGCGCAAGGAAGCGGTTCGGCCGCGATATCGGACAGGACGGTACTCATGCGCGCAAGTAAAGAGTGGTAAGCCGCAAGCATAGGGCATGCCAAGGCACGTCATGTGCCTGGCGTCACGGAGGTGAGAAAAAAGTGTGGCTGCCGACCTGGATGGTGGGTTGCGGGTGAGGCTGGTGTGATGGCAGAGAGTCTGGGGACGGCTGGCATCCAGGTCTGCTCTCCGCAGTGTTGCCATGCTCTGGTCGCCTGCGTGTGCCCGCGACGGGCCAGCGGGTGCAACAGCCCCAATCAGGTGCGACATCCGGTCGCGCATCGGCCGCAACCATCGCCCCGGGAGACATGGCGGCTTACACTCGCAGGCATGCATCGCTCGTTCCGCCACCATCGGTTATTGCCTCTGCTTGCCTGTCTGGCGGTGGTACTGATGCTGGTGGCTCCGCTGATCAGCCGCTGGAGCCAGGCGCAGTCGGCTGAGCCGATGTGCATGAGCGCCCCGGCATTGTCGGCAGAGAGCTCGCTGCATGCCGGTCATCGAACCCGGCCGCCAGGGATTGCGACGCATGCGCACTCCGATGCCGCGACGGCGACGCAGCACGCCGGCAGCCACGAGGCAGCGACACATGGCGAGGCCTGCGACTACTGCGTGTTGGCCGCACGCTTGCTCCTATTGCTCATCGTGGCATTGCTGTGCCTGCTGCAGCTGCGGCCGACGCCTGCGCCAGCGTACACCCAGGCAAGCGCAGGCCCGGTCTTTCGGTGGGCCGCGCTCGGCGCACGTGGACCACCGCTGCCCGCGTAAGGTTGCCCCTGCGCGGGCGTCCATGCAGTCATGCCCTGTGCGCGCGTGAGGTATCGCGCGCTGCAGGGTATCGCGGACGACTCGCATCTTATTCGAGTGATGCCGATGCGCGCCACAGTGGTGGCAGCGCACGGCTGTGCGGCCGTGCTCCCACGGCGAAGGGTTGGTAATGCGTCTACGGTTGTTGAAAACGATGTGGTATGCGCCGTCGTTGGCCTTGGTGTGGGGGCCTGCATGCAATGTGCAGGCGCAGGACGCGGCACTGACGCTGGGCAAGGTGCTGGTCAGCGAACACGCGCAGCGCAGCCCGAGCACGGCGCGCGTGTTGAGCTCGGTGGATGTGATCGGCGGCGAGCTGCTGCACGATCAACATGTGGATTACAGCTGGGAACTGCTGATGCGCGCGCCCGGAGTGCAGGTGACCCAGTTCCGCATGGGCACGGATGCAGGGCGTTTTTCGTTCCGCGGTTTCAACGGCGAGGGACGCATCAATGCGGTGAAATTGCTGATAGACGGCATTCCCAGCAACGACAATGCCGGCGCCATGCCGTATCTGGATGCGGTATTTCCGCAAGACATCAGCGCGATCGAGATCGTGCGTGGCACCAACGACGCGCGCTATGGTTTGAACGCCATTGCCGGCAGCGTGGACGTGCTGACCCGCACTGGCGGCAACGATGGCCGCTTGAGCGTGACGGCCGGCAGCTTCGATGGGCGCGAGGTGCAACTCAGCAAAGGTTTCGAACAGGGCGCGTGGAGCCAGAACTATGTGCTGGCCTGGCGCGACTCGGACGGCTATCGCGATCATGCCGATGCGCGCAAACGCAGCGTGGCGGGCAAGTGGTTTTACACTGACCCGGATGGTGCATTCCGCGCCGGGCTCACCACGCGGTATTACGACAACCATGCATTGGAAGCCGGCTATCTGGACGCCGCTACCGCACGGGCGGCGCCGCGAAGCTCGCCGGACTATGCGCAGAACGATCGCAGCGAGCGTCGTCTGCGCCAGACTGCGCTGCATGCGGACGGCGAGCTCGGTGAACAGGCGCAATGGAGTGCCAAGGCCTACCAGAACGACTACCGCAATCAGCGCTGGGTGCGGTTTTCCCAGGCGGGGCTGCAGCAGGAGCGCGATACCGATGAGACCCATCGCGGGCTGCTGCTGCGGAGTAACTGGCAGCCGAATTGGGGCGCGCTGAATGCCAATCTCGAAGCAGGGATAGATGCGCAGTGGCAGGAAAATCAGTCGCAGCGGTATCGCACCGTGGCCCGCGTTCGCAGCGCGCAGTTGCGCGATTGGGATTACGACCTGCGCACACGTGGCGCGTATGTGCAGGCGGTGCTGACGCCGTTTGCGCGCTTGCAGCTGGTGCCGGGGTATCGCATCGATCGCGTCGATGGGCAACTGCACGATGTGCTGGCCGGCACCGTTGCGCCGACCTATGACTACGGCACCATCAAGCAACCCAAATTCAGTGCGAGCTACCGCGTGGGTGAGCAGAGCAGCGTGTATGCGAACTGGGGACGCACCTTCCAGATCGGTAGCGGCGATGGTGCCTACCGTCGCCAGCCCGGCAACCTGGGGCCGTCGATCAATGACGGCTGGGAGACCGGCCTCAAGTTCGCACCGTCGACTCTGTTGGACGGGCGCCTGGCCTATTGGGAGCAACGCGCATCCGGTGAGGTGGCGACCGTTTTTGGTGTGAATGGCGTGGTGGGCATTGGCGATGTGGCCAATGTCGGCCGCACGCTGCGGCGCGGTTGGGATGCGCAGCTCAACCTGCAGCCGGCTGAGCACTGGCGTGCTTGGGTGTCGTATTCGCGACAGAAGGCCACGATCGCCACGCCCGATCCGAGTGCCCCGGCCACGCGCGGCAAGGAGATCGAAAACGTGCCGCACTGGTTGGCGACCGCCGGGCTGGAGTGGCAGGTCAGTTCGGCGGTGCAGTTGAGCGCCTGGGGCAATGCGCAAGGCGACTACTACCTGGAGCGCACCAACACGCTTGGCCGCACCGGCGGCTATGCCTTGCTCAATCTGGGCGCGCGCTGGAATGTGGATGCGCGCAACGCGCTGAGCCTGCAGCTGCGCAATGTCACCGATCGTGCGTATGTGTACGCCTGGTACGACAGCGGCAGCTCGGGCTATTCGCCTGGCGATGGACGCGCGTTGTCGCTGTCGTGGGATTGGAGTTTCTGATGCATGCAATGACTGACCACAGTGGCGTAGACCAGGCACGCCAAGGTAACCGCTGGCGCTTCTATCGCGCGGTGTGGCGCTGGCATTTCTATGCCGGACTGCTGGTGCTGCCTTTCATCATCTGGCTGGCGGTGACCGGGGCGGCGTTTTTGTATCAGGACGCGATCGATCGCAGCGTGCACCACGATTTGAAGGTGGTGCCGGTAGGCCATGCGCGCGTGCCCGCACAGCAGTTGGTTGCCGCTGCACAACAGCGCTACGCCGGTAGATTATTTGTCTACACCACGCCCAAACAGGTGGATGCCAGTGCCGAGATCGGGCTGGTGGATGCACATGGTGTGCGGCAGGTGGTCTATGTCGATCCATACCGTGCACGGGTGTTGGGTGCCTTGCCGGAGCACGGTACGCTGAGCTGGACGATCCGCCGGCTGCACAGCCTGGCGTTGGTCGGGCCGTATGCGCCTGGCCTGATCGAAATGGCGGGCGGTTGGGCGATCGTGCTGGTGCTTACCGGTGTGTATCTGTGGTGGCCGCGCGGGCGACGTGGCGGCGTGATCAGTGTGCGTGGCAAGCCGAAGCAGCGGCTGTTCTGGCGCGACCTGCATGCGGTGACCGGTGCCGGGGTTGGCGCGATCCTGCTATTGCTTGCGCTGACCGGTATGCCGTGGTCATGGCTCTGGGGTGCACAGGTCAATCGCTGGGCCAATGGGCATGATTTTGGCTATCCCGCCGGGTTGCGTGTGCAGCAGCCGATGTCGCAGCAGCGCTTAGCCGATAGCGGTGAGCCGGCGTGGTCGTTGCGGCAGGCGCGCTTGCCGGAGTCAGTGGTGCCTGTACGAGGGGCTGGCGGCTTGGATGAGCCGTTGCATTGCGAGCACGCGAGTGCGCTGCAGGTCGGCAACGAGCACTCCGAGCACATGGCGCTTTCGGCACATGCAGGGCATGTAGACCACGAAGAAAACGCAGAGCACTTAGCCGAGTCGGAACACGCAGAGCACGTAGCCCACGCAGAGCAGTCAACCCAACACGCGCACTCGGCAGAGAGCGCGCATGCCGCCCATGGCGATGCCGGCGGCTTCGTTGGGCCGGGACGTGGAGCGATCGGCCTGGACGCGGCGATTGCGCGCTTCGATGCGCGCGGCATCCTACCGGGATATAGCGTGGCGCCGCCGCGTGGTACGACCGGCGTCTATACCGCGTCGGTGTATCCGGCCGATCTGCAGCGGCAGCGCGTGATTCATCTGGATCAATACAGCGGTGCGGTGCTGCTTGACATGCGCTACCGCGACTACGGGCCGCTGGCCAAGCTGATGGAATGGGGTATCAATGTGCACCTTGGGCAGCAATACGGCACTGCAAACCAGTTGATCCTATTGTTCGCCTGCATTGCGATTGTGCTGTTGTGCGTCAGTGCGGCTGTGATGTGGTGGAAGCGTCGCCCAAGCGGAGGGCTGGGCGTGCCGCCGTTGCCCGCTGATCCACGCACGCTACGCGGGCTGATGGTGCTGCTGGTGCTGTGCGGGCTGATCTTCCCGCTGGTTGGAGCGTCGCTGGTGCTGATATGGCTGTTCGATCGCTACTGGATGCAGCGTGTGCAAGCGGAGGCGGTAGCAGGGTGATGGTGCGCGCCGATGTACAGGCGCTGATCGCAGCCCGTTGCCATCGTTATGAGGCGCAGCATGCCCAAACAGACGCCGCGATGTGCCTCAGTACAAGCCACATTGCAGTGGGCTGCCGCAGCTAGATATCCTCGTGGATGCCGCACTCGCGCTTCAGGCCAAAGAAGCGTGTGTCTTCTTCGCGCATGCCGGGTTCCCAGCGACGCGTGGTGTGGAAATCGCCGATGGACACGTAGCCTTGTTCCCACAGCGGGTGATACGGCAGATCGTGCGCTTGCAGGTATTGCCACACGTCGCGATCGGTCCAGTCGGCGATCGGGCTGATCTTGTAGCGTTCGCCGCGCTTCTGCACGATGGGCGTCTGCGCGCGGCCGCCGGACTGGCTGCGGCGCAGGCCAGTGAACCAGGTGCCCACGTTGAGTTCGTCCAAGGCGCGACGCATCGGTTCGACCTTGCGCAGGTTGTTGTATTGATCGATGCCGACCATGCCTTGCTCCCACAAGCGTCCGTGGCGTGCTTCCATCCAGGCGCGGCTGACCAGCGGGCGATACACCCTGAGATTGAGCTTGAGTCGCTCGGTCAGGGCATCGGCGAAGCGGTAGGTTTCCGGAAACAGGTAGCCGGTGTCGATCAGGATCACCGGGATATCCGGTCGTTGCTGGCTGAGCAGATGCAGCGTCACTGCCGATTGCGCGCCGAAGCTGGACGATAGCGCGGCTTCCTGCGGGCCGTACTGCAGCGCCCAGGCCACGCGTTCGTCGGCACGCAGTCCTTCCAGCTGCGCGTTGAGCGCCTCCAGATTGTCCAGCGCGGAAGAGGTGATCGATGCGGCAGGCAGCGCGGTCATGCGAGCAATTCCAGGTCGAGGTGACGGTGCGTGGGGTAGGGCGGCAATGCGATCAGGCCGGCGCGGTGCAGGAAATCGCCGAAGCCTTCGTCATTGGCCTGGTCGCGTTCGGCGGCGTAGCGCGCCAACAGCGGTTCCAGTGTGGCCAGGATCTCTGGCTCGGTGATGTTTTCGCGGTACAGCGTATTGAGCCGCTGGCCGCGGCGGTCGCCACCTAGCATCAGGTTGTAGCGCCCGGGCGCCTTGCCTACCAGCGCGATCTCGGCCAGATACGGGCGCGAGCAGCCATTCGGGCAGCCGGATAAACGCAGCACGATGGGCGTGTCGGCCAGCCCGTGCTGCTGCAGCACGGGCTGCAGTGCCGCGCTGAAGTCGGGCAGATAGCGCTCGGCCTCGGCCATCGCCAGGCCGCAGGTGGGCAATGCCACGCAGGCCATCGCGCCGCGCGCCAGAGCGGTGGCGGCCTGGTTGCCGGCATCCAGCGCGTACTGCGCAACCAGCGCATCGACGCGTGCGCGCTCGCTGGCGAGCACGCCGGCGATCACCAGATTCTGGTTGGGCGTCATGCGGAACTCGCCGACGTTCAGTTGTGCGATCGCACGCAACCCACTCAGATGCGCCGCGGTGTCGGTATCGGCAATGCGGCCGGCCGGCAGCGAAAGGGTCAGGTGCCATAGCCCGTCTTCGCCTTGGACCCAGCCATAGCGGTCGCCGTTGTGTTCAAACGCGAACGGCTTTGCGGGTTGCAGCGCAAAGCCGGCGCGGCGCGCGATCTCGGTCACGATGGTGTCCAGACCATGATCGTCGATGGTGTACTTGAAGCGCGCACGCTTGCGCACCGCACGGTTGCCGAGGTCACGCTGGGTGGTGACCACCGCTGTGGCGACATCGAGCAGCTGATCGCGGGTGACAAAGCCAATCACGTTGGCCACGCGCGGCCAGGTTTCGGCATCGCCGTGCGAGGCGCCCATGCCACCGCCGATGCTGACGTTGTAGCCCAGCAACTGCCCCTCGCGCAGGATCGCGATAAAGCCCAGATCGTTGGCGAAGACGTCCACATCGTTGAGCGGCGGCGCGGCGAAACCGATCTTGAATTTACGTGGCAGATAGCGGTCGCCGTAGATCGGCTCGTCCTCGCTGCCGGAGCCGGACACGCGCTCTTCGTCCAGCCAGATTTCGTAGTACGCCCGGGTATTGGGCAGCAAATGCTCGGAGACCCGCGCGGCATCCGCATACAGCGCGGCATGTGCCTGCGACAGCAGTGGATTGGCGGCCACCTGCACGTTGCGATTCACGTCACCGCAGGCCGCCAGCGTATCGATCAAGGTGGCATTGATGGCCTGCATGGTGGCCTTCAATTCACGCTTGATCACACCATGAAATTGGAACGCCTGGCGCGTGGTGATGCGCAGCGAGTGATTGGCATAGCGCGTGGCGATGCCATCCAGCGCCAGCCATTGCGTGGGCGTAATCACCCCGCCCGGCGTGCGCGTGCGGATCATGAACTGATACGCCGGCTCGAGCTTCTGCCGCCGCCGCTCATCGCGAATATCGCGGTCGTCTTGCTGGTAGCTGCCGTGGTACTTGATCAGGGTCTGATCGTCCTCACGCAACGCGCCGGTCACCGCATCGGCCAGGCTCTGTTCCAGCGACCCACGCAGGCGGCGGCTTTCGGATTTGATGTCTTCGACGGAGTGAGTCATGGGAATCGGGAGTTGGGAATGGGGAATCGAAAAAAGCGGCTTCGTGTGCCAGGAAAGGTCAGTTGCGGGCTGTTCCGATTCCCGATTCCCCAATCCCGATTCCCGGCACTAATAAACATCACGCGCATAACGTCCCTCCACCTGCAGCTGGGTGAGATAGGCCGCGGCGGCTTCGGCATCCAGCGCACCGTGGGTGGCGACGATATCGAGCAGGGCGGCGTGCACGTCCTTGCCCATGCTGGTGGAGCCGCACACATACACATGCGCGCCGCCTTGCAACCAGGCATGGACCTCGGCGCCACGCGCGCGCAGGCGATGTTGCACGTAGAGCTTTTCGGCCTGGTCGCGCGAGAACGCCACTTCCAGCGCGTGCAACTCGCCGCGTTGCAGGGCCAGCTGCCACTCGGCCTGATACAGGAAATCGGTATTGAAATGCTGGGCGCCGAAGAACAGCCAGTTGCGGCCCTTGGCGCCGGTTTCCGCGCGCTCCTGCACGAAGCCGCGGAACGGTGCCACGCCGGTGCCCGGGCCGATCATCAGGATGTCGCGATCGGAATCGGCCGGCACGCGAAAGCGCTCGTTCGGTTCGATGTAGACCGGGGCGGTGTCGCCTTCGGCAAGCGCTGCCAGAAAACCGCTGGCCGACCCCAGATGCGCGTGCCCATGCGCCTGGTAGGTGACTTCGTCCACGGTCAGATGCACTTCATCGCCGACGCGCTTGCGGCTGGAGGCAATGGAATACAGCCGCGGGGTGAGCGGACGCAGCGCGGCGAGCAGGCCGGCGTGGTCCCAATCCGCCGGCCAGCGGCGCAGCACGTCGATCACTTGATGATCGGCGAGCAGCGCCGCCAGGCCGGCAGTCTGGGTGGGGGCGAGCAGCGCTTGCAGTTCCTGTGTGCCTGCGCGCTCGGCGTGAGCGGTGAGAAACGGCCGCGAGAGCTTGGTCAATTCGCGCTGGGTGGCGAGCCATGCATTCAACGCCAGCGTCTCCTCGCCGACGGTGACGGCGGCATCGCCGTCCAACTGCAACGTCTGCAGCACGGCATCCACTAGCGCGGGCGGATTGCGATGGCGGATGCCCAGCGCGTCGCCCGGCTCGTAGCTCAGGCCGCTGCCTTCCAGCGAAAATTCCAGATGCCGCACGCGCTTGCCGGGCGTGGCATACACGCGAAAGCCGGGCCCCTTGAAGTCGCGTCCACTGATGATCTGAGTGGACAGTAGCTCCGCAGCGAACGGCTGCTGATGCGACCACGCCGGCGCGATGGGGCTGCTGCGCAGCGGCGTGACCGTGGCAGAGTGCAGGCCGCTCTTGAGCTGCTCGCGAGCGTGCTTGAGCGCCTGCGTGCGCCACGGCGCAGCAACGCTGTCGATGTCCAGGTCGGCTTCGCCGCGCGGCTGTACGCGGCTGCCGCCGAGTTCGGCCAGGCGCTCGTCGATACGCCGCGCGATGCCGCAGAAATCGGCGTAACTGGAATCGCCCAGGCCCAGCACCGCGTACTTGAGCTCCGGCAGCCTGGGCGCGCGACGGCTGGCGAGGAATTCGACCAGGCCGATCGCATCGTCCGGCGGGTCGCCTTCGCCCTGGGTGCTGATCACCACGTACAACAGCCGCTCGCTAGCCAGCTCACGGGTGGAGTAGGCGTCGGCGCGCAGCAGGCGCACGCTCAGGCCTGCGGCTTCGGCATCGGCGGCCAGCTGCTCGGCCTCGCGGCGTGCGTTGCCGGTCTGGCTGCCGTACAGCACGGTCAGCCGTTGGCCTTCCTGGGCGATTGCGTGGGCTTGTCCACCGGGCAACACTGCCAGCGAGCGCGGCGGATGGCCCTGCGCCAACCCGGCGGCGTAGCCGGACAGCCACCACAGCGCTGCGCTGTCCAGGCCGTCGACCAACCGATCCAGCAGCGCCTTGCGCTCGTCGGGCAAGGGGCTGGGCGGTAGCGCGGAACTGGCGGCGGTCATTCGGATCCGGGGGCTTTGATGAGAGAGACGATGTTAGGGAAGCGTTGCGCCCACCAGAAAGGAGCAGCCGTTATCGCGTTATGCCGGGCGCTTATTTCGTGCAGTCATCAGGGCGGCACACACTGCAGCGCCTTGCCCTACCATCGGCTGGTCTGCCCGCCGATGCACCCGACATCCCGATGACCCTGCCGCCGCTGTCCCATCTCGACCGGCTCGAAGCCGAAAGCATCCACATCCTGCGCGAAGTCGCTGCCGAGTTCCGAACCCCGGTGATGCTGTATTCGGTGGGCAAGGACAGCTCGGTGCTGTTGCATCTGCTGCTCAAAGCGTTCGCGCCGTCGCGGCCGCCGATCCCGTTGCTGCACATCGACACACGCTGGAAGTTCCGTGAAATGATCGCCTTCCGCGACCGCCGCGCGGCCGAGACCAGCGTGGACCTGCGCGTGCACATCAACCCCGATGGCATCGCCCAGGACGTTGGACCGATTAGCCACGGCGCCGCCGTGCATACCGACATCATGAAAACCCAGGGCCTGAAACAGGCGCTGGAGCAGGGCGGCTTCGATGCGGCGATTGGCGGGGCGCGCCGCGACGAAGAGAAATCGCGTGCCAAGGAGCGCGTGTTCTCGTTCCGCAATGCGCGCCATCGCTGGGACCCGAAAAACCAGCGCCCGGAGCTGTGGAATCTGTACAACGCACGCACCAAGCCCGGCGAAAGCGTGCGCGTGTTTCCGCTCTCCAACTGGACCGAGCTGGATATCTGGCTGTACATCTATCGCGAAAAAATTCCAGTGGTGCCGCTCTACTTCGCCGCCCCACGCCCGGTAGTGGAACGCGACGGTGCCTGGATCATGGTCGACGACGCACGCCTGCCGCTGCATCCGGGTGAAACCCCGCAACTGCGCTCGGTGCGCTTCCGCACGCTAGGCTGCTACCCGCTCACCGGCGCGATCGAGTCCAGCGCCGACACGCTGGAAGCGGTCATCGCCGAAATGTTGGTCAGCACCAGTTCCGAGCGCCAGGGCCGCATGATCGATCACGCACCGGGCGCATCGATGGAACAGAAAAAGCTTGAGGGGTATTTTTGATGGGCAGTGAATGGGGAATGGAGAATGGGGAATCGCAACAGCGGTTGCCGGCAAGCGTCACGATCGAAGAGAACGCCTTTGCGATTCCCGATTCCCGACTCCCGATTCCCGGCACCATCGGTGCCTATCTCCAGCAGCACGAATCCAAGCCCTTACTGCGCTTTATCACCTGCGGCAGCGTGGACGATGGCAAGAGCACGCTGATCGGGCGGTTGCTGTACGACAGCAAGCGCTTGTTCGACGATCAGCTGGCGGTGCTGGAAAGCGATAGCCGGCGGCATGGAACGCAGGGCGAGGGCATCGATTACGCGTTGTTGATGGACGGGCTGGCGGCCGAGCGCGAGCAGGGAATTACCATTGATGTGGCGTACCGCTATTTCGATACCGACCAACGCAAATTCATCGTGGCCGATTGCCCCGGGCACGAGCAGTACACGCGCAATATGGCCACCGGCGCATCCACGGCCGATGTGGCGGTGGTGCTGGTGGATGCACGCAAGGGCTTGCTAGCGCAGACGCACCGGCACAGCTACATCGTGTCGTTGCTGGGCATCCGCCATGTGGTGCTGGCAGTCAACAAGATGGACCTGGTGGACTACGACGCGCAGGTGTTCGCTGCGATCGCAGATGCCTACAAGACGCTTGCCGCGCAGCTAGGCATTACCGATGTGCAGTGCATTCCGCTGTCTGCGCTGGCTGGCGAAAATCTGTCCAGCGCTTCGACGCGGATGCCGTGGTACAGCGGCCCGCATCTGCTGCAGCATCTGGACACCGTGCAGCTGGAGCCGCCGGAAGCCGGCAGCGGCCTGCGTTTGCCAGTGCAGTGGGTCAACCGCCCCAACGCGCAGTTCCGTGGCTATGCAGGCACGATTGCCGCCGGCCAAGTGCGTGTGGGCGATGCGGTCTTGGTGGTGCCGTCCGGGCGCCGCACGCAGGTGGCAAGCGTGCTCGATGCCAACGGCGAGGTGAGCAGCGCACGCGCCGGGCAGGCGGTGACGCTGACCCTGCGCGACGAGATCGATATCAGCCGTGGCGACATCATCGCCGCCATCGATGACCCGCCGGAAGTGGCCGACCAGTTCGCTGCGCATCTGCTGTGGATGGACGATGCCGCACTGCTGCCCGGGCGCCCGTACTGGCTCAAGATCGGCACCCGCACGGTCACCGCAAGCATCAGCGAGATCAAGCACAAGGTCGATGTGAACACGCAGGAGCGGCTGGCCGCCAAACGGCTGGAGCTCAACGAAGTGGGCTACTGCAATCTGGCGCTGGACGAGCCCATCGCGTTCTCGCCGTATGCGCGCAACCGCGTGCTCGGCGGTTTCATCCTGATCGACCGGCAGAGCAATGCCACGGTGGCTGCCGGCACGCTGGAATTCGCGTTGCGCCGTGCCGGCAACGTGCATTGGCAGCATCTGGATGTGGATCGCAGCGCACGTGCGCGCATCAAGGGCCAGGCGCCGCGCGTGCTGTGGTTTACCGGCCTGTCGGGTGCAGGCAAGTCCACTGTGGCCAACCTGGTCGACAAACGTCTGCACTCGCTGGGCTATCACACCTTCATCCTGGACGGCGATAACGTGCGCCACGGGCTCAACCGCGATCTGGGTTTCACCGACGAAGACCGCGTGGAAAACATCCGCCGCGTGGCCGAAGTGGCACGCTTGATGGCCGATGCCGGCCTGATCGTGCTGGTGAGCTTCATCTCGCCGTTCCGTGCCGAGCGGCAACTGGCGCGCGAGCGCTTCGATCAGGGCGAGTTTGTCGAAGTGTTTGTAGATGTGCCGCTGGCAGTTGCCGAGGCGCGCGATGTGAAGGGGCTGTACCGCAAGGCGCGTGCCGGGCAGATTCCCAATTTCACCGGGATCGACTCGCCGTATGAGGCGCCAGAGACGCCGGAGATCCATCTTCACGCCGATGGTGAGAATGTAGAGGTGCTGGCGCGCCACGTGCTCGAGTTTCTGGGTCTGGAACGCTGAAGGGTGGCCCCAACGACAGGGTGGGCAGTCGTCAGACGAACCTGGTGAATGGCAGAACGGCGGTGTATGAACCCATGCAGGCAGCACGGCCATGGTCGCGCTGACCAGCGCATCGTGCCAAGGACAGCAAGGGTCTTTGGTCATGGTGCAAAGCGCGTCCTTTCTGTCAATTCATGGCGGCTAGGTCGGTAAACTTTCGACGTACCCCGCCAGGATGTTCTGATGCTTGTTCTGCCCAGCGCGCGCGTTTGCGCCGCGCTCTTGTTGGCCGCTGTCCTGTCCGGTTGTAGCCGTCAGGCCAGCACGCCAGCAGCCGCCAAACCCATTCCGGTCTCTGTGCAGGCGGTGGCCACCCAACCCTGGAACTCGACGGTGCAGTCGATCGCCACGGTGCGTGCGCGCGAATCGGTGGCGCTCACCGCAGCGGTCAGCGATGTGGTGGAGCAGGTGTATTTCGACAGCGGCGACGAGGTCAAGGCCGGGCAATTGCTGCTGCGTCTGCGCGGCAATTCGCAACGGGCCGCATTGACGGCCGCACAGGCCACCTTTGAAGAAACCGACCAATTGTATCGCCGCCAGTTGAGCCTGGTTGGCCAGCAACTGGTGGCCAAATCCACCGTGGATACCCAGCGTGCGTTGCGCGATGCCGCGCAGGCACGGGTGCAGCAGATGCGCGCGGAAATTACCGACCGCGAGGTGCGCGCGCCGTTCTCCGGTGTGCTCGGTATTCGCCAGATCAGTCCTGGTTCGCTGATCACCTCCAGCACGGTGATCGCCACGCTGGACGATGTGGCGCGCATGTACGTGGATTTCCAGGTGCCGGAATCGCAGTTCGGCCTGGTGCAACTCGGCAATGCGGTGAGCGGCAGCGCGGCGGCGTATCCGGGCGCGCAGTTCGAGGGTGAAGTGGTGACCATCGATTCGCGCATCGACGAGACCACGCGCTCGGTGACGGTGCGCGCGGATTTCCCCAACGACGATCGCCGGCTGCGTCCGGGCATGCTGCTGGATGTGCGGCTGTTCCAGCCGGCGCGCCAGGCGGTGGTGATCCCGGAAATTGCGGTGGTGCAGGTGGGGCGCGAATCGTATGTGTTCCGTGTCAAGCCCGACAGCAGCGTAGAGCGCGCCGATGTGCGCCTGGGTGAGCGCCGCGACGGCAAGGTGGAAATTCTTGAAGGCGTCAAGGCCGGTGAGCGCATGGTGGTGGATGGCACCGGCAAGCTGCGTGCGGGCTTGAAGGTGGTGAATCAGGCCCCGCCCGCAGCGGCCCGCCCGCAGGCGGCAGCGCAATGAAACTCTCAGATCTGTCGATCACCCGCCCGGTGATGGCGGTGGTGATGAGTTTGCTGCTGATCGTGCTGGGGGTGATGTCGTTCACCCGCCTCACCCTGCGCGAGTTGCCGGCGATCGACCCGCCCATCGTCTCGGTGGATGTGGAATACACCGGCGCTTCGGCGGCGGTGGTGGAAAGCCGCATCACCCAAGTGCTGGAAGACGCACTCGCCGGTATCGAGGGCATCTCCACCATTGAGGCGCGCAGCCGCAATGGCTCCTCCGATATCAGTATCGAATTCGTGCAATCGCGCGATGTGGAAGCGGCCGCCAACGACGTGCGCGACGCGGTCAGTCGCGTGTCCGACCGCATGCCAGACCAGGCGCGCCCGCCCGAGATTTCCAAGGTCGAAGCCGATGCCGACCCCATCCTGTGGCTCAACATGAGCTCCAGCACGATGGACACGCTGCAGCTGTCCGACTATGCCGAACGCTATGTGGTGGATCGTTTTTCCAGCCTGGATGGCGTGGCGCAGGTGCGGATCGGCGGGCGTCAGCGCTATGCCATGCGCATCTGGCTGGACCGCGACCAGCTGGCCGCACGCCAACTCACCGTCGCCGATGTGGAAGCGGCGCTGCAGAACGAAAACGTGGAGCTGCCCGCCGGCAGCATCGAATCGGCGCAGCGCGATTTCACCTTGCGCGTGGAGCGCAGTTATCTCAAGCCCGAAGACTTCGCCAAGCTGCCATTGAACAAGGGCGAGGGCGGTTATGTGGTACGGCTGGGCGATGTGGCCAGGGTCGAGCTGACCTCGGCCGAGCGGCGTGCGTATTTCCAGAGCAACGGCGTGCCCAACGTGGGCCTGGGCATCGTGCGTAACTCCACTGCCAACGCGCTGGATGTGGCACGCGAAGCACGCGCGCAGGCCGAAGAAGTGCAGAAGTCGCTGCCGCAGGGCACCAATATCTTCGTCGCCTTCGACACCACCACCTTCATCGATGCAGCGGTGGAGCGCGTGTATCACACGTTGGTGGAAGCGGTGGTGCTGGTGCTGGTGGTGATCTGGGTATTCTTGGGCAGTGCACGCGCCGCACTGATTCCTGCAGTGACGGTGCCGGTGTGTCTGATTGCCTCCTTTATCGCGCTGTACGCGTTCGATTTTTCGATCAACCTGCTCACCTTGCTGGCGTTGGTGCTGTGTATTGGCTTGGTGGTGGACGATGCTATCGTGGTGGTGGAAAACATCCAGCGCCGCATCGATCTGGGCGAGCCGCCGCTGGTGGCCGCCAAGCGCGGCACCGGGCAGGTGGCGTTTGCGGTGATTGCGACCACCGCGGTGCTGGTGGCGGTGTTTCTGCCGGTCGGTTTTCTGGAAGGCAATACCGGGCGGCTGTTCCGCGAGTTGGCAGTGGCATTGGCGGCGGCGGTGGCGATTTCGGCCTTCGTGGCACTGACGCTGACGCCGATGATGTCGTCCAAGTTGTTGCGCTCGCACCGGCAGGCCAAGCCCAATCGCTTCCACCAATGGTTCGATGGGCGCATGCAGGCGGTGTCCGGTGCTTACGGGCGCTCGCTGGAGCGGCATGTGCACCGCACCTGGATCTTTGCGCTGCTGATGCTGTTGGCGCTGGGCGCCAGCGCATGGCTGATGGGCCGCATTCCTTCCGAACTGGCACCGGCTGAAGACCGCGGCAATTTCCAGATCATGATCGATGGCCCGGAAGGTGCCGGTTTCGATTACACGGTGGGGCAAATGCATCAGGTGGAAGCCATCCTGCGCCCCTACGTGGGCCCGGACAAACCCATCGTGCGTGCCAACCCGCGCGTGCCTGGCGGCTTTGGCAGCAGCGAGGAGATGCATACCGGCCGCGTCAGCGTGTTCTTGCAGGACTGGCAAAAACGCAACCGCCCCACCACCGAAGTGGCCGATGAGGTGCAGCAGAAACTCAATGTGCTCAGCGGCGTACGCGCACGCACACAGGTGAGCGGCGGGCTGGTGCGTAGCCGCGGGCAACCGTTCCAGCTGGTGCTGGGCGGGCCGGATTACGCAGAAATCGCGCAGTGGCGCGATCGCATCCTGCAGCGCATGGAAGCCAACCCCGGCCTGGTCGGCCCCGACTCGGATTACAAGGAAACCCGCCCGCAAATGCGCGTCAATATCGACCGCCTGCGCGCGGCCGATCTGGGGGTGCCGGTGACTGCGATTGGCGGCGCACTGGAAGCACTGATGGGCTCGCGCCGCGTCACCACCTTCGTCGACAACGGCGAGGAATACGACGTCATGCTGCAAGCCGGGCGCGAAGGTCGCATGGCGCCGGAAGATCTCACCGCGATCCGCGTGCGTTCCAACCGTGGTGAGCTGATTCCGCTTTCCAACCTGGTGACCTTGAGCGAAGTGGCCGAAGCCGGCACCTTGAATCGCTTCAATCGCCTGCGTGCAATCACGATCACCGCGGGCCTGGCGCCGGGCTATCCGCTCGGCGATGCCATCGCCTGGGCGCAGCAGGCGGCGCAGGAAGAATTGCCCGAATATGCGCAGGTCGACTGGAAGGGCGAATCGCGCGAGTACCAGCAATCCGGCAGTGCGGTGTTGTTGACCTTCGGCATGGCGCTGCTGGTGGTGTATCTGGTGCTGGCCGCGCAGTTCGAAAGTTTTGCGCATCCGTTGGTGATCATGCTCACGGTGCCGTTGGCGGTGCTGGGGGCGCTGGTGGGCCTGTGGCTGACCGGCGGCACACTCAACCTGTTTAGTCAGATCGGCATCGTGATGCTGGTAGGCTTGGCCGCCAAGAACGGCATTCTGATTGTGGAGTTCGCCAACCAGTTGCGCGATGAAGGTCGCAGCGTGCATGCGGCCATCGTGGAATCGGCATCGGTGCGTTTGCGCCCGATCCTGATGACCTCGATTGCAACAGTGGTTGGTGCGATTCCGCTGGTGGTGGCGGGTGGGCCCGGCTCGGCCAGCCGCGCCACCATTGGCGTGGTGGTGATTTTCGGCGTGTCGCTGTCGACGTTGTTGTCGCTATACGTGGTGCCAGCGTTTTACAGCCTGATCGCCCCATACACCAAGTCGCCGGAAGCGGTGGCGCGTCAGCTGGAAAGCTTGGAAGCGCAAGCGCCTTCGGTGGGTGGGCATGCCTGAAGGAGGAGGCCGGCTGCTTAGCTGCTGCCGGTGTTCGCCGATGCGGGAACGGTGCAAGGCCGTCGATGCCCATCGCCAGCATGTGCGCACGCGCAACTGAGCGTCCGGCAGTGCATTGCGCTGCGCAATCTCCTCGATGCGCGGTGCATGCAGAGCAATGCAATACGTCTGGTAAGGCGATCCACGGGAGACCGTCGCTGCAAGGGCCGTAACGGCGTCAAGCCAAGACGGGCGTGTGTGGTGGCTGGAGTTGCCTGCGCGGCGCAGCGTTGGTTTGGCCTGGTTGCCAACCAATGGCCCATGACAGTCATGGATGAAATATGGTGCACTTCGAAGATTGTTATAACCGGAGTTGCCGATGCGTCGTTTTGCCTGCCTGTTTGTTCCTTCCCTGCTCACGTTGTGCTGCGGCAATGCGCTGGCGCAGTCGTCCGGCGAACCAGTTCCCAATGGTCGCCTACCGACCTGGGCAGTACCGGAGCGCTACAGCCTCGCGCTCAAGATCGATCCGGAACAAACCCAATTCAGTGGCCGCATCACCATCCGCGTGCAGCTCAAGCAGGCGTCCGACCATCTCTGGATACACGGCAAGGAATTGCAGGTCAGCAAGGTCACCATCACGCCGGCTAAGGGCAAGGGCAAAGGCAAGCCGTTGACCGCACGCTACGTGGAAGCCGATGCGCAGACCGGCCTGGCGCGGTTGGATTTTGGCCGCACGCTCACGCCGCAGACGCTCACCGTGGAGATCACCTACAGCGCGCCGCTCAACCAGCAACTGCAGGGCCTGTACCAGGTGAAATACCAGGGCAAGGCATATGCGATGACGCAGATGGAGCCGATCAGTGCGCGTTGTGCGTTCCCGGGCTTCGATGAGCCCGCCTTCAAGACGCCGTTCGACATCAGCCTGACCGTGCCCAGCGGCGACCAGGCCCTGGCCAATACCATCGCCACCTCGACCAAGCCGGCCGGAAAGGGCTGGAAGACGGTCACCTTCGCCC
The DNA here is from genome assembly GCF_000277895.2 of Xanthomonas vasicola pv. musacearum NCPPB 4379. Lineage (NCBI taxonomy): Bacteria > Pseudomonadati > Pseudomonadota > Gammaproteobacteria > Lysobacterales > Lysobacteraceae > Xanthomonas > Xanthomonas vasicola. The sequence goes on along the minus strand of NZ_CP034655.1, from coordinate 4,051,888 downwards.
CGACCGTGCCGCTGCCGACGTATCTGGTTGCCTACGCCGCCGGCCCGTGGGACGTGGTGGACGTGGCGCCGATGCCGGCCACGCCGCAGCGCCCCAACGCCACGCCGTTGCGCGGCATCGCCGCCAAGGGCCAGGGCCCGCGCATTACCCCCGCGCTGGACCAGACTCCGGCCATCATCGCCGCACTGGAGGATTACTACGCCTTCGGCTATCCATTCGACAAACTCGATCTGGTCGCCGCACCGGACTTCAGCGCCGGCGCGATGGAAAACCCAGGATTTGTGACCTTTCGCGATTGGCTGCTGTTGCTGGACAAGGATTCGCCGGCAGAGAACGTGCAGCGCTCCTTCAACGTCAATGCGCACGAACTGGCGCATCAGTGGACCGGCGATGCGGTGACTATGGAATGGTGGGACGACCTGTGGCTCAACGAAGCGTTCGCCACCTGGATGCAGCAGAAGATCACCATGCAGCTGCACCCGGATTACAACGCCAATCTGGACCGTATCAGCGGCGCGCAGCGCGCGATGGAGAACGACAGCCTGGTGAGCGCGCGCAAGATTCGCCAGCCGATCACCGGCAATGGCGATATCGAAACCGTGTTCGACGGCATCACCTACCAAAAGGGTGCTGCGGTGCTGGCGATGTTTGAAGCTTTCGTCGGCGAAGACGTGTTCCGCGAGGGCATGCGTGCGTGTATCGCCAAGCACAAGTTCGGTAATGCCACGGCCAGACGATCTGGTCGATGCGATCGCCGAAGCGGCCGGCAAGGGCGACGATTTCAAGGCCGCATTCCGCAGCTTCCTCAATCAACCGGGTGTGCCGTATCTGCAGACCGAGGTTGCCCGCGAGCGCGGCAAGACCGTGGTCAAACTGCAGCAGCAGCGCTATCTGCCGCTGGGGTCCACCGGCTCCACCGCGCAGCAATGGGGCATGCCGGTGTGCGTGAAGTACGGCAAGGCTAAGAACCAAGTGGGTACCGCCTGCCAGTTGCTCGAAGACGGCAGCGGCAGCATCGTGCTGGAAGCCGCCGGCAAGAACACCTGGGTGTTCCCGAATGCGCGTGGCGCCGGCTATTACCGCTTCTCGCTGCCCAAAAAGCAGTTGGCGGCGCTGGGTAAGCAGGTCGGCCAGCTGGACGACAACGAACAGCTCGCCTATGCCGATGCGATCAATGCGGCGTACCGCCACGGCGATGCCGACAACGCGGCCGTGCTGGCGGCGATTACGCAGCTGGCGCCATCGAAATCGGCCGATGTCTCTACCGCGCTGGTGGATCGCTTCGTGTGGATCTGGCGTTACCAGGCAACGACCGAGGCGCAGCGCGGCGCATTGCGCAAGCCTGCCGAACAGGCGTACCTGCCGCGTCTACGTGCATTGGGCTACACGCGGCGCAGCGGCGAGTCGGTCGACGACACCGCATTGCGTGCGTCGCTGGTCGGCCTGTTCGCATTGCGTCTGCAGAACGCAGAGGTACGCAAGGCACTGCTCGCACAAGGCGATGCGGTACTGGCCGGCGGCAACGGCGCACTGGATTTCTCCGCCGCCAACCCGGACCTGCTCGGCACCGTGTTGGCGGTGACCGCGCAGGAGCGCGGCGCACCGGCAGTGCAGACGCTCATCGATGCACTGCGCACGCACGCCGACCCAGCCCAACGCAACGCCATGATCGCCGCACTGGGTGCGGTGCAGGATCCGGCGCTGCTGAAGCAGGTGCGTGATTTCGCATTGACCGATGCGATCAAGGTAGGCGAAATGAAAAGCCTGCTGATGCGCGGACACAGTTACAAGAGCTCTCACGATTCGATGTGGACCTGGTTCACCGCCAACTTCGACCGCATCGTGCAACGCAGCGGCTCGTTCGACGGTGGCGGCTTGCCGGCGCTGGGCGCGGCCGGTGGCTGCAGCATTGAAGAAGCCGATCGCCTGGATGCGTTCTTCAAGCCGCGCCTGGCCAAGCTCAGTGGCGCGGACCGTGGCCTGGCCCAGACTGGCGAAACCATCCGCCTGTGTGCCGCGCTGAAGCAGGCGCAAACCGTCAAGCGTTGAGTTGCAGCGTGCGCCCGGTGTGCGCAGTATCGGCGCAGTCGATACTGCGCATGCCAGGGCCACGCAATGGACGAATCGCTGATGCTGCACGGAGAAGGCTTCGTGCTGCGCCGCTGGCGCCAGGACGACCTGGAGGCTTTGTTGCGGCATGCCAACGACCCGCTGGTGCCGCGCGGATTGAGCGAGCGATTTCCTCATCCATACACACGTGCCGACGGCGAGGCATTCCTGGCCGGGCGCGTGGTTGATCTGCAGCATCCGGTGCTGGCCATCGAGATCGGTGGCCAGGCCCGCGGCACGATTGCAGTGCGCACAGGGCAGGGCGAGCGACGCTTCTCGGCCGAGCTGGGCTATTGGATTGGTCGCGCGTATTGGGGCCGCGGCTGGATGACGCGCATCGTGGACACGTATGTCGCCTGGGCGATGCAGACGCTACCGCTCTATCGTGTGCAGGCCACCGTGCTCGATACCAACCCTGCATCGGCCAAAGTGTTGCTATGCAATGGCTTTGTCGAAGAAGGTGTGAGCCGCTGCGCGCTGGTGAAGCCGGATGGGCTGCACGATCTACGTGTGTTTGCACGGGTGAACCCGCCTGCTGCTGCGGCTTGAATGCCCGTTTGCGTGCCTTCGCTCGCTCATTGCAGGCGCGTGATTGCGATCCTTACGTGATGAATATTCACCACAGGCGGCCCACTGATCCTGCTAGCCGTCCATCGCCTCAACCTCGTCGCCCGCAGGCCGCAAGACCTTCAACCTGCCTCAGCCCGGCCGCGCCGTATACGGCCCATCGCGCCAGTGGCTTACCATCGTCGGCACTGCGCCTGCGGCAGCGGCCTTGCCGGTGCTGCAGCATGACCAACACACACTGCGAAACGGCCGGAAACAGCCGTTCCGCACTGCAAGCAATACGAATGATTGGATACGACGATGACACAGCATGATGGACGCGGCGGACGGCCGCCACGCGACGGCGGCTCCGGTGCCTCGCACAACCCGTGGGGCCGCGTTGCGCCGCGCACGCCTGCGCCACGTAGCGCAGGGCCCCGCGCGCCGGCGCAGCGCACCCCCGCCATTGCGCCACCGCCCGCCGCTGCGGCGAGCAGCAACGCGCGCGAGGTGCGGCTGTACGGCATCAATGCTGTGCAGGCCGTGTTCAAGGCGCGCCCGGAGGCGCTGCGCAAGCTCTATCTGAGTGAGGCGCGCATTCCACAGTTCAAGGCGCTGCTGGCCTGGTGCGTGACTCAACGCATCGGCTATCGCGTGGTGGAAGAGGCCGATCTGGGCAAGCTCGCTGCCAGTGCGCACCATGAAGGCATCGTGGCCGAGGTGCTGCGCGTCACCCCGCAATCGTTGCAGGAGTGGCTGGCCGCCTTGCCGCAGGGCCCGGTGCTGGCGCTATGGCTGGATGGGGTGGGCAACCCGCATAACTTCGGCGCGATGTTGCGCTCGTCAGCGCACTTCGGCGTTGCGGGTCTGTTGCTGCCGGCCGCCTCCACGCTCGGCTTGTCCGGCGCAGCGGCACGGGTGGCCGAAGGCGGTGCCGAGGCGGTGCCGCTGGTGCAACTGCCCGACACCGCAACCGCGATGGCGCAATTGCGTCAGGCTGGTTTCGCCATTGCTGCCACGCTGGTGGATGGCGGCCAGGATGTGTTCGCCGCCGCGTTGCCGCAGCGCCTGGTGTACGTGATGGGCGCAGAGAGCGAAGGCATGGACCGCGCATTTGCGCGCGACTGCGATCTGCAGCTGTCGATCCGCGGCAGCGGCAAGGTGGAAAGTCTCAACGTCGCCTCGGCCACTGCAGTCTTCCAGGCCGCCTGGCACGCACGCGTGCTCACCGGAGAACACTGATGTTGCATCTTTCTGCGTTGCTGCTTGCGAGCAGTTATGTGTTCAGCGCGAGCGCGTTTGCTGTAACGCCTGCCGCACCTCCCGAGGTGCGCACCGATCATGGCGCGGTGCGCGGCCAATGGCAGGACGACGGTAGCGCAGTGTTCCGGGCAATTCCCTTTGCCGCGCCGCCGCTGGGCGCGCTGCGTTGGCGCCCGCCGCAGCCCATTGCGCCATGGACGCAGGTGCGTGATGCCACCCAGGCCGCTACGCCATGCGTGCAGCCGGCACTGGGGTGGAACAACGCCATGGCCAAGCGCGGTACCGAGGATTGCCTGTACGTCGAAGTGCAGACGCCCAAGCTGCATCCGGCCAAGCCGCTGCCGGTGTTCGTGTGGATCCACGGTGGTGCCAATGTGGCCGGCGGCGCCGATGGGCATCTGCCCACCAACCTGGTGGCGCAGGACATGCTGGTAGTGACGCTGCAATACCGGCTGGGCGTGCTGGGCTTCCTGTCGTTGCCGGAGCTGAGTGATGGCGACAACGAAGCCGCCGGTAATGTTGCCTTGCTCGACCAGATCGCTGCGCTGCGATGGGTGCACGACAACATCGCGCAGTTCGGTGGCGACCCCGCGCGGGTGACCATCGCTGGGCAATCGGCTGGGGGCCAGGATGTAGGTCTTTTGATGCTCAGCCCGCTCGCGCGCGGCCTGTTTTCGGCGGCGATCGAACAGAGCGGCACCGCCGGCTTCGGCCTGCCGGCGCGCAGCCTGGAAGATAACCGTGCACTGGGTGTCAGCATCGCTAAGCGTGCAGGTATCGACGATCCGGCCACGCGCCTGGCGCAGCTGCGCGCATTGCCGGCCGAGCAACTACTCAAGGCCGCGCAAGGCGTGGATGTGCCGGCGCTGGATGACGACGGCTACATCTGGCTGCAGGCGGTGGTCGATGGACGCGCGCTGCCACGTGCGCCGGCCGAACTGCTGGCTGCCGGCGCGCAGGCAAAGGTGCCGCTCTTGATCGGATATGTGGTGCAGGAACTGCGCTATGGCGGCGAGGAGGGCGCCCAGAAGCGGGTGCGCCGCGACTATCCCGACCAAGCCGATGCCATCCTGCAAACGCATCGCGCCGACATCGCGCAGCGCGCCGCGCGGCAAGGCAATGCGTCCATGCAGTTGTCCACCGATCTCACCTTCCGCTGCCCGGCGGTGACCATGGCGCAACGCCAGGCTGCGCTGGGCGTACCGGTCTGGCATTACATGTTCGATACCGCCGTGTCCGGTGGGCAGGTGACGCATAGCGCGGAGTTGCCGTTCCTGTTCAAGAACCTGCCGATCGGCCAGCCGCCGGTGAGCCTACAGCGCTATTGGGCCGCGTTCGTGCGGCATGGCAATCCGAATACCAAGGGACTGCCTGCCTGGCCGGCGTTTGCACCGACGCATGCAGGGCTACAGTTCGATGCGCGTGGCGTGCATCAGATCAAGGACGTTCGCCCGGGCGCGTGTGCGCATCTCGATCTGCCGTAAGCACGCGCACTGGGCAGTGCGCGCGCAAGCGATTTAGCGCGGACAGCCAGGTCCGCCAAAATAGAAACCTCCGGTGCGCATCTCCGGCGCTGGGCTGGCGCGAGTGACGCCGGTTCCCAGCGCATACGGATAGCCGTAGCCAACCAGCGCCATCGTGTAGCAGGCCGGCTGGACCACACTCATGTTCGATAGCGCCCGCACCGGATAAGTGGTCATGTTGGCATCGCGATAGAAGTGGTTGGCCTGGAATGCTGCTTGTCCATAGCCGGCGGTCGCGATCTGACCACTACCCATGCGTGGGCTGGGAATGCCACTCCTGGTCGAAACTTCGCCGCCGGCGGTCACATATCCGGCATGTCCTTCGCCGAGCTCGCCCGAGTACAGGGTGGCCTTGTAGTAGCCGATCCATTCGCCGTCGATGCGTAACCACCAATTGCCGTCGGTATTGCGCTGAAACTCCACGCCCATCAGCGTCTGCTTGCCTCTTGCAACACTGTAGCCTGCACTGGGACGACTCCCTAGGATTTGCAGGTTACTGGTCTGTACGAAATCGGCGCAATCCAGATTGTGGCAGCCGGTATGGGCATAGCCGTCCTGGGTGGAGTAGATGAATACGATCGGAAGATTGCCCCAGCCTGCGGCTGGCTACGCTTCCCAACCCACTTCCAAGGTCTGTGTTTGCTGGGTGTCGCTCTGACCGACGATCCACACTTGACTGATGGTCTGTTGCTCATCGCTACTGCGCAAGGCCGGCGCCCAGAGGTTGATGTCGGCACCGGCGCCGGTGACCGCGGCATTGCCGGTGTCGAAGTACACCGTGGAATAGTAGTGACCGTCGGACACGGCAGCCGGGCTGACGCTGGTGCGGCTGGCCGCCAGCGTCAGGCTATCCGATTGCAGGAAGGCTTGCAGGTTCGCGTGCCGGGCGAGGTCGGCGATGCCGATGCGTTGCAGCGGAACGGTGCCTTGCGGGCAACGCTGTGCATCGGTCGCCGCTGCCTGCGGGCCACGCGCAGCAAGCTGCGGCGGTGTCGCCGCCTGCCGCCCATCGCGCATGCCTGGCTGTTGTGCCTGTGCAATGCAGTCGAATACCTGCGGACCTTGATGCAGCGTGGCAAGTACCGACACCCCGTTATAACGATTGAACAGATAGCGTTGCATCTCGGCGAACGCGGTCGGGTCGGCGACCTTGGCCGTCGCCGCGCGATGGCCGTAGTCGCTGCGCGTCTGGGTTTGCCAGAACTGCTGGAAGTCGGCAGTGACTTGCGGAAATGCCAACGATAGCGCGCGCGCACTGCGTTGCGCCGCCTCTTGCCCATCGACCACCTGCGTGGTGGCGGCGGTGCGCAGCAACGGCGGCATCCACGTGTCGATCTGCTGATCGCGGTTGGCCGAAATGGAGGGCGCCAGCAGGTTGGCCGCCATGCTTGGCGACGCGAGGGCGCAGGCGATCAGCAGGGGCAGCAAGCAGCGGGCACGTTGTGGCCGAGACGAATGAAGGGGCATCGAGGTCTCCTTTGCGCCATGGAGAGACTGCGTGCACGCGGCGTAACATGCAGCACAGTGCAATCGACACGGCGATCGCGCTATGCGCGATGGTGTGCCGGCGATGAAGCGTGTGCATGGTAGTGCCCGCTAGCGCGTCTGCACGCGCGGCGTCGCGTTGCGTGACCGAAGGCATGTAACAAGTGCGATGGGCTACGCCTAAGCGTCATTGCATGCAATGCAATGACGCCCACGGAACGACACATTGCGCAACCGTGGCGGCGATCACCTCATTGCCGGCCGGCTACCTCTCCTCTGCCTGCAGCCTGATTGCGACACCGCCGCTAGCCGCCAATGTCAGCCGCAGCGTGTCCTGCTGGCTGAGCGTACGGGTGTCGATGCGTACCTGTGTTGGTGCTTGGCCATCGGCATAAATAGTGGCCGTCCAGTTGCCCCGGCCCAGGAACGACAACGGCACCTCCATCGTGCGCGCCTGCTCGTTGGTCATCGCACCCACATACCAGTCTTTGCCGCTACGCCGCGCTATTGCAATGTGTTCGCCGATGGCGCCGTCCAATGCGCGCGTCTCGTCCCAGCTTGCAGGCACGTCGCGCAGGAACTGCGCCGCAGGCACGTTTTCGTATTGCTCGGGACTGTCGGCAACCACCGCAAACGGACTTTCGTAGACCACGTACATCGCCAGCTGCTGCGCACGCGTGGTCATCACCTGCGGCCCGAAGTGCTGTGGCTTGAAGTCAGCCGGGCGGACATTGCGGAAGCCGCCGGGCGTGTAATCCATCGGCCCGAGCAACATGCGCGTAAACGGCAGCGTGAGATTGTGCGTAGCGGTGATGCGCGCGCTCCACTTGTTGTACTCGGCACCGAGTACACCCTCTTGAGTGAGGTAGTTCGGATAGGTGCGGGTCAGCCCGGTCGGGTGATACGCACCGTGCAGATCTACCAGTAACTTGTGCTCGGCAGCCTTGCTCAGCAGGCGATGGTAGAAGTCCACCATCTGCTGATCGTCGCGGTCCATGAAATCGACTTTGATGCCCTTGATACCGAGTTGCTGGTACCAGGTGAGCGCTTCGTCCATGTGCGCATCGAGCGCGCGCCAGTGCGCCCACAGCCACAGCCCGACGTCGCGCTTGCGCGCGTAGTTCACCAGACCGGGCAGATCGAGGTGCTCGACCGGACGGAGAATATCCGCATCGGCGTTGTACTGACCATCGCCGGTACTGCCGTAACACCAACCATCGTCGATCAGCATGTATTGCAGCTTCAACTCCTGCGCGTGGTCGATGTAGCGCTGGATGGTGGCGGTATTCATGCCCGGGTTTGCCACGCCGCTGGCCAGGCTGCCCGACCACCAATCCCACGCCGATTTGCCCGCGCGTACCCAACCCGCATCGAAGGCGGGCGGCGGATTGAGTGCAGAAATCAGGTTGGATTCGATCAGGCTCGCCGGGTTGTCGGCCAGCATGATCACGCGCCATGGCGTCGCAAAATCGCGGCCCTGGGCATCAATGCTGACCGCCACCGTGGGGTCGTCCAGGCGCGGCGACAGTTTTGCCGCTACGCCCAGCCTGCCATCGGGCCGGCCGGTGAGATACAAGCCGGCGTAATCGCGCAGATTCGCTTCGCCGATCGCAAGCGTGGTGCCATTGACATCGGTCTGGCACACCAGCGGTAACTCAAGCAGAGTGTGCGCGCGCAATTTGGATGCGGCGATCGCATCGTATTCGCCCTCGTGACTGGTTCCGAAGCGACCCAGATTCAAGTTCCAGCAGCGGTAATCCTGCGGGAACGCGAAGCTGGTGAGTTCATCGCGAATGCGAACCTGCCCTGCATCCGGAAGCACGTAACGCAGCGCGACACCGTCGTCATACGCACGCAATTCGATGTTGAGCTTGCGCTGTTTCGCATCGATCAGCTGCACGCGCAGTTCTCGATAGTGGTCGCGTACCTGTCGCGTCTTTCCAACCGTCAAGGTAAAGCGGCTGTCGTGCAGCTCGGTCGTACTGCGTTGTAGCGTCATGTCCTGGCCGAGCTTGTTACCGCGGCCCAGATCCAGCCCGAGCGGTGCATCGTCGAGCACGAGCGTGTTGCGATACAGCACGCGATAGCTGGGTACGCCACCGGCGCGTAACGTGAATTCCACTTGCGTGCGTGCATCGGGTGATTGCACGCGTAAGTGCTGTGCGACAGCGGGTGCAGCGATCAAACACAACAACGCGCATGCCGCAGCGAATGCGGACTGGATCAGGTTTCGCATGATTCCCTCCTCCTGGGATTGCTAACCCTAACGCAGAAAGGTTGTTGTCGATATCTAGCTGGGGTAACGTTACCTCGCACCATGGCCGCTGAAACAGGGGCGGCAGCCACGGGCGGCATCACTAAGGACATGACGCAAAACGTCCGCAAGACGGTTTGCCGATTGCGTCGAAGCGATGTGCACCGTTGTGTGGCAGTAGAGCTTGGGAGAGGCCTCTAATGCTGATGGTTCGCAACGCGTTCCGACGTGGAGCGCTGTGGTTGTTGTGTGGCTGCATGGGCTGGACTGCAGTGGAGGCTGCGCCTGCCAATGACCGCCTGGTCCGTACGACGTGCGTGTGCTTGCGGGCGGCGTTGCGCTGAACAAGCAGCTCGCCACCGGGACGCCGTTGTTGTCTGCCAATGCGGACTGGAGCGTCTCCGGATGGGTGCGCCCATCACGTTCGATCACAGGCCCTGCATTGATTGTCGGCGTCGGCGATCCGCAAGGCGCCGGCCGCTACTTCACGATTGATGGCGGCAAACTCGGCTTTACGCAGGGCGCCGACAACGTGCTGCGTAGTACACACCCTTTGCCGGCGCAGACCTGGACGCAAGTGGCGGCAGTGGCACGGGGCACACGTCTGACGCTGTACGCCAACGGCCGCAAGGTTGCCAGTGGTCGCGTGCAACAGGCGGCCGTTGCGCCGATGCTGGTGTTCGGCCCACGCCCACAACCAGCGGCGTATACGCAACACTTCGGCGGCGATATCGCAGGCTTTACTGCGCAGGCTGGTGCGCTGGATGCCGATGCCATTGCACGGCTCGCCGTACATGCGCCGGATCCGGCACTGCAACGCTTCGAAGATGCATCGCCAAGTTGGCGCTTACAGGTCAAACAGATGGCCGGCCAGCTCGAGCCACAGCCGGCTGCAACGCTGCCGCGCAGCGCCGCTGCGTTCTCGGCGCCGGTTGCGCAGCAGGTACCGCATGCGCCTGCGCTGCAAGCGCTGGACGCCACATCCTGGCGTGTGGGTGCATGGCAACTGGCTGCTGCACCCGAGCTTGGGCAAGCGAACGGCGCCACGCTGTCGCGTAGCGACTACGCCGCCGGCAAGGCCGCATGGCGTGCGGCCACCGTACCCGGTACCGTGCTCACCACACTGGTCGACCGTGGGGTGTATCCGGATCCGGATATCGGCCTCAACAATATGGCCATCCCCGAAGCGCTGAGTCGGCAGGATTGGTGGTACCGCAGCAGTTTCGACGTTCCTGCCGCCGCGCAAGGCAAGCGTCTGGAATTGCTGTTCAACGGTATCAACTATGCCGGCGAAATCTGGTTCAACGGTGTGGAGATTGGCCGCACGCGCGGTGCGTTCGCACGCGGTCGTTTCGATGTCAGCAAACAACTCAAGCCCGGTCGTAACACGATCGCGGTGCGGGTGTCGCCGCCGCCACATCCTGGCATTGCGCACGAGCAATCGATGAGTGCAGGCGTGGGCGAAAACGGTGGTATGCAGGCCCTGGATGGGCCGACCTTTATCGCCAGCGAGGGTTGGGATTGGATTCCAGCCGTGCGCGACCGCAACGCCGGTCTGTGGCAAGACGTGCAACTGCATGCCAGTGGCCCGCTCGCACTCGGCGATACCCAGGTGTTGACCGCGCGGCTGGCGCCGGATCATCAAACTGCCGAGCTCGAAATCAATGTGCCGCTGCGCAACGACACGGCCGCTGCGGTGCACGGCACTGTACAGTTGGCCTTCGGCGATGTGACGATCCAGCGCCAGGTGACAGTGCCGGCCGGCGGCAGCGCGCTGAAGTTCACCGCGGCCGATACGCCGCAGCTGCGCATCGCCAATCCACGGCTGTGGTGGCCGAACGGCTACGGCGAGCCTGCGCTGTACACGCTGCAGATTGGTGTCGATGTGGCGGGCGCGCGTTCGGACGCGCAGCAGCTGCGCTTTGGCATTCGCGAGGTGACCTACGAACTGTCGTTGTTCGACGACGATGGCGCACTGCGCCGCGTGCTGGTCGATCTCAACCAGGCCCGCCAGCGTGGTGAACGCATCGTCGATGTGCGCCATGCAGCGATTCGGCCGGTTCCCGGTGGTCATGCGCAATCGCTGTATCCCGCTGCGCTGACCTCGCCGGCAGTGCAACAGCTGGACGATTCCACGCTGGCTCCGCAACTGGTCATCCGCATCAACGGCGTACGTATTGCGGTGAAGGGCGGTAACTGGGGCATGGACGATTGGCGCAAGCGCGTGTCGCGTGAGCGGTTGGAGCCGTACTTCCGCCTGCAGCGCGATGCGCATTTCAATGTGGTGCGCAATTGGGTCGGGCAGAACACCGAAGCAAGCTTCTTCGAGCTGGCCGACGAATACGGCATGTTGGTGCTCAATGATTTCTGGCAGTCCACGCAGAACTACAACATGGAGCCGGCCGACGCGGCACTGTTCCTGGACAATGCCGCTGAAGTGATCAAACGCTTCCGCAATCATCCCTCCATCGTATTGTGGTTTGGCCGCAACGAAGGCGTGCCAGCGCCCATTCTCAACGAAGGCCTGGACACGCTGGTCGCCGAACTCGACGGCACACGCTGGTACACCGGCAGTTCCAACGAGATCAATCTGCAGGGCAGTGGGCCGTACAACTACCGCGAGCCGGTGGCGTACTTCAACACATTGGCGCAGGGTTTCTCGGTGGAAGTGGGCACGCCATCGTTTTCCACGCTGGAGTCGTTTAAGGCGTCGGTGCCGGCAGTTGGCGACCAATGGCCGATCAGCGATGCGTGGGCGTATCACGACTGGCACCAGTCCGGTAACGGCGACACCAACAGCTTCATGCGCACGCTTACCGACAAGCTGGGTACACCGACCAGCCTGGACGATTTCGAGCGCAAGGCACAGCTGCTCAATTACGAAACCCATCGCGCCATCTTCGAAGGCTTCAACGCGCAGTTGTGGAGCAAGAACAGCGGGCGCCTGCTCTGGATGAGCCACCCGGCGTGGCCGAGCAACATGTGGCAGATCTACAGCCACGACTACGACACCCACGCCGCTTATTACGGCGTGCGCAATGCGGCCGAGACGCTGCATGTGCAGATGAACCTGCCGGGGCATGAGGTGGTGGTGGTCAACAACGCCGCCGAGCCGGTACGCGGGCTGCGCGTGCGTGCGCAGGTGTATGCCAATGACGGCACGCTGCTGCAACAGCGCGAACAAGCGCTGGATGCCGCAGCGGTGGCAGTGTCGGCGCCCGTGCTGCAGTTGGCGCCGTTGCTGAAGGATACCAACGGGTTGGGCTTTGTGCGTTTGCAGTTACTCGACCGCGATGCGGTAGTGCGATCACGCAACTTCTATTGGGTGGCGCGCGATGCAGCGGCGATGCGTGGACTGGGCGCACTCGCGACGGTGCCGCTGCAGCTCACCACGCAGCTGCAGGAGGGCAACGAGGCCGTGCTGCGCGCCACTGTGCGCAATCGGTCGCAGCAGGTGGCGCTCAATACCAAGCTGACCCTGGTGGACGCGCAAGGCCACCGCATCCTGCCGGCGTACTACAGCGACAACTATCTGAGCCTGGTGCCAGGCGAAGAGCGCGTGGTGGAAATTCGCGGTCCGTCCGCGGCCATCTTGCGCAACGCCACACTGCAATTACGTGGCTGGAATGCCGAACCATCGACAGGCGTCGCCAGCGGGCCTCCGTAGCAACGTCTGCGTGTTGCCGCGCCGTGCCGTGCACGGTACTCGCACTGACGCACCGCCTGGTGCGTCAGCCAATACCGCATTGCCGTGCCGATAATGCCAGTCGAAACGGTCGTGGATTTGTCATCCCTGGGAGGGGACCATGAACAAGCTGCATTCGAACACCCGCCATACCCCATTTGGCCGCCGCACTCGCGACTGCGCTCACCCTGCTTGCCGGCGGTGCGAGCGCACAAGACACTGCCACCACTCCAGGCGTCACCGAACTGGACAAGGTGATGGTCAAGGGCGTGCGCGGTGCGCAGGCCGAGGCCATCGAAAACAAGCGCAGCGCCGCGCAGATCATCGATTCGATCTCTGCCGAAGACATCGGCAAATTGCCCGACGTCACCATCACCGATTCGCTGCAGCGCGTGCCTGGCGTGCAGATCCGGCGCTCGGCCGGCGAAGGTTCGCAGCTCAATATCCGCGGCATGCCGCAGGTGCAGACCACCATGAATGGTGAGTTGTATCTGAGTGCAGGTGGCGGCGATCAGTATGGTCAGCCGAACATCGGCCGCGCACAGCCGGACTTCGTGGATATTCCACCGACGTTGGCGTGGACGTCATCAAATCGCCCACCGCCGCCGATCTGGATGGCGGCATCAGCGGCACCGTCTCGTTGAAGACGCGGAGACCGTTCGATCTGCCGGAAGGCTGGACCTTCAGCGGTCAGGCCGAAGGCTCGTACGGCGATCGGGTGCAGAAGGCCAACGCGTTGTATTCGGGGCTGGCCAGCTTCCGCACCGAGCGTTGGGGTGCATTGCTGGCGGTGTCGTATTCGGACGCCACACTGGAAAACAAGCATCCCAGCGTCTATTCCAACGGCGCACAAAAATCCACTGAACAGGACGTCGGTTTCGATTTCAACGGCAATGGACGTATCGGCAGCAATACCGACCCGAGTAATCTGCCACGCGACTATTTCTACAATTGGGTTGCCACCGAACTGGATAACCGCAGCACTGATCGCCAGCGCACCGGCGTCAACGGCTCCTTCCAGTTCAACATCAACGCTTCGTGGACGGTGTTGGCGGACGCGGCCTACACCAAGCTCGAAGACCACGACACCTCGGTTGCCGCGCAGCTGCACACCGGTTGGGCGACCAATCAGTTGCAGCCCGGATCGGTGGTCGATTCCAATGGCGTGCTGGAGTACGGCAACTTCCGTTACAACCGCTTTCAGGCGCATTCGATGGCTTGGGTGGCCGATTCGGATGCGCTCAATACCAGCCTGGAATTGCGTTACGACGACGGTGGCCCGTTCCGCGCTTCGTTCCGTTGGGTGCATGGCGATGCGCAGCGCACCTACGACGAGGCGCGTGCCGACGCGGCGGTGACGCGCGGCGACCAGATCCCACGTGCCGGCGGCGTGACCCAGTGGGCCAACGTCAACGGCCTGCCCACCGTGGATGCATCGGTGGATCTCCGCGGCACCTATCCGGCGGTGAACCTCGCTACCGATGTGTCCAATCCAGACAACTGGCAGCTGATGTCCACCTGGGCGCAGGGCAACAAGATCGAGGCCAAGATGGACGCATTGCGCGCCGACGGCACCTTCGAATTCGATGAGGGCGTGGTGCGTGGCTTCCAGTTCGGCATTCGCTATGGCGAGCGCGATTTCAAGCTGGACACCTATCGTTATCTGTCGCCGGTGTCGTCCAGCTGCGCCGACCCGAACCGTTCGTTGTACTACTACAAGGATCCGCTGATTGTGGATACCTGCAGTGGCGTGTCCGAAGCGCGCTTGCTGCCGTTCAATTCGATTCCCGGTTATTGGGCGTATTTCAACGACTTCGATCCGCTCAAGGTGACTGGCCTGGGGAGCCAGGGTCTGCCGGCGATCAACCCGCAGGCAATGAAAGACCCTATCGCCTATCTCAACAGCTTGTATCCGGGCAACGTGGCGTATCAGCAGGCGGCCGATTCGTATCAGGTCACCGAAAAAACCAGCTCGGCCTATTTCATGGCCCACCTGGAAGGCGGCACCGGCACGCGCGTGCCGTGGACGGCCAACATTGGTGCACGCATCGTGCAGACCAAGCTGGCAATCGACCAGTACTTGAGCAGCGGCAACGTTTACATCGGCAATGTCGAATGGAATGGCGTCAGTCCGGCGATCGGCACCAGCCGCCTCAATCGTCAGTACACCGATGTGCTGCCCAGCGCCAATCTGTCGCTGGACATCACCGACGCGCAGAAGCTGCGCTTTGCCTACAACAAGGCGGTTGCGCGTCAGGATCTGCCGGATCTGGGACGCGGTCTGGTGAGCTTCTATGCGGTCAACGGCACGCCGCCACGTAACCCGTCGCTGCCATCGGATGCGGTGCTGTTTCTCAACGGCCGCTCGGGCAATCCGGATCTGGATCCGTATCGCGCCACCAACTACAACGCCTCGTGGGAATGGTATTTCGCCGATGCCTCGTTGATCAGCGTCGGTGCGTTCCTTATCGATGTGAAGTCGTTCCCCACCACCGTCACCAACATCGAGCCATTGCCCGATGCGGATGGCGTCGTGCGCGCGGGCGGTCCGGTCGAGCGCATCGTCAATGGTGGTGGCGGCAAGATCAAGGGTTTCGAAATCGGCTACCAGCAGGCCTTCGATTTCCTGCCGGGCTGGTGGAGCGGCTTCGGCACCAACATCAACTACACCTTCTCCGATGCCGATACCGACAACGCCGACATCGAGGGCAACACGCTGCCGATCGGCGACAACTCCAAGCATCAGGCCAACGCGGTGCTGTGGTATCAGAAGGACAAGCTGCAGGCGCGGGTGGCCTACAACTGGCGCAGCAAGCGTTTCAGTCAGGTCAATAGTTCCGCATGGGGCGATGAGCTGGCGATCTGGAATGATGACGTCGGCTATCTGGATGCGTCGTTGAGCTATGACGTCAACGAACACCTGACCTTGTACGCCCAGGCCACCAACCTGACCGGTGAAAGCGAGCGCCGGTACGCGCAGTGGACCAATCACTACTTCGACCAGAACATCTTCGAGCGCCGCTACTACGCAGGTCTGCGTTTGCGCTTCTGATGTGATGCGCTGAATGAAATGCATCGATGTGCGACACGGCGCAACCCCCGCGCCGTGATGCATATGCTGTTCTGTCATGCCTATCCAAGCGGTCATTGTGCATTCTTCCCGTCGCCGTTTGATACGGCGCTGCAGTCCGTTCAGCGGTAACGCCCAACACCCTCCCATTCGGCCGCATCGTCGGGAAGCGATGCGGTTTTTTTTGCGTGTGGCGCCGACGCCTGTCCACTCGTGCTGGCAGTTGAGATGCCGTTGCGTGCCTTCTTTGCTTATCGTCGATGGAGTGCCATCGTCCGGGCGCTATGTTCAACAATGGGTTTGCGCATTTCCTGATTCGCCCTGACCTTCAGCTGCAGCACCTGCGCACTTATCGCGAAACCAGCGCGATAGAAGGTCACGATGACGTCCTGGCTGGAAACGTCGGACCGGCTCCTCGCGTCAGCGATGCCGAAAGCGCACAGCATGGAAAACATCAGGAAAACCACGCTGTTTGCAGGGCTCGAGCAAAAGTCTGGCTGAGGGTTAGGGCTACTCAGGCGAAATTTTGATTTCCAAGGCGATGCGGAGCTCGTGCAAGCATGGGCCGTCGATGAATGTGTGCACACACGCAAGTTTCTGCCGTTGCATGGTCGGTCAGCCATGCGTAGCATTCGTGTTGCGGGCTCAACCATTATCGCTCGCACGCAAGTATCCGCTGATTGTGTATTTGATAAAGTCCCCCGAAAGGGCAATCCCTCCTTACATAAGGATTTCGCTCATGAAGATACTTTTTTCGATCAAGCACATGCTGGCCTCTCGCAAGAGTCTCAAGTCCGCCTCTTGGACCGAATATTTTTAAATGGCTCGAAGCGCGTTGCGGCTGTGCCATGGCAATGGCAGCCGCACCGTGTTTTCGTAGCGTTCTTCGTAATGTGAGTTAGTACGACCTCGCCCGCGCGAGGTGTGGCACTGCCGGACGCGGGCATCACCGAGCAGGAGGGCACATGCTTGCTTCCAGCGCTGATGGGTTTGCCAGGGCGACGGTGTTCGCACCGCGCTTGCAGGCGCTGTTGGGCGAGCACGTCGGCAAGGAGGTTTTCCGGCTGGATGCAGATACGGTGGGCGTTGCTGGTGCCGAGTTGACGCACCGATTGCTTGATGCGCGTGCGGCGACCGAAGCGGAGCGACCCACCTTCAAGCCGCTGCATGGGCGCTCGATCCCGCGCACTGACGCTTCCAAACTGATGCAGGCTCTCGGGCGCGATGTGCGCGAAGCGTTGAAGCGTCCTGTGTCGGCTGACCTGGATTTATGCGGGCCATGGCCGCACGTGGGTCATGTGTATCTGCGCGATCTGTTGTTGGCTGGCGATCCGCTGCGATTGCGCCTGTTGATGGATCGCATGCTTCAGTTGACGCCGAAGTTGACTTGGGCTGTCATCGCCGCCGGCGCGGCAATGCCGTTCAAACTGCAGTACAACGCCTCGGCCCTGGCCACGTTGACCGCAGCAGCCGGCAGCTACGATGAGCGCCGCTACGCAATGGGCTTGTATCGGCGCACGGCGGCGCCGGTGTGTCTCAGTATTTCGACACTGGTGGCGAATGCGCTATGGCTGGGATCGCCCTTCGATCCAGCAGTGCCCAGCCGTCATATCGTCTACGAATCGCTGCGCTTGCTGCCGCCGTCATGGAACATCCTGCGTAACGCATCGCCGGATATCCTGCGCTTGATAGCCGCATCGGCAGTGGCGACGATGTGCTGGTGCTGCCATTGCTGAGTCATCGCGATCCCGCGCTGTGGGAGGCTCCGGAAGCGTTTCGGCCAGAACGCTGGGATCATCTCGATCCGGACAATCACCCGGGCTATTTGCCATTCGGGCATGCGTCCGAGCGCTGTTGGGGGCGCCATATGGTGATGCCACTGGCCGAGCGCTTGCTGGATGCCCTGCGCAGTCAGGGCTTGGCCGCTGATCCCAAACAACGCAAGGCAATGGTTCCGTTGACCGGCCTGCTGGGCGTTGCCCAGGTCGATGTCGTGCGCCACTAGCGAATCAGTTGTGTTGGGACTTCACGGTGTCGCGCTACACCTTAGGCGGCCCCGCCGTTGAGCCACGCTTGACCAGCGTGTACTTCATCACCTGATGCACGCCGGGGGCGGTGTCGCCCTTGCGGCGTTGACGAATCGCATCGGCCAGCAACGAGACGGCGGCGCGGCCCATCGCGGTGACCGGTTGATGCACGGTGGTGAGTTCGGGCCAGATGGTCGTGGCCACCGGCGTATCGTCGAAGCCGGCGATGGAGACATCTTCGGGCACGCGCAAGCCCAAGCCCAAGCCATGCGCAACCGCCACCGCTGCGGCGGCCATGTCGTCGTTGCTGCAAAAGATCGCAGTTGCGGGTTGCGGCTGCGCCAACAGGCTGCGCGCGGCGAGCAGCCCGGAGTGGTAGGTGAACAACCCTTCGGCGATCAATGCATCTGCGACAGGTAAACCGGCAGCCTGCAAGCTGTCGAGATAGCCGTTGGCGCGTAGTGCGCTCGGGGTGTGTTTGGGGTCGCCCTTGATCAACGCGATGCGACGATGCCCGAGTTCGATCAGGTGGTCGACGATGGCGCGGGCAGCCTGGTAGTCGTCGATCCGCACCGAGCTGATTTGCGCCATGGGTGCGCCGCTGGCCACCGCCACCACCGGGATGCCGCGTGCATCGAGTTCGGCAATGGTCTGGCGCGAATCGCATAACGGCGGCGGCAGGATGACGCCATCGACGCCGGCAGCGAGCAGGCGCTCGGTGGCCGCTCGCTGGCTGCGGATGGCGCCGCACTTTTCCACCATGACCTGGCTACCAGTGAGGCTGCTCTGCTCGAGCAAGCCGAGCATGAATTGATTGAGATAGGCCGCGCTGGGGTTGCTATACAACACGCCGATACGCAGCAACCCGCTGGTGCGTAACGAGCGGCCGGCGAGATTGGGCCGGTAGCCCAATGCCTGCACCGACGCCTCCACACGCACGCGCATCGCTTCGCCCACATGCGGGTGGCGGTTGATTACGCGCGAAGCGGTCATCGGCGAGACGCCGGCGTGTTTGGCGACATCCAACAACGTCGCCGCATTGTTCGCACTGCCTTGCCGCTTGGCCACCATTGTGTGTGCTCATCCTGGGTAGAAGCGAATGCGCGCTACAGATTCGAGGTTTAAGGCGACAACCAAAAGCAACCAATCAAGCGCGTTGTGCAGTGCCAGCGGCGGCGATGCGTCACCGCTGCGCAGAACATGTATGCGCCGCTGCCGAGCACGTGATGCGTGCCCACCTGGCGTGACGCATTGCGAGTGGCAGCTGCTTCAAAGCAACTGCCACTTGCTGGACGAACAAGCCGATCTACGCAATCACCATCGCCCGGCCTGCTGCGATTCTTGCATGCATCTGGCGCTTGCAGATCAGCAAGGCACTGCCTACACCCAGCACCCGACGCACGCGCCAGACATTGCGCGTCGCTTACTCGTTCGGTGGTTGCACGCTCTTCGCGCGGCTGCCGAAGTCGCCATCGGCTTCTGCGGCCAGATATGCGAACACGGTGTAAGCGGCCACGTTCTGCGCGAGCGCCTTCGGGTCGATCTTGTCCAGCGTGTCGTCGGCGGTGTTGTGCAGGTCGAAGTAGTCGGTGCCATCCTGCGCCAGCCATCCCCAGGCACCACCCTTGGCAGAAATCGGCCCGACATCCGGACCAGGGCCGCCCTTGCTCGGTTCATACGCGATGCCCAGCGGTGCAAGCACCTCGGCAATCTGCTTGGTTGCTGCACGCGAGTCGTCTGGCGCAGCCGCGCCGGTGTTGAATGCGTAGATGCGCCCGGCGCCGAAGTCACTTTCCGCGCCGATCTGATGCAGCGCCATGTCCTTGGCATCCTTGCCGTGCGCTGCCGCATACGCCTTGCCGCCGTACAGACCCTGCTCCTCGTTGGCGAAGGCCACCACGCGAATGGTGCGCTTGGGGGCCTGCTTGAGTTGGCCGATCAGGTGGCCGGCGGCCATGGTGATCGCCACGCCGGCGCCGTCGTCGATCGCGCCGGTGCCCAGATCCCACGAATCCAGATGACCACCGATGACAACCACTTCCTTGGGCCTGCTGCGCCCGGTAATTTCGCCAATCACGTTGTACGAGGTGGCCGTGCCGTCCCAGCCGCAATCCAGCGCCAGCCGCACGCGCGTGCTGCCCAGTGCGGTGAGTCGCGCGAGTTGATTGGCATCGGGCACCGACAGCGCTGCAGCCTGCACCGGCGTCAGGCCTTCATCGAAGCGGGTGATGCCAGTGTGCGGCACGCGGTGCGAGTCGGTGCCGGCCGAGCGCATGACAAAGCCAATGGCGCCTTTGCGGATCGCTTCCGACGGGCCCTTGCTGCGCACCGCGCCGCCGTTGCCGTAATCCTTGCCGTCGCGCGCCTTGACCATCTGATAATCGACAAACGCGATCTTGCCGGCCAGCGAGCCGGCCGGCGCGGCCTGCAACGCAGCCAAATTCTCGAAGCGCACTACCTCGCCTTCGACGGTGCCGCCCGGGCTGCCGCCCAGTGCGGTGATGGTCAGCGGCTGCGCATGCGCACCGAGCACGGCAGCGCGTTCGCTGCGACGTTCCCATTTCGGAAAGGTCACCGGCTCGGTCCACACCTTGTCGAAGCCCAGCGCAGTGAATTTCGCCTTGGCCCAGGCCACCGCACGCAAGCCCGCTTCGCCACCGGCAATGCGCGGGCCCACTTCGGTGGTCAATGATTGGACCACCGCAAAGCCGGTGCTGTCGGCCAGCGCTTGCTCGCGTAGCTGCGCGGCGGTGCGCAATGCGCTGTCGGGGATGCTGGTCTGTGCGGCGAATGCGGAGGAGCAGGCGAGTAGGGCAGAGATGGCAACAGCGAGGCGACGCATGCAGGGCGGCTCCAACGATGAGAGGACGCCGAGCTTATCAGCGCGAAGTCCCCCGTCTGCGTGCGAAAGGTCATCCTTCTGCGCGAAGTGCGCGCCAGCATGCCTCAATTGGTTGTGCCTGCTTACAGCGCGCCCGGCGATTTAAGCGTGTCGTTCTTGAGTGAGTCGCGAATCTCGCGCAGCAACAGCACTTCCTCGCTCGGGGCCTTCGGGGCATCCGGCTTGCGATGGGTCACGCGGTTGATCAACTTGACAACCAGAAAGATCGCGAAGGCGATGATCACGAACTGCACGACGGTGTTGATGAAATCGCCGTAGCCAATCGCAACCGCCGGAATTTCCTTGCCGGTGGCATCGACGCTGGCCGGCTTGAGCACCCACGCCAGGCGCGAAAAATCCACGTTGCCGATGGCCCAGCCAATCGGCGGCATGATGATTTTCTCCACCAGCGCGGTGACGATCTTGCCGAACGCCGCACCGATGACCACACCGACCGCCAGGTCGATGACATTGCCGCGCATTGCGAATTGCTTGAATTCGCTGACCATTCCCATACTGCACTCCAACTGCGGTCGCGGACCAACTGCCGCAGCCCGATCGTAGCGGGCCCGATGTCAGCCCGCGATGATGCCGTGGCGTTCGGCGACGTTTTCCAGGCGCGCACTGAACCGGTCGCCCGGCAGCAGCGGGCCCACGCTGGCCGGCGTGCCCATGAAAATCAGATCGCCTGCGCGCAATGCATAGAGCTTGGACAGCTCGTGCAGGATCTCCGGCACGTTCCAGATCATCTGATCCAGCAACGACTGCTGACGCACCTGCCCATTGACCTCCAGCGAAAGATTCAAGGCCTCTAGCGCGCCGACTTCGCCGGCATGCACCAGCTCGCTGATCGGTGCGGAGTGATCGAAGCCCTTGGCGATATCCCACGGCAGACCCTTGGCCTTGGCCGCGGCCTGCAGATCGCGGCGGGTCAGATCCAGCCCCACACCGTAGCCGTATATCAGGCGTTCGGCCTGTTCCACCGGCAACTCGCCGGCCGGCGCATCGCTGCCCAGTGCCACCACCAGCTCCACTTCGTGGTGCAACTCCTTGGTGCCGGGCGGGTAGGGAATCTGGTCGCCGTGGCCGACCACGATGGCATCGGCAGGCTTCATGAAAAAGGTGGGCTGGCCGCGCTCTGCTTTGGAGGCTGGTGCGGAGGCGCCCATCTCGCGCGCATGGTCGGCAAAATTGCGCCCCACGCAGTAGATGCGGTGCACCGGAAAACTGCCACCGCCCACTACGGGAATGCGCGGAACATCAGCGGCGGGAATCACATCATGGGTCATGCGCGCATCCTCAAGAACACAGACGCATGAGTCTAGCGTTTTGCTTGTGTACGACGGAACCGTTGCGCGTGCGCACATTGCATGACACGGCCGCGATGGCAGACGCTACAAAGCGGCCGGCAGCAACACTAGCTCAAGTTGTGGCGCGTACAACGAGACACTGACGAATCCAAAACAGCACGAGCGTCGCGCTGCTGGCGTTCGATCAAGCGCGATGCGCGCTGCTGCGGCGTTGATTAAGGAGAGTCGCGCCGTGTGGTGCACTGGTGCTCGATGCAGCGTCAGGTGCGCGCCTGACCAATCAACGCATCGCCCAGCAACGTGGGAATGCTAAAGCGCGGCAAGCGCTCAGAAATCCAAGCGCTCAGAACATCAGTGTGGCTTGCCGGAAAGAATCGTCATCGATACGGGCACGCGCCCATCCGGAGAGCAACTGCGCAGACCGGCCGGCTGCGCAGCGATGCCGTCAGCGAAGATGTCAGTGCGACAAGGGCAATGCGGGCTTGCGCACCACGTGGTATTCGGCGTCGACCACACGCGTCTGCTGTGGCGTGCGGCGGCTCGACCTGCTCAACAACTTCCAGGCGATGCCGCCCAGGATCATTGCCGCGCCAACGAACACGCTAAAAAAAATCAGCACCGCAAGGATGACCAGACCAGCCAGGCCGGCGGCAACGCGTACCAACGGGTGACGCGGCTTGCGCGGCGCAAACAGGTGGTGGAGGTTGCCGAATTGGAAGATACGAGCGGGCATGGCGGTGGGCTGCCGGTCAGGAAACAAGCGCGCAGTATCGTTGCGGTTTCATGTCATTGAGTGAAAACTTCGTTAATTGACACCGCGATTTGCGGCGACGATCACAGGCGGCACGCGTGGAAAGGCGCCAGCAGGTCCAGTTGTAGCCGGTTGTCCGCTGTTGCTGTCGTCTTCTCTCAATGCTCAGCCGCCGACTCAGGCTCATCAATGCTGCCCAAGACTGCATGCCACAATCCAGGTTCCTCGTTGCCGGTCCCTTGCATGTCGTCGCCATCGCCCACCACGCTTGCCACGTTGACGCAGATTCCCGATGCCGGGTTTTTGGAAGTCGAAGCACGCTTGGATAGCGGCGCCGAATCGCTGGTGCTGTATCGCGAAGGCACGCAGGTCCGCGCTTGGTTGAACATCTGCCCGCATGCTGGCCGCCGGTTGGACTGGGCGCCGGGCCAGTTCCTCAAGACCAAGGAAGGGCAGTTGGTCTGCGCCGCGCACGGTGCGGCATTCGAATTGAACGCTGGCGAATGCGTCAGCGGCCCGTGCCGCGGTCAATCGCTGTGTGCGGTGCCGGTACGGGTTGAGGACGAGCAGGTGCTGCTGGGGTAAGCGCCAAGAACGATTGCTGATGCGGTGTGGTTAGCCGCTCTAAAAGTGCGACGCCGGATTAGCGCGCCGCCCACCAGAACATCAGGTTGATCATCGACACCATCACCACGATGTAGATCAGCGACAACGGCGCGCCCACGCGCCACAGTTCGCGCGGTTGGTAGTTGGCCGGTCCGGCCACCATCGAGATCACCGGGTTGGACGCGGTCATTAAATTATTGGACGCCGACAACGCCACGATCAGGGCAAACGCGGTCGGGTTGCCGTTGGCCGCCAGCGCCAGATTGACCGCAATCGGCACCATCACGATGGTCGCGCCGACATGGCTGATCACCAGCGAGAACGCAGTGGTCAGCAACGCCAGGCTGATTTCCAGCGCCCACACCGGGATGCCTTCGGGCAGGCGATCGATGGTGTGGCCGGCGACCCAGGCAGCAGTACCACTGCTGTCCATCGCCCAGCCCAGCGGAATCAGGCCGGCCATCATGAAGATGGTTTTCCAGTTGATCGATGCGTAGGCCTCGTCCATGCGCAACACGCCGCTGACCAGCATGCAGGCCACGCCGGTCATCAGCGTCAGCGCCACCGGCAGGCGCGAGGTCAATGCAATCAGGATGGTGAAGGCGAAGATCGCCATCGCGATCTTGAACTTGTGCGGGCGCTGTTCGCCTTTGGGAAAGTCGGTCACCGGCACGAAATCGCGGCTTTCCGCAGCCTGCGCCAGGTCCTGCCAGATGCTGTGGAAGACCAGCATGTCGCCGGCGCGCAACGGCACGCTGCGCACGTCCTCGCGGATGACCTGCTTGTCGCGGTTGATCGCCAGCAGGCTGATGCCGGCCTGCTTGCGCAGGCGCAATTCGGCGGCGCTCTTGCCGATCAGCCGCGAATTGGGCGGGATCACCGCCTCGGAAATGCCGGCCAGGCTGGGGTTGAACAAGTCGCCCAGGTTGCGCAGCCGCGAGGACATGCGCAGGAATTGGTTTTGCGCAAAGTCGGCCACTTCCTGGCGCGGCCCCATCGCACCGAGCACGCTGCCGACCCAGATGCGCATATCAGCCGGCGGTGCCAGGCGGGTGTCGTTGCCGGTCTTGAGCGCAAGCAGCAACGGCGCATCGTGCAAGGCTTCGGCTTCGCCCAGGGTCATGCCCACCAGCGGGCTTTCGGCAGTGACGATCAGCTCGAACACATCGCCGTCGATGCCGTAGGTTTTGGCGAAATAGCTTTCGGTGCGCGAGGGCGTGACACCTTCGTTGATCAGCTGTTCTTCTTCGATCAGTTTGCGGTCGCCGTAGAACCGGAAGTACAGCAACGCGGCGATCAACAAGGCCACGCCGATCGGCAGTGGCGCGAACATCGTCAACGGCTCGATGCTGGCCATGCCCGAGGGCAGGTTGTTGTTGGCCGACACCAGCAGGTCGTTGAGCAGGATCAGCGGTGAATTGCCGACCATGGTGAGCGCGCCGCCCATCACGATGGCGGCGGCGATCGGCAACAACATGCGCTGCAAGGTGAGTCCGGTGCGTGCGGCCAGGCGCGAGGCGACCGGCAGGTACAAGGCCATCACTGACGGGTTCTGCATGAATGACGAGTTCAAGCCGGAGATGGCCAGCGTCATCATCATCAGGCGCTGTTCGCTGCCGTGCGAACGCCGCAACAACCAGGTCGCCAGCCGGTTCAACGCACCGGTGCGTTCCAGGCCCGCGCCCAGAATGGTGGTGGCGATGATGCTCATCACCGCATTACCGGAAAAACCACCGAACAATTCTTCCGGCGCTACCAACCCGGTGACACCCAGTACCACCAGCACGATCAATGCCACCACGTCGGCGCGAATGCGCTCGAACAGGAACATCGCCATCGTGAAACCGACCAGCCCGAGGACGAGCTTCATATCGTTGGTCAGCGTCAGCGCGGTGTCCATTGGGTGCCGGGATTCGTGATTCGTGAGTGGGATTGGTTAAAAGCGCTGAAGCATCTGGTTGCCGGGCATGCCGCTGTTACGAATCCCCAATCCCGATTCCCGAATCCCGGTCATACACCAGATCCCACACGCCGTGGCCGAGCTTCTGGCCGCGCGTTTCGAAGTGGGTTTGCGGGCGCCAGGCCGGGCGTTCGACGTGGCCGCGCGGGCCTGCGCGATTGACCAGGCCCGGGGTGGCATCGAGCACGTCCCACATCTGTTCGGCGTAATCGGCCCAATCGGTGGCGGCATGCAGGC
Organism: Xanthomonas vasicola pv. musacearum NCPPB 4379; assembly: GCF_000277895.2. NCBI lineage: Bacteria > Pseudomonadati > Pseudomonadota > Gammaproteobacteria > Lysobacterales > Lysobacteraceae > Xanthomonas > Xanthomonas vasicola. The sequence continues at coordinate 4,026,181 of NZ_CP034655.1, read as the reverse complement.
GGCCGCCGTTGCGCAGCTTGCGCACCAGCAACTGCGCAAACGCCGGCTGGATCAGGCGGCGCTTGTTATGCCGCTTCTTGTGCCACGGATCGGGGAAATAGATGCGTACTTCGTCCAGCACACCATCGGCGATCTCGTGTTCCAGCACTTCCACCGCATCGTGGTGATACAGGCGCACATGCGTGCTGCCGTCCTCATCCAGCGCGTTGAGCAGGCGGCCCACACCGGGCGCATGCACCTCGATGCCGATGTAATCGCGGCTCGTGTCCTGCTGCGCGGCAAAGCGCAACGCCGCACCATTACCGAAGCCGATCTCCAGCACCTTGTGCGCATCGCGCCCGAAGGTGGCAGCCAGATCACGCGGCGTACCGAGGTAATCCAGCCCGAAACGCGGCCACAGCTCATCGAATGCGCGTTGCTGCGCCGGCGTGAAGCGGCCCTGGCGCAGCACGAAGCTGCGCACCTGCCGGCGGCCTTCTTCGATGGTGAAGGGCTTGGGCGGCATCTTGGCGCCGTCGCTGGTGAAAGGGTCAGTCATGAAAGCCGGTCACATCAGATAACAAAGCCTCTCGCCCACCGGGGCGAGGAGGCACAGTTTGCGCGCCATGGGCGCGCGTGCCTGGGAGCGCCTGCGACGCAGGCGCGGGCCGGGGCGCGGAGCGGGGGTTGGGGTGAGGGTACGGCGTGAGGGGGCGCTCGCAGCAACGCGGGATCCGGCAGCGGTCATATCTCGCACGCGGCACTGCCAATCATTGCGCCTCGGCCGCCATGTCAACGCAGACCACCCCATCATCCAATCACGCCATCCACTGGGCTCGATGCCGATGCATAACGCTTGCGGGGAATCCGCCCGGCCAGAAACGCTTCCCGTCCGGCCTCGATCGCCTTGCGCATCGCGCTGGCCATCAGGATCGGGTTGCGCGCACCGGCAATGGCGGTATTCATCAGCACGCCATCGCAGCCCAGTTCCATCGCAATCGCCGCATCCGAGGCGGTGCCCACGCCGGCATCGACAATGATCGGCACCTTGGCGTTTTCGATGATTTCCAGCAGGTTGTACTTGTTCTGGATGCCCAACCCCGAACCGATCGGCGCGGCCAGCGGCATCACCGCCACGCAGCCGATTTCCTCGAGGCGCTTGGCCAGGATCGGATCGTCGGAGGTGTAGACCATCACTTCGAATCCGTCGGCGACCAGTTGTTCGGCGGCCTTGAGCGTCTGCACCACATCCGGGTACAGCGTCTTCTCGTCGCCGAGCACTTCCAACTTGGTGAGGTTGTGGCCGTCCAGCAGTTCGCGCGCCAACCGGCAGGTGCGCACTGCGTCCTCGGCGGTGTAGCAGCCGGCGGTGTTGGGCAGCAGCGTGTAGCGATCCGGCGGCAGCACATCCAGCAGGCTGGGCGCGTTGGGGTCCTGGCCGATGTTCACTCGGCGAATGGCAACGGTCACGATGTCGGCCGCGGCGGCTTCGGTGGCCAGCCGGGTTTCGTCCAGATCCTTGAACTTGCCGGTGCCAGTGAGCAGGCGCGAACGGTAGCGTTTGCCGGCGATAACCAGCGCATCAGAGGGGGCGGGGTTCGTCATGCGGCAATTATCACCGATCGGGCGCAGCTGCGCCGCCTGCGCGGCGCATCAACCGCCGCCCAGTGCGTGCACGATTTCCACCACGTCGCCCTCGCGCAAGGCGTGTTCTGCGTGCCGTCCACGTGACACGATTTCGCCATTGACCTCTACCGCAACGCGGCGCTGTGCTAAGCCTTCCTGCTCCAGCAGGGTGGCCAGCAGCAAGTTATCGGGAAGCGAGCGTGGAGTGCCGTTGAGTTGAATGTTCATGGCATCATTGTTGCATCGCGTGCCGCTCCGGCGCGCGTTTGCGTTATGCGGCAATGCAGCGTGAGCGCGGGCGGCGAGGGTGAAACCATGTGCCATTCGCCAGCGTACGTATGCACGCCGGTCCGGTCCCACTCACTTCAAGCAGGCATTCCGATGGCTTCAACACTTCGCCCGATCCGCTCCCTGATGGCCATGGCCATGGCCATCGCTATCGCGGCCACTCCGGCCATGGCCGAATCGGCCTTCGACCAGACCGTGTTCTTTGGTGACAGCCTCACCGACAGCGGCTACTACAACCCTCTGCTGCCGGCCGCCTCGCGCGCAGTCACCGGCAAGTTCACCACCAACCCGGGTTGGGTGTGGGCCGAATATGTTGGCGACCATTTCGGCACCAGTGCCGCGCCCAACGGCAATGGCCAGACCGGCGATAACTACGCTGCCGGCGGCGCGCGCATCCAGGCCAGCTCGGTCAGTGCACTTGGCGCTGCGCCGTCGGTGACCAGCCAGATCAACACCTATCTCACCGCCAACGGCGGCCGCGCCAACCCCAATGCGCTCTACACCGTGTGGGGCGGCGCCAATGACTTGCTTGCCGCGTCCCTCGCTCCGGCACAGGCGCAGGCCATCATCGGCAGCGCGGTGACCGCCCAGGTGGGCGCCGTGGCTGCCTTGCAGAACGCCGGCGCGCGTTATGTCATGGTGCCGACCATTCCGGACGTCGGCCTCACCCCGCGCTTCCGCGCTGGCGGCGCTGTGGGCATGGCGCAGGGCACCGGCGCGGCTACCGCCTACAACACCGCTTTGTTCAACGGTCTGCAGTCGGCCGGCCTGCGCGTGATCCCGGTCGACACCTTCCACATGCTGCAGGAAATCGTCGCCAACCCGGGCACCTACGGTTTCAGCAATGTCACCAGCACCGCCTGCAACCCGGCCGTGCCGCTGCCGGCCTGTAACCCGACCAGCCTGGTCGCCGCCAATGCGCAGAACACCTATGTGTTCGCCGACAGCATCCACCCGAGCACGGCGGTGCACCAGATCCTGGGCGAATACGCCATCTCGCTCCTGGAAGCGCCGCGTTTGCAGCAGGTGCTGACCCATTCCGCGCAGGCCGTCGGCCGCGCGCGCGCCGACCAGGTGGCCTGGCATCTGGACGGCAAGCCGGACGCCGATGGCATGCGTTGGTGGGGGAGCGTGCGTGGCGACATGCAGCGTTACGACCACGCCGATCTGTATGACGGCATGGCACCGGCCGGCCTGTTCGGTGTGGATTGGACCGCGGGCGACATGGTGTTCGGTGGCTTTGCCGGTTTCGGCCGCATGGATGCCGACTTCGGCAACCGCAACGGCAGCTTCAAGCAGGACGACAGCACCCTGGGCGGTTTCTTCGGTTGGTACACCGGCCCGGTGTGGGTCAACGCCCAGGTCAGCTACAGCTGGCTGAGCTACGACGTGGACCGTGAAGTGCAGCTCGGGCCAGCCACCCGCGTGCATAGCGGCTCGCCGGACGGCAGCAACCTCACCGCCGCGCTTAATGCCGGTTATTCGCTGGGCGAAGGCAACGTCAAGTACGGCCCGGTGGCCGGCCTGACCTGGCAGAAGATCAAGCTCGACGGCTACACCGAAAGCAACGAAAGTTCCACCGCGCTGGGCTACGCCAACCAGGACATCGACTCGCTGGTCGGCCGCGTTGGCTTCCAGGTGCGTCTGGACGGCGCGGCGGTCAAGCCGTACCTGCAGGCGACCTACGACCACGAGTTCAAAGAAGGCGGCGAAGCCAGCGCCTGGCTGCAGTCGATGCCGGAGGTCGGCATGTACACCGTTCCGGGCCAGAACTTCGATCGCAACTACGCAACCGTCGTGCTGGGCGCACACACCGGCCTGTGGGGCCTACAGAGCAACGTTGGTCTGAGCACCACCACGGCCCAGCGCAGCGCACGCGATGCCACCTTGTTCGTGAACTTCAGCGGCAACTTCTGAAGCGCGCGGTAAGCCACAGTTAGCAAGCAAGACACGTGGGCCGGGCAACCGGCCCTCGTTCTATTTGCGCGCATTGCGCCAGACACCCGCACCCGCATAAACTCTGCCAGCGCCATGCGGGCGTAGCTCAATGGTAGAGCTGTAGCTTCCCAAGCTACTGACGTGGGTTCGATTCCCATCGCCCGCTCCAGAGCTTCCGCCAAGTCTCTAAGTGCCTGACTTGGCTGGATATTTCGGCCGATTGATGATTCCGAGCGATGCCCCTTGAGGTATCAATCGAGGTATCAATCTTGCCCAAGCCTCTGATGATGTCGCGCTCGGCCGGCCTGTATGCGCGCTTCTTTGTTCCCACCGATCTTCGAGCCTCGATTGGCTCGCGTTACCTTGTCCGATCGCTGGGAAACCGTCGCGGTGACCACGCCAGGCTGGCGGCGGCCACGATGGGGATGGCACTATCGATGGCATTCGATGCCATGCGATGCGGAAAGGGACGACCGTGGATCTGGATGAGCTGCTCAGGAAGGTCCGCAGTGGGGACATCAACGAGCTCACGCTGAAAGATGTGACGCTGCCGGACGGCACGCGCATCGCTCAGGCGCAACTGGACAATCCTGCCGATGCCGTGATGTTTGGAGACCTAATGGTGCGGTCGCGGCAGACGGAGCCCACCGAGGTCATGGCGGCGAGGGTGGCCAAGCGTCGGCAAACGGCGGTAAGGCCATTTATATCCATGGCCTCTCTCCGGTAGGAGCCTCAAACGACACCATTTCCGGGCCGGGCGCAGTGGCCGTGTCTGCATCGGTGATCGAAGGGCGGATCGAGGGTATTCAGGACAACAAGGCGATTGTCGGCTGGGCGTATTCTGCAGGACTACGCCGATCGATTGACGTCCATATGTATGCGGGCGGGGCTTATGGGACTGGAACGCTTGCTGCTATCGCTAGCGCAAACCTTGCCAGCGAACCTGGCGTTGCCAGCGCTTGCTCATCGTCGGGGAGTAACTACCGCTTCTCAATTCCAATTACCGAAGACCTGATTCGAAGCCAAGGCGGCAAGCCGTTCTATATCCATGGCATTTCTCCGGTCGGGCGGGACAACTCCCTCATTGATGGGTCGGGTGCACTCTCGATTCCTGCCATGCAGCGTAATGCTGCTTTCGTCTCTCAGAACATGCCTGCGCAGCTCCCAACCGGACGTTCTGTCACCGGGTCCGTGCGGTTCACGAACACGGGAAATGTCACCTGGCGCCAGGGGCAGGGCTATCGGGCTGTGTTGGTTGGCGATACGCGAGGATGGTCGCCAGGCGAAGTGGGCCTGCCATCCGATGTTCCGCCTGGTGGAAGTGTGGACTTCAACTTCAGCCTCCGCGCGCCCCTAGGTGCGGGCGGCTACAACCTGCGTTGGCGAATGCGCGATGGTGCCGGTGATTTCGGTAATGAATCCAGCAACCAGGTCGTGCAGGTGGTGGCGCCGCCACCGGTGGAGCATGGCGTTTGCCTGGCGGCCCGTCGCTGCGTCTACGATGCGAACCAGCAGCTGTGCAAAGTGATGGAGCCCGAGAGCGGGTCGACCGTCATGGCCTACGACGCGGCTGGCAATCTGGCATGGTCGGCCAGCGGCCAGTAGGAAATTTGTCAGCCGCCGGCATGATTGCTGCGTCGCCTAAGCGGTGTGCCACTCGAGCACGGCGCCTGACGGCAGCCGAGGACACAGCCTGCAGGTGCTACATCCAAGATATCCAATTGCTGCGACGCGTGGTGGGTCATCCGCCCAGCCCGCGGCGGGCGTCGCACACGTCTTCGGCGCTTCGTATTGAACAAGTCGCTCGCGGGCAGATTGACTAAATTTCGGGCATGAAAACTCATGCCACCAATTCAAACGCGTTCCGCAAAAATCCGCCTTACGCTCATGAGGAAAAGCCCAGGCTAACGGAGGATCAGGCAGCAGCCAGCACCAGCGGCGCGCATCAACGGCTTGGACGGCCGCCGACAAAACGGCCGAGGAGAGAGTCGGATGCCCCGGGGGCGTCGACGCGAGACAGCAAGCCCTTTCGCGCAAGCGCCTTGAAAAAAGAGGAAATCGATGCCAGCGAAGGGGCATGGGACAGGCGCTTTCGGCGCTGGCAGCCCTCTGCCGTAAAAAACGAGCGCATCAAAACCGAGCGGCAGCTGGACACGATGACCGCTGACGTCGACGCGTCGCCAGCGCATCTTCGGCCACAACGACCCTTGCAGCATGGTGTGGAGGCAAGGGCATCTCTTCGACCGCGCGAACAACCGTCCGAGCGGTCCGCAAGAAAGCGACCACGTGAAGAGCAAGCGCCATCTCGGCAGTCAAAGCGGCCACTGCATGGTATGGGGCTGACGACCGACGACCTGCGCACGGCCGAACATCAGCTGGAGTGGGCGGAACACAAGCGGCTACAGGCGCAGCGACAGCACCAGCAGCAACAGCTCGATGAGTCCCACGGAATCGCTCGGAACCACAATGCTGGCCTGTGCGTGTCGATGGCATACGACAACGAGCTGGCGCATCGCATGCGTGGCAGGATGGCGTTGCCCTTCCTGGAAGAAGGTGTCGCCGCGCAACTTAACGCGCATCGGCTGGACAAATATCTTCAGCTGATTGTCACTGCCCGGCGCGCCAGAGGAGCAGGGGTGACGCCCCGCGATCTGGATCGTTGCACCGAGCTTGCGGCGCAGTACCTCTCCAAGACCGCATGGTTCGAAGGTGCATCGCTGAAGCAGCTGGCGCATGTGAGTAACAAGCTAAGCAAGCACCAGAACCTGCCCGCATGCATGGAGGCCATCGCGTGGATCGCTGGACAGGTCACGCAGGCCGATGATCTGGTGGGGCTGAGGGGCTACCCGGTAGTTCTTCTCCTGAACGCCTTCTCAAAGAATCTCGACAGCGGCCGGTGTGAACGCGCGGTGGCGCGTTTGGCACGTTATCTGCGACGTGACGACCACGCCCGACAGTCGCTGCAAGCGCAGGGCATCAGCCTAGCACTCAACACCTTCAGTAAGTGGTCCGATAATCCGGACTGCCAGGTCACGGCGCATCGGCTCGCTGCGCTTGTCGCCAGCGACAAGCGCCTGCGCTACGCCATGGATGCGCAGAACGTGGCGAACACGCTGAATGCCCTGAGCAAATGGCCCGACGACGCGGTCTGTGCGGAGGCAGCCAGCGCGCTGGCCGAGCGGCTGGTTGACGATCCCGGGTTGCGCAAGGACCTCAATCCGCAAGGCGTGGCCAATGTGCTCAACGCCCTGAGCAAATTGCCTGATATACCGGTCTGCGCGGCCGCCGCCAGTGCGCTAGCGGCACGTCTGGTCCACGACCCCGGATTGCGCAAGTTGCTGGACCCGCAAGGTGTGGCGAATGCGCTCAATGCCCTGAGCAAATGGCCCCACGCAGAGGTCTGTGCGGAAGCCGCCAACGCGCTGGCCGAGCGGCTGGTCGACGAGCCCGACCTGCGCAAGGAATTTGGCCCGGTCGACGTGACCAACGTCTTGAACGCCTTGAGTAAATGGCCGGGCACCGAGGTCTGTGCGGAAGCTGCCCGCATGTTGGCAGGGCGCCTGGTCGGCGATCGCCAGTTACGCAAGGCCTTCAATGCACTGGACGTGGCCAACGCGTTGAATGCCTTGAGCAAATGGCCTGACACCCCGGTCTGTGCCGCCGCCGCCGGTGCGCTGGCCGAGCGGCTGGCCGCCGATCCCGGGTTACGCAAGGATCTCAATCCATTGGACGTGGCCAATGCGCTCAATGCCCTGAGCAAATGGCCCGGCACGCCGGTCTGTGCGGCCGCTGCCAGCGCACTGGCCGCACGGGTGGCCGCCGATCCCAGGTTGCGCAAGGCCTTCGACGCGCAGCAAGTGTCCACCGCGCTCAACGCCCTGAGCAAATGGCCCGACGACGCGGTCTGTGCGGCCGCTGCAAGCGCGCTGGCAGCACGGCTGGTCGAGGAGCCTGCATTAGTTGAGGCCCTGGATCTGCAAGGTGTGGCCAATGCGCTCAATGCCCTAAGTAAATGGCCTGCCAGCAGGGTCTGTGCCGCCGCTGTCAGCGCGCTTGCCGCACGGCTGGCAGACGACCCCCGGTTACTCAAGGCCCTGGAACCGCAGGGCGTGGCCACCGCGCTCAACGCCGTGAGCAAGTGGCCCCGCATGGATATCTGTGCGGCCGCCGCCAGCAAGCTGGCCGGGCGCCTGGCCGACGATCCCCAGCTGTGCAAGACCCTCGACCCTGTCCACTTGACCCAAGCGCTCAACGCGCTGTGCAAATGGCCCGACAACAAGCTCTGTGCGGCCGCCGTCGGCACGTTGGCTGAGCGCCTGGCCGACGAACCTGAGTTGCGCAAGGACCTGGACACGCAAGGCGTGGCCAATACGCTCAACGCGCTGAGCAAATGGCCCAACAGCCAGATCTGTGCAGCCGTCGTCAGTGCGCTGGCCAAGCGGCTGGCCGACGATCCCCAGTTGCGTAAGGACCTCGACCCTCAAGGCGTGGTTACTGCGCTTAACGCCCTGAGCAAGTGGCCCGATATGCCTGTTTGTGCGGTCGCCGCCAGCGCGTTGGCAGAGCGGCTAGCCAACGATCCCGGGTTGCGCAGGGATCTGGAAGCGCAGGGCCTTGGCAACGCACTCAACGCCCTGAGCAAATGGCCCGACACCCCGGTCTGCGCGGCCGCCGCCAGCGCGCTGGCCGAGCGGCTGACCAACGATGCCGGCTTGCGTCATGCCTTCGACCCTATCAACGTGACCCAAGCGCTCAACGCCCTCAGCAAATGGCCCGGCACGCAGGCCTGCGAGACAGTCATCGACCTGTTGGCTGCGACGCTGGCCGACGCGCCCGGCTTGCGCAAGGCCCTGGACGCGCAAGGCGTGGCCATCGCGCTCAACGCGCTGAGCAAATGCCTCGCCAGGCCGGTGTGCCAATCGGCATTTGTGCTGCTCGCCGAGCGTGCAGGCTCGGCCGAGCTACCCTGGCGGCAGTTCCAGATGCGTGGGATCGCGATGGTGGCCAACGCGATGTCTCGGCTGTTGCACCTGGACGAAGAGGACGAAGAGGAGGATGGGCAGTTCCGGACCCTGGGTGTCGCCAAGCTGCAGGCGATGGCCGGGCACCTGGACCTGCACCGCGAGCGGTTTGCGTCAGCTTCGGCCGCCGATATCGGTGTGCTCTTCAAGGCCCTTGCATCGGCGCGGCTGCAACCCCAGATGCGTCCGCTGGGACAGCCGGCGCTAGAGCGGGTGTCGGCCCTGATCGGGGACGATGGATTACGCCAGACCAGCCTTGAGGGGATCGGCAGCCTCTGCATGGGACTGGTGCCGTTTATCCGCAGCCCGGAGCTCAGGCCCCGCCATGGGGTCCAGGCATTGCGCGTGTTCAATACGTTGCAGCCCATCGTCGCGCGCAAGATCGACCTGTACCTGGGCGGGGACGGCGCACGCGCGTCGGCCGGCATCGAACAGCATGCAACACGCTGCCCGGCGCTGACCTTCTACCAGGTGCTCAAGGCCTACGCGGTGGTGAGCCGGCAATGGAAAGCGCGCCATCTTGAGGGGTCGCGCAAGCAACTGCGCCAGCGCCGCGACGAACTGGTGAAGTGGGTGGACCAGACGCTGGAGCGCACGCGCGAGGCGATCGAGGCGGACCTGGGCGAGATGAGCTGGAACCTGATCGCGCAGATCGAGGCCGGCGAGCAGGTGTTCGACGCCCTGGACCTGCGCATGGCCAAGGAAGCGCCGACGATTACCCAGGCCCATCCACCGACCCGCTTTGACCTGGACCGTGGGCGCTTGAGCATGTCCTCGGTTCCCGGCCGGCTGGTGGCGCCGGCGCCCGGCCACGGCAGCACGACCCATGTGGTGGTCGATCTGGTGGGCAAGGAGCTGTCGACCAACCGTTCCGAATCGGACAAGCCGTACTCGCTGTTTGCGCGCCTGACTGGGCTGCCGCTGGTGGAAGTGCAACTGCCTGGTGAGCTATCGACCTTCATGCTGGCGCGCACGTTCAACTACAACGGCGAGCCCTGGCGCTTTGACATGTTCGGCGGCAGCCGCGCGGCGCGCAGCAAATCCGGTAGCCACAGCCTGGTGGTGTCCCAACGCAAGGAGTCGGCGTCGCTGTTGCCGGCATTCCGCTATGCCGACACCGCCCCGGGCAGCAGCCTGATGCAGCTGGCGGCCAAGCTCGCTCCGCAACGCGAGGACTGGTCGCGCATGCAGCGCTCGCTGCTGGAGATGGTGCCCAGTGACCATGTCGTGGAAGGCACGCTGCGCCTGGGCGTGTTCGATGACGTCGAGGGCCCTGCGCATCCGTTCAAGCCGTTGGCCGTGGATGGCACTGCCCTGGCGTTGTGCCCCAACGATGGCTGCGGCTTCCTGAAACTGGAGGTGGCCTTGGCCATTCCGGCCTTCCGCAAGCATTACGAGGCCTGGCACGCGGTGCAGGCGAACCAGGCCACCGAGGAGCAGCGCGAGCTGGTGGCCAAGGACAAGGGGCCTTCGGTGATGCCACCGCAGGCGCTGCAGCATTACCCGCGCGATGATGCAGCGCTGGAAGAGGCGCACGCGGCGATGCAGGACCGGCTGCAGACCCTGGAGCCGACAAGCGATGACCCGCTGTGGCTGTACAGGCCGCTCATCGGCGGCGGCTACCGGGGGCAGCGGGTGCGGGCGGTGCCTTCGGCCGACGACAAGGTGCATCTGCCGCAGCAGCGCAGCCAGGCCTTCGACGCCGCCGGCGGCCCGTTGCTGCTCGGCAAGCCCCCCTACGACAAGGAGAATCTGCTGCCTGTGCCGGAGCAGCGCATCGCTACCGTGGCCAAGGGCGATGCCACCGCCGCGTTCCTCTCCCAGTGCTTCGGCATCCAGTACAGCTACACCGGTTTTGATGATCGTTCCGGCGCCGATCCGCAGATGCTGCACAGCAAGGGCATGCTGGTGGTGGTGCCCGAGCAGCAGTGGCCGGCCGGGTTCAGCGACACCGACCTTGCCTGCTCCAAGGAAGATCTGAAGACGCTGTCGTGCTGGACAAACGGCCGTGACCGCGGTGCCTTGCCGCGCGAGATCCTCAGTACCGGCAGCCTGCGGCTCAAGGACATCGTGGAGCCTGGGCGCCTGGGCGCACTGCCGATTGACGAGCTGCGCAAACGCGACATGGACACCGACGGCGACGATGCGTTTGTCTACGCAGGCTACCCCAAGCTGGCCGCACTGATTTCGCGGGTGATGGATCGCAAGGCCGGGCTCGGTCGGCGAAAGTCCTTCAAGCCGCCGAAGACGGCCACGCCGGCCATCGACCCGGTCAGCGGCCACTACCAGCCCGGGCGGCTGTCGGAGATCATGTCCCTCAAGCGCGGTCAGCGCATCACCTCGGCGGCGGCCACGCTGGCGTCGCGTTTCATGGGGCAGCCGGACGACCTGCGCGAAGCGATGGCGCGCGACATGATGTTCGGCACCTACGATGGCATCGAGCGCGGGTTGCGCAACGGTTTGCGCGAACTGCTCGACGAGCAGGTCCGCGATCCCCAGGTGTTGGCCACGCTGCGCGTGCAGGCGCGCGAGGCGATCGAACGCGCCCACCTGCCCGAGGCGCGACAAGCGGCCACGTTGCTGCACGCGCAGCTGCTTGCGCTTGAGGCGGACCCGGCCGCCGACAGCGCCGCGCCGGCGTTGCCCGAGGCCCTGGCTGAGGCGTTTCCCGGCCTGGCCAAGGCCTACGAGGCTGCGTCCGGCGTCGACGCCCGCATCCACGCCATCCTGGACAACTACCCGGTGTGCCGGCTGTCGCATGCGCAGTTCCCGAACGGGCAACCCGGGCTCATCCCCGGCCAGCCGGAACTGACCATGCGCAACCTGTTCACCAACGCGATCAAGGTCGGCACCGATGCGCTGAAGTCCGACACCGGCACGGCGCTGTTCGCCAAGATCGTGGAGGCCTGCGAACGGTCCGAGCGGGCCTTTGCCGAGCGGGTCCGCAGCGTGCCCTACAGCAGGGCGACCGCCCGGGCCATGCAGGACGGGCGCTTCGATCCCGAACAGACCAAGCTGCTGCTGCAGCGCATGCCGTCGATGGCCGCTGGCGTCATGGAAGACGCGCTTGAGGCGCTTCAGCAGGCCGGCTGGATCGCCCGGCCGCCGCCGCCGGCCGAGCGGCTGCGCGCCGTGCAGCCGCAGGACATTGCGGTGGAGGCGCAGGCCTTGCTGCGGCGCGCTCGCCAGATGGAGCCGCAGGTCACCGACATGCTGCAGCGCATTGCCGCGCGTCATGGCGGGCAGCTGGCCGGCACACAGCATCAACTGAAGTCCTACAGCTCGTTGCAGGAAAAGCTCAAGCAGCGGATGGCATTGAAGAAGCAGACGTTGGAAGAAGCGGCAGCCAACGTCAACGATGCGCTGCGCTACAGCATGGTGCTGGAACCGCGGGACTTTACCGCCGGCCTGCGCGCCGTGCTCGCCGCACTGGACGATCAGGGCCATGCACGGGTCAGGCTGACCAATCAATTCATCGACTACCCGCCCTCCTTCAAGGCCATCAATGTCACGCTGCGCAGCCCTGACGGTGCGCTGTGGGAGATCCAGTTCCATACGCCGGAGACCTTCGCGCTCAAGGAGCGCTTCCACGATCTGTACAAGCACACCCATGCGCTGGCGCTTGGCGGCGCCTCGCGGGCCGAGCAGCGCAAGCTGCAGGCGCCTGCGCTGGAGGCCTTCAAGCGTGTGGCCTCGCCGCCAGGGTGCGAGGAGATCGACGACTGGCAGGAAGAGACCGTGCCGGCGTTGGCAAGCACACCGCCGGCGCTCGCCTCCGAACAGACCCCGGTCAATGCGGACGCATCGCAGGCACACAGCATCTTCAACGCCGCTGCAGGCAAGCAAGCGTCGCTGACGCCGGTGCTCAACACGCTGGCCGCAGGCTTGGGCGCGCGGCTCTGGGGCAACGTGCGCTACGACGCCAAGCAGGGCCGGATCGAGCAGGTGCAACAGGCCCCGTTCCAGAAATCGGTCGCCTCGATCAAGGACAAGATCCGGCGCCATCTGCGCGCCGGCATGAGCGCAGAACAGGCCACGCAGAGCGTGGGCGATGCGCTGCGCTATGCGCTTGAGTTGCCGTCCGAGGGTTTTGTGGCCAAGGTGCTGGCGGCCCAGGACGCACTGCGTCTACAAGGGATGACGTGCGTGAAGCTGAAGAATTACTTTACCTCAGGAGACGGCACCTACCGGGGCATCAATGCCAGCTTCACCGATGCCGAGGGCTATACGTTTGAAGTGCAGTTCCACACGGCCGAGAGCTTCAACGCCAAGGCGCAAACGCATCTGTCGTACAAGCGGATGCAGTTGGCGCAGACACGCCTGGACAAGGAGCGGCACAAACCTCAGCCCGACCCGGCGAGGCAGGCAAAACTGACCCAGGAGATCGCACGGCATAGAACGGCGATGCACGAGATGACCGCCAAGGTGAGCAAGCCCGCCCACAGCGAGCGTCTGGGAGATCGCGCATGAGGTCCGATCAACCGCTCAAGAGGTCGGGAAACGACAGGCTCACAGGAAGGGCTCGCTGTGAGCCAGGCGATGGCTACACCCAAAAGGCATGCAAAAGGCATGAGTGCCGGGTTCCACTGGTACGGACATCAAGCGCGTGCGGCTCGCAGTCGCGGGCCAATGGGTCGATCGCCGTCATGGCGATCGACCGCGACGTGTGCGAAAACGGGGTGCATACCTGAGGTGTCGCTGCGCATGCCAAGCAACCGTGTGCCTGGGCGAACACGGGCGATCGGCAGGGATCGGTCCTGTTGTCAGCACAGACGTTTTCAACCGACCCCTGCCGGCCCTCGACGCCTCGTGGCGTCGAAGGTCCCCTGCGGATCACGCACGCGCACGCGGCGTGGTCGCCAGGACGTAGGACTCGTCTATTCCCGCGGCGGCAATACCGACAGCACTTCTTCGATGGTGGTCAGCCCGGCGGCGACCTTCTCCAGGCCGGTGCGGCGCAGCGTGCGCAGGCCTTCGCCGCGGGCAGCCTGGCTGAAGCCGGCCAGCTCGGTGTCTGGGCGGATCAGGGTACGCAGGCGCGGGGTGACCGGCAGCAGTTCGTACAGGCCCACCCGGCCCAGGTAGCCGGTGCGGCGGCATTCCAGGCAACCGACCGGGGCGTGCACGTTGAGCGGTTCCGGCAGGGCTTCGCCAGGTTCGCGGATGGCCGCCCAGTCGGCGTCGCTGAGCGTGTGCGGGCGTTTGCAATGCACGCACAGCGTGCGCACCAGTCGCTGCGCCAGCACGCCGTTGAGCGTGGAGGCCACCAGGTAATGCGGCACGCCCAGATCGAGCAGGCGGGTGATCGCCGAGGCGGCATCGTTGGTGTGCAGCGTGGACAACACCAGATGCCCGGTGAGCGAGGCCTGCACCGCCATCTGCGCGGTTTCCAGGTCGCGGATTTCGCCGATCATGATGATGTCCGGGTCTTGCCGCAGCAGTGTGCGCACGCCGCTGGCGAAATCCAGATCGATGTTCTGCTGCACCTGCATCTGGTTGAATTCCGGCGCGATCATTTCGATCGGGTCTTCTACGCTGCACACGTTCACATCCGGCGTGGCCAGGCGTTTGAGCGTGGAATACAGTGTGGTGGTCTTGCCCGAGCCGGTGGGGCCGGTGACCAGCACGATGCCGTGCGGGCGCTCGACCAGCGCGCTCCAGCCGGCGGCTTCTTCGGGGCTGAAACCGAGCTGCTCGATGCTCTTGAACGCCGAATCCGGGTCGAAAATACGCATCACGCACTTCTCGCCGAACGCGGTGGGCATCGTGGACAGGCGCATTTCCACCTCGCGCCCGCCTGGCGAGCGGGTCTTGATGCGGCCATCCTGCGGGCGGCGGCGTTCGGCCAGATCCATGCGCCCGAGCACCTTGATGCGGCTGACCACCGCCGTCATCACCGACGGAGGCACTTCCAGCACCTTGTGCAGCACCCCGTCGATGCGAAAGCGCATGCGCCCGGCCTCGCGGCGCGGCTCCAGATGGATGTCGCTTGCCCGCTGTTCGTAGGCGTACTGCAGCAGCCAGTCGACGATATGCACGATGTGGTGGTCGTCGGCATTGACGTCGCCGGCGCGGCCCAGTTCCACCAGCTGTTCGAAGCTTGGCAGGCCGACATTGGATTCGGTGCTGCGTGCATCGTTGCGCGCACCACGCACGGACTGGGTGACGCCGAAGAACTCCATCGTGTAGCGATGCAAGTCCAGCGGGTTGATCAGTGCCAGCTCGATGCGGCGTCGGCTCAGATGCTGCACGTCGGCCAGCCAGTCCAGCGCCAGCGGCTCGCTGGTGGCGATCAGCACGCGCTCGGCATCCAGCGCCAGCGGCAGGATGCGATGGCGGCGTGCATAGGCGTGCGAGACAACGCCGGTGACGGCGGCAACATCGATGCGGGTCGGGTCGATGCGCAGATAGCGCAGCCCGGTGCGCGTGGCCAGCCATTCGGTCAGCCGCTCCAGTCCGAGTTCGCCGGCCGGCGGTTGCGCCGCATGCAATTTCAGATTGGCCAGCAGCACCAGCGGATGCACATCGCTGGCACTGCGCGCACCGCTGGCGGAGAACTGCACACGCTCGTGTTCGTGCGGTACCACCATGCCGTCGGCCAGCAGGGCGGCAGCCACCGGGTCGAACATCAGCCGGCCGCGCGGCAACAGTGCCACTGCGTTGTCCGGATCGGCGGTGCGCCGCTGTTCCATGTGCGTGTTCCCCTGCAGCGGTGCTCCGCGGCAAAGCGCCGCGGGTCGGCCGGTATACTAGCGCACCCCTTCCGCACGGCCTTTGCTGCATGTCCGATTCCCGGCGCGTTCCAATCACTTTCCAGGGCCTGATCCAGACCCTCAACCAGTACTGGGCCGAACAAGGCTGCGTGCTGATCCAGCCGCTGGACCTGGAAGTAGGTGCGGGCACGTTCCACCCGGCCACCCTCCTGCGCGCGTTGGGACCGGAGCCGTGGAATGCGGCCTACGTGCAGCCTTCGCGCCGCCCCACCGATGGCCGCTACGGCGAAAACCCCAATCGCCTGCAGCGCTATTACCAGTACCAGGTGGCGATGAAGCCCAACCCGGACAACATCCAGGACCTGTATCTGGGCTCGTTGCAGGCGCTGGGCATCGACCCGCTGGTGCACGACCTGCGCTTTGTCGAAGACAACTGGGAATCGCCCACGCTGGGCGCCTGGGGCCTGGGCTGGGAAGTGTGGCTCAACGGCATGGAGGTCACCCAGTTCACCTACTTCCAGCAGGCCGGCGGGCTCGAATGCAAGCCGGTGCTCGGCGAGATCACCTACGGGCTGGAACGGCTGTGCATGTATTTGCAGAGTTGCGACAACGTCTATGAGCTGGTGTGGACCTACGGGCCGGACGGCGCCGCAGTGACCTACGGCGATGTGTATCACCAGAACGAGGTGGAGCAGAGCACGTACAACTTCGAACACGCGAACGTGGCCGAGCTGTTCCATCGCTTCGACGCCTGCGAAGCCGAAGCCAGGCATCTGGTCGAGGTCGGCCTGCCGCTGCCCGCGTACGAGCAGGTGACCAAGGCCAGCCACGCGTTCAACCTGCTGGATGCACGCCGTGCGATCAGCGTGACCGAACGCCAGCGCTACATCCTGCGCGTGCGCGCGCTTGCCCAAGGCGTGGCGCAGGCGTATTACGCGCAGCGCGAGAAGCTGGGGTTTCCTGGGGTGAAAAAGTAACTGCAAGCCCCTCTCCCGTTGGGAGAGGGTTGGGGTGAGGGTACGGGGCGCAGCCCTCCTACCCAAACACCGCAAGGCTTCGCCCGTCCCCTCATCCGCCTCTTCGGACCTTTGTCCCAAGGGGAGTAGGAAGCAACAAGCCCCTCTCCCTCGGGAGAGGGGCGGGGGGTGAGGGGACGGGGCGCAGCCCTCATGCACACAAACTCCACAGAGCTTCGCCCGTCCCCTCATCCGCCTCTTCGAGGCACCTTCTCCCGGTGGGAGAAGGGAACCATGCAAAGGTCCATGTCACATGAGCGAACAACTTCCCCTGCTGATCGAACTGGGCACCGAAGAGCTGCCGGTCAAGGCGCTGCCGGGTCTGGCGCAGGCGTTTTTCGAAGGCGTGCTGAGCGGCCTGGAAAAGCGCGGCGTCGCCATCACCCGCGGCGATGCCAAGCCGTTGTCCACGCCGCGGCGCCTGGCGGTGCTGCTGCCGGGCGTGGCCACCGAGCAACCCGAGCAGCGCTCCGAAGTGCTGGGGCCGTATCTCAATATCGCGCTGGATGCCGCCGGCCAACCGACCAAGGCACTGGCTGGTTTCGCCGCCAAGGCCGGCATCGACTGGACGGCGTTGGAACGCACCAGCGACGCCAAGGGCGAGCGTTTCGTGCATCGCGCGGTGACGCCGGGCGCGCGCACCGCCGAGTTGTTGCCGGAGATCCTGCGCGAGGCCATCGCCGCGATGCCGATCCCCAAGCCGATGCGCTGGGGCGCGCACGAATACGCCTTCGCACGGCCGGTGCAATGGCTGGTGCTGCTGTTCGGTACCGAGGTGATTCCGGCCGAATTGCTGGGCGTGCGTGGCGACCGCATCACGCGCGGGCATCGCTTCATGCATGAAGGCACGGTGTCGTTGGCGGCGCCCGGCGACTATGTCGAAGCCTTGCGTGCGGCACATGTACTAGTGGATCCCGATGCACGCCGCACCCGCATCATCGAAGAAGTGGAAGCGGCGGCAAAACAGGCCGGTGGTAGCGCGCGCATCAGCGACGACAATCTGGAGCAAGTGGTCAACCTGGTCGAATGGCCGTCGGCCGTGCTGTGCAGTTTCGAACGCGATTTCCTGGCGGTGCCGCAGGAAGCGCTGATCGAAACCATGGAAATCAACCAGAAATTCTTCCCGGTGCTGGACGACGGCGGCAAGCTGACCGAGCAGTTCATCGGCATCGCTAACATCCAATCCAAGGACGTGGCCGAAGTCGCCAAGGGCTACGAGCGCGTGATCCGTCCGCGCTTTGCCGACGCCAAGTTCTTCTTCGATGAAGATTTGAAGCAAGGTCTGCAGGCGATGGGCGATGGCCTGGCCAGCGTCACCTATCAGGCCAAGCTGGGCACGGTGGCCGACAAGGTCGCGCGCGTGGCGGCGCTGGCCGAAGCGATTGCGCCGCAGGTGGGCGCCGACCCGGTACACGCGCGTCGCGCTGCGCAGTTGGCCAAGAACGATCTGCAATCGCGCATGGTCAACGAATTCCCGGAATTGCAGGGCATTGCCGGCCGCCATTACGCCAAGGCCGCCGGTGAGCCCAGCGAGATTGCGCTGGCCATCGACGAGGCGTACCAACCGCGCTTTGCCGGCGACGACATCGCACTGTCGCCGTTGGGCAAGGTGCTGGCGATTGCCGACCGGTTGGATACGTTGGCCGGTGGGTTTGCGGCCGGGTTGAAGCCGACCGGCAACAAGGATCCGTTTGCGCTGCGGCGCAATGCGTTGGGATTGGCGCGGACGGTGATTGAGTCTGGGTTTGATCTGGATGTGAAAGCGACGCTGGTGATTGCAGTCAAGTTGCTACCGTGGGATCGCCTCGTGAGAAAAGCGACGCTGAAAGACGAAGAAACGATTGCTGCCATCGACTCCGCGCAATACGCACAGCTCACTTCTGAAGTCTTCGACTTCATCCTCGACCGCCTGCGCGGCTACTACGCAGACAAGGGTGTGCCGGCAACCCACTTCAATGCGGTCGCTGCGTTGTTCTCGGTCGCGCCCGAGGGCGCTCCTACAGCGCATGGCGTAGGAGCGTCCCTGGGCGCGACCCACGGATCGCTCTACGACTTCGACCGCCGCATCGATGCCATCGGCAGCTTCGCCACGCTGCCCGAAGCCGAAGCGCTGGCCGCAGCCAACAAGCGCATCCGCAACATCCTGCGCAAGGTGGAAGGCGAGATCCCCGGCGACATCGACACCAGCCTGCTGCGCGAACCGGCCGAAGAAGCGCTGGCCGAAGCGGTGGAAGCGGCCATCGGCGACACCGGCGATGCGCTGCATCGTCATGACTACGTTGCCGTGCTCGCACGCCTGGCGCGCCTGCGCCCACAGGTGGATGCCTTCTTCGACGCGGTGATGGTCAATGCCGAAGACCCACAGCTGCGCGCCAACCGACTCGCACTGTTGAAGAAGCTCGGCGACCGCCTCGGCAGCGTCGCCGCCATCGAGCACTTGTCCAGCTGATGGCCAGTTCGGCGGGCGCGCTGCACTGGCAGACCGCCCAGGCCGCATTGGCACGTCGCGACCTGGGCGTGGCGGCGTCTGCATTGCGGGCGCTGCTCGATGTCGAACCGACGCATGTGTCTGCGCGCGTGCTGCTGGCCGGCACCGTGTTGGCCAACGGCCGTATGCGGGAAGCGGTCACGCAACTGCAGCTGGCCGCACGCGATGTTGGCGACGATGTTGCGATGCGTTGCCGTGTTGCTCAGGCCTTATTGCGCGTGGGCGCACATCGCGAACTGCATGCGCTGCTGCGGCATCCATCGGTGACGCAGTGCCGCGACGGCGCGACCTTGGCCCTGCTTGCACATGTGCATCAATCCTTGGGCGAACACGCCGATGCCTTGGCAATGATGCAGCGCGCACAGGCCTGCGGATTCGATGGCCCGGACTTCCGTTTTTTTCTTGCGGTGCAACTGCAGTTCAATGGTCGCCTGGATGACGCGGCGCAGGCGCTGGAGCAGGCCTTGTTACTGTCGCCTGGCTACGGCCGCGCGGCACTCACGCGTGCGCGGCTGCGCCGTCAGAGCGTCAGCAGCAACCATGTCGACCAATTGCGTCAGCAGCTGCAGCGTTCCAAACCCGAGAGCGAAGATCGCGCCGGGCTGGCATTTGCGCTGTACAAAGAGTTGGAAGACCTTGGCGACACCGATGCCGCCTGGGACGCGCTGCAGTACGGCAATGCGGTAATGCATGCACGTCTGCGCCACGATGCGAACGCCGAAGCAGCGCTGTATGCGCAGCTGGGTGCGTTGGCGGCGCAAGGCGTGTTCGCAGCGCAGGGCACCGACACCGTGCAAGGTCCGCAGCCGATCTTCGTGCTCGGCTTGCCGCGCTCTGGCACCACGGTGCTGGAACGAATGCTGGGCAATCATTCGCAGATCGTGTCGGCAGGCGAATTGAACGACTTCGGCCATCAGTTGCGCTGGGGTGCGGATCAGGCTGGCCGCAGTCTGCTGGACGCAGGCTTGCTGCAGGCATTCCCAACGCTGGATTACGCGCAGATTGGCGCGCGGTATCTGGAACAGACCCAGTGGCGTGCCGGATCGGCGCGCTGGTATATCGATAAATTGCCGGCCAATGCGGTGGCCATCGGCGCGATTGCGCGCGCATTGCCGGGCGCGTTGATCGTGCATCTGGTGCGTGAACCGATGGCAGTGTGCTTTTCCAATTACCGCGCGCTGTTTGGCGATTCGTATGCCTACAGCTACGACTTGCACACACTGGCGCGTCACTATCAGGCGTATCACGGCTTGATGGCGCAATGGCGCGCGGCATTGCCGGGCCGGGTAATCGATGTGGACTACGCGCAGATGGTGCGTGATCCATCCACGGTGTTGCAGCAGCTGATGGCACGTTGCGGCTTGGACATCGAACCTGGGCAAATTGACATCACCCGCAATGCGGCGGCCTCGGCAACGCTGAGCAGCGTGCAGGTACGCGAGGGGGTGCACAGTCGCAACGTCGAGGAATGGCGGCGCTATGCGTCCCAGCTGGAACCGTTGCGGCAGGCGTTGTCAGCGGCTGGTCTGATCGATGTTGGCGCGCATTAACCGCGGCAAAGAGGTCTAAGGCGGCGCACCAAACGCGCTGTGAGCGCGCTTTATCTACCTCAAACCCGATGCGCACCAATGCAGTCGCCTCGGTGGACAGCAGTGAGGTTAGCCGAGCCGCTCGCGCAACGTCATACCTACATGCTCTGGCATGCAGGCGAGCAACGGCTGTCGCAGCTGCGTCGCAAACCCTAAAACGCCAGCGGCAGCCATTTCGGCTGCCGCTGGGTCACGCACTGTGCAAGAAGTTAGTGCGCGCCAAAGCGCCAGTTCAATTCCAGCATGTAGGAGCGGCCGTAGCCGGTGTAGTTAAAGATGTTGTAGTACGGATAGCTGGTGTAGGTGCGGTCACGCGGCGGCCGGGTGTTGGCAACATTGTTGACCGTTGCCGTCAGCGAGATGTCGTCGCTGACCGCATAGTCCAGCGTTGCATTGAACGTGGTCCACGCGCCGACCTTGCGTGCGCCTTCCACCGCGTAGCCGTCGGTACTTTGCTGCGACAGAAGGTTCGGTGTGCGGCCGTAGCGCTGGCCGAACAAGGTGGTTGTCCACGCATCCTTCTGCCAGGACACCGAGGCATTGGTGATGCTGCGGAACTCGGTGGAGAAGAAGGGTTCGTTGAGCAGATCACGTACCGGATCCTGCGGGAACTGCTGGCTTTCGTGTTTGAGGGTGAGGTTGTACTGCGCGTCGAACACGAACAGGCCCCAGGACTCGGTCGCCAGGTTGTACGTCGCCTTGGTGAGCACGCCGGAGATTTCCTCGTTGGAAATATTGATCGGATTGATGCGAATGCTGCTTAGGCGATTGGGCACCGGTGCATCTGGGCCCGTGCGATCGATGCGCGACAGCGCATCCACGCACGTGGGCGAACTGATATCCAGGCTGCCCAGGCGGCACGCCGATTCGGTCTGCAGCAGATTGTCGGTGCTGAGATCGCTAACCTTCTGGTCGATCTTGATGTTGTAGTAATCGGCATTGACGCTGAAGCGCGCGCTCGGCGACCACACCGCGCCGGCGCCCCAGGACTTGGCCGTGATCGACTTCAGCTCCCGATTGCCGGCGCGACGTCCGGCAATCGTGGTGCCGGCATAGGTGCAGTCTGCGATCGGCACACCGGGCTCTTCCACTGCGCAACGGTAGTAATCGTTGACGCCCTGGAAGAAGCCGCTGTCGCCGGCAAAGCTGAAGGCCATGTCGGGCGCTTTAAAGGCAGTGGCGTAGTTGCCGCGGAACAACAGCGAGTCGACCGGCCGGAATTCCAACGCAGCCTTGTAGGTGAATTTGGAATCCCCACCGCCGCCCTGGTTCTTGTAGTCGTCGTAGCGGCCAGACAGGTTGGCGGTCAAGGTGCTGAGGATGGGCACGCGCATTTCGAACGCTGCCGCCCAGTTGTCGCGCTTGCCGCTGCCTTGGGTACCGGTCAGCTGATAGAAATCGCCGGCGATGACGCGTGGGTCGGTCGGATTGCTCCAGTACTGATTGCCTGCCTGCAAGACGCCGGCAACGCCAACCGCACCGGCTGGCATGTTGAACAACTCGGTGTTGGTCAGCTGCAGGTTGACGTTCTGGGTCCAGGTTCTGGACTTGGTGCGGATTTCATCGTTGAAGCTGCGGTACTGCGCTGGCGTCAATGCGCGATAGAAATTGGCATCGTTGGGCGAATAGACCGGGTAGCCGTAATACTCGCCTTGCTGTGCGCCGAGGAATTGTTCGCGGAAGAAGTCTTCGATGCGGTCCGCCAACGGCCATTGTTGGCGGCTTTCGATGCGGTATTCCGAACGGGCGTAATAGGCGTCGTAGGTCCAGTTGCTGGCGCCCAGGCCGCCCTTCAGGCCAATTGCGATGTTGTAGGAATCTGCGGTCTGGCGATCATTGTTGAAATCCAGATTACCGGTTTCTTCCGGTGCAAAAACGCGCTGATAGCCTTCCAACTGTTGGCTGTCCTGGTTGTAGAACAAACCGCCCGTGTCAGAAGAGGTCTGCCAGAAGCGCGAACCACCGTTGACTTCTACCTTGGTACGGTTGAGCAGCAGGGTCGAATACAGTTCGGCATTGTCGTTGAATGCATAGCTCAGGTTGGCGTAACCGCTGGCGCTGCGCTCCTTGTTGAGGATGCTGGCGTAGCCAGGCTCTGTGCGGCTGCTGCAGAAGTTGCCACGGTTGGCACGGCTGTCGTATTGCACCGATCGATTGAACAGCGCGCCGAGCGCGGCGCAGTTGTCTGCGCCTGGATCGACATAGCTGGCCGGGGGGCCTGGGAGGCTGTGCAGCGCGATGCCGGAGCCGTAACGCAGGGTCGGGTCCGGATTGTCGTTGGTGGAATCGAAATCACGGCGCTGATAGCCGTAGATCGGGTCCTGGTTGTTGAGCTGCAGGCCCCACACGATGTTGGCGCCACCAATCTCGTTGCCGCCGGTGAGCTGAAAACGCTGGTTGTTGCCGCCGCCACCAGCGTAGGTGCCCATGCGGTAGTTCATTTGCACGCCGTCCATGCGCTTTTTTAGGATGATGTTGACTACTCCGGCAATTGCGCTGGAACCGTAGATCGAGGACTGGTTGCCGGGCGCCACGTCGATACGCTCGACCATGCCCACCGGCACGCTCGCCAGATCAACGAAATTGCTTTGCCCGTTGTAAAGCAGCGGGTAGTCGGCCATGGGTCGGCCATCGATGAGCACCAGGGTGAAGCCCGGGTCCAGCCCGAGCAGGCTCAGCGACTTGGCGCCGGGAGTGAAGCCGCCGGTGAACTGGCCGTCCTGTACCGAGCCGGTGGCCATCGGCTGCGAGCGCAGCACGTCGTAGACGTCCTTGAAGCCGCGGCGCTGGATGTCCTGGGCAGTGATCGAAAACACCGGGGTTGCGGTTTCGATTTGGGAGCGGGGGATCAGCGAGCCGGTCACGGTGACCTTGTCCAGCTGTGTCACGTCGTCCTGGCTCTGCGCTATTGCGAGGGACGGCAGCGCTAGAGCAGCACACACGGCATTAACCAGAAGGTGGCGCTTCATGGGGTTTCTCTCTCCTAAGTGGGACGACTTGCAGAAAACGCGGCGAGAGCAAGTCCCGCAACGATAACCGCCAACGAAACGTTAACGGTGCGCGGACTTTACGCAGTAGAGCCTGCCTGGTAAAGCCGAGCCCGTCTGATTTCTGGTTGTTTCATGCCGAGGCTGGACAGGTTGTGCCGATTTCCCGTTGCGGCCAATGCGCCATATCCCGCTCGATCACGGATCGCTCGGCGTACAACCTGGAATTGCACAGCAGACGGTCGCATGCCTCGAGCGGTGCACGTACCCGCGTCGCGCCGGGCCACGCGCGTGCAATGTCGATCAAGGTCAGCCGGCCTCCGTGCAACAGCGCTTCACTCGCGCCGAGCAAGGCGCGCTGTCGTAATGCGTGCATGCCGGACAGTGAGTCGGGCAGGCACTTCTGCAATACTCGCTGGTGCGCATGGTCGGCACTCTTCTCTGGCTTGGGGCCTGTTAACACTAATGGCTCGGGCGATTAAACTATTGGACATGGAGATCACGCCAGCACAATTTGCCCTCATCGAACATTGCTTACCTGCGCAGCGCGGCAATGTCAGCATGACCAATCTGCAGGTGGTCAACGCCATCCTTTACGTCGCAGAGCACGGCTGCAAATGGCGCGGTCTGCCCAAGCGCTTTGGCAACTGGCATACGGTGTACACACGCATGAACCGTTGGGCTAAGTCCGGTGTGCTGGATCGGATGTTCGCCCAATTGCAGACCTGCCAGATCGTGCGCATCAAAATCGAAGCGGTCTCGCTGGACTCCACCAGCATCAAGGTGCATCCGGATGGCACTGGCGCATTAAAAAAAGGCCCACAGGCGATTGGCAAATCCCGCGGCGGATGGAACACCAAGATTCATATGGTTGCTGCAGATGCTCGAACAGCCATCACGTTCGGATTGACGCCTGGCAACGCACATGACGCACCAGCAGGCCGGGCATTGCTTGAACATTTGGGGCAAGTGAAGCGGCCGATTCATCTGCTGATGGATCGCGCTTACGAAGGCAATGAAACCCGCCAGTTGGCGCTCGATCTTGGTTTCGTGCCGGTCGTCCCACCCAAGTCCAATCGGGTCCATCCTTGGGAGCACGACCAACACATGTACAAGCGGCGCAACGAAGTGGAGAGGCTGTTCCGTGGCTTGAAGGGCTACCGCCGGATTTTCACGCGCTTTGAGAAGCTGGACGTCATGGTCCTTGGATTCCTCAGCTTTGTGCTCACCGTTGATGGGCTTCGCATGTGTTAACAGGCCCTAGTCAGGTGCAAATGAAAGCTGGCGTCTCCAGACTAGTGGCTTGCTCTCTCGCTGCCTGTCCGGGAAGAAAAGGGAAAGGTAGCCTGCGGCGATGGCGCGGTCGCGGAGTTTCAAGCCAACCCCCTCTGCTGTCACGACAGAGACTTCGGTCACCTTGCCTTGCGCGTTGACTTTCATGTCCCACTCAAGGCGGCCAAGGTATTCCGGTGGTGGAATCGAAGCATCATAGTTAGGGCGCCCCACGACATAAGGTGTTCCAGGATCCTTGGAAAGTGGTGAGTCCTCCAGCCTTGCATTGACCTGTATCGTGCTTTCCCCAGCGCGCCCATCGCCTGTTTCCGCTCGGAACGTCCATAGGCCAAGCGTGCCGTCCTTGCCTAGATCGGCGCTATAGCAATGCTTGACGCCCCGGTAATCGGGATAGGTGTGGCTCGACACTTCCCGTCCGGATGCGTCGAGCACCGTCAATACCAAGCCACGCACGTCGGTATCGGCAAGATCGGTTGCAACGCATACCTGATGATCGTGCTTACCATCGGTCAAGAATTGGATGGTCTGCTGGCATGCGATTGAATGAGGCGGCTGGGCGTCCCAGAGAAATTCGATATAGACACTCTTATCTGCTGCACTTGCCACGCACGAAATAGTGGCTAATGCTAGAAAATGCCAAGGAGCTATCTTCATAAATGTACCAATAATTAGGGAAAAACCAACTCAGTTTCCACTCCCGAACGTTTAGCATCTTCGTAGGCTTCTCTCAGAGTAAGCGGTTGGGAAACTGGCTCATACTCGAATTGTGGATCTGCGCGCTCAATGAACTGGCAGAACGCCTCAGTGAGCGGGATACTCTGGCCCCATGTCTCAATAAACATGAACTGCCCGGCCTCATTGACCTCTAGGAGGATCCATTGATCATTCTCATCAATGATGAAATCAAATCCGCCACTGACAATGTCGAGCCGCTCCATACTGACGATCCCTGACGTCGATGACCTTCGAAACTTCCGGGACACGCCGACGCCTGTTCCAGACGACACCGATATCATCTTCATTAAAACGATGCTCCCCTGTGCTAATTTTTACATCCGCATGCCTTTCTGCATACCTGATACTCACCGAAGATTTTGTGGGATAGTCTTCGGCATTCCACCGGATGACGCGACTGCCGCGCCTAGACAGTGCTTGCCCAAAGACGGCTGCATGGAATCCGTCGAGAGAATTGATCAGTACGGTTTTTTTTCTAGGTATCACGCATGTCTGTCCTCGCATCCTTTCATTGCACCCGCAATTCTCGGCGCAAGCCTGCCGCTCCCAAAGAACAACTGGCGTTTTTAAGCACCTTTTTCTTCATTGCATGACTAAAATAATTTTAGTATTGAATTGATCGTGGTGTTTAAGTGCAGAAAGCGGAACGTGCTTCTGTTTAGGACTCGCAAGCTATAACACAGCGAGCTCAAGCGGAGCAACCGGCCTAACCAAATCCTGTCTAATTCGACGAGACAGAGCGGCAGTGGGAGTGTGAAGAAAAAGTTAAATTAATCTCGGTTCAAAAGAGGTTGCGCGGCGCTTAGAGTCGCGTCTGCTCACATTTTTTAGCCCTTCACGCCAAGGCTGGGTATCCTTTGCAGATGCTTAAAGTCGCGTTTGCTCTTTCCTTGCTGTGCACCCTGTTCGTTCCGCTGCAAGCGGTTGCTCGGGCAACCATCGACAAGATCGAAATCAAGGGGTTGGACAACGGCGACGACGCCGAGATGATCGAGAACATCCAGGTCTCTTTGTCTCTCTATGAGGCCGTCGGCAAGGAGCAAGGCGAGTCGCGTCTGGAGTATCTGCTGGCACAAGCCGAGCGGCAGACGCGTGAGGCGCTGGAGCCGTTTGGCTATTACTCGCCGACCATCACGCTGGCCGCACCACGCGCCGGCGACAAGGTGACCGTGGTGATCACGGTGGATCGTGGCGAGCCGGTGCGGGTGCGCACCTCGCATATTTCGATCACCGGCTGGGCCGAGCAGGACCGCTATCTGGGCCAGGATCTCAAGCAGTTCGAACCGCGCGAAGGCCAGGTCTTCAGCCATCCGCAGTACGAAGCCAGCAAGGTGCGCATCACCCGGCGTCTGGCCGAGCGTGGCTACTTCGATGCCGATTTCACCAAGCGCCGCGTGGCGATCACGCGTGCCGAGCATGCGGCCGACATCGATCTGAACTGGGACAGCGGCCGCCGCTACGACATGGGCAAGGTGCGCTTCGACTACGACTACTTCCGCGACGGCCTGTTCGATCCGCTGGTGTACTGGGAGGAGGGCAGCTACTACCACGAAGGCAAGCTGGACCGATTGCGCGAGTCGCTGACCAAGCTGGATTACTTCAGCACCATCGATATCCAGCCCAAGCCCGAAGAGGCCGACGACCAGGGCCGCGTGCCGGTGGACGTCAAACTCACCCGCGCCAAGCGCACCGTGTACACCTCCGGCTTGAGCTACGGCAGCGAGAGCGGCGCCGGTGTGCGCGGTGGCGTGGAGCGGCGTTACGTGAACGCGCGCGGCCACAAGATGGACACGCAGCTGGATTACGCGCAGAACCGCAAGAGCCTGACCACCAGCTACCGTGTGCCGGCGTTCCGTTGGCTGGATGGCTGGTACACCGCCTCGGCGCGGCTGTATGACGAGCAGACCGATTACATCGACCTGCGCAACGTCAAACTCACCGGCAGCCGCAGCGGCCAGATCAACGAGCGCTGGAGCGCGATTGCCTCGATCAACGCCTTGCGCGAGCGGTGGCGTTTCAGCAGCGGCGACGATTTCGAAGGCGCGGTGTACGAAACCTCCACGCTGATCTATCCGCAGCTGCAGGCCAACTACATCAACGTCGACGACCGGCTGTTTCCGCGCAGCGGCGTGTCGGGCCAGATGTTCATTCGCGGCGGTGCCGAGGGTGCCGGCTCGGATACCAACTTCGGGCAGGTATACGGCCAGCTACGCTGGTTTCTGGGCGCTGGCGACAACAGCCGTTTGATCCTGCGCGGCGAAGGCGGCACCACCTGGACCAGCGATCTGGTCGCGATGCCGCCAAGCCTGCGCTTCTTCGCTGGTGGCGCGAACAGCATTCGGGGTTATGCGTTTCGCGAAGTCGGCCCGCGTACGCCCAAGCCCGACGAATTCGCGCTCGGCGCCAAGAACGTGGTCACCGCCAGTGCCGAATACGAACATTACCTCAAGGGCGGCCCCTGGGGCGGCGCGGTATTCGTCGACAGCGGTAGCGCGTTCGATGACCGGCCAGACTGGCACACGGGTGTCGGCTTCGGCCTGCGTTGGCGCTCGCCGGTGGGCCCGGTGCGGGTGGATATCGCGCATGGCTTGAACGACCCCGACTCGCAGTTTCAGCTCTATATCGATATCGGGGCCAACCTGTGAGCACACCCACGCCGCCAGCCGCACCGCCCCGCGCGCGCTTCTATCGCCGCCGCCGGTTCTGGGTGGGCTCAGGCCTGACCGTGCTCGGGCTGGTGCTGCTGGCCTTGATCACGATCTATTGGCTGCTGCAGACCGTGGCCGGCCGCGATGTGTTGCTGGCGCAGGTGGTTGCGCGCCTGCCGGTGGGCGCCACCTTTACCTACGGCAAGGTCGAAGGCCCGGTAGCTGGCCCGCTGACCCTGCGCGATGTGGATTTCCATTATCAGGACATCCACTTCACTGCCGAGCGCGTGTATCTGGAGCCGTATCTGCGCCCGCTGCTTGGGCGCAAGCTGCAGCTGGACGCGGTGCAGGTCAGCAATGCCACCTTGAATCTGGGCAAGAGCGACGAACCATTCACCCTGCCCAGCTGGCCCGAGTCGCTACCGCAAATCAACGTGCCGCTGGCCATCCAGGCCGACAAGATCGATGTGCAGAACCTGCGCGTCACTCAGCTGCAGCAGCCGATGATCGTGCTACACAAGGTGCAGGGCGGGATCGATGTCGCCACCGGCGAGCTGCGCATGCGCGATCTGGTCATCGACACCGACATGGGCGACTTCCGCCTGCACGGCGATTACGTGCCCAACGCCGACTACCGCGCCGACCTCACCGCCACTGCGGTGCTACCGGCCGCACGCGGGCGGACCCCGGCCAGCCTCGGGCTGGTGGCACGCGGTGATCTGGACAAGATGGAAGTGGCCATTGCCGGCCGCGCGCCCGCACCGCTGCAGGCCAGCCTGGTGTTTACCGGTCGCGATGATCCGACCTGGGCGTTCAAGGCCGTGACCGAGGCGCTGGATACCTCGCTGCTGATTCCGGCAGCTCAGGGGCAACCCAATCCGCCGGCCACGCCGATCGCCCTGAACCTGCAGGCCTCCGGCAAGGGCGGCAACGCCGATCTGCACGGCAGCGTCAAGCAGGGTGAGTTGAACGCCACGCTGCAGCCGTCGCATATCGCCCTGGCCGACCAGGTACTCACAGTCGAACCGTTGGTGATCGACACCTTCGAAGGCCGCACGCAATTGCGTGGCACCGCCGATTTGCGCGATACCCAGAATCCGAGTTTCCGGTTTGCGGTCAATGCCAGCGGCCTACGTTTCACTCCGGCGGCGGACCCCGCCACACCCCAGGCGCCGCTGGTGCCGGTGGAGTTGAAGGACGCACGTTTGGGCGTGGCCGGCACCTTGAAGGCATGGGCCGCGATTGGCCGCGCCACGGTCGAGCGCGATGGTCAGCAGGCCGAACTGGTGTTCGACAGCCGCGGCAATGACCAACGTGCGCAACTCAAGCAGGTGCAGGCGAAAACGCCGGGCGGCGCGCTGGATCTCACCGGCGAAGTGGCCTGGGCGCCGGAGCTGCAATGGGATGTCAACGCGCAGTTGGCCAAGTTCGACCCGGGCTATTTCGTGCCGGGCTGGAACGGCAATCTGTCCGGCAAGATCGCGTCCAAGGGCCGCCAATTGCCGGCACCTGCGGGCGGCGTCTCGCCAGGCTTCGAAGCCACCGCAGACATCCCCAGCCTGACCGGGCAGCTGCGTCAACGCGCGCTGTCGGCCAATGGCAAATTCGCGTTGCGCGGCGAACAGGCCGAAGGCGAACTGCAACTGGCGCTGGGCAATAGCCGCATCAACGCCAAGGGCAAGGTGGGCGACCAACTCGATATCGCCGCGCAGCTGCAGCCGTTGCAACTGGACGATGTGCTGCCTGGCGCCACCGGCGTACTACGTGGGCAACTGCAGGTCAGCGGCAAGCGCGACGCACCCGACATCACCGCCGACATCACCGGCAATGGCCTGCGCTGGAACACCTATGGCGCGCAGAGCATCAGCCTGCGTGGCCGGCTGCCGTGGCGCGGCAGCGATGGGCAACTGGCGTTGCAAGGCACCGCCATCGAAGCCGGCGCGGTGCTGGACAGCGTGCGCGTGCAGGCGCGCGGCGCGGTGGAAGCCTTGCGGCTGGATGCCGACATCGGCAACAGCATGGCCAGCGTTGCCTTGCAGGGCGATGTACGGCGCAACGGCGAGCGCTGGCAGGGCCAGGTCGCCACCTTGCGGATTGCGCCTTCCAAGGGCGATGCCTGGGCGTTGCGTCAGCCGGCGCAGTTCAGCACCGACGGCGCGGCCTTCACCTTGTCGGACACCTGCCTGGGCGCAGCCACCGGTGGCGCACTCTGCGCCAGCGCCAACTGGCCGCGCGAGGGCATGGTGGTGCACGGGGATGCACTGCCGCTGTCGCTGGTGCAGCCGTGGCTGCCCAAGCAGGAAGGCCGGCAAATTTATCTGCGTGGCGAACTCTCGTTGGACGGCAGCTTCAAACCACGCGGCAACGCCTGGGAAGGCAGCCTGCGCATCGCCTCGCCCGAGGGCGGCATTCGTCTGGGCGAAACCCGCTACGCGGCAGTGGCCGGTAATCCCAATCGCGGCGAGTTGCTGCGCTACGACCAGTTCAGCATGCAGGCCGATTTCACCCCGCAGCAGATCCAGGGCAAGCTCGGTATCGGCTTCCAGGGTGCCGGCTTTGTCGATGCCAAGTTCAACACCGGCTGGGATGCGTACGCACCGCTCAACGGCGAGCTGTATCTCAATATGTCGCGGCTGTACTGGCTCGAATTGGTGATTGCCGATGTGGTGCAGCCCAAGGGGCTGGTCGAAGGCCACGTGAGCTTGCGCGGTACCCGCGACAAACCGCTGCTGGGCGGCGATGCCACCTTGAGTAACTTTACCGCCGAATATCCGTCGATGGGTTTGACGCTGAGCGAAGGCAAGGGCCGCTTCGATGCCTTGCCGGATGGCTCGGCCAAGATCACCGCGTCGGCCAAGTCCGGTCCCGGCACGCTCACCGTCGATGGCGGGTTGTCGTGGTTCGGTACCGGCACGCCGCTGCTGCTCAATATCCGCGGCGACAACGTGCTGGCCTACAACACCAGCGAGCTGCGCATCATCGCCAACCCAGATATGCAGTTCGGCATTACCGATAACACCATGCATCTGCGTGGCAAGGTCACCGTGCCCGAAGCGGACATCGACCTGGAACGCCTGGACCGCGGCACCTCGGTGTCTGAAGACGTGGTGGTGCTGGACCCTGTAGATCCGGAACAAACCCCGGCATCGCCACTGGATATGGACCTGGCCATTGTGCTCGGCGACAAGGTCAACATGACCGGCTTCGGTCTCAAGGGCGGGCTGAGCGGGCAGATGCAGATTCGCGCACGCCCGGGCCGCGAAATGACCGCCAACGGCGGGCTGGATGTGCGTGGCCGCTACAAGGCCTATGGCCAGGATTTGACCATCAGTCGCGGCCAGCTGACCTGGAACAACAATATTGTGTCCGACCCGCGCGTGAGCCTGCGCGCCGAACGCAAGATCGGCGATGTCACCGCCGGCATCGACGTCAGCGGCCGCGCCGAATCGCCGCGCGCCGGTGTATGGTCGGAACCGGCGATGTCGCAATCCGAAGCGCTGTCGTACCTGGTCCTCGGCCGCGGCCTGTCCACGGCCAGTAGCGACGAAACCCAACAGGTCAGCGCCGCCTCGGCGGCACTGTCGGCAGGCAGCAGCCTGATCGCCTCGCAGATCGGCGCCAAGCTCGGCCTGGACGAAGCCGGCGTCAGTCAATCCAGCACGCTGGGCTCGGTGGTCGGTTTCGGCAAATATCTCTCGCCCAAACTTTACGTCGGCTACGGCGTGTCGATGATCGGCGGCGGCTCGGTCCTGACGCTCAAATACCTGCTCAGCCGCGGCTTCGATATTGAAGCCGAATCCAGCACCGTCGAGACCAAGGGGTCGGTGAATTGGCGGCGGGAGAAGTAGCGTCTCGTCCTTCCTGAGGATTGGCGTAGGGATGCAAAGAACTCACTAAATTTCGCGCCAAGTTTGGACTTGCGAAGATTCGGGGTAACTATTTGGCTGATGCTTCTGGACGATCGCTAACAGACGACGAGACTAAATGGACTGGAAATACGGTCGTTATGGGAAGAATGTGATTTTTAAATAACTAATATAGTTTAAAGGGCATAGTTTCCAGCGTTCAGGCGAGCCAAAAACTCCGTCAGATTTTGAAAATAATCTTGCGTGTCTGTTGGCTTCATGGTAACTAGGAGTTACAGGGGCGCGGGTTGCCAAGGGACTTACCAATCTATAGAACAAGTGTTGCGAGGCTTCGTTCTTTAATTCCAATAAATCTAAGGATTAGGATCAACTCCACATTTCATAAGAAATAGAATGCGAATTTCTTTATTTGTGTACGGGTTCTAAGCGTCATGGTCTATTTTTTGGAATTATAAAAGACGGTTGTATGATTTTTGCGTGTCTCGGCTAAAGCTGTTTGTAGATTGTAAGCCAATTGGTGATTGTCAACTAAACTAGTCATTAAAAGGATTTTAGAATGCAAAAGCGCAAAATCGTTCTTGTCGCCAATGCGGCGGCTGTTATTCTTATGCTTACAGGTTGCCAATGGTCGGCTACTATTCGCAAGAAAGTTGGGCAGCCCGCGGAGGGTGAGATAACAATTAGCGGTGGCGGAAGATCATCTGTCCTGAAAAATATGGGCTTGGTAAGTGCAGCTATCAGCGCTACTGATATTTATATTGAAACGGCCGGGACGGATTTCAATTTGAATTCAATTGGAAATGTTGCCATTACGCTCTCAGATGACGCTGGAAATCTTCTTGCATCGTCTACATTTCCATGGGTAAAATCTGGTACAAAGCTCGTTTTACAGAATCCCGAAACTGTTCAGTCGTGGCTAAATTCCTACCCATCTGCAGTTGGGGTGAATACAAAGATAAATTATGGGAACATCCCTGTGGATGGGGCTGATCACGTTATTTCTTCAGCAGTTATGTATCAAGGAGAAAAGCGTGCATCAAGCAGCATTACAGTACCAGCTGAATGCTGGTCACGGTTCAGGACCAGGGTGGCGTGTACCAGTATGTGAGACCAATGAAAGTTGCCGCTCAGGCGGCAACTTTCGTTATTGGAGACTGGTAATGGCGATAAATAAGCTGGCTGTCATCGTATTTTCAATCATCATTGCGGTATGTCTGGCAGGCTGTACTGTTGCGGTGCGCGCTCCCAAGATGGCCTTCAACAAAGTTGTTGAGTTGGAAGGCGATGGCTACGAGATCGAAAGCGCCTTCAATACAGCAATCGTGCGATGGCCAGGAGTGACGTGGTCAATATCAGGGACATATCTCCCGTTGGGAGACAGCATGTCTGCTGCGCCCCGTGATTTCTTCAGATACGACTATGCCACACCATCATTATTCCGGCTTCATGTGAGAGGAGCCGATGGCTGTGCGCCCTCCAATGTAGCTGAGGGAAATGCGACAAGGGCCCTCGACAAGCTCTTTGCTCGGATCGGTGGCTGGCCTGCTCGGGGCGAAACAACTTTGACGCTAGTGAAAACGGTGAAGCCCGTCCAACGTTACGCACTGTCGGCCAAGTTCGGTAAAGCGTTCCATCTGGACTATTTGGTTTCATGTACTCCATCCAATGCCGAAGACTCCCTCTGGGTGGCACTGATGGTGGCCATGCATGAATCCACACACGCAACCCTCTCAGTTCTTGGGCAGACACCGAAGGATACAGAACGCAGCGAAAGAATTGCTGAAGGGGCGGAGTCATGCCTCTTGATCGAGTTGAGCAATGACTCCGGGGCAGTGCTATCAACTCACCCGAGAGCGGCTTTGCGTATGGCAGGACGTTATGAGTCCATTGCTCAGGATAAGGAAATTCAAGCCCTGTGTTCGGACTGGAGCGAATATATGCGCAATGTCATTAGGCAGCAAAACAAGCGTTGACCCGGGGTGGGCTTCCGGACTGCGCCGGGTTTCCTGGAGGAGCTCTGACGCGAGTTGCGCCAAGATGATCGACAAAGCTAAGTGAGCAGCGCAGTTGGCATTAGTCTCGGACAATGATATTTCCGATTGGTCCCAGTAAGCGACGGCTACTGATCCAATTGAACCGATTCAGCGTGGCGGTTCGACTTCGCCCAGTATGCGCCAGCACGATTTTAAATGGATGACTTCGGCTCTATCGATATAATTAGATATCTCGGCCAGCCCATGGCCGCAGGACTTTTTCCGCGCTATCCGTGGAAGGTTACAGGCCAGCCTCGACGAGCTGCTTCGGGTAGTAGACCTGAACTTGTCGATTGTCTCACTCGCTTTGGCTGATCAAGCGATTTGTAATAACCGGTTTGCTTTCGTATCACAGTTTTTACAAGCATTGAGTTTGACGTTGGCCCATATTGAGAGCGATGCATAAAGTCCACCGGCCAACGCATGGGAACCGATGACGGGGCGGCCCAGGCCGCTATGTAAGCTGTTGAAATCCGATGACCTCTGGTCGGCCTGACGATCAACCTTGCAGCGCCGATGAACATACGAGCGGCGTCTCCACGTTGCGGTGAGGCCGGGTCCAGGAGTTGGATAAATTTGGCCTGCAGATACAACGTTTTTATGCCTGATCCGTATTGCGCGAATAGCGCCTTTACGCATGCAGGATCTACCTTGGCACTCCCGCACTGTGGTGCGTTGAGCCGAACACGATGTGTATCCTGATTTTGCGAGGTCCTCAGACCGATCCGGCGCCGTTGCTGCCGATGCAGTTGCCTGAGTGTGCCGGGCGTGCGTTGCGCACGTTGGCGTGTGCCGATGTGGACAGCTTGATTGCCGAGCTGCATGCGGCCGGTGGCGATGCCGAGGTGGAGCTGGTGTTGCTGGATTCGGGCGATCTGCCCTTGTCCGAACGTCGCTGCGCGCGGGCCTTGGGGGCAGCGGTGGATGCGTTGCCTACGCCGTATATCGAACTGCATACCGATGCCGATCAGGAGCTGGAGCCGTGGCTGCATCCGCAGCATGCGCCGTTGGCGGTAGTGATCACGCCGCACGATGCGCCGCGTGCGTATGCGATGTCGCTCGGCATTGCCGCGCGGTGTCTGCCGTTGATGCGCGCGCCGTTGCGCGTTGCTGCCTGAGGAGGACGCCATGTCGATCATGATCATGCGTGGGCCGGAGGCGGCGATGCCGCTGGTGCGCGGGCCGCAGCCGTTGCCTCGCGCTGTCATCCGTCAATTGGTGGCCTGTGCCGGGGATGCGGGCAAGACGGTGGCATTGCGTGCCTGTGGCTCGGAGCAGGAACTGTTGGATGCGCTACGTGTGGCCGGTCAGGCGCGGATGGAGATCGCGCTGATCGATCCGGGCAGTTGCGTGGACAGCGCGCGGTTGCATCGCGTGCTGAGCGATTTGCCTTATCCGTATGTCGAAACGCATGACGATAGCGTGGACCGCCCGGAACGCTGCCTGCCGCATGGTCTGGGGCACTGCATCGCCACGGTGCGTGGCTACTGCGCGCAGAGCTATCTGCTAGGGCTGGAGATTGCGCTGGAACATCTGGGCTGCACGGAGATCCAGGGCGATGTCCACGTCGGGACCTGAGCGGCGCCAGCTGCATTACTTCGCCGATTACGAAGGCTATTGCGACGGTCGGCCGGTGCTGTGGGGACAGCTGGCGCATAGCGTGGACGTGCCAGCCGATGGCGAGCTGGATGCAGCCGGTGTGGTGTGCGCGCTGCGCCGACGTGCGGCCGAGGCGCATGGATTGGAAGCAGGGCAAATTCGCCTATGCCAGGTCACGCGGCTGTAGCTGCGAGCTTGGAGCAGCGAACAACACGAGCACGCAACCACTAAGCGGGTGCGGCCGTTGCTCGGTGCGGCGTGCACCAGTTGTGCGCTGCGGTTGCTGCGCGCCGTCCGCACCCAACTGACGACCGCCCGAAGTTTTAGTAGCCGCTATTTGTATTTAACGCGCAGATGTAGCTTGATCGCTGTAGACGGCATGGCACTGCATTGGCGCTTCGCTCGTGTAGCGCTGCAACGACGCATAGCCCAACAACGAACGCTGAAAAGACACCGCCGCCCGAAAGGCGGCGGTGTCGTGGTACTGCCAAGACGGCGTAACACCGCCCTGCAGATTCCGCTTACTTGGCTGCCGCGTTATCGGGCACGAACTTGGTCAGCTGGTTGCCGGTGGCCGGCTGTGCCGAAGTTGAAGCGGCCGTAGCCGGCGCCCCAGTACAGCGCGCCGTTTGCGATGGCCGGAGAACTGATCACCGAGCCGCTGGCGTTGTAGTTCCACACGGTGGCGCCGGTGTCAGCGTCCAGTGCCACCATATTGCCCGCCATCGAGCCGGCATACAGCAGGTTCGGCGAGACCGTCAGCGAGCCCTGGCCGCCCGCCGGCACGGTCGGATTCACCGGGTTGATGCCGGGCACCTTGACTTGCCACTTGATCTTGCCGGTTGCTGCGTCCAGCGCGGCCCACGAACCGCCGTTATGGGTCTGGACGTTCGCCGGCCCCAACGTATAGGTGGCGTTGGAGTTGTTGTTGATGGCCACGTAGACCTGCGACTTGTACGGGTCGAACGCGGTACCCCATTCCACCCCGCCGGTGGTGCCGCCGGGGCCGACCTGGGTCGACCACACCTTGGCGCCGGTCTTGGCGTCGAAGGCCCAGTAGATGCCGCTCTTCTGACCGGCACGGACCAACTGCTGCAACTTGCCGTTGCGCGGCACGGCAAACAGTTGCACGCCAGCACCGCCAAAGTCGTAATCCGGGCCGGTCAGGTTGGTTGCCTGCGTGTTGGGGCACAGACTGTTGGTCGGCGCCATGACGCAGGACAGATTCCACGCGTCGTAGCCCTGTGCACGGTTGGCCCAGACCAGCGTGCCGGTATCCAGATTCAACGAAATCACCGAGTCGACGTAATTGTCCGGTGCCATGCAGTTGAGCTCATCCTGCACGGTGAGTTCGCTGCCGCGATAAGAGCGCGCGTTGGAAATGCAGTTACCCACCCCTTGCGGAATGTTGTAGTTGTTGCCGGTGCCGAAATACAGGCGACGGCTGATCGGGTCGATGGCCACTTGGCCCCACACCGACGCGCCGGTGTAGCCCTCGGGCACGTTGTAGAACTGCCACACCTTCTTGCCGGTGTTCAGATCCACCGCCACCACACTGCCGCGGAAGCTGAAGCTGTGGTTGACCGCCAGGTTGCCCCAGTCTCCGGACGACACGCCGACGTAGATGCGGTTGCCGTAGATGACCGGCGAGGAGGTGATGCGCGCCTGCGGGTTGGCTTCTACCTTGGTCTTCCACAGCAGCTTGCCGGTCTTCTTGTCCAGCGCCAGCAAGGTGCCGGCGACCTGGTCGCCAACGATGATGCTCTTGGCGCTGATGGCCGGCGTATTGCGTGTCACCGAGTTGGCGTTGCCGGTGTAATCGGACAGCTTGGCTTGCCAGTTCGGCTTGCCGGTTTGCGTGTCCACGCTATACAGCGTGCCGCCCCAGTCAGGCACATACAGGGTGCCGCCTTCGACGCTGGGCGTGGCCGAGATATCGCCGGTGGTGGTCAGCGTCCACGCCGGCTTGAGGGTCTTGGCGGTGGTGCGATTGATCTTCCAGTCGCCTGGTGCGAATCGCGAGTTCAAGTAGCCGCCACCGGCGGTGGTCCAGTTGCTGGGGCTGGCGAAGGGCAAGTCTTGACCGAAGCTGCGCCAGACCTCGCCGGAGCGTGCGAATGCCTGGGTATCCAGGGACGATACCGGCTCTTGCGCGGTGGTGGCACCAGACTGGGCGAAAGCCACTGCACTGAAGAGCAGGCAAGGAACGAGCGTCACACTGCTGAACCGCAAACGGCGTTTGGATTGGTCATCACGGCATGTCCTAGATAGAAGGAAGCGTTGGATCCCCCCGGATCTGCTGACCGAACGATGGACGACTAACGTGACCGCGCAACACCTACGCCGCGCTGCATTCAGAAATCGGTCGGGTCCGTTTGCATCTGGTACGACCAGCTTGAAAAATTTGCGTTCAATCGGTTCGTTATTCGCACCAATCGTGATGGTTCATCACTATCTTGCGCGATCGCGATAGAAAAAATGATTGATGCGGCCTCGTTGAATGTGTGCGGATGACAGCGGTTTGCAAGAAGTAACCAGGAAATTTCGCGCAACCTTGTGTGGTGGGTTTTTGCTGCGATTGAGGGTGCGATAGAAGAGGGCGCGACAAGAGTCTGGTGCGTGATGTGGACATCGAGTTGATACGCGCAGCACCTTGCGGGTGATTGTGCGGTGCGGTGCGGTGCGGCGTGGTGCTCATGGTGTGGCGTGTGCACGCATGCGTGGCCCGTACCCTCATCCGCCCCTTTGGGGCACCTTCTCCCGAGGGGAGAAGGGAGGAGCTTCTGGCGGCGCAGTCGCTGCGCGCGGAATGCGGTTGCACGCGCATTGGCTGCGACGAAGCCAGCGCGACAGCAAGCGCACCAGGCGGCGTTGCAGCGTGTGCCTGTCTGCGCGCATTGCGGTAATGAAGCGCAAAGGCGTTATTGATCTGACGTATTGCCCATCGCGACACAGCAGCGGCAGCATCATGACGCACGACGCACGACGCACGACGCACGACGCACGACGCACGACGCACGACGCACGACGCACGACGCACGACGCACGACGCACGACGCACGACGCACGACGCACGACGCACGACGCACGACGCGCACGCAAGCAACTGCACTAAGCGGAAATCACCTCACGCTTCATGCAAGTCATCTGCACCGACTTACAAGCGCTCCGACGCGCGTGAAGCATGCTGCACTGCAGCGGGATCGATTGCTGCCAGTTGGGCGATCGCATCCTGCACCACGGCAGGAACGCTGGCATCCACGTCCACCGACACCACGTCCGCTTCGTCCAGCGGCAGCTCCAGCGTCTGGAGCTGGCTGTCGAGCAACGTGGGTGGCATGAAGTGGCCAGCGCGGGTGCTTAAGCGGGCGGCGATCACCTGCGGGGCTGCGTGCAGGAATACGAAGCGCATCGGCACCCCGCTATTGCGCAGTAATTGGCGATGCGCGCTGCGCAAACCGGAGAAGGCCAGCACCACCGATTCGCCGGCCTGTACGCAATCGCGCAGCGTCGCCGATAGCAGCTCCACCCATGGCAGACGCATCGCGTCGGTGAGCGGTTGGCCGGCCGCCATCTGCGCGCGTGCTGCCACGCTGTGATAGTCGTCGGCATCCAGAAAACGAAAGCCGTAATGCGCTGCAAGTGCCTGCGCAATGGTGGTCTTGCCGCTGCCCGACACGCCCATCACCACGATGGCAAGCGGCGAAGCGGACGCGGGCGTGGCGTGTGTGGCGGTGTCCATCACGGCGGGTTATATCTCTGGATCGATTCGGCATTCGAGTGGATTTCACATTGGCGGCAGCCGACGCGTGGTGTAGCGTCGGCGCTCCTCGCCAGGTGCGCGAGCACCCAGCGTAACGGCGTGCTCGGCCGGGTACAACGCATTTCAAGGTGTGTCGATGACGTCATCGCCCGTAACGTCTCCTGCATCGGCGCGCCTGCGCTGGCGCGAAAAGCTGGGCTATGGCGCCGGCGATCTGGGTCTGAATCTGTATTGGGCCAACATCTCTGCGTTCTTGCTGATTTTCTACACCGACACCATGCACCTGCCTGCTGCTGCCGTCGGTACGATGATCCTGTTGACCAAGATCGCCGATGCGATCGCCGACCCGGCGATGGGCGCACTGGCCGACCGCACGCGTAGCCGGCTCGGCAAGTTCCGCCCGTATCTGTTGTGGGGCGCGTTGCCGATGGCAGCCACCGGTGTGCTCGCCTACACCACGCCGGATCTGGATCAACACGGGCGCATGTGGTGGGCCACGATCACCTTCCTGATGATGATGCTGGCGTACACGGTGGTGAGCATTCCGTACTCGGCGTTGTCGGGCGTGATCACCGCCGACAGCCAGCAGCGCACCGGCCTGATCAGCCTGCGTTTCATCGGTGCGTTTGCAGGCACCACCTTGGTCAATTACTTCACGATGGACTTGGTGCGCTGGTTCGGCGCAGGCAACGATGCACTGGGATGGCAGCGCACGATGTTGCTGTACGGCGCGGTGGCGATGCTGTTGTTCGTCACCGTGGCGCTGACCACGCGCGAGCGCGTGCAACCGCCGCCGCAACAACGCACACCGATCCGGCGTGACATCGCCGATCTGTTGCAGAACAAGCCGTGGTGCGTGCTGTTCGTCCTGTCGTTGATCATCATGATCACGATCACCATGCGCGGCGGTGCTGGCGTGTACTACCTCAAGTACTACGTGCAACGCCCGGATCTGGTGGGCTTGTTTTTAGGCAGCTATTCGGTGGCTTTGGGCGTGGGTGCGGCAATCACGCCGATGCTGACGCGGCGCTGGGACAAGCGCCAGCTGATGTGCGGGCTGATGGTGCTCGTTGGCTTATTGAGCTGTGCAATGTTCTTTGTGCCTGCCGATGCGGTATGGGCCGTGTTCGCCTTGAACATACTGATCGGCCTGGCGCTGGGTCCGAAGTCGCCATTGGCGTTTTCGATGTATGCCGATAGCGCGGACTACACAGAATGGCGCACCGGCCGCCGTGCCACGGCGATGACGTTTGCGGCTGCGACGTTCTCGCAAAAGCTCGGCGGCGCGCTGGCCTCTGCCGGCATCGCCTGGGTGCTGGCCGCAATGGGGTATGTCGCCAACACTGCGCAGTCCACCGGGTCGTTGACCGGCATCGTGCTACTGCTGACGGTGATTCCTGGTGCGGTCGCATTATTGGCTGCGTGGACCATGCGTTTTTATCCACTGGACGATGGCTTGTTGAGCCGCATCCAGCACGAACTGGCCGCGCGCAAGCGCGACGAACCGGAGCACTCTTGACCGTGTCTGCAACCCCCATTGCTACGTCCGATGCGCTGTCCAGCTTGATGGCGCCCAGCGCCGATGGTGCGCGTTACGCGCTCTATAGCCCGACCGCCATGCCCAATGCCGGCGGCTTCTTGTGGAACCGTCGCATGATGCTGCAGCTGACCTGCCGCGGCTATGCCACCGGCCAGTTCATGCAGCCGGAACCCTCGAAATACGCGCACGCGCCGATGCTGGAAGCGCGCAACTTCATGATGCCGGAGCAGCCGTATTACGCGCATCATCCCGGGCGCTTCTTCTATCTCAAGGATGAAGACACCGGCGCGGTGTACTCGGTGCCGCACGAACCGGTGCGCGCGCAGCCGCAGGCGTTCGAATTTTCTGCCGGCAAGCACGATGTGCGCTGGCGTGTGCGGCACGACGACATCGTGGTGCAGTTGTGCGTATCCCTGCCCACCGACGATGCGGTGGAGCTGTGGGAATGCCGTGTGCACAACGTCTCCGGGCGCGCGCGCAGGCTGAGCCTGTATGCGTACTTCCCGGTTGGCTACATGTCGTGGATGCA
Source organism: Xanthomonas vasicola pv. musacearum NCPPB 4379 (assembly GCF_000277895.2). NCBI lineage: Bacteria > Pseudomonadati > Pseudomonadota > Gammaproteobacteria > Lysobacterales > Lysobacteraceae > Xanthomonas > Xanthomonas vasicola. Next base: position 3,984,530 of record NZ_CP034655.1, on the reverse strand, counting down.
TCAATCCGGCGGTTATGAGCCGGCCCTGGGCGGCATCGTCTGCCGTAGCGTGGCGCCGTATCAAAAGGTGGACGATTACTTCCGCCAGCGCGATTTCAAAGACTGCACCTTCCTGCTGCACGAGCAGACGCCGGTGGCCTGGGACGCGCAGCAGACGGCATTCGAAGGCGAGGGTGGTTTGCACGCGCCATCGGCGGTGCAGGCCGAGCAGCTGGGCAACCACGATGCGCATTACGAAACGCCAGCCGCCGCGTTGCAATACCGTCTGATGCTGGACGCCGATGCCGCCAGCGTGTATCGCTTCGCATTCGGGCCGGCCAAGGACGATGCCGAAATTGCCGCGCTGCGCGCGCGCTATTTGTCGGAAGCCGGCTTTGCACAAGCGGCACGAGAGTATGCGGACTATCTGCAGGCCGGCCGTGGCTGCGTGCAGATCGCAACACCCGATGCGGCGCTGGACAATCTGGTCAACCACTGGTTGCCGCGCCAGGTGTTCTACCACGGCGACGTCAATCGCCTGACCACCGATCCGCAGACGCGCAACTATCTGCAGGACCATATGGGCATGGCCTATCTGCAGCCGGCCACCGCGCGCGCGGCGGTGCTGCATGCCTTGTCGCAGCAGGAACCCAGTGGCGCGATGCCGGACGGCATTCTGCTGGTAGAAGGCGCCGAGCTGAAATACATCAACCAGGTGCCGCATACCGACCACTGCGTGTGGTTGCCGATCTTCCTGAGCGCGTATCTGGCCGAAACCGGCGATGCCAGCATCCTGGACGCGATCGTGGAAACCCACGACGGGCAGCGCCTGAGCGTGGCCGAGCGCCTGGATGCAGCGATGCAATGGCTGCTGGATGCGCGCGATGCACGTGGTTTGAGTTTTATCGCGCAGGGCGACTGGTGCGACCCGATGAATATGGTCGGCTGGCGCGGCAAGGGGGTGTCCGGCTGGCTCACGGTCGCCACCGCGTATGCAGTGCGCCTGTGGTCGGAGATTTGCACCGCGCAGGGCCGCAGCGCGCAGGCGCAGACATTCGGCGAGGCGGTTGCAGCGATCAACGCCGATGCCAACCGCGAGTTGTGGGACGGCAACTGGTATGCGCGCGGCATCACCGACGATGGCGTGCGCTTCGGCATCGCCGACGATGTAGAGGGGCGCATCTATCTCAATCCGCAGAGTTTCGCGCTGCTGGCCGGCACCGCTAATGCAGAGCAACGTACGGCACTGCTGGAGGCAGTGCGCGAGCAGCTGCACACCCCGTATGGCCCCGTGATGCTAGCGCCGGCGTACACGCATATGCGCGACGACGTGGGCCGGCTGACACAGAAGTGGCCGGGCGCGGCGGAAAACGGTGCGGTCTACAACCACGCGGCGGCATTCTATTTGTACAGCCTGTACCAGATTGGCGAGGCCGACCGCGCCTGGGAGATCCTGCGCGCGCTGCTGCCAGGGCCGACCCGCAAGGATGTGCTGCAACGCGGCCATCTGCCGGTGTCGCTACCGAACTACTACCGCGGCGCGTGGCATCAGTATCCGCGCACGGCCGGGCGCTCAAGTCAGTTGTTCAACACCGGCACGGTGGCGTGGGTGTATCGCTGCGTGCTGGAAGGGTTGTTCGGGCTGGTCGGCGAGGGCGACGCGCTGGCGATTCGCCCGCAGCTGCCATCGCACTGGCCGCACGCGCGTGCGACGCGCCAGTTCCGTGGTGCGGACTTTAACGTCACGCTGATGCGCGAGGCGGGCCGCACTGCGATGGAAGTGATGGTGGATGGCGAGGCCTGTCCGGAGCAGCGCATTCGCAACATCGTGAGTGGGCAGGTGTATCGGGTCGAGGTGCGGTTGCCGGGATGAGATGAGGCTCTCTCGGCGGACGCCAAGATCCATCCCGACGTTACCGATAGTCACCCCGAAAAGGCTGGAGAGCATCCTGGACGCTCTCCAGCCAGCCTCGCGTCAGTGTGTCGGCGCCGGTCCCAGATAGGACGCAGGCACCGGCACGGTGCTCAGCACGAGCTTCTGCAGGACGATGTTGTCGTCGATCCTGACGACCTTGATCGTGTGCCGCCCCTTTGCCAGCACGCCCATCTGTGCCGACAGGAACACCACGTTGTTCTGCACCGCGGTTGCCCAGGCTTTTTCAGCGGGCAGCTTCTGCGCCCCGCCGGTCGGCTGCAGGTCCGAACTGACGGTGGTCACCGGACCATGGTCGATGGATACGCCGAGCCGGAGCGGCCCGCGATTGGACGTATCCAGCGTCGGCGCAAGATACAGGCCGAGCGTCGCCGTGCCCGGCGTGGTGACGACCACGTCGTACTCCACAGCGACACGGTCCTCGGCCGCGGTGGCGGGCTTGCCCTGCGGCAGTGCGACCACGGCGCCTTGCGTGCGTCCCAGTGCGGGGATCGTGGTCCACTGCAGGCCCTTGTTGGCGGTGACCCGCGAGAACATGGGTGCCTCGATCGCGATCACTCCTGGCGTTTGCGCGGCAGGCGGTGCGAACGCGATGGAGCGGGCGATCCGGTCGGGCGGCGTGTCGCCGCCCACACGGCTGATCAATGGCATCGACTGCTGAGTAGGGTCATTCCAGGTCACATAACTCATGTGGACCTGATTCATCATGCCGTCCCATTTGCCACCGTTGATGGTGTGGTAGCGCTGCGTCAGTGCCTGATCGCGTTGAAAGGTGGTCTCGACCATATCGGCGAAGTAGTTCGCACGCGCATCGTTGCGTGCGGCAAGGCGCTTGTTCCACGCGGCCGCGTAATAGAGCTGGTAGAGATTGGCCACTGCGGCGATCGGGTATTCGATCAGCTGGTAGTAGGCATCGTGCTGGTCGGCCGGCAAGCTCGTTTTGACGCCAAGCATGCGCTGTTCAAGCGCCTGCCATTCGGCGACGATCGCGCCGAACTCGCCGCCGTCGAGCCTGGCCGGTGCACCCTCGCCGAGGGCGAACGTATCCTGGTCGATCAATTCCGGCTTTCTACGCGCAACCAGCGTGCTGTAGCGAGTCATCAACGCGCCAATGCCCGCGGCATGCGGAGTGCCGAACGATGCCTGTGCCCATTGTTGCGGATACGCCGCAAGTGCACCGGGCGTCATCGCCTCCGGATTCCAGGCCATCCTCAAAAAAAAGCTCAGTGGGTATTCCATCGGCTTGATATCGCCGACGTTGACCACCCAGAGCTGCCGTGCGCCACGCTGATAGGCCAGATTCATCTGCTGCCAGATCTTTTCGATCTGGTTGGTATTGATCCATTTGTAGTTACGCGGCACACCGACATAATCGAAATGGTAGTACACGCCATAACCGCCGGCGCGTTGCAGGTCAGTGATCGGAAGACGGCGAATCTGGCCCCAGTTATCGTCGGAAAACAGCAGGGTGACATCGTCGGGAACCTGCATGCCGTGGTCGTAGTAGTCCTGCACTTCCTTGTAGAGCGCCCACACCTGCGGCGTCTGCGTGGCCGGTGCCTGCGTCACCTCGGCAATGATGGCGCGCTGGTCTGCGACGACCTGTTCCAGCAAATGGCTTGCCGTGCTTTCGGCCATCGGTTCGTCGCCATCGCCGCGCATGCCAATGGTCACCAGGCTGTCGTAGCGTTGACCATCGCCTTTGGACATCATCCGCGCAATACCGCCCTTCCAGAAGGCGCGCAGATTGGCGGCATTGCTGGTGTAGTCCCAGGCACCGCCGCTGTTGGGGATGCTCTTGAGATGCCATTCCTTCTGCGCGCGCATCATCGGCTCGTGATGGGAGGTGCCCATGACGATGCCCATCTGATCGGCCAGCACCATGTTGTCGGGATCATCGACATTGAACGCCTTGCCCCACATCGCCGGCCACAGATAATTGGCCTTCATGCGAAGCCCCAGCTCGAAGACATACGCATACATCTTCGCATTGACGCCGCCGAATTTCTTGGTTGCCCAGCCCTTCAAGGCGGGATCTTCGTCATTGATGAAGAAGCCGCGGTAGCGCACCTTCGGCGCATCCGACACGCTGCCGCGGGTGATGAACAGGTTGGAGCGATGCGCTGTTGCCACGTCGGCAAACCAGTACCAGGGCGACACGCCGATCTTTTCTGAAACATCATAGGTGCCGAATACCGCGCCACGGCGGTCGGCACCGACGATGACAAGCGCGCGATCAATCTGTGGCGTGGGGTGATCGACGACGATCTGGGTGTACGCCTCCCAGCGCTGCAGTAAAGCGCCCCTGTCGATTTTCCCGCCGGCAATGAGTGCATCGATGAACGGGCTCTGGCCGAGTGTGCCAACGATCACGGCCGTTCCGCGGACGGTAGCCAAGTCGGTGGTCACGCCACTGTTGCGGCCGGCGACGCGTTGCAGGTCGGCCGCGAAATTATCGGCGACCGAGCGCACGGCGAGGTCGGCCGATGCATCGACCACGACCGTGGCCGGCACCTCCGAGCGGATCAGCGCAACTGCGCCGGCACTGTCGCGTTCGCACACCGACACCGGCGAGTTACAGGCCCACGCACCGCCGGCGGCGAACAGGCCGATCGCGATGATCAGTAGGGAGCGCGCGCGCAGCGGCGCAATTGACGAGGTCTGTGTTCTTGCTGGAACGGACATGGGCTCTCTACGCATGCGGTGCTGAGTTCTGATGGATGTGGTGCGATGCACGTATCGACTGCGGTTGTGCGAGAAGGGCGCGGCCGATTTACCGCGGTGACATGTGTTACGCCTGCTCGCTGCTCCGCGCTCCATCGCGTGTGACCGAAGCGCACTGCGGTTGCTGACTGTCATGCTTGGAATGCAGCGATGACTGGCATCACGCGGATGGCGCGGACGACAGCGTTGCGTGGCAATCAAACCGTGCCATGCAAACCGACGTCGCAAGAAACGTCTCGGCACCTCGTCCGATTCAACGTGGACAGACAGTATGTCGTGATAGCGCTAACATCAAGCGTCCTGGCAGACGCGGCTGCAATAGTTGCGCGGCGTCTATCGCTCAGCAGCTGCGGTGTGCTGCGGCCATGATCGTGCAGCACCGACGGCTGTGATTGCACTGCGCGTGTTGGCTGTCTTGGCGCGTGTGAACGGCTTCGGGTCACCCCACCGGCAGGGAGAAACCGCCCAACGACATGCCGGCAATCCGGTGGGCGCGGGTGTGTGTTGCGTGTCTGCGATGACTGATGACCAGCGAAGCGACCCCAGCGCGCTCGTCCAACGCCGTGAGCGGCCTGGCAGGGCGAGACACGAACGCCGTCGCAACCATGTGCCTGACCGCTGCGCGGCGCCGGATGCGGCGCACGCAACGCCAACGTGCGCGACTGCGTAAACTCCAGGCCTGGCGCTGCGCCGTGTAGGAGGACATGTTGGTCTCGAGCTGGATCCTGCTGCTGGTTTCCGTTGGCTACGCAGCCCTGCTGTTCGGAGTGGCGTGGTGGGGCGACCGCCGTCCGCTGTACCCGGAGCGGCCATGGTTGCGGCCGGCGGTCTATAGCCTGGCGTTGGCGGTGTATTGCTCGTCGTGGACCTTCTACGGCGCAGTGGGCTCGGCGGTGCGCAACGGCATCGGCTACCTGCCGATCTATCTGGGCCCGCTGTTATTGCTGCTGTTCGGCTGGCGCATCATCGAGCGTCTGGCGCTGATCGCCCGTGCCGAAAACACTGTCTCCATCGCCGATTTCATTTCCTCGCGCTATGGCCGTTCGCGCCGGCTGGCCGCATTGGTGGCGGTGATTGCGCTGGTCGGCATCGTGCCGTACCTGGCGCTGCAGTACAAAGCGGTGGCCATGAGCCTGGAGGTGTTGACCGGGCATAGCAGCGCCGGGCGCGGCATCTTCGCCGACCCGGCGTTGTATGTGGCATTGCTGATGGCCTTGTTCGCCACCTTGTTCGGTACCCGCCAGGTGGACGCCACCGAACACCACCGCGGCATGATGCTGGCAATCGCACTGGAGTCGGTGATCAAGCTGGTCGCTATCGTGTCGGTTGGCTTGTTCGCGTGGCTGTGGTTGAGCGACCACCAACTGCATATCGCCGATTCGGCGCGCACGCTGTTCGAACACACGCCGTCGGTGGGCTTCATTTCGCAGACGCTGCTGAGTTTTCTGGCGGTGATCTGCCTGCCGCGCCAATTCCATGTGGCGGTGGTCGAATGCAGCGACGTGGGCGACATCCGCCGCGCACGTTGGTTTTTCGGCGCGTATCTGGTGATCATCTCGGCGATGGTGATGCCGATCGCCTCGGCCGGCATCGCACTGTTCGGCAAGGGCAGTGCAGTGGTGGACGATGCAGTGGTGCTCGCACTGCCGCTCAGCCAGGGCAACACGGTGCTGGCACTGGTCGCCTACGTTGGCGGATTTTCGGCCGCCACCGGCATGGTGATCGTGGCCAGCATCGCGTTGGCCACCATGGTCAGCAACGACCTGGTGATGCCGGTGCTGCTGCGCCGCCGTGGCAGCGCCGATGCGCGGGCGGCGGTGGCCTCGCGGGTGTTGTGGATTCGTCGTGTCGCCATCCTGCTGCTGGCACTGATTGCCTACGGCTATCACCGCAGCGTCGCTAATGACACTAGCTTGGCCGCGTACGGGTTGATGGCATTTGCCGCGGTGGCGCAGTTCGCGCCGGGTGTGATCGGCGGGCTGTATTGGCGCGGGGCCAGCCGCAAGGGCGTGGAGACCGGCATGGTGCTAGGCTTCATGACCTGGATCTACACGCTGTTGTTGCCGGCGGCCACGCGCGCCGGTTGGCTGCAGCCGGAGTGGCTGGTAGATGGGCCGTTCGGTATCGCCTGGCTGCAACCGCAGCAGTTGTTCGGCATGCGCGGCTGGGACCCGCTTGCGCATGGCACGTTCTGGTCGTTGTTGGTCAACGTCGGCGCGATGATGCTGGTCTCCGCGCGCTGGCGTCCCGGCGTGGACGAGCGGCTGCGTGCAGCGCCATTCCTGGACCCGTATGCGCAGCGCCCGGCAGTGGCCGGCGACTGGCCGGGGCATGTGCGCGTGGCCGATCTGCAGGCACTGGCCGAGCGCGTGGTGGGTGAGCGGCATGCGCATCGCGCCTTCGCCGACCAAGCGGCGCTACTGGAACGCGACCTGCAGCCCACCGTGGTGGCCGACCGTGCCTGGGTGCAATTCACCGAACGCCTGCTGGCCGCGTCCATTGGCGCCGCCTCCGCACGCCTGGTGCTGACCAGCCTGTTGCGTGGTTCGGGTATGGATCTGGGCGAAGTGGTGGCGGTGTTGGATGAAGCCGGCCAGGAACTGCGCTTCAATCGCGAGATCCTGTCCACCACGCTGGAGAACATCAGCGCGGCGGTCAGCGTGGTCGACCCGGACATGCGCCTGACCGCCTGGAATCGGCGCTATCAGCAGCTGTTCGGGTATCCCGATGGCATGTTGTATGTGGGCCGCCCGGTCGCCGATCTGATCCGCTACAACGCCGAGCGTGGCGAACTGGGCGAGGGCGATATCGAAGACCAGATCGACCGCCGCATCCGGCATATGCGCGCCGGCTCGCCGCATGTGTTCGAGCGTACCCGCAGCGACGGCAAGGTGATCGAAATGCGCGGCCAGGCGCTGCCGGGCGGTGGCTACGTCACCAGCTACAACGACATCACCGACTACAAGCGCGCCGAACGTGCGTTGCTGGATGCCAATGAAAATCTCGAGCAACGCGTGGCCGATCGCTCGCGCGAGGCCGAGTTGGCGCAGCAATCCAAGACACGCTTTCTCGCTGCCATCAGTCACGACGTATTGCAGCCGCTCAATGCCGCGCGCTTGTTCGCCTCGGCCTTGCGCGAGAGTCATCAGAACAACCAAGAACAGCGGCATCTGGCCGAGCGCGTCGATGCCTCGCTACGTGCGGCCGAAGAACTGCTTGATGGCCTGCTTGATGTCTCGCGTCTGGATGCCGGCGGATTACGCCCCACGGTCGAAGATTTCGACGCCAGCGCACTGATGCATGAATTGGCTGCGCAATACGCGCCGGTGGCGGCCAGCCGTGGTCTTCAGTTACAGGTCCATGTGCGCCCGATCTGGGTGCGCAGCGACCGCCGCTTGTTGCGCCGGGTGATGCAGAACTTCCTGGCCAATGCGCTGCGCTACACGCGCCAGGGCCGCATCGTACTGGGCATGCGCGGGCGCGGGCCGCAGGTGGAGCTGCAGGTGTGGGACACCGGCCCGGGCATTCCCGAACACCACATGCGGCAGATCTTCGAAGAATTCCGCCGCTATCAGCAGCCCTTCGATTGGGGCGAGCAGGGCCTGGGGTTGGGTCTGTCGATTTGCCAACGCATCTCGCGCCTGCTCGACCACGACCTGAGCGCGCGCAGCCAGGTCGGCCGCGGCAGCATGTTCTCGATCCTGTTGCCGCGTGTGGCGCCGGCTCCGGTGCCACCGCCCTTGCCGATGACGGCTGCACGTGCATCGCCCAGTGGGGATTCGCTGGCCGGCCTGCGCGTGCTGTGCGTGGATAACGACCGCGAAATTCTCGATGGCATGCGCGCGCTGCTCGGCCGCTGGCAGGTGGAAGTGATCACCGCCAGCACCGTGGACCAGGCACTGGAACGTGCGCGCGAACAGCCGGACCTGATGCTGGTGGATTACCACCTCCACGACCGCATGGATGGTCTGGATACGCTCGACGCCGTGCAAGCCGCTGCACCCGCACCGATCGCCGGAGCCTTGCTTACCGCCGACGGCCGTGACGAACTCAAGCAGCTCGCGCGCGAACGCGACTATCGCTTGCTGACCAAGCCGGTGAAGCCGGCATCGCTACGTGCATTTTTGAGTGCGCATCACGATGCGAAGAAACGCTGACGGGCACTGTGCTGGCATTACTGCGACATGCAGGGATGCATGCGGCAACCCATGAAGATGGCAATGCTTACCTCGCGTGTAGAGCAAGGCCATGTATTGCAGGAGCGCGCTGGCGCGCGATGAAGCGTTACCGATAATGCTTCATCGCGTGCCAGCGCGCTCCTACGATAGATGATGCTTACGCGGCCCCGCCCAGGTGTTCGTACAGAATCACGCTGCCGACGATCACCAGAATCAATCCACCCAAGATTTCGGCGCGCTTGCCGATCAGATTGCCGAGCGCGCGGCCCAGCATCACGCCTGCAGTGACCATGCTGAAGGTGCACAGACCCACCACGACAGCTACCACGCCGATGTGCACATCGAGAAACGCCAGGCTGACGCCAACCGCCATCGCATCGATGCTGGTGGCAAAACCGGTGGTGGCCAAGCCCAGCAATCCATGCCGTTTCGGCGTCTCGGCGTCTGCACCGGCGTCGTCGTCCGGCCCATTGCGCAGGCCGGCGATCATCATATGCGTGCCCAATGCACCCAGCAGCACGAAGGCAATCCAGTGATCGTAGGCAGACACATAACTGGATGCGGCCCGGCCCAGCAGCCAGCCGATCACCGGGGTGATGGCTTCGATACAGCCGAAAATCAAACCGGCACGCAGCGCATCGCGCCACTGTGGTTTGCGCATTGCCGCGCCCTTGCCGATCGCTGCGGCAAACGCGTCGGTGGACATTGCAAAACCGATCAACACGATGGAAAAAGGAGACATCGACACTCTCGGGTTGGGCACGGTCACAACGGCATGCGCCCGCGCCAACCGTCGTCGTGCACGCATGCCGCTGGTCTCGCCAAACCGAAACTGGCTGCCTGCACCACGGCGCACTGGCCGAGTATGTTGATACAGGCGCTTTCGATGGACGAAAGCAGGCTACTCCCCAAGGGGCGCGCAGTGTACCAACGCATTGCCGCGTTCGGTGCGTTTGCACTGCACGCGAAGGTCGGTCTGATCTTTATAGCCTTGGCTATTCGGGCGCTTTATGGTGGTCCACGGCGGTGTCCCATCGCCGCGCAGCAAGGCGCGTACCGTCTTCATTTCCACATCGCGTCCGTGTTGCAGATCCTGCGTGGTGATGTCTACCGGCACGTCGGGTAACACGCCGGGACCTGGCTGTGGGCTGGTTGGAAGCTGTGCGACCAACGGTAGATCCACTTCGATCTGCGAATTTGGAAGATGCAAAAAGAAAAACGCACTGCCGTTGATGCCGCGCAGGTTGCCGCCGGTGGGCTGGCCGACCAGCGTGGCCAGGCCGTTGCGCTGCAGTTGCTGTGCAACGTCGAAGGTAGCCGAGCTGTTCTCGGCGCTGATCAACGCCAATACCCGGCCGTTGAAGTGGGGCGTGTGCAGTGGCAGGTAGCGCTGCGCTGCAGGGTGCGGGGAATCGAGCGTGTAGAAACGCGTGTCATAGGCGACAGCGCGCGCGCCCCAGTCGCGGAAGGAGCGGTCCCAGGTGGTCACATACGGCGCCAACGCATCGGGCAAGCGGCGATAGCGCACCAATTTGCGCAGCGGCGACACCGCGACCTCGCCTGCGGCCAGATATCCAAGCAGCACGCTTGCCACATCCAGCCCGCCCTCGTTGCCACGCAGATCGATCACCAACGCAGGCACCTGACGCTCGGCAAGGCCTGTGCAGCTGCTGGCCAAAAAGGCCTGCCAATCCCAGGGGCTGTCATAGAGCGCCCAGTCCGGCATGCGCAGGAGTGCCAGGTCGGCCGAGTCCATCGTCAGCGTCCATGCCGGCGCTGCGCTGTCGCGTGCACGCTGGTGCGCCATCGCGTCGCTTTGCGCCGCGTCGATGCCCTGTACCGGTAGTGCGCGGTGCTGGGTTGCGTGCGGCTAGTGCAGCCCGCCGGAAATCTCGGCAGTCGCCGCACACAGGGCCTGCAATGCCGCTTGCGGGCTTACCAGGGCAGGGCGCCGTTCGATGAAGGGCACGGTGAGCGTGTAGCTGGCGCTGCCGCGTTGCAGGATTGGTGCGGTCAGATCGACCACGCCCACTACCGCTTCGCTGGGCTGCATGGCGTAACCATCGCGGCGTGCCTGTGCGGCGGCGGCCAGGAACTGCGCGCGCTCGAACGGCACGTCGCTGGCATCGAGCATGTCCAGCCAGCGCGCCTGCACCTCCGGCTGCTGGAAGGCGAACAGCACCAGCCCGGAGCTGGAATGCGTCAACGGGCGACGATGCCCCGGGCGTACCACCAGGCCCAGATCGCTGGGCACATCCATCTGCGCAATCACCACGATCTGGTCGCCGGACGGCGCCACCAGGTGGCACGGCTGGTAGATCGCATCGGACAACCGCCGCATCACCGGCAACGCGGCTTCGCTGATGCTCTGCACATGCGGCTGCTGCATGCCGAGCATGAACAGACGGTTGGTCAATACGTAATCGCCTTCGCCGTCGCGGGTGAGGTAGCCACGCTCTTCCAACACCTGCAGCATGCGGAAGATCTCCCCGCGCGAGCGGCCGATGCCCTGCGAGATCGCGCCCATGCTCATCGGCTGCGCCTGGCGGGCGAGCAGCTCCAGGATGTCCAGGCCCTTGTCCAGGGCCGGCGCGCGGTACTTGGCGGGTTCGGTGCTCATCCGTTTGCAGGTCCAGGCAAGGTGCGGCGCGCCAGGGTACAGGCAACGCGGCGCGGGGTCAGGTGGGGCGGGTCAGTGCAAATATAAACAAAGATTTTATATTTGCATGGCGCTGGCCTGCGCAGTACGCTCGCTCGATTGCAACGCAAGCGCCACAGCCTTGGGAGGGGAACGGTCGCATGCATCACAGTGACATTGCCGCGTCACCGCGCGGCAACCTGGCGCGTACCGCCATGGTTCCCCTGTTGTTGATCGTCAGCCTGTTCTTTTTATGGGGCATGGCCAACAACCTCAACGACATCTTGATCAAGCAGTTCAAGAAGGCCTTCGAACTGACCGATCTACAGGCCGGGTTGGTGCAGAGCGCCTTCTACATGGGCTATTTCGTGTTCGCGATGCCGGCGGCGATGTTCATGCGCCGCTACAGCTACAAGGCGGCGGTGGTGCTGGGCCTGCTGCTGTACGCCTGCGGCGCGCTCCTGTTCTATCCGGCTGCGCAGGTACACACGTACTGGCTGTTCCTGCTGGCGTTGTTCGTCATCGCCAGCGGCCTGGCCTTCCTGGAAACAACTGCCAACCCGCTGGTCACCGTGCTCGGTCCTGCCGATGGCGCAGCGCGGCGCTTGAACCTGGCGCAGGCGTTCAACCCGCTGGGGTCGATCACCGGCGTGCTGGTCGGCCAGCACTTCATCTTCTCCGGCGTGGAGCACACCCCGGCCGAGCTTGCAGCGATGGCGCCAGCCGCGCGCGAGGCGTTCTTCGCCACCGAATCGTCGGCGGTGCAGATGCCATACCTGGTCATCGGTGCGGTGGTGGTGCTGTGGGCGATCCTGATTGCGCTGGTGCGCTTCCCCACCGGCGCACCGGATGCGGACGCTGGCGTGGCACCCAAGCGCGCACGCTTCAGCGAGTTGCTGCGTAACCGGTTGTTCGTGTTTTCGGTAGTGGCGCAGTTCTTTTACGTGGGCGCGCAGGTCGGCATCTGGAGTTATCTGATTCGCTACCTGCAAGATGCCGTACCCGGCACGCCGGAAAAAACCGCGGCCACTTACTTGACCATTTCGCTGGTGCTGTTCATGGCCGGCCGCTTCATCGGCACCGCGCTGTTGCGCTATCTGGGACCTGCGAAGCTGCTGGCAACGTTTGCGGTGATCAATCTGATCCTGTGTGCGGTGGCCATCGCGCTGCCTGGTTGGACCGGGTTGTATGCGCTGGTGGCGGCGAGCGTATTTATGTCGGTGATGTTCCCGACCATTTTTGCGTTGGGGCTAGACGGCATGCATGACGATGCCCGCAAGCTGGGCTCGTCCTTGTTGGTGATGTCGATCATTGGCGGCGCGTTGCTCACTGCGGTGATGGGCGCGGTGTCCGATATGGCCGGTATCCACTGGGCGATGGTGGTGCCAGGCGCCTGCTTTGCTGTGATTTTGTTGTTCGCGTTGCGCGCACGCCGCACAGCGCGCGTGATTGCAGGAGCCTGAGCATGCCGCGTCTTTGTTATGTGCTGGATCTACACGACGATGCGGCGCTGATTGCCGAATACGAGCGCTGGCATCAGCCCACCGAGGTGTGGCCGGAAGTGGTGGCCTCGTTGCAGCAGACCGGCATCCTGGAACTGGAGATCTTTCGCAGCGGCGATCGGCTGGTGATGCTGATGGACGTCAGCGAGAACTACGAACCAACCGCAAAAGCGGCGCGCGATGCGGCCGACCCGCGCATCCAGGCATGGGAAGAGCTGATGTGGCGGTTTCAAAAGCCGCTGCCCGGCAGTGCGCCAGGAGAGAAGTGGCGTGAGGCGGGACGGATTTTTGCGCTGAGTAAGGCGATTGAAGCGCAGCGCTAGCGGCGGTTGTTCTGCCTGGGGTTGTGGATGCGTGGATTGCGCACTCGAGCGTTACGTATTGTGCGCTCCAGGTGCGCAGTGTCGGCAGACATTTATCAGGGGCGTTCGGGTCCCATGCCACGTGCCGCGTCTTCGTGCTCGCCGCTGATAGGCTCTGAGTCCGATGTGCGCGCGTGCTTTAACCAGGAGCCGCTAACAAGACATCTGCGCAGCCGCGGTGCGGGCATGGCCAATGTTCGGAATCGACATGAAACACGCGCGGCCTGCGGTTGCTTTGCGCCGTGCACAGCCACCGGACGATCGCTCGCTAGGTTTTATTAGCCGTTCTAAAACGATTCGCTGCTCAAGGTCGCTGGTATTCCCGAGAAAAAAGGCTTCAGGCGCGATCAGGCAATCGAGAACGCCCGTCGCGGCTGAAGCCGCTCCTACAATGGATGTGATGTGCGCTGTGTAGGACGCCGGATTATGCCTTCGCTGCTGCCAGGTCTTCGACCCAGAAGCGTCCAGCGGGGTAGCTGAATTCCGCAATCGAGGATGCATGCATTTCTGCAGAGAAACCTGGCACTTCCGGTGCCAGATAGCGGCCGTGCTGGATGCGCACCGGGTCCATGAAGTGTTGATGCAGGTGGTCGACGAATTCGATGGCGCGGTCTTCCATCTTGCCGGTGATGGCCACGAAGTCGGCCATGGCCAGGTGCTGCACCAACTCGCACAGACCAACACCGCCAGCGTGCGGGAACACGCGGATGTTGAACTTTGCGGCCAGCAACAAGATGGCGAGGTTCTCGTTGACCCCGCCCACGCGTGCAGCGTCGATTTGGATCAGATCCACTGCGCCGGCCTGCAGCAGCTGCTTGAACACCACGCGGTTCTGGGTGTGCTCGCCGGTGGAGACCGGCACCGGGGTGATGCCCTGGCGGATGGCGGCGTGGCCAAGCACATCGTCCGGGCTGGTGGGTTCTTCGATCCAGGCGATATTGAATTCGGCCAGCTGGCGCATCCAGTCGATTGCCGGGCCCACGTCCCAGCGCTGATTGGCATCGACCGCCATCGCAATCTCCGGACCGATGGCTTCGCGGGCCAGGCGGCAACGGCGGATGTCGTCCTGCACATTGGCGCCAACTTTGAGCTTGATGGTGCGGAAGCCATCGGCCACCGCTTCTTTCGCCAGCCGCACCAGCTTCTCGTCCGAGTAACCGAGCCAGCCGGGCGAAGTGGTGTAGGCCGGGTAGCCCTGTTCGAGCAGCTGCGCGATACGTTGCGCGCGCTGCGGTTGCGCATCGCGCAGGATGGTTAGCGCTTCGTCGCGGGTGAGTGCGTCGGTGAGGTAGCGGAAGTCGATGGTGTCGACCAACTGCTCGGGCGTGAGTTCGGCAATGAAGCGCCACAGCGGCTTTTTTGCGGCGCGCGCGGCCAGGTCCCACGCGGCGTTGATCACCGCGCCGATGGCCATATGCATCACGCCCTTTTCCGGGCCGAGCCAGCGCAGCTGCGAATCGTTGGTGAGCCGGCGCGCGAACGCGCCGAGGTCGGCGATGACGTCTTCCACGCGCAGGCCGACCACATGCTCGGCCAGTGCCGCCACCGCAGCTGTCTGCACGTCGTTGCCGCGGCCGATGGTGAACACCAGGCCGTAACCGGCCAGGTCATCGGCCGCATCGGTGCGCAGCACGACATAAGCCGCCGAGTAATCGGGATCGGGATTCATCGCATCCGACCCATCCAGCTCGCGCGAGGTGGGGAAGCGGACGTCGTGGGTATCGAGGGCGACGATGGTGCTCATGAAAGTCCTGGCGATGGAAAGTGGGAAATAAGACGGATGAAAGAAAAATGACCGGAATCAAGCGATGACGAAATCTGAAGCGATGAATAAATCCGGGAACTGCACTTGAGCCCTCTCCCACCGGGAAAGGGGTGAGGGTGCGGCCGCGTAGCGCCCGATGTGTTGAGGCGCTGCAGTGACTCATGCGTTTGCAACTCAGCCCAATGAATCGACTGCACGATCAACTGTGTATTGCGATCGAAGCGTTACACCGTTTGGACATTCAGCGCGGGAGCAAATTCGGTAGAAGCAACATGTTTGTGACGCATTAGCACAGGCGGCTACACGTCAGACCAAAACAACAAATGTCATGACGTCGAGTTGCGCGACTACGTGGCGACGTACCTTCGCCCCAACCCCCGCTCCGCGCCCCGGCCCGCGCCAGCAGCACGGGCGCTTCAAGGCACGCGCGCCAATGGCGCGCACGCCGCGCCTTGGCGCCCCGGTGGAAGAGGGGCTTAGGCCGCGTGGCGTCATGCAGGCCAGTTTGTCAGTGCAACAAGGGTCATCTTGTTGCAGATCAATCTGTACGCAGCACTCAGGTTTCATGAGCAGATTTAAGCCGCACTGTGCGATGTGTCACTTCGCACTGCATGGGCCTTCGCCGCACCCACCCCTTCGAAGTGAGGTTTGCCTCACCCCCCATCCCGCGGATGCGCCACCACCGGCTGACGCTGACGGCCCAGGCCTTCGATCTCCAGTTCCATCACATCGCCCGGCTTCAGGTACACCGGCGGCTTCTGGCCCAGGCCCACGCCCGGCGGGGTACCGGTGCTGATCACATCGCCCGGCATCAACGTCATGTAGCGGCTGATGTGGCTGACCAGTTCGGCCACGCCGAACACCATCGTGCGCGTGCTGCCGTTCTGGTAGCGATGGCCGTTGACCTCCAGCCACATCGACAGGTTCTGCGGGTCGGCGATCTCGTCGCGCGTCACCAGCCACGGGCCGATCGGGCCGAAGGTGTCGGCGCTCTTGCCCTTGACCCACTGGCCGCCGTGTTCGAGCTGGAATTCGCGCTCGGACAAATCGTTGATCACCGCGTAGCCGGCCACATGGTTGAGCGCTTCGTCCACCGACACATCGCGCGCCACATCGCCGATCACCACACCCAGCTCCACTTCCCAGTCGCTCTTCACCGAGCCGCGCGGGATGATCACCGTGTCGTTGGGGCCGCACACCGCAGTGGTGGCCTTCATGAAAAGAATCGGCATCTTGGGCACTTCCATGCCCGATTCGGCGGCGTGGTCGGCGTAGTTCAACCCCACGCAGATGAATTTGCCGATACGGCCGACTGCTGCGCCGTAGCGTACCTCGCCTTCGATCAACGGCAGCGTGGTCAGGTCCAGTGCGCGTAGTTTTTCCAGGCCGGCGTTGGTGATGTGCTCGCCGGTCACATCGTCGATCACACCGCTGAGGTCGCGGATGCGGCCTTCGCTGTCGATCAGGCCAGGGCGTTCATGGCCTTCGGCGCCAATGCGTACGAGTTTCATGCGGTCTTCCTTTGCAGAGGAGAAGTGGAGCGGCTAGCAAACCTAGCGCGCGTGCATCGGGTAGGTAAGGACACTGTGCTCACATCGAAGCGGACGCGCGCTGCAGATCGCATCACGCAATCGCCGCGCCCACGTGTGTGGCGGGCGGCCGCGTGCGTCGTTGCCGTGCTCAGTTGGACCAGCCGCCATCGATGATGTGGGTCTGGCCGGTGGTGAACGACGATTCGTCCGAAGCCAGGTACACCACCAACTGCGCAATCTCGCGCGGGTCGCCCAGGCGGCCCATCGGCTGGCGATCAGTGAAGCTCTTCCATACCGCTTGTTCGTCGCCGCCCAAGGCTTTGACGCGCTCGCCCAGCGACGGCGTCTTGATGGTGCCCGGGCAGATTGCGTTGCAACGCACGCCCTGCGCCACGTAGTCGGCGGCGATCGCCTTGCTCAGGCCGATCACCGCGGCCTTGGTCACGCCGTACACGAAGCGGTTTGGCACGCCCTTGATGCTGGAGGCAACCGAAGACATGTTGATGATGCTGCCGCGGCCGCGCGCGAGCATGCCCGGCAACACCGCTTTGCAGGTGTAGTACATCGCATCGACATTGATCGAGAACGAGCGGCGCCAGGCCGGTTCCTCGCAATCGAGAATGCTGCCCTGATGCACGAAGCCGGCGCAGTTGAACAACACGTCGAACGGGCCGTGTGCCTGGATCACTGCGGCAATCGCGGCAGCGTCGGTGACGTCGAGCAGTTGCGTAGTGATCGCATCCGATTCGGCAGCCAGCGCTTGCAATGCAGCGGCGTCGATGTCGGTGGCGATCACCTGTGCGCCGGCACGCGCGCAGGCCAGCGCGCTTTCGCGGCCGATGCCGGCACCGGCGGCGGTGATCAGGCAACGCTTGCCCTGCAGACGGGTGTTGGGAGTGGTGGGGATCGAGACAGTCATACCGATGAGGTTCCGTGGGTGGGGGCCGCCGGCCGTGGCAGACGATAGAACGTGCGTGCGTTGTCGCCGAAGATGGCTGCCGCGTGCTCGGCGGCGTGCCGGGTGACGAGTTGCTGTGCGAGCGCGAACCAGTGCGCGTAATCGGCGCGCAATGTCAGCACTGGCCAGTCGCTGCCCCACAGCAAACGCTGCGGGCCGAAGCGGGCGAACAGATGCGCAACATATGGCTCCAGCGCGTCCACGCCAGCGCCGCGCGCGGCTTCGGTCAGCAGGCCGGAGAGTTTGCAATGCACATCGGGATGCTGCGCCAGAACGGCCATGCCGGCGGCCCAGGCAACAAATTCGCCGGCGGCAATCTGCGGCTTGCCGCCGTGATCGACCACCACGCGCAAGCCCGGATGGCGCTTCAAGCGCGTCTGCAGTGCCGGTACGTGCGCGGCACGGATCAAGGCGTCGAAGGCCAAGTCGTGCGCCAGCAGTGCATCGAAGGCGGCATCAAGCGCGGGAGTGGCCAGCCAGTGCACGTCGGCGATGTCCTGCACCATCGGGCGCAGGCCCTTGAGCAGGCCGCCGCCGGCACGCACCAGCGCGCCGATACGTGCAGCCGCATCGGGCGCGGCGAAGTCCGCCCAACCGACCACGCCAGCAATGCGCGCGTCATCCCGGGCCAGCTCGAACAGGTAACAGGTCTCGGCTTCGGTGGCGGCAGCCTGCACCACCACCACGTGCTCGACATCGGCAGCGTCCAGCACAGCGTCGGCATCGTCCGGGCCGAAGTCGCGGTACAGCGGCGCCAGCTCGGGCGTCAGCCAATGGTAATCGCCACGGGCCAGGTGCCAGAAATGCAGATGCGCGTCGACCCGGCTCATGGCGTGGGCAGGTCCGCATCGAGCAGGCCATCGTCGCGCAGGCGTTGCCACAGCTCGGCTGGAATCGCGGCCGCAAGCCGCGTGGCCGCCGATTGCACTTCGGCCACGGTACGCATGCCGGCCACCACCGTGGTCACCGCCGGATGCGCCAGCGGGAACTGCAAGGCCGCCGTACCGATATCCACCCCGAACGCCGCGCAGGCCGCGTACAGCCGCTGCGCATGCTGCAGCGTGGTGGCATCGACCGGGGCGTAGTTGTAGGTGGCGCCGGGGCCGCGTGCGTCGCTGAGCAGGCCGGAGCTGTACGGGCCGGCCGACAGGATCGCCACGTTGCGTTGCTGCGCCTGCTCCAGCAGCGCGCGCGCCGTGCTGTTCCAGCAGCGTGTAACGGCCGGCCAGCATCACGCAGTCGAGCGGAAAACGCGGCAACACCTCCAGTGCCACGTCCTGCTCGTTGACGCCCAGCCCGATCGCCCCGCACGCGCCGGCCGCCTTCAGCTCCACCATCGCCGGCAAGGCCTCCTCCAAGGCCTGGCGCAGCACGTTAGCGTGGTTGTCGCCGTGGGTCAGCGCACCGATGTCGTGCAGCAGCAGTACGTCGATGTAGTCGGTGCCCAGGCGCTCCAGGCTGGAAGCGAACGCACGCCGCACGCCGTCGGCGCTGTAATCGAACTCGGCGCGCCGCCCGGCCACGGCAAAACCATCGCGGCCGACAACGGCCTGGGTGTCGTCGTAGACGCAGCGGCCGACCTTGGTCGACAGCGTGTAGTCCGCGCGCGCGACGCCAGCCAAGCCACGGCCCAGGCGCGCTTCGCTCAGTCCATAGCCGTAGTAGGGCGCAGTATCGAAATGACGGATGCCAGCCTCGAACGCGCCTGCAACCGCGGCCAGTGCGTCTGCCTCATCCACTTCCGTGTACAGGTTGCCGATCGGCGCGGCGCCGAAGCCCAGCGCCGATAGCTGCACGTTGGTGCTGCCGAGACGCTGCCGTACCACGCCCCTCACGCGCGCCGCTCCGCAAGCAGGGCGGAAGCGCAGCACGCGTATTGGGAATCTGGAAAGCAGGGGTTAAGCATCACAACATCCACCAGCCAGCAGGTGCCCGGCTGTTCGCATATGAATATGGCAATCATCAATGAACAGATCACGCTGCAGTGCAGCATTGTGGCGGTGCCGGCTTGCCGACCTTTGTACAGACACGCATCGCTCTGTCGAATTCCGCAGCCGGCGTGATCGGGCCAATCCGGACAACGGCGTGTCGATCTTCGTAATCGTGGCCGACGCAAGCCGCGGGCTATGGAGCGTACCGCTTGATCTGGAGATCGCCGGCTGCACCGACCTCGGTCGCGTGGATGAAGAAGACGTCATGGCACGTGTGGCCAAAACGCATCGGCGCATCCGCGTGCACCTTACCAACCATCATCAATGGGTGGAATCGAATGCTCCTTGGATGAAGGCCGGCAGTGGATGCGTGCTCCGACCCGCACCCGCATAGGGGTATCCGGATTGCGTCACGACGTGTTCGCTGGCGGTTTGAGCCTGCCAGTCGGCGTGTACAACGCCCGACAAAACAACGCGGGATTGCGCGACTTGCGCGATTACGCATTTGCGTGCGTGCGCGTCGCGCCACGCAGCGATAGCGTTAAACGGCGAGGCCCGGGGGGACCTCGCCGTCAGGCCTTACAGCGACCATCGATACGTCGCGTAGTGCCCGCGGAATACGGACAGTGCGAAGAACCGGGTGTACGCGTGCGACAGGCCGATTCCACGCACGGAGCGTTTCTGTTTGGCAGCTACGCAGTCGCTCTTTCGATCACAGTTAACCGCAGCAGTAGCAGACGTTGCCCTGGCCCAGATCGCCGCCGAATTCCGGACACTCGGCTTTGCAGGCCCACGCGCTACATGATTCGACTTTCGGCTGTGCGTTATCGACCGCCATCACCTGGAAGGCACCGAATCCAGTGCTTGCCAGAAAAGTCGCCGCCATCAACGCACTGCGTAAGGTTAGCCAACGCTTCTTCATGCATTACTCCTTCACCGTTGCAAAAGCCGCTGGCGCGTCCGTGTGGCGCAAGGCGGCGACGAGTTCCTGCACCCGCTCCGTGGTATCGAAAACGCCAAGATGGGAATGGCGCACGCGCCCCTCTGCATCGATGGCCATCAGTAGCGGCACGTTGCGCGCGCGAAACAGCATCAGCGCGCGACGATCGGTCAACGTGACCACCGGAAAATCGAAACCGTGCACATGTGCATAGCGCGCAGCCTGCGCAGCGTCGCAATGGCACACGCCTAGCAGCTGCGGCCGGCCCGGCAGGTTGGCTTGCAGCTGCCGCGCCGCACGCAGCACGGTTGGGGCCGAGCGCTGGCAGTACGGGCAGGTGGTGGTGAAAAAGAACAACACCTGCGCTGGCCCTTGCGGCGCGCCGAGCACATGGCGCTGACCATCGCCATCGGTCACTTCGATACGCGGCACGTACATGCCTTCATACGGTGTGCTGATGCGCGTCTGCAGCCATTGCTGCTGCACGCGCAGCTGCCGGTTCTGCCACGCCAGCACCGCAATCAATGCACATGTCACCAGCAGGCCCATCCAGAGCCAAGGGAAACGTCGTGCCATGCCAGCTCCAACAGCGTCCTGGGTGCCCGAGCCTTGCCCAGCATCAACGCATGGTCAATGGTGATATCGACAACTGCGATGTCGCGCGGCATACAGCTGTGGATGCGATCACGCCCGCGCACTTGGGCTTGTCACTGATGCATTGCGTTGGGATCGGTGTTTGCGCAATCCAGTAAAGCGCCAAGCGTGCAATGCGGCATCGGCGCGTCTGTGCATCCACGAATTGATTGAAGTGCCGAACGCAAGCGCGGCTCAAACCAACGGCGTCTGCAGGCTGATCCACGGCAGATGCACGCAGCGGTATCAAGTCAGCACGACAGAAACACAAAGAGAAGCCAGAGAGTGATTGCCACACTCGCTGCCCACGCAGCGCTGATTGCTGGCCAGCATCCAGCCGTGCCCGCTCGTGGCATGCTGTGCAGCACGGCACGTGGGTGCGTGCCGGCCTTTAAAGAATCATGTAACGCGCGCGATGGCGTTTTCCGTTCGGCTGTGGGTGCTGGCACTGCTTGCCTGCAATGCCGCACAGGCCAATGACAGCAGTTTCGGCGACGACAACGGCACCATCTGCCTGCTGTATCAGCCCGACATCAGCATGGACCGCGAAGCGCTGCTGCTCAGCGAAGAATGCATGCAGGTGGATTACGTGTTCACCAATCACAGCGAGCGCGACCTGAGCGTGCCGGTGGCCTTCCCGATGCCGCCGATGTATTTCGGCATGGCCGACCACAATGCGCTGACCGATTTCAAACTCTGGGCCGACGGCAAACCGGTCGCCACCACGCGCAAGCTGGTGGTGCTGCTGGACGACGGCAGCGATATCTCCAAGACGTTCGCCGCCACCGGCTGAACCCCGGACGATGTCTGTGCCTTCACCGAATCATCCACGCCGCCGAAGGGACGCAAGCCGCTGCCCGCGCGCTGGGTCGATGGCGATGGGCAACCGCGCTTCGCGCTCAACGAGTACTTCGTCTGGCAGCAGCCATTTCCTGCCAAAGGAAGCGTGCAGATCCGCCACACCTACACGCCCAGTTTGTCAACCGGCGTCCCGCAGCCAGCAGCTATTTGCTGGAGTCCTACGCAAAAGACACCTGCATCGAACCGGCCAGCAAAGCCAGCATGCAGCGCCGCGAAGGCAAGTACGGTCTGGGGTGGGCCAACCTGCGTTATGTGCTCACCACCGGCAAGAACTGGAACGGCCCGATCAAGGACTTCCAGCTGACCATCCGCAAGCAGGCGCCCAGCGACATCCTGAGTCTGTGTTTGGACGGCGAACTAAGAGCGGCTAACAAAACGTAGCGAGCAGTCGTCAGGCGGGTGCGGGCGGCGCACAGGAACCGGAGTGTACGAGTGGTACATGAGGATTCCGAGCACCGGCCGCGCCCGCCTGGCGGCTGCGCAGTAGTTTTGTTAGCTGCTCTAAAAAAGATCGACCCACTGACCTTCCAGTTCAAGCAGTCCAACTTAGTACCGATGCGCGATTTGAACGTGCTTTCGTGCGCGCGGCAGAGCAGATTTCACGGCAGGGTCCTCGCAGACGTGCAGACCTGTGCGCGTACTGCCTCTCAGGAAAGGCGCCATCGTGCACACGCATGCGCAGGTCGGTGTCATTGCGCTGCGGTCAGCGCTTTCCAACATGCAGCTCGCCAGACGATGACGGTAGAGAAAAGCGCGAACGGGGAATTAGGCGCATGGCATAGCGGCAATGCGTGAGTTGCTGATAACGCCTGTCGCGCCCGAGGACGCTCCTACAGGTTCACTTCATTGCTGCAGCCGCGCATGGCCGGTACGTAGGAGCGCGCTCGCGCGCGATGCGGCCTTACTGACCACACCCATCGCGGCAATCGTCTGTCGCGTGCAGCGAGCGCCCCCTATTTGATGACACGCTTAGCCGGCGGCGGGCGCGGCATGCGTCAATCGTCTTCCGGCGGCGGCAGCACGATGCCGTCGGCATCGATGGCGAGCTTGCCGGCCATCAGCACGGCCTGGGTGCGATTGGTGACGCCTAGCTTGCGCAGGATCGCGGTGACGTGCGCCTTGATGGTGGCTTCGGATACGCCAAGATCGTAGGCGATCTGCTTGTTAAGGCGCCCGGCGCCCAGCATTTGCAGCACGCGGAATTGTTGCGGAGTGAGATCGCGCAGACGCTGGCCGACCTCGCGTTCTTCGCTGTCGGTGGGTGGCAGGTTTTGCGCTTCGGCCGGGATCCAGCGCTCGCCATCGAGCACGGTGGCCAATGCGCGACCGATGGTGTCCGAATCTGCAGATTTGGGAATGAATCCGAATGCGCCATGGTCGATCGCCCGCCGCATCACGGTGGGTTCTTCGCGTGCGGACACCACCACTACCGGCAACTGCGGATGCAGCGAGCGCATATGCACCAACGCACTGAACCCCTGCGCGCCCGGCATGTTGAGATCCATCAGCAACAGATCGGCATCCGGCTGTGCATCGGCCAGCGTGTACAACGCATCCACCGTGTCTGCCTCGAACAACTGCACGCCCGGCATCACGCGTTGCACCGCCCCGCGCAAGGCTTCACGGAACAGGGGATGGTCATCAGCGATCAGCAGGGTGGTCATTTTGGAGCCGGGAATCGGGAGTGGGGATCGGGAATCGCAAAGGCAACAGCAACACCAGCAGTGGCAAGCAAGCAGCAAGGACAGCAAGGACAACGAACGGCACAGACAGCAAACGAGAATAAAAGAACAGAGGAGCGAATTGAGTGGGGCAGCGTTGAAGGACAGCAGCTGCCGGCGAAGGCTGGGGAGATAGGGAACCCGCTTCTGCGAATCCCCATACCCAATCTAACGTCCGCCAACCAGGGAACCGCTCTACCGATTCCCTATTCCCCGATTCCCCATTCCCAGCGTGTCAGCGCGCCAGACGCTCATTGACCAGCGAATCCACCACCGACGGATCAGCCAGGGTCGAGGTATCGCCCAGCTGGTCCGGGGCGTTCTCGGCGATCTTGCGCAGGATGCGGCGCATGATCTTGCCCGAGCGGGTCTTGGGCAGGCCGGGGGCCCACTGCAGGTGATCCGGCGAGGCGATCGGGCCGATCTCCTTGCGCACCCAGCTCACCAGTTCCTTATGCAGTTCGTCGCTCGGAGTCTCGCCGGCGATCAGGGTGACATAGGCATAGATGCCCTGGCCCTTGACGTCGTGCGGGAAGCCGACCACGGCCGCTTCGGCAACCTTGGGGTGCGAGACCAGTGCGCTTTCCACTTCGGCGGTGCCGATACGGTGGCCGGAGACGTTGATCACATCGTCCACGCGGCCGGTGATCCAGTAATAGCCGTCAGCATCGCGCCGGCAACCGTCGCCGGTGAAATAGCTACCCGGATAGGTGCGGAAATAGGTGTCGATGAAACGCTGGTGGTCGCCATACACGCTACGCATCTGGCCCGGCCACGAATCCAGCAACACCAGATTGCCTTCGGTGGCGCCTTGCAGAATCTTGCCTTCGGCATCCACCAGCGCCGGCTGCACGCCAAAGAACGGCAGGGTGGCCGAGCCCGGCTTGAGGTCGACCGCGCCAGCCAGCGGCGAAATTAGAATGCCGCCGGTTTCGGTCTGCCACCAGGTGTCAACGATCGGGCAGCGGCTGTCGCCGACCACTTCGTAATACCAGCGCCAGGCTTCCGGATTGATCGGCTCGCCGACGCTGCCGAGCAGGCGCAGGCTCTTGCGCGAGGTCTTCTTGACCGGTTCCGCGCCATCGCGCATCAGCGCGCGAATGGCGGTGGGCGCGGTGTAGAAAATGGTGACCTGATGCTTGTCGATCACTTCCCAAAAGCGCGACACGTTCGGGTAATTGGGTACGCCTTCGAACATCACCGCGGTGGCGCCATTGGCAAGCGGGCCGTAGACGATGTAGCTGTGGCCGGTAACCCAACCCACATCCGCAGTGCACCAGTAGATGTCGTCCTCGCGCAGGTCGAACACCACTTCATGGGTGTAGCTGGCAAACAACAGATAGCCGGCGGTGGTGTGCAGCACGCCCTTGGGTTTGCCGGTGGAGCCGGACGTGTAGAGGATGAAAAGCGGGTCTTCGGCGTTCATTCGCTCGGGTTCGCACTCGGCCGGCTGGCCGTCGACCACATCATGAAACCAGCGGTCGCGCGGTGCCTGTATCTCCACCGCACCACCGGTGTGGCGCACCACCAGCACGGTTTCGACCGTGTCGGTGCCGGGAATCTTCAGCGCTGCATCGACATTGGCCTTGAGCGGAATCTTCTTGCCGCCGCGCAGGCCTTCGTCGGCGGTGATAATCAGCTTGCTCTGGCAATCGATCACGCGGTCGGCGATCGAGTTGGCAGCAAAGCCGCCGAACACCACCGAGTGCACCGCACCGATGCGCGCGCAGGCGAGCATGGCCACGGCCGCATCGACAATCATCGGCAGATAGATGGTGACCCGGTCGCCCTTCTTGACGCCCAGGTTACGCAGCGCATTGCCCAGCTTGCAGACGCGCTCGTACAACTCGCGATAGGTGACCGGGTACGACGCCGCGCCCGGGCTGTCGGGTTCGAACAGCAGCGCGGTCTTGTCGCCGCGCGTGGCCAGCTGGCGGTCCAGGCAGTTGACGCTGGCATTGAGCTCGCCATCGCCGAACCAGCGGATATGGAAGTCGTCCAGCGCATAGCTGACGTCCTTGACCTGGGTGGGTTGCTTGAACCATTCCAACCGCTGCGCGGCCTTGCCCCAGAACTGCTCGGGGTGTTCGATCGATTCGCGATACAGCGCGGCGTACTGCTCGCGCGTCACGCGCGCATCGGCGGCGAACGCGGGATCGACGGGATAAACATCTGCCATGGCACCCTCACTTGCGATGAACTTGTCGGAAGAGGGCGTTGCAGCTGCCCTCGGTAGACGATCAGTGTGCCGCATCCATTCTGTCCCGTCGGCCAACGACGCCTTAGACCATGGTCGTAACCCTCGGGAGGTGCACCAGGGCACATCCATTGCGGGCTGCAGTGCGACCATCGGTCATCTAGCAGAATGCTGCGTTGCAGCTACGACCAAAGGCGAATAGTCCGCGAAGCGCGGACTGCCTCACGCTCCGCACAGCATCGCCATCAAGCGCGAGGCCTTCATTGGAGAGAGGGTTTCATGAAACACCGTATTGCACCGCTGGTGCGCCATCCGTTGGCGGCCGCCTTGTTTGTTGCCACCATTTTGCCGGGCGTGGCGTTCGCACAGACGTCCAATGAAAAGGCACTGGAAGCGCGCATCGCCGAGCTCGAGCGTCAAGTCCAGTTGTTGGTTTCTGCGCAGCAACAGCAGCAGGGCCAGATCGCTCAGACGCAGACCCAGGTTAGCGAAGTGCGCACCTTGCAGGCACAGACGCCGCCTGCACCGGTGGTGCCTGCCGGCAAGAAGCCGATCCAGCTGACCAGCATCACACCGAACGCGTTGCCGGGGACAACGTTCCGTTACGGTGGTTTCATCAAGGCCGACTTCATGACCACCCGCACCAGCGACGGCGCATTGCCTGAAGGTGCGGTTGGGCGTTACCTGTACATCCCGACCCAGACACCGGTCGGCGGGCAAGCCTCCAGCACCGACACCGACTTCCATGCCAAGTTCTCGCGCTTCAACCTGGGCGTGGATACCGTCACAGAAAACGGCGACAAGCTCACCGGCTTCATCGAAATCGATTTCTTCGGCAATGCGCTGGCCAACCAGGTCAACAATCTCTACGGCGGCACCTTGCGGCACGCTTACATGAGCTGGAACAACTGGCTGGCCGGTCAGACCTGGTCCAACTTCATCGATCCCACGATTCTTCCGGAAGCGGCCGATATCGTCGGGCCGACCGACGGTGCGTTGTTCAGCCGTCAGACCCAGATTCGTTACACCCGCGGCGCCTTCAGCGTGTCGGCCGAAAACCCCGAGACGCTGACCACGCCGTATCAGGGTGGCAACACCATCCTGGCCTCGGACCACGGCGCGATGCCGGACCTGACCGCGCGCTACAACTGGAAGGGCACCTGGGGCACGTTCGGTTTGTCGGCCATTGCGCGTCAGTACCGCACCCGCAGCACGTTGACCAACGACACCGATTTCGGCGGCGCCATCGCCGGCGGCGGCCGCTGGATCATCAACTCCAATAACGATCTGCGTTACCAACTCAGCTACGGCGAAGGCCTGGGGCGCTATCTGGGCCTGGGCAACGGCTCGGATGTGGAGATCGATATCGACGGCAATATCCAGACCGTCAGCACAGTTGCCGGCTGGGTAGCCTGGCGCCACGACTACACCGCCAAGCTGCGTAGCACCATCATGTATTCGCGCGCGGATTACGACCACTCGCTGGCCAACACCGGCGGGCTGGCCAGCAAGTCGCAGCAGAGCATCCGCGCCAACGTGTTTTATTCGCCATTGCCGAAGGTGGATGTGGGCGCCGAGCTGATGTACGGCCGGCGCGAAGCCGAAAACGGCGACAGCGGCGACATCTCGCGGCTGCAGTTCACCACCAAGTACAGCTTCTAAGTTGCTGCCACCGGCGGCCTGCTCCATTGCGGTGGAGCGGGCGTCGCATCCTTCGTTTTACCAGCGCTCTACCAGGAGACAGACCATGACCGTCTCGAATGAAGCGTTGATCGCCAAGATCGACGCCAATCCGAAGTACCACGCACTCAAGCGTCAGCGAAATACGCTGGGCTGGACACTCACCGTGCTGATGTTGCTAGCCTATTACGGCTACATCGGCCTGATCGCGTTCGACAAGGAATTCCTCGCCAAGCCGATCGGTGCCGGCGTGACCTCGATCGGCATTCCGATCGCGATCGGGGTGATGATGTTCACCATCGTCATTACCGCTATCTACGTGCGTCGCGCCAACAGTACTTACGACCAGCTGACCGCGCAGATCCTGGAGGAAGCCCGCAAATGAGCAAGTATTCGCGCCTTCTTCTGATACTTGCCGGTCTGCTGCCTGCCGGCATCGCACTGGCAGCCGGCGGTGACATGGGCCAGGTCGACAAGCAACCCACCAACTGGGTGGCAATCGGCATGTTCGGCTTCTTCGTGCTGGGCACCTTGTGGATCACCAAGTGGGCGGCGGCCAAGACCAAGTCGGCCGCTGACTTCTATACCGCCGGCGGTGGCATCACCGGCTTCCAGAATGGCCTGGCGATCGCCGGCGACTTCATGTCGGCGGCTTCGTTCCTGGGTATTACCGCTGCGGTGATGGCCAACGGCTACGACGGTCTGATCTATGCGATCGGCTTTCTGGTCGGCTGGCCCATCTTGACCTTCCTGATGGCAGAACGCCTGCGCAACCTCGGCAAGTACACCTTCGCCGACGTGGCCGGTTACCGCTTCGCGCCGACCGCGATCCGTAGCTTTGCGGCGTCGGGCACGCTGGTGGTAGTGCTGTTCTATCTGATCGCACAGATGGTCGGCGCCGGTGCGTTGATCAAGTTGCTGTTCGGCCTGGACTACTGGGTGGCGGTGACCCTGGTCGGCGTGCTGATGATGATCTACGTGCTGTTCGGCGGCATGACTGCAACCACCTGGGTGCAGATCATCAAGGCCGTGCTGCTGCTGACCGGCGTGACCTTCATGGCCGTGGCCATCATGTGGCACTTCAACTTCAGCTTCGAGGCGCTGTTTGCCGAGGGCGTGCGGGTGAAGACCGCCATTGCGGCCAACGGCGGTGCATCGCCGGAGGACGCGGCAAAAGCAGGTCTGGCGATCATGGGCCCGGGTGGCTTCGTGAAGGACCCGATTTCGGCGATTTCCTTCGGTATGGCGCTGATGTTCGGCACCGCCGGCCTGCCGCACATCCTGATGCGCTTCTTCACCGTTCCCGATGCCAAGCAGGCACGCAAGTCGGTGCTGTGGGCGACCACCTGGATCGGCTACTTCTACATCCTGATCTTCATCATTGGCTTCGGTGCCATCGCACTGGTGTTGACCAACCCGCAGTTCGCCGATGTTGCCACCGGCACCATCCACGGCGGCAAGGGTGCGGCCAACATGGCGGCGGTGCTGGTCGGCAATGCAGTGGGCGGCAACGTGTTCATGGGCTTCATCTCGGCGGTGGCCTTCGCCACCATCCTGGCGGTGGTTGCGGGCCTGACCCTGTCCGGCGCCTCGGCGGTGTCGCATGACCTGTATGCCACGGTGATCAAGAAGGGCAACCCGGCACCTGGCTCCGAGCTCAAGGTCTCGCGTGCCACCACCCTGGTGCTGGGCGTGATCGCGGTGCTGCTGGGCATCGTGTTCGAGAAGCAGAACGTGGCCTTCATGGTGTCGCTGGCATTCGCCATCGCCGCCTCGGCCAACTTCCCGGTGCTGATCCTGTCGTTGTTGTGGAAGAACTGCACCACCCGTGGCGCAGTGGCCGGTGGTTTCCTGGGCCTGATCTCGTCGCTGGTGCTGACGATCCTGTCGCCATCGGTGTGGGTGGACACGCTGGGCAATGCGGCCGGCTCGGCGCCGTTCCCGTACACCTCGCCGGCGTTGTTCTCGATGACGATTGGCTTTGTCGGCATTTGGTTGTTCTCGGTGCTGGATCGCAGCCCGCAGGCCGCCAACGAACGCGCAGCGTTCAAGGCGCAGCAGATCCGTGCCGAAACCGGCCTGGGTGCCAGCAGTGCGTCCGGTCACTGATCGACCAGCGTCATTGTTGGTGTGATCGCAAGCGCCGGCCCAGTGCCGGCGTTCTGCGTTTTTGACAACGCTGCCGCATGTTTGGCGAAACGGCCCGGCAATCGCGAGACGGTGCCAGGGCGCTGCTGGCCTGCGTGTCCGGAATCTGTTGGTGACCGAGCACCGTTGAGTTGCTGCGGGCAAGCCGCGCCCGGTGCCGCATCTGCACCTCGTCTTCGCGGTCATCGCGCCGGAGCAGGCGAAACCTGCGGCCTTGCCTGCCACATCGTCGACATTCGTTCGCTCGGTGCGCCATCTCTGCGCACCGGTAGCAAACCGCCATCTCGTCGAAGAAATTAAGTCATCGAAAGTAAGTAAATTTCCCGCCGAGTCGACCGCCGATCACGGCCGGCTCGCCCTCGCTCACTGCCTTGGTCGGTGGAGTGAGGGCGCGGTCCGGCGAATGCATCGATGGTGTCGACCCATCGGTCCTCGTCATCAGTGCTGCACCTTCCTTCCTTCTGGAGACGAGAGACATGACGACTTCTTGTAAGACCCATCCGCTGGCCCGTGCATGCAGGCTCGTTGGAACGCTTGCGCTATTGGCAGCCCTGCCACAGTTGGCGATGGCGGCCTGTAACGACTCCACCGCAAATAAAATGGATGCCATCCTGTTCAATAGCGCCAATAAAACGACGGTGCTGGCGCATCGCGGCCTGTGGGGAAGCTATTCTGGAATCCGCGATATGCCGGAGAATTCGCGCGGCGCGTTGCAGGCTGCTAATGACCAGTGCATGGATGGCGTGGAGTTGGACGTCAAGCTCACCAGCGACGGTGTGCCGGTCCTGTTGCACGACTACAACCTTGGCCGTACCACCACGGTGTGGCAGCAGCATCCAGGCGTTAAATACGACCCGATCACCAATCAGGGCGTGAACCCATCCATCCTGGTGACGCCCTGGTCGCAGGTCGGTTCACTTTTTCTGCTGAGTCCAGACCGCAGAACCATCTCCGCCTATCACGTGCCGCGGGTCGATGAGGTGTTCACCTATTACAGGCAGCACAACCTGCGCGTACCGATGGTGTTCGACATCAAGGATGCGGCCACGGTACGCGCCGTCCGCAGGGCAGCCGAAGACGCGTTCGGTGTTGCGTCCGGCACCTATGTTGCCGCCAAGGTCAATGCAACGCTGTACACCAGCCGCGCTGCCTACCGTGCCGACGGGAGCGGCATGGTCGGTATTCCGGTCTTCACCACAAACATGCTCGGCAAGATCAACGTGCGCCAGACGATCTCGGCGTGGATGAACGACGGCCAGCAGACGATGGAAATCAACGTCAAGCAGCTCGGTGGCTTGTTGCAAAGCGATGCCGACTTCATTCGTGAGCGCGGCTATCGCGTCGGTGTGTTTCAGGCCATTCCCGACGGTCCGTATGCCGGCAAGTTCTATCAAAACAGCGGCGCGTGCTGCTACGCCTTGTCGGATCTGTATTTCTCCTACTCGGGCGGCCGCGACACGGCTGACAATCGCGGCAGTCTGGATTTCATCACGCGCGACGAGGACTTCCGCCTGATCACCACCGATGACCCGAAGGGCGCCATCGCTTATCTGCGTGCGCGCGGCAAGCACGAATAACGCATGCATCTGGTTGGCCCACGGGCCGAACCCGACGGCGGCGCTGACCGCCGTCGGTTCTTGTCTAACGGAGGTTGTCGTATGGTTTCCACACGTGTGTTGCCTGCCGCGCTAGCGGCGAGCCTGATCTTCTGCGTGGCAGTGGCGCAGGCCGCCACTGCCGCATCCGATGTCCGCAGCAACCAGGCACCGGTGCTGCAGATCGGCAAACAATCGCTCGATGCGCAGGAGTACCGCGCGCTTGCGCTGGCCGGCCTGCCACAGGATTTCAATCCGGCCAGTGCGGCCGACCCGGAGTTTGTGCGCGAATTCGCCGATCGCCTGTTGCTGGTGGAGCAGGCCCGGCGCGTGCATTTGCAGGACGACCCGGTCGTGGCCGCACGGATCCGTCAGGCGACCGATGCGATCCTGGCCAAGGCCGTGCAGACGCGTGCACGCGAAAGCGCGCGTATCGATGCTTCGCAGATAAAAGCGCAATTCGATGCGCACCCACACGATTACGATGAAGTGCACTTGAGTCATTTGTTCGTGGCGTTGAAGCCGCAGGGTGAGGCGCGGCGTGGTACGCCCCTGACCGATGCTCAGGCGCTAGCCCGGGCGCAGCGCCTGAAGCAACAGCTGGAGTCCGGTACACCGTTTGCCGAACTGGCGATGCGCGAATCCGACGATGGCAGTACTGCGGCCGAAGGCGGCGAACTGTCGCCGATTTTCCTGCGCAATGTGGCGGATGCGTTTGTCGCGCCGGTGCAGGATCTGGCAGTGGGGCAGGTGTCGGCCCCAGTGCGTGGCCCGGAGGGTTACCACCTGATCCGTGTCGATGCGCGGCGACCGGCAACCCTGGACAGCGCACGTGGACAGATCGAGGTGCAATTGCGCGACCAGGCGGCCGCCGACGCATTGGAACAGCTGCGTCAGGCCAACCCGGTGCGCTTCGATCACGCCGCGCTGGAAGCGGCGTTGCGTTGAGGCGGGTTAGCTGATGACAAGCCCACTGCAAACGGCGCATGGGCTTGGCGACCGATCAGCCTGGCCATGGCGGGGCATGGTTGTGGCGATCGTGGCGGTGCTGGTGCTGGCGTTTAGTGCGTGGTCGCTGCACGCGTCGCATGCACCCCAAGCGCCGCGCGTGCAGGATCGCACCATGACGCCGAGCGCCCCATCGATTGCCCCCCGATCACGCCAGGCATCCAACAGCGCATCGCCCAGCTTGTTCGACAACGCGATGCAGCAACGTGCCTGCCGCGAACGTCAGCACGAACAGGCTGCGCAGATTGCGCGCGGTGCGGTGAGTGCCGCAGGGTTGTCTGGTCGTGCCGGATGCGTGGCGGGCACGCCGTTGCAGATCGAGGCGATGCTCCGTACCGCCGCCGCGCGCGGCGATGTGGATGCCCAGCGCTATCTGCTGGCGCAACGCGCGGCCGACCTGATGCAGCGCGCTGTGGCGGCAGCGCCTACGCGCACGCAGCCAACCTTGTCGCCGGATGCAGAGCGCGAGGTGGCTGTCATCGTGAGCGAACTGGAAGCGCTGGCATTGGCAGGTCACCGCGATGCCATCGATACCTTGGCGCAAGAATCGCCGCTGCTGCATGCGCCCGACCCGGTCTATGCGGCGGCGTGGCGACTTGCCGCACGCCAGCCGCCGGGGCGAGCGCTGGAGGCGACTGCGCCACTGCAGGCCGAGGACGAAGTGTTGGACGCGCTTGCTCAACAGCAGCAGCAACAAGCGCGCACGCTGGCGGTGGAGCTATTCGACGATTGCTGCCGCCACCTGCGGCAACGACGAAATGACAGCGATGCTGCCGCTAACCAGAGCGCGTATCTCTCATCGCAGCAAGGGCGCTAGCCGCGTAGGCAGCATCCGCCTCAGCGGAAGTAACGCGCCTGCAATGGCAAGGTCGCCGCGCCAATCGCGCAGGCATCGGCAGGCGCTTCGGCCGGAAGCAGCACCGGCATCGGGCGGGATTGGCCGCGCCGTGGCAGATTGTCGATCTGCACCGCCGCGATCAGACGTCGCGCCAGATCGCATGGCAGGCGTCCGCCAAACACGATGGCTTCGGGGTCGCACACGGCCGTGATGGCCGAAATGATCAACGACAGCCCCGGCGCGCTGCGGACGATCCAGCGCTCGATCGCCGGCCAGGCCGGATCGTAAGCGGCCAGCAATCTGCGCACATCGGCAAAGATCACGCCGTCTTCGGCCAGCAGTTCACGCAGCAATTCCAGGGTGGCGCGTTCCAGCTTCTGCGCAGGCAACATGCCGGCAAATTCGCCGGCATTGCCGCGTGCCCCCCGCATGACTTGGCCGTCGATGACCAAGCCGCCGCCCAGTCCGTAACTCAAATACAGATACGCGAAATCGCGATGGCGTTGGCCCACGCCCAGCATTGCCTCGCCAGCGGCGGCAACGCTGCCGTCGTTATCCATCCATACCGGTTGCCCGAACGCCTCGGCCAGCCACGGGCACAGTGCGATCTGGCCCAGGGCGCGCAGCGGTTCGGGCGGATTGATGAAAGCATCCTCGCCGGTGAAGAACCCGGTCATCGCTACGCCGATGCCCAGGCGTGGGCCGGCATCGTCTACGCGTGCCAGCAACGCCGCATCGGCCGCCTGCAGCTGGGTGAGCACGCCGTACAAGGTGGTGTCGGTCAGCGCGACCTCGCTGACGGCGAGCACTGCTCCGGAAAAATCCACCAATGCTAGGGTCAGCACATCGGTGGCGATGGAAATACCCAGCGTGTGCCCGTAGGCCGGATTCAGCGACACCGCCATGCCCGGCTTTCCTCGCCCGCTACGCGCCACCGCCTCACCCATCTGCACCATGCCGCGCGCCTGCAGACCTTCGATCAGCCGCACTGCGGTCTGCACAGTCAGCCCGCTGCCGCGGCTAAAGTCGGCACGGGTGAGCACACCGGCCAGACGCAGGCGGTCGAGCATGTCGCGCTCGTTAAGGCTCAGGCTCGGGAACGCAGGCGAATGCGGCGGCAACGCGACGGCAACTGATGACGGCATGGTTCGCTGTGTCATAGAGGTAGCGCTAGCTTACCCACTTCGGCCGAGCTAATTAATTCACAGTAAGTTATTGAACTGATAGCCACCGTCACTTGCAGATGACAACGTTATGCTTCGCTCACGGGCACCAATTGCCCCTCATCGGTGCCACCTGCGAGTAGGCGCCAACCCGGCGCGCCAAGCCGCACGGCTACCCGAACCACGGAGGGCACGCGCCTGGGCGGGCTGCACGCGCCCGGCCCATATTCATAACGGCATCGCGGGCGCGGATGTCCCCTGCTCTAGAACGCATGGCCCACGCCCTGAGGCCCGGCACATGGCGCGGTACCATTGGTGGTTTGAACCTCGGTCCGCGCCATGAAGATTGCCTCCTGGAACGTCAACTCGCTCAACGTGCGTCTGCCGCACCTGCAACAGTGGCTCACCGCATTCGCGCCGGACGTGGTGGGGATCCAGGAAACCAAGCTGGAAGATCATAAGTTTCCGGACGCAGCGCTGGCAGAGCTGGGCTACCGCAGCGTGTTTTGCGGGCAGAAAACCTACAACGGCGTCGCCATCCTATCGCGCTCGCCGGCGCTGGACGTGCAGACGGGCATCCCCGGCTTCGACGACGTACAGCAGCGCGTCATCGCCGCCACGGTCGATGGCGTGCGCATCATCAATCTGTATGTGGTCAACGGCCAGGACGTGGGCACCGACAAGTACGCCTACAAGTTGCGCTGGCTGGCTGCAGCGCATGACTGGATCGCGCAGCAGCTGCAAACGTATCCACAGCTGGTGGTGCTGGGCGACTTCAACATCGCCCCGGATGCGCGTGACGTGCACGATGCGACGGTGTGGAACGAGCACCACATCCTCACCTCGACCGACGAGCGCGCCGCGCTGGAAAAACTGCTGGCGCTGGGTCTGCACGATGCATTCCGGCTGCATCCCCAAGCAGCGGAGCAGTTCAGTTGGTGGGATTACCGCCAGGCCGGTTTCCGCCGCAATCTCGGCCTGCGCATCGACCTGACGCTGGTGTCCGATGCCTTGCGCACGCGCGCCGTGGAGTCGGGCATCGACCGCGAACCGCGCACGTGGGAGCGCCCCAGTGACCACGCGCCGGCATGGGTACGGCTGGCGGAGGCGGGCGCATGAGTGGTCGGCATCTGCGTCGCAGCACGCACAAGGTAGGCGATGTCACGCTGGGACCGGTGCATCGTCTGAGTTGCCACTGCGGTGCAGTGCAAATCGATCTGGATCTACCGCACGGCCTGCTGGATCCGCGCCGTTGCGACTGTTCGATGTGCCGCCGGCGTGGCGCCATTGTCGCGTCGGTTCCGCTCGATGGCCTGCATGTGCTGCAGGGCGAAGACGTGCTGCGGCTGTATCAGTTCAACACGCAGACGGCAGCGCATTATTTCTGCGGTGTGTGCGGCATTTACACGCATCACCGGCGCCGCTCCAACCCCAACGAATACGGCTACAACGTCGGCTGCCTTGAAGGCGTCAATCCATATGCCTTGAACATTGCCGTGCCGGTGGAAGACGGCGTGCACCATCCGGCCGATCGGGCTGCGGTGGATGTCTAAAACGAGAACGCCCGGGCGAGCCCGGGCGTTGAACAACGCGACATCTGTCTAACGCAATGCGTTAGCGCAGGCGGCCACGGGTTACCAGATTGACGATGGCCAGCAGGATCACCGCACCCACCAGCGACCACACGAAGGTCCACAGCGTGATGGCCTGATTGATGCCGCCGCCAAACAGGAAACCAGCGATCAGCGCACCCACAATGCCGACCACCACATTGAGGATGATGCCTTGCTGCGCATCGCGACGCATGATGATGCTGGCAAGCCAACCCACGATGCCGCCGACGATCAACCAGATGATGATGCCGATGTTGCTGATCTCCTTGTTCGCGTGCACCGGAAGTGGTGCATGGACGCCATTCAACGCAGCCGCGCGTGAAGCAGCTGTCGAGCGCGATGGCCAAGTGTTTGGCTTGGTGCACAGCGCGTGACAGCGCACGCAAGTTGGCGGGTTGGTCCGGTGCAGCTGTGGCTGCGCCCGCACCGGCACGGCGAACGCGGCGAGCCGCAGGCGCGTCAGTTACTTGGCCCGGCGCTGGGCATCGACCCGGCGCTGGTGCCATTGCAGCGCGATGCACGCGGGCGTCCCTCGCTGCAGCCGGCGCTGCCTAACTGCGACACCGGCTGGAGCCATAGCGGCGAGTATCTGCTGGTGGGGCTGGGCGAGGGCGTGCGGCTGGGTGTGGATCTGGAGCGCATCCGCGCGCGTCCGCGTGTGCTGGAGATCGCGCAACGCTTCTTCCATCCCGACGAAATCGCCTTGCTCACCGCGCTGGCGCCGGACGCACAGCACGCGTTGTTCTTCCGGCTGTGGTGCGCCAAGGAAGCCTTGCTCAAGGCGTATGGGCATGGCCTGTCATTCGGCCTGCATCGGCTTGCGTATGCACTCACGCTCGATGGTGCGCTGCACCTGCAGTGGTGCGATCCGGAGCTTGGCCAGGCCGCGCAATGGCAGTTGCACGAATGGTGGGCTGCACCGGAGTGTCGCGCCGCGTTGGCGTTCTATCCATTGGCGGGCGTGTAAGCCGGCCGCCGTGCGTGATTACGCCACACCGTGCGGCAGAATCGGCTGACGAAACTGCGCCACGCCATCCAGGTCGCGCAGGGTCACCGTAAGCACGCCGCTGCGTCCATCGATCTCCACGTCTTCCACCGTCAGTTCGGCCGGGATCGGGTTGTCGGCATAGATGGTGTCGCCGCTGTGGAGGAAGAAATCCGGATTGCGTTCGCGCATCGCGTTGTAGATACGCATGCCGCCGATATCCGGATTGATGCCGAAGCCCTGGCCGACCGTGTCTCCGCTCCAGACAAAGCGGACATCGCCACGCACCTGCGGTGCACTGCGCAGGTGGCCGTGGACGGGCGCGCTCAACACACCGCTGTCGGCATCTTCGAAACGCACGCGATAGAAGATGTCCTGGTTGCGTGGTAGGCCGCTCAGGTCCGCACGTGCGGTGAAGTCGTGCGCCGCCGATGCGATCGTGCCTTCCACGCGCCGCGCCTGACGCAGGCTTGGGCGGGTGTCCCATTCCACCCGCAACCGCGCCGGGCGATTGGCGCGGCTCCACAGCATCGCGCGGCCATCCAGCACATCGCCGCCCTGCACCCCGTCGGTGATGGTCGGCCCCAGACGGGGCTGGCAACGGTCTCGTCCTGGCGCACGATGGTGCGCATGTTTGGGTCGCTGCCACCTGCCAACGCATCGGCACCGCTGCGCGCAGGCCGCCGCGTCCGTCCGGGTCCAGCGGGCGGGGGGCCAGCCGCGTCCAGCTCACAAAGCCGTCGGCCAGCGGGTCGCCTGCCGCCACGCCCAGGGTGAAAGGGTCGGTACTGCCGCTGGCGCGTGCGAAGGGGCTAAGCAGCCCGGCTGCAGCCAGAGTGGCGCCAGCGATGAGGATGCGCCGGCGGCTGGGATCCGGTGGAGCGAGCGTGGCAGCGGAGTCAGGCAGGGGTGAGGCGGTAGACGGGTCGATCACAGGCATGGACAACAAGGCAGGGGAGCGGACGCAACCATGCTGCGGTCGCGTCATGTCAGTTTTTGCGTCAGCTAGTGCAGCCCACCTGCCGATCTATTCATGCAGCTGCGGTCACTGGAAGTGCGGGCGTCGCGCGGCAGGTGGACTAGGGGCCTAGGCAGCCACGCCATCCCTCGCCGCACCGCCTTCATCGGTACGCGCATGCCCGCCAGCCCAGCTGCGATAATCGCGCCATGAACGATGCCGCACTTGCCCCCGATGTCTCTGCCGCGCTCGAACGCGGCCTGCAGTCCCAATCCCTGGATGCGGCCTTCGCCGCGCCGCTGCTGCGCTACCTGGCCCTGCTGGTGCGCTGGAACAAGACCTACAACCTCACCGCCGTGCGCGACCCGCGCGAGATGGTTACCCGCCATCTGCTCGATTCGCTGGCCATGCAGCCCTACATCGCCAGCGGCACTCTGGCCGACCTGGGCACCGGCCCCGGCTTGCCCGGCATCCCCTTGGCGATCACCCGCCCGCAGCTGCAGGTAACGCTGGTGGAAAGCAACGGCAAGAAGGCGCGCTTCATGCGCGAAGCCTTGCGCCATCTGGAGCTGCGCAACGCCCGCGTGGCCGAATCGCGCGCCGAAGCGCTGGACGAGCCGGCGGCCTACGACCACCTCACCGCGCGCGCGCTGGACACGCTGGCCGGCATCATCGCCGTCGGCGGCCACCTGCTGCGCCCGGGCGGCAGCCTGCTGGCGATGAAGGGTGTCTATCCGCACGAAGAAATCGCCGCATTGCCCGAAGGCTGGACGATGAGCGAGGTACACCCGCTGCAGGTGCCCGGCCTGGAGGGTGAGCGGCATCTGGTGGTGGTGCGCAAGGCCTGAGCCGAAGCCGCGTTCGGCCGATCTCAAGTGGCCCGCACTCCAACCCTCTCCCCGAGAGGGCAAGCTCTCGCGAAGGAGGAGTTCAACGCCGCTCTCGTCAGGGACTGTCAGTTCCTCCGCCCGACGCGAGGTGGCCTGTTGCCTTCGACACGCCCAGCAAGTCCCTTCCCGCTGCAGGGGAAGGGACTTTGGCGGATGGGGGCATTAACCGACGCGCCCCTGCCATATCAGGCCAGCCGTTGACACGCCTGCCAGACCAGGGCAACAGCCCGCGTTGGGACTTCCGGCCCATGGCAGCGTGCCCGGGTGCTGCCATGATCGGGCGTTCGCTCCAGATCAGGCTTTCCGCACGTGACCTCTCCGCTCGCCGCCGCACTCTCGCTCGCCCTGCTGGGCGCAGGCTTCGCCGCCACCTCGGCGTACGCCGCCACGCCGCCTGCTGCGGCCACGCTCACTGCCGAAGCACCCGCCGACGCGCGCTTCCGCGCCATCTATGAAAAAGAATGGGCCTGGCGCCAGGCCGAGACCGGTCAGGCCGACGAAGACAGCGACACCACCGGCGACAACACGCATCTGCCCGATGTCAGCGCGGCCGCGCAGCAGGCGCGTCTGGCGATATGGGACGGCGTACTCAAGCAGCTCGACGGCATCGACCCGAAGCAGCTCTCGCCGGCCAACCAGATCAACTTCGCCATCTACCGCCCGCAGGTGGAGAACCTGGCGGCCGAAGTGCGTCTGCGCCTGTACGAAATGCCGTTCAATTCGGATACCTCGTTCTGGTCGAATCTGGGCTTCATGGCGCAGCGGCCGATGAAGACCGCGGCCGAGTACCGCGCCTACATCGCGCGCCTCAACGATGTACCGCGTTACTTCGACCAGCAGACGGTCAACATGCGCGCCGGCCTGGCACGCGGATTCAGCGTGCCGCGCGCCGTGCTCGACGGGCGCGATGTGTCCATCGCCACCGTGGCTGATGTCAAAGACCCCACCGAATCGACTTTCTACGCGCCGTTCAAGCAGCTGCCTGCGCAGATTCCCGCCGCCGAGCAAGCGCAATTGCGCGAACAGGCCAGGGCGGCGTTGCGCACTGCCGTCCTTCCGGCGTACAGCAAGCTGTTGACCTTTTTCCGCAACGACTACATGCCCAAGGCGCGCACCACGCTTGCCGCCGAAGCATTGCCCGACGGCAAGGCGTTCTATCGCCAGCAGATTCGCGAATACACCACGCTGGAGTTGAGTCCCGAGCAGATCCACCAGATCGGCCTGGACGAAGTGGCGCGCATCCAGACCCAGATGAACGCCATCATCCAGCAGGTGGGTTTCAAGGGCAGCTTCGCGCAGTTCCTGACCTTCCTGCGCACCGACCCGCAGTTCTACGCCAAGACCCCGCAGGAGTTGCTCGATCGCGCCGCATGGATTTCCAAGCGCGTGGACGGTCAGGTCGGCAAGTTCATCGGCACGCTGCCGCGCGGGCGCTTCACCATCAAGCCGGTGCCCGACGATATCGCCCCGTTCTGGACCGCTGGCCGCGGTGGCGCCACCACCTACTGGGTCAATACCTACAACCTGCCGTCGCGGCCGCTGTACAACCTGCCGGCGCTGACCTTGCACGAGTCCTCGCCCGGTCATTCGCTGCAGGGGTCGCTGGCGCTGGAGCAGGGCGAGCAACCGGCGTTCCGGCGCGAGAACTACATTTCCGCCTACGGTGAAGGCTGGGCGCTGTACACCGAAAAGCTCGGCCAGGAGATGGGCATCTACGAAACCCCGTACGAAGCGTTCGGCCGGCTCACCTACGAGATGTGGCGCGCCTGCCGGTTGGTGATCGACACCGGGGTGCACCATGACGGCTGGAGCCGCGAGCAGGCACTGGCCTATCTGCGCGACCGCACCGCGCTCAGCGAGCACGAAGTCACCACCGAAGTGGACCGCTACATCTCCTGGCCCGGCCAGGCGCTGAGCTACAAGCTGGGCGAGATCACCATCGTCAAGCTGCGCGCCGAGGCTGAAAAGGAGCTGGGCGATCGCTTCGACATCAAGGCCTTCCACGATGTGGTGCTGCGCCAGGGCTCGGTCACCCTGCCGGTGCTGGAGCAGCAGGTGCGTGCCTTCATCGCCGAAAGCAAGGCGCGCCCGACAGATACCAAACCGGCCCGTCGCGCGGCGCCGTGATGCCGAGTGGACAATGACCGGTCGAAACGATCGGCGCGCAGAATTTCAACAAAGCAGTGAGCAAGCTGTCCGGCGTGGTTTCGTGCTTTCCCAGAACCGCCAGCCAACTGTCTGCTGAGGTGTCCTTGCCGATTGCGGGGCCGCTTGCGGCATGGATGCCGCCATCGAGCCCCATGGACGGGTTTACGGGGTGTCCCGCGAGCGGTGAGGCACCGCGCGCTTAAGCTTGAGTTCTTCGCGTTTGCTGCAGGGCCCTTGCCCGCTCACCATCGCGGGACACGCTGCAAGTACGTCCTTGTAAGCTCCTTGGCGGCATCCATGCCGCCAAGAGTCCCGCGACGGTGAGCGGGCAAGGACCAGTCAAGTTGGTCGGTGTGTCAGTGCAGGCGCCAGGTCCAGTTTGCTGGCTATATGACTCAGGCGCGACCAGCTTGCAGCCCAAGCGCGAAGCCTCACTGCCTTCGCATCACCAGCCGCGTTTGTAAAACCGCCGATCCACTCTCTGGTGCGGTGTCCTCGCCGATTGCGGAACCCTTGGCGGCATGGATGCCGCCATCGAGCCCCCATGGATGGGTCTACGGCGTGTCCCGCGAGCGGTGAGGGCACCGCGCGCTCGGTCACCAGGCATCTGACCTGAGCGTCCGAGTGCACAACCACGCGACACCCCCATGAAATTGTGTAACCACCCCGGCCCCTATACGCTGCGCCCATGCTGCTCCATCGCGCCCGCCTGCTGCACCCGTTGCTACGCCTGATGGCGTTGGCGGTGCTGGTCATGGGCGTGCTGGTCGCACCGGTCGCCTGCGCGCTGGGCGATGTGCATGCGCTCGCGCACGACCAAGCGCATCTGGACGACACCGCACCGCACGGCCATGACGGCGCCGAAGAGGGCGATGCCGGCGAGCGCGATGGCGCCGGCCTGCTACATGCCTTGATGCACAGCGGCTATTGCCACGGACACAGCCCGGCCATGCTGTCGGCGCTGGCCTGGGGCCCGTTGCCTGCACGCGCACACGGGCAGCCGCCCGTGCTGGTCACCGATTACCGCTCGCATCTAAGCGAGACCGGGTTGCGCCCTCCGATCGCGGCCTGACGCACCGCCGGCAGCTGCCGGCCTGTCCATCGATCCCGATTCCGGAGACACCCTCATGTGGTTGCGACTGACGGCGCTTGCCGTCTTCGCGGTTGCGTCGTGCGCCAACGCGCAAGACCTGCCGCCCAAACCCGTGCTGACCCTGGACGACGCCATTACGCGCGTTGCCCGTCAGCACCCCGACCTGCGCCTGGCCGACGGCCAACGCGCGGTCCTCACCGCCGACGCCGAGCGCGACGCACTGCGTCCGCCGTTGCGCATTGGCGCCGAACTGGAAAACGTGTTCGGCACCGGCCCCACCCGCGCGCTGGACCAGGCCGAACTCACCGTCACCCTGGCCGGCGTGCTGGAACGCGGCGGCAAGCTCGACGCCCGCCGCACCCTGGCGCAGGCGCGTATCGATGCACTGGCACCGCAACGCGCGCTGGCCCGGCTGGATGTGCTGGCCGAAGTCGCGCGGCGCTACCTGGCCATCGGCATGGCCACGCAGCGGCACGCGGTCGCGCTGGAAACGCTGGTCCAGCGCCAACGCACCGTCAGTGCCGCGCGCCAGCGGTTGCAGGCCGGCGCATCGCCCGAATCGGTGCTGCTGACAGCCCAAGCCCTGCAGGCGCGCGCAGAACTCGAACGCGACCGCGCCCAGCAGGAACTGCTCGCCGCACGCCGCCAATTGGCAGTGTTGTGGGGCGATCGCACGCCGGACTTCGGTGCGATCACTGGCGACCCGCTGCAGCTGCCGGCGATTCCCGAGTTCGAGGTGTTGGCGCAACTGCTCGACGCCACGCCGGAACTGGCACGCTTGAACGGCGAGCAGCGCGTGCGCGAGGCACGGGTGCACTTGGCACGCAGCCAGGCGCGCCCGGATCTCGACTGGCAGGTGGGCGTACGTCGGCTCGAAGGCAACGAGGCCACTGCGTTGCTCGGCAGCGTCTCGCTGGCATTGGGTAGCGCTACACGCGCGCAGCCGGAGATTCGCGCAGCCGAAGCGGAGCTGTCATTGCTGGAGATCGAACGTCAATCGCAGGCGCTGACGCTCTACACAACGCTTGCCGATGCGCATGGTCGCTACCGCGCAGCACAGCTGGACGTGACGCGCATGCGCAGCGATGTGCTGCCTGTACTCGCACGCGCCGATGCCGCTGCCGAACGCGCCTATCGCGCCGGTGCCACCAGTTATCTGGACTGGGCGCAGCTGCAGGCGCAACGCAGCGATGCGCGTCAGCAGCAACTGGCTGCCGCATTGGAAGCGCAGACCGCGTTGATCGAAATCCAGCGCCTGACCGGGCAGCCATTCGTGCGCGATCCTGCCGCGCAGGTGACGCCATGAACGTTACTTCAGTGTCGCGTTTTCGTGCGGCGTGCGAGGACCTCGTTGCAATCGCTGCATCCGCAGTGATGTCGGCACCCAGCACTCTCGAAACGATGCCCATTCCTGCCGCGCTTCCAGCGCATCCAACTTCCATTCGTTCGCCCGACGCAACGCGTCGGCGCCAACCAGGATCACCTTCGATGACACGTTTCATGATCGCGCCGCTGTTGCTGGCGCTGTTGCTCAGCGGCTGCGGCCGCAGCAGTGAAGCATCGCACGATGACCACGCCGGGCACGCCGCCGAAGGCGGAGCAGGCGCCGATGCACACGGCGACGAAGCCAAGACCGGCATCCATGGCGGGCGACTGCTCAACCAGGACGGCGACAGCGTGGAGCTGGTCATCGCCGAAGACGGCACACCACCCACCT
This sequence comes from Xanthomonas vasicola pv. musacearum NCPPB 4379, assembly GCF_000277895.2. Taxonomy (NCBI): domain Bacteria; kingdom Pseudomonadati; phylum Pseudomonadota; class Gammaproteobacteria; order Lysobacterales; family Lysobacteraceae; genus Xanthomonas; species Xanthomonas vasicola. The sequence continues at coordinate 3,940,840 of NZ_CP034655.1, read as the reverse complement.
ACCAGGCATGGCTGTACCGCGATGGCAAACCGTTGCCGGCCACCGCCGGCAGCGTGGAAGTGCAACTGAAGCGGCTCGGCGGCGTGAGTGAAGTCCATCAATTGCGGCCGCGCGACGACGGCAGTCTGCTGGCCGAAACCACGGTCAGCGAGCCGCATTCGTTCGATGTGGAAGTGCGCGCCACCGTGCAGGGCAAGACACATCATTGGAGCTATCCCAGCTACGAGGGGCGCACCACCATCGCGGCCAAGATTGCGCAGGACGCGGGCATTCGTGTCGCCGCCGTCAGCGCTGGCAGCATCGCCGACCAGCACGAAGTGCAAGGCTTACTGACGCCTGCAGAAGGTGCGCAGGCACAAGCCACCGCGCGTTTTCCCGGCCCGGTGCGCAGCCTGCGCGTCAATGTGGGCGAGCAGGTGCGCGCAGGCCAGGTGCTGGCCACGGTGGAGAGCAATCTGAGCATGACCACCTACTCGGTGAGCGCGCCGATCAGTGGCGTCGTGCTTGCGCGCAACGCCAGCCTGGGCAGCAATGCAGGCGAAGGCCAGGCGCTGTTCGAAATCGCCGACCTGTCCACCTTGTGGGTGGATCTGCATATCTTCGGTGCCGACGCCGGGCACATCACCGCCGGCGCACCGGTGACGGTGACGCGCATCAGCGATGGCGTGGTGGCGCAGACCACCCTGGAACGCGTATTGCCGGGCACCGCCACCGCGAGCCAGAGCACCGTCGCGCGCGCGGTGTTGCGCAATAGCGATGGCTTGTGGCGGCCGGGTTCCGCAGTGAAGGCACGGGTAACGGTGGCGCAGCAGCCGGCGGCGATGGTGGTGCCGGTTGGTGCGTTGCAGCAGTTTCGCGACTGGAATGTGGTGTTTGTGCAGGTGGGCGATGTCTACGAAGTGCGGCCGGTGAAGCTGGGCGCGCGCGATGCGCAGCAGGTGGAAGTGTTATCGGGCTTGGCGGCAGGCGATGCGGTGGTGGTGGAGCAGAGTTACCTGGTGAAGGCTGATATCGAGAAGTCGGGGGCTTCGCATGATCATTGATCGCGTTTGGGTCGACGTCATTGCGTCTTTGAGTGTGAGCGAATGTCGGATACGGAAATGCACGGCAGATCCAAGGCTTTCGCGCCCTGTCGGGCACGAGTCACTTTTCTTTGCTTGTGCAAAGAAAAGTAACCAAAAGAAAGCACACCCCGTCCTCGCGCCCTCCGCGCCTGCGGCGCTGCGGGTTCGCAAGGCCGGCAGAAATTTTTGTAAGGGACGTCCCTGCCCCTTACAAAAACGTCGCGCATCCATGCGCGCCGCCCTGCGGGTTGTATCTGCCAGCCTTGCCGCTGCGGTATGGGGCCCCGAAAGCAAACAACAACAGCAACAGCAACAACAGCAACAACAGCAACAACAGCAACGAGAACTAAAACCACGAGGGTGCTGGCGCGAGGGTGAGTGTTTGTTTGGTGTGGTGCGGCGCGTTCCTGTGGGGCAGCGGCGCTGTCTGTCGGTGGTACGACCAGTGCGATGCTCGGCGCAGTGCGGTGCCAGGTGTGCGCGGAGGTGTTTGTCATGCGGACCAACATCATCCGGTTTGCGATCGCCCAGCGCTGGTTGATGCTGGCATTGACGGGCGTGCTGATTGCGATTGGTGTGTGGAGTTTTTCGCGCTTGCCGATCGATGCAACGCCCGATATCACCAACGTGCAGGTGCAGGTCAACACTGCGGCGCCGGGCTATTCGCCGCTGGAATCCGAGCAGCGGGTGACGTTTCCGCTGGAGACGGTGCTGGCAGGTTTGCCGGGCCTGGAATCCACGCGCTCGCTGTCGCGCTACGGTTTATCGCAGGTGATTGCAGTCTTCGCCGACGGCACCGATCTGTATTTCGCGCGGCAACAGGTGGCTGAGCGCTTGCAGCAGGTCAAGTCGCAATTGTCGGTCGATCTGGAGCCGCAGCTGGGGCCGATTGCCACCGGCCTGGGCGAGATCTTCATGTACACGGTGGAAGCCCAACCGAACGCGCGCAAACCCGACGGCAGTGCGTGGACAGCGACCGATCTGCGTACCTTGCAGGATTGGGTGGTGCGCCCGCAGCTGCGCAATGTGCCGGGCGTGACCGAGGTCAACACCATCGGCGGCTATGCGCGGCAGATCCATATCACGCCCGACCCCGCGCGCATGGTCGCGTTGGGATTTACCCTGGACGACGTCGCGCAAGCGGTCGAAGCCAATAACCGCAACATCGGCGCCGGCTATATCGAACGCAACGGCCAGCAGTTTCTGGTGCGGGTGCCGGGGCAGGTGGATGACATCGCGCAGATTGGCGCGATCGTGCTGGATCGACGCGCCGGTGTGCCGATCCGCGTGCGCGATGTGGCGCAAGTGGGCGAGGGCCGCGAACTGCGCACCGGTGCGGCCACCCAGGACGGCAACGAAGTGGTGCTCGGCACGGTGTTCATGCTGGTCGGCGCCAATAGCCGCACGGTGGCGCAGGCCGCAGCGCAACGGTTGGAGGTGGCTAACGCCAGCCTGCCCGCAGGCGTGCAGGCGGTGCCGGTGTACGACCGCACTGCCTTGGTAGACCGCACCATCGTCACCGTCGCCAAGAACCTGATCGAAGGCGCGTTGCTGGTGATCGTGGTGTTGTTCCTGTTGCTGGGCAATGTGCGCGCAGCGTTGATCACGGCTGCGGTGATTCCGTTGGCGATGTTGTTCACGCTCACTGGCATGGTGCGCGGTGGTGTGTCCGGCAATCTGATGAGTCTGGGTGCGCTGGACTTCGGTTTGATCGTCGATGGCGCGGTGATCATCGTGGAGAACTGCCTGCGCCGCTTCGGCGACGCGCAACTTCGGCTTGGGCGCGTGCTCGAGTGCGATGAGCGTTTCGAGCTCACTGCCGAAGCCACTGCCGAGGTGATTCGCCCCAGCCTGTTCGGCCTGGGCATCATCACCGCGGTGTATCTGCCGGTGTTTGCGCTGACCGGCATCGAAGGCAAGATGTTTCACCCGATGGCGATCACCGTAGTGCTGGCACTGGCCGGCGCGATGCTGCTGTCGCTCACCTTCGTGCCTGCAGCGATTGCATTGCTGCTTGGCGGCAAGGTGGCCGAGCACGAAAACCGTGCGATGCGCTGGGCACGTCGGGTGTATGCACCGTTGCTCGATGGCGCGCTGCGTCACGGCCGCTGGGTCGGCATTGCGGCCTTCGCGACGGTGGCGCTGTGCGCGGTGTTGGCCACGCGCTTGGGCAGCGATTTCATTCCGAACCTGGATGAAGGCGATATTGCACTGCATGCCTTGCGCATTCCCGGCACCAGCCTGGAACAGGCCATCACCATGCAATCCACCCTGGAAAAACGCATCAAGCAGTTTCCGGAAGTGGCGCATGTGTTCGGCAAACTCGGCACCGCCGAAGTGGCCACCGACCCGATGCCACCATCCGTTGCCGATACGTTCCTGATCATGCATCCGCGCGCGCAGTGGCCGGATCCGCGCAAGCCCAAAGCGCAATTGCTGGCCGAGATTGAGGAGGCGGTGAAGCAGTTGCCCGGGAACAATTACGAGTTCACCCAGCCAATCCAGATGCGCATGAACGAGCTGATTTCTGGCGTGCGTGCGGATGTGGCGATCAAGGTCTATGGCGACGATCTGGACACGTTGGTCAAGCTCGGGCAGCGCGTGCAGGAAATCGCCAGCGCAGTGCCGGGCGCGGCCGATGTGAGTCTGGAACAGGCCACCGGCCTGCCGATGCTGGCGGTGGTGCCCGATCGTGCCGCGCTGGCCGGCTACGGGCTCAATCCCGGTGTGGTGCAGGACACCGTGGCGGCGGCAGTGGGCGGGCAGGAAGCTGGACAATTGTTCGAAGGCGACCGGCGCTTCGACATCGTGGTGCGTTTGCCGGAGGCGCTGCGCCAAGACCCCACCGCGCTGGCCGATCTGCCGATCCCGCTACGTGGCGATGGCGAACGTGCGGATCTGGACGAGTCCAGCCGCGCAGCAGGTTGGCGCAGTGGCGAACCAGCCACCGTGCCGCTGCGCGAGGTCGCCAAGATCGATACCGTGCTGGGCCCCAACCAGATCAATCGCGAAGACGGTAAACGCCGCATCGTGATCACCGCCAATGTGCGTGATCGCGATCTGGGCGGTTTTGTCGCCGAGGTGCAGCAGCGCATGCAGGCGCAGGTCAAACTGCCCACCGGCTACTGGATCGGCTACGGCGGCACCTTCGAGCAACTGATCTCCGCCAGCCAGCGCCTTGCCTGGGTGGTGCCAGGCACCTTGCTGCTGATCTTCGCGCTGCTGTACTGGTCGTTCGGTTCGCTGCGCGATGCGCTGGTGGTGTTCAGCGGCGTGCCGTTGGCACTGACCGGCGGCGTGGTGGCGTTGGCGCTGCGCGGACTGGCATTGTCGATTTCCGCCGGCGTGGGCTTTATCGCCTTGTCTGGCGTGGCAGTGCTCAACGGCCTGGTGATGATCGCCTTCGTGCGCAGCTTGCGTGCAGAAGGCATGCCGCTGGAGCAGGCATTGCGCGAAGGCGCGTTGTCGCGCCTGCGACCGGTGCTGATGACTGCACTGGTCGCCGCGCTGGGCTTTGTGCCGATGGCCTTCAACGTCGGTGCCGGCGCCGAAGTGCAGCGCCCGTTGGCCACGGTGGTGATCGGCGGCATCGTCTCCTCCACCCTGCTCACCCTGCTGGTGCTGCCGGTGCTGTATCGCTGGCTGCATCGGCGCGGCACTGCAGCCGGTCCTGCGCTCGGCCTGTAGTTGGCGCTGCGCAGCGAAGCAGCGTTGCGCCGACGTTCGCTTCAGGCGCGTTGTGTGGGTTGCAGCGACAGGTTCCCCAGAATCATGCGTCTCGCTGACGCTTTGTCGCTGGGCATGAACTTTTCGTCGATGGCGTCGTCGCGGCGGTCTAGGTTCTCGGACAGCCCCAGCAAGTTTCATGTATGGATGATGCAACCCTAGGTTCGTTCCAAGGATGCTGAAAGCGAGCTGTTGAGCTGCCGATCCCGTCCCTCCCGCGCTGCCGCTAAGTGCTTGCGGCACATAGGAAAGCCGTGCATAATGCGCGGCTCGCTGTGCCCGGATCGCTCCGGATGGCGGCACCCAGCGCAATGGGGTTGCCGGCTTGTTCCAGCGTAAGTTCTTGATTCCCAACGTTGCGTGACAGCCTTGGCGCTGTCGGGGCCGCCGCTCCCCAGGCTATGGGTGGCAATTCATTTATCGAGGTGCGTAATGTCCCGCGTATGCCAAGTGTCCGGCAAGCGTGTGCAGACGGGTAACAACGTCTCCCACGCAAACAACAGAACCCGTCGTCGCTTCCTGCCCAACCTGCATGAGCGTCGTTTCTGGGTCGCCAGCGAAAACCGCTGGGTGAAGCTCCGTGTCTCCGCGCATGCATTGCGCACCATCGACAAGAACGGGATTGATGCCGTTCTGAAAGAGCTGCGCGCGCGCGGCGAAAAGGTCTGAGGAGTAAGCAGTCATGGCAAAAGGCAAGCGTGACAAGATTCGTATGATTTCCTCGGCCGCTACCGGCCACTTTTACACCACGGATAAGAACAAGAAAAACACTCCGGGGAAGATGGAAATGATGAAATACGACCCGGTCGTGCGTAAGCACGTGATGTACAAGGAAGGCAAGATCAAGTGATCGACTGATCGCTGGATCTGCTTTCAAGCAAACACCCGCCGAAAAGCGGGTGTTTGCGTTTGTGGGGTTGGATGCAGTTGCTGCGTGAGCGTTGGCGTATGTGCGTGCAATGAGCAGTGTCGTTGTCTGCTGCGTTGATGCGCATACCAATGCGGCAAGCGTGCATCGAGCCCTTCTCCCGCCGGGACGACAAGGCACGGCTTGCGTACCGAAGGGGTGCGTGTCTTGGAGCACCCGCGCCGCTGGTGCGGGCCGGGGCGCGAAGCCGGGGTTGGGGTAAGGTACGGGGCGAAGCAACGGGCGTGTCACCTTTGCAGGCGCGTGGCGACGCGTTCGTCATCGCAGAGACTCGCAAATTTATGCGGCGCCCCTCATCCGGCGTTGGCGCAACCTTCTCCCCCATGAAGGGGGACAATGTCCCGGAGGGAGAAGAAAGTGCCATCACAGCCCACGCGACCGCAACTGCGCGTCCAATCTCGGATACGCCCGCCGTGCTTTGCCGTCGAACACCTTGCGCTTGTCGGCATCGGAAATCGCCAACGCATCGATGTAGCGTTTGGTGTCGTCGAAGTAGTGGCCGGTCTGCGGGTCGATGCCGCGCACGCGCGCCAACCATCTCGAGCCGAACAGGATGTTGTCGATGTCGATCACCTCGAACAGTAGGTCGATACCCGGTTGGTGATACACACAGGTATCGAAAAACACATTGCGCATCACGCGGGTGGATAGCGCAGGTTTGCCCAGCATATCGGCCAGGCCGCGGAAGCGGCCCAGTGATACGGCACCGCGCCGCCGCCGTGCGGAATGATGAGCGCAGGTCCGGAAAATCAGTGAACAAATCGCCTTCAAGAAATTGCATGAAGGCCGTGGTGTCGGCATTGAGATAATGCGCACCGCTGGAATGGAAATTGTCGTTGCAGCTGCCCCGACACATGCACCATCGCCGGCACGCCGGTGCGCGCGTGCTGGGAACAGCTATTCCGCGACCATCAGCTAAAGCCGCAGCCGCTGCGCATCGAATGCGGCGCTGAGCTGACCGTGCGCGGCTTGCTGCTGGAAGACGACTGGCTGACCTTGATGTCGCGCGATCAATTTTTGTTCGAGCGGCGCGCCGGACGGCTCGCCGAGATCGGCAGCGCCGGGCCGCAGTTGCGCCGGCAGATCGGTATGACCACACGTAGCGATTGGTATCCCACCCGCGCGCAGTCGGCATTCGTGCAGACGTTGCGACAGGTCTGCGCCGAACGCGTGCAGCCGGCCGATGCGCAGGGTGGGCCGTTTCGCTATTGCACGCCGGCATCGACATCGACACCGTTGCGTTTATGCGTGGCCAGGTCAGAATCGGGTTACTGATGAGAAAGGATCACTGATGCTGCCCGATTGGGTGACAGGCACTTGGCTGCTGGCGCTGGACTGGACGATCCGCCTGGCCGCCCTGCTATGGATTCCCGCCCGTACCACGCCTGGTGCGGCACGTAGCTGGCTGTTGCTGATCGGCTTTGTGCCGGTGGTCGGTCTGCCGCTGTATCTGCTGTTCGGCCATCCGTGGTTGTCGCGGCTGCGGGTGGAGCGGCAAGCCAGTGCCTCGCAGGTGATTCGCGAGCAGCAACTGCCATTGCACGCCCTGCGCTGGACCCCGCAGGCCGACACCAGCAGTGCCGAAGTGGTGCCGCTGATCGAGCGCGAAGGCGATTTCATGCCGACGCTGGGCAATGCGGTGGAATTGCTAGACGACTACGCGCAGTCGTTGCAGGCCCTGATCGCAGCGATCGACGCAGCCGCAAAACGCGTGCATCTGCTGTATTACCTGATGTTCGACGATGCAGTGGGCGAGGCGGTGGTGGCGGCGCTGGAACGCGCCAGTGCGCGCGGCGTGCGCTGTCGTGTGCTGCTGGATGCGGTGGGGGCCAAGCGCGGCCTGCGCCGCTACCGCAAGCGCCTGCAGGACGGCGGCGTGCAGGTGCTGGCGGTATTGCCCGGCGGTCTGCGCTGGCGTCGCAGCGGCCGCATGGATCTGCGTAACCATCGCAAGATTGCGGTGATCGACAACCAGATGGCGTTTGTCGGCTCGCAGAATCTGGCCGAGGCCGGCTTCATCGATGGCGTGCCCAATCGCGAATTGGTGGCGCGCGTGCGCGGGCCGGTGGTCAATCATCTGGAAGCGGTATTCGCCAGCGACTGGTTCACCGAAACCGGCGAGCGCCTGGACGTGTGGCCGGATGCACCGGTGTGCGAGGCCAATATCGCCACGCAGTTGCTGCCCAGCGGGCCGGCGTATCCGTTCGAAAATGCGCGCGATGCGATCAATGCGGTGATCCATCTGGCACGGCGCAAGGTGGTGCTGGTGACGCCGTACTTCGTGCCCGACGAGGCCTTGCTGAGCGCGTTGCGCATTGCCGGCGTCTCGGGCGTGGATGTGCAGCTGATTTTGTCGGAGAGCAACAACCAGCGGTTGGCTGCATGGGCGCAGGAAGCCTATTTCGAAGAGCTGCTGCGGTGTGGGGTGAAGATTGCGCTGTATCGCCCGCACTTTTTGCATGCCAAGCATCTGAGCATGGACGAGGACATTGCGTTGGTGGGCTCGATCAATCTGGACATCCGCTCGTTCGCGCTCAACGCCGAGATCGGCATGCTCTGCTACGACACCGGCGTGGTGCAGCGGCTGCGCGATATCGAACAGGACTATCTGGCCAATGCGCGGCAATTAGAGCTGGACACGTGGCGCCGCCGCCCGGCCTGGCGGCGCAGCCGCGAGGGCATTGCGCGGTTGGCCGATGCATTGATGTAGGGCGCTTGCCGCGTAGAGCGGCTAATAAAACGGCTGCGCTTAGTGCTGGACGGGCGCGGTTAGTCTTCGGTGCCTCATGCGCCACGTGGGCGCTGCAGGCTCTGCATGCCATCTACAAGCAAATGACCACTGTTCGCGGCATTCTGTTCGCTGATCCTAATCCAGACGCATGACCTGGAAGACCTTGCCCTTCGGATCGCAGCCGTCGTACATCTGCTAAGCAAAGCCGGCATAGCGTTTGAGTTCGCCAACAGGTACGCCGGCACGCTGCAGCTGCTGGAGATGCGCGAGCAGATCAGTGGTGATGGCGAGCACCAGTTGGTGGCGGTGTTTGCCGCGGTCACTGCGCTGCCGGGTGCACGCGTATCCGGCTGCTGTCGGTAAGCCTCGCCAACCCGGTGCAGCGCCAGCTCGATGCCGCTGGCTGCGAGCACCACCCACTCCTGGCGATCTGCTCGATGACGGATAGCGCGAAGTGCGTTTGGTAGAACGCCTTGACCGCCGCGACATTGTGCACGTAGAGGATGAGCCGGACCAGAGCGATGGACATATTGCAGGCCCCCCACGGCGCGCGCCGATGCTGAGCGCCCGATCGTAAGCGCTTCGGCTGCTGGCCGTGTGGGACGCGGTGACACACGCCGCGCCTGCGCCACTGCGGCATAACAATCCTGCGCCCAACGACGGGGGGTCATGCGATGCATCGCCTACAATGCCGCCATGAATGAACCGCGTGATCCCGGCGATGCAGTGATCGCCATCGTCGGTGGTGGGGCGTCCGGTGTGCTGGTCGCGCTGCAGCTGCTGCGTCAGGCCGTGGCGCCGTTGCAGGTCGTCATTATCGAGCCGCATGCGGTGCTGGGCGAAGGCGTGGCGTATTCCACCGCGCGGGCCGAACACCTGCTCAATGTGCCGGCTGCGCGCATGAGTGCGCTGGCGGAATTGCCGAACGACTTCGTTGATTACCTGCGCGCGAACGCCTGTTGCCCCGAGCTGGACGATGCGCGGTTACCGCAGCAGTTCGTGGGGCGCCGGCATTACGCACCGTATCTGCGCGACCGTTTGCAAGCTGCGCGTGCGCACAGCCTGGCATCGCTGCGCGTGCACACCGCACACGTGCAGACCCTGCAACGCACTGCCTGTGGCGCGCTCTTGCAGCTGGACGATGGACAAGTGTTGCAGGCCACCGCCGTGGTGCTAGCCGTAGGCAATGCGCTGCGGCCGCTGCCGCTGCGCGGTGCCACGGGATTGTCGCGCGCGCAACGTGTTGAAGCCTGGGACAGCGAGGCGGTTGCAGCGTTGCCGCAGGACGCGGCGGTGTGCATCGTCGGCTCAGGCTTGAGCATGGCCGACACGGCGGTGACGTTGGCGGCGCAGGCGCATCGCGCGGCCGTGCATGTGGTGTCGCGACATGGGCTGTTGCCGTTGCCGCAGGCGCATGGCGGCGTGGCGGCGTTCGACCCGCAACCACTGCTGGCAATGTCACTGCGGGCGCGCATACGCACATTACGCCAGCACGCGCGTGCCGCTGCTGCGCAGGGCCTGCCGTGGCAGAGCGTGATGGAGCGCATCCGGCCGTTGAGCCAGGCGCTGTGGCAGACACTGTCGGTTGCCGACCAGCGCCGCTTTTTGCGGCATGTGGTGCGCTATTGGGACGTGCATCGGCATCGCATCGCCGCACCGGTGCATGCGCAGCTACAGGCGATGCAGGCGCGCGGGCAGCTGCAGGTGCATCGCGCACGGCTAGATGTGGCCTTCGAGGTGGGCGCTTGCGTGCGCGTGAGCGCCGGGGCCGCCGGTGCCGGGCATGCGTTGCAGCTGGATGTGCAGACGCTGGTCAATGCCACCGGCGTGGAAATGCGGGTGCAGGCGATGCGCAACCCGCTGCTGCAGCAACTACTGGGGCAGGGCATTGCCGTGGCCGGGCCGCATGGAATCGGCGTAGATACTGCCGCCAATGGCAGCCTGATCTGCGCCGAAGGGCTTGCAAATCCGCAACTGCGGGTGATCGGCAGCCTGCGCATCGGCACGTTGTGGGAAAGCCTGGCAGTGCCGGAGTTGCGCGAGCAGGCTGCTGGGATTGCGCGGGATGTGCTGGGAGTGCTGGGGGTTGATCGATAGGCCTGGCCCCGAGATTGAGCCGAAGATAGTTCCCTTCTCCCGCCGGGGCATTGTCCTCCTTGATGGGGGAGAAGGTGCCCGCAGGGGCGGATGACGGCGCTGCAGAGAGGCGTCAGTCACTGCAATGACAAACGCGTCGCCACGCGCCTGAAGGTGACACGCCCGTTGCTTCGCCCCCGTACCCTCACCCCAAGCCCCGCTCCGTGCCCCAGCCCGCGCCAGCGCGCGGCCGCTCAAAGGCACGCGCACCGTCGGTGCGCAAGCTGTGCCTTCTTGCTGCGAAGGGAGAGGGGCTTGGCTTGGGCAATCAATCACCACAATCCCAACCGCTTCATCGCAGTCTCAGCCGCGGCGACGCTACAACCGGTAAAATACGCTGGTGGATGTCTCTCATTTGCTCGATCATTTAAACCCCGCCCAGCGCGAGGCCGTTTCCGCACCGCCGGGGCATTACCTCGTGCTGGCTGGCGCCGGCTCCGGCAAGACGCGCGTGCTGATCCATCGTATTGCCTGGCTCAATGAAGTTCAGGGCGTGCCCAACCACGGCATCTTCGCGGTGACCTTCACCAACAAGGCCGCCGGTGAAATGCGCCACCGCACCGACCTGCAGCTGCGCAACGGCAGTCGCGGGATGTGGATCGGCACCTTCCATGGACTGGCGCATCGCCTGTTGCGTCTGCATTGGCAGGATGCGCGGCTGCCGGAAGGCTTCCAGGTCATGGACAGCGATGACCAGCTGCGGTTGGTCAAGCGCGTGGTGCAGTCGCTGGAGCTGGACGAGAGCAAGTATCCGCCCAAGCAGATGAGCTGGTGGATCAACGAACAGAAAGACGAAGGCCGGCGTCCGCAGCACATCCAGCCCGAGCCCAACGACGATTGGACCGAGGTCCGCCGGCAGGTGTACGCGGCCTATCAGGAACGCTGCGACCGCTCCGGTCTGCTGGATTTCGCCGAATTGCTGCTGCGCGCGCACGAGCTGCTGCGCGACACGCCTGCATTGCTGGCGCATTACCGCGCACGCTTCCGCGAAATTTTGGTGGACGAGTTTCAAGACACCAACGCCATCCAGTATGCTTTCGTGCGCGTGCTGGCCGGCGAATCGGGCAACGTGTTCGTGGTGGGCGACGACGACCAGGCCATCTATGGCTGGCGCGGTGCCAAGGTTGAAAACGTCCAGCGTTTCCTGAAGGATTTCCCCGGCGCGCAGACCGTGCGGCTGGAGCAGAACTACCGTTCCAGTGCCAATATCCTGGGCGCTGCCAATGCCGTGATTGCGCACAACCCGGACCGCATCGGCAAGCAGCTGTGGACCGATTCCGGCGATGGCGACCCGATCGATCTGTATGCGGCCTACAACGAAGTCGACGAGGCGCGTTATGTGGTTGAGGGTGCGCGGCAGTGGGTGCGCGACGGCGGCAGTTATGGCGAAGTGGCCGTGCTCTACCGCAGCAACGTGCAATCGCGAGCGCTGGAAGAAGCGCTGATTTCCGAGCAGCTGCCGTACCGCGTGTATGGCGGCATGCGCTTCTTCGAACGTGCCGAAATCAAGGATGCATTGGCGTACCTGCGCCTACTCACCAACCGCAGCGACGATGCAGCCTTCGAGCGTGCGGTCAACACGCCCACGCGCGGCATCGGCGATCGCACGCTGGATGAGGTGCGCCGGTTGGCGCGTGCCAATGCGTTGTCGTTGTGGGAAGCGGCGATGCTGTGCACGCAGCAGAACACGCTGGCCGCACGGGCACGCAATGCCTTGGCGACCTTCCTCAGCCTGGTCGGCCAACTGCATGCCGAAACCGGCGAGATGGAACTGGCCGAACGCATCGACCACGTGCTGATGCGCTCGGGCCTGCGCGAGCATTGGGCCAAGGAAAGCCGCGGTGGGCTGGATTCGGAATCGCGCACCGAGAACCTGGACGAACTGGTGTCGGTCGCCTCGCGCTTTACCCGCCCGGACGATGAAGACAGCCAGGGCATGACCGAGCTGGTCGCCTTCCTCGCTTACGCCTCACTCGAAGCCGGCGAAGGCCAGGCACAGGCCGGCGAAGAAGGCGTGCAGCTGATGACGCTGCATTCGGCCAAGGGCCTGGAATTTCCGATTGTGTTTCTGGTCGGGTTGGAAGATGGCTTGTTCCCGAGCGCGCGCTCGTTGGAAGAGAGCGGGCGGCTGGAAGAAGAGCGGCGCCTGGCGTATGTGGGCATCACCCGCGCGCGGCAGAAGCTGGTGCTGTGCTACGCCGAATCGCGCCGCATCCACGGCCAGGACAACTACAACGTGCCGTCGCGCTTTCTGCGCGAAATCCCGCGCGATCTGCTGAATGAAGTGCGCCCCAAGGTGCAGGTCTCGCGTACTGCCTCCCTGGGCGCGACACGCGGCGGGCCGGTGCATGGTGTGGTGGAAGCGGTACCGATCAAGCTTGGCGCCAACGTCGAACATCCCAAGTTCGGCGGCGGCGTGGTCGTGGACTACGAAGGCGCTGGCGCGCATGCGCGCGTGCAGGTGCAGTTCGATGAAGTCGGCGCCAAGTGGCTGGTGATGGCTTACGCCAATCTGACTGTTGTGTAGTCGGGTTTGTATTCGCCTGCGATTGCGTTTTCGTTAGCAGGCGGAGCAGTCGTGTGGTTGCGCTGGGCGTGTAGTGAGCGGGGCCGACCGCTGCTGCACTACACGCGCCGAGCGAGATCGCGCGAAGCAGACGGCAGGTGGACGACCCGTCGCCGCCGTTGCTGCCCTCGCGCGCTTACATCTCCCAACTGAAGCTGGAGTTGATCCGCTTGCCGTTCAAGGTCAGTGTCGATTTGTTGGCGAGCACGACCAGGGTAAATGGCGGCACACGCTTATCATGCCCTGTGTAAATCAGGCGGAGGATTCTGCGCTTGGTGTCGAACGTCTTGACCTGGAAGTCGCTGCGCACCCAGATGCCCTCGCTGTCGCCAGGTGCATTGAAACGAGACTGGCGATCACTGGTCGGGTGTCGTGCCCGATTTCGAAAAGGATGGAGTAGCCACTCTCTTCAAAAGAAAGTGAGGTGGTTGCGTGTGCAGGTGTGCTGAGGCATGCCCACAGCAAGAACGCAACGCAGGCGGCTAGAAATCGTGTCATGACGTCATCCTTGAACGTGGTCGTGCCGGAAGGGCAGGATCAGGAGTATGGATGCTGGCAGAGCGGCGTTACAACGTATGCGGCAAGCAACGGAATGGCGACACAGCCGCCTTGCGGGTGAGGCCCGGGCTCGACATCCGCATTGGCCGTTTCCACCCCGCTGGTGACCGCGCTAGTCGCTCCAACTAATGGCCTGACCGCGACGTTGTGTAAGCCGCGTTGAGCGGCAATCGGGGTTATTGGTGCATCGCTCGATGCGTACCGCCCAACATCCATGCCACCCTGTTAGCAGTTCATTGCATAGGGCCCGCAACGGCATGCAGACGGAAAAACAAAAAATGCTGGCAGGCGAACTCTACAACGCTGCCGATGCACAACTGCAGGCCGATCAGGCGGCGGCTGCGGAGTGGATGGCACGCTACAACGCCACCTGCGCGCAGCCATCCGCGCAGCGGCATGCGTTGCTGGTCGAGCGGCTAGCCGAGGTGGGCGCGGGCGCGGTAATCCGGCCGCCGTTTCATTGCGATTACGGCTACAACATTCGTCTGGGCGCGGGCGCGTTTCTCAACTTCAATTGCGTGATTCTGGATATCTGCGAGGTGTACATCGGCGATGGCACGCAGGTGGGCCCCGCGGTGCAGTTTTATGCCGCCGACCATCCGCGCGATGCGGCCGGACGTGCCAGCGGGCTGGAGTTCGGGCGGCCGATCCGCGTCGGGCGCAATGTGTGGATTGGTGGTGGGGCAATCATCCTGCCGGGCGTCAGCATCGGCGACGATGCGGTGATCGGTGCTGGTGCGGTGGTTACGCGCGATGTGCCGGCCGGCGCGACCGCAGTAGGCAACCCTGCGCGCGTACGTGAACCCAGGCACACTGCCGATGAGGCGCCCACCGACTGAAGCAACGAAGAAGAGGAGCTAGCAAAACGACAGTGCTGCTACCAGGTGGGCGCGGCCGCTGCGCAATGCAGCGCACACGCGAACAGTGCAATTTTGAACGCGCTATTGGCACCAGTGTGACGGTCGCTCACCAAGACAGGGTTGCCGCTTCAAGCGCTACAGTCAGTCACGTGCAAGATTGATTTGTATCAAGGTCTGCGTTGCCGCGTGCTGTCAATCTCACCTCGCCGGCGGGGCCGCCGGTCTATCCGGGAGGTCATCATGTACAAACGAATCCTGATCGCCATCGATGCATCCGAGCTGTCGCATCGCGGCTTGTTTCAAGGCCTGGAGCTGGCCAAGGCGACCGGTGCGAAAGTGGATATCGTCACCGTGTCCGAGCCGTGGGCGATGGGCATGTACGATGCCATGGGCTGGAGCGTGGGCTACGAGGCCAGCCCCGAATATCGCACCGGGCGCGAAGCGGCTGCTGAAAAAATCCTGCGCCCGGCGCTGGAACTGGCCGCCGCCGCCAACATCAAGGCCACGTCACGGCATGTGCTGGATCGCTTCGCTGCCGAGGGCATCGTACAGACCGCCAAGGACTGCAACAGCGATCTGATCATCATGACCTCGCACGGCCACCGCGGCATGCAGCGCATGCTGCTCGGCAGCCAGACGGTGGAAGTGCTGACCCACAGCTCGATTCCGGTCCTAGTGATTCGCTGATTCGCGGCGCTGTGACAACGCGGCATTGCGCGCTGTTGGCTGATCGCTACAGCGCCGCGTGTGGCTCAAGACGCGCGCTCATCAAGCTGATGCTCATGGCGCGCAGCAGCACCAGCGCTGGATCGTACAGATGCCGGGTAGCAACCACGCTCGGTTTGGCGGTTATGCAGTGATTTTTCAATCACTCCAAGCCCTGATCGCCAGCGACCGCAGGCCATGGAACTTGCTGCACGCATCTATGTGCAGCACACGTACAACGCGCACACCACGCTCAACTATCCGCATACTCCAGCTCAATCGCGCGTGCACGCAGCGGCTGGCCGAGACGACGCAGCGCTTCGGTATGCACGAGCGAAGCGTTGTGCAGCGGCAACATCCCGGCGCGCACAGGGACTTTTGCGCGTTGCGTGTTCTGGCTCAGTTCGCGCATGAAGCGCCACATCGGCATGTAGTGGCCACGTCGTGGCGTCGGTGTGTGCGGCGCGGCACGGCACTGGCGGCGCCACTGCATCGGCGGCATGCCGAAGCGTTGCTGAAATGCGCGTTGAAACTGCCGCTCGGATGCAAAGCCCATTTCGTACAGCAACCAGGTCAGGCTGCAGTCGGGGTAGGCCTGCAGATAGCGGTTAGCGGTGCTTAGCCGCTGTTCGCGGATGTAGCTGGTCACGCCGCCGTGCGACTGAAACAAGCGGTACAGCGATGCGCGCGACAACGCGAACCCTTGCTGCAATGACTCGGTTGCCCGGCTCCGCCTCGCCGATGTGCTGCTCGATGTAGGCCAGTAGATCGATCACCAGCGGCGCATGCGCCTGTATGGCCGAGGACGCTTGCGGAACGATGGCGCTGTAATACGGGGTGCTGCTCATATGGGGTAATGCCTGCGGCCCACTCTTCGGGGCCTGTCCCCTGAGCAACCGAAAACAGCACCGCCAACCCATCGCGCCTCTTTCACGAAGGCGGCACTCGATCACGCAAACAGACCACGGCGCCCACATAGCTGCAGCTGTGCAAGCAGGCAGAAAGTGGCATCTGGCAATAGCCAAGACAGGCATTTGGGCGTAAGCCTGAATCAGGTATGAGCGCCCGCGCTGATGCCACGCTGCGTCGCAACCCTGATTTCAAGAAGGCTGTCGAGCGAGCAGTCGTGGCAGGCCTGTCGCAGGCAATTGGGGCTTTCGTCGAT
This sequence comes from Xanthomonas vasicola pv. musacearum NCPPB 4379, assembly GCF_000277895.2. Classification (NCBI taxonomy): domain Bacteria; kingdom Pseudomonadati; phylum Pseudomonadota; class Gammaproteobacteria; order Lysobacterales; family Lysobacteraceae; genus Xanthomonas; species Xanthomonas vasicola. The sequence goes on along the minus strand of NZ_CP034655.1, from coordinate 3,924,401 downwards.
CACGGTCGTGCCCGCGATCTCGCTGATCAATCCGATCTTCGAGGAAGTGTTCGTGTGCGGTTACCTCATCCACGCCCTGGAGCCACGCCATGGCCCCTACAGTTGCGGTGAATGGAAGCGTGGCGATCCGCACGTCGTATCACCTGTACCAGGGGCCGGTCGGCACCATCAGTATCGTGATGATTGGGCTGATCCGGGGTTAGTGGGTGGCCCGACGCGGGCGGCTGTGGCCGGCGATCTTGGCGCATGGCGCGCTGGATCTGCTGGGGTTGATGGTCAACACCTGACTCGCTGGCATCACTGCGATGCCGCACACTTGTCGCTTGGTCGAACACAGGACGAAGCAATGGCACGGCGATATGGATGGAGCGGGATACTGTTGTTGGTGTGGCTGTCGGCGTTCGGCGCGGTAGCGGCCGGTCCGACACCTGGCGAATACGGCACCAAGCAAGGCTGGGGCAGCCTGCAGGTCAGCGACAAGGGTGGGGTGCGCCACTTCGAGATTCTCGCGGTGGGCGCCAACGGGCACACCTGTTCGTTGGAGGGCACGCTGCAAGGCGACAAGGCAGAAGTGAGCGATGACAGCGACGCGCCGTGCGAACTATCTTTCAAGCCGGTGGCAGGTGGCTTCAGCATCGCCGCACTGACCCAAGACAGCTGCCGCGATTACTGCGGCATGCGCGCCAGTTTCGAAGGCGACTATCTGCAGTTGCCGGCCGGCTGCACCTCCGCGGCCAGCAGCCGGAGACGTGAGGCGTACCTAAGCGACTATCGCGGCAAGCGCTATACCGAAGCACTTGCCGGCATGCAGGCGTTTGCGCGTGAGTGCGGCGAGTTTCTCAACTGGCTCGATCGCGACCGTTTCGCCAACGACCGCGCGCTCACGCTGCTGCGCCTGCACCGCCCGCAAGAGTGCCTGGCGGCGTTGGACGAGACCATGGCGGGTCACAGCCACGACGAGGAGTCGTTTCAAGCGGAGCTGGACAAGGAGAGCACGATGCTGCCGCCCAGCGACTGGGATGCGTACCTGCCCATCGCCAAGTCCACCTGGTTCAATCGCAAGCTCTGCGAGGCGGCCAAGCGTTGAGTGTGAGATGGCTCGCGTTGCGGTGCGCAGGTGAGCGTCTGGATGCGACGGCGTGCCGATGGTCGTTCTTGCGTGATCGAGATACGCTGGAACCGTTGGTCACCACTTCGCTCACTAGCAATCCCGGCCGCCCTTGTCTCACTCGGCTGCAGATGGAGCGCTGGGCCAGATCGTCAGATTATTTTTCTCGTTCGTTAGGCACGATGCTGGACGTGTCCGGGGCGAATCAATCTCCAAGTGCCACCATGCAGCACTGGCACAGACTTTTCGGCGGGTCACGCAAGAGCGCCTGAGAGCGCTTTCCAAGCGTTACGGCATCCATCAAAAGACGGTGGCGAAGTGGAAGAAGCGGACCTCGGTTGCCGATGTGCCAACCGGGCCGACGCAGCCGTGCTCCACCGTGTTGTCCGTTGCGGAAAAGGCGGCGATTGTCGCTTTCCGCAAGCACACCTTGCTGCCGCTGGACGACTGTCTCTACGCACTGCAGCCAAGCATTCTCCATCTGACGCGCTCATCGTTACACCGTTGCCTGCAGCGCCATGGCATTTCGCGGCTACCCGACATCACGGGCGACAAGGCCGCGAAGAAGCGGCTTAAAAGCTATCCGATTTGCTACTTTCATATCGACATTGCAGAAGTACAAACAGCCCAGGGCAAGCTGTATTTATTCGTGGCCATCGATAGGACGTCCAAGTTTGTGCTCACCGAACTGCACGCGGCAGCCAACACATTGGTGGCTGCGCAATTCCTGCGAAATGTGATCCAGACAATGCCCTACACCTTGCACACGGTGCTGACAGACAACGGCATCCAGTTCACCAATCGCCGAACCGACCGCCATGCCTTCAGGCACATCTTCACTCGCGTCTGCGAGGAGCACGGCGTCGACCATCGTTTGACCCAGGTCACGCATCCCTGGACCAACGGACAGGTGGAGCGGGATGAATCGAACCATCAAGGAAGCAACGGTCAAACGCTTTCACTACGAGGACCAGGCGCAACTGCAACGGCATCTGACCATGTTCATCGACGCCTACAACTTCGGTCGCAGGCTCACAGCGTTGGAAGGTCTGACACCGTACGAATTTATCTGCGAACAGTGGATATCCGAACCCGAGCGGTTCAAGGTCAACCCGATCCACCTAATGCCGGGACTGAACACCCAATACCCAATCACCAGCTATACAGCTTCCAATACACCTTGTTGACCTTGTCCTTCTCCGCATCGGTATGCCCGTCGTGGTCGCGGTCGTACAGGAAGTAGGGCGCTCCGCGCGTTGGCGTGACCCGCACCATTTCCAGCTGACCGTTGACGCGGTATTCGTCGACCTTGTCGCCGTTGCCCATGGTCTTGCTGGTGACATCAGCACCAGCCGGAATCTCGCCACCGGCGCGGTCGGCGCCACTGGTGGCACAGCCGCCCAGCAGCAGCAACGGCAGCAGCAAAAGACGTGCTCTCTTCATTGTCGGTATCCGTGTTGATCGACGGCCAGTATGCGCTGGTGCGGTGTGCCGTGAGCGTGCAGCGTAGAATTGGGTCATGAGCAGATTAGTCTTGATCGACGGGTCCAGTTACCTGTATCGCGCGTTCCACGCGCTTCCGCCGCTGACCAATGCGCAGGGCGAGCCCACCGGCGCCTTGTTTGGCGTGGTCAACATGCTGCGCGCCACCTTGAAGGAGCGCCCGGCCTACATCGCCTTCGTGGTGGATGCGCCCGGCAAGACCTTCCGTGATGACTTGTATGCAGACTACAAGGCCAATCGGCCGTCCATGCCCGACGACCTGCGCGCGCAGGTGCAGCCGATGTGCGACATCGTGCATGCGCTGGGCATCGACATCCTGCGCATCGACGGCGTGGAAGCCGACGATGTAATCGGCACGCTTGCACTGCAAGCCGCCGCCGATGGGTTGAGCGTCACCATCTCCACCGGCGACAAGGACTTCGCGCAGCTGGTGCGCCCGGGTATCGAACTGGTCAACACCATGAGTGGCAGCCGCATGGATTCGGACGAGGCGGTGATCGCCAAGTTCGGCGTGCGGCCCGATCAGATCGTCGACCTGTTGGCGCTGATGGGCGACACCGTCGACAACGTGCCCGGCGTGGAAAAGTGCGGCCCCAAGACCGCTGCCAAATGGCTGGCCGAATACGATTCGCTGGACGGCGTCATCGCCAACGCCGACAAGATAAAGGGAAAGATCGGCGACAACCTGCGCGCTGCGTTGCCACGCCTGCCGCTCAACCGCGAGCTGGTCACCATCAAGACCGACGTAACCCTGGCCAGCGGCCCGCGCGCGCTGGACCTGCGCGAGCCCAATACGGAAACGCTGGCGGTGCTGTACGCGCGCTACGGGTTCACCCAGGCGCTGCGTGAGATGGGCGGCACGTCGGCGCAGGCCGGGCTGTTGTCCGAGCCGGTGGCGCTGGGCGCTGCCGCCGCCACTGCGCGCACCGAGCCGGGCCGCGCGCGCGGTACCGGCTTCGTGTCCGGCCCGGTCAACGCCGCGGTGGATCTGGATCCAGCGCTGTCGGCGCCGGGCGAGTACGAGACCATCCTCACCCAGGAGCAACTCGACAGCTGGATCGTGCAGCTGCGTGCCGCCGGCCAGTTTGCCTTCGATACCGAAACCGACAGCTTGGACCCGCTGCAGGCGGATTTGATCGGCCTGAGTGTGGCCGCCGAGCCCGGCAAAGCGGCGTACCTGCCGTTCGGGCATAACTTCCCCGGCGCGCCGGTTCAGCTCGACCGCACCCAAGCGCTGGCGCAATTGGTCCCGTTGCTCACCGACCCGGCGGTGCGCAAACTCGGCCAGCACGGCAAGTACGACCTGCACGTGATGCGCCGGCATGGCGTGGAACTGGCCGGCTACGCCCACGACACCTTGCTGGAAAGCTTCGTGCTCAATTCCGGCAGCGCCCGCCACGACATGGACAGCCTGGCCAAGCGCTATCTCGGCTACGACACCGTCAAGTACGAAGACGTCTGCGGCAAGGGCGCCAAGCAGATCCCGTTCGCCCAGATCAGCCTGGAAGACGCCACCCGCTACGCCGCCGAAGACGCCGACATCACCCTGCGCCTGCACCACGTGCTCGGCCCCAAGCTGGCCGCCGAACCCGGCCTGGAGCGGGTCTACCGCGAGATCGAAATGCCGCTGGTGGACGTGCTGGCCCGCATCGAAGCCAACGGCGTGTGCGTGGACGCGGCCGAACTGCGCCGCCAGAGCGCGGACCTGTCCAAGCGCATGCTCGCCGCCCAGCAGAAAGCCACCGAGCTGGCCGGGCGCACCTTCAACCTGGATTCGCCCAAGCAACTGCAGGCCCTGCTGTTCGACGAGCTCAAGCTCCCCGCCGTTGTCAAGACGCCCAAGGGCCAGCCCTCGACCAACGAAGAAGCGCTGGAAGCCATCGCCGACCAGCACGAGTTGCCGCGGGTGATCCTGGAATACCGTGGCCTGACCAAGCTGCGCAGCACCTACACCGACAAGCTGCCGGAGATGATCCACCCGCAGTCCGGGCGCGTGCACACCAGCTACCACCAGGCCGGCGCCGCCACCGGGCGGCTGTCCTCGTCGGACCCGAATCTGCAGAACATCCCGATCCGCACCGAAGACGGCCGCCGTATTCGGCGCGCTTTCGTCGCACCGGCCGGACGCAAGTTGATCGCCTGCGACTACTCGCAGATCGAGCTACGCATCATGGCGCACCTGTCCGGCGACCCCGGCCTGGTGGGCGCATTCGAGTCCGGCGCCGACGTGCACCGCGCCACTGCTGCCGAAGTGTTCGGCCGCACCATCGACACCGTCAGCGGTGACGAGCGCCGCGCCGCCAAGGCGATCAACTTCGGCCTGATGTACGGCATGAGCGCGTTCGGTCTGGCCCGCCAGCTTGGCATCGGCCGTGGCGAAGCGCAGGACTACATCGCGCTGTACTTCAGCCGCTATCCGGGCGTGCGCGACTTCATGGAAACCACCCGCCAGCAAGCGCGCGACAAGGGCTACGTGGAAACCGTGTTCGGCCGCCGGCTGTATCTGGATTTCATCAATGCCGGCAGCCAGGGCCAGCGTGCTGGCGCCGAGCGCGCTGCCATCAACGCGCCGATGCAGGGCACTGCGGCCGACATCATCAAGCGCGCCATGGTCAGCGTGGATGGATGGATCGCCGGCCACGCGCAACGCGCCAAGATGATCCTGCAGGTGCACGACGAACTGGTGTTTGAAGCCGATACCGATTTCGTCGACACACTGCTGAGCGAGGTCACCACGCGCATGGCCTCCGCGGCTGAATTACGCGTGCCGCTGGTGGTGGATTCGGGCATTGGCGATAACTGGGACGAGGCGCATTGACGCAGAGAATCGCGCTGATATGCTGAATGCGCAGATCAGCAATCATTTGTGCGGACATAATCCGTCAGCAGATTTAATGGAATGAATAAGCGCTAAATTCTACATTTTTTTAACAGTTATCTTCACGATCCATCAAGGTAAAAAGTGGTGTTATATCCCTCGACGGGCGCAACGCCTGTCGGCAGATCTCTCCCATCCCCTGGAGCAGATCTCGGAGCGGAAACTCCTCCCCAAGTTTCCGTTCCCTGGCCCCGCCGACCTCCCCCTGGTCTGCGGGGCTTTTTATTTGCGTCTTACCGATTGTGCGCCACCGTTGCAGCGTTAGCTGCGATGTTGCGTATGCGTTGGTGTGAGCAGGCGCAACAGAACGTATGGACTTACGAAAAGCACCGCATAAGCAATTCAACAGTTGCCGAGCGCCCTGTGCAAGTGCCGCTGCGCAGCATAAATGCCCGCTCAATTGGGACCACGCTGCCATGCGACGTGCTGCCGCGATGACGGTATGGTGCCCACATTACTAATTCAGATTCAAAGATCGTGCCGCCGAGTGCATTTGTCGATCGCCTGCCTGTCGCTTCGTTGCCAGCTACATCTGCAAGGCGGCCGACATGCGGGTGCTGATTGCCGAGGACGAACCATCGATCGCCGACGCTGTGGTCGCGACGCTGCACCAGCAGGCCACGTGGTGGATCACGTCGACGATGGCAGCCAGGCCGATGCGGCGCTACGCAGCACCGACTACCAGTTGCTGGTGCTGGACTTGGGCCTGCTGGGCAACATGGATGGCGTGCGCGTGTTGCAGCGCTTGCGCGAGCGCGGCGCCACCACGCCGGTACTGGTCATCAGCGCGCGCGAAGCCCTGCATGAACGCGTGCGTGTGCTGGATCTGGGCGCGGACGATTACCTGGTCAAGCCGTTCGCGTTGGAAGAGTTCCAGGCGCGGGTGCGCTCGGTGCTGCGGCGCGCCATCAGCAAGGGAACGCCTGAGTTGCGCCTGGGGCGCCTGCGCCTGGACCTGACCGGACGCCGCGCCTGGATCGATACGCAGGCGCTGGAGTTGACCGCGCGCGAATATGGGCTGCTCGGTGCACTGGCCACGCGCGCCGATCGCGTGACCAATCGCGCCCAGTTGGTGGAAGCGCTGTGCGGCTGGGACGAAGACATCAGCGACAACGGCTTGGATATCGCAATGCACCGACTCCGCCGCAAGCTGCACGGCAGCGGCGTGGGTATCCGCACCATCCGTGGATTGGGGTATCTGCTGCAGGAGTGCCAGGACGGCGACGATGAGGGCTAAGCGGACCCTGGCGCGGCCCAGCCTGCGCCGACGCCTGCTGCTGTTCCTGGCGGTGCCAATGCTGGTGCTGCTGGCGATCGATGCGGCGGTGACCTATCGCATGGCGCTGGGCTATGCCAATCGCGTGCACGACAAGAATCTGGCCGACGACCTGCAGGCGCTCACCGCGCTGCTGCGGCAGTCGCCCGAACGGCGCAGCCTGTCGTCGCAGGCGCAGTTCCTGCTGCGCTACGACCCGGACGGGGCGAACTATTTCGCGGTGCTCAGCCGTCGCCAGGGGTGGCGTTACGGCGATACCGGGCTGCACGGCATGCGCCAGCCGGCGCTGGGCAAACCGCCGGCGCTGTATTGGGTCGACGACGGCGTGCGCAGGCTGCGCGCGGCGTCGGTGGCGATGCCATCGCCCTACGATGCCGGCGACGTGCTGACGGTAACCATTGCCGAGTCGTTGATCGACCGCCAGCGCACTGCGCGCACTGTGCTGTGGCTGACCTTGCCGGTGCAAACGGTGCTGATCATCGCGGTGATGGCACTGGTGTGGCTGGGCGTCAATCATGGGTTGCGGGTGTTGCGTCCGTTGACCGAGCGCCTGGCCGCGCGCGAACAGGCATTGGCTCCGGTCACCGGGCCGGACGTTCCGCAGGAAATCCTGCCGCTCACCCTGACCCTGGACGCGCTGTTCGTGCGCGTGCGCCATACCGTGCAGTTGCATGAGCGTTTCATCGCCGATGCCGCGCATCAGTTGCGGACTCCGCTGGCGGGGCTGCAATTGCATGCCGAGCGTGCGATGGGCGCCGATCCAGAGCAGACCCGCGCGGCCCTGTTGCAAATCCAGCAATTGACCGCGCGCGCGGCGCGTGCGGCCAGCCAGCTGCTGGCACTGAGTCGCGCGCAGTCGCCGCACCATCGCGATGAGGCCATGGTGCCGGTGCTGTTGTACCGGTTGATTCCAGAGGCGGTGGCCGCGCGCGTGCCCGATGCGCTGGCCGCCGACGTGGACCTGGGCTATCAGGCCGACAGCGAAGACGCCGCCCTGGTGGTGTTCGGCGATCCGTTGGGGCTGCAGGAACTGCTGGATAACCTGATCGACAATGCACTTCGGTACGCCGGCCGCGGCTGCAGTGTCACCGTGGGCCTGGCCGCGCTGGCAGATGCGGTGGTGTTGAGCGTGGAGGACGACGGCCCCGGCGTCCCGGACGCACTGTTAGGCCGCCTGGGCGAGCGGTTCTTTCGTGTGCCGGGCATGCGCGGCGACGGTTGCGGGCTGGGCCTGGCAATCGTGCAGGGCGTCGCGCAGCGTCATAACGCGCGGGTGGTGTTCTGCCAGGGCGCGCACGGCGGATTGCGCGTGGAGATCCGGTTCCCGCCGCGGCTGCAGTGAGTGCGCACTGAATGTCGCGGCCACGGCATGGTGGCAACGAAAGCTTCAGGAAAACCTCGAATGGGATCGTGCGCTCTACACCAGAGGGCATGTCGATGATCCGTCCCAACAACGAATTCTTCCTCAGTGGCGGCTGCTGCGGTGTGCTGCTGGTCCACGGGTTGACCGGCACCCCGGCGGAAATGCGCCGCCTTGGGATTGGCTTGAACCGCGCCGGGTTCACCGTGCATGGCGTGCAGCTGGCCGGCCACTGCGGCGACATGGACGACTTGCTGGCCACCGGCTGGCGCGATTGGTATGGCAGTGTCGAACACGCGGCCGAGGCGCTGGCCAAGCAGGTGGACCAGGTGTTCGTAGCGGGGTTATCGATGGGGGCATTGCTGGCGCTGGAGCTGGCGATCGAACGGCCGGAGCTGGTGGCGGGGGTCGGCGTCTACGGTGTCACCTTCCGCTACGACGGCTGGAATATTCCCTGGACCCGGCACCTGTCGTTCCTGCTGCCTGCGTTCAAGCTGTTCGGCATCGGCCGCCGCCGCATGTTCCTGGAGGAATCGCCGTATGGGTTGCGCGACGAGCGCCTGCGCGCGCGCATCGCGGCGGCGATGCAAGGCGGAGACAGCAGCGTCGCTGGCCTGCCCGGCAACCCCTGGCACTCGCTGGCCGAATTGCGCGCGTTATCGGCGCGGGTGCGGCGACGGCTGCCGAAAGTGATCGCGCCCTGCCTGGTGGCGCACGCCGCCGAAGACGATGTGGCAAGCCTGCGTAACGCGCGGATGGTGCTGGACGGCGTCTCCGGTGCGACCGAGTTTCTGCTGATGGAGGACAGCTACCACATGCTGACCTTGGACCGACAACGCGGCTTGTTGACCACTGCCAGCGCGCGTTTCTTCGAGCGTGTCGCCAGCGGCGACCTGCAGCCTCAGCCGGCCACGGCATGGCAGCAGCCGGCGTTGGATGCCTCATGACGCCGGTGGCGGTGACGCTGTGGGCGGTGACGGTGGCGGTCGACACGCTGGGGCAATTGGCATTCAAGCAGGCCGCCTTCGAGCCCATCGCGGGCGATTTGCTGACGCGCTGGCGTGCCCGCTTCGCGCGGCCCTGGCTGTGGACCGGGCTGGCTTGCTACGTGGTCGAGTTCATGGGCTGGATCGCGTTCCTCTCGTTGGTGCCGCTGTCGCAAGGGGTGCTGCTCGGGTCGATCAATATCCTGGCGCTGATGCTGGCCGGGCGGCTGCTGTACGGCGAACGCCTGACCCCGCTGCGGGTGGCCGGCATGAGTCTGATCGGCCTGGGCGTGGCCATCGTGGGAGCCGCTGGATGAGGCGGCTGTATTGGATCGGCTTTCCGCTGCTGCTGTGCGTGGACAGCGTGGCGCACCTGTGCTTCAAGCTGGCCGGTGCGCGCGCCCTGCCGCTGGATTTCAGCCTTGCCTGGCTGCAGCGCTTGTTCGCGCAGCCGTTTCTCTACGGCGCGGTGCTCGGTTATGTCGGGGCGTTCTTTATCTGGATGACGCTGCTGGAGCGGGCGCCGATCGGGCCGGCGTTTGCTGCCTCGCACTTGGACGTGGTCGGCGTGCTGGTGCTGTCGGCGTGGTGGCTGGGCGAACCGCTGACGGCGGTGCATCTGCTGGGTGCGGCGCTGATCCTGGCCGGTGTGGCCTGCCTGGCGCGCGCTGAAGCACGGCTTGCCGCCGACGGCGACTGACCGCCACCCGCGCCGTGGTCTGCGCACCTCCGCAGCCGAGCGTGCTCGTGCAGCGCGGACATGCGCGCAGGGCGACCGGCGTATCGCCACGGGAACGGCGCGAAAATCGACGTCACAGGCGACGGCCCAGACCAACGTGATTCGCAGACGACCAAGCACTGCCGGTGCACGCGCACGCATGTGGATCTTCAGCGCAGCATGCCCGCAGTGCGATGCACGCCAGGTAGGCGTGGTTCCGCTATCGCTGCGTGGATCGCACCGGCGACGCCGAGGAGGCGGCCAGCCGGGGATAGGCGTCGAGCAGGGCGAGCAGGCGGCGGTTGAATGCATTCTGGCCGGCCTGCCAGAACTGCAGTTGTGCTGGATCCGGCGGGCGCTGCCCGTCGAGCGCCGACAGCAGACGTTTGAAGCGGCTGCGGTAGCGATAGTGCGAAATCTCGCCGGTGATGTCGCTGCCAAGCAGTGGACCAGTGAGCGCATCCATGAAGCGGAGCAGTGCGGTCACGTTGAAACGTCCCTGATCCCAGTTGGTGCGCACCACGTGTTCTGCAAAGACGTCTTTGTCGATGGAGAGATAGACGGGCAATGCGGCATCCGCGCGCGCAGCGAAGGCCGCCAGGAGCGCATCGGTTTCCTCGAAACAATGCACGGCATCCGCACAGCCGAGCAGGCGCGCCCAGCGTGTGTCCACGCCCAGGCACCAGTAATGCAGCTTGCCCTGGCGCAACGGCGACAGATGATGCTCCAGGCAATGCTTGCTGCTGACATCGCTCGAACACATGCCCACCATATGCATGCGCGCAACCTGCGGCAGCGCGGCGACCTCGTGCACCCAGGAGCCGCAATGCACGCCGAAGGGGTAACGCATGTTGTCCGGATGGTTGTCCAGCACCACCACTTGCAGCGGTTGGCTACTGCGCTCGGCTACCCGTTGAATCAACGGCCAGCTCAGATGATGGAAGTCGCCGCTGCCCAGCAACACGGTTCCATGCGAGATCGCCAGGGCCGGCTGCAGTTCCTGCGCGAACTGACGCAGCGTCGCGTGCCTGCAGCCAAGGCGCACACGCTCTTGCCAATGCTGCAGCGGCACGATGCGGGCATAAGGCGTTGTGTTGGCCGAGCCGTCCAGGTCCAGCACCAGAGGTGTGGTCATCCCAGCGCCTCGATCTGCGGCATATCCTCGACCGGGCTCTCGAAGCGATGCACGTGCCGGCGTACCAGCATCCGCAGCAATGCATTGCGCGGATACACCGCGTGCCGCATCGGACTTAGGTGCGCGCCGAGTTCGCGTTTGACCTCCGGATCATCCCAACCGGCCACGTAATGACTCAGGCCGGCACGGCGGGCGTATGCAAGATTGTGCATCCAACTGACCGCATAGAGGTTGTGCGCGCGCGCCTGCGGGTAGGCAAAGCCGATGAACTTGTCCACCAACATGCCGGCGTGTTCGTAGCAGAGGTTCCATCCGATCAGCGCATCCTGGTGATAGTAGGCGAACACGCAGCCGCCGCTGGCCGCATCGCGCAGCAGCGTGGAAAGGAAATGCGCCTCCAGTAGGTCGAAGTGCATCTGGCTCTGGGCGTAGACATTGCGGTACAGCGCATAGAACTGCGCGCACACCGATGCATCGTCGAAGCAGTCTGCGCCGGTTGGCAGCGTCTCCACGCGTAGCACCTGGCGCGAGCGCAGCTTGCGACGGATGTTGCGTCGCCGGCCAGAGGACAGCCGTGCGAGATAGTCGTCCTCGCTGTCGAAATCGATCGGCACCCACGCCAGCGACATGCCTTGCATCAGCACGAAACCACGTTCGGCTAAGGCTTGCGCGAACGCGGCAGCGCGCTGATTGCTTTGCAGGTCCAATAGCGGTGATTCGTACGGCAGATCCTTCACGATCAGCAGCGGCGCTCTATGCGCCTGAGCCAGCACCTCGTCGGCCAACGCATCGATGCTCGCGGTCATCGGCAGCGGGGTGTATTCGGTGACGGTGGAGCCGATGAAACAGGCCTGCCACTGCAGCCAGCGCTGCCAATACCGATACCCAGGCAAGGCAGCGACCTTGTTGCGCAACGCCTGGTCGGCAGTGGTGAGCAGATTCAAGTGGGTGCGGAACAGCGGCAGTCCGCTCTCCAACCGCTCGGCCTGGAAGCCGTGCGGCGGATGAGCAATGAAGCCGCGCAAGAGCGCCTCGGGTTCGAGTTGGGTGCAGTACTGCATGCGGCCTCCGTGAGGGATCTCTTCGCCTCAGCTGGCCTTGGCCTTGCTCAGCAGTTGATCGAGCAAGGAGATCGCCAAGTCGATCTCTTCATAGGTGATGTCCAGCGAAGGTGCCAGCGTGATGACGTTTTTGTACCAACCGCCGACGTCGAGCACCAAGCCAATCGGTTTGCCCTGATGGCGCAAGTCGCCGGCCAGGCCGATGTCGACCATGCGATCGAGCAGCGCCCTGTTGGGCGTGAAGCCATCGGCCTGGCAAATCTCTGCGCGCAGCGCCAACCCCAGGCCGTCCACATCGCCGATCTCCGGATGGCGTTGCTGCAGATCGCGCAGGCCGGCAAGAAAATGCGCGCCCTTCAACGGCACGGTGCGCGCGTAGTCCATCTCATAGCCCATGCGGATCACTTCCAGTCCCAGCGAGGTGCCCAAGGGATTGGAGTTGAAGGTCGAGTGGGTGGAGCCGGGCGGAAAGACAGTGGGATTGATCAGTTCCTCGCGTGCCCACAAACCCGAAAGCGGATTGAGGCCGTTGGTCAGCGCCTTGCCGAAGACCAGGACGTCCGGGGTCACGCCGAAGTGCTCGATCGACCACAGCTTGCCGGTGCGCCAGAACCCCATCTGGATTTCATCGACCACCATCAAGATGCCGTACTGATCCAGCACCTTCTTCAGATCGCGGAAGAAGTTCGGCGGCGGAATCACGTAGCCGCCGGTGCCTTGAATCGGCTCGACATAGAACGCGGCGTATTCGGCCTGACCGACTTTGGGGTCCCACACGCCGTTGTATTCGGTCTCGAACAGGCGCGCGAACTGATGCACACAATGGTCCGAATATTCTTCCGGGGTCATGCCCTTGGGACGCCGGAACGGGTACGGAAACGGAATGAACATCGCGCGTTCGCCGAAGTGGCCAAAACGGCGGCGGTAGCGGTAGCTGGAGGTGATGGACGAGGCGCCGAGCGTGCGGCCGTGGTAGCCGCCCTCGAACGCGAACATCAGGCTCTTGCCGTTGCGTGCATTGCGCACCAGCTTCAGCGAATCCTCGATCGCCTGCGCGCCGCCCACGTTGAAATGCACGCGGCCGTCCAGCCCGAACTTGCCCTTGACGTCCTGCGCAATGGTCTTGGCCAACTGGATGCGGGTCGGGTGCAGGTACTGGCTGGCCACCTGCGGGAGCGTGTCGATCTGGTGCTTGAGGGCGTTGTTCAACCGTTGGTTGGCATAGCCGAAGTTGCACGCCGAGTACCACATCTGCAGGTCCAGATAGGGCACCTCGGCGGCATCGAACATGTAGCTGCCGGCGCAGCGATGAAAGATCTTCGGCGGGTCGACGTAGTGCACGGTGTCGCCGAAGGAGCTGTAGCGCGCCTCGTCGGCGAGCAGTTGGGCGTCGTTGTCGAGCGCCAGTTCAGGAGTACGCAGCAGATTCATTGCAGGGTCCGTTGATCGGGAAATGGCAGGAAAGGTGTTGCTCAGATGCACGGCACGGCGGCGTTGGTGAAAACGGTCCGCCCAGCGACAAGGCTGCCGTCCAGCAGAGCGGGCAGCAGTACCAATGCATCGTTGAAATCGCCGATGGGGCTATGCGCGATGCCGCGTAGCCGGCAGTGGTCGATCAGGCGATGTTTTGCAAAGACGTAGTCGGCGCGGCTCGCGCCGCAAAAATCCGAGGTGCCGTCGCCGATCAGCAGCACGCGCTGCTGCGGTCGTTCGCGCGCGCGGTGGATTTGCGCGCATTTGCAGGTGCCGGCGTTGCAACCCTGCGCTTGATAGGGCGATTGCAACGTCCATTGCCGCGGATGCTCAGTAATGCACAGGCGGTTGGCGACCACCGGCAAATGCTCGAGCGCATGGCGCGCCAGCAGCAGTTGGATCGGATGATCCAGACCGTCGCTGACGATCTGCAGCGGCAAGCCGCGTGCGGCGACTGCTGCGGCAAAGCGCGCAAACGCCGGGTCGATCTGCAATCCGTCCAGGTGCTGCTGCAACTGCAGCGCGCTCATGTCCAACAGTGCGACCTGACCACGCATGCACTCGGCCGAGCCGATCAATCCCGCTTGCCAGCGCGCCTCCAGCACCTCCCATCCTGGCAGGCCAAAGCGCTCCAGCAAGCTGTCGATCACGTCCTGCACTCCGATGGTCCCATCGAAATCGCACAGAACGCTCCAGGACACTCCAGCGGAAGAGGACATGCAGACACCGACAGCGGCACAGGATGGGTGCCACGGTAGGCAAGCGACCTTTCGGCCGCCTTTCCACAACGCGCATCAACTGCGCGCTGCCTGATTGGCTTCAGCAGCGGTTGGGGCGTGCTGGCAGCCGATGCATCGGCTGCGGTGCTGTGACGGTAGGCTTGCGCGAGGTTGACGGGCACTCGGCGCCGATGCTTGCACTGGTCGGCGCGTGCCTTCTGCCAAGGAGCAGTGCGCCGTGGCGTCGTGCGATCCGTGCGTGCGTCGCGCTGGCGCTAGGCGACGTGGCGCATTGGTGAGACACGGTTGATCAAGTCGTCAGCAGGCAGCGCATTTGCTCGCGACGCGCGCTGCAACGTGTCCGCTATTGCCATCGCTTACTGCGTGGACGTCCGCAAGGACGCCACGCCTTACAGCGGCGTTGGGATCAACCCAGCCAGTCGCGTGGGACCAGGTAATCGGCCAGGCGCGCTTCGGCACTGCCTGGCTCTGGCGTAAAGCCATACTCCCAGCGCACCCGCGGCGGCAAACTCATCAGGATGCTCTCGGCGCGCCCACCGCTCTGCAATCCAAACAGGGTGCCGCGGTCGTAGACCAGATTGAACTCCACATAGCGCCCGCGGCGGTACAGCTGAAACTCGCGTTCGCGCTCGCCGTAGGGTGTGGCCTTGCGACGCTGCACGATTGGCATGTAGGCATCCAGGAAGCCATTGCCCACTGCTTGCTGATAGGCGAAATCGCGTTCGAACTCCTTGCCCAGGTCGTCGAAAAACAGCCCGCCCACGCCGCGCGTCTCGTTGCGGTGACGCAGGAAAAAATATTCGTCGCACCAACGCTTGTGCGCGGCATAGCGTTCTTCGCCAAACGGCTCGCACAGCGCCTGCGCAACGCGGTGCCAGTGCTGCACGTCTTCATCGAAGGGATAGAACGGAGTCAGGTCGAAGCCGCCACCAAACCAGGCGGCCACCACCTCGCCATCGTGCTCGGCGCGGAAGTAGCGCACATTCATGTGCGTGGTCGGGATGTACGGATTATGCGGATGAAACACCAGCGACACACCGCACGCACGCCAGGTGGCACCGGCAAGCTCGGGCCGGTGCGCACTGGCCGACGGTGGCAAGCGTGTGCCGGACACATCGGAAAAGCCGATGCCGGCCTGCTCGAATACGGCGCCGTCGCGCAGGATGCGGGTACGGCCACCACCGCCCTCCTCGCGCTTCCAAAGATCCTCGGCGAACCGCGCCTTCCCGTCGGCATCTTCCACAGCAGCGCAGATCCGGTCCTGCAGGTCGGTCAGAAAATCGCGTACATGGTCGAATTCGTTCATGGCGCGATTCTAGCGTTGCATAGCGCTCAGTGCAGCGGGCCAAACGCGCTAGTTTGTCGCAGGGCGATGCAGTGCTCCGCGTAGACCGCGAGCGGCGAGGGCACCGTGACCTCGACTGATCAGCCTTTGGCTGCATCCAAGCAAAGGCGAGACTCGACAGATGTTTGAACCCAGCCTTTGATGGTGCACTCTTTTCCTCGAATGGCTGGCCAACTTCATCGACGCCTACAACTACGGTCACAGGCTCAAAGTCCTGAAGGGTCTGACACCGTACGAATTCATCCGCAAGCAATGGACATCCGAACCGAGCGATTCAAGGTGGATCCGATCCATATCATATAATGCCGTGACTACACATCATAATGCGGGAAGGAGAGCACAGGGATTGGGCATGCCTCGGACGCACGCGAACGTTGAAAAGAGGTGACTGGGCGGGTTAGGCTCTTGCGACGTCTGATCGGCGGCGAGATAGAACGTGGTTGGCATGGATGCAAAAGTACAAGTCACAGCGCCTGCTCAGGTGCTGGCGCGAAAGGCGATTTCCCTACGCGCGTCGAGACTTGAAGACGCGGCCGCCTGGCTGGCGTTTCTGCAAGCGCTGGATGACGAGACAGGCTTCATGCTCTTCGAGCCTGGCGAGCGCGCGGCCAGCGTCGCGCGGTGCGAGGACGCCATACGCCGAATCCACGCGGTATCGGGCGCGATGCTGCTGCTCTTGTGGAACGCGGCAGGGCACGTAGTAGGTTATGTCAAAGGCGACGTAGTGGCGCTGCAACGAAAAGCCCACGTGATGGTCTTAAGTGGCGCCGTGCATTCCGGCTACCGGGGGGGTACGGGGCGCGCAATCCTCGATCTCTTTACGGAACAAGTCGGCAAGCAAGGCGTGATCAAACGACTGGAAGCGGTCGTCATGAGCAACAACGTACGCATGCTTGTAGTCGCGCTTTCCGCCGGTTTTTCGGTGGAAGGCGTCCGAAAGAACGCGGTTCGTCTGAAGACAGGGATGATCGACGAATATGTCATCGTCAAGCACTTTGACTGACGTGTCTGCGTTGCATCGCGAATTCTTCGCCCGCTACGCGTTGCTGGCGAACGACGCCGCTTACGTCGAAGCATGCCCGAGCGTGACGAGCGTGCCGGTGTTCGGCCCCGTCAGTTCGCTGCTCGACGTCCGACGCAATATCCGTGAGGCGCTTGTCCATGACGGGGCATGCGTCGCGAAGACGCCCGGAGTGGATTTCGAGGCGTCGCTGGCGCAGCAGGTCTCGATTCTGGGCCTTGCGCTTCCGGACTCCCTCGGGGCGGGATATAGCACGATCGCGGTGACCCCGAACCGGAAGTACTACGCGAGCTCCTCGATCGGGCAGCCGATGCATTCCGACGATGCGCACCGTGCAACACCGCCGCCGGTGATCAGCCTGTACTGCGATGTGCCATCCGCCGACGGCGGGATCACGACGCTCGCACCGCTGGGCACCTATCTCGACGGGCGTCGGTTCACTCTCCCGCCGGCCTGCTTCGCTCGCGATGCGCTGACGTTGGTCGGTGCTATGGGGTTGATCCAGCGCCCGCTCTTGATCGACGGGCCCCGTCTTGGCTGCGCGCTTCCCAGCATCGCGATGGAAATCCAAGCCGACAGCGAAGTCCTCAATGTCTTGGCCGAACTGCTGGACTGGTGCCATCGCCCGGCAAACCAAGTACGGCTCCGACTTGAGTCCGGTGACGTTCTTTTCATCGACAATTTTCGTTGGGTTCACGGCCGGACCGCGTTTCCCGCGGACCAGCCACGCAGGCTCTATCGTGCGTCTTTTGCCTGTGCCGACTGAGACGGTCGAGCCCGGGTCTGACGCGTCCGCTTCACTGACTCAAGCGCTGCGCCAACTCGATGAGATCGAATGGCCGCGGCGCGCGAGCCAGGTCGAGCCTGCGCCGTTTCCGACCGACGCATCTGTGGTCGATCTCGCGTGGCGGTCTGTGGTTCCCGAAGCGGATTGGCCGGGGGATGCCCCGCCGGCCCCGGCGTCATATGAAGATCCGCTTGCCGGTATTGCCGAGCAGGCATTCGGCGCCGAGATTGAATGCCTACAAGAGCGCGTATCGGTACTCCTAGACGGAGCGCCGCTGCGCTGGGGCGCCGGCGCGGTCATGACCCTTGTCGATGAGGTCCACACCCGGCCGCTCCATCGGCTGTGGGCTCGTGGATGGGCGGCGGCGTTCAACCACCTTAAGCTCGATGGACGCCTCGGACTTGACGCTCGTGTGTCGCATTTGACCAGCGCGCAACGTGCATTGGTCGTCGCCACCGCGCGCGTCGCTATTCACGGCTCGGCGAACGCATGGGCGCGATGCGCGACGCGTTGCTGGTGGAGGTGCGGGCATTATGCCTGCGATTAACCTCCGACATGGACGAACTTGCCGCCAGGTGCTGTGCCGGGGGGCGTCCGCAGGTCATCACCCGAGTCGTCCCGCTCGGGGACCGCCATCGGTCAGGCTGGGTGGGGTGGGTCCAGCTAAGTGATGCGGCGCACTCTCGGACGTGGGACGTCGTCTACAAGCCGCGCTCTATCGGCGTGGACAAGGCCTTCTACGACATGGCTGCCGCACTAGCCCAGCCGGGCGACCCGACCGTCCACGCGCCCTGGTTCCTGGATTGCGGCGCGTACGGCTGGATGGAGTACTGCGACCCAAGCGACTGCGCGAACGCCGAAGA
Source organism: Xanthomonas vasicola pv. musacearum NCPPB 4379 (assembly GCF_000277895.2). NCBI lineage: Bacteria > Pseudomonadati > Pseudomonadota > Gammaproteobacteria > Lysobacterales > Lysobacteraceae > Xanthomonas > Xanthomonas vasicola. The sequence goes on along the minus strand of NZ_CP034655.1, from coordinate 3,906,147 downwards.
GGTTGAGGCGTACTACGAGCGGCTCGGTTGGCTGACCGCGTTAGTGTTTGTGCTCGAGGGCCGCGATTGCCACGCTGGCAACGTGGTCGCCCGCAGGGCCTCACCGGTATTCGTCGACCTCGAATGCCTGTTTACGCCGGCAGCGGACCGGGACGGGCAAGAGCCGCAGTATCCGCCAATCACGGCGACTGCGATCCTTCCCATGACGCGCTTCGCGCTGGGGGCGTTTGGTGGCATGGATGTCAGCGGCTTCGCCGGCGGCCAGCAAGGCGCGCACTACTACCAGACGTGGCAGATCGCCGAGACGCCAACCGGAGCGCTCACTTTGCGCCGCGAGCGACGCCCAGTTCCACAGTCGACGAACGTGCCTCGAATCGCGGGCGCATCTATTAATCCGTACGGCTATTGCGCGCCGTTTCTGCGCGGCATGGGGCGGGCGTTTGCACGACTGCAGTCGGTCGGGTCCGGTCTTCTCTCGTTTGCGGATACCGTACGGCTCAATGACCTGGAGACCAGGATCGTACTGCGCAACACGAGCGAGTACGTCAAGTGCCTCGAGGAATCAACAGCGCCGTGCGCAGTGTTGTCGGGGGATGCGGAAGACAGGTTTCTCGCCACGGCGCTGAAGCCCGTGCCTGGTGTGGATCCGGCGGACGAGCGCGACTGCCTGTGCCGCGGTGTCATACCGCGCCACGTCGTCACCCCCATTGAGAGCCAGCGGTCACATCGTCCAGATCGCAGTCGCGCACCGAGCGGTCCAGCGAGCGTCAGCGGCGTCGAACGCGTGCGCACCCTGCTCGATACCGGTCTATCGTCGGCTACGGTCGCTGCGCAGTTGACCCTGGCCGAGCAGGCGTTTGCCGCCGGCGCGCGCAATGCTAGGGCGGTAGCATTCACATCGCCTGAAATGCGTTCGCCAGGTGCGCCGTGCACTCTGCTGGCGCGCGCCATCGCTTGCATCGACATGCGGCTGTCGGGTGAAGACGCGCCGGACTGGATCACCGCCACCTCAAGCCGCGGGGGTGCGCTGGTGCTGACCCGCATGCACTGGGGCGCATTCACAGGACGCAGCGGAATGGCGGCGGCCTACGCAGCGGCCGAGGCAAGCGGGGTCGTATCCGCACAGCGGACCTTAGCGCGGTTCCGGCGTGCCACGGAATCGGACGCCGTCGCAATCGCCGCGTCGCTGCCTGTCGAAGGACTCGACGGGTGCGCCGGCGTACTGGCGTTTGCCGTGGGGTGCGGGATGAGGACTGGCCGGAGCCGCCTGCAGGATGAGCTGCTCGCACGCCTGCGCGCCGCGCCGGACGCCCGTACGATTGGGCCAATGCCTGCAGGCACGCTGATCGGTCTAACCGCCGCGTTCGAACTTGATCCCGCACCGGCCTTGGCAGAACTCATCGAGGCGCGTCTGCACGCATTCGTCTGCTCCCCGCAACTCGCCCGGCTCATCGATCGCGATGTCGCAGCGCCGTCGGTCATGTGGGCCAGCCCTTGGGCGATGGTTCTCGCCACTGCGCGTGCGGCGCGCGCGGTTGGGAACTGGCATGCGCTCGCACATGTGTCACAAACGATCCGGGCCCGCGATCTCAAGGCGGACACCGTCCACGATCGATTGGTTCGGCTGCGCCTACTGCTCGACGCGGGCGATGAATCGGACTCGACCACACTCTGGCACGAGATCGCTCAACTGCGATCCTTGGTGTCGGCAACGACGCTCGGATCGCAGTACGGACTAGGCGCGCTGTTGGGTGCCGCGCGCTGTGCCCGTGAACGAAGCGCCAGCGGCGACGCACTCGCCGACGAGATCACCTCCGCCTACCTGACCTGCGCGCAAGCGTGGCTGGATGCCTGTGAGGATTCGATTCTCAACCGCCCACTTTTTGTCGATGCCGCTCGCGGCATCGCTGGAGTTGTCTTGCGGCTGACGCAGGTGCGTGCTAAAAAGGAATTGCTAGGTGCTTTTATTTTCTAGCACACGCAAGCACAAGGAGCGCCGCTTTGCATAAGTTGAAGAGGTGACGTTTTTTATCAACGAGAACATGGAGCGTGAAATGAACAGCCAGCAGAACGACGTCGCTTTCGAAATCGAAGTGATCGAGGAAGCCACCGCTCCGGTGGATTGCCTCTGCAATACTGTGACCTGCCCGTAATCAGGCGGGACTCGGCGGCCTGCGCGCGTCGTAGGCCGCCTCTGGCGCAAACGATGAAGATGGTAACGCATATGACCGTCCAGGCTGCGCTGGCTCGGCTAGTGGTAAACCCGCACGCTGCGCTACACGTACTTCGCGGGGGCTGCCCCGCCGAATTCGGCGTAGTGCTGGCACCTGATACCCACGCGGCTTTGAACGTGTTCTTGGAGTCGCATGGCGCCGTATTCCGGGCCTCGGTACTCATGTTGCGCAAGCGGCGTCTGGACAATATCCTCGACGCTCTAACGGTAACGTCGCGATTATTCTCTGAGTACGAGCTGTCGTGCTATTGGGATGATTATCTCGCGTCCATCGCGACCAAGGCGCAGACACCCAAGAATCCGCTGCTCGAGTCGGTGGCTTTCGGGCGTTTCGTCATTAAGGCGCTGCCGGCGGACGATCCGCATGTCACGCTGGTCGAATATGACGTCACCCGCAACGGAGTTGCAGCCGCCGCGGCCACCGCCAGCCGCTACACACTTCACGAATCGCCTGAGCGAGGCTTACTGCTACTGCATCCGGCTTCGCAGATCGTCGGGTTCATGGTAAACGTCGCGGGTCTCGTGAAAGCCGTCACCTCCGGCATGACGCGCAATGCGGTACTGGATGCGATCGTCAAAGGTCCGGAGCGCATTCTATTTTTCAAGAACTGGAAGCGCGGCGGCGTCGGGACTCTCAAGTTGGGTTCTGCCGTGGAAAAGTCGCTCGGGTTGTTTGACGGCCGCTACTCGCATGCCGAACTCCTCAACCGGCACCCTCATTTGTCGACGCTAGTTGCGTCGTTGCTAACCGCAGGCGTCCTTGCGCCTTGCATCCCCGACGCCATGCACGAGGGCTGAACCATGTCGACAATGGTCGGTGTGAACTACAAGAGTCAGCTCCGTGAGGAGCTACTCGCCAATACGGGGTCGCTGGACATTCTCGAGGTCACGACCGAGAAAGTGTTCATCCAGAACGACGATCCGTGCTTGAGATACTAATGTCACGCCTGCCGGTTTCGCTGCACGGACTCGATCTCTCGCTTGGCTCGTCTAATGAGATGCCGGAGACCTATTGCGCAAACCTTGCTCACGCACTTTCCGCCACGCCCCACGAGTGGTTCAGCGACCACCTCTCGCTCACTGCCGAGGACGGGGTCGAGCTCGGGCATCTGATGCCGATGCAGTTGTCGAACGAGGCCCTTGAGCGCACCGTTGCGAAGATCCGGGCAGTTCAGGCGTTCAGCGACCGGCCGTTTCTCGTCGAGAACATCACTTCTTACTATCCAATCCCGGGTTCGAGCATCCCCGAGGCGGATTTCCTGCGCATGCTGTGCGAGGCGACAGGCTGTGGCCTGCTCCTTGATGTGAACAACCTCTACATTAACGCGTCGAACCACCACTTCGATCCGATGACCTATTTGGAGCAGCTGCCGCTCGACCGCATCATCGAGGTGCATCTAGCCGGCGGGTCACGCAAGTTCGGCATGATGGTCGACACGCATGCCACGGATGTTTGGCGCGAAGTGTGGGAGCTGTTCGATCAGGTGTGTCGGCACATCCGGCCGGCGGCCGTTATCATCGAGCGCGACTCCAATTTCGGCTTGTTCAGCGACACGCTGGCCGAGCTCGATATTGCCCGCGGCATCCTGGCCCGACATGGGTTGCGGAAGCCGCTAGCGCTGACTGTCGCCGCTGCTTGACGCCATGTACTACCTGTTTGGGGAGGAAGTTGTCACAAGCCTGCTACTGCGTCGCGCAGGGGCACTGCACGCTCAACGATTAGACGATACGACGGCTGTCGCCGGCTTCAACCAATTTTTGCAGGCCCACTCGATCATAGAGGCAGCGATCGATTGGGTGGGCCCGCGACTCGTCGATTTCGAAGGCCTGAAGCCTTACGCGCCTCGGTTCGCGGAGCAGAAGAAGCGTTTCTTTGCTGAGAACTCGTCGTTGCTGCGCGAGCGGCTGGCGAACGGCTACTTCGACCGGGCATTGCAGACGCTCTCCGACAAGGCACCTCGGCTGCGCCAAATGGCGGACTTCTGTGTCCGGTTGATCGTCGTCAACCAACTGAGCGAATACACCAACGGCACCACCGAAGACACCATCGGCGTCGCGAACTTCAACTTCAAGGACGATTTCGACGAACTGGATTTCCACGAGCTGCTTGTCCACCAGCTCGTGCATATGCTGCTTTTCGTCGATGACACTCTTGACCCCCACATGGCACAGGATCGCAAGGACGTGCAGGTCGAAACCGGCTTGCCCTTCGTGATGGGCGGCACCTGCTTCCCGATCTACCTGGCGTTTCACAGCTATATCGTTGCCGTCGAGATGCTGCTTTACCGCGAGGCCACCGGGCAGCTGGAGGCGTGTCCGGTTTACCATCGCTCGACGGTGCGGGTGATCCGCATCATCCATGCCTTGGGCCAAGCCATGCGTACGAACTGCGCGATGTTCGACGCGCGCGGACGCGACATTCTGGACCGGGCGTTCGTCCGGGCCGAGGCGGTGGTGGGACGTGTTCAAGCGGCGGCGGCCTATGCGCCCGCATAGCCGCTCGCTGTCCACCTTTGATCTGCTGGGGTTGGCCCTGCGCCACTATCGCGTCGAGCTCAAGGAGCGCGTGACGCGGTACAAGCAGGTCCTGCTGGTGATCGCCTTGCTTGCGCTGCCGGGCTTGCCCGCCTTCAAGGCGGTCGTGCTGGCCCCTCTACAGCAGGTCTTCGCCCGGAACTCCGCGGCCGGGGCCAGCGCGGTCGGGTATGTCCTCGTGCTGGCGCTCTGGGCGGCGCTCCAGCGTGGTGCCGTGGGCTCTGTAGCGGCGGCCGCGATCATGAACAGCCTGCCCCTGCGGCGGCTCCAGGTGTTGCTCCGCGACGCGCTGTTTCTTGCGTCGGTGTCGACCCCTTGGACTGTGCTGCTCGCGGTTGCTGCAGGGACCGCGCCATACCCCATGAATATGGTCGAACGCGGCGTGGCCATGCTGGCGGTAAGCGCGATCGCACTCACCGTGCAGTTGGCGATACTGCGTGCGCGTTACGCCGTTGCGGCGATCAGCGTCGGCGCGGCCGTTCTTGCGTGCGGGGACGCAAGACCTGGCGCAAGGATGCTTGCGGCGACCGTTATCATCGCCGCCGTCGCCTGGCTCGGGAGCTGCCCGCCGTTGCCCCGCGATTTTCGGCCACGTCAAGCCAAGCGCTGCGCGACAGGCGGACTCGCCGCATGGCGGCGCACCACTCTGACGGCCCTGTATTGGATTGGCCTGTACCGCGGTAGGCATGGGGCCTACCGCCTTACGCTGGCACTGGTCGCCGCGCTTGGGGTATTTGTTGCCCTGCTGGTTGCCCAGTCCGACGGGACACCTTCCCGCGCGGTCGGATTAGCCGCCGCCTATGCGGCACTCGCGACGGGTGTTCTCGGGCTCGGTTTCGGCACGCTGACGGGGCACCAACGGGCTTATGCGGGTGTTCTCGCGCCGCTGCCGATCGCGCGTCCGGTGCGGGTGCTCCAGGCGATCGTGGCGGTGGAAGGTCCGGCGTTACTGTTCGTCGGCGTTCTGTTGTCCCTGGTTGCGGCCCGCAGCGGGCTGCGCTATGGAGCGCTGGTGGCGGTCTGTGCGATGCTGCTCAGCGCGTTCCAGTACGTCGCCTACCGCGCGTGGCCCAGGCACACGATCGCCGCCGGATTGCTGTTCTCCATTTCTATCGTAGTTGCCACCTCCTGGGTGGCGTCCGTATGAGCGCGATGACCATGCTTCCACTGTCCTTGACTGAACTGACGATCTCGTACGGGCGGACGAAGATCTTTGATGAGCTGACACACGCGTTTCCGACCGGCTGTCACGTCATCGCAGGCCCTAATGGTGCAGGCAAATCGACCTTGTTGGGCGCCGTGTGCGGCATCATTCCGTATCGCGGCCGGATCTCCATTGCCGGACACGATTTGAAACGCAATTTCATCGACGCGCGCCGCAACTTGGCCTTCGTCCCAGATGCGGCTACGTTTTACCCCTTCGTGACGGGAGAAGAGTACGCACGCCTGGTAGCGCGCGCGCACGGACAGGGCGAGGCCGTGGGCGGCGCGCGATTTACACACCTCGTCCACCGCCTCAACGTCGAACCCTACCTCGGCACAACGTTCGGCGAGGCGTCGCTCGGCACCCGCAAGAAATTCATGCATCTGGCTGCGTTGCTGATCGAGCGCCCACTGCTCGTGCTGGACGAACCGTTTAACGGACTCGACCAAATAACCGCCGACGCGCTCGTCGAGCTGATCCATGATGCATCCCGCGTAGGGACAGTCCTGATGACCTGTCATCAGCCGGCGTTCGTCGAGGCCACTGAGGCCACCTTATGGCACATTGGGCAGGCGCCGCACGACCTATTGCGCCCTGAGGCACACGCGCTTGCCTTCGCCTGACTTCGTCCGCTTTCGGACCGGGCAGTTCCTCGCCATCCTCGGCGGTCGCTGCAGCTTCCTGAGTCTGTCGTGGTGGCTGCTGGCACGCACCGGGTCCAAGGCCGACTTTACGCGGTTGGCGCTTATTTTTTCGTTGTGTGGGCTGGTCAGCCTCCCCATCTTCGCGTCGCTGGCTGATCGCTGGTCGCGCAAGGCCTGTGCCCTCGCCGCGGACCTTTGGTCGCTTGCAGGCGTGATCGCGCTTTGGGCTGCGACGTGGGATGGGCACTACCGCCCGCTGGTCACCGAGCTCATTGTCGGCTCGCTTGCGTTGGGCGTGAGCCTGATGACGGCCGTGTCCGGCAGCATCATTCCGTCGCTAGTGCAGTGCGAACGCCTTGGGGAGGCTTTTGCGGCGATTACCGCCTCACAGGCCCTCGTCTTTCTGCTGGCGCCGCTGCTCGCCGGATTCGGCGCGACTTGGATCCCATTGTCGCTGGCCCTCGCGGTCAACGCGGCGATGCTCGTGGTTACGCTGCTGTTGACCGCCTCGATCCGTGCCCCCGAGGCGGCGTTGCCGGGTGGGGTGCGCGATGGCTGGTTCACCAGTGTGACTGCGGGGGTGCGGCTGTCGATTCGCATTCCGGCAGAGCGGGACTGGAACGTGATCGGCGCGGTCATCAACGGGTGCGTCATTCCGTTTGTCTCCCTGACAGTGCCCGTTCTCGTTCTCCATGAGCAACGGCAGCCCGCGTGGTATGTGGGCGCGTTCAGCGCCGCCATGGCCATCGGACTATGGGCAGGCAGCCGCCTGACGCCGCGTCGGCGTGGTTCGGTTTCATCCTTGTCAGCGGCTGTCGGCAGCGTTGCGCTCATCGGCGCGGGCATTGGCCTCTACGCAGTATGTTCATCTGCGGGGACGCTGGCGGTCGGTTCGTTCGTGTGCGGCGTGGGGACCGGGCTGCATAACGTACGGTGCGCGGCGTATCGGAGCGCGGCGACACCGGCGGCGTTCCGGGCACGGCTCTCAAGTTGGGGCAAGTGGTTGAGCCAAGCGGCCGTGCCGGTCGGGCTCGGCGGCGTCGGATGGCTGCTGCAGCACACGTCCGCCTGCGTGGCTGCAGCCACGGCCGCCGGGATCGTCGGGTGTTGCAGCATGGCGCTGTACTTCGCGCAGGGGGTTCGCGAGCTGTTGGCGCGCCCTCTGCTGGACGCGCATGACTACTACCTCGTCCGCTACCCGGCTGCGTTCGGGGCGAGCGACCTTCGCGAGCAACCCCGTGCATTTCCTTAAGAAGCACATCCAGTATGCCTCGGCGTTCCAGCGCCACGGCTATATCGTGCTGCGACCGGCATTTTCGGGCGCGGCCCTCGACCGATTGCGAGTGCTGGCCGATTTCCTCGAAGCCGCACCGGAAATCGCCGGTCGCTGGATGAAGTATTTCGAGCGCGGACGCTGGGGCACGCGTCTTCTCAATCGGGTCGAGGCGTTTCTTGAGCATTGCCCCGAGGCGCCAGCAGTTTTTGACAACCCGGCGATGCATGACGCGGTCTTTGCCGCCTTCGGGCGGCCGTATGTGCTATTCAAGGAAAAGCTCAACCTCAAGCCGGCGGGCGGCGGGGGCTACGCGCCGCATCAGGACGCGCCTGCTTGGCGCCTGCTGACGCAAGAGGCGGTCTCTGTAATGGTCGCGGTGGACGAAACAACGGCGAAAAATGGAGCGCTGCAGGTCGATTGCGAGTTCGCACCCTGCTTCCCCATTCGCACGGTCAGTTGGTGGATGCATGCTCCATTTCGTGGGAGGCGCTCTACCTGTTGCCCGGCGACGCGGTCGTGTTCAGCGCGTTTCTGCCTCACCAGTCCAGCCCCAATAGAAGCCGGTCCCACCGCCGCGCCTTCTTCCTGACTTACAACGCCTCGGAAGAAGGGGACCTGCGCGAGGTCTATTTCGCGCACAAGCGTCGCGTCTTTCCACCGGAAGTAGAACGGGCTGACACGGCCGCCGTGGCCGGTTGGCGCTCGCGCCTTGCTCGCGAACTGCTATGACCGATCTCAGCGCATTGCCCGAACCGGTCGATGCGGCCGATCCAGTCGATTGTCCCGCACGCTGGGAGCAGCGTGCCGACAAGTTCGCGTGCACGCTCGTGTGGGCGCGCACTCAGATCGGTGAAGCGAGCTTCGGGGCGGGCAACCTCGCCGACCAAGGCCTCATCAAGGTGTTCGAGATCTGCTATGACATGGCATGGCATGCGCTCAACGAGTACCTGCGCTGGCAGGGTCTGATCGATTTGCATGGACCGCGGGACACATTCCGCGAGGCCTTCGCGCGAGGTGTCGTCGGCGACGGAGAGCTGTGGATGGAGATGTGTGCGTGCAGAGCGCTGGCGGCGAAGTCGCACCATGGCGTCATTGCACGCGAGCTTGCCTACGCCATCGTCCAGCGCCATCTGCCGCTGCTCGAATCGCTCGCCGCACGCCTCAAGGCGTTTCGCGATGAGCGACGTTGACGCCCCGGCGCCAGGCGGCGGGGCCGCTGCGCACTGGCAGTGCATGGGCGTGGTCTTCGCCCAATGCGTCACGGTGGAAGAGGTATGCCTGTACGGATCGCGCGCACGCGGAACGAACCGGCCCAATTCCGATATTGATCTGTGCGTAACCTCCAGCACACTCGACTTTATTGGTCTGGCGCGGCTTGGCGAGGCGCTGGCCGATCTGGGCTTGCCGTGGAAGATCGACCTAACGCTGCGTCGGACGCGGACCCCTCCGGTCACGGCGCAGCCAGCATTCAACCTAGCGCACCAGATCGCGCGCTATGCGGTTCCTGTCTTCGTTCGCGCGCCTGAGCGATGAGCGCGCGGCGTTCCTTGTGGACCGCCTGCGCTGAGCAGGGCGATGAACGGTTCGAAAAAGCCGGCAAGGCGCCGCAGGTCGGCGTCCACGGCGCTCGCTCGCACAGGCATCGCGAGCGAGCTGGCGGCTCACCGCAATACGTTGAGATACGCGTCACCGACTCGTGCGTCAGGTGCTTTTAACAGCGGTTAGCAAACAGCGTGCGACGCATCTCATCAAGCTTTATGTCTTCCAATAGCTCCGCCAAATTTATCCGCGACTGTTCACTCGAAACGCATCTACATCCAAGTACAGGACCGTTGCCGCGAACTCGGGGCTAAGCTTTCAGCCTCCGCAAAATTAATCCAGTCATAGTTCAGAGGTCTTCGGACACCTAACTGCACGCTGTCGAAGCCGTCCGACGAGTAGATCAAACCTAAGCGAACGCTTAGTCCGAGCGCGACGACGCAAACTCCGCACATACTGCGGGAGTGCATAGCCGCCATGCCAGCGCTGCATGCACGCAGCCGATCGCCAAGGCGCCCAGGCCGGTCAATAGCAACGCTGCCTGGCGGGTCGCCTGCAGGCGCGCCTGCATTTGTGGCCACTCCGGGCTTTGCAGCACATCGGCAGGCAACAGCGTTTGTACGCCGTCGAACAACGGCCCGATCAACGCCAGCCCGCCGAAATTAAGCAGCCCGGTCACCATCAGCACCGCAACGAAGCCGACTCTTGCCCACTCGCGCCGCTGTAGCAGTGCCCAACTCAACCAGGAGAAGGCAGCCGAGAGCACCATGCCGGCGACAGAGAGCGACATCGCATGATCGATTAGCCATTGCCAGGAGTGGGGCAGGGTGATGCCTTCGGGCAGTCCCAACGATGCTGCACCCGGCGTCAGCGCGATGATTGCGATCTGCACCAGATTGGCCAGCACGCTGGCCACCCCCAGTAACAACGAGACCCACGCCAACGAGGTCACGAAGCCGCCACGCTGCTTTGCCGATGTTGGTTGCATGGTGCTCATTGCAGCGATGCGATGTGGGCAGCCACCATCGCCTGGCCGGGGGGATCTAGCGCAGGTTGCAGTTGCGCGTACCACGCAGGCACTGCATCGGCTGGCAGGCATTCGCGCAACAGCGGTGTGCTGCGCTCCAGAAAGGCTTCAAGAAACGGTAGCCCGCGCACGTACAGGAAGTGGCTGTCGGTAATCGACATGCCGGCATAGGCTTCGCGCAACCATTCCAGGTGCGGCAGCGCATGCGCGCCGTGGCCGGCACGGTTGAGTGCGGTGAGGAAGCTGGTGCGTGCGGTGGCGGGCGAGGTCGATCGCTCCTGCGCGTTGAGATCGTCGAACGTCAGCAACCATTGCTCACCACGGTCGATCTCGTTGCACATCACCGAGGTGGTCGCCAGCTGTAGTGCGTTGTGGGCGGTGGGCTCCAGCGCGTACAGCGCCAGCCAGTAGGGGTAGGCCTCGCGATAGCGGTCCAATGCACTCAACGACAGCGCGCACGGGCGCTGCGCGTCTGCGCCAAGGTGAAGCTGCGCCTGCGCAGCGTTATAGGCACCCACATGGTCGCCCCGCTGAAACGCGGTCAGCGCTGCTTGCAGTGCGGGGTCGATTTCAGCCGCCGCCTCCGGCTCGTCTCCGGCAGCGACAGGTGCTGCCGTCGGTTCTGTGCGCGGCGTGTTTGCCGCAGCGTTCTTGCGTCCAAACAAACGGTCCCACAGGCCCATCGCGTTCCTTCCCTGCGCCAGTGGTGAGTGGAAGCGCCGCCATGCCGGCGGCGCACCGGTCATGCGGCGGACCGATGCAGCGCCTCACGCGTGGCGATGGCGCGTTACCGGTCCTGCACCAAGCTTAGAGCCACTTGCGTAGCACCAGGTGAGTGCAGGGCAACCAAGCGCGTGCGTTGGCTTGCGTGCCGTGCTGCTGCTTACGCTGTCCGTGATCGCGCAGCCGTGGCCATGGACACGCGCAAGGCCCGAGCACTGCGCGTGTCGTTCGCTTCCATCTACGAACGGACACGAACAGTTTCACCAGGTTCAAGGCTTCACTTGCTCATTGAACAGCTTGAGGATGCGCTTGTACTCGTCCAGCCACGAATCGGCACGCGTAAAGCCGTGGCGTTCCAACGGGTACGGCGCTATCTGCCAGTTGTCCTTATGTAGCTCCATCAACTTCTGGGTCATGTCGACCGAGTCCTTGAAGAACACGTTGTCGTCGATCATGCCGTGCGCGATCAGCAGATGGTCGCGCAAGCCCTCGGCGTAGTTGATCGGCGAAGAGCTCTTATAGGCCTCCGGATCCAGCTCGGGCGTGTTGAGGATGTTGGAGGTGTATTCGTGGTTGTACTGCATCCAGTCACCGACCGGACGCAGCGCCGCACCGGCCTTGAAGGTGCCCGGGCTGCGGAACAGCGCCATGTAGGTCATGAAGCCGCCGTACGAGCCGCCATAGATGCCGGCGCGTGCGCGATCGCCCTGCTTGGTGGCGACCAGCCAGTCCAGCCCGTCCAGATAATCTTCCAGCTCCGGGTGGCCCATGTTGCGATAGATCGCGGTGCGCCAATCGCGGCCGTAGCCTTCGGAGGCGCGGTAGTCCAGATCCAGCACGATATAGCCCTGCTGCACCAGCAGGTTGTGGAACATCTGCTCACGGAAATACGGCGTGTAGCGCTCGGAGACATTCTGCAGATACCCGGCGCCGTGCACGAACATCACGATCGGATATTGCTTGCCCGGCTCTGGATTGGTCGGCCCGTAATACTTGCCCCACACCGTGCCGGCACCGTGTTTGGACGGAACTTGCACGTACTGCGGCGCAATCCACGGCTGCGCCTTGAATGCGGGCGTGCGCGTGTCGGTGAGCACGGTGGCCTGGCTACCGGTGGCCGGCACCACCGCCAGTTGCGTCGGCAGATAGCTACCGGAATAGCGCACCAGCAACTGCTGCCCGTTCGGCGACAGGCTGAAGCCTTCCACGCCGTTCAATGCGGTGACTTCGGTGAGCTGATCGCTGCGCAGGTCGAGCTTGCAGACCTCGTAATCGCCTGGCCATTTCTGGTTGCACATGAAGAACATGCCGCTGCCATCGGCGCTGGGCACCGGCATCGACACTTCCCATTGACCGCGGGTGCGCTGGCGCGGTTTGCCGTTGCCTTCCACGGTGTACAGCTGCGAATAGCCGGATTCTTCCGACAGCAGCCATAGCGTGCGGTTGTCGGGCAGCCAGCCGAAATCATTGAAGTCCCAGCTGATCCAGGCGCTATCGCTCAGGCGGTGACGCGGCTGCAGCCTGGCCTTGTCCAGGTCCACGCTGGCGATCCAGCGGTCCTTGTTGTCCACCGCACGAATTTCCACCGCCACGTTGCGGCCGTCATCGCTCCAGTGCACTGCCGGCCCGCTACCGTCGCCATCGCTTTCCACACGGACCGCGCGGTTGCCCTTGAGGGCTTCGCGCTTGGCGGCCTTGCGCAATGCGGCCAGTGGGTCGGTGGCAATGCCCGGCAGTGGGTCGAAAGACAGCGTTTTAGCCGTGCCCGAGGTGACATCCACCAGCCACAGCGCGTGCGCCGCCGGTGCATTGCGGCCGACGCGGGTGCGTACTTCCTGGAATTCTTCGTAACCGGATTCGGTCACGTATTTGGGCATCTTGCCGGCCTGGCCCTCGTCGGCGTTCTTGGCCTGGGTGACCACCAGCAAATGGCGGCCGTCCGGCGACAATGCGCTGTCGACGATCTCCACCTCATCGCCCAGATACACCGGCGCTGCCGCACGCGTGGTGTCGGCACGGCGCCAGGCGTCTTCCTGCGTGCGCAGCGCGTCGCGTTGCTCCTTGTCGCGGCGCAAGGTGGCCAGCGTGGCCAGTTGCTGTTCGCGCAGTACATCGGCCTTGGGGGGGGCGTTGGGGTCGCGCTCGGCCTTGACCACGGCCACCTGCGCGGTGCCGCCATCGGCGCGCCAGTGGTACCAGTTGTTGCCCGCGCGCCAGATCGCACCGCCATCGCTGGCGAACTGCGGATACGATTCGATCTCGTTGCTGCGGGTCAGCTGGGTCAGCGCACCGGTGCGCAGATCGCGCAGGAAGATGTCGCCATTACGTGCGAACAGCATGCGCTGGCGGGTCGCGTCGTAACTGGGGTTTGCCGCATCCAGGCCTGCGCGCGCCGTGTCGGCCACACGTTCGGCGGTGCCGCCGCCGGTGCTCTGGCGATAGGTGTCGCGCACCGGGCTGCCATCGCGCTTGAGCAGGTATTGCACCTGTTTGCCGTCCCATTGCCACCAGGCCTGGTCCACCGACGGCCCGATCCAGTCCGGGTCGGCCATCGCCTGTTCGATGGTGAGCGGGGCGGCAGACTGCGCATGCACAGCGGTGGCCAGCAGCAGAAGGGTCAACGGCAACAAGCTAGGCATCGGACACGGCTGGACGCAAAGGGAGCGCGCAAGCCTAGCAGTTCGCCTCCGCAGCGGGCTTGGGCCACAGGTCATGCGTGCGTGGCTGCGTGCGGTGCTGCAGAAACCACGTGCTTGACATGAGCGAGCGCGACCATCTCTTGCGCTGATTAAGGCCTGTGCCTGCAGGTGAGAGCAATCGGCACAATCAGCGAGGCGCGCTGCGACAGCGAGAGAATGAACACTTCAACTCCACGGTGCTGACGATGCTAAGCGCACCGCGTGCTGCTGCGAACGCACAGACGCAAAAGAGGAAAGATCTTCTCTAAATGCCGGAAAACGCACGACCAGCAAGGTGTCACGCCAATTACCCACAGTGAAAACGAATCTATGCATCGCAGCGCCGCGAAGGTGTGCCCGCTGCGCAGGCAACCAATGGCGCCAGTCGCCTACCTGCCACGCCTCCACATCGATCAACACGATTTAGAGCGGCTAACAAACGTAGCGAGCAGTCGTCAGGCGAGCGCAGACGGCGCGGAGGAACCGCCGTATACGCGTGGGACATGCCGATTCCGAGCACCGGCCGCGCCCGCCTGGCGGCTGCGCAGTCGTTTTGTTGGCTGCTCTTAGCGCAGACAGGAACCTCCCGACTTGCCAGCAGCGCAGGTGGCGGCCAAGCTAGCGCGCTTTTGCGACCGTCGGTTTTCATGTCCAGCCAGCCTGCTCCCGCTATTTCCCATCCGATGGCTGTTGGTGCGCTCGACCGGCCGCTGGCCTGGCGCGCGGGGCAGTCGGTTAATCTGGCCACCTTCATCGCACATGTGCACGGTCTGGCGCAGCAGCTGCCCGAGGGCAGCCATGCGGTGAATCTGTGCGAAGACCGCTACCGGTTCATGGTGGCGTTTTACGCATGTGCGCTGCGCGGGCAGGTCTCGCTGCTGCCGTCGTCGCGCGCACCGGCGGTGGTGGGCGAAGTGCAGGCGCGGCACGCCGATGCGTACTGCCTGGGCGATCTGGATTTGGAACTTGCGCCGCCTCTGTATTGGCAGCTGCCAGCCGAATTGCCACAGGCCGAGGGCCCGATTCCGCAACTGGCCGACGATGCACTGGTGGCGATCGGTTTCACTTCCGGTAGCACCGGCAGCCCGCAACCCAATCCCAAGACATGGGGCAGCTTTCTGACGAGCACGCGTCAGGATCTGGTCGCGCTGGAAAGCCTGTGGGCGCACACCGACGCCGTGCCGCACGTGGTCGCCACGGTGCCGCCGCAGCACATGTATGGCATGGAGTTGTCAGTGCTGCTGCCGATGGTGACCACGCTGGCGGTGCACGCCGGGCGCCCATTCTTTCCGGACGATGTGGCACGTGCGCTGGCCGATATTCCCGCGCCGCGCGTGTTGGTGACCACGCCAGTGCATCTGCGTGCGTTGGTCGAATCCGGTGTCGCATTGCCGCCGCTGGCCGGCATCGTGTCGGCCACCGCGCCGTTGGCGCCCGAAATCGCCGCGGCGGCCGAAGCGCGTTTCGGTGGTGAAGTGCGCGAGATGTTCGGCTCCACCGAAACCTGCGTGTTTGCCGTGCGCCGCACGGCACTGGAAGCGGCGTGGACGCCTTTGCCCGGCGTGCGCCTGGAAACGCAGGCTGCAGGCACGCTGGTGCACGCGCCGCATCTGGCCAAACCAGTGCTGCTGGCCGACATGATGGACGTGGCCGACGACGGCCGCTTCCAGGTGCGCGGCCGTCAGGCCGATCTGCTGGAAATCGCCGGAAAGCGCGCATCGCTGGCCGATCTCACCCGGCGCCTGCTCGCCATTCCCGGCGTGGTCGACGGCACCATCGTGCAACTCGCGCCCGACCCCGGCCAGGCGGTCGGACGCATCGCCGCGCTGGTGGTCGCCCCGACCCTGGACGAAGCCCAGGTACTGACCGCACTCCGTGTCAGCTTTGACCCAGTGTTCCTGCCGCGCCGCCTGCGCAAAGTCGCGGCATTGCCGCGCAACGAAACCGGCAAACTGCCGCGCGATGTGGTGCTTGGATTGCTTAACGGCTGAGCATGACCAAGCGCGTGCGTGCGTTAGTCAGGCGCTAGTGACGTGACGGTCAGCTGGGCGATGAAAGGCTGCAGACATAGCGCGAAACGCGCAAGCAGGCGTGTTTGACGCAGCGCATCGAGCGCTGCCTCAACGTGCCAGCTCATTCGGTGTTGGAGAAGTCAGCTTAAAACGTAGTGGTGTCCCAGCATTCGGCAGCGACTGTCTAACGCCTTCGATGCTCTGTTGCAGGCGCATGGAGCAGGAATGCTCCGCACCGCCTGCTCAGTCATTGCTGCTCGACCGACTGCCGCAGATATCCTCTGCGGCAAGTATGTTCACCCATGCACCCCATCGATCTCCACCGCCAGCTCATCGCGGCAAATCACCGCGTGCAGCAGCAGGCGCGGGACCGCATCGCCGAAGCGTGCGTCCAGTGCCTGCGCAACCTTGGGCAGGTCGTCGTGTTCGCGCACATAGACTTTCAGGCGGGTGCCAGCACCGAACTGCGCGGGTAGCGCAGGCGCATGCTGACGCGCGGCGCCGAGCAGGGCGTCGAAGTTGGCGAAGGTTTCTTCCAGCTGCGCCAGCAACTGGCCGGTGTGCATTGAGGCGTGGCCCACCACGGCAGCGGTGCCCGACAGCAGCAACGGCATGTCGCTGCCGGCCGGCGGCAGCATGGCGCGCGCAAAACTCGGCGACTGCGGGCCGTACTGGCGCGGGTAGTTGTAAGCGCTGACCTGGCGTGGATTTTCCAGCGGCGTGCCGGCATTGGCGGCTGCTAGCCAGTAGATCTGGATGATGCGCTCGGCATCGCAACGGCCCACTGCGGTGGCGGCCGGCAATTGCGCGGTGTCGAATGCGCCCAGTCCGCGTGCACGGCCCACGCAGAACTGCCGGTAACGTTCGCGGTCGCCGCTGCCTAGGGTGATGGCGTCCAGGTAATTCCAGATACGCAGCAACCGCGGCGTCTGGCTACCACTGACGAAGGCAGTGATTTCCGCATACGCCCTGGCGGCCGCTTCTTCCATATCGACATCCTGCTCGTCGATCTCGATCACGCCGAATTGCAGGTGCCCGTCGCTGGACCAGGCGATATTGCCCTCGCGGCCGCTGCGCACCGGCGCAGCGGTGCGCCACACTTCCAGCACGCTGGCCTGATAGGGCTGCAACGGCACGCGCAAATAGCGCGGGTCGTGCAGGCGCGGCGCCGCATCGCCGAAGCCGAACACGGCCAACACCTGCGGGTCGGCCAGCAACACGGCGGGGTCGGTCTGGTCGACATAGTCGACCTGCAGGCGGGGATGGCGCACGGCGTGCGTGGTCTGGGCCTGGGAAGCGGTCATTGAGCGTCTCGTTGTTGCGTGTCGCGTTGTAATGTGTCGCCGTCGAAGCCGAGCTTGGCCTGGCGCCGGCGGTGGCGCCACGACTGCCAGGCGCGCGGCATCATCGAAAAAGTGGTGAGTGCGTACAGAGCACGGAAGGCACGCAGGCGGATGCGGACTTTGGGGCTGTCGAACACATCGCCAGCCAGCATCGCCACCACCGCCTGTTCCACCTGCCAGGTATTTTGCGGCTGCGCGAACAAGGCACGCATGGTGGGCGAGGTGAAGCGGTAGATGAACCACTTGAATTCATCCACGCCACGCGTCAGTTCGCGTTGTAAAGCGCGCTGCAGTTTTGCTTCCGATTGCGGCGCGCGCAGTGCGGCATCCACCATGGCTGCGCCGCGTTCGGCGCCGTGCATGGCCAGAAACACGCCGGAAGAAAACATCGGGTCGACGAAGGTGTAGGCATCGCCCAGCATCAACCAGCCTGGCCCGGCCATGCGCGTGCATTCGTAAGCGTAATTGCCGGTGGCATGCACCGGTGCCACGCGCTCGGCGCCGAGCATGCGCGCGTTGAGCTCCGGATTGAGCGCCAGGGTGCGCATCAAAAAGCCTTCGCTATCGCCCTTGCGGGTTTTCATGTACTCGGGGTAGCAGACTGCGCCCACGCTCATGATGTCGTCCGGCAGCGGAATCAGCCACATCCAGCCATGCGCATGCCGGTAGATGCTGATGTTGCCGGCATCTTCGCCCGGGCGCCGTGTCACGCCGCGGAAGTGGCTGAACAACGCGGCCGATTGATGCTTGGCATTGGCACGTTTGAGCTTGAGGCGGGTGCCCAAAAAGGTGTCGCGGCCGCTGGCATCGAGCAGATAGCGCGGACGGAACTGCTGCACGCCGCCGTCTGCCGTGCGTGCCTGCAGCACGGGCTGTTCGCCGTCGAACGTCACCTGCTCCACGTGGACCCGTTCGCGTGCATCCACGCCGACCGCACGCGCGCGCTGGAACAACACCTGGTCGAATTGCGCACGCGGCACCTGGAAGGCGAAATCGGCCTTGGCATCGAGCGCTTGCGAAAAACGAAACGTGTTGTAGCCGCCGCTGTCGTTCGGAAAATCCGCGCCACGCTTGAGCACGCCGACGGCGCGCACATCTTCAAGCACACCCAGGCGTTGGAGAATCGGCATGTTCATCGGCAGCAACGATTCGCCGATATGAAAGCGCGGGTGCTGCTCCTTTTCGAGCAGGGAGACCGACCAGCCGAGCTCGGCAAGTGCGATGGCCGCAGTGCAGCCAGCCGGGCCGCCGCCGACGATCAGTACATCCGGACACTCCGGTCCGGGAGCCGGCCCGGCTGCCGGCATGGCGGTCGGGGTGTGGCGAACAGCGTTGGAAGTCATCCTGGAACGAACCTGTAGCGGGCGAGCGTCATGCAGTCATGATAGCCTGCTCGGCCGCCAGGACAGCTTGCGGACCGCCGATGTATGTGTGAAGAACGCCGTCAGCACGTGCAGGCGCCGGCCAGACCGCGCGGCAGATGCGCGGATTGGCAGCGAAGGCAACGTACACTACGGCCGACGCGACGCCCGCGCATTCCGATGGTCGCCCGCGCTGCTGTTGCTTGTTCTTACTTTTGTTGTCCGACCCTGACCTGTGGAAATCCTGGATGTCCTCGCAAACCGCTGCCGAACGTGAACTGGCCGAACTCCTGATCGAAAGTCTGAACCTGGAAGACGTCCAACCCGCCGACATCGATCCGGAGGCGCCGTTGTTCAACACCGGGCTGGGGTTGGACTCGATCGATGCGCTGGAACTGGCGCTGGCGATCAGCAAGCGCTACGGCTTCCAGCTGCGTTCGGACAGCGACGAGAACCGTCGCATCTTCGCGTCGCTGCGCGCATTGTCGGCGCATGTCCAAGCCAACAAGACCGTCTGATCTGCCGACTGCGCAATCCCCCGACGCACCCGCGTGGGTGCTAGGGCTAGGCGTTCTGCTGGCGGTGGCGTATTCGCCGTTGGCGCATTGGGCCAATGCCAGTCACCGCCCGGAGCTGGCTGTCATCGCCGGTGGTTTGCTGGTGCTGATGGTCTTGATCGAACCGATGGTTGCGCGCCGGGTCTGGGCCTGGGCGCTGGCACTGCTGCTGCTTGCCGGACTGGGCGCGCTGTGGCATTCGCCGTATGCGATGTTGGTGCTGGCGGCACCGCCGGTGATGTTCACCGCTTGGGTTGCCTGGTTTTTCGGGCGCAGCCTGCGCCACGGCCGCACGCCGCTGATCACCCGTATTGTCGAAGGCCTGTACGGCCAGGCCGGCATGCCGATCACGCCCGAACAAGGTCGTTATACGCGCCGTCTCACGCTGGCCTGGGCACTGCTGCTGTGCGGCCTGACCCTGGCCAATCTGGTGCTCGGCCTGTGCGCCGAACCCAGCGGCGTGCTGGCGCAGTTGGGCTATGCCTCGCCGCTGCCGATCAGCGATGCACGCGCCTCGTTGTTCGCCAATCTGCTCGCTTATGGCGTGATTGGCGGCTTCTTCATTGGGGAATATCTATTGCGCGGCCGCTGGTTTCCACAGCGTCCCTATCGTAATCTGCCAGACTTCTTGCGTCAGATGGCGCGGCTCGGGCCGGATTTCTGGCGCGATCTGCTGCGCTGAGTGCGTGGTCAGGGGTAGCGACGTACGTGCATATTTTCGGGGACAAGACAAAGATGCCGTTGGCAAGGATGCCGCCGCGCCTGGCGTGGGCTGTGTTCAACCTGTCGCAATTGGTGTTCGCGCTGGCCTTTACCGCTGGCGGGATCGTCTACGCGTTGGTATTGCTGGCGATCACACGCGATGCCGACCGACTGCTGCGCATGGGCAGCTGGATGTGGTCGCCGGTGCTGTTCCGCGGTGCGGGCGCCACCGTCATCGTGGAAGGGCGCGAGCGGGTGGATTGGTCCAAGAACTATCTGTTCGTGAGCAACCACCAGTCGATCATCGATATTTGCGCGCTGTTCTACGCCCTGCCGGTGTCGCTGCGCTTTTTGCTCAAGGAAGAAATGCGCAAGGTGCCGTTCGTGAACTGGTATGCGCGCGCCACCGGCATGCTGTTTCTGGACCGCGACAGCCGCAGGGCAGGGGCGCTGGTGCGACGTCAGGCCGCCGCGCTGTTGCGCGAGGGCAAACAGTTGTGTCTGTTTCCCGAAGGCACCCGCAGCCGCAACGGCGCATTATTGCCATTCAAGGCCGGGCTACTGCAGGCCGCTATCGATGCTGGCGTGCAGGTGGTTCCGGTGGCACTGGACGGTTGCGGCAAGGTGTTGCCGGTCGATGGCCTGTTCAGGGTGCGCCCGGGCATCATCCGCGTGCGGATCGGTACGCCGATCGCGGTGACCGGGCCGGATGCGCCGGATCGCCAACAATTGACCGAGCAGGCACACAAGGCCGTGGCTGCAATGCTTCAACCCAGGATCTGAGTTCTGCGCTTATGGATTTCGTTGTGCCGCATGATCATCCCTGCCTGCCCGGACATTTCCCGGGCCGTCCCGTGGTGCCTGGCGTGGTCGTGCTCGACCACGTGCTGCAGGCGGTGGAAGCGCTGCATGGCCCGCGTGCAGCCGCGCGCCTGCCGCAGGTGAAGTTCGTGCAGCCGTTGCTGCCCGGCCAGACCGCCTCGGTCACGCTGGAAGGCGATGGCCCGCGCTGGCGCTTTCGTGTGCAGCGCGACGGTACATTGCTTGTCAGCGGCGAACTGGTGGCGGAGGCAGCGGCATGAGCAAGCATTGGAAACAGCGTCCGGAAGGTGGTGGGCGCTTTGCGTTGTGGCTGATCCGCGGCATCGCACGGCACGGCGGGCGTGCAGTGGGCCGCGCGCTGCTGTATCCGATCACGCTGTACTTCCTGCTGGTGCGTGCGCCCGAGCGCGCCGCCTCGCGTGCCTATCTGGCGCGGGTGCTGGGCCGCCCGGCCACGCTGCGCGATGTGGCGCGGCACATCCACACCTTTGCTTCGACCATCCTGGACCGGGTCTACATGCTGTGCGGGCAGATGCAGCGCTTCCGCGTAGATATCAGCGGCCTGGATCAACTGCGCACGCAAATGGATCGCGGCCGCGGCGTGCTCATTTTCGGCTCGCACCTGGGTAGCTTCGATGCGCTGCGCGTGCTGGCCACCGAGCGTCCGGACGTGCAGGTCAAGGTGGTGCTGGACAAGGCGCACAACCGCGCCATGACCGACCTGCTGGGTGCGCTCAACCCGCAGCTGGCCGCCAACATCATCGACGCCGGCATGGATGCAACCTCGATCGTCATGGCGATCAAGGAAGCCACCGACGCCGGTGCGCTGGTGGCGCTGCTGATCGACCGTCCACGCGAGGGCGACCCGGCGCTGCCGGCGATGTTCCTCGGCCGCAATGCCATGTTCCCAACCTCGCCGTGGTTGATCGCCGCTGCGCTCAAGGTGCCGGTGGTGCTGGCGTTCGGCCTGTATCACGGCGGCAATCATTACGAGCTGGCGTTCGAAACCTTCAGCGAAGGCCTGGACGTGCCGCGTCGTCAGCGCGCCCCCGTGCTTGCGGTGCTCATGCGCGATTACGCTGCCAGGCTGGAACATTACACCTGCTACGCGCCGTACAACTGGTTCAACTTCTACGATTTCTGGAACACCCACCATGCCGATGTGCCGCACCCTGCCGTGGATGCTGATACTGCTGTTCAGCGCCGCACCGCTATGCGCCGCACCGCCTGAGACGCTTGACGTCGGGCAGGTGCTACAGCGCCTGGCCCGCCCTGCACCGGTCAGCACCGAATTCGTCGAACTGCGGGGCTCTGCCTTGCTGAAGACGCCGTTGCGCGTGGAGGGCCACTACCGGCGCCCGGATGCGCAGACATTGGTGCGCGAAGTGAGTGCGCCGTACCACGAAACCACCACGCTGACCGGCGACGAAGGCGTGCTGGAACGCGAAGGCAAATCGCCACGCCGTTTCTCGTTGAGCCGCGTGCCCGAACTGGCCGGCTTGAAGTCCGGCTTTGGTGCGTTGCTGTCTGGCGACCGCGCGCTGCTGGAGCAGCACTACAGCGTCAGCGGGCAGGGCCAGCCGCAGGCCTGGCAGCTGACGCTGCAGCCCAAGGATGCCGCCGTGGCCAAGCAGGTGCGCGAATTGCGTCTGTACGGACGCAAGGACGAACTGCGCTGTATCGAAAGCGTGCCGGCCAAGGGCGACGTGCAGCGCACGCTGCTGGGCACTGCGGCGCGCGAAGCGGCCGGCGTCGCCGATGCCGCCGCGCTGACCACGCTTTGCCACGGTTCGGGCGCGTGACCGCGCGCGGGATGGTTGCGCCGGTCGTTTCTAAACACATCACACCCTTCGCAGCTGAAACGCGCACGTTGCCGATAACGCCCGATGCCGCGCGTGCGGCCGGCGAGCGTTCGGCCGCTGCAGCAGGACACGTACACCATGTCGCTTAAGTTGAACGCAAACCGCCGCATCGGCCTGGCGCTGCTGTGGCTGGCATTGCTGGGGGTTGCCGGATTTTGGTTGAGCGAGACGCTCAAGGTCACCGGCGATCTGCGCAAATTCATGCCCGCCCCGCGCACGCCGGCGCAAAAACTATTGATCGAAGAACTTGGCGAAGGCCCAGGATCGCGGCTGCTGCTGATGGCGTTGTCCAATGGCGACCCCGTCACCTTGGCCGAGCAGTCGCAGCAACTGCAGAAAGCGCTGGCTGCACAGCCGGAGCTGTTCGAACTGGTCGGCAACGGTGGCAACGCCGGGTTGGAGGCGATCCCCAACCGCTTGCTGCCGTATCGCTATCTGCTCAGCGACAGCTTCGACAAGACCCCGCTCGACGCGCCGACGCTGGAAACCGCGTTGCAGGCGCGTGTGCAGGATCTGGGCTCGCCGGCGGCGGCCATGGTCGAGCCGTTGCTGCCGCGCGACCCCACGATGGAGGTCCTGCACCTGGCCGAAACCCTGCAGCCGGCAGCGATGCCGCAGACGCGCAATGACGTGTGGTTCGATCGTGCCGGCACTTCGGCGCTGTTGATCGTGCAGACACGCGCGGCCGGCTTCGACCCCACCGGCCAGCAGCTGGCTTACGACGCCGTGCAAGCGGCGTTCGCGAAGGTCAGCAAGGGCACGTCCACGCGCCTGACGCTGACCGGGCCGGGCGCATTCGCCGTGGAAATCACCGCGCGCACCCAAGGCGAGGCGCAGTGGATCGGCACGCTGGATACGGTGGGCCTGGTGCTGTTGCTGCTGGTGGCCTACCGCAGCTGGAGGATTCCGGTGCTCGGCGTGTTGCCGTTGGCCAGTGCCGGTTTGGCCGGTTTGGGCGCTGTCGCACTGCTGTTCGACGGCGTGCATGGCATCACTGTGGCGTTCGGGTTTACGCTGATCGGCGTGGTGCAGGATTATCCGATTCACCTGTTCAGTCATCAGCGCCCCGGTCTGGATCCACGCGAAAACGCGCGGCATCTGTGGCCGACGTTGGCCACCGGCGTGGTGTCCACCTGCATTGCTTATGTGACCTTCCTGTTTTCCGGCGTGGATGGCTTGCGGCAGTTGGCGGTGTTCACCATCGCTGGCCTTGCTACTGCCGCGGTCACCACACGCTGGATGCTGCCGGCCTTGATCGATCCGGCCCCGCGCGACTATGCCGATTCGCGCCTGCTGGCCGTGCTGTGGCGGGGCGTCGCGCGCTTGCCGCGGCCATGCATCAGCCTGGCGGTGATGGCCGTGGTCAGCATTGCCGTGATCGTGTTTGCGCCGGGGCAGTTCTGGCAGAACGATCTGTCGAAGCTGACCCCGGTGCCGCCCAAGGCATTGGCGCAGGACATGCATCTGCGTCAGGAACTGGGCGCGCCAGATGTGCGTTACGTGCTGGCGCTGCCGGCAGCGAACGATGAGGCGGCGTTGCAGGCCAGCGAGCAATTGCGCCCGCGCCTGGATGCATTGGTGCGCGATGGTGCGTTGCTCGGTTACGACATGGCGGCACGCTACCTGCCCAGCGCCAAGACCCAGCATGCGCGGCAGGCGGCGTTGCCTGATGCCGCGCAGGCGCGTGCGTTGACCGAGGCTGCCGTCGCCACCACGCCGTTCCGCAGCGATGCGTTTGCGCCGTTCCTGCAGGATCTGGACGCCGCCAAGCGCGCAGCACCGCTGCTGCCGAAGGATCTGACCGGCTCACCGCTGGCGACCTCGGTTGGTGGCTTGCTGCTGAGCCGTGGCGATCGCAGCACCGCGCTCGTGTCGTTGACCGGTTTGCGCGATCCGGCCATTCTGGCGGCGGCCGTGCAAGGCAGCGGCGCGCAATTGCTGGATCTGAAAGACGCCTCCGAATCGCTGGTGGCCGCTTACCGTGGACGGGTGCTTGGCGCGCTGGTATTGGCCGCCTTGTTGCTGGCGGTGACCGTGGCGATCGCACTGCGTAGCCCGCGCCGTATCGCGCGCGTGCTGCTGCCGATGGCGCTAACCACCGTGCTGATTCTGGCGATCCTGCGCGGCACCGGCGTGGAGCTCAATCTGTTCCATCTGATCGCGTTGATTCTGGCCGCCGGCCTGGGTCTGGATTACGCGCTGTTCTTCGATCACGCCGGCGACGATCACGCCGACCAGCTACGCACGCTGCATGCGTTGATCGTCTGCAGCCTGATGACACTGCTGGTGTTCGCGTTGTTGGCCGCGTCCAGCATTCCGGTCTTGCGTGCCATCGGTAGCACGGTGGCGCTGGGCGTGTTGTTCAATTTCATTCTGGCCTTGCTGGTATCGCGCGAACCGGCGCTGGAACACACCGCAAAAGGAGAGCCGCATGCAGGGACGTGACGCGATTGCCAGGCTGATTCCGCACCAGGGCAGCATGTGCCTGTGGGAAGAAGTCATCGAGTGGGATGAGCAGCGCATCGTGCTGCGCAGCCACGCGCATCGCAGCGATGCGCATCCGTTACGGTCCAACGGGCGCCTGCGTGCGCTGCATCTATGCGAATACGGCGCACAGGCCATGGCCGTGCATGGCGGTTTGCTGGGACGCGCATCCGGCAAGCCGGTACGCGCATCCGGCAAACCGGTACGCACGGGCATGCTGGTGGCGCTGCGTGGCGTGGAGTTGCACGTTCGCTATCTGGAAACCCTGCCTGGGGCGATCGACTGCGAAGCACAGCTGCTGATGCAGGGCGAGGACAGCCAGCAATACAGTTTTCGCCTGACCCATGGCGAGCAATTGCTTGCCGAGGGGCGTGCTGCGGTGATGCTGGGCGCTGCGAAGGCCCTGTAGGAGCGCGCTTGCGCGCGATGAAGCGTTACCGCTAAAGCCTCATCGCGCGCCAGCGCGCTCCTACCGAATGTGGGCGCTCAATGCCGGCGATCTATTCCTGCGCTTGCCGCAAGTGGTTAGGATGAGGCTCTTTCCGCCGCCGTTTCCGCGGCTTCATCTGGACTTCCATGAGCACATCCATTCCAAAACGCCGCGCACTTGTCACCGGCGGTAGCGGCGATCTTGGTGGTGCGATCTGCCGTCACCTGGCTGCGCAGGGCCGGCATGTGATCGTGCATGCCAATCGCAATCTGGCCCGTGCGGAAGCGGTGGTTGCGGCGATCGTGGCCGATGGCGGTAGCGCACAGGCAGCGGCCTTCGATGTGGCTGACGCGCAGGCAAGTTCGGCGGCGCTGGAGAGCTTGCTGGAATCCGGCCCGATCCAGATCGTGGTCAACAACGCCGGCATCCATGATGATGCGCCGATGGCGGGCATGAATGTGGAGCAGTGGCACCGCGTCATCGATGTGTCGCTGCACGGTTTCTTCCACGTCACCCAGCCGTTGCTGCTGCCGATGGCGCGCACGCGTTGGGGCCGTATCGTCAGCGTGTCGTCGGTTGCTGCCGTTTTAGGTAATCGCGGCCAGACCAATTACGCCGCCGCCAAGGCGGCGTTGCACGGTGCCAGCAAGTCGCTATCGCGCGAAATGGCCAGCCGCGGCATTGCGGTGAATGTCGTCGCGCCGGGCGTGATCGAAAGCGAGATGGTCGGCGACAGTTTCGCGCCGGAGGTGATCAAGCAATTGGTGCCGGCCGGCCGCGTCGGCAAACCCGATGAAGTGGCCGCGCTGGTCGCCTTCCTGTGCTCGGAAGCAGCCGGCTACATCAATGGCCAGGTCATCGGCGTCAATGGCGGCATGGGCTGAGCACCACGCCGCCCATGCTCAGCGGCAACTGAAGCTGGCAGCGCTGTCGACATTGCCACCGACGTAGCGCGCCACCTGCGGATACGGACACAATGGCCGCGTGCGTCCCTTGCCCCATTGGCTGGGCACCTCGCCGTTCTCGCTGCGCGCAGCGGCGGTGATCGCTGCGGGTGCCTGGCCGTGTTCCACCCACGCGATCAAAGGCGTCAACGCGTCGAATTGATCGGTTGCCGGCCCGCCGGCGCAATGACTCATGCCTGGCACCGGGAACAGCCGGGCGAAATCGCTGGCCTTGCCATCATTGGCGATCGTCAGCTGCGTATACCAGGCCGCGGTATCGTCGAAGGAAAAGATCGCATCGCCGGTGCCGTGGTAGATCAGCAGCTTGCCGCCGCGTGCTTTCAGCGCCGATAGATCGGTCTCGTGCGGCGGCGTCATGTAGTCCCATGCGGAGGTGGTGTAGACACCGGAGGTCGCAAAGATCTTCGCCGCGTCGCGGGCGAAATTGAAGCCAAGCGCATAGCCGGCCAGATCCTGCTCGGCGCTGCGATCGGCGGGCGGGCTCATGAACTCGAACGCCACCGATGCCGACACCAGGGTCAGCGATGCCGACTGCCGCCAGTTGGCCCAATCGCCGCTGGACACGCCCGGGTCGTAGGGAAAGCTGGCGTACAACGCCCCGTCGGCACCGTCACGCGCGCCGGCATAGATGGCGCCGACGGCTTGTTTTTGCGCTGCGGTCAGGCAACTGCCGGTACGGCCGGCGCTGCCGCAGGTCGGTACATCGCGGCCCAGATCGAAATTTCTCTGACAGGCCGCCACATCCTGCACCATGCTGTCCTTCGCACCATCCAGGGCATCGCACCGCGCGAGGATGGCATCGCCCACCAGGCGCCGTTCGGCGGCCGTCAGGCCGCTGGCGACATCGTGGCCGTCGCTGAGCGCGGCCAATTGCTGCGCCGTCGCCATCGCGGCCAGTGCGGCCTTGGGGAGATGAAAGCCGGGGTCGCCGGCCAGAATGCCGTCATAGTTGGCGGCATCGCGCGCGGCGGCCACCATCGCGTGGCGGCCGCCATTGGAACATCCGCCGAAGTAGCTGGTATCGGGTCCCTTGCCGTACGCGACGGCGATGACCTGCTTGGCCATCGCCGTCAGCACCGCGCGATAGCCATAGTCCAGGCGCGCCTGGGGATCCAGGCCGAACAAGGGATTCTGATCGCCCTCATGGCCGGCGTCGGAACTGATCACCGCAAAACCCATGCCCAGTGCGCTGTTCTGCTCGCCCCCGCCCCCGATGTCGCCAGTCGCGGTGACCACGCTGCCGTCCAGGCCGTCATTGGCCTGGTAGAAGAAGCGCCCATTCCAGGCCTTGGGCAAGCGCATCTCGAAGTTGATCGCATAGGTCTGCTGATCCACTGGACTGGTGCGTTGGTGCATTTTGCCGACGATTTGGCAGTGTTCGCCGATCGCGCGTGCGCCGCTGTGCAAACGGCCGGCGTCGACCGTGGCGACCGTGCTGAAGGTGGTATCGGCATAGGCAAGCTTGGCCGCCAGCGCGTCGCAGCTTTGCGACATTTTCGCCGGAACTGCCGCGCCCTTGCCGGACGTGTCTTGCGCCGGCAGGTAGAGCGGCACGGCCAGGCACGCCAGCGCGGCCGGCAACGTCAACAGGTAGGCCTTCTTCACGTTTTCTCCAATCCGACGGTGCGTCGGAAGCGATTGCGGCGCATACCTGTACGCATCACTCTGCGGGCGCGCCAGGCGAGGGAAAGGCGACCGTGATCGGTGCCCGGCGCGCTGAGGAGGGGGCTGTCGCCGTGGAGGGCGACAGACAGCGCGCGTGACGGAGTGTCAGGCCAGGTGGGCTGCCACACCGTGATGGCCGACTGAACGCTGCGAAAGGATGACGTTGGGAGCGAAGCGCTTGCCGCGAACCGGGCGCGTTGACGGCGTTGCTGTCCACGGCCAGCGATCCTGAAGGATCGACCGGGCGTGAATCGCAGCGCGCTGCTCGTCGGTACGCAAACAACGGATGCTGACGTCGGCGGGGATGCGTTGGCTAGCTGGGCCGAACCGACGTTGACGGATTGTGGCCGGAGCTATCGGCCATATCAGTGCTCAGGTTGCCCGATTACCCGCAGTGGCCGATCGAGGGCTACGCCCGGCAGGCGGCTGCGGCATTAAAGAGCGTAATACGGCGCCTGCGTCACCGCGCCGTGGGTGCCTCAGGCCGCGTCGGCATACCATGGTGCGGTGAGCACCGGGTCGCCGACGGCGTTGGCGGTCAGGGCGTCCAGTCCATGATCGGACAGAAGCGGATGGCGTTGTTGCGCCTTGTGCAGGATCTCCCGCGCCAATACCGCCATGCGGGCGATATTGTTGTGCAGGCGCGCGGCAAAGGCTTCGTCGTCGAGCGTGTCGCGCAAGGCGCCATTGAGGGCGTTGAACCAGTCGATCAAGTACTGGTCGAGCAGGCGGCCGTCGGCTGGCGGCATGGCCTGGGCGCGATTGTGCTCGCCCCAGTCGTGCAGCACCCGCTGCATTGCCAGATTCATGTCGCGCGCGAACAGAAAGTCGTTCTTCATGCGCGAGAGCAAACTGAGATTGGCGATGCGCCCGCTGCAGAACAGCGGTGCCAGCAATGACCAGTAGTAGGTGTAATCCCAGATCACCTTGACCGGCATCACCTGCTCATCGCCGAACAGCGCGTACTGGTCCTGATACAGGGTCAAGGTGTTTTCGTAGAACGAGAAATACAGCTGCTCGTACAGCTCCACGTACGGGCTGAGCGATTTGCCGGCGCGGTCGCGGCCGATCAATTCGCAGATATAGGTGTTGGAGATCGCGATGAAGTCGCTGCCAGGCGAATAGAACGGATCCAGGAACACGCCCGCTTCGCCGGTCAGTGCCCAGCGCTGCGGCGAGAACACCTGCTTGCAGCCATACGAGAAGTTGCGCAGGAACAGAAAGTCCTGCAGCCGGTAATCGGCCTGGTCGAGCGTGGCGGCCACCTGCGGCTGATGCGTACGCAGCCAGGTCATCGCCTTCTCGTGGGAGTTCATGCCTTCCAGCGGATGCATGTCTGCATCGCAGACGATGCCCAGCGAATGCGCACCCGAAGACAGCGGAATCAGCCAGAACCAGTAGCCCGGCCCGCACATGTGATTGGTCGAACGCCAGCGGTCCGGCGGCGTGCAGCGCTGCAGCCAGCTGCTGTTCTGCGACCAGACATTGGGGTCGATCAGGCCTTCCACCCGCCACCACACCGCATTGGCGTTGTGATCGTTGTCCTGCGCCAGGCCGAGCTTGCGCTTGAGCAGGCCGGCGCGGCCGCTGGCGTCCACCACCCAGCGTGCGCTCAGCGTGCCGGGCGTGCCATCGCGTTCGAAGCGCACTGCGTGGTCGGTGTCGTTGTCGGACAGGTCAACGCCCTTGACACTGCAACTGTCGACAAAGGCGATGCCCTGCGCACGCGCGCGTTCGCCGAGAAAATTTTCGAAACGGCCGCGATCAATCTGCCAGGACGGCGTGGGCAGGATCTTGCTCACGCCCAGTTCGGTACAACGGTCGATATCGCTGCGCTGGTCGGAGAAGAAAAAGCGGAACCCGAACTTGCGAATCTGCTCCGTTTCCAGATGCTCGCGCAGACCAAGCACGTCGGCAAAATAATGCGCGCCGATTTCAACCGTGGATTCGCCAACCTTGAACGCGGCTTCGCGCACCGGGTGGGCGCGCCGTTCCAGCACGGTGATTGCCAGTGCGGGGTCGCGTTGCTTCAACTGCAACGCCAAGCTCAGGCCGGCCAGGCCACCCCCGGTGATCACGACATCGGCGCGCGGTACATTCATGGGGACTGGTTGCTCTTGGTGACCTCGGGCACAGTAGCAAATTCGCCGTCGGCATCGTCAACGATCACCGGGTTGGCGCGCACGCGGCGGTATTCGCGCCACACATGGCCGTACGCCCAGACCTGTGCGACCACGTGCGAGGTGATATTCCACAGATCGCGCACCAGCCGAAAATGGCTCTTGCGAAATGTGCCCGGCGAGGTGCCGGCATAGCGGGTTTCGATCGGCACTGCGACCACGCGCGCGCCGGCCTGGCGTGCGGCGGAAATCAGCAGCTGCGCTTCGAACACGAAGCCTTCGCCGGGCACATTCGGCAGGGTGAACACCGAAGCCGGATATAGCCGCTGGCCGCTTTGGCTGTCGACCAGGCGGAAGCCGCAGGCCCAGGCAATGCCCCAGTCGCCGAAGTCGTTGCCGATGCGGCGGATGGTGGGCTGGGTGGCGCGCTTGCGCATGCGCGCACCGATGATCACGCAGCCCGGGTGGCGGTTGGCCGCGGCGAGCAGACGCGGGAAATCGGCCGCCTTGTGCTGGCCGTCGCCGTCCATGGTCATCACCGCGCGCATGCCAAGCCGCTGTGCTTCGGCAAAACCACTGCGCAGTGCGGCGCCCTTGCCCATGCGCTGCGGGTGACGGATCAGCGTCACTGGCATGCCGGCGATGCACTCGGCGGTGCCATCGTCGGAGCCATCGTCGATCACGATGACGTGCGAGCAATAGGTCAGCGCGTCGGTGACCACTTCGCGGATGCGCAGCACCTCGTTCAAGGCCGGCACCAGAATGGCGGTGTCGTCGCGGCTTAGCGGCTGCCGGCTCATCGCTGGATCTCCACGCGCAGTACCCGGCCCGGGGCGGCATACAGCGCCACGCTGTCACCACTGCCGGCCAACAGGTCGAACAGCGGCAGCATCGGCGCCATCGCATTGCTGGCAATGTGGCGCGACAGCGCGCCATCGCCGCGCGAGGGCGTGCCGTCTTCCAATTGTGCATGCAGCTGCGGCTTGCCGGCCTGGCCGGGCGCGCCCAGCACCAGCGCGCTACCAAGCAGGCCCTGGCTGGGCGCGACCCGGCCCAACGGCCCAACCGAGCGGGCGTCGTAGCTCGCCAGCAGCACGGCCTCCGCACCGGCAGCGCGTTGGACCAGCGCTTCCAGCAGGCCCTGCGCGAAGCTGCCCAGGCTGGCGCTGATCGCGGTGGCCGGGGTCATCGCGCCGGCGCCGATGGTCCAGTAGCCGGCCGCGGCGTTATGCACCGAGTTGTGGAACTTGGTCGGCGAGATCGCCAATGGGTCGCTGGCCAGGGTGGTGCACATGTAATCGGAGATGGCCAGATCGCCATACGTGGAGGTAAAGATCGACGGCAGGCTGGCCGGGTCGCGACCAGCGGCGCTGCACGCGGCCAGCGCGGCTTCCAGCGACACCGCGACGGTGTCCGGCGCACGGCGGCGTTCGTTGGCGGCCAGCAATTGCGGCGCCGGGCGGGCGGGGGTTTCCTGCAGCTCACCGCCGCGCGCGAACGCGCTGGCGGCCTCCCAGTTGGGTAGCCCCTGGGTCCAGAAGCCGATGCCTTCGATGGTCGCGGTCAGCATCAGCGGGCCCGTCCGAACAGCAGCGAACAGTTGTTGCCGCCAAAGCCGAAAGAATTATTCATGGCGTAGTCGATCCGGGCATGCGCGTTGTCGAAGCGGATCTGCGGGCCGCAGGCCGGGTCGGGCACCTCGCTGTTGAGCGTGCCGGGCAGCACGTCGTCGCGCAGCGCGAGCAGGGCGATCACCGATTCGACGATGCCGGCCGCGCCCAATGTGTGGCCGGTCCAGGCCTTGGTCGAACTGGCGTGCAAGGTGCCGGGGAAGATTGCGGCTACGGCAGCAGCTTCGACGCTGTCGTTGGCCGGCGTGGCAGTGCCGTGCAGATTCAGATAGCCCACCGCAGCGGGCTCCAGGCCACCGCGTTCGAGCGCACCGCGCATCGCCAGCTGCGCGCCCAGGCCTTGCGGATGCGGCGCCGACATATGGTGTGCGTCGCTGGATTCGCCATAGCCGTACAGCCACAGCGCCGCCTCCGGTGCGGCCGCCGGGCGTTCGAGCAGCGCAAAGCCGCCGGCCTCGCCCAGGCTCAGGCCGACCCGGCGCGCATCGAATGGCTGGCACATCTCCGGCGCCACCACTTGCAGCGAGTTGAAGCCGAACAGCATGCTGCCGCACAAGGTGTCCACGCCGCCGACCAGTGCCGCGTCGATCACCCCGGCATCCATCAGCCGCGCCGCCTGGGCGAACACCTTGGCGCTGGACGAACACGCCGTGGCCACGGTCACGCACGGGCCACGCAAGCCGGTGGCGTGCTGCACGAAGTCGCCCAGCGAATGCGGGGTGTGCACGATCGGGCGATTCAGATCCTCGGGGAAACGCGCACCGTCGGCGTCGTCGACCAGCCGCGTATACGCCTCTTCGCTGGCGCCGATGCTGGAGGTGGAGGTCCCGATGATCACCGCCACCCGCTCGGCGCCGTAGCGCTGCGCGGCCGCCTGCACGGCCTGCGCCATGCCGTCCTGCTGCAGGGCCAGCCAGGCCAGGCGGTTGTTGCGGCACTCCCACTCTTGCACGGCATCGGGCAGTACCACTTCTTCCACGCCATCGACGCGGCCGACCCAGCAGGGCAGCAGCGGTTGCGGGCCGAAATCGTTGCGACGCAGGCCGCTGCGGCGGGCGCTCAAGGCGGCGGCCTGGGCCGCAAGCCCGGCGCCGAGCGCGGTGGTGGAAGTGAACGCGGTGACGGCAACCGGGGCCATCTGGGACGAATGCTGCGCTTGGCTCACGATGGTCTGGCTGGCAAAAAGTGCGCTCAGTATATCGATGGCATGCGCCCGCCCCGTGGATGGCGCAACTGAATGTGACAGTCATGTCGCTGACACGGCTGGGATTTTCGCGCAGGCCGCGCTTTCGCCATCGCTGCAATTGCGACACAATCGACGCGACACACCTCTCTTTCGAGCGCGACCACGCGCGCATGCACGCATACGTCTATAAAAGCCAACGCAAGCAGGACACCTTCGTCTATCTCGCCACGCGTGACGACTTCTCCGGTCTTCCTGCCGACGTGCATGCGCAGCTGGCGCCGTTTTCATTCGTACTGGATGTGGCGTTGACGCCCGAACGCCGCCTGGCGCAGGCCGATGTGGCGACGGTGCGCGAGGCGCTGGGCAAGCACGGGTTCTATCTGCAACTGCCCAGAACCATCGTGCTCGCAGGCGAGTGCGACTATGACTGAGCCTGTGCGGGGCGCACGGACGCGCGCCGCAGCGCTGGCCGGCGCGGCCGGCGTGGCGCTGTGCTTGCTCGGTGGCGTTGGCGGCGTGGTTGCGGCGCTGAGCCTGTGGCTGGCGCAGCCGGCCTTGGCGCTGGCGGTGTCGTGGGCACGTGGCACGCGCGCAGTGCCGAGCCAACCGCGCGCCGTCGCGCAGGCGCTGCCACCGTTGCTGGCGATCTGGGGTGTGGGCCTGCTGGCGCTGGCCGCACTGATCAGTTGGCCGCTGACGGCCCTGCGCGACAGCGGTAGCCTGGCTGCCGCGCTGGCGTTGAGCGTGGCAGTCAGCGCCGCCTTGCTCGGTTTGTGGCGGACCTGGCCGTTGTGGGGCGAGGTGGAACGCGACGGCGGTGCGCTGGCGCCACGCTGGCAGGCGCTGGCCACGCAGGAATTGCATGCCTGGCGCGGTCTGCTGGCGGCCGCGCTGGTGTTGGCGATGTGCACGCTGGCCGTGGTGCTGACCTGGCCGGGCTGGTTGTCCGGCGGCCTGCGTTGGGGGTTGGCGGTTGCCGCCGCTGTGCTGCTGCCGGCGGCCCACCTGCTGCTGCAACGCACTGCTGCGCCGGTGCGCTGCGATGCGCCGCCGGCACGCCAGGCGGCCGATTTCTTCTCCGAAGCGGCAGCCGCGCCGCGCCCGCTGGAGCCGGTGGCCCAGCATCAGCTGGTGCCCGAACTGTTCGAAGCCGCGCGCAGTGGGCGGGTGGACCGCGCGCTGCAATTGCTTGAGGCCGGTGCCGACCCGCAGGCGTTGCCGTTACCGGAATGGCGCGATCAACGCAGCCTGCCGGCGCTGGCAGCGGTGTTGCCGGACCTGCGCCTGCTGCGCGAGTTGATCGTGCGCCGCGTCGACGTCAACCAACCGCATCGCGGCATGACCCCGTTGCTGGCCGCGACCCGCGACAGCTGGCACGGCCGCCCGGACGCGGTGATGACCTTGCTGGCCAACGGCGCCGACCCGCGCTCTACCGACAACGACGGCAACACCCCACTGCATCACGCCGTGCGCAGTTCCGACCCGGGCGTGGCCGCGCTGTTGCGCGATGCCGCTGCCGAGCTGGACGCGCTCAACAATGAAGGCCACTCGCCGCTGGCGATGGCGTGCCAGGTTGGCAACTGGCGGCTGGCCAAGTTCTTGCTGGAGCGCGGCGCGCATTCCGAACCGGAGGGCGGCGCCCCGGTGCTGCTGGCCGCGGCCGGCACCGAAGAAGACGACCCGGCCGGCGTGCAGCTGCTGCTCAAGCACAAGGCGCGCGTGGATGCGCGCGACCGGCAGCGCCGCAGCGCCTTGCACGAAGCCGCACTGGCCGGCCACGGCGACATCGTCGAGGCGCTGTTGTCGGCGGGAGCCAATCTGGAAGCCCGTGATCTGCTTGGCCGCACGCCGTGGCTGGATGCGGCGCGGCAGGCGCGCAGCGCGGTGCTCGAGCGCCTGGTCGCGCGCAAGGCCGACGTACTGGCCATCGATGGCGAGGGCCGCAACGCGGTGATGCTGGCCTGCGCCGCCGACAACGTGTCGCCAGCGCTGATCCGCCGCTTGCTGGATCTGCAGGTGCCTGCCGATAGCGTCGATGCGCACGGCCGTCGCGCGGTGGATGTAGCTGCCGAAGCCGGACGTTGGGCGATCGTGCAGTTGCTTGATCCCGCTTACCCGTTGCCGGCTGCGGTCAGCGACGGGCATGGCGACACGCCCGGCGTTGCCGTGCTGCCCGATCGTCCGCCGCTGGTGCTGCTGCGCGAAGGCCTGCAGTTCGGGCAGCGCGACGGCCTGGTTGCGCTGGCGCGGCTGTGCGCGCCGGAAGAACTTGGCGGCCTGTTGCACGATGCGCATCTGGCCTTGAATGCCGAGGCGGTCGACTGGCTGCTGCGTCACGGCGCCGATGCCGACGTGCGCGACGCCTGCGGCGATGTACCGATGTTCGCGCTGCTCTCGCGCGGCGTGGAGGCGGTGCCGGCCCTGCAGGCGTTGCTGCGGCATGGCGTCTCGCCGGCCGGTGCCGGTGGTCTGACCCGCTTGCTGAGTGCCTGCGTGCAGCATGACGCCGCATCGCGCGGGCTGGAACAGTTAGCGCTGGAACTGCTCGAACGCGGCGCCGACCCGTTCGCGCCCTCGGCCGCCGGCGATCCGCCGTTGTCGCTGGCGGTGCGGCTGGGTTGGCTGCGCCTGCAGCAATGGTTGCTGGAACATGGCGTGGACCGCGAAGCGCGCGACAGCCACGGCATGACCGCGCTGCATCTGGCGACCGCACTCGGCCGCGACGCCTCGCTGAAACTGCTGGTCAAGCAGGGCGCCTCGCCGGAAGCGCGCGCTGCCGATGGGCAAACCCCGTTGGGCGTGGCGCTGTCGATCGGCCGCCGCGATCTGGCCGACTGGCTGGATTGGCGCATCTGGTCGCTGCCGCGCCGCACGCTGCGCGAAGCAGATGTGCCGGCCGCCGCAATGACCGGCGACACCGATGCGGTGCGCCGCCTGATCGACCTCGGCCTGCCGGTTGACGCCGTCGACGCGCAAGGCTGCACCGCGCTGCTGCGTGCGGCCGGTGGCGGGCACCTTGGCGTGGTCGCGCATCTGCTCAACCGCGGCGCCGATCCGCAGCGTGCCGCCAACAGCGGCGCCACGCCGTTGTCGGCGGCGGTGAGCATGCGCCAGACCGAGATCGTGGCCGCCTTGCTGCAGGCCGGCGCGCAGATCGAACACCGCCTGCCGGGTGGCGTGACCGTGCTGATGCTGGCCTGCGCGCTGGGCCTGCCGGACATCGTGGCGCGCCTGCTCACCGCCGCGGCCGACGTGCACGCCACCGACAATCAGGAGCTGGCGCCGTTGCATTGCGCTGCGTTGTACGGCTTCACCGCGCGCGACAAGAACCGTCTGCTCGCCTTGCTGGACACCTTGCTGCTGGCCGGCGCCGACCCGGAACACCTGGCCGGTGGCCGGGTCAGCCCCTTGCTGCTGTTGCTGGGCGCACGTGCCGAACCAGGCACCGCCTGCGACGAGCAGGTGGTGCTGGCCGGGGTCGAACGCCTGCTTGACGAAGAGGTGTCGCTGGACGTGGCCGACCAACGCGGTTTCGGCCCGCTGCATCTGGCCGCATTGCATGGCCTGCCGCTGCTGGTGCAGCGTCTGTTGCGGGCCGGCGCCGATGCCGACCGCCGCGACGCGCTCAACCGCACCCCGCGTGAGATCGCCATCATGCGCGGTTTCATTGATGTGGCTGGCCAGTTCGAACCCGCGCTGCCAGGCGTCTCCTCGATGGCGCGCTTCCTGCGCGAAGGCCGCTGAGCCAGCGCGGCGGGCAACTGCTGCGGCTGTTGTTCGTGTGCAGCCGCAACCGCCTGCGCAGCCCCACCGCCGAGCGCGTGTTCGCCGACTGGCCCGGCGTGCAGGCGCAATCGGCCGGGTTGGCCGCAGATGCCGAAGTGCAGGTCACCCCGGAGTTGCTGCAGGAAGCGCAGGTGGTGCTGGTGATGGAACGTCGCCACCTGCAACTGCTGCGCAAACGCTTCGCTGCGCAGCTGCGCCATTGCCGGGTGATCTGTCTGCAGATTCCCGACGACTACGCGTACATGGACCCGGCACTGATACGCCGCCTGGAACACACGGTGCCACCACTGCTGCGTTTGCCCGCGCAGCCGTAACCTGATCCCGACACGGCGCATGCAAAACTGCGCGTTCTTTCGCCGGAAGGAAACGCCCAACCAATGAGCGTGCGTATCGAGGATCACGCCATGCTGGGCAACTGCCACAGCGCGGCCCTGGTCGATCACCGCGGCACCATCGGCTGGCTGTGTCTGCCACGCTTCGATTCCGATGCGGTCTTCGCCTCGTTGCTGGGCGAGGAACAACACGGGCAATGGGCATTGTCGCCGGCTGCCGACTTCCGCAGCGAGCGCGCCTACGAAGACGACAGCCTGGTGCTGTGCACGCGCATGATCACCGACACCGGCACGGTGGAGCTGGTCGACTTTATGGTGGCGAGCGAAAACGGCGAAATCCATCAACATCTGGTGCGTATCGTGCGCTGCCTGCAGGGCAGCGTGCCGATGCACATGCGCCTGACCTTCCGCTTCAACTACGGCCGCACGGTGCCGTGGGTCACGCGCATCGTCGATGGCATCCGCGCCATCGCCGGCCCCGATCAACTGATATTGCGTTCGCCGCAGACACTGCGCGGCCAAGACATGGGCACCGAAACCGACTTCACCTTGCGCGAAGGCGAAAGCACCTGGTTTCTGCTGAGTCATGGCGCTTCGCATCTGGAGACACCGCCCCTGATCGATGCCGAACAGGCGCTGCAACGCACCGCCGCGTTCTGGCATGGCTGGGCGCGCCGCTGCACCGATGTGGGGCCATGGACCGAGCAGGTGCGCCGCTCGCTGGTGGTGCTGAAGGGGCTGAGTTATCTGCCCACCGGCGGCATTGTCGCTGCGCCCACTGCCTCGTTGCCGGAGCATCTGGGTGGCACGCGTAATTGGGATTATCGCTACTGCTGGCTGCGCGATTCGGTGTTTACCCTGATTGCCTTGTTGCAGGCTGGGTATCGCGACGAAGCGGCGGCCTTTCGCGATTGGGTCCAACGCACCATTGCCGGTTCGCCGGATCAATTGCAGGCGCTGTACGGCATCGCCGGCGAACGCCGCTTGCAGGAATGGGAAGCGTCCTGGTTGCCCGGCTATGAAAACTCCGGCCCGGTGCGCATCGGTAACGGCGCGGTGGATCAGTTTCAACTCGATGTCTACGGTGAGTTGATCGGCGCCTTTCATTACGCGCGCGAAAAAGGCGTGGGCCCGCCATCGGACGACGATGGTTCGTCTGCGTCGCTGCTGGAAAAAATACTGGATACGTTGGAATCGCTATGGCGCGAGCCCGATGAAGGCATTTGGGAAATCCGCGACGAGCGCCGTCACTTCGTGCATTCCAAAGTGATGGCATGGCTGGCATTCGACTGCGGCGCACGTGATGGCATCACCAATGCAGATGCTGAAAAACGCGCGCACTGGGGCCGGCTTGCCGAAGAAATCCGCGCCGAAGTGCTGGAAAAAGGCGTGCACCCGGACGGCCACTTCGTACAGAGCTATGGCTCGGATCGGCTGGATGCCTCGCTGCTGCTGATTCCCATCGTGGGCTTCCTGCCGCCGGACGATCCGCGTATTGCCGCTACCGCCGATGCGATCGCACGTGATCTGACTATTGATGGACTGGTCGAGCGCTATCGCGCCGACGACAGCGCCGACGGCTTGCCGGCCGGTGAAGGCACCTTTCTGGCCTGCAGTTTCTGGCTGGTGGAAAACTATGCATTG
This sequence comes from Xanthomonas vasicola pv. musacearum NCPPB 4379, assembly GCF_000277895.2. NCBI lineage: Bacteria > Pseudomonadati > Pseudomonadota > Gammaproteobacteria > Lysobacterales > Lysobacteraceae > Xanthomonas > Xanthomonas vasicola. Next base: position 3,867,386 of record NZ_CP034655.1, on the reverse strand, counting down.
ATCGGCCGCACCGACCAGGCGCGTGCGCTGCTCGAACGTTTGCTCGGGCTCTGCAACGACGTCGGCCTGCTCGCTGAAGAATACGACCCGCGCAGCAAACGCATGCTCGGCAACTTCCCGCAAGGGTATTCCCACGTGGCCCTGGTCAATGCAGCACTGCGCCTGCATGGACGCATGGGCGAAAAGGAAACGCATCCATGAGTGAGCAAGCAACCACCCCGCCGTGCATCATCGTGGTGTTGGGCGCACGCGGCGATTTGACCAAGCGCCTGGTGATGCCGGCGCTGTACAACCTGCGCCGCGCCGGCGCGTTGGGCGAGCAATTCGCCATCGTCGGCATGGACCATGGCGACATCAGCGAGCGCGCGTGGCGGACCACTATGGGGCAGTCGATGACGCAGCTGCTCAGCAGCCGCGATGCCGAATTCCAGACCGACCAATTCGATACCGACACCTGGGACTGGCTGCGCGAGCGCATGCATTATCTGCGCGGCGACTTCACCGACCTGGGCGCCTACCAGGCGCTGGACGGTGTGCTGGACAAGTTGCACAAGCGCTATGGCACCCAGGGCAATGTGTTGTTCTATCTGGCCACCGCTGCACGTTTCTTCGAGCCGGTGTTGCTCAATCTGGGCGAAGCCGGCCTGGTCAGGCAGCGCGAGGGCGAAGGCTGGCGTCGGGTGATCGTGGAAAAACCTTTCGGTCACGATCTGCCCAGCGCAAAGCATCTCAATGCCACTGTGGGCAAAGTGCTGCACGAAGATCAGGTGTTCCGCATCGATCATTTCCTGGGCAAGGAAACCGTGCAGAACATTCTTGCGTTCCGCTTCGCCAACGGCTTGTTCGAGCCGGTGTGGAATCGCGACCGCATCGACCATGTGCAGATCACCGCGGCCGAAACCATCGGCGTGGAAGGGCGCGGACGTTTCTACGATCCCACCGGCTGCTTGCGCGACATGGTGCCAAACCATCTATTCCAGTTGCTGGCGATGATTGCGATGGAACCACCAGCGGCGTTTACGACTGAAGCGATGCATCGCCGTCGCGCCGAAGTCATCGAAGCGGTACGCCCGATCAAACCCGAGGACGTGGTGCGTGGGCAGTACGCCTCTGGTGCAGTCAGTCGCAGCGCGGTACCTGGCTATCGCGAAGAAGACACCGTGCCGGAAGATTCGGAAACCGAAACCTATGTAGCGATGAAACTGCAGGTGGACACCTGGCGCTGGGCCGGCGTGCCGTTCTACCTGCGCACTGGCAAACGCCTGCGCGAGCGCACCACCGAGATCGCGATCCGCTTCAAACCGGCACCGCTGGCGCCGTTCCGCAGCACCGAAGTGGGCGGCTACGGCCCCGACTGGCTGGTGCTGCATATTCAACCGGACGAAGGCATTTCGCTGCAGTTCGACGTCAAACGCCCCGGCGCGCAGGTGGCACTGGCACCGGTGCGGATGGACTTCCGTTACCGCGACTGGTTCCCCAAGGAATACACCGTGGGCTACGAGCGCCTGCTGCAGGACTGTATGAACGGCGAAGCCGGCCTGTTCCAGGATGCGGCCATGGTGGAAGGCGCATGGCGCATCGTGCAACCGATCCTGGATGCGTGGAAACAACCGCCGAGCGACTTCCCCAATTACGCCGCCGGCAGCGCCGGTCCCTCGGCTGCCGATGCCTTGCTGGCAATGAACGGCGGCCACGCCTGGCGCGCACTCACTCCCGGGCGCAAGCCACCACCGCGCCGCCCGCCAGAAGCGCGCGCTGGTGCTGCTACGCCGGTGAAGAAAGCCGCCAAGAAGATCCCGAAGAAAGCGAGTAAGGCAACACCCAAACGTGCCGCCGCACCTGCTGCCAAATCTACTCAAGGTGCAGCCGGTTCGCCCGGCAAGGTGGCAAAGACATCCGTCACCAGGCGCGCGACGAAGAAGGTCGCAAAAGCAGCTGCAAGGACCGTGAGCAAAGCTGCGGCTGGCAAGAGCGCAGCGAAGAAGTCGGCCAGCAAGACCGCAGTGCGCACACCGCGCAGCTGAGTGATGCGATCAACGTGCAGCCGCTGCGATCGTGCGGCGGCTGTATGTGCAGAAAATCCCTGTAGGAGTGCGCTTGCGCGCGACGAGGGGTTATCGGTAACGCCTCGTCGCGCGCAAGCGCGCTCCTACCCAAAGCTCATTGATCGAGCGTGGCGGGTGCAGCCTCGCCATCCACATCCGCCTTGACGTCGGCTTCGAATAGGTTCATCAGGTCGGCGCGTGCGTCGCGTGAGGTCTGGATCACTTTGGCTTCGTCATCGTAGACCAGATGCTGGCGGCGCAGCAGGTCTTCGTCATGCTGGCGGAAGCGTTTGACGTGCTCGTGTGCGAGTGCTTCACCCAGGCCGAGTGAGGTCAGTACGCGTTCGCTCAGCTCTAGGCTGGAGGCGAACACTTCGCGGAACGGTTCGGCGCCCAGATCCATCAGTTTCCAGGCGTGTTGGCGATTGCGTGCGCGCGCCAGTACGGTGGCTTGCGGATAGAGGCGACGGATCAGCCGCACCGTCTTGATGTTGGTTTCCGGGTCGTCCACCGCGATCACGAACACCTTGATGCGGTCGGCACCGGCGGCGCGCAGTAGCTCGGGGCGGGTAGGGTCGCCGTAATACAGCTGGCTGCCGAAGCGGCGCAAGTCTTCCACCGTGTCGGGATTGTGTTCCAGCGCGACGAACGGCACATGCCGCGCGGTGAGCAGGCGCGCGACCACCTGGCCGAAGCGGCCCATGCCGGCCACCAGCACCTTGGGCGTCTGCGCATCGATGGTGTCGAACGGCCGATCGGTTTTGGGTGCGCGCACGCGCAGCGGCCCGTTGAGGATGCGTTGCATGCCGAGCAGCAATAGCGGCGTCAGCGCCATCGACACGCCGACGATGGCGACCAGCCGGTCGTGATTGGCCGGCTCCAGCAAGCCGACGCGGTCGGCCTCGTTGAACACCACGAACGCGAATTCGCCGCCCAGCCACAGCACGCTGCCCAGCATCAGGCTGCTGCGCAGCGGCAGTTTGGCCACGCTGCCGATGCCGACCAGCAGCGAGAACTTCACCACCAGCAAAATCGCCACGCCCGCCGCGATCAACCAGGGCTCGGCGACCACGCGGTTAAGGTCGATGCCCATGCCCACCGAGATGAAGAACAGCCCCAGCAGCAAGCCTTCGAACGGTTCGATCTGCGATTCCAGTTCGTGGCGAAATTCCGAATCGGCCAACAACACGCCGGCGATGAAGGCGCCCAGGCTGGCGCTCAATCCGGCTTCCTGCATGATCCAGGCGGTGCCCAGCACCACCAGCAATGCGCTGGCCGTGAACACTTCTGGCATGCGCGTGCGCGCCACCACGTTGAACAGATGACGCAACACAAAACGCCCGCACACGATCACCAACGCAAGTGCTGCGATGGCCTTGGCCACGTCCTGCCATTCGAGCGCGTCATTCTTGCTGCCACCAAGTAGCGGGATGGCTGCCAGTAATGGGATTGCAATCAAATCCTGGAACAGCAAGATGGCGAATGCCAGCCGCCCGTAGTCGCTGTTGAGCGCCTTGCGCTCGGCCAGCAATTGCAGGCCCACCGCCGTGGAGGAGAGCGCCAGCGCCACGCCGACGATCAACGCGCTCTTCCAGCCCAGTTGAGCTGCCATCAGCAAGCCGCCCAGGATCACTGCGGTCACCAGCACCTGGGTGGCACCGGCGCCGAACACCGAATGGCGCATCACCTTCAGGCGTGCCGGCGACAGTTCCAGCCCGATCACGAACAGCAGCATCACCACACCGATCTCGGCCGCACCGCTGATGCGTTCGGCATCCTGCACCACGCCCACGCCGTCCGGGCCAAGCACCACGCCGGCGACCAGATAGGCCAGCACCGCACCCAGGCCAAAGCGCTTGAACACCGGCACCGCCACGATGGCGGCCAGCATCAGCACCAACGCCAGTTCCAGACCACCGCTATGCATGCGTACTCTCCGTTTAGGTGCGCATTATGCCGCGCAGGCTCACTGGCCTGCGCGCACGCACGTGCCATCTATGCGACGGTGAATGCCGGTTGCGATGGCATGCGATGCGACAACGCGTTTGCGTGTGTGGATGGCGATGCACAGATGTAACGCACGGGATGTTGCGCGAAGCGGGCTGTAGGAATGACCCTGACTTCCAGCGTAGCGCAGTGACGGCCGGTGGCTCGGCTCCGTCTCGGCGCGTCAGCCGCGGCATGGGCGTCGCGGTAACGGTGCATCCGCCTCTCCTAACACGCTGGCCTGGCATGGCGGTGCCGCGGCGCCCTGGGTTCTTCGTCGGCCTGCCTCTGTTGGCGCGCGACAACCCGTGCGCAGGCACGATCCCCGCCGCGCCGCTGGCTTGTTGACCCAAATCCCGCTGGCGTGCACGCTCGATGCATACCTGCGACGCCCGGCTTCGGGAAGCCCACTTAAGCGACCTGCGCACAGGGCATTGACCAAGCCGACTCATGCGCGCAGACTGCGCCGCGCCACCGCCCGGATCACCGGCCGGGACGCACCTTTGGAGTCCTTACCCATGTCCAGCGACAGTCACCCTAGACCCGGGTCGATGACCCAGCTGGCGCGCGCCTGAGGCTTGAGGTTCGCTGGCTGTCATCGACGACGGTCGTCACCAGGCGAACCACCATGTACGACGAAACCCTGCGCCTCGCCGAAGGCGTCGAAGCACTGACCGCACCCCTGGCCGAGCTCAACACGGCCGATGCGGTGGAATATCTCAACACCCTCGACCGCGACGAAGCGGCACAGGTGCTGGCCGCGTTGCCGCCGCCACGTGCGGTGAAGGTGCTTGAGCAGCCAGAATTGCGCGATGCCAGCACGCTGGTGGCCTTGCTTCCGGCCGAGCAGGCTGCGTCGCTGCTGGGGCAGATGGCCGACGACCGCGCCACCGACATCTTCCACGGTCTGGATGCCGAGCAGCGCCAGCCGCTGCTGTGGCTGCTCAGCGCCGAGGCGCGGCTGTCGATCCAGGCATTGATGCGCTACCCGCCCAATACGGCTGGCGCGCTGATGACCACCGAGTTTGTCGCCGTGCCGTCCGACTGGACGGTAGGCCGCACGCTGCAGCACATCCGCGAAGTGGAGCGCAGCCGCGAGACGGTTTACGCGATCTATCTGCTCGACCCGCATACGCGTGTGCTGCAGCAGGTGGTGACCATGCGCCGGCTGATCACCGGCGCGCCAGAAGCACCAATCCTGGACGTGGCGCAGGTCAATCCGCCGGTCACCGTGGACCCGGCACTGGATCAGGAAGAAGTGGCGCGGCTGATCCGTCGCCACGACCTGCTCGCCATTCCGGTGGTGGATGCGCGCGGCCACGTGCTCGGCATCGTCACCGTGGACGACGTGCTGGATGCATTGATCGCCGAATCCACCGAAGACGTGCACAAGTTCGGCGGCATGGAAGCGCTGGACAAGCCGTACATGCAGATTGGCTTCGGCCAGATGATCAAGAAGCGCGCCGGCTGGTTGAGCGTGCTGTTTCTGGGCGAAATGCTCACCGCCAGCGCGATGCAGCACTTCGAGGACGAGCTATCCAAGGCGGTGGTGTTGACCTTGTTCATCCCGCTGATCATGAGCTCGGGCGGCAACTCCGGTTCGCAGGCCACCTCTCTGCTGATCCGCTCGCTGGCGCTGCGCGAAATCCGCCTGGGCGACTGGTGGAAAGTGGCGCTGCGCGAACTGCCTACCGGCCTGACCCTGGGCGCGATCCTGGGCGTGTTGGCGATCGTGCGCATCACCATCTGGCAGACCGCCGGCCTGTACAACTACGGCCCGCATTGGCAGATGGTGGCGTTGACCATCGGCGCCGCGCTGATCGGCATCGTCACCTTCGGTTCGCTCTCCGGCTCGATGCTGCCATTTGTGCTGCAACGCTTCGGCTTCGACCCCGCCAGTGCCTCGGCGCCATTTGTTGCGACCTTGGTGGACGTCACCGGCCTGGTGATCTATTTCAGCATCGCTGCGCTGATCTTGAGCGGCACGTTGTTGTAGAGTCCGTTTTCCTTCCGGGCAAGGTACTGGCCATGCGAGGCAATGCGCTGTGTCGCTTGGGGGTGCATCGGATGGTGGGTCATCGCAGCGCCGCAGTTCGGCCGGGCCGAACCGCCCCAAACGGCGGACTGCGGCTCCATGTCCTGCACTTGGTTGCAGTAGCCAGTCATATAGGGGGCAAAATGAGTAACAGACCAAGGAAGAACGATGGCCACCAAAGCCCAGATTCTGACGAGCCTTGCCATATGGGTGGTCCCGCTCTTCAGCACCACTCTGGCTGCGCCCCTAAGCGAGCAGAATCCCATTGGAATCCAGCTGATGAACGATTTGGCCTGGCATGGCGTGTCTGATCAGATCCAAATTCATCAGCCATCTGTGCAAGGAAAGCCGCCCCATATCGACGTTTGGGAACGAATTTCCATAGCCAACACATACGGCAACTGGGCTTACGTGAAGAACCTGATCGATTGCCAGCAATGGACTCAAATTCCGTTCTTGACAATCGACCGGAATGGCTACTTCGTCTCCTGGTCAGATGCCCCTCGCTCTGTAAAGGCCGCCTGGGAAGCACATGGCCAAGGCAATGAGAGGGTTATTACAGGGGTATGTGGCCTTTACGGAATCACGAAGCAGCGTCGAGATACGCCTGAAACTGACAAAAGCGGCAACTACGTAGAGCGCTAGTAGCCCTGGGGGTGTTGGGCAACGGGGGTCACGTAAGCGGCTTGCTCTGGCAGTTCTGGGCCTATCCCGCAGCCCAAGGCACCGTGGCAATGGCCCTTGCAGGCAGTTCAGCCGACTCTCTCGCGACGGGGCTGCATGTCCGGATCGAAGCCAGGTCGGTTGATTCGGGGGAGACCAGGGCCGGCAGGCAGCGATGCGATTGCGTGACATGGTGCAGCGGAAGCGCTTGCCTGGCCGTAGCGGGATGACGGCATGCCGTTGCCGGCAAGAGCATGGCCCAGCGCGGATGCTTGTACGCACCTTCGCATGCCAGTGCGTGTACCGTAGCGCGATGGCATTCGCGTCCCCGGTCCGATGAGTACGTACCACCTGCAGCAGGTCTTTCGTCCTAGCACCGTGGCGGTGGTGGGCGGCAGCCCGCGTGATCGCTCGGCCGGGCGGGCGGTGGTGCGCAACCTGCGCGGGGCCGGGTTTCCGGGGCAGATCGGCTGGGTGAGCCCGCGCTATAACGAGATCGATGGCGTGCGCACGGTGGCGCGGCTGACCGATCTGCCGTGGGTGCCCGACCTGGTCGTCATCACCGCGCCGGCGCGCATCGTGCCGCGCATCGTATCGATCGCCGCGCGGCGCGGTGTGGCCGCAGCGATCATTCTGACCGCCGGTTTGGGCAGTGGCCCCGGCTCGCCGGCCGCACGCATGGAGGCCTCCGCGCGTGCCAAAGGCATGCGCATCCTCGGCCCGCACTGCCTGGGCGTGATCGCCCCGCATGCGCGGCTCAATGCCAGCATCGCCGCGCATTGCCCGCAGGCCGGCGACCTGGCGTTGATTTCCGAGTCCAGCGCCATTGCTGCCGCGCTGGTGGAGTGGGGCGTGGCACGCTCGGTCGGGTTTTCGGCGGTGGTGTCGCTGGGCGATACGCTGGATGTGGATTTCGGCGATCTGCTCGATTACTTCGCCACCGACTACCGCACCCGCGCAATTCTGCTGTACGTCGAACGCATCGGCGATGCGCGCAAGTTCATGTCGGCCGCACGTGCCGCCGCGCGTGCCAAACCGGTGGTGGTGGTCAAATCCGGCCGGCAGTACCGCATCAATCCCAATGCCGGCACCCACGCGCAGGCCTTGGCCGGCTCGGATGCGGTGTATGGCGCCGCGTTCGCGCGTGCCGGCCTCTTGCGCGTCGGCGCGCTGGACGAACTGTTCGCCGCCGCCGAAACCCTGGGCCGGCTCGGCAGTTTCCCCGGCCGGCGCTTAGCCATCCTGAGCAACGGCGGCGGGGTGGGGCAGTTGGCGGTAGATCAGTTGGTGCTGCGCGGCGGCACCCTGGCCGAGTTGTCGGCCAAGACGCTGGAAAAACTCGATCAGTCGCTGCCCGAAGGCTGGTCGCGCAGCAATCCGGTCGACATCATTGTCGACGCCGACGGCGCGCGCTATGCCGCGGCGATCGAAGCCTTGTTGGACGACCCGGAAAACGACGCGCTGCTGGTGGTCAACGTGCCCACCGCGTTCACCTCCTCGGCCGATGCGGCCAAGGCGTTGACCCGCGCACTGGACCAGCGCAACCGCTACCAGCGCGACAAGCCGGTGTTTGCAGTGTGGCTGGGCCAGGACGATGCGGCGATTGCCGCGCTCAACGCCGCGCGCGTGCCCACCTATGCCACCGAATCGGACGCGGTCCGCGGCTTCACCCACCTGGTGCGCTACCGCGAGGCGCAGGCAGCGCTGATTGAGACCCCGCCCAGCCTGCCGGAAGACTTTGTGGTAGATGCTGGCATCGCGCGGGCGCTGGTGGAAGAGGCCCTGGCGGCCGGCCGGCGCTGGCTGGACCCGGTCGCGACCAATCGCCTGCTGGCCGCCTACGGCATCCCGATCGTGCCGCTGCAGGTGGCCGCCACCGCCAACGAGGCCGCATTGCTGGCCGACCCGCTACTGGCGGTCGGCCGCACGGTGACCTTGAAAGTGTTGTCCAGCGAGATTGCGCACAAGTCCGATGTGGATGGCGTGCGGTTGAACCTCTCCAGCGTGGCGGCGGTGCGTGAAGCGGCCACCGGCATCCTGGCGCGTGCGCGCGCTGCGCATCCCAATGCAGTGATCGAAGGGGTGATCGTGCAGCCCACCGTGCTGCGGCCGAAGGCACGCGAACTGATCACCGGCATTGCCGACGACCCGGTGTTCGGCCCGGCGATCGTGTTTGGGCGCGGCGGTACCGCGGTGGAAGTCATCAACGACCGCGAGCTGGCGCTGCCGCCGCTGGACCTGCGTCTGGCCCATGAGCTGATCGGCCGCACCCGCGTGTCGCGCATCCTCAAGGCCTACCGGGACGTGCCGGCCGCCGACGAGCGTGCAGTGGCGCTGGTGTTGGTCAAGCTGGCGCAGCTGGCCGCCGACATCCCGGAAATCACCGAGCTGGACATCAACCCGCTGCTGGCCGACCGCGATGGCGTGATCGCGCTCGATGCGCGCGTGGCTGTGGCGCCGGCGCGCAAGCTGCACAAGGGCCGCGGCCATCCGCGCTTTGCGATCTTCCCGTACCCCAAAGAATGGGAGCGCCAGATCGGCCTGGGCGATGGCGCCCACGCGCTGGTGCGCCCGGTGCGCCCGGAAGACGACGCCCTGTTCCGCGCGTTCTTCGCCCGCGTCACCGATGAAGACCTGCGGCTGCGCTTCTTCCAGTCGGTGAAGCATTTCAGCCACGAATTCATCGCCCGGCTGACCCAGCTCGACTACGCCCGCTCCATCGCGCTGGTAGCCATCGACCCCAAGACCGGCGACATGCTCGGCGCGGTGCGCCTGCACGCCGACGCCGATTACGAGCGCGGCGAGTACGGCATCCTGATCCGCTCCGACCTCAAGGGCCACGGCATCGGCTGGCAGCTGATGCGCATCATGATCGAGTACGCGCGCTGGCTGGGCCTGAAGCAGATCGAAGGCCAGGTGCTGCGCGAGAACCGCACCATGCTGGCGATGTGCCAGAGCCTGGGCTTCGGCGTGCGCCCGGATCCGGACGATGCGACCCTGATGGCAGTGACACTCCCTATAATGGGCGAGCCGCGCCCGGCCTGACGTTGTGTCACGCCGCGGTCCCCCATCCTCCACCGCACGCCGGATCTGCCAGGCTTCGCCTTGCCCGTTGCTCCGGCTGTCGTCTCGGCCCGCCTGGGAGTGTCAATGTTTCGCGAGTTCAGAATGTCGTTGTTGGTTGCCGCCGTCTGCCTGAGCGTGGCCGCCTGGTGGGGACACACCACCTCAATGGGGCTGTGGCAGGCGCTGTGGCTGTGCCTGGTGCTGAGCGTCCTGGAAGTGTCGTTGTCGTTCGACAACGCGGTGGTCAACGCCGGCGTGCTCAAGCACATGAACGCGTTCTGGCAAAAATTGTTCCTGACGGTGGGCATCCTGATTGCCGTATTCGGCATGCGCCTGGTGTTCCCGATCGTGATCGTGTCGGTGGCCACCGGCATGGGCCTGGCGCCGGTGATGCAGATGGCGCTGAAGGAGCCGGAACGCTACAGCCAGGTGCTGACCGACAACTATCCGTCCATCGCCGCCTTCGGTGGCATGTTTCTGCTGCTGGTGTTCCTAAATTTCCTGTTCGACCAGGAGCGCAAGCTGCATTGGCTCGGCCCGGTGGAGCGGCTGGTCGGCAAGCTCGGCAAGGCCGATGCGATGTCGGTGATCGTGGCGGTTTCGGTGCTGCTGGGTACCAAACTGTTCCTGCCCGATGGCATCTTCCAGAGCGTGCTGTTCGCTGGTTTGGGCGGCATCCTGCTGTATCTGCTGGTCGGCAGCGTGGATGCGCTGTTCGAAGCCGAAGAGAGCGAAGACGGTGGCATGGGCCCGGCCAAGCGTTCGGGCATTGCGGCCTTTTTGTATCTGGAAGTGCTGGACGCCTCGTTCTCGTTCGACGGTGTGATCGGCGCATTCGCCATCACCCGCGACGTGGTGATCATCATGCTGGGCCTGGCGATCGGCGCAATGTTCGTGCGCTCGATGACGGTCTACCTGGTGCACAAGGGCACCCTGGACGAGTTCGTGTTCCTGGAGCATGGCGCCCACTACGCCATCGGCGTGCTGGCGATCATCATGCTGGTGGGCACCGTCTACCACGTGCCGGAAGTGCTGACCGGCCTGATCGGCGTGGCCTTCATCGCCGCCTCGGTGTGGTCGTCGATCCGCTACCGCAAGCGCCACCATCTCGGGCCGACCGAGATCTGAGAGGTCACCGGCAAGGTGGTGCGTCTGCTGCAAGGCCGGCGACACCGGATAAGGCGGGCGGCAGCTTAAAAAGCGCGATCGCTAGCATGCTTGGTGTCGACGGCGGGTGAATGCGGTTCGCGGATCAGGACCCTCCTGACTTGACCTGCGCAGTCGTATGCGTCCTTCCGCTGCGCGAAGCGACCGCTCGTCAGCGCAGCCCGTTGTCCTGCAAGGCTCACCGCAATTTCGGCATATTTGGTGTTGACCCCTCGGGGGTACCCCACTATCTTGGGGTTCGGTGGTGACCGCCACCAAGTGGCACCGTTTAGACGAAGGCGACGCGCAAGCGCAATGTCGCCTGCGGCTCCCATCTCAGCGACCTGTACGCGCCCCGGCATTGCCGCGGTCGCTTCCGGCCCGATGACGGCAGCGCGTTGCCACCAAAACACCATCATGCGACAGCACACCGCGTGATGGCGGCCGTGGGAGTTCAGGGACATTGGTGGGTGATGCCGCCGCGGGCGATGGCCTGCGCGCTGTGCGTGGCGTGTCGCCAATGCCGTCTGGACGCCGCTCGGCTGTCGCCTGCTCTCCGGCAGGTTCGTGTGCCTACGCATGGAGGACGCATGACCACCAACGACACCCTTGCCGCGATCGCCGCCGGTACCGCAACACCCACCAGCGTTGCCGCGCCCGCCTGCGCGCCGGAATTGATCGACCCATCGGACATCGTGCCGCCGCCCCGCCAAGCCATTGCAATGCACGCACAGACCATCGAAGAACAAAACGTCTCCACCTGGATTACGAAAGAAGCGGGCAATCGCAAGATTCCGTTCGAGCCGGAGCGCCTGAATCGCGCCATCGACCAGATCCATGCCGAGTTCCCGCAGCTGGACGTGGCTGACTACAAGCGCTCGGTGTTCGGCTTTGTCGAGCGCAAGGACAGCGTCAACGCCGACGACCTGGTCGACCACCTGATCCGCGAGGCCGAAGCCCGCGTCGATCTGACCACCCCGGAGTGGGAACACTTCGCTGCGCGTCTGTACCTGCGCCGCCTGTACAAGCGCGCCAGCCGCAACCGTTTCTACGACGCCAGCCAGAAGTACGGCTCGTTCGTCGGCCTGCAGGAAAGCCTGGCCGACCGCAATGTCTATTCCAACGACATCCTGCGCCGCTATTCCAAGGACGAACTGATCGAAGCCGGCAAGATGATCGAGCCCGAGCGCGACAAGCTGTTCGCCTATAACGGCCTGTACCTGCTGGCCACGCGTTACCTGGCCACCGATAGCTCGCGTGGCGTGTTCGAACTGCCGCAGGAGCGCTGGCTGACGATTGCGCTGTACCTGATGCAGGACGAGATCGGCACCGGCAAGGGCAGCCGCGAGCGCCGCATGCAGCTGGTCGGCGAGGCTTATTGGGCGCTGTCCAACCTCTACATGACGGTGGCAACGCCGACGCTGGCCAATGCCGGCAAGGTCGGCGGCCAGCTGTCCAGCTGCTTCATCGACACCGTCGACGACAGCCTGCAGGGTATCTACGACTCCAACACCGACGTGGCGCGCGTGTCCAAGCACGGCGGCGGTGTGGGCGCCTACCTGGGCTATGTGCGTTCGTCGGGCTCGGCGATCCGTGGTGTGTCCAATTCGTCCGGCGGCGTGGTGCCGTGGATCAAGCAGCTCAACAACACCGCCGTGTCGGTGGATCAGCTGGGCCAGCGCAAGGGCGCCATCGCGGTCTATCTGGACATCTTCCACCGCGACATCGAAGCGTTCCTGGACCTGCGCCTGAATAACGGCGACCAGCGTCTGCGCGCGCACGACGTGTTCACCTCGGTGTGCATCCCCGACCTGTTCATGGAAGCGGTCGAGCGTCGCGGCGACTGGTACCTGTTCGACCCGCACGAAGTGAAGCGGATCAAGGGCTGGTATCTGCAGGATTTCTACGACGAGAAGAAGGGCGACGCCAACAGCAGCTTCCGTCGCAAGTACGAAGAAGTCGTCGCCGACGAGCGCATCACGCGCAAGACGGTCAAGGCGATCGAGATCTTCAAGCGCATCATGGTCAGCCAGCTGGAAACCGGCAATCCGTTCATGTTCTATCGCGATGAAGTCAATCGCAAGAACCCGAACAAGCACGAGGGCATGGTCTATTCGTCCAACCTGTGCACCGAGATCCTGCAGAACATGAGCCCGACGCGGATGATGCAGGAGATCATCAGCGGCAATCAGATCGTCACCACCAAGAAGGCGGGCGACTTCGTCGTGTGCAACCTGTCTTCGATCAACCTGGGCCGCGCGATTACAGTGCAGGCCGACCAGGCCGATCTCCTGGGCGCCGACGTGCTGGAACGGTTGATCCCGATCCAGGTGCGCATGCTCGACAACGTGATCGATCTGAACCAGTTGCCGGTACCGCAGGCCACCATCACCAACCAGAAATACCGCGCGATTGGTCTTGGCACCTTCGGTTGGCATCATCTGCTCGCGCAGAAGGCCATCCACTGGAATGCCAAGGAAGCCGAGGATTACAGCGATGAGCTGTATGAGCGCATCAACTACCTGACCATCCAGGCGAGCATGGAGCTGGCCAAGGAAAAGGGCACCTATAGCGTGTTCCGCGGCAGCGACTGGCACAACGGGGAGTACTTCCGTGCACGCGACTACAACAGCCCGCAATGGCTGGAACTGTCGGCCCAGGTGGCGGTCAATGGCGTGCGCAATGCGTGGATGCTGGCGGTTGCACCGAACATGAGCACCGCGCAGATTGCCGGTTCCACCGCCTCAATCGACCCGATCTACAGCGCGTTCTACTACGAAGAAAAGAAGGACTTCCGGCGTCCGGTTGCCGCGCCTGGCCTGTCGCTGGAAACCTGGCCGTACTACGAAAAGGGCGCCTACAAGGTCGACCAGTTCGCCAGCGTGCGCCAGAACGCCCGTCGTCAGCGTCACGTGGACCAGTCGATCAGCTTCAACTTCTACGTGCCCAGCACCATCCGTGCGAGCACGCTGCTGGACCTGCACATGACGGCCTGGCGCGAAGGGTTGAAGACCACGTACTACGTGCGTTCCAACGACATCGACATCAGTGAGTGTGAGTGGTGTAGCAGCTAAAGCGCATTCGCGCTTTCGCTTCCACAGTTCGCGTCGCGAACTGTGGACCCTGCTTCACCAGTCTCCACACCCCGCGCCTTTGGCGCGCCCCCTGACTCAGGGGGCTTTGCTCCAGCACGTGTAGCGTCGTTATTGGCGCAGTGACATTTCGAGAAAGAACATGGCCCTGTCTGCAACACCGCTTGAACGCATCAAAATTCTTGAGCCGCGTCACCCGAACCGTTCGACCAGCATCATCAATGGTCAGACCTCGGGCATCCTTAATTGGAACGACATTCCGTACCCGTCTTTCTATCGGGCCTACAAGGAACTGTCGACCAACTTCTGGATCCCCGACGAGGTGGACATGAAGGGCGACGCGCGCCAGTACAACGAGCTGTCGGCGCGCGAAAAAAATGCCTACGATTCGATCATCGGCTTGCTGGCCACGCTGGATTCGCCGCAGACGCGTTTCATCTACAACGTCGCCGAATACATCACCGACCCGGCCGCGCATGCCAATGCCGCCATCATCGGCCAGCAGGAAGTAATTCATAACGAGAGCTACAGCTACGTGCTGGCCTCGATCACCGGTCTGGCCGACCAGAACCGCGTGTTCGAAATCGCGCGCACACACCCGACCATCATCAAGCGCAACGCGCCGATCATGGGCGCCTACGAAGACTTCATGCGCGAGAAGACGGCCGAGACGCTGATCCGTTCGCTGATCCAGTCCTCGATCCTGGAAGGCATCAACTTCTATTCCGGCTTTGCGTATTTCTACAATCTGGTCCGCCAGAACCGCATGACCGGCACCGGCAAGATCATCAGCTTCATCAACCGCGACGAACTGGCGCATTCGAAGTTCATCAGCGAGCTGATCCGCGCCATCATCGGCGAGAACCAGGCGCTGCAGGGCGATCAGCTCACCGACTACGTGCACAAGGCCTTCGAACACGCGATCGACCTGGAAACCCAGTGGACCGCCGAAGTGCTGGACGGCATCGACGGCATCGACGTGGACGAGATGATCCGCTACGTGAAGTACCGCGCCAACAAGATGGCCGGCATGCTCGGCATCGAGAAGCTGTACGAAGGCGCCAACGACAACGTGATGCCGTGGATCAAGGCCTACGCCGACAACTTCACCGAGACCAAGACCGACTTTTTCGAGATGCGCAATGCCTCGTACAAGAAGACTAACTCGGATAACGGGTTCGACGATTTGTAACGATAAATTTGCCTCGATCAATGGATTTGCTGAAGGAATCAAAAAATGGCACTCGATCTTTCAGACACCCTTGTCGTAGGTATTTCTGCGACAGCTCTTTTTGATCTCAAAGAGGCCGACAACGTCTTCAGGGAAAAGTTGGCAGCAAATGAAGATACTGCTATCGGCGAGTATCGCAAATACATGCTCGCCCGAGAAGATGAGGAGTTGGCCGATGGCACAGGAATGCCTCTTGTAAAGGCTCTTCTTGGCTTGAACAAGTTGAAGACAGATACTGACCCTAGACCCTTAGTGGAAGTGGTTGTCATGTCCCGCAATAGCCCAGAGACCGGCGTTCGGGTTCTAAACAACATTCGTTCGCGCTGCCTGTCGATCAGTAGATATGCATTCACTGGAGGTGAGGCCGTAACGGATTATTTGGATGCATACGACGTCGACTTATTTTTGACGACGAACGTTGGGGATGCGCAGAAAGTTATCGACGATGCAGTCTGTGCTACTGCCGTGGTGAAGGAACCGCCGAGCGATCAGGCGCCGTTCTCTGATACGCAAGTCCGTATTGCATTTGATGGCGATGCAGTTCTCTTCGATGACAGTAGTGAAATTGTCTACAAGACCGAGGGGATGGCCGCGTTTCACACGAAGGAAGATGAGAGGCAAGATGAGCCGATGGGCGAAGGTCCATACGCCACCCTGCTTAGAAAGCTCTCTCGTCTGCAGGATCGTCTTCCCTTCGGGTTGGAAAGGTCCCCCGTCCGGATATCTATCGTTACAGCCCGAAACTCACCAGCTGAACTTCGCGTTATAAAAACTCTAAGGAACTGGGGCGTTGCTGTTAACGGTGTCTTTTTTCTTGGCGGAGTAGAAAAAACTAAAATTCTTCGTGCCTTAAATCCGCACATTTTTTTCGATGACCAAGATCTTCATTTAGAGCCGGCTTCCAGGTTCATTCCTGCTGGCAAGGTTCCTTATAGATCAGACTCCCCATTGAGTGAGTCCAAGTCTATTCCGACAGTACCTGTTGATTGAGTTTCGCTACGCAGCTCATGCGCATCCTCCTCGCCCACACCTCGCTCAGCGGCAACACGCGCGATGTTGCGCGCGCGATCTGCGCACGGTGCGAGGAACTGGGGCATGCAGTCACCTGGATCGATGCCGATATCCAGACGCTGGCGCAGGCGTGCCCGGATGGCGCAGAGCACGATCTCTATATCCTCGGCAGCTGGAGCATCAACGCCGGGCGTACGCCACCGGAGATGAAACGTTTTATCGAACAGCTCGTTGCCGCGGTCGGTAAGCCGGAACGCCTGGCGGTGTTCGGCACCGGCGAGACGCAGTGGGGCGAGGAGAACTACTGCGGTGCTGCCCGGCGCATCGCAGCATTCTTCGGTACGCGCTACCCGCGGCTGGAGATCGAACAAATGCCCCACGGTGAACGCGACGCCTCCAAGATCCAACACTGGACTGACACAATTCTTGCCCTTACCGACGTACCGTTCGAGAACACGCCCCATGCAGACGCTCCACGCCACTACCCCTGACGACTACGCTGCCGCCTTGGCTGCGCATCCGCGCTTGCTCGTCGACTACTACAAAGACAATTGCCCGGGCTGCAAGATGCTCGACATGTCGCTGACCAAGTTCGCCGCGAGCGAGGACGCCGCAGGCGTCGCACTGCTCAAGGTCAAGCTGGAAGTGGTGGGCGAGGAGTTCTTCCGTGGCCTGGGCTTGCGGCAGACACCGACCCTGGCCTTGTTCAAGGACGGCGCCGAAGTGGCACGTTTGCCTGGATTCCAGTCACCGGCGCAGGTGGAAGCAGCGGTAAAGACTAGCCTCTAACTGGTTGCAGCTGCTTCTGCGGTTGCACGGCGCGTCATTCGCAAACGCAGGCAAGCACGCACCGGCAACATGCAAGGCCTGCGCTCAGGTTCATTGGAGACACTTTGATGCCCGACAGTCGCGCAAATCCACCGACCGAAGCCCGCATGGCCGAGATCGTGTTCCCAACCATACCAATCACATGGGCACGCTGTTCGGCGGCCAGGCGCTGGCGTGGATGGACAAGGCCGCGTTCCTGGCCGCCTCGCGCTATGCGCGCCGCACCGTGGTGACCGCGCGTTCGGACCAGGTGGATTTCAAATTGCCGATCCGCCAGGGCCAGATGGTGGAAACCATCGCCCGCGTGGTGTCGGTGGGGCGCAGCTCGATCAAGGTGGAAGTGGAACTGATCGCCGAAGACCTGCTCAGCGGCGCGCGAGAGCTGTGTACGCGCTGGCATTTCGTGATGATTGCGCTCGGCGCCGATGGCAAGCCGACCGCAGTACCGCCGTTATCGACAGCCCACTGAGAGCAGCGAACAAAACGACTGCGCAGCCGCCATGTGGGCGCGGCCGGCGCTCGGTGCAGCATGTATCACGTGCACGCGGTTCCTGCGCGCCGTCCACTCCGGCCTGACGACCGCTTACTACGTGGACTTAGCCGCTATGACCGCGCTTACTCCTGCACCTCACGGTCTTCGCGCTTGGTTTCTTCCATTGCCTCGGGTTCCAGCTCTTCGGCGCTGCGATTGAGTTTGACGAACACGCCCCAGGCGATCAGCAACAGCGCCGCGCAGGAGCCAACGGCTGCGGCATACGGTAGCTTGGCCGGGTCGGCATGCATCAGTTCGAAGATCGACACCAGCGTCTCGATCGCCAGCGCAATTACGATCACCACGAAAAAGCGCGACAGGTAACGCCGCACGCGGGTGGGCCCGCTGACTTTGACGTCGCGCAGGATCTCTTCTTCGAAAATGGTCTGGCCCAGTTCCAGCGTCACCAGCGCCACCGTGAGCAGGCCGACGGCTTCGAGCACGACGTTGAAACGGTCGCGCACCACCATGTCGCCGCCTGGTGTGAAGCCGTGCCACAACTCCAGCCCGGCCATCGTCACCAGGCCCGCCGCGCACAGCACGAAAAACGCCAGAATCACGAAATGACCGGCACGGAACAGGTGGCTGAGCAGTTTCATGATGATGACGGCGATAGAGGGATGCAGAGCATCGTGTGCGTGGCGTCGTGGCGGTGCGAAGGCGGCGGTAAAGCGCTGTGGCTAGCGGAGTCAGTCGAATGCCCCCTATATCTGCGTGGCTTTTACAACACCCGACGGCCGGAAGGCTGAGCTCACGGCCAAAGGCGCCACTAAAAATCTGCTGCTTGGTATGTCTATTTAAATTTGACTGCGACAGACTACTATCATGACACGGTGTCGCTTATAAACTAGCAAAATCCCGGCTGCTGTATAACCACTCACTGGATAAGTACCGTGCCCCGTGCAAACCAACGAAAGCGCTTTGCATCCACGGCATTGATCGCCTGCCTGATCGCCGGATGCAGCGCGCCATTGCCGCCTGCCACTATGCCCACTGCAAAGGAGCAGATAGAGATGAGAACCGCCATCCCACTGGTGCGGAGCTTGACTCCACATCACCGTGTGCCCGTTGACCTGGAATTCGATGTGCCTGCACTTCCGGATGACCCTACTCCGCCCATATTCATCGGTGTGCGGGTGACCGGCGTCGATCCAACTGCAGTTTCCGAAACTGCCGACAGGCTAATTAGCGCTGGTGTTTCGGCCGAGCTTCACCTAGAACGGATTGAACCATCTGGTGCAATTCTCGTGGGATTGCAGCGTAGTCAACGTGTGGGGGTAGGGCAGCAGGCGTCCATTCCCTTATCTGTTGATGGCATTGCGCCTGGTCTGTTCGCCTTTGATGCGGACGGGACGACGCTGCGCGACGCCGGTCTATCCGTGGGACATGCTGCGTCTAGAGAGTTGGCGTTTGGATACAATAATGCTGTTCGGCCAGGCCGATATCGGCTCACGCTACGCTTTGACCGCAATTCCGAGGCGTTGATTGCGGCGAATGCGCAACTTATTGTCGCCTACACCTACAAGGGAAAGTAAGGGGAATAAGCGTGGATGATCATGAAAAGCGCTATGCAGTCACCGTCTACGTTGCTGCCGCAGGTACGCCATTGATGGCTGGAGGAACGTCTTTCGGTGGTCATATGTACTATTCGATTGACGATGGGGCGACCGTTAAAAGTTATGGGTTCTCGCCGGTCAAGCATGGCGCAGCCAGCGGGCCAGGGAGAGTTTCTTTTAATGACGTTGACACCTACAAGGATCCCTACTACTCACGTACGATGGAGGTCAGCAAGGAGCAGTACGAAAAGCTGGCAGATTTTGGTGCGAATCCTGCAAAAAACGGATTCAATATGCACTACAACGGGGCGGATAATAGCTGTATCGACTTTACGTGGGATGCACTCAATCACGCGGGCCTGCATCGCATGACTAAGAAAGGGGTCGACAAAGTATTTGAGGGCGCGCTCAGGCCGGCGGAAAATGTAGACGATGTCAGAAGTATTCCTGCACCCATGCCAAAAAGTGAGTTGAACAAGGAACACATCAATCCCAAGCCCGATCAGCAGTGGTGGCATAAGGTGATCGGTGAGGCCCAGCCTGGGAATCACACGTACCCAGCCGAAGTCACCACAATCGCAGCAAGTACGTCATCGCAGGATCCACTGCATCGCCAAGCAGAAGAAGCCGTTCGTCGTCTCGAACAAGGCCTGGGTCGTGATTACGATGACAACAGCGCCCGCCTTGCAGCAAGTAGTGCGTATCTTGCGAAGGAGAACGGGCTGTCGCGAATCGATCACGTTGTGCTGAGCGAGGAAACCAAGTCTGCGCGGCAGGGCGAGAATATGTTCGTTGTCGAAGGGGCATTGAACGATCCTGCGCATAGGATGGCGCATATGAAGACGAACGATGCGATCGCACAGCCGGTCGAGCAATCACTGGCACAGCTGCAGTCCCTCAGTGAGACCCAGCGGCTACAGCAGTCTCAGCAGCACGATCAGCAGCGGGAGCAGTCGATTGCCCCTCAGCATCGGATGGTATGAGGCCTGATGCATCTGCTCGCTTTTGGCATGTGTGCCAGCGGCGCACTGGGGACGTAGGCGGCGCGCCGGCTGGTGCACGCCGAACACGGCGACTCTCCAACAGCATTAAGGATGGTCTGATCAACGCGACCGGAAAACGAAGCAACCGCATCCGCCGCGCTGAGGGCGCTCAAATCGCCGATTTTTTGCCGGTTTCGGCACGTTTGCGGGGTGTTGCCTGGATTACAGGCACAGCTTCCCCGCAGCAGGCATTAACGCTTTGCGCGTCAGCCACAGATTCGATAGTGCAAACAGCGTCAGCACCTGTGCGGTGTTCTTCGCCAAACCGCGATAGCGCACCTTGACGTAACCAAACTGACGCTTGATCACCCGAAACGGGTGTTCCACCTTCGCACGCAGGCTGGCTTTGGTGTGCTCCCAGCGCTTGGCCAACTTCAGTTCGCGCTTATTCTTGATCTGCTTCAGCTTCGAGGGCTTCTCCGCGATCAGGTAGCGCAGCGTGCGCTTGCCCTTCATCTCATCGCGCTTGTCCAGCCCGGTGTAGCCGCTGTCGCCGCTCACAGTGTCTTCCTTGCCGTGCAGCAGCTTGTGCGCCTGCGTGATGTCCGCTGCGTTGGCCGCCGTGCATTCCACGTGGTGCACCAGGCCCGACTCATCGTCCACCCCGATGTGCGCCTTCATCCCGAAGAAGTACTGGTTGCCCTTCTTGGTCTGGTGCATGTCCGGATCGCGCTCGCCATCCTTGTTCTTGGTCGAACTTGGCGCCGCAATGATCGTGGCATCCACGATCGTCCCGCCCCGCAGACTCTGCCCTTTACGCGACAGGTGCGCGTTGACCCGGTTGAACAGCTTGCGCGCCAAATCATGCCGCTCCAGCAAATGCCGGAAGTTGAGAATCGTCGTTTCATCCGGCACCTCATCCAGCCCGCCGATCTTCGCAAAACGGCGCATCGACACCGTGTCGTACAGTGCTTCTTCCGCCGATGGATCGCTCAGTGCGTACCACTGCTGCAAAAAGTGGATGCGCAGCATCGTCTCCAGCCGATACGGCTGTCGCCCCGGCTGCCCCGACTTCGGGTAGTGCGGTTCGATCAGTGCCAGCAGATCCTTCCACGGCACGACCTGGTCCATCTCGGCCAAGAACACCTCACGCCGCGTCCGCTTGCGCTTGCCGTTGTACTCCGCATCGCCGAAGGTCAGTTGCATCGTCGTTGTCCCGTTGCGTCTGTGTGATTGTCGCAGGATCAAGGGGAGTTGTTCAGAGTTTCCTTAAAGATGCCGCAACACCTGATACGCCTGCAGGTGCACGTTGGCCGCCATCAGCAGCGGTGCATTGCGGCCGGTCTCGCGTACGCGCCTGAGCATGTCGCCGACGATCTGCGCCGCTTCCACGTCCTGGCCGGCTTCCAGGTCGCGCAGCATCGAGGCCTTGAGCGGCGAATCCACCTGTAGCAGCGTTTGCAACGCTTTGGCGCGTGCAGGCTCGGGAATCGAGTGCCCGGCCGCATCCGCAGCCCATAGGCATTCGTTGTACAGGCCGTTGATCAAGGCACGGCCGTCGTCGGTGGCCACGATCGCGCCCACCGGCGCACGCATCAAGCAGGTGGCCGCGGCCAGCGCGGTGAGAAAGCTGTACTTGATCCATTGTTCCTGCGCGATCTGCTCGCTCGCCACATGGGTGATGCCGGCCTGCGCGCAGGCGGCTGCAAATGCCTGCACCCGCGCCGAATGCGCGTCACCGCTGCGCTCGCCGAAGGTGATCGCCGCCGGATTGCCCAGGTGCAAAATCTCGCCGTGCTCGCCCTTGGTGGCGCTGATAAAGCACAGCCCGCCCAGCACCCGCGCCGCACCGAAGCGCTCGTCCAGGGCCGCGTAATGGCGCAGCCCGTTGAGGATGGGCAACACCGTGGTGTGCTCGCCCACCGCCGGCGCAATCGCTTCGATCGCGCTGTCCAGGTCGTAGGCCTTGCAGCTGAGGATCACCAGATCGAACGGCTGCTGCGCCACCTGCGCCGGCAAGTCTTGCGCGGTGACATGCGCCACCTGCAACTGCGCATCGCCCAGCGGGCTGCGAATGCGCAAGCCGTCGGCCTGCAACTGCGCCGCACGCGCTTCGCGCACCAGGAAGGTGACGTCGACGCCGGCCTGCACCAGACGTCCGCCGAAATAGCCACCGGTGCCGCCGGCGCCGAGGATCAAAATACGCATAGGTTCTCCGTTCGATGTGATGTTGGGTACATGCCGGGTGTAGTGATAGCCTTTGTGCCGGATCGGGGATTCTCGGTCGGCATCAGGCTCTGGCGGACCCGCCGGAGCCTTTTGTTTGGCTCAGTAGGTCGAGCTACCACTGCCAAAGATTTCTATTGGAAAGTCTTTGTCTAGCTTTTCCCGGCTGGCCTCATTCATTCTATCGATAACTTCTTTCATGTTTCCCACGAACCGGCTGGCTTCTTGCGGTCTTGCTTGCTTAGCCCAGGGCGGATCGGTGCTGGGAGTGCGCGGCCTCGCCCCCTTCCACGTAGCTTCCTCATCGTTGCGCGAGTAAGGTTTTGCATGAGCAACCTTATTGCGGAAGCGGAATGCTTCACCTATCCACGCATGCGGCATTGCGTTGAGGACCATATCGAGCGCATCAGCTAAGGCTAGAAATTTCTGATCTGGCGCGTTCCGCTCAAAATCCCCGATATTATTCACCTCCGGAAGCATTCGGCGTTCGTGTAGTGCATGCCCGAGTTGGTTGAAATAAGCCTCCAAGGCGAAGCAGCACATCATCATGGCGCCTAGCGCGAACTGGTTAGGTTGTTCCTCTGAAGCATCTTGGCTTCTTTCAGCGAAAGAGTGTGCCGCGCTCGCGAGAAGCGCATGCGAGTAGCCCTCCACGCTCTGCGTCACATACTTGCGATCCATATCAACTCCGCAGCCCCACACCCCGCCGCAGCAGCCACAGCGCGACCGCGCTGAGCACGGCGACAAAGCCCAGCATCAATGCGTAGGCCACCCAGATCGGCACGTCCGAGCTGCCGAGCAGGCCGTAGCGGAACGCATTAACCATGTAGAAGATCGGGTTGGCCTGGGTGGCGGCTTCGGCCCAGCCGGGCAGCAGTTTCACCGAATAGAACACGCCGCCCAGGTAGGACAGCGGGGTCAGGATGAAGGTGGGCACGATCGCCACGTCGTCGAACTTCTTGGCGTAGACCGCGTTGACGAAGCCGGCCAGCGAAAAGATGATCGCGCCCAGCAGCACCGTGGTCAGTGTCACGATTGGGTGCGGGATACGCACCGGGGTGAAGAACATCGCGATGATCAACACGATTGCGCCGACCATCACTCCGCGCAACACCGCGCCGGACACATAGCCCCACAAGATCACCCAATTGGGCATCGGGCTGACCAGCAGCTCTTCCACATGGCGGCCGAACTTGGCGCCGAAGAAGCTGGAGGAAATGTTGCCGTAGCTGTTCTGGATCACGCTCATCATCACCAGGCCCGGCACGATGAACTGCATGTAGCTATAGCCGCCCATGTCGCCGACGCGCGAGCCGATCAGCCCGCCGAAGATCAAAAAGTAGAGCGTCATGGTGATGGCCGGCGGCACCAGGGTCTGGCCCCAGATGCGCAGGATGCGCTGCACTTCGCGGCGCACGATGGTGCACAGCGCAATCCAGTTGCGTTGGCGGGGTGTTGGGGGCGTGGCGGACATCGACGACTCCGAAGAACTCATGGGTGGCCTGCCGGGCGCACGGGCGCCGCTGTGGCAGGAGCCGGGGCGGCGACGGTCTCGCCAGGCCCGGTCAGACGAACGAACAATTCTTCCAGCCGGTTGCTCTTGGTACGCATCGAGCGCACGCGGATGCCGGCATCGTCCAGGCTGGCGAACACGCGGTTGAGGTCCATCGCGCGCGGCATGTCCAGATCCAGCGTGTGGCCGTCGATGGCGGTGAGCGTGGTGCCTTCGATCACCGGCAGCTGCGCCGGCAGCTCACCGTCGATATCGAACAGGAAACCTTCCACGTCGAGCTTGGCCAGCAGTTCGCGCATCGGACCCTGGGTGACGATCTGGCCATGATTGATGATGGCCAGGTTGCGGCACAGGTGCTCGGCTTCTTCCAGGTAATGCGTGGTCAGGATGATCGTGGTGCTGGCGGCGTTGATGTCCTTGAGTACGCGCCACATGTCGCGGCGGATCTCGATATCCACACCCGCGGTGGGCTCGTCCAGGATCAGCAGGCACGGCTGGGTCATCATGGCGCGGGCGATCATCAGCCGGCGCTTCATGCCGCCGGACAGCGTGCGGCTCATCACCTGCGCCTTTTCCCACAGGTGCGCGCGGCGCAGTTCCACCTCGGCCAGCGCTTGCGCCTGGCTGCGCGGCATGCCGTAGAAGCCGGCGTAATTGACCAGGATGTCGAACGGTTTTTCGAACAGGTTGAAGTTGATTTCTTGCGGCACCAGGCCGATCAGGCGCATCGCATCGCTGCGGTGCCGGACCAGGTCGGTACCGAACACTTCCACCTGCCCGCCGGACAGGTTCACCAGCGAGCTGATGATGCCGATCAGGGTGGATTTGCCGGCCCCGTTAGGGCCGAGCAGGGCGAAGAAATCGCCGGGCGCCACGTCCAGCGACACGCCCTTGAGCGCCTGGGTGCCGTTGTCGTAGGTCTTGCGCAGATCGCACACGCGCAGGGCGGGCGCACTGGGAGATGGGGAGTTCAAGCCGGGTCCTTTGCGCCAGGGTGACGGCGCAGCAAGTTGCAGCCGTTATTATAGAAGCCCGTTGGGGGTTGCCCCCATCACAGACTGTCCTATATACGTTCGTGCCCGTTCAATTCCCCCTCAAGCTTGTTGACCGGCGCATGCTTGCGCCCACCGTGGCCCACTGTCAGTTCGTCCGTGACGACGGGCAGCCGCTGGATTTCCAGCCCGGCCAGTTCATCCAGATCCATTTCGACTACGCCGATGGCACGCCGACCAAGCGCAGCTATTCGCTGGCGACCATCCACGACCACGCGCTTGGACCGGGTGAGGCGGTGGATATTGCGGTGAGTTTCGTACCCGGCGGCTCGGCCACGGCCTTGTTCGAAGGCCTGGAGATTGGCGACCAGTTGCAGGCCAGCGGGCCCTACGGGCGCTTCTGCCTGCAGCCAGGCGACCACAACCAGCGCTATGTGCTGATCGCCACCGGCACCGGGGTGACCCCGTATCGCTCGATGCTGCCGCTGCTGGCCGAGGCGATCGCCACCCGCGGCGTGCAGGTGGTGTTGCTGCAGGGCGCACGCACCCCGGCCGAGCTGCTGTACGGCGACGATTTCCGCGCGTTTGCCGATGCGCATCCGCAGTTCCGCTACGTGCCGTGCTTCTCGCGCGAACTGCCCAAGCAGCCGCACGCCGATGTACGGCACGGCTACGTGCAGCAGCACCTGGCCGAGTTCGCGCCCGATGCTGCGCACGATATCGCCTATCTGTGCGGCAACCCCGACATGGTGGACACCTGCCTGGAAGCGCTGAAAGCGGCCGGGCTGCCGAGTGCGCAGATCCGCCGCGAGAAGTACGTCAGCTCCACGCCGCCTAAGGTCTGAGGCGGCCTGCAGCCTGCGCGTGCAAGCCGCCTGCGCCCGCAGGTACGCTGTGGCCTGCAGCGCGGCCCGGCGTTGCTGCGGTACTCAGGCCGCAGCGCTCAGTAGCGCAGGCCGCTGCAGCTCCACCGTGACATGCACCAGTTCTTCGTGAATCTGCAGTGCGCGGCGCACCAGCTCCGCATCGATGTCGGCTGCAGTGACCAGGCTGACGACGCAGGCATACCGCTCGCTGCCGACGCGCCAGACATGCAGGTCGGCAATGTCGATCGCATGCCCAAGCTCGGCGATGACCTGCTTCACCTCTGCCACCACCGGCGCGTCCATCTCCGCATCCAGCAGCACGCTGCCGGTGCGGCGCAGCAGCCCCCAGGCCCAGACGGTGACCAGCACCGCGCCGACGATGCCCATGATGGGGTCCAGCCAGGTCACGCCCCAGTGCATGCCGGCAACCAGCGCCACGATGGCGAGCACCGAGGTCGCGGCATCGGCCACCACGTGCAGATACGCCGCGCGCAGATTGAGATCGCTGTGCGCATCGTGATGACCATGACCATCGTGTGGGTGCGCATGGCCGTGACTGTCGTGCCCGTGGGAGTGAGCATGCCCATGCGAGTCGCGCAGCCACCACGCGCAGATCAGATTGACCAGCAGGCCGATCACCGCAATGACGGTGGCTTCCTGATATTGGATGGGCTCGGGCGTGAACAAGCGTTCCACCGATTGGAAGGCCATCAGCCCGGCCACGCCCAACAACAGGATCGCGCTGGTGTAGCCGCCCAGCACTTCGACCTTCCAGGTGCCGAAGGTGAAGCGCACATCCCCGGCATGCTGCCGCGCAAAGCGATAAGCGAACAACGCCAGCCCCAGCGCCAACGCGTGCGAGCTCATATGCCAGCCGTCGGCGAGCAGGGCCATGAAATTGAGCATCCAGCCGCCCACGATCTCCACCATCATCATGAGCACGGTCAGGATGACCGCCTTGCGGGTACTGCGCTCGGCAAGCGGATTGGCGCTGGCAAAGGTGTGCGACTGCGCGCAATGCGGCGCGGCGTGCTTGGTCGACATCGGCTGTGGCTCTGGCTAAGGTACCCCACAGGGTATCTTAAATACCCCAGGGGGGTATTAGGTGGCGCATCTCACTCAGGACAAATCCAAGTTGCTTGCGCGCGTGCGCAGGATGCGCGGGCAGGTGGAAGGGCTGGAAAAAGCCCTGGCGCAGGACGTGGAATGCACCGCGTTACTGACCCAGGTAGCCGCCTTTCGCGGCGCGGCGCAGGGCTTGATGGTCGAGCTGCTAAGCGAGCATCTGAAGCACCACGTTGCCGCGCCGGACGCACTGGGCGAGCGCGAGCTGGCAGTGGACGACATCACCGCCATCCTCAAGACTTATCTGAAATAGAGCGGTCAACGAAGCGACTGCGCGTAGCGCAAAGCGGGCGTGGTCTGCGCTGGTGCGGCATGCAGATGTCATCTCACGCAGGCAACGGCGTGCGGCAATGTGCATCACAAGCCACTTCGCATGCGTCACCACTGCAGAAGTTGCGCGATACCGTTGGGAACGCCGCCTTGGACCGCATGCATGTAGTGGCGCGCCGACGACGCAAAAACCGCGCGTGTCTGACTGCATGCATCGCACAACATCCGCCAGCAACGCAGACGACGCCCATGCGCCTGTTCGAATGTGTAAAGGGTGCTTGACAGCAGGTTCGAGTAAGCGCATCTTGCCTGTCAAGCGTACTTGACAGGCGAATGTGATGCGGCAGCAGCATAGGCAAATGGAATGCAGGCATGCCCGCACACCGCAACGCACTGTGCGAACAGCCGCCAGGTGTATGCGCAGGGCTCGTGCAGCGCAGGCAGTCGCTTCTCCGAGGCCGTGCAAATGACGAATTGCAAGCGCAAGGCGCTGTTGGTGTTCTGCGTGGGAATGTTCTTCCTCGGCATCGGGCTGCTGGGTCTGCGGCAGGTGCTGCCGATGGACGATTACATCGCCTGGCTCAGCGCCGGCATTGGTGGGTCGTGCATGCTGTTTTCGGTGCCGATGTGGCTGGCGCGCGGCAATCTGCGCGACAGCACCCGCCCAGCGTTGGCGCAGCGGTATCACCGCGAATTCGGCGTACCGATGCTGTTGTACGTGGTGGTGATGCTGTTCTGGCGCTATCTGCTTGGGCATGTCGGCCCGAACTGGGCGCGTGTGCTGATCGCCTTGCTGCCGGCGGTGCTGGTCGTGCCGGTGATTCGTGCGGTGGCGCGTTACGTGCGCGATTCGGACGAGATGGACCGACGTATCGAACTGGAAGCCATCGCCATTGCCGCCGGCCTGGTCAGCGGTGCGTATATGACCGCCAGATTCTTGCAGGCAGCCGAGCTGATCGATGTTCCGGCGAGCGCGGCGATGCTATGGGTATTTCCGTTGTTGTGCGCCATCTACGGCATTACCAAAAGCATCCACGCGCGTCGTTTTGAATGAATAGCCGCGTGCGCGAATTGCGCGAGGCCAGTGGCTGGTCGCAAGGCGAGTTAGGCGAACGGCTGGGCGTGTCGCGGCAGACGATCAATGCGCTGGAAACCGGCAAATACGATCCCAGCCTGCCGTTGGCGTTTCGTATCGCACGTTTGTTTGGGGAATCGATCGAGCACGTTTTTCTTTACGAAGACGGGCATTAGAGCGTGTTATGTATTTTGAGATGAGATGCGTTGATCGCCAGCGGCGCGGAGCGGGTGCTGCGCGGCGCTCCGTGCCGCTGGCGGCCAACCCTTCGGGAAGTGCCCTGTGGCGCGCCGATACTGCGTTGCGCGCTTTGCCCAGGCGGCCAGCCTCGGCAAAGCGCACGCCTTGTCTCGACGCGCCACAGGACGCTTCGCACTCACCTCAAAGTACATAACACGCTCTCGTTGCCGCGGTCACGTGTGGCCGTTTGCAACGTCAGGGGACAGGGAATACCAGGAGATAGGATGACGATGGTCAAGCAATCCACAGTAGTGGCGGCCGTGCTGATCGCGATGTTGGCTGCAGGATGCCAGCGCGCCGCAGCGCCCGCCGCAGCAAACGACGTTGCAGGAAAATCCACCGCCACAGCGCCGGGTACGACTGCGCAGCAGCCTGCTGCAAGCAACCCACCCGGCAGCGCAGCAGGCAATCGTTACGGCACGCTGCTGTTCACGCCGTGCACGCTGAGTGCTGGTGGTGCTGCAGGCAACATCGAAGCGCAATGCGCAACGCTGCGCGTGCCGGAAAATCCGGCCGCGCCGAGCGGGCGCAGCATCGCGTTGAAGATTGCCTGGCTGGAAAGCGAAGCCGGTGGCGGCAGCGCGCCCGACCCGGTGTTCTTCATTGCTGGTGGGCCGGGGCAATCGGCCACCGAAGTCGCGGCGATCGTGGACATGGGCCTGCATGAAGTCCGCAAGCAGCGCGACATCTTTCTGGTCGATCAGCGCGGCACCGGTGGCTCGCATCCGCTGGAGTGTCGTGACGCGGCCGGCAAGCCGCTGGCGTTGGACAACAGCAGCGAAGCCACCGCCGAGCAATTGACTGCGTATGCAGCCCGATGCGCCGACGGTTTGCGCAACGACGCCGACCCTACTACACCACCAGCGAAGCCATTGGCGATCTGGATGCGGTACGCGCGGCACTGGGCGTGCAGTCGCTGAATCTGATCGGTGCCTCGTACGGCACGCGTGTGGCGCAGCACTATGCCGCACGTTATCCGCAGCACACGCGCACCGTGGTGATCGATGGCGTGGCGCCGAACGATCTGGTGATCGGCGGCGAGTTCGCGCGTACCTTCGAAGATGCGATTGCGCTGCAGTCTGCGCAATGCCGCCAGCAGCCTGCCTGCTCCAAGCGCTTTCCGGTCGATACCGCCACGCAGTTGCGCCAGGTGGTCGAGCGGCTGCGGCAGGCACCGGTGGCGGTGGACTACCGCGATCCGCGCACGGGTGCCTTGCGCCACGAGCAGGTCACTGCCGACACCGTGGCGGGCCTGGCGTTCGGTTTCTCGTATGCGCCAGAAACCGCATCGCTGTTGCCTCTGGTGCTCGATGAAGCGGCCGCAGGTCGGTATGCCTCGTTGATGGCCTTGGCGCAGATGAGCGCTTCGGGCATGTCCGATCAGATGAATCGTTTGATGCAATGGTCGGTGTTGTGCAGCGAAGACGCCGGGCGTTATCACGCACCCGACCAGGAGACCACGCTGCTGGGCAACGAGGTGGCCGAGATGTTCTTTGCACCGTGCAAGGTGTGGCCCTCCAAACCGGCACCGGCCGCTGCGAGCGCGCCTTTCCGATCGACGCTGCCGGTGTTGCTGCTCTCCGGCCAGCTCGATCCGGTCACGCCGCCACGCTACGCCGAGCGGGTACTGCAGGGACTGCCCAACGGCCGGCACGTGATTGCGCCCGGGCAGGGGCATGGGGTGTTCCGGCTGGGCTGCATGCCCAAGGTGCTGAGCCAGTTCATGCAGACCGCCGATGCCAAGGCGCTGGATACCACCTGCGTTGCCAACCTCAACACCGTGCCCGCGTTCACCTCGTTCAACGGATGGGAACCATGAGCCGCATCGACCACGCCACGGAGGCGCTCGCATGATCGTCGTCGATACTTTGCATAAGTCGTTCAAGACCAAGGCCGGGCTGGTGAAAGCCGTCGACGGGGTCAGTTTCAGCGCTGCCGATGGCCAGATCACCGGCCTGCTCGGCCCCAACGGTGCCGGCAAAACCACCACCTTGCGCATGCTCTACACGCTGATGTCACCCGACCAGGGCAGGGTCACCATCGATGGTGTGGATGTCGCCCGCGACCCGGTGACTGTGCGCCGCGCACTCGGCGTGTTGCCGGAAGCACGCGGCGTCTACAAGCGTTTGACCGCACGCGAGAACATCGCCTACTTCGGTGAGTTGCATGGCATGTCGCGCGCACAGATCGCGCAGCGCACAACGCTGCTGTCGAAGGCCTTGGACATGGACGACATTCTGGACCGCCAGACCGAAGGTTTCAGCCAGGGTCAGCGCACCAAGACCGCGATTGCGCGCGCATTGGTACACGACCCACGCAATGTGATTCTGGACGAGCCCACCAACGGCTTGGATGTAATGACCACCCGTGCCATGCGTGGCTTCTTGCAGCAGCTGCGTGCGGAAGGGCGCTGCGTGATTTTCTCCAGCCACATCATGCAGGAGGTGGCAGCGCTGTGCGATCGCATCGTCATCATCGCAAAGGGCACGGTGGTGGCATCCGGGAGCGCTGACGAACTGCGCGCTGCCACTGGTGAAAACAATCTGGAAGACGCCTTCGTCAAGGCGATCGGCTCGGACGAGGGATTGCACGCATGAGCACATCGTTGTTCTCCACGCTATGGACCGTGCTGCGCAAGGAATTGCGTGACATCTCGCGCGACCGCCGCACCCTGGCATTGGCATTGCTGTTATCGCCGTTGCTCTACCCGATTCTGATTCTGGGCATGGGTGCCTTAAGCGAAAGCCGCGTGCGTACGCAGATCGACAAGCCGCTCGACATTCCCACCCTCGGTCGCAGCAACGCGCCGAATCTGGTGCGTTTTCTCGCCGCGCAAGGGCTCAATGCAGTAGATGCGCCAGCCGATCTGACGGCGGCGATTCGCAACCAGGATGTGGATGTGGCACTGCGCATCAGCGACACCTACGCCGATGACTGGCGCGAAGGTCGGCCGGCGCTGGTGGAGATCATCAAGGACAGCACGCGCCGCGAGGCCGATGTGCCGGGCATGCGCTTGCAGGCCGCGCTCACCGGCTACAGCCAGCAGGTCGGCGCCTTGCGTTTGCTGGCACGCGGCATCGATGCGCAGGTTTCCAGGCCCCTGGAAGTTGCCGCGCAAGACCTGGCCACTGCCGAAGCCAAACGCGGCCAGATGATGGCGATGCTGCTGCCGGTGTTGCTGGTGATCACCTCGTTTCTGGGTGGCGCGTCGTTGATTCTGGATGCCACCGCCGGCGAGCGCGAACGCCAATCGCTGGAGCCGTTGCTGGCCACGCCCGCACCACGCAGCGCCATTGTCAGCGGCAAGATTGCTGCGGCCTGCGTGATCGGCATGGTGTCGTTGTTGCTCACCTTGCTGGCGTTCAAGCTGAGTGCGCAGCTGTCCACGTCCAACCTTGGGCGCCAGCTCAATGTCGGTTTCTTGCCGATGCTGCAGATGCTCTTCATCCTGGTGCCGATGCTGTTCGTCGGCACCTCGCTGCTGACCTATCTGGCCGCCGCCGCCAAAAGCATGAAGGAAGCGCAGGCGCATATGACCTGGTTGCTGCTGCTGCCGATGCTGCCGGGCTATGCGTTGATGGCGTATCCGCTGAAGACGCAGCTATGGCATTTTGCGGTGCCGTTTCTGGCACAGAACCAGATGCTGTTGAAGGTGATCCGCCACGAGACCATCAACGTGCAGACCTGGGCGGTGTATCTGCTGGCCGGTTTCGGTGTGGCGGCATTGCTGTGGTATGCGGCAGTGCGCCGTTATCATCAGGAGCGTCTGGCGATTTCGGGCTGATGTTCTTTAGCAATTGGCTGTTCGCTGTAAGTGCCCGGCGAAACCGTACCCGCACGCCAACCCTCTCCCAAGGGAAAGGGGTTTGCAGTGCCTTTCCTGGCATTTAGCATCCCTTTTCCCCTCGGGACATTGTCCTCCTTCATGGGGAGAAGGTGCCCGAAGGGCAGATGAGGGTATGGATGACTAACCAACAAAAAGCCCGCATCGCTGCGGGCTTTTTATTTGGCGCCCGGCATTTGCCGGGAGTGCAGTGCATCAATAACGATCGTCAATCAACGACCAGCGACCAGCGACTAACAGACTCACTCAGTCAGCCGTCAGCAAACCACCCAGCCACCCAGCCACTTACTCAACCGCCCGGATTGAACGACAGCGTGCGCCGCGTGGTCACCGGTGCGGCGACCGGCTCAAAACGCCAGCGCTTGACTGCGTTGAGCGCTTCGCGATCGAACACGCGCGGTGGGTTGGCGCGCAGCACGCGCGAGGCAGTGATCGAGCCGTCGGTGCCGACCGTGAGTTCCACCAGCACTTCGCCGGAGGTGCCGGCACGCAATGCTTCGGCTGGGTAGCGCGGTGCCGGGGTGCTGATCGGGCGCAGCGACTGCGCGGCCGGTGCCGCGGCGGCCGCAGGCGCCGGAGCCGGACGCGTTGGTGCCGGCGCGGGCGTTTCGGCCTGACGGCGTGCAGCGGCCTGGCGTTCGGCCTCGGCGGTCTGCTGGCGGGCCGCTTCCTGTTGCGCGGCAATCTGCTGGGCAGCAGCGGCTTCGCGGGTCTGCTGCTCGGCCAGACGCTTCTGGTCGGCGGCTTGCTTGGCCTTGTCCTCGACCTGCTTCTTGGCCTGCTCGGCATCCTGCTCGGAGCGGTTGGCGGCGGTCTTCATGCCGGTTTCCAGGCCGCTCTTCAGGCGCGGCAATGCCGGTGCCTTGGGGTCGACCTTTTCGATCAACGCAATCAAACGCTGCGCTTCGGGGAATTCTTCGCGGCTGATACTCTGTTCGGCGGCGATCAGCGTATAGGGCAGCAGGTCGGTCAGCGCGCTGTTGACGGTGGCGTCCTGCGGCTGCTTCTCACGCAAGGCCAGGTAGTACTCCAGCGCGTTGTCGCCGGCCGGGGCGTACATGCGGTTGTCCTGCAGCGCCTTGGTGGCCGATGCGCGCAGCTGGTCGGCGCCCATCGACTGCACTTGCGGCGAGACCGCTGTGGCAGGTGTCGGTGCGGCCGCCGGTGCTGCCGGCGTGCTGCCAGTGGCTGGCGCGGTGGTGGCGGCCTTGTCTTCCTGCTTGGAGCAGGCGGCCAGGCCAACCAACAAAATGACCGGCGCGATCCGGCGTGCCATACGGCCCTGTGTCAGATCCAACATGCGTCTCCCTTACCCCGAATGCGAAAGATAACGTTGCTGCGGCGAGCGCCGGCCATTGTTCCCGCAATGGACGGCAATGCCGCAATCTAGCATTGCCGGGCCGGTCTAAGCCAAGGTTGCGCAGCAGATCATCGAAATTTATCCCGCAAGGGTCGCCATGACCGTCGGGGCCGGCACGCGTGCGGCCGGTTCGGGCGGCGGCGGGGCAGGGCAGTAGCGTTGCAGGAAGTCCGCGTGCGCGGGCAACCGCACCAGCGCTCCCTCCACCCGGGTGCGGATGGTTTCCAGGAAACGGCTCAGCTCCGCATCGCCCATCAGGTCGGCCACCGGGTGATGCTGTTGCGGGACGATGCCCTGGCCCAGCATCACCTGCACCCACGAATTCTCGGCAAACAGTTCATTGGCCTGATGAAATACACGACCGCTCTGGCGGAACAACTCCACCCGATGGCGCAGCGAATCGGGGATATCCATTGCCGCGCAGTCGCGCCAGAAGGACGTGTCGCGGCGATCGGTGGCGTGGTAATGCAGGATCACGAAATCGCGGATGTGGGTGATTTCGTCGGCCGCCTGACGGTTGTACTCGGCGATGTCGACAGCATTGATGACCTGTGGAAAGGTCTGCAGCAGGCGGATGATGCCGCGCTGGATCAGATGGATGTTGGTCGATTCCAGCGGCTCCAGAAAGCCGCTGGCCAGGCCCAGCGCCACGCAGTTCTTCTCCCACACGCGGTGGCGCTGGTTGGGCGTGAAGCGCAGCGGCCGCGGCGCGGTGAGCGCGCGCCCGGTGAGGTTGCGTTCCAGCACTACGCGGGCGCTGTCCTGGTCCATGTGGCGGCTGGAATACACGATGCCGTTGCCCACCCGGTGCTGCAGCGGAATGCGCCACATCCAGCCGGCCTGATCGGCGCGCGAGCGGGTGTAGGTCACGGGCGGGCCCACCGATTCGGTCTGCACTGCCAGCGCGCTGTCGGCGAACAACCAGCGCGACCAATCGTCGCTGCCCACGCCCAGCGTCTTGCCGATCAGCAGGCCGGCAAAGCCGGTGCAATCCAGGAACAGGTCGCCTTCCACCCGCGTGCCGTCCTGTAGCGTCAGCGCGGTCAGGAAGCCGCTTTCCGCATTGGTTTCCACCTGGCCGATGCGGCCTTCGATGCGCGTGACGCCGAAGCCTTCGCTGAAGCGGCGCAGGAAGCGCGCGTACAGCCCGGCGTCCAGGTGATAGGCGTAATTCATGCCGCCATTGGGCAGGTGCGCAAAGCGGCCTTCCTGCGCCGCACGCAGTTCCAGGCAATAGTCGCCGAAGTCGCGCGCCACACCGCGCTGCTGCCCCTTCAACCAGAAATGCTGAAACCCGGCGCTCCAGTGATCGGTGCCGGCATGACCGAAGGAGTGAATGTAATGCCGGTCCACATCGCGCCAGTGTTCGAAGGCGATACCGAGCTTGATGGTGGCCTGGGTGGCGGCCATGAAGGCGGCCTCGTCGATCTCCAGCAAACGGTGGAAGGTGACCAGGCTGGGAATGGTGGCTTCGCCCACGCCCACCGTGCCGATCTCGTCCGACTCCACCAAGGTGATCTGCAGGTGCCGGCCCAGCAACTTCGACATGGCCGCAGCGGCCATCCAGCCGGCCGTGCCGCCACCGGCGATGACGATGCGGCGCACCGGGCGCTGTTGCGGATCGGAAGGCATGGTGTGGGGCATGGCGAGGTCCTCAGCGATTCAAGCGTTGCAGCAGCCGCGCGCGCAGGCTGCGCGCGTTGGCGTCGTCCATCGTGGCCAACACACCGCGTGCGGCATCGGGCAGATGCGCGGCGGTGCTGTCGTCGGCCTCGAAGACATAGTGACGAAACACTTCTTGCCAGGTGGCGCGTTGTTCTGCCGGTAAGTCGCGGATGGTCAGCAGCGCCAGCATCAGCGCGTTCATCGGCGAATCCATGTAGGCCGGGCTCTGCCGCCACCAGAAATTGACCAGCACGTTGAAGCTTTCCAGTGCTTCGATGTGATGCCACCACATGCTGGGAATGAACAACGCATCGCCCGGTTGCAGTTCGGCGACCAGCGCATGTTCCAGCGCCTGCGCATAGCGCGGAAAGCGCTGCAGATCCGGCGCCGTGACATCCACCAGGCTGACCGGTTGCCCGGCCGGGGTCAGATCCAGCGGGCCGATATAGAGATTGGCCAACTGCTCGGGTGGAAACAACGTAAAGCGGCGCCGTCCGGCGACCACGCAGGCCAGGTTGTCGGGCAGATCCTGATGCGCGGCGATGCGGGTGCGGTTGCCGATCCATATGCTGGCCAGCGGCTCGCTCTGCGGCAGCGCGATCGGGTTGTGCGCGCGCAGGTCGGGCAGGTAGGTGTCCAGCGTGGTGGAGCCGACATAGATGGCCGGTGGCTGCGCGTTATCGAGGTCGCGCAACAAGGTGTCCAACACCACACCCAAGGGCACGCGCTCAGGGCGGAAGTTGAAGCCGCTCATGTCCGCGTTGTAGAAGAAACGCCCGCCAATCTCCGGTGGCCCAACCTGCGCGACCACCGCCTCGCCACGGTCGAAACCACGCAGATAGTTTGCAGCAGCCTGCGCAGAAGTCGCACCGGCCTGCGCCAGCGGCCAGTCGCGCACCAGCCCGCGCAGCACCAGCGGCGTGGTGGAGCGAAGGATGGCCGGGTCCAGCTGTTGCGGGTCCAGGCCATGGCGCTCTTCGATGGCGCGCGGCTCAGCCAGCATGGCGGCGATTCATGCGTTCAAGCAGATGGCGAAATTGCGCGATCGAGGCCATCGCCATGTACAGCGGTTCCAGATCGCCATGCCGGTGCAGATCGAGCAGCGCCGCGTCATCGAGTGCGCGCAGGCGTTCTTCGTGCACGACATACAGCCCGGCAAGGCGGCATTCCAGGCCGTTGTTCAAGGTGGCTTCGAACACGAGTGGTTCGAGCAGGTCGTAACGCAGCGCACGTTCGACGAATGCCGTGCTGGCCACCAGGCCATCGTGCAGCGTGCGCAGCACCTGGCTGATGTGGTCGAGAAATTCGGTGGTGCCGCCGTGTTCGCGAAACAGCAATTCGCCCTCGGTGCTGCTGACGCGCGGGCTGTCCAGGTCCACGTGCACCATCGGCCCGTCGGGTTGTTCGCCGATCAGGAACGGCTGTCGCTGAATCGACAGCGGAATATAGGGCGCATTCCAACGCGCGCCATGCAGAAACAGGTTTTCGCCCAGGCGTAATCCCAGTAACACCAGCGGCCGAAAACTGCGCTCGCCGCTGCGATGGAACACGATGGGGTATTGCGCCTGCAACTGGCGGAATTCTTGTGGAAAGGTCGCAGCCGACATCACGTCATCGCCGTAGGCGGCGCCGTGCGCGGTGATCACGCGCAGAGTGCGGTGATCGAGATTATTCAACAACACAGCATTGGTCATGGGGGATTGGCACTGCACGCGGGGCGCGTGGCCTATGCTTCAACGAATCGCCACTGCACGGCAAGCCCTGGACGCATTCACGTCGTCGGGCCGGGTGCAACGGCCGTGTACGTCCCCGGCAGCCAGGCTGCCGGGGACGTATTGGTGACTGCAGCGATGCCGTCATTCCCGATTCCTGCATCGCCTAAGCGTGGATCACCAGAACTTGTAACGCAGGCCCAGCATGTAGCGTGGACCGGTCTGGGTGGCATAGATAATCTCGTTCTTCTGCCGACCATGCTGACGCTGGATTTCGTTGGTGAGGTTGATCGCCTCCAGGCTCAGCGACAGGTTCTCGGTCCACTGGTAACCGATGCTCAGGTCCAGCTGACCATAGGCTTCGGTGTAGACCGGATTGGGCTGGCCGCTGCCATCGAAACGCGCAGCCAGGAATTGGTCGCGCCAGTTGTAGGCCGCACGCACCTGCCACTGGTCCTTGTCGTAGAAGCCGACGAAGTTGGCCGAATCGCTCAAGCCTTCCAGCGCGAACTGCTCGCCGATCACGTAGTTGTTGTAGGTCAGCCCGGAGTCGACCTTGGTGTAGTTGGCCGATACGCCGAAGCCGCTGGCGCCGAACATGTGCTGCACGTTGAATTCCCAGCCGTCCAACGATGCCGAGCGCTGGTTGGCCGGCGCGGTGATGGCGAAGTTGGCCACCGGGTCGCCCGGCTGACCACTGATCACACCGGTGGCGTTGCCGTTGGCATCGTCAGCGCCGCGCACCACGCCCGGCGCACCGCCGCGGTTGCGGAAGATGTAGTTGCGGATACAGGTCAGGTCGGCCGAGGCGCAGCCGTTGCCCAGCGCTTCATTCCAGTACGTGCCACCGATCGGGGTGTTCAAGCCCAGCGACGTATCGTTACGCGTGGTGACGCCGATGTAGTTGTCGATGTTCTTGCGGAAGAAACCCACCGAGGCGTAGCTGGCCTCGCTGTAGTACCACTCCAGCGAGAAGTCGATGTTGTGCGAGAGCAGCGGCTTCAGGCCCGGGTTGCCTTCCTGGCCGGTGCCGCCTTCGATGCGGCCGATCTGGTTGAGCGTCTGCCCGCCCTGGATATCGCCCCAGCCCGGGCGGCCGATGGTTTCGCCGTAGCTGCCGCGCAGCACCAGATCTTCGGTGAGCTTGAAGCTCAGATCCAGGCTGGGCAACCAGTATTCGTACTTGCCGCTGCCGCCGGCAAACGCCGAGTTGGCCAGACGGATCGGCAATTCGTTGTTGGCAACCCAGTCGATGCCCACTGCCACCGGCACCAGCGCCTGCGCGTCCACCTTGGTTTCTTCGTAACGCACGCCTGCCGCCAGGCTGATCGGCACGCGCAGATCGTCCCAGCTGTTGTTCCACTGCAGGTAGGCGTTCTTGGACTTTTCGGTCACGCGGCGGTCGGTGGTGAACACCGGCGAGATGCGGTACAGCGACTCATCGCCAGCCGCTTGCGCAGCAGCCTGGCGCACGCGCTCGAAGTCGAACAGGTACAGCTGGTTGAACTGCTGAGGATTGCCGCTGCCGTCGATCGCATCGAAGTACTGCGCAAACGAGCTGGGAATCCACAAGTCGTCCGGATAATCGGCCGCGGTGCCGTTGCCGCCCCAGGTGTCGCGCTGCACGTTGGAGAACGCCGAGCGGTTCTTGACCTCGGTGCTGCCAATGCCGAACTTCAACTGCGAATAGTTTTCGAAGGTGAAGTCGCCATTGACCTGGGCTTGATCGATTTCCGACTTCATGTAGCTGTTGCGGAATGCCGAGCCGGTGACCAGCGTGCGCGACGGGTCCAGACCGTTCAGTCCGAAGCCCAGCTGCTGCTGCAACACCGGGAAATCCTTGCTGAAATCCACCACCGAGGTGCCGCGGTAGAAGCCGGACACGCCCAGCGAGTTGCTCGACCCGTACGGGCTGTCCGCGCCGGCCTCGGCGGTGGAGCGGTGGATGTCGAAGTTGAGCTTGAACTGGTCGTTCACCGCCCAATCCACGTTGAAACCCAGCGACTTGTTCTGGTTGCGCGTGGCCGCATTGGACCCGGCGGTGGCCAGATCGCTGGTGGGCGGATTGACGATTTCCGAATAGGTGATCGGACCGGCAACCGGTCCCTTGGTCCAGGCGCTGGCGGACGGTCCGTAGTTGAACCACACCGACATCTCGTTGCGCTGCTGCTGGATCTTGTTTTCCGAGTAGGTGTAATCCAGCGTGGTGGTGATGTTGTCCAGCGGCTTGTACTGCAGCACCAGCTGGCCGTTGGTGCGCTGGCGTTCGACGCCGACCACGCGGTAGTTGAGGTTCTGCGGCACCGAATAGATATCGTTCGGACCGGGGCGGTTGACGATGTTTTCCGAACCCGGTGCGCCCGGCTGCGGAATGGTGCCGTAGGCGGTGGAATCGCCGCGGAATGCGCGCCAGCCATTGGGGACGCCGACCTGGCTGTAGCCGAAGTCGCGTTCCTGGTAGCTGCCGCTCAGCGACACGCCGAAGCGTCCGTCGGCCGAGGTGTTGCTGAAGATGCCGGAGATTTCCGGCGTCAGCGAATCGCCCTGCAAGCGGCCGGGCAGGTTCTCGTTGGACGAGTCGTGCACACCCTTGAGGCCCACGTTGGCATGCATGCCGGGATTATCCAGCGGCCGGGCAGTCTTGATGTTGATGGTCGCGCCGATACCGCCGGTGGGCGTGCTGGCACGGCTGGTCTTGAACACCTCGATACCGGAGATCGACTCGGACGCCAGGTTGGCGAAGTCGAACGCACGCGAGTTGGAGGCATTGGATTCTTCGATGCTGGCGCCCGGCATCTGGCGGCCGTTCAACAGCACCAGGTTGAAGTCCGGGCCGACGCCGCGCACGGTGACGCGCGAGCCTTCGCCCAGCGAGCGGTCGATCGACACACCGCTGATGCGCTGCAACGACTCGGCCAGGTTGGTATCGGGGAATTTGCCGATGTCTTCGGCCACGATGCCGTCGACGATGCCTTGCGCATCGCGTTTGACGTTCATCGACGAGGTAAGGCTGCCGCGAATACCGCTGACCTGGACGGTATCGAGGGTGGCGGGGTCGGCCTGACTGGAACCCGGGACAGTGGATGCCGATTGCGGCGCCGGCGCGGTCTGCGCGGCCAGCGGAGTCGACAAGGCGAACAGCAGGGCAGACGTCAAGCGCCGCGTGCGCGGCAGGGTGCGAGTCTCTCTCACGGTGATTGCTTCCCCAAACAGAAGATAAGGCCGGCCCCACGGGGGCAGGCAAAGGTCGACGGAACAATCGAGCATTTGTTAGTGCAGCCTTAACAAAGTCAATTTGCACTGCAGCATCGGCCGCGACCCTGTCGCGTCACACATCGTTCCACCGAGCCAGGTGTGTCATGCCGCCATAGGCAAACGCTTGGCCTTACCATCGCGCTTGGATGGCAACCTCTCTCAAGATGCGATGGCACTGAGGTAGCGGGCACACGCCTTGGATGTGCACTGGCAAGCGGATTCGTCAGGTGCGAGTGCGTTGCCGGCCCGACGCCTGCACGCAAGGCAGCCGCCCTTGAGTCAGGCCTGCCGCAACGACCACCTTTGACTGGAGCGCACGATGATCGATCTGTACTACTGGCCCACGCCCAACGGGCACAAAGTCACGCTGTTTCTGGAAGAGGCGGGGCTGCAGTACACCCTCAAGCCGGTCAACATCGGCAAGGGCGAGCAATTCGAACCGGCATTCCTGCAGATTTCGCCCAACAACAAGATGCCGGCCATTGTCGACCATGCACCGGCCGATGGCGGTGGTGCGCAGAGCGTGTTCGAGTCCGGCGCGATCCTGCTGTATCTGGCCGAGAAGACCGGCCGCTTCCTGCCGCGCGATGCCCGCGGCCGGATCGCTGCACTGGAATGGCTGTTCTGGCAGATGGGCGGGCTGGGCCCGATGAGCGGCCAGATGGGCCACTTCAACGTCTATGCACCGGAAAAGATTCCCTACGCGATCGAGCGCTACAACAACGAGGTGCGCCGCCTGCATGGCGTGCTCGACAAGCGCCTGGCCGACCGCGCCTTCCTGGCCGGCAACGATTACGGCATCGCCGATATGGCCAGCTATCCGTGGATCGAAGTGTATGGCGATCTCAAGCCGGACTACGCCGAATTCCCCCATCTGAAGCGCTGGCACGACGCCATCGCCGCCCGCCCGGCCACCCAGCGCGCCTACGCACTCAAGGACAAGGTCAATCCCAATGCCGGCAAGCCGCTCAGCGAGGAGGAGCGCAAACACCTGTTCGGCAAGCGCTGAAGCGTAGTCGTAACAGCAGAGCGGGCATGGCCGCTCAACACCGGCGCTGAAATCCCTTTACACCGGGGAGAACAGCTCAACATGGCGCCTAAAGCCCCTCTCCCGCGGGGCAAGAAGGCACGTCTTGCGCGCCACTCGCGCGCGTGCCCTGGAGCGCCCGCGTCGCAAACGCGGGCTGGGGCGCGAAACGGGGGTGAGGGTACGGTGTGGCGGACACTGACAGCGAACACATAGCTACTCACGCACGCGACGGGCGGTTGTTATCGACCACGCACCGACATATCCCGATGCACGCGCAACTCCAGCGCCATGCATCCCCACGCACGCGCGCCCAAGCGTCCAACATCGGCATCGCTGCGCTTCTCAAATCCACACCACCGCCGCATCCTGTGCGCAGTCGTCAAACAGGATCATTGATGCGCGCCCTGTTCGTAACCCTTGCCCTCATGCTCAGCACCGCTCCCATGGCCCACGCCGAAAAACTCACCCTGGAGGCCATCACCGGCCCATTGCCGCTTGCCGGCCCCACGCTGATGAAACCCAAGGTGGCCCCGGACGGCTCGCGCGTGACCTTCCTGCGCGGCAAGGACAGCGATCGTAATCAGCTGGACCTGTGGGGATACGATATCGCCAGCGGCCAGACCCGCCTGCTGGTCGATTCAAAAATCGTGCTGCCCGGCACCGAAGTCCTGAGCGATGTCGAAAAAGCCCGTCGCGAACGCCAACGCATCGCCGCGCTCACCGGCATCGTCGATTATCAGTGGGCGCCGGATGCGCACGCGCTGCTGTTCCCGCTCGGCGGGGAGTTGTATTTGTACGACCTGCGCAAGACCGGCGCGGCAGCGGTGCGCAGGCTCACGCACGGCGAAGGATTTGCCACCGACGCCAAACTCTCGCCCAAGGGCGGGTTCGTCAGCTTCGTGCGCGAACGCAATGTGTGGGTAATCGAGTTGGCCAGTGGCAACGCGCTGCAGCTCACCCACGATGGCGGTGAGACCATCGGCAATGGTGTGGCCGAATTCGTTGCCGACGAAGAAATAGATCGCCACACCGGCTATTGGTGGGCGCCGGATGATTCGGCCATTGCCTTCGCGCGCATCGACGAATCGCAAGTGCCCGTGCAAAAGCGCCCAGAAGTGTATGCCGACCACACCGAGGTGATCAGCCAACGCTATCCGCAAGCCGGCCAGCCGAATGTGGCGGTGCAGCTGGGCGTCATTGCACCGCGCGCCAAGGCGACCCCACGCTGGATCGATCTGGGCAAGCATCCGGACATCTATCTGGCGCGTGTGGATTGGCGCGATGCGCAGCGCCTGACCTTCCAGCGCCAGTCGCGCGACCAGAAAACCCTTGAGCTGATCGAAACCACGCTGGCCAGCGGCGCGCAGCGCACGCTCATCACCGAAACCTCGCCCACCTGGGTACCGCTCAGTAACGACCTGCGATTTCTCAAGGACGGCCGCTTTCTCTGGAACTCCGAACGCAGCGGCTACGAGCATTTGTATCTGGCGTCCGAAGACGGCCGCACGTTGACGCCGCTGACCTCTGGCAACTGGGTGGTCGATGGCGTGCTCGCCGTCGACGAGCAGGCCGGCATGGTGTATTTCGCCGCAAGCAAAGACGCGCCCACGCAAACTCACATTTACGCCGTGCCGCTGGCCGGCGGCGCGATCGAAAAGCGCTCCAGCACCAACGGGACGCATGCGGCGAGTTTTGCGAACAACGCCAGCGTGTACGTCGATACCTGGTCCAACACCACCACGCCGCCGCAGATCGAGTTGTTTCACGCCAATGGCGAAAAAATCGCCACGCTGCTGAAGAACGACTTGAGCGACCCGCAGCATCCGTACGCCCACTACCGCGACGCGCAGCGTCCGATCGAATTCGGCACGCTCAGCGCTGCCGACGGCAAGACACCACTGCATTACCGCCTGACCAAGCCAGACAACTTCGACCCGGCCAAGCGCTACCCGGTGATTGTGTATGTGTATGGCGGCCCGGCGGCGCAGACCGTGCTCGATGCCTGGCCCAGCCGCGGCGATGCCTTGTTCGATCAATACCTGGCCCAGCGTGGCTACGTGGTTTTTTCGCTGGACAATCGCGGTACCCCGCGGCGCGGGCGTGACTTCGGTGGCGCGCTTTACGGCAAGCAGGGCACGGTGGAAGTGGACGACCAGCTGCAAGGTGTGGCTTGGCTCAAGCAACAACCCTGGGTGGATGCCAAGCGCATTGGCGTGCAGGGCTGGTCCAACGGCGGTTACATGACCTTGATGCTGCTGGCCAAACACAGCGACGCTTATGCGTGCGGCGTGGCCGGCGCACCGGTCACCGATTGGGGCCTGTACGACACGCATTACACCGAGCGCTACATGGACCTGCCGGCTCGCAACGCCGCAGGCTATCGAAACGCACGCATCGCCACGCATTTGGACGGCCTGCGAGCCAAGCTGCTGCTGATCCACGGCATGGCCGACGACAACGTGCTGTTCACCAACTCCACTGCGCTGATGAGCGAGCTGCAGCAACGCGGCACCGCATTCGAATTGATGACGTATCCCGGTGCGAAGCACGGGTTGTCGGGTGCCACAGCACTGC
The DNA here is from genome assembly GCF_000277895.2 of Xanthomonas vasicola pv. musacearum NCPPB 4379. Classification (NCBI taxonomy): domain Bacteria; kingdom Pseudomonadati; phylum Pseudomonadota; class Gammaproteobacteria; order Lysobacterales; family Lysobacteraceae; genus Xanthomonas; species Xanthomonas vasicola. The sequence continues at coordinate 3,823,465 of NZ_CP034655.1, read as the reverse complement.
ATCGTTACAAGACCGCCGAAGCGTTTTTGCAGCGTTGCCTGATGCCGGTGCACGACTAAGCGTGGCTAGCCAAAACCTGGCGAGCAGTCGTCAGGTGGGCGTGGACAGCGCACAGGAACCGCGGTTTACGCGAGGTACATGCCGTCCGAGCACCGGCCGCGCTGCAGTTGTTTTGTAATCTGCTTCAAGTCACACGCGCATGCGTCGCACCACTCGCCCGCCATTCTTATCAGCGTTGGGCTGCAGGGCCCGCGTGGCGAAGGCAGCGTGCAGGTGGATGCACACGCAGGCATGGACGTTGGACCTACCAGACACTGACCTTCGCCGGCATCGATGGCGACCAGATCATGGTGCTACGGCCACAGCATCGCCACCGCAGCCTGCCTGCCATGACCTAAGGCAGATTGCCGCGGCCGTTGCAGATGGGTAGGGTCGCGCTACTCAATCTGCGGATATGCCTCATGAAGCCACTTGTTCTCGCCGTTGCGCTGGCGCTCGGTTCCTCGTTGCCGTTGCAGGCACAGACCGGTAAGGCTGCGCCGACGCAGCCTGCCAGTCCGGCCTGGGTGCAGACCAGCAATGGCTACGCGCAGATCCTGCTCAACGCGCAGGCGCCGTTCCAGCCCGAATACGCCAGCTTTTTCGGTGTGTCCGGCTATGACGATCAGGTCGTCGACCTGGGCCCGGACAACACCGCGCGCTATCGCGATGCCATGCGTAAGGCGCGCGCCACGCTGCAGACCAAGCTGGCCACCGAGCGCGATGCCAACGTGCGCCAGGACCTGCAGATCATGATCGGCGCGGCCGAGCAGAACATCGAAGGCAGCGAGCTCAACGAGCGCTACCTGCTGCCGTGGAACGACGCCCCGGAACTGGTCTTCAGTGGCCTCAACGGTTTGCTCTCCGACCAGACCGTGCCCGAGCGCCGCGCCAAGGCGCTGGACCGCCTCAAGCGTTATGTTGGCCTCGTGCCGGGAAGCACGCCCACCACCACGCTGGCGCGCCAGCGCTACGAGGAAAAGCTGGGCGACAAGGCGCTGCTGCAGCCCACCCAGCGCGAGGTGGAGCAGGCCCTGGCCAATGTGGACACGTACGTGGCCGGCATCGGCGAGCTCTTCGCCAAGTACAAGATCGCGGGCGCCGACGAAGCGCTCAAGGCGATGTCCACGCAACTGAAGGACTACGCCGCCTGGACCCGCACCACCGTGCTGCCCAAGGCGCGCAAGGACACCCGCCTGCCCGAGCCGCTGTACGCCTTTCAACTCAAGCAGGTCGGTATCGACATCGCCCCGCAGCAGCTGATTCAGCGCGCGCAACTGGAGTTCATGGAAACCCGCTCGGCCATGCGCCAGCTGGCGCCGCTGGTGGCCAAGGCCAAGGGCGTACAGGGCGGCGATTATGTGCAGGTGATCCGCGCGCTCAAGGGCAACAAGATTGCCGACGACCAGCTGGAAACCCACTACCGCGGCGTGATCGATCAGATCGACCCGATCATCCGCAAGCAGCGCATCGTCGATGTGCCCAACCGCCCCATGCAGATGCGCCTGGGCAGCGCCGCTGAAAGCGCTGCGCAACCGGCCCCGCACTTTCTGCCAGCGCCGTTGATCGGCAATACCGGCCAGCAGGGCCAGTTCGTGCTGCCGCTGGGCAACCCGACCGCCGATGGCGCCAAGAAAGAGCATTACGACGACTTCAACTTCGGCTCGGCCGCCTGGACGCTCAGCGCCCACGAAGGCCGCCCCGGCCACGAACTGCAGTTCACCGCCATGGTCGAACGCGGCGTCTCGCTGGCGCGCAGCATGTTCGCCTTCAATTCGGTCAACGTCGAAGGCTGGGCGTTGTATGCGGAAGCGGAAATGGTGCCGTACGAACCGCTCGACGGCCAGCTCATCGCCCTGCAGTTCCGCCTCTTACGCGCCGCCCGCGCCATGCTCGACCCCATGCTCAACCTGGGCCTGATCGATCGCGACCGCGCACGCCAGGTGCTGGAAGACGACGTCGGCCTTTCGCCGGCCATGACCCGCCAGGAACTGGACCGCTACACCGTCCGCGCCCCCGGCCAGGCCGGCAGCTACTTCTACGGCTACACCCGCATCCTCGAACTGCGCATGCGCACCGAATTGGCCCTGGGCAAGAAGTTCGATCGCCTGGCTTTCAATAACTTCTTGCTCGACCAAGGCCTGCTCCCACCGGATCAGCTGGCCAAGGCGGTGGAGACGCAGTTCATTCCGGCGCAACAGAAGTAAATTCAGCCGGGGTTGGCCTAGCTGGTTCTTCTCGGCAATTCAAATGCTGAAACTAAGGCGCGGCCCTGCAGGCCGCGTCGATTTAATGAACACTATTCGAAGCTGAAGTTGCAGCTGATTAAGGCGATACAGCTTCATTGGAAATACAAAAGAGCGTGACCTGCGTGCTGGCGAGCAGGCCACACTGATAAGCCGCCGCGCGATTAATGATCTGGACGGTGGCCTGTTGTATGAAGCTTCATCGAGCGGGTGCGCTCAATGAGCGAATGGAACATTCTCAGGTCGCTGCTGACCTGTCCACTTTCCCTGTTTCTTTGCTTGCGGACAAACGCTCTGATACTGCGCAAGCGCAGTAATGGCAATCGGTGTCCACGCCTGGAGGCACACTGGGCCGGCACAGCAAGGTGTCGGGCTAGGGAACAGACAATATCCGGGCACGGCGACCCAGGTCGCGCTAATTGGATCCACCGGTATCCAATTCTTGTCTTGATCTTTGCAACCCTGCGTACAGAAGACAAATGGATCATCGGAGCGGCAGACAAGCTTTACCCCCTTAGTTTGAGCCGCAGCTTGTCCAACGAAACACATCGCCAACATCAACATCCATATCCAGCTTTTCATGACTATTCCTTAGATGACTGAGGCCAACAGCTACGCGTTGCCAGGATCAAGTGGCTAAAGCGCAGTAGACAGGAAACCTGGTATATACGGCTAAGGCGGTCCCAATCTTGTCGCCGCCAAAGGATACTGCATCCGATTTGGGGTTTCATTACAAGCCGGCTTAGGCCGTTCGTTGCCAGAAGCGTCGACAAGACGCCCAGTATCTCTCGAGACTGGCGTCTTACTGGTCGAAGACATACGAATCCGAGTCAAATGGCTTATTGACCAAGTGGCGGGCGTGCCGCATCGCTTGCCCCCGCCGGCACCCAGATCGCCACGCCCGCCGCACGCTTCTGGGTGGTTGGGATGCCAATTCCTAAACCCCCACCGACGCGGCCGCCGTAGCTGCCACCGCCCACCGAGAGGCCGCCGCCGGAGCGTTCTGAGCCCACGCCGACGATGACCACGCCGTTGGCGCCGAGCTTGGCGGCTTCGCGCTTGAGGCGTTGCACAGCAGCGTCGGTCTGGCCCTGGGTGCCGAATCCGGCCGCGCTGGTCGATTCGAACTGGGCGATCTCTACCGAGCCGACCGGGGCATTGGAATACACCCGCACTTGTGCCGGGTCGATCGGCGCGCGCGCCTGGCCCAGCATCACCTTGGAGCTGCTGGCGCAGCCGGCCAGCAAGGCGGCGGTGGCCGCGGCGATGGCAACGTTTCTGATCAGCGATTGCTTGTGCATGGTGGACCCCCCTTGGGTAATGAAAGCCGGGTAGCGGCAGCGATGATCCGGCGCTTGGACTGAATCGCGCCGCACTTCGGCGCACCCTAGCCATGCCGGTGTGAGGCTGCTGCCAAACCGCCATTGGTCATGATGACCACCCGCCCACGGCGCGCGGACGGTCGCGCCGGTAAGCTCGTGCTTTCTTCAAGATGAGGTGGCCCGTGGGATTGATCAGTCTGTTGTGGGGCATCGTGGCGCTGCTCTGGATGGTCCTGGCTTTCATCCCGCTGCTGGGCTGGGGCAACTGGTTCCTGATTCCGTTTGCGGCGATGGGCGCACTGATCGCCGCCATCGCGCTGTTGTTCACCTCGGCAGGCAACCGCGGCCGTGCCAAGACCGGCCTGGTGCTCAACGGCCTGGTGATCGTGGTCGGGGCGATGCGCCTGACATTGGGCGGCGGGATTATCTAGAGCGCCTTCGATAAGGCGGCGATGCGCACCTGCGTGTGCAGATGTTGGGTGCGCGCGTCGGGCAGGGTCTGCATCGCTAGACTTCGGTGCCTTGCCCGACCTGCCGCCAGCAGCATGCAAGCAAGAGCCTGCGTGCCGTTGCAGCGCTGCGACACTGCGTCGCAGCGCGTCCTGCGCGGGATGGCAAGCGTAAACTGATGCGCTGTCTACAGGAGCCTTGTCATGGCCCACCCGCACTACCGCCCCCGCCGCATGCGCCACGATGCGTTTTCGCGTCGGTTGATGCGCGAAAACACGCTGACCACCGATGACCTGATCTGGCCGGTGTTCGTGCACGCGTTGCCCGGCCGCGCGCCGATTGCGTCGATGCCGGGCGTGGAACGCCTGTCGCTGGACGAGTTGCTGCGCGAAGCGGAAAACGCGCTGGAACTGGGCATCCCGGTGATCGACCTGTTCCCGGTGATCGACCCGGCCGGCAAGAGCCTGGACGCTGCCGAGGCTTGGAACCCGGACGGCCTGGCGCAGCGCGCGGTGCGTGCATTGAAGTCGCGCTTTCCGGAGCTGGGCGTCATGACCGACGTGGCGCTGGACCCGTACACCACCCACGGCCAGGACGGCATCATCGACGCCAAGGGTTATGTGCTCAACGAGATCACGGTCGAAGCGCTGGTCAGGCAATCGTTGTCGCATGCGCAGGCGGGCGTGGACATCATTTCGCCTTCGGACATGATGGATGGCCGCATCGGCGCGATCCGCCGCGCGCTCGATGCCGACGATCATCTCAACGTGCGCATCATGGCGTATTCGGCCAAGTACGCCTCGGCGTTTTACGGCCCGTTCCGCGATGCGGTGGGCAGCGCCGGCAATCTGGGCAAGGCCGACAAGACCACGTATCAGATGGACCCGGCCAACGGCGATGAAGCCTTGCGCGAGATCGCCCTGGATCTGGAAGAAGGCGCGGACATGGTGATGGTCAAGCCGGGCATGCCGTATCTGGATGTGGTGCGCCGGGTGAAGGAAGAATTCCGCGTGCCGACCTTTGCGTATCAGGTCAGTGGCGAGTACGCGATGCTCAAGGCGGCAGCGGCCAATGGCTGGCTGGATGAGCGCAAGTGCGTGCTCGAGGCGCTGATGGCCTTCAAGCGTGCCGGCGCCGACGGCGTGTTGACCTATTTCGCCCCGCAAGTGGCGCGCTGGTTGCGCGAGGAAACACGCTGAGCGCGAGCGCCTGCGGCCATGTCGCCGCAGGCGCATCTTAGAGCGGCTAACAAGACGTAGCGAGCAGTTTTCAGGTGGGTGCGGACGGCGCACAGGAACCGGAGTGTACGAGTGGTACATGCCGCACCGAGCACCGGCCGCGCCCGCCTGGCGGCTGCGCAGTCGTATTGCTAGCTGCTCTTATGTCAGTGCGCTGGTGCCAGCAACGGTGTCGGCAGGCAACCCAATCCGCTGAGCGTTGCCTCGACGGCCGCGTCCAGGGGCGTGTGCGGTTCTTCGCCCAGCACCTCGAGCAGGCGCGTGTTGCGCAGGCGCAGCGGGTTGCTCCACAGCGGCCGGATCTCGCGCAGTTCGCGTGCCAGTGGCACGAACGGACTGGCCAGCGGGATCGCCCACCACGGAAAGCGGCGCAGCTTCGGCTGCGCGCCGCCATGGCGTACCACCACCCGGCCGATCGCCGCTGCCATCTGCGTGCCGTCGGCATCCCAGTGTCCGGCCATGTGCAGGCGGGCGAACGCCGGTAGCGTGTCGCGGCGCTGCAGTAGCCGCAGCACACACTGCGCAACGTCGGGCAGGTAGGCCCATTGATGGCCAACGCCTTGCGCGCCAGGCAGGGTCACCGTGGTGACCGGGCGCCCTGGGGTGACCAGCCCTTGCGCGAACCAGCTATTGCGCGCACGCGGGCCAAAGTAGTCGCCGGCGCGCACGATCATCGCCCGCGCGCCATCTGCGGTGGCGGCCTGCAGGCGGCGCTCCATCTCGACCCGGATCGCGCCTTTGCGGCTGGTCGGCGTTTGCGGCGCATCCTCGTCCGGCGACGGATAGGCGTCGGGGCCGTAGTTGTAGACGGTGCCGGGCAACACGATGGTGGCGCCCTCGGCGCGGGCCGCCGCGATGCTGTTGTCGAGCATCGGCAGCACCAGCTCGGACCAGCGCCGGTAGCCGGGCGGGTTGACCGCGTGCACGATCACCGCGCAACCGCGCGCTGCCTGCAAGACATCCTGTTGCTGCATGGCGTCGCCGCGACGCCAGTCGATGCCGTCGCGGTGCTCCGCATTAGCCGCAAATCCGCGCTGCAGCGCGCGCACCTGCCAGCCTGCATCGCGCAGTTGCCGCGCCACTTCGCCGCCGATACCGCCACTGGCACCCAGTACCAGGGCGCTCTCTGTCTGTCTCATGAGTCTGCTCCGCTGTCGAGATGCGGCCAGTGTGGAGAGGTCGTCGCTACGAATAAATTGGCGAAGATGCGCGCGCAGCTATACATTTATGTATGGCCGATACGATCAGTTGGGAGCTCTACCGATCCTTCCTCGCGGTGCTGGAAGAGGGTTCGCTGTCTGCGGCGGCACGCGCGCTGGGTCTGACCCAGCCGACGGTCGGGCGGCATGTGGCGGCGTTGGAGGAACTGCTGGCAGTGCCGCTGTTTGTACGTTCGCAAACCGGACTGCTGCCCACCGATGCTGCGCAGGCGTTGCGTCTTCATGCGCGCGCCATGGCCGATATGGCCGCGGCATTGCAGCGCGCAGCTGGCCGGCATGGCGACGCGTTGCAAGGCACGGTCAGAATCTCCGCGAGCGAAGTGGTGGGCGCTGAAATCCTGCCGCCGATCCTGGCGGCGTTACGGAACGCGCATGCGCAGCTGCGCATGGAACTGGTGTTGAGCAATCGGGTGCAGGATCTGCTGCATCGCGAAGCCGATGTGGCGGTGCGCATGATCCGGCCGCAGCAGGACCTGCTGGTGGCGCGCCGCGTTGGTGAGATCGCAATCGGGCTACACGCCCATCCGGATTATGTAGACCGGCATGGCGTGCCGCAGCGCCCGGACGATCTGGCGCAGCACGCGCTGGTGGGCTTCGACACCGACACGCCGTTCCTGCGCAGCGCGCGCAAGGGCTTCCCGTTTTGGGAACATGCGGCCTTTGCGCTACGTGCCGATAGCGATTTGGCCCAGCTGGCGCTGATCCGTGCCGGATGCGGCATCGGCTTCTGCCAGGCGGCGCTGGCGCGGCGGACCCCACGCCTGCTGCCGGTGTTGCCGCAGCAGGTCGGCGTTGCCCTGGACGTCTGGGTCACGATGCATCAAGACCTGCGCGCCAGTGCGGCCTGCAGTGCGGTGTTCGCGGCTTTGGCAGCGGGATTGGCCGCGCACTGCGCCGCGCCGGAGGCGGGCGCCGGCAGCAACTGACAGCGGCGGTGTGTATGCACCTGCATGGCAACAGCCGCTGCGATGACCGATCCCGCTTGCCGTTTACGCGCGACGTCCGCACGCGTCACGCACATGCAGCTGAATTCCGCGCGCAAACCTGGACGTTACGGCAGTACCAGCGCGATCGCCTGCGACTTGACGCTCGCGCTGAGCGAGGGAAACGGGTCCACGTTGGTCATCATGACCAGATCGTTGATCGACACCACGTCGCAGTTGATGCTGCTGTCGTTGACGCACAGATACGCGCCCGCGCCCACGCCCGGTTCGTAGATCGCCTTCCACACATACGCCGGGACGGCAACCTTGTCGGTGCCGATGGTCGCTGCGGTGCCGCTGTCGAACGCCGGGCCGGTCACCACGTACAACTCGCCGTGTTGCTTGGCCAGCTGACGCACCTGTTGTTCGATGTGCGCCCACTCGCCGGTGTTGAGCTTGTGGTCCTGCGGGACGACGTTGGCCATGGAAAAGGTCTCTTTTTCCGAGCTTTCGGTCGATGCATCGCCGGCCGGCGTCATGTGCCCGCGGTCGTAGCCGGTGTTGGTGTAGTCGGAACTTTTCGAGCGATCAGCGGCCGGGAGACCGGTTTCGTCGTGGAAGGAGCCGACCCGGCCGGTCGCCTCGGCGCCGGCAACCTGCTGGTCGGTCAGGTGCTCGGCCGAGTACACCGGGTCCTTGGTCACGCCCGAGGCCAGCAGCACGTATTCGGTGTGGCACACCTCGGTGGTGCGGGTGGTGGAACTGCTCACGGCAGGCGGGGTGCCGTTTGCGTAAAGCGTGGGGCAACTGGTGGCGGCAACCGCCGCCGAGGTCGTGCACAACGCTGCCAGCACCACACAACTGCGCAAGAAGAAAGGCATTGCAGAGCTCGCTTGCCAGGAGGAGTGAGAAAGGTGGCAACGCGCGATGTCCAAACGATGACCGCGTTATGTTTGGCAGATGACGGCGTGCCGCAGCGCGCATGAAGCAAGGCTGGCCGTTTCCGAGGGACTGCATGACAGGCTGCGGCAGAACGCCATCAGCCGATGCCGATCGGATGCGAGACTCATTCTCATCTACAATGGCCGGCCGTCCTGTTTCGTGCCCATGTCTTGATCAAGACGCTCTTGTTCCAGCTGCATTGGCTGCTCGGCATCACTGCCGGGCTGGTGCTGTCGGTCATGGGGTTGACCGGTGCGGCGATGTCGTTTGAAAACGAGATCGTGCGCATGGCCAACCCGGCCATTGCGCAACTGGCGCAACGGCATGCGGCGGGCGAGCAGCCCTTGCCGGTGGATGTGTTACTGCAACGGCTCGATCTGGCGCCGACCAATGCAGGGCAAAAACACACGGTCACGCGCCTGTTGATCGACCCCACCGGCGCGCGTCCCTCGGCCGCTCGCCTCTCCGGCAAGGGCGGTGGCCGGGTGTACTTCGATCCCTACACGGGGGAGCAGGTTGCGCCGCCGCGGCTGAGCGCTGCGTTTGCCTTCATCGAAGACCTGCACCGCAATCTGTCCGCCGGCAAGCGCGGGCAGGCGGTGACCGGTGCGAGCGCCTTCATCTTGCTGTTCTTCTGCGCATCGGGGCTGTATCTGCGCTGGCCGCGACGGTGGTGGAGCCCGCGCACCTGGTGGGTGGTGGAATGGCGACGGCAGGGGCGCAGTTTCTTGTGGAGCCTGCACGCGGTGTTCGGTACCTGGTGCTTGCTGGTGTATCTGCTGGTTGCACTAACCGGGCTGACCTGGTCCTACCCCTGGTATCGCGATGGCATGGTGGCCTTGCTCGGCGCCACGCCTGCGATACGCGGTGACCGAGGCGATAACCGCCCGGCCACCATCGATTTCGCAGGCGTGCAACGTACGCTCGATGGCATTCCCGCCACCCGCAGCGCTGCCTTGGATCTGCGCATTCCCACGCGCGCCGGGCAGCCGTTGAACGTGCGGTTCTTGCCTGACAATCCCGCGCACGATCGCGCCTACGACAGTCTTGATATCGCGCCGGACAGCGGAGCACTGCTGCAGCGCCAGGACTACGCGCTGTTGCCGCGCGGGCAACAGATAGCGGTGAGCATGTTCGCGCTGCATTCGGGCAGCTTCTTCGGGTTGCCCGGGCGCATCGTGGTGATGCTGGCCAGCCTGGGCATGTCGGTATTCTTCGTCACCGGTTGGATGCTGTATCTGGATCGGCGCGGCAAAAAACGCGAACTGCGCGCTGCGCGCAAGGTATTGCAAGGCGCAGCACCGGCCTCGCAAGCGGCGCCATGGTTGATTGCGTTTGCCAGCCAGAGCGGTTTTGCCGAGCGCCTGGCGTGGCAGGCCGCCGGGCATCTGCAGGCGGTCGGCTTGCCGGTGCAGGTGCGCTCGCTGGCGCAACTGGATGCGCAGGAACTGCAACGTACCCGGCACGCGCTGTTCGTGATCAGTACGTTTGGCGATGGCGAGCCACCGGATGCGGCGCGCGGTTTCGAGCGTGGACTGCTGCGGCAACGCTTGGAATTACCGCAACTGACTTATGCGGTGCTGGCACTGGGCGACCGCCAATACGCACAGTTCTGCGGGTTCTCGCGGCGTGTCGAACAGTGGCTGGATGCGCAGGGCGCGCGCGCGCTGTTTCCTGCGGTGGAAATGGATAACGTCGATCCGCAAGCGCTGGCGCAGTGGCATGCGCAGCTGGGCCAGATCGCCGGTGCACCGATGGTTGCTGTGCCCCTGGCACGGCCCACCTTGACCGAATGGATGCTGTCCTCGCGCACCCATGTGAATCCGGGCAGCGAAGGGGCACCGATCTGGCGCATCGATCTGCAGCCACCGGCCGAAGCACAGTGGCAGGCCGGCGACATCCTCGAAGTGCAACCCGCGCATGCCGAAGCACAGGTGCGTGCTTGTCTGGCTGCCTGGGGTCTGTCGCCAGACGCGCTGGTGCATGTGGACGCACAATTACTGCAGCTGCAGCAGGCCGCCGCCGAGCGCGTGCTGCCGGAACCGCCTGCAACGCCGCTTGCCCATGCTGTGGATCCGCAAGGCTGGCTGGATGCCTGCGCCTGGCTGCCCACGCGCGATTACTCACTCGCCAGCGTGCCGGCCGACGGGACGGCGACGGTCGTGGTGCGGCTGACCGCGCGTGCCGATGGCAGCCCCGGTCTGGGTTCGGGTTGGCTGATCTGCCATGCGGCGACCGGCACGCCGGTGCGCGCACGGTTGCGCACCAATCCCGGGTTTCATCGGGTGGAAAAAATGCCGATGGTCTTGATCGGCAATGGCACCGGCATTGCCGGCCTGCGCGCGCTGCTACGCGAAGCCGAGCTGACCGGCGTGCATGGGCACTGGTTGTTGTTCGGCGAACGGCATGCCGCGCACGACCGCTTATTCGCCGGCGAGTTGCAGGCCTGGCAGTCAAGTGGGCATCTACAACAACTGGAGTGGGTGTTCTCGCGCGACCAATCGCACAAGCGCTACGTGCAACATCACTTGCGCGAAGCCGGCGACACGCTGCGGCACTGGATCGACCGCGGCGCCGTGATTTACGTCTGCGGCAGTCTGGACAGCATGGCGCGCGAAGTCGATACAACCTTGCGAGAACTGCTCGGTGACACGCGGTTGGAATCATTGACCGCGGCGGGCCGTTATCGGCGCGATGTGTATTGAGTGCGGTGATGGCTGCGGGATTGCGGCCTTACCTCGGCTAACAGAACGTAGCTGGTGAGCGTTAGGCAGCTGCAAGCGCAGAGCCGTAGGCTGGAGAATCGCAACACGCGGCTGATATATGCCGACTCCTAGTTCGAGCATTACCTGCGCGCCGCTTGCTTAGCATCTGCGCGTCGGTTTGTTGGCGGCATCTTGTTGATGCAGTCGAAGGTCTGCTCCGTCGAGTGCGCGGTGTCCTTACCGCTTGCTGGACACGCCGTAAACCCGCAAGCGGCGAGGGCACCGCGACAGAGAGTTGGCTGCCATCTAACTAAAGCAACTCAATGCTACGAACCGATTGCTGCATGTGTCGATTTGGTTGCTGCTGCGAATCGCATGGTCATGACAGCAGCCAGCGGCTGCGACCGGACATCAACTGAGCCAACGCGTTATTCGTTTAACGAATCGCGCAATGCAGTTCGTACGCCATGCACACCGACCGACGTCACTGGTCCTTGCCCGCTCACCATCGCGGGACCCTTGGCGGCATGGATGCAGCCAAGGAGCTTACAAGGCCGTACTTGCAGCGTGTCGTGCGATGGTGGGCGGGCAAGGACCCTGCAGCCAAGTCGCAGATCAGCTGCCTGCGGCCAGAACCCAGAGTAAGTCAGCCTGCAGCAAAGGTCAGACCATTCGCCCTTCAACAAACCAGCGTGCCATAAATGGAAGCCAGCCGATCTGGCTCTGACCTGGTGCCTCCATCCCCCTCAACGGCAATTCGCATCGCCATCGGCTGCCGGTGCCTTCATTCGGTAGATGTCCAGCTGCCCTGCACGTGGCGCACGGGCACTGCCGGTCACCAACAATTCGCCGGGCTTTGCCGTATCCACGACCGCACCGAAGGTGCGCTCCTGCGGCCCGTTGAACGACAGCGGCAGCGGCACGCCCTGGGCGAAATGGCCGTCCTTGCAGACCGCCAGTAGCAATTGGCTGGGGCCATCGGTCTTCCCGCGGGCCCACACCAGCGCGCGTCCGTCGCCGAGCCAGGCCGCGTCCAGTTCGTCGGCTGCACTGTTGATGTCGACCAAGGCCGCCGGCGCACTAAAGGCTTTCCCATCCCAGCGCGCCACGAACAGATCCATGCCGCCGGCGCCGCCATGCCCGTCGCTGGCGAACAGCAAGCGCGTCCCGTCCAGCGACAGCGTTGGCGCGCGCTCGTTGCCCGCGCTGTTGATCGCCGTACCCAACGATTGCGCCGCACCCACGGCGCCTTGCGCATCCACCGGCGCACGGTACAGGTCGCTGCCGCCCGCGCCGGCGGGTCGGGTGGAGGCGAACAGCAGCCAGCGGCCGTCGGCACTGAACAATGGGGTGGTCTCGTCCTGTGCGGTGTTGATCGGTAATGGCCGCGCGTCTTGCCAGCGCCCGCCGCGTAGCTGCGCCTGCCACAGATCCCAGCCGCCAGCGCCACCGGCGCGGTCGCTGGCCCAAACGATGCGCTGTCCGTCCGGGCTGAGTGTGGCGCGTGCCTCGTTGGCTGGCGTGGAGACCACACCCATCCCCTCGATGCCGAATTCGGCAAGCCCCGAAGCAGACGGGACGCAGAGTAAACTTGCCGCCAGCGTGAGCAGGGTCCATCGATATTGCATGCGGTGTTCCTGCCTCAAGAGCGGCTCTAAAGTCGCGCACAGTCTAGTCAACCAGAGAGCGTTTCATGCCCGTATCCCGTTATGCCGTGTTCGGTCACCCCGTCGCCCATTCGCTGTCGCCGGCCATCCATGCCGACTTCGGGAAGCAGACCGGCATTGCGCTGGACTACACCGCCATCGACGCGCCGCCGGAGGACTTCACTGCCGCGCTGCAACGTTTCGCCGATGAGGGCGGCAAGGGCGCCAACGTCACCCTGCCGTTGAAGGAAGCCGCCTATGCGCTGGCCAGTAGCCTGAGCGATCGCGCGCGGCTGGCCGGGGCAGTGAACACCTTGGTGCGTGACGACGACCAGTGGCAAGGCGACAACACCGATGGCGCCGGCCTGGTGCGTGATCTCACCGAGCGCCAGGGCCTGGATCTGCGTGGCCGCCGCGTGCTGCTGCTGGGCGCCGGTGGTGCTGCGCGCGGTGTGGCGCCGGCACTGCTGGAGGCGGGTATCACCGCAATGGTGGTGGTGAACCGCTCGCCTGAGCGCGCCGATGCCTTGTGTGATGCACTGGGCGAGCCGGCGCGGGTGACCTCGCGTTACATCGAAGACCTGCGCGAGCTGGGCGACTTCGAACTGATCGTCAATGCCACTGCCGCCGGCCGCGATCGCGATGCCGGCGCGTTCGCGCTGCCACTGGGCCTGGTCAACAGCCTCACCGCTGCGGTCGATCTGAATTACGGCGACACCGCCATCGCGTTCCTGGCCTGGGCGCGTGCGGCGCAATGCCGATATGCCATCGACGGCCTGGGCATGCTGGTAGAGCAGGCTGCAGAAAGCTTCGCGCTATGGCACGGCGTGCGCCCGGACACCGACCCGGTCTACGCCGCGCTGCGCGCGCGCGAAGCCGTGCTGGTCAGTGCCGACTGACATGGGCAGCCCCGATGTCACCGCTATCCTGCTGACCCTGGTCACCAGCCTGCTGTCGCGCGTGCCGATGCTGATTGCGGTGCTGCTTGGGTTGGTCTTGCTATGGCGCGCCCCGCAGAGCCCGCTGCGGCGTGCCGGCCTGGCCGCGCTCTGGTTGCTGCTGGGCTGCCTGTTCGCCGAGGTCGCGTTCCAGGCGATTCCGATGCTGTTGCTGCAGCAAGGCAATGTGCGTCAGATCAGCATGGTTGTCAGCATCGCCCACTTCGTGCTGATGGCCGTGCAGGCCGTCGGCATCGGCGTGCTGGTGTGGACGCTGGCGGCCAGCCTGCAACGCTTGGCGCCCGCCACTGGTCCGCGCTCATGATCCCGCTCAAAGCCATCTTGCTGGTGATCGTTGGGCTGGTCTGCACCGGCCAGGGCGTGTGGACGCTGCTGCATCCGCAGGCACTGGCCACAGTGAATCGCGGAGGCCTGCTGTACGAACGTTTCGGGCCGAATGGCGTGGGCGTCGGCATGGTGTTGATGGGCATCGCAATGGCAGTCATCGGCTTGGTGTGGGCGCGCTATGCGTGGCCGTCGCGTACGCAGCACGGCTGACGAACAAATAGACGCTGCCTGCGCATTGCAGGCAGCGGGGGCCTCGGTCGGCATCCATCGCGCGAGCTTCCGGGTCCAAGCAGGCAGCCAGTGCTTGCAGGCGCTAATCGAGCATCCGAACCATGTGGCTGGCTGTGCAGCCTTCGCTCCCGGCATTAGGTTGGCCGCACTACGTCCCCGCGCAAGCAAACACGTTCAGCCGCGCACCACGCCGGTCGCAGGCGCTGCGCCGGTCCGTGCGAAAATAGTGCGATGAGTGAAGTTGCCCCACCGGCCGCGCCGTCGGCGCCCGTTCCCACCCAGCGCACCCTGACCGACCCGATCAAGGCCAGCATCCGCGACGCCTACGCCAAATTGCAGGCCAATACGCCGGGCTTTGCCACGCGCCGTGCGCAGAGCCAGATGATCGGCCTGGTGTCGCGTGCGCTGGCCACCTCCGGCGGCATCGGCATTGCCGAGGCACCCACCGGCGTAGGCAAGAGCCTGGGCTATCTCACCGCCGGCGTGCCGATCGCCCTGGCCACCAAGAAAAAACTGGTCATCAGCACCGGCACCGTGGCATTGCAATCGCAGCTGGTGGAACGCGACATCCCGGCCTTCCTCAAGGCCACCGGGCTGGACGCCAGCGTGGCGCTGGCCAAGGGCCGCACCCGCTACCTGTGCACCCGCAACGCCGCCGAGCTGGAAGGCGACACCAGCCAGAACGCCATGTTCGAAGACGAGCAGGCGCTCTACGACCGCCCGCTCAGCCCGGTCGATGCGGATCTGGCCAAGCGCCTGGCCAAGGCCTACGCCGCACGCACCTGGAACGGCGACCTGGACGACGCACCCGAGCAGGTTTCGGTGCCGCTGCGCATGCGCATCACCACGCCGGCCTCCGGCTGTGCGGGGCGCCGCTGCAGCTACGCCGCGCAATGCCCGGTGCTCAAGGCACGCACCGATGTGCGCGAGGCGCAGATCGTGGTCACCAACCACGCCTTGCTGCTGTCGTCGTTGTCACTGGGCGATGCCGAAAACGGCCAGCCACTCATCGCCCCGCCATCGGACATGCTGCTGGTGCTCGACGAAGGTCATCACATCGCCGGCGTAGCGATCGATCAGGGCGCAGCCAATCTGCCGCTGGACGACATGGCCAGGCGTACCGGGCGCATGCAGATCCTTATCGCGGCCGCTTATCGCGCAGTGGACAAGGACAAGCTGGGCAATTTGCTGCCCAACGAAGCCATTGAGGTGGCTGCGCGCGTGTCCAAGCTGCTCAAGGCCTTCCACGCCGAGGTCGAACGCGTGTGGAAGCCGGAGCCCGGCGAGCGCGATCCGTTGTGGCGTGCGGCCAATGGCAAGTTGCCGCCGCAATGGGGCCCGGCCATCGAAGAACTCGGCGAAGAAACTCGCGCGCTGTTCAATTGGGTGCATGCCGCACATAGCGCGATTGCGAAGGGAAAACAAGACGACTCCGCGCGCGAACGTTTGCAGCGCAGCCTTGGCCTGGCGCTGGAAATGGCCGAGCAGCAGCACAATCTGTGGAGTGGTTGGCGCCGCGAAGACAAGGAAGGCCAGCCGCCGATGGCGCGCTGGATCACCCTCTCACGCGATGGCGATTTGATTTGCCATTGTTCGCCGGTGTCGGCTGCGCAGGTGTTGCGCACGATGATCTGGAACGAAGTGGATTCGGTGGTGATGACCTCGGCCACGCTCACCGGCGGCGGCGATTTCCAATCCTTCGCCATCGACAATGGCTTGCCCGATCACGCAGAAATGGCCTCGCTGGCCTCGCCGTTCGACCTGCCCAATCAAGCCGAATTGATCGTGCCCAATTTCCCGGTGACACCCGACGACCGCGAAGGCCATCCCAAGGAAGTGGCCAAATATCTGGTGCGCGAACTGGATTGGAGCGCCAAGGGCAGCATCGTGTTGTTCACCTCGCGCTGGAAGATGGAAAAGGTGGCCGACCTGATGCCGTTGGCGCAGCGCAATCGCGTATTGGTGCAAGGCGAAGGCAACAAGTCGCAATTGATCACCGAACATTTGCGCCGCATCGCTGCTGGCGAAGGCTCGGTGTTGTTCGGTTTGAATTCTTTCGGCGAAGGGTTGGATCTGCCGGGCGAAGCCTGCACCACCGTGGTCATCACCCAGGTGCCGTTCGCCGTGCCCACCGATCCGCAAACATCTACCCTGAGCGAATGGTTGGAAAGTCGCGGTCATAACGCCTTCAACCTGATCGCCATCCCGCATGCGCTGCGCACGCTCACGCAGTTCGCCGGCCGCTTGATTCGCAGCTCCAACGACCATGGCCGCGTGATCATTCTCGACTCGCGCCTGCTCACCCGCCGCTACGGCAAACGCATCATCGATGCACTGCCGCCGTTCAAGCGGGTGATTGGGCGTTGAGTATTGCCTGACGATCTGCGGTACCACCACTATCGCGCCGGACGATGGCGCGTGCGGCGGTGTGCGCTGGCGCAGCCGATACGCGTGTAGCGCGCCCGGTGCGATTGCTGCGCGGTGCAATCCAGCGCCGCGTTGTGCAGCAACACAAAGAGCGTGGCTGGTCGCTCCACATCTGCACCACGCGATGGCGCAGCTGCACCATTCGATGATCCCACGGATTGCATGCCCCGCAGCCGATTGCTTCATGCATTGACCAGGACTGCATCGCGCATGCGTGTAGAGGTGACGTGCATCATTCATGCTGGGCATCGTCCTTGCAGCGCCGCATTCGCTGAGAGCGATCGGAACTCAGATCATGCAAAACCAAATGCGGATGCTGCATGCAGACGCCCATTGCTGGAGCTATCTGCAACCCACTGCCCGCAAATTTGGCGATGCATATCACGCAACGCAGTCATCATTACGTTCCCCTATCGCAGCGATCATAACTAACGACTTCTCACGCTTCTGCCTGCTCGCCATGATTCAGGCTCCCCCAAACGAGCTGACGCCATGCGCCCTGGACACCTCATGGTGCTAGCCCTGCTAGCCCCGACGTTGATCGCCCCGCCGGTCTTCGCCCAATCCGTTCTGACCCGCGACAATGGCGCCAAGGTCGGTGATAACCAGAATTCGCAGACGGCAGGCCCCAACGGCCCGACCCTGCTGCAAGACGTCCAGCTGATTCAGAAGCTGCAGCGCTTCGATCGCGAGCGCATCCCGGAGCGGGTGGTGCATGCGCGCGGCACCGGCGTCAAAGGCGAGTTCACTGCCACCGCCGATCTGTCCAACCTGACCAAAGCCAAGGTCTTCAGCGCTGGCGAAAAAACTCCGGTCTTCGTGCGCTTTTCCTCGGTGGTGCACGGCAATCATTCGCCGGAAACGCTGCGCGACCCGCATGGTTTCGCCACCAAGTTCTATACCAGCGAAGGCAATTGGGATCTGGTCGGCAACAACTTCCCCACGTTCTTCATTCGCGATGCAATCAAGTTTCCTGACATGGTGCATGCGTTCAAGCCAGACCCGCGCACCAACCTGGACGACGATTCGCGTCGCTTCGATTTCTTCTCGCACGTGCCCGAAGCAACCCGCACGCTGACGCTGCTGTACTCCAACGAGGGCACGCCGGCTGGCTATCGCTTCATGGACGGCAATGGCGTGCATGCCTACAAGCTGGTCAATGCGCAGGGCGAAGTGCATTACGTCAAGTTCCATTGGAAGACGCTGCAAGGCATCAAGAATCTCGATCCCAAGCAGGTCGCCGCCGTGCAGGCCAAGGACTACAGCCACCTGACCAACGATCTGGTTGATGCGATCAAGAAGGGCAATTACCCGAAGTGGGACCTGTACGTACAGGTGCTCAAGCCGGAAGACCTGTCCAAGTTCGATTTCGACCCGCTCGACGCCACCAAGATCTGGCCGGACGTGCCGGAGCAGAAGGTCGGCCAGATGGTGTTGAACAAGAACGTCGACAACTTCTTCCAGGAGACCGAGCAGGTCGCGATGGCCCCGGCCAATCTGGTGCCGGGTATCGAGCCGTCTGAAGATCGTTTGTTGCAGGGCCGTATTTTCTCCTATGCCGATACGCAGCTGTATCGCATCGGTGCCAATGGCCTGAGCCTGCCGGTTAACCGTCCACGTGTGGCGGTCAACAACGGCAATCAGGATGGGCAGGGCAATATCGGCCAGACCACCAGCGGAGTGAACTACGAGCCGAGCCGTCTGCAGCCGCGTCCGCAGGACACCGCTGCGCGCTATAGCGAACTGCCGCTGTCGGGCACCACCCAGCAGGCCAAGATCACCCGCGAGCAGAACTTCAAGCAGGCCGGCGAGTTGTACCGCTCCTACAGCAAGAAGGATCGTGCTGATCTGGTGCAGAGTTTCGGCGAGTCTCTGGCCACCACCGATACCGAAAGCAAGCACCTGATGCTGTCGTTCCTGTACAAGGCCGACCCCGAGTACGGCACCGGCGTTACCCGCGTGGCCAGGGGCGACCTGTCGCGCGTCAAGCAGCTGGCCTCCAGCCTGCAGGACTGATCCGCCCGACGACATCGCAGTCTGCGCCGCGATGTCGTCGTTAGTTTCGGGAGATCCCCATGCGCACCGTATTGTTTTTGATGCTTGGCAGCCTGTCTGCAGTTGCCAATGCTGCTTCGCCGGCATCCACACCCGCCGTCAACGCAACGGCTACCGCCACACCTGAGCAGATCAAGCTGCAACTGCGTGAGTATTTCTTCGACGCCGCGCGCGAAGGTCGCCAGGACATGCTGGCGGAATTCATTCGCTCGCATTACGACCTCAATACCCGCGACGAGAAGGGCTATACCGCCTTGATCCTCGCCGCGTACCACGGCCAGCGCCCGGCAGTGGAGCAACTGCTCAGCGCCGGTGCCGACCCCTGTGCGCAGGACAAGCGTGTCAATACCGCGCTGATGGGCGCCATCTTCAAGGGCGAGCTGGGCATCGCCAAGCGCCTGATGCAGGCCGACTGTGCGCCCGACCAGCGCAACAACGCCGGCCAGACCGCCGCGATGTATGCGGCGCTGTTCCAACGTACCGACGTGCTCAAGGACCTGGCTGCCAAGGGCGCAGACCTCAGCCTCAAGGACGGGCAGGGCAACGACGTGACCAAGCTGCAACGCGGCGAATTCGCCACCGCTCCGGCGCGCTGAGCGTGCTGATCTCGCTTGCTGGCTAGGCCCGCGTGCTTCGTGCGCTGGTCATCGGCCTACAAGCGCCCCGGTGTTCCGCTTCGCGTTGGTCCATGCCGGCGCCAGACCCGTCTGGCCGCTGCTGCCCGCTGCGCGGCATAGGCTGTCGCTCATGAGCTCTTGTCGGACTTAGCTCAGCGTTGGCAGACCCAGGTGCACCTTCCAGGCCTTCTGCAGGTTGAGTCATTGCCTGGCAGCGCATCCCCGGCTTCTCTCCACATCGGCGGCCTCAGCCATCGTCAAGACAGCCCAAGGACAGCCTAGTCCCGGCAAGCGCCTGGAAGCGCGGCGCCAAGCCGGTGACCTGCACGTTTCTTGCCTGAGCCTGGCGACGACTTCCGAGCTTTACCGCTCTCTTTCGCTAACGCACCCCACTGCATCGCCCAGAAGAACCGCAACCGACACAACGTCAGAGGCCGCACCTGCGGCAGGCCACAAATCGCCTCGTGCAGCCCCGCCGGTTTTCCGCCACAGCCGCGTTGTAACTCTGGCGCGGGTGGCGATTTTTCTACCATTGCGTCGGGAGTTTTCCGACACGCAACCCCTTGCGCGCCAAGGCTTTGACAGAAAACTGAGTGCTTGCTGACCTGCTCGAAATTGCCTGAAAAAAAGCGCAGAAAACAGTTCAAGAAAGCGCCGGGAACGCCGATGCTGCAGCTATCGCATCGCACCCTGGAACCCCCGGACCATGAAGCTCGATCCTTCCATCCCTTTTTTGATGTCTCTGCTGGCCATGGTGCTGTGCACCGCTACTGCCGTGGTCGCACTGGTCTTCGGCCAGGTGCACGTACTGGCCAAGTCGTGGAGCTTCTACACGGTCATGGGCACTGCCCTGATCACGCTGGTCGCCTCGTACCACGCCCTCGGCAAGCCGCTGAGCGCCGAAGAGCGTGTTGGTGTCCGTAACCCATAAGTTCCGGGTTCGTCCAGGCGCAGCGGTGACTGCGGCGCTGGACTTGGAAAGCTCCACGTGTCATTGACGATGCACCGCGTTCGCCGCAGAGGCGAACGCAGACAGGCACCGCGCATCCTGCAGCGATGCCTCCCGTTACCACTCGCGCTTGGCGAGTGAGTGAAACGAAAACAGCGTCAACGCGATGCTGTTCGCCTCTTCCGACAGTAGGACGCAACCGCGATGCTGGCGGCTGAAGCGCGTCACCAGCACCATCCACAATCGCGCGCAATGCTCGCATTCGGCCGACTGATAGGGTCGATCACCTGGCGCAGCGAGTAGGCGATCCCGCAGCTAACTCCGAAAGGCAGCCGCCCCAGCCTGCCACTCCGCACCGCCGCAGATTCATCGACGCCGTGTAAGCTGTTGATCCTGCTTCGCATTCTAATGGCTGCTCGCTGCGGCCACTTCGTCGATGACCGCTTCCGCCGATCGCTACGCCGCCTCCCTGCGCCTGTCCGTCGCTCCGATGATGGATTGGACCGACCGCCATTGCCGCGTCTTCCACCGCCTGTTGGCGCCATCGGCGCGCCTATATACCGAGATGGTGCACGCCAACGCGGTGATCCACGGCGATCGCGCGCGCTTGATCGGCTTCGATGTGGTCGAACATCCGCTGGCGCTGCAACTGGGCGGCAGCGATCCGGCCTTGCTTGCGCAGGCGGCGGCGATCGCGCAGGAGTGGGGCTTTGATGAGATCAATCTCAATTGCGGGTGCCCGTCCGACCGCGTGCAGGCCGGGCGGTTTGGCGCCTGCCTGATGCGCGAGCCGGCGCTGGTGGCTGAGTGCGTCGCTGCCATGTGCGCCGCCACCCACCTGCCTATCACGGTCAAATGCCGCCTCGGCGTCGACGACGATGACGACCACGCGGTGTTCGCCGGCTTTGTCGACCAGGTGGTCGCGGCCGGCGCGGCGATGGTGGTGGTGCACGCCCGCAACGCCTGGCTCAAGGGCCTGTCGCCAAGGGAAAACCGCGAAGTGCCGCCGCTGAGGTACGACTGGGCCTACCGGCTCAAGCAGGAGCGGCCCGGCCTGCCGGTGGTGCTCAACGGCGGCATTACGGCCGTGGACACCGCACTGGCGCATCTGCAGCACACCGACGGCGTCATGCTCGGCCGCGCGGCCTACCACGACCCGTACGTTCTGCATTGTCTGGACGCTGCCTTGAACCAGCAGCCCGAGCAACCGCGCGAGTCCTTGCTACGCGCATTTCGGCCGTATGTGGAATCGCAGCTAGCGCAAGGTCTGGCCTTGAAGCACATGACGCGGCACGTGCTGGGCCTGTTCCATGGCCAGCCCGGCGGTCGGGCGTTCCGGCAGGTGTTGAGCGAAGGCGCACATCGTCCGGGGGTCGGTTGGCAGTTGGTCGAGCAGGCGCTGCAGCGTACCGATACGCGTCCCTGGCGGGTGGTCGCCTAACGTTGGCCCACTGTTTGCATTCCTGAACGGGCTGCCGGGTTATCGATGGTTTCGGGGTTCCTTGGAGCGGGTGCATTTGCCACAAACCCCCGCCCATCGTGGCTTCGAGGCCCGGCAATATTCATTTCACTGAACGCCGTTAACTCGGAGCTAAAAAAGTTCAGATCGGATTCACCCCACAAAATCAAGAATTTGGCTCGATTCCGACGCTCGACCACCACTAACACCTGGTCGATTTCACGAATTTTGAATGTTCCTGAACAACTCGCTAGGATTCGTTTGTGACCCAATTGCTCTGCCGCGCTCGCCAAGTTGCTCTGGTTACCCTCTGGGTTGCCGTGGCCGCGCCGTCGGCCTGGGGCCAGGGCTACCCGATGGTGCAGAGCGGGCGCGAAGCGTTGCCGCCTTCGGCACGCGGCAATAGCCGCACGTTGTCGGACACCATTCGACACGTACAACGGTCTACCGGTGGACAGATCCTGGGCGCTGAGCGCGTGCCGTTCGATGGCGGCAACCTCAATCGGGTCAAGTACATGAAAGACGGACGCGTGCACACCGTGTACGAGCCGGAGCAAACGCAGGCCGCGCCGCCGCGTAACTTGCCACCACCGGACGCGCCACCACGCGACGATAACCACTAAACGTAGATAGTTCTGCGTTAAGTCTTATAAATTCCCCGGCCGCTGGCCGACAACGTAACTAGGGAGAGTGCATGCGTATCCTTTTGGTCGAAGACGAAGCTCCGCTGCGCGAAACCCTTGCGGCGCGTCTGAAGCGCGAAGGCTTTGCGGTCGACGCTGCACAGGACGGCGAAGAAGGTCTCTACATGGGCCGTGAAGTGCCGTTCGATGTTGGCATCATTGATCTTGGCTTGCCTAAAATGTCGGGCATGGAGCTGATCAAAGCCCTGCGCGATGAAGGCAAGAAGTTTCCGGTGCTGATCCTGACCGCGCGTTCGAGCTGGCAGGACAAGGTCGAAGGCCTGAAGCAGGGCGCCGACGATTATCTGGTCAAGCCGTTCCACGTCGAAGAGTTGTTGGCGCGCGTCAACGCGCTGCTGCGGCGTGCGGCTGGCTGGAGCAAGCCTACGCTTGAATGCGGCCCGGTCGCGCTGGATCTGGCAGCACAGACGGTGAGCGTCAACGGCGCCAACGTCGACCTGACCAGCTACGAGTACAAGGTGCTCGAGTACTTGATGATGCATGCCGGCGAATTGGTCTCCAAGGCCGACCTCACCGAGCACATCTATCAGCAGGACTTCGACCGCGATTCGAACGTGCTGGAAGTGTTTATCGGTCGCCTGCGCAAGAAGCTCGATCCCGATGGTGAGCTCAAGCCGATCGAAACCGTCCGTGGTCGCGGCTACCGCTTCGCCATTCCGCGTACCGAAGGCTGAGTCCGCGCGTCGGCAAACAGGAAGACAGGGTGTCGGGCCGCTCCAAGTGGTATAGACGCTGGCGGCCGCGCTCGTTGCAGGCCCGCCAGCTGTTGGCCGCCAGCCTCAGTCTGGTGGCCTTCCTTGCGCTTGCGGGGTACGCGCTGGATGTGGCGTTTGCCGACACCGCTGAAAAGAATCTGCGCGAGCGGCTGAAGAATTACGCCTCCGCGTATGCGGCCAATATCGATTTCGTACGCGATGGCTCGCTGTACATCGGAGGACAACCGCCCGACCCGCGCTTTGACGTTCCCGGCGGCGGGCTGTACGTCGAAGTGGTGCGCCCGGACGAAAGCTGGACCTCGATGTCTGCCGAAGGCCCGAATATTCCGCACGGCCGCATGCTGGAGCCGCGCCAGGAAGAGTTCATCGGCCCGTTGGAAATGACCCAGATCGACGGCAGCCTGGGCCAGCTCTATCGCTACGGCCTGGGCGTGAGCTACGTCGAACGCGAACACGGCGGCGAGATTCCCTACACCATTTATGTGATGGAAGATGCGCGCTCGATGGGCGCGCAGCTGCGCGTGTTCCGTGGTGCGGTGTGGTTCTATCTCGGTAGCGCCGGTGTGGTGTTGCTGGTGTTGCAGGCTTTCATCCTGCAATGGAGCCTGCGCCCGCTGCGGCGTGTCATCAATGAACTGACCAAGGTGCAGCGCGGCGAGATCCAGCGCATGAGCGAGCAGCATCCGCGCGAGTTGGAGCCGCTGACCGACAGCATCAATGCCTTCATCGAGAGCGAACGCGACAACCTGGAGCGTCAGCGCAATACGCTGGCCGATCTGGCGCACAGCCTCAAGACACCCATCGCCGTGTTGCGCACGCAATTGGACAGCGGTGCATCCGAGCGCGATCTGCACGAAGAAATGGATGTGCAGCTGCGCCGCATGAACGATCTGGTGTCTTATCAGCTAGCACGCGCGGCTTCCAGCGGACACAAGTTGTTCGCCGCACCGCTTCCGATCGAGCCGACCGCCGAAGAAATCGTGCGTGGTCTGGAGAAGGTGTACTCGGTCAAGGGCGTGTTGTGCGAATTCGATATTTCGCCCGAAGCACGTTTTCACGGCGAGCCGGGCGATTTGCAGGAACTACTCGGCAATCTGCTGGAAAACGGCTTCAAGTGGGCGCGTAGCCGCGTGCTGCTGACCGCACAACCAGGCCCCACCACCGGTAGCCGTCGTGCCGGGTTGATCCTGTCGGTGGAAGACGATGGTCCCGGCATCGCGCCCGAAGACGTGGCCAAAATCCTGCAGCGCGGTGTGCGTGGCGATGAGCGCGTGCAAGGGCATGGCATCGGCATGTCGATCGTGCAGGATCTGATCAAGGCCTACCGTGGCGAACTGCAGGTGGTGCGCTCGCAGGAATTGGGCGGCGCCCGCTTCGACGTGACCCTGCCGCCGGGACTGTGACCATCGGGAGTGGCCCGATGAACACCTGGTCAATGCCCGCAGACCTTCCGACAACCGTTTAACCGCTCATGCGTTGGCTTACCCATACTGGGTCGGTAAGCCGTTGCGATGGAGGGCCGCATGTTCGAGCAAGTTAGCCAGGCAGGGCGCATGGAAACGCGTGCGGCGCACGCGCGGCACTGGCGTGGATGGCGCGCGCTGCCGCTATTGATTGGCAGCGTCTGCGCGCTCAATTGCACGGCTGCCGAATCACCGCTTACACCAGCACAGACACGCTGGCTGCAACGCGCCACCTACGGCGTGGATGGCAACAGCGCGACGCAACTGACGCGGCTTGGCCCCAAACGCTTCGGTGCGCTGTTACTGCAGCCCAGCGATGACGGGGCGTTGCCCGCGCCGGTGCGGGCACAGCTGCAGCGCTTCGATGGGTTGCACACCCCGCTGGTGGATTTGCTGACCCAATACGAGGCCGACAAGCTCCGCCTGCAGGCCATGCCCGATGGCGATGAAAAGGTTGCCCTGAAGAAGGACTGGCAGGCGCGCGGCGGGCAGATGTTGGTGCAGGCGCGCCAGGCGCAATTGCTGCGCGCGGTGTACGCGACGGATCAGCTGCGTGAGCAACTGGTGTGGTTCTGGCTTAATCATTTCAGCGTGTATGCCGACAAGGCGCGTGTGAAATGGATGGCCGCCGACTACATGGAAAACGCGATTCTCCCGAATGCCACCGGCAAGTTTGCCGACTTGGTGATGGCGACGCTGGAAAGCCCGGCGATGCTGGAATACCTGGACAACGCCAAGAACGCCAAGGGCAAGGTCAACGAAAACTACGCACGCGAGTTGATGGAACTGCACACGCTGGGTGTGCATGGTGGCTACAGCCAGCAGGATGTGCAGCAGCTGGCGCTGATCCTTACCGGCGCAGGCCTGGTGGCGATCAAGGCCAACGGCGCACCGCCGTTGCCACCCGCAGCGCCAGGACAGGCGCAGGTCGTGCGCAAGGGTTTGTTCGAATTCAATCCGGCGCGCCATCAACCCGGCGACAAGATGCTGCTTGGTCAGCACATCGCCGGAGGTGGTCTGGATGAGATCGAGCGCGCCGTGCAGCTGTTGTTGCGGCAACCGGCCTGCGCACATTTCATTTCGCAACGCCTGGCCGAGTATTTCGTCAGCGACACGCCGCCCGCCGCGCTGGTGACGCGCATGGCCAACACGTTCCAGCGCAGCGATGGCGATATCACCAAGGTAATGCAAACCATGCTGGCGTCGCCTGAGTTTGCGCAGGCGCAACCGCGCAAATTCAAAGACCCGAACCGGTTTGTGGTGTCGGCGATGCGGGTGGCGTATGAGGATCAAGCGGTGATCAATGCTGCGCCGATGGCCAGTTGGGTGCAGCAGCTCGGCGAGCCGTTGTTCGGACGCATCACGCCTGACGGCTGGTCGCTGCAGTCGCAGGCGTGGACCAGTTCCGGGCAATTGGCGCGGCGCTTTGAAGTGGCGCGTTCGATCGGTGGCGGACCGAAGCAATTGTTTCGTCTGGACGGCGACAACGACACGCCGATTCCGGCAGTGACGCAAATCGACACGCGCCCTTCGTATCGGTGGCTGGCGCCCTCGCTGTCTGCCGCCACCCAGCAGGCACTGACGCAAGCGCGCTCGCCTGCCGAATGGAATGGATTTTTGCTGTCGTCGCCTGACTTCAACTATCGCTGACGCAACGACATCACGACATCGATTCAGCTGCGCTGATGCAGCGCCAACGGTTCAATGCGCGCAGATTCAAACCACCAATCCAACGATCTAACGAATGCCAAGCGGTCATCGCCGCGGGAGTACACCATGCAACGACGTCAATTTCTGCTTGCCTCTGCAGCCGCTGCAAGCATGCCGTGGGCCGGTCGTCTGTTCGCTGCGCCACGCGATAGCGCGCGCATGCTGGTGGTGTTTCTGCGTGGTGGCTACGACAGCAATAACCTGCTGGTACCGCATAGCAGCGATTTTTATTACCAGTCGCGGCCGAGCCTGGCGATTGCGCGGCCAGATGCCGCCAATCCAAACAGCGCTATGGCACTGAACGCGCAGTGGGGTCTCAACCCGGTGGTGCGCGATACGCTGCTGCCGCTGTGGGAACGCAAGCAAGTGGCCTTCGTGCCGTTCGCCGGCACCGACGATCTGTCGCGCAGTCACTTCGAAACCCAGGACGATATCGAA
Organism: Xanthomonas vasicola pv. musacearum NCPPB 4379; assembly: GCF_000277895.2. Classification (NCBI taxonomy): domain Bacteria; kingdom Pseudomonadati; phylum Pseudomonadota; class Gammaproteobacteria; order Lysobacterales; family Lysobacteraceae; genus Xanthomonas; species Xanthomonas vasicola. The sequence continues at coordinate 3,796,679 of NZ_CP034655.1, read as the reverse complement.
TCCGGCCAGGCGGGCAAGCATCGCGATTACCGCTCCGGGTTCATGGCGCGCCTGTCGGGTGTGCTGAGTGGAGTGTCGGCGATCGCGTTTACCGATTCGTTGCCGCTGACGTTTCAAGGCGGCGGCGATTTACCCAACGTGTCGTTGCGGAGCATCGGCAAAGGTGGGCTGGATGCGCGGCAGGCGCAGATCCTGTCGCAGATGTACGACAGCACGCCGCTGGCCGCCGCTGCGCGCGATGGTCTTGCATTGCGTCAGCAGGTCACCGCGCAGCTGCGCGAAGAGATGGAGCAGGCCGGCCGCGGCGCCGCTAGCGCACGCACCTTTGCCGACGAAACCCGGCGCATGGCGACCTTGATGCGCGAGCGTTATCGCCTGGGCTTTGTCGATGTCGGTGGTTGGGACACGCATGCCAACCAAGGCAGTGTGGAAGGTGGTTTGGCCAACAACCTGCGCAATCTCGGCGAAGGGCTGGCCGCCTATGCCGATGCGCTGGGGCCGGCATGGAACGACACCGTGGTGGTGGTGATCTCCGAGTTCGGACGCACCTTCCGCGAAAACGGCAGCAAGGGCACTGATCACGGCCATGGCACCACGTACTGGGTGTTGGGCGGAGGCGTGCACGGCGGCCGCATCGCTGGCGAACAAGTGGCGGTCGAACAGGCGCAGCTGCTGCAGAACCGCGATTACCCGGTGCTCAACAATTACCGCAGTCTGTTTGGCGGGCTGCTGACTCGCATGTGGGGCCTGTCGCCAGCGCAATTGGAGCGGGTGTTCCCCGGCGCCAAACCACGCGATCTTGGATTGGTGTGAATTCGCAGAGCGACCAAGCGCACGAAAGAACATGTGCAGAACATGACGGTGGTTTTGTTTCAATGCGGCGGCAGTGTTTCAAGCGACGGCTGTACGTGTCGTTTGCCAAAGCGACAGCGACGCCGGCTAGTGCAGCAGCACACTCAACGCTGCACTGAAGCTGCAAACGGTGAGGGCCCGTAAAAACGTTCCAAGTGCGCAGCGACCTGCGGCATCGCGTGTGCAAGCAGATGCGGTGCGGAGAAGTGATATTCGCTGACCACCGCGAAGAATTCTTCCGGCGCCTCGGCGGTATACGGGTCGATCTCGGTGTCTTCGCCGGCATCGACGCGCTGGCAAAAAAAATCGTAGGCACGCTGGAAATCCCGGGCCCAGGCCCGCTGCGCATCGCGTGGTAATGGCGGTGTGCCGTCGAGCGCGCCATCCAGTGCATCGAGCTTGTGCGCCATTTCGTGCACGATCACGTTGAAGCCCGCCTGCGGGTCATCCAGATCGGCTTGCACATCAGCCCAGCTGACGATCAACGGACCTTGCTCCCATGCTTCACCGATCAGGGCGTCGTCCCACGCGTGCATCACTCCGGCAGCATCCATGTGCGAGCGCTGCACGCGGAACGCATCCGGATACACGATCAATTGCGACCAGCCACGCCAACCAGAGGCGCCTATTTCCAGCAGTGGCAGGCAGCAGGTCGCAGCCAGCACGAGCTGATCGTGCGGTTGCAGCTGCAGCCCGTCGACGGGCGAAATGGTTTTTTGATGCAGGAATTGCGCGGTCACTGCGCGCAGGCGTTGTTGGCGAGGCGGATCGAGCGCTGCGACCCATGCGCAATTGCTGCACAGCGGTTGCCAGAGCGCATCAGCAATGTCGGGAGGCGTCCGGCGCAGCCAGCGCGTTAACCACTGGATCAGCGGAACATGCCCGGCAGGAAACTGTGCCAACGCGGCATGGTGCGCATGCGTGGGAATAACGAATCGCCATCGCTGCCACCGCCACCGCCATTGGTGGAGGGCGCGGCTTTGTGCGGGGTGGTGCGTGCCGGTGCCGCCTCGGGGGCCGGTGTTCTGCCGCGTGCGGCCGAGTTGGTGCTGACGCAGCTCTCATTATCGCCGTCGACGAACTTGTCCGATGCCAGTGCGGCAAGCGGAGCCAACAGCATGAGCAGGCAAACCGTGATTCGGCGCATCGTCCACATCCAGGGCAAGCGGCGTGAGTCGCCGATCATAACGCGCTTTTCACTCCCTCACGCAAGCCGCGCTGGGCGCCCGGGAGGGCTTGGCGCATACTTTGGCGGATGGATTCGGGGACTTTGGGCGTGTGATGCACTTTGAAATGAGAGGCGCCGGCGGCCAGCGTTGCGGCGCAGGTGCCGCGGGGCACTACTGGTCCGACGCGCGTGATGGCCAGCCGCAGCATGCCCCCTGTTTGCTGCCGGCCATCAACCCGACGGCACGCTTCGTCTGGCACGCCGATGCTGCGTCACGCGCGTCCCCCGGACGGCCCGTCAAGCATGTAGGGCGTTCTTCTACGCATGCCGCAGCTCCTGCCATCTCACCCCTTATTGCGTGTCCCAGCCGTGGATGATCGTGCCCTGCTGGCCAAACTCGCCGGTGGCCGGCGGTCCGGCGATGCGCTTGCACGCGATGCCGGCTTGACCCGCGCGGCGGTGTGGAAGCGCATCCAGAATCTGCGCGCGGCGGGTGTCGACATCGAAGGACGGGCCGGGGATGGTTATCGGCTGGCCACGCCGTTGGATCTGCTGGACGCGGCGCGCATTCGCGCCGGCATGGCACCGGATGCGGCAGCCGGCCTCGCTGCGCTGGACGTGGCCTGGACGCTGGAATCCACCAATACCACCTTGCTGGCGCAGCCGGCGCCCGAACACGGCGTGGCGGTGCTGCTGGCCGAGCGCCAGACCGGCGGCCGTGGCCGGCGCGGCCGTCAGTGGACCTCGCCGCTGGGCGCGCACATCTACTTGTCTGCGTCGCGCCGTTTCAGTGGCGGGCTGGGCCAGCTGGCCGGCCTTAGCCTGGCTATCGGGGTGGCAGTGGCTGAAGCATTGCGTGGTTGCGGGTTCGCCGATGTCGGCCTGAAATGGCCCAACGATTTGCTGGCACGCGAGCGCAAGCTGGGCGGCCTGTTGATCGAGGGTGGCGGCGAAATGGCCGGCAACGCGCGTGCGGTGATCGGGCTGGGCTTGAACGTGCACATGCCGGCGGCAGCAGCGGCCAGCATCGACCAGCCGTGGATCGATCTGGATACCTTGGCTGACAGCCCGGTGTCGCGCGGCCGCGTCACGGCGGCGGTGTTGTCCGGCTTGCTGCCGGCACTGGACCTGTTCGAGGCGCAGGGGCTGGCGCCGTTCCTGGAGCGCTATGCAGACCTGGATGTCCTGAGTGGGCGTGCGGTGCAGGTTGAAGAGGCCGGCACCCGGCATGGTGGCGTCGCGCTTGGCCTGGCGGCTGACGGCGCCTTGCGTGTGCAACTGGGCGACACGGTGCGCCTGTTCCACTCCGGAGAAGTGAGCGTGAGACCTGCATGAGCGAGTGGTTGTTCGACCTGGGAAATTCGCGGTTCAAGTACGCGCCGCTGCACGGCAACCGTGCCGGCGAGGTGCAGGCATGGGCGCATGGCGCCGAAGCCATGGATGCGGCCGCGCTGGCAGCGCTGCCGTCCGGGCGTATCGCGCACGTTGCTAGCGTGGCCGCACCGGCACTGACGCAACGCATGATCGCCTGCCTGCAGGAGCGCTTTGCGCAGGTGCGCATCGTGCGGACCGCCGCCGAATGCGCCGGCATCCGCATCGCCTACGCTGATCCGAGCCGTTTCGGCGTGGACCGTTTTCTGGCGCTGCTGGGTGCGCGGGGCAATGCGCCGGTGCTGGTGGCCGGCGTGGGCACCGCATTGACCATCGACGTGCTTGGCGCCGATGGCCTGCATCACGGCGGCCGCATCGCCGCCTCGCCGACCACCATGCGCGAAGCGCTGCATGCGCGCGCGGTGCAGCTGCCGGTCAGCGGCGGCGATTACGTCGAGCTGGCCACCGACACCGACGATGCGTTGACCTCCGGCTGCGACGGCGCGGCGGTCGCGCTGATCGAGCGCAGCCTGCAGCACGCGCAACGCAGCCTGGGCATGCCGGTGCGGCTGCTCGTCCATGGGGGTGGCGCGCCGCCGCTGCTACCGCTGTTGCCCGCTGCCACGTTCCGCGCTGCGTTGGTGCTGGACGGTCTGGCGACGTGGGCGACCGCTGCGGCGTCCACGTAGAATCGGCGCATGTATGTCCGCGCGCTCATCGTCGTCTTGATCGTCCTTAATGCCGGGGTGGCGTTGTGGTGGGCCTTGCAGCCGCCGCCAGCACCACCGCCGGCGCCGCCGCAACCGACCGGTGTCGCGCGGCTGGAGTTGCTGCCGACGGTGACCGGTGCTGCGGTGCCCGCTGCGGCGAGTGCGGGATTGGCATCACCATCACCATCACCATCACCATCACCATCAGAGGGTGGAACGACTGCGTCGGCCGCCGCGGCTTCGACAGCATCAGCATCGACACCTATGTCCGCATCGGTAGCAACGCCAAACGCGTCGCCAGTCGCTAATACATCCACTGCCACCTCTGCATCGACGACTGCTGCCTCCGCCATCGCGGTGGAGGCGCCGCGTGCCGCAGCCGAGACGTCGCCGACGACAAAAGCTGCTGCAAAGCCCGCCGAAAGCGTCGCCGCTGCGGCTGCAAAACCATCGCCAACCACGTCACCACCGCCTGTGCCTGCACCGGAGCGCTGCGCCAGCCTGGGACCATTCGCGGCACGCGCCGATGCCGATGCGGCGCTGGCGCGCGTGCGTGGGCAGGCCAGTCGCGCCACTGTGCGCGAGGACAAGGACGCTGGCGTCAGCACGTTTCGGGTGATGTTGCCCAACGTGGGTGACCGCGCGGCTGCGCAGGCCCTGGTCAAGCGCATTGCCGCCGCTGGTATGGGCGATTACTACGTGATCGCACAGGGCGAGGACAACACCGTGGCGCTTGGCCAGTACCAGAGCCGCGAGCGCGCCGAGCGGCGCCAGGCCAGCCTGGTTGGCGCAGGGTTTCCAGCGCAATTGGTGCCCAGCGGCAGCGGGCAATCGCGGTGGTGGATCGATGTGCGCAGCAGCGCGGCCACCAGCGCCTTGCAAGGTGCTGCCGGGGCCGCGCGTCAGCGTTCGCTAGATTGCGCCGCGCTGCGCTAGAATGCGCACCGGCGCGCAATGCGCCTGCCTTCGCCGGCATAGCTCAGTTGGTAGAGCAACCGCCTTGTAAGCGGTAGGTCCCCAGTTCGAATCCGGGTGCCGGCACCATCTTCATCCACGCGCACGTGGCAATCACGGTTGAGTGTGCTGCGGTTCGAGCACGCGTTGCAGTGTGCCGGATTGTTCGGTCAGCGGCGCCAAGCACGGTGAGCGTGTTGCCTGCCGCCATCTCCTCCAACGGACCTTATCGTGCGCAGCGTTTGAAAAGCGGGCGCGTGCGTCGGGACGGTGGCCTGCCTTACCCCCCCTCACCTCAAACCTGTTCTGTTGCGCGGCCTGTGTTTGTGACGCGAGCATCTCAGCGCACGCGCTTCAAGGCGTGCAAGCCATGGCTCTTTCTCCAACGCGAGAAGCGTTGAGCAACGTGCCCTAAGCGTGTTCCGCTAAGTTGCTTGCAAACGCTTCACCACTCGCATCGCGCGATGTTTTCGCGCGACAGCACGTGTAGCAGATCAGGCCGGGCGGCCGGCCGATAGCAGTTCCAGCGCGGCCTTGCCGGAGTCTGCATGCGCTGCATCGCCGCTCAGGCGGTCGGCTAATGCGGCTACGATGATGGCGTGGGCCTGGCGTAGCACGCTGTCGGCATCGGCGCTGGCGTCCACCACGTGTTTGCCTGGCAATTCCAACCCAGCAAAGATGGTGCGGCAGCGTTCCAGGTTGTCCTGGGTTTCGAAGTGGTTGGGCGCATCGCCGCGGGCGCGGATGCGCGCCAGGCCGGTGGGTGGGGGCAGGTCGAGCAGCAGCAGCACGTCCGGGCGCGGCGCGAAGGCGTTGCGCTCCAGTAGCTCGTCCAGCGGCAGGCCGGCGGCGCCTTGGTAGGCGACCATCGAGGGGAAGTAGCGGTCCAGGATCACGATGTCGCCGCGTGCCAGCGCGGGCGCGATCAAGGTGTCCACGTGTTCGTGGCGGTCGCGGATCAGCAGCTCGGCTTCTTCGTCCGCACTCAGGCGGCCGGTGGCGGCAGACTGGCGCAGTTGGGTGCCCCAGGGGCCGTTGGTCGGCTCCTTGCTCAGCACGACGCGCGCGCCAGCGGTTTCCAGCGTGGTGGCCAGGCAGCGGGCGAGGGTGGTCTTGCCGGCGCCGTCGATGCCTTCGATGGCGATCAGCAAGCCGCCGGGCTTCAGTTCAATTGTCATCGCGCTACTTTATCTGATCGTGGCGATGGCCCCTAGCCGGCACCATTGCGTTGGCGAGCGTGCAGCCGCAGCGGATCCGCGCGATGACGAAGACGCAGCGACAGAGTCAGTGACAGACGCAGGCACGCGCCACCAACGCTGCCGCAAGCTGATCACCAGCATGCGGCGAACACAGGCACGCAAGGGCCGGCACGCCATGCGGCATATGCCGATGACTTATCGCCGGTATGTCCTGCGCGATGTCGGGAATGTCCCGATGTCTTGGCTTCTGACCGCACGCCATACTGAATAAGTCAGACGCACCGCACATTCGTATCGCGATTGAGTCGTGTTTTTGGCTTCAAGGAAAACGGACGCGTCGCCGCCACCCTAGAGGCGGCATCCCCCGCGTGACGCCCTTTCAGGCACCGTCGTGACCAGATTCCTTGTCTTCACTCACCAAGTCGACCGCACATGCACGCGCCAGGCGCGCTGGCGATCAGCTGGTTGCCGAGGTGTAGCGATAGGACAGCAGCGACTTCACCAGGAAGGTGATCTGGGTGGCCGAGCGCGCATCCACGCGCATGACCGGGATGCGGAAGCCTTCGGCCACCAGGGCATCGCGAAATGGCGGCACTAGGAAATCTTCGACTTCATCGGTCATGGTGATGCCCACCGCCAGGCTGGCGTCGGGTGCGATCTGCGTAAACTCGCGCAACAACTCCAGCGTGGCATTGAGCCTCTGCGGGTCGCGTGCGTTGGTCAGTACGATCACGCCGAGCGCGCCGTCGCACACCAGCGGCCACATGAAATCCAGGTATTTCTGGCCGGGCACGCCGTAGACGTGCAGCAGCTCGCCGTCTTCCAGCTCGATCGAGCTGTAGTCCAGCGCGACGGTGGTGTAGGTCTTGTCGCCGTAGGCGTCCTGGCTGAGCGGCATTTCAGTGCTGACCGGCTCCACATCGGAGATGGCGCGCACTGCGGTGGTCTTGCCCGCGCCCATGCCGCCGACGAACACCAGCTTGTTGGCTGGAAGACTCATGACTGCGCCTGGAAGAGGGAAAGGCCGAACCGACGTGCGACCCAGGAAAAGAACCGCGTGTTGCCGCTGTCTGGACGACGCTGCGTTGCAGGCACGGGAATCTCCGCAGTCTGGGCAAGGCCGCTGGCGAGTGCAGCGGCGAACAGGCATTCCACCGTTTGCAGCGGCAGCTTGCAAGCATTGGCCAGCGCCTGCGGGCGCCATGGGCGCGCATGCAGGTGGGCGATGGCGAGCAATTGAGCTGGCGAACTGGTCTCTGCGCTCAACTCCGGCCACTGGCGCAGTTGCAGCGCACGGCTGGGTTCCACGGCCGGCAGCGCCGTGCGCAGATGCTCGGGCAGGGCGAAAAACAGCGCTTCGAATGAAAGACGTTGCGGTAACGCGGTGCCAGCAAGGTCGGGCACGGCGTGCCAGCCCGAGCGGTCGAGCGCAGCGATCACCTCGGCCAGCGCCACGCCAGCCGGTAACTGCACGCAGCCATGGATCGGGTCCACTCGCACCTGCAACTGCGCATGCTGCAGGGTCACCACGCCGGAGCCGAATTCGCCGCGGCAATGCCGCAGCAACAACGCCGGCTCCGCCACCGGGGTGGCGTGTGGCGAGGACAACAGCATGCGCACCTGTTCGTTGAGTTCGCGCACGGTGGCGCCGTGCTTGATCCACGCACCTGCAACCGGCATGCGCGACACCACCAGCACACGCACCGGTTGCCCCTGCAGTGCCTGCCAGGCGGCCAAGCCATCGGCGCTGTCCAGGCCCAGCACCACGACATCGGCTGCGTACTGCGGCCATTCGCCCAACTGCACGTCGATGCGTTCGACGAGCAGCAGCGAGCACGCCAGTTTCAGGCGTGTGGTGTGCAGCAGGTCCAGGCCGGCCGTAGCGACCCGCATGGCATTGATGGGTGTGGTCATGAGCCGGCGCCTTGGCGGCGCATTGGAAGAGCAAGACGCCTGCCGGTATGCACCGGCAGGCTGGAGCAGGCGATGCACGTGCACCGCATTGTTGGCATCAACCGAAATCGAGGGTCTTTTCGAATGCCTTGAGCTCGTGACGGGCCATGGCAAGATTGGCCTTGGCACGGTCCAGCACCACGTACAGGAACAGCGCGCCGTTGCTTTCCAGCGGGCGCAGCAGGTGGTACTGGCGCGCCAGCGTGATCAGGATGTCTTCGATGGTGTCGTTCAACCCGAGTTGTTCGGCGATGCGGCGCTTTGCACGCAGCACTTCGGTATTGCCGGCCGCTGCCAATTCCAGGTTGAGCTCGGCACCGCCGGTCATGCCCAGTGCCATACCGCTGTCGCTATCGACCAGCGCCGCACCGACGAAGCCGGCCAGCGAATGCAGGTGTTCCAGATTGAGTTTTGACACGAGTTGTCCTTACAAACGGTGAGTAATGAGTGCCTTGCGGCATGCACAAACGATGCCAAGCGCTCAGCCTTGCGGCGGCGTCAACACGGTGGCGAGGCGGCCGGCGCAATCGCGCGCGTTGAATAGCAGCGCAGCGGCATTGATGTCGCTACCGCCCACGGCGGTGAGGGTGAGCGGTTTGTCGGCGCGGATGCGGATCAACACCAGCTGCCCCGCACGCGTGCTGATGGTGGCGTAATCGGCCTCTTTCAGACTGGATTCGCGCGCCAGGGTCTCGCCCAGGGTCAGGAACGAATTGGCCATCGCGGCAAGCCGGCGACCGTCCACATCCAGGCTGGATTGCTCGGTAATGGCGCGCCCGTCGGCGGTGGAAAGCATCAACAGACGGATGCCCGGCTCACGCTCAATGGTCTGCGCGAACTCGTGCCCGATACGCTGCAGATCGTAAAAACGCAACGCCCGCGGGACATCGCCCACGGCAGCCTTGACGACCTGGTTGACAGCGTTATTCGGCATGAAATCCCCCTATTGCTTGATGGCCTGAACGCGTGCATGCGTGGCGTGCTGCGCTAGCCGGCGCGCACCATACCACCCGGATCCGAGCAGGCTGTGCTGCCCGCCCGTGTTGCTTAGCTGGGCGGTCACACAGGCAGGATCGGCAAAGTCCGGCGCGCCACAAACTGTCGTGGCACGTCACGGTAGCGGCGCGAAGAGACAGATCTAAACCTCGCGCTTGGTCGCACTGTTCAGGACATGGCCCATACCGTGCTGCGCTGCCGCGCGTCACGGTGCTGACGGGCCACTAGACTGAGCGGCTTTATCGACGCTGGAGCAATGCATGGCAACGCAGTACGTGCCGGTTTCCTTGATCGGCGTTCCCACCGACATCGGAGCGGGCCACCGTGGCGCGCGTATGGGACCGGAGGCGCTACGCATCGCCGGCCTGCAGGAGGCGCTGGTCGGCCGCGGCGTGGAGGTGCGCGACCTGGGCAATCTGGATGGCCCGCGCAATCCCTGGCAGGCACCGCAAGCCGGCTACCGGCATCTGGACGAAGTGGTGGCCTGGAACCAGGCGCTGATGGATGCCAGCTACGCCGAACTGCGTGCCGGACGCATGCCGATCATGCTCGGTGGCGACCATTGCCTGGGCATCGGCTCGATCACGGCGGTGGCCAAGTACTGCCGCGAGCAGGGTCGGCCGTTGCGGGTGCTATGGCTGGATGCGCACTCGGATTTCAACACTAGCGAGGTGACGCCGTCAGGCAATGTGCATGGCATGCCGGTGGCCTGCCTGTGCGGGCTGGGCCCGGAGGCGCTGACCCATCTGGGCGGCAGTGCGCCGGCGTTGTTGCCCGAGCAGGTGCGGCAGATCGGCATCCGCTCGGTGGATCCGGAGGAGAAGCGGCTGATCAAGCAGCACCGCATCGATGTGTACGACATGCGCTACATCGACGAAGCCGGCATGAAGCGCAGCATGGAGGCCGCGCTGCAGGACATGAGCGCCGACACGCACCTGCACGTGAGCTTCGATGTGGACTTCCTCGACCCCAGCATCGCGCCGGGCGTGGGCACCACCGTGCCCGGTGGCCCCAACTACCGCGAGGCGCAGCTGGTGATGGAGATGATCGCCGACACCGGGCGCATGGGGTCACTGGATATCGTCGAACTCAACCCGGTGCTGGACAACCGCAACGCGACCGCCGAATTGGCGGTGGATCTGGTCGAAAGCCTGTTCGGCAAGTCGACGCTGATGCGGGATTGATCCAGTGCTGAACGCGGCGCGCCGCGTTCACATCAAATCCACGGCCGCGCAGTCAGATTTGACGCCAAGCGAGGTGCGCTGGCACCGATACACAACGAGGACGAGCGATGAAGCGACTGCTGACACTGATGGTGCTGGGCCTGTTTTCGGCCGGCGTGATGACGGGCTGCAACACCGTGGCTGGCGCTGGTAAGGACATGCAGGGTGCAGGTGGGAAGGTCGAGAAAACGGCCGAAAAATGCAGCGACGGTAAGTGCTGATCTGTCACCACTGCGTGGCCTGTTGAATTGTTCGATCTGCGGCGACGCGCCGCTTTATCTATGAGGAGTTTGTTATGAAGCGTGCAATTGTGCTGCTGGTGCTGTCGATGTTGTCGGTCGGTATGCTGTCGGGCTGCAACACCGTCGCAGGTGCCGGCAAGGACGTGAAGGGCGCCGGCGAGAAGGTGGAAGACGCAGCGCGTAAGTAATCTGACGCCGCATGTAAACAAAAAAACGGGCCGCAGGGCCCGTTTTTTTTGTGCGCGATCGCACATTAAAAGTGGCCACCGAATACCGCGCGTGATGCAATGCTGACCGATGTTAGGCGGCAACGATTCAGTACCGTGATCGATCGTTTGACACCTGTTGATCAGTCGCAAACATCGCCGTTGTCAATCTGGAGCCACGGTCAATTGAGGCCGCATCAGCGGAGTCATCGCATGAACACTGACATCATTTCCGGCAAGTGGACCCAGTTGAAGGGCAAGGCCCAGGCAAAGTGGGGCGACCTCACCGACGACGATTTCAAGGTTGCCGAAGGCAATGCCGAATATCTGCAAGGCAAGCTGCAGGAGCGGTATGGCTGGGATCGCGATCGCGCCCAGACCGAAGTGCGCGCGTTCGAAAAGTCGTTGCGCGACCAGACCTGATAATGCGCCATCCTGCTGCCGATAGAGGCGAGCAGATTGCAGACGACGGGCCGCCCAGTGCGGCCCGTTTTGCGTTTATGCGTCGCAAGCTGGCCTTCGACCAGGGGGCGGCGGCGATGGCGGGCGTGCGGAACCGCTAAACTTGAGGGCTGATTCCCTGGCATTACGCAGATGACCACTCGTGTCCTTACCGGCATCACCACCTCCGGCACCCCGCATCTGGGCAATTACGTCGGTGCGATCCGCCCGGCTATCCAGGCCAGCGCGGACGCCGATACCGAGAGCTTCTATTTCCTGGCCGATCTGCACAGTCTGATCAAGGCACAGGACCCGGCGCGCACGCAGCGTTCGACGCTGGAAATCGCCGCCACCTGGCTGGCCTGCGGCCTGGACCCGGACAAGGTGTGGTTTTACCGGCAATCCGACGTGCCCGAGACGACCGAGTTGATGTGGCTGCTGACCTGCGTGGCCGGCAAGGGCATCCTCAATCGCGCACACGCCTACAAGGCCGCGGTGGACAAGAACCGCGCCGACGGTGAGGACGAGGATGCCGGTGTGACCGCAGGCTTGTTCATGTACCCGGTGCTGATGGCGGCCGACATCTTGATCTTCAATGCGCAGAAGGTGCCGGTGGGACGCGACCAAATTCAGCACATCGAAATGGCCCGCGATTTTGCGCAGCGCTTCAATCATGTGTACGGGCGCGAGTTTTTTACCTTGCCCGAAGGCGTGATCGATGAGCAGGTCTCCACCTTGCCGGGCCTGGACGGCCGCAAGATGAGCAAGAGCTACAGCAATACGATTCCGCTGTTTGCACCGCGCGAGGAGTTGCGCAAGCTGGTGTTTTCCATCCTCACCGATTCACGTGCGCCGGGCGAGGCGAAAGACACGCAGGGATCGGCGTTGTTTCAGCTGTATCAGGCGTTCGCCTCGCCGCAGGAGTCTGCGGCATTTGCGCAGGCATTTGCCGACGGTATTAGCTGGGGCGATGCCAAGCAGCAGTTGTTCGAACGGATCGATCAGGACATTGCACCGCTGCGCACACGTTACCAAGCGTTGATGGCAGAGCCGGCCAAGATCGAAGCGATTCTGCGCGCCGGCGGTGCACGTCTGCGCGCGCGCTATGCCACCCCGCTGCTGGCCGAGCTGCGCGATGCAGTGGGCCTGCGCGATCTGTCCAGTCAGGCCGGTGCAGCAGTGAGCGAGGTCGGCGAAAAGATCGCGCTGCCGGTGTTCAAGCAATATCGTGAAAGCGATGGCCAGTTCTACTTCAAGTTGAACGATGGCGCGGGTGCACTGCTGTTGCAGAGCGATGGCTTCGCCTCGCCACGCGATGCTGGGCAATTGATCGCGCGGTTGAAACAGGCCGCGCAGGCGAGCGATGTGCAACTGCCGGGCGTGCATGCGCACGTGGATGCGGACGTGATTCTTGCCGCGATGCACGCATTGCGCGACGCATGATCAACACGACGCTGCATGCGTAGCCGTCGCCATGGCCAGCTGCGTTCTGTTGTGCCTGTGGCGAGGTGCACGACAGCGGCGCCAAGCTTGGGCCTACACTGCAGTCTATACAGCCGCCGCGGGGTGCCAATGACAGCGACAGCCGAGTTTAACATCCACACCATCGACACCGGCTTTGGTGGCGTGCAATTTGATGCAGCGTATTTGATTGTCGAAGCGCGACGGGGTGCCTTGATCGACTGCGGCACTTCGCTGTCGGTGCCGCAGATGTTGGCCGCAGTGCAGGCGGCGGGGCTGGTGCCTGCACAGATAGAGTGGTTGATCCTGACCCATGTGCATCTGGATCATGCCGGCGGTGCAGGAGCCTTGTTGCAGCACCTGCCCAATGCGCAGGTGCTCGCGCATCCGCGCGGTGCGCCGCATCTGATTGACCCCACGCGGCTGATTGCCGGTGCCGCCGCAGTGTAGGGCGAGGCGGAAATGGCGCGCAGTTACGGCGTCATCGAGCCGGTGCCGGCCGAGCGTGTGGTCGAGGCGGCCGATGGTCACACCGTGATGTTGGGTGAGCGCGCGCTGCGCACCATTGATACCCCAGGGCATGCACGCCATCATCTGTGCGTGTGGGATGCGCGCAGCCGCAGCTGGTTTACCGGGGATACTTTCGGTCTGTCGTATCGGCAACTGGACAGTGCGCGAGGTGCCTTCATCCTGCCGACCTCTTCGCCGGTGCAATTCGAGCCCGAGGCGATGCTGCAGTCGATTACGCGCCTGATGGACGCCGCACCGGAGGCGATGTATCTCACCCATTACGGCCGTGTCGCATCGCCGGCACCGTTGGCGCAGGCGATGGGCGAACAGATTCATGCGATGACCGAGATTGCGCTGGGCTGCGCGCAACGTCCGGACCGGCATCGCTGCATGGTGGCGGCGTTGACCGAATTGTATTTGGAACGCGCACGCCAACATGGATGCCGGTTGGACGATGCCGCTGTGGAGCGGTTGCTGGCAACGGATATCGAGCTCAATGCGCAAGGGCTGGGCTGTTGGTTGGATCGTGCGGTGCGTACGCGTTAGCGCTCGTGGATCGGCTGATAGCTCTTCTTGAACGCTGTAGCGAATTGTCACGTTGTTCAAAGCCGGTCAGTCGAGTGCGCGGTGCCATCGCCGCTTGCGGGACACGCCGCAAGTACGTCCTTGTAGGCTCGATGGCGGCATTCATGCCGCCAACGGTCCCGCAAGCGGTGAGGACACCGCACCAGGCAGTGCGTCGATGATCTTCTTCAAAGCTGTGCGGTTGCCTGGCTTGAATTGGAAGGCGCATGGGGCACGCAGCTGCAACAACAATGTCCGTGGTGACACGATTGCAAACATGCACGTCGTGCGTTTCGAAGGTCGCTCTCCGCCCCCCTGTGGCCCCTCAACCATGCACGCCGTCCCTGCGATCGACGCATTCTCGCGTCATAGCGCTCCTGCGTTGGCTGCGCGCTTGTAAACTATGTGTCATCTACTTGTTGCAAGGCCTCACCGTGAATCCGATGCGCATCCTGCTGTTGTCCGCCTGCCTGTTTGTGGGAGGTGTGGCGCAGGCCGCCAACGATCTGCCGGGCGGCGGCATCGATGGCGAGGCGTTGTCGCGGCATGTGCGTCTGCTGGCCTCGGACGAATTCGAGGGGCGCGTGCCGGCCAGTGCTGGTGAGCAACGCACGGTCGATTACCTGGTGGAACAGTTCAAGGCGGCCGGGCTGGAGCCAGGTGGCGAGCAGGGCGGCTGGACGCAGGCAGTGCCGCTGGTGCGCGCGCAGGTGGATGGGCCGGTGCGCGCGAGCCTGCATGTCGGTGGTAAGACGCAGACGCTGGTCAATGGCAGCGATGTGACCTTGCAGAGCCTACGCCCGCAGAAGGCGGTCGCGCTGAAGAATGCGCCTGTGGTGTTCGTCGGGTACGGCATCAGCGCGCCCGAGCGGCAGTGGGACGATTACAAGGGCGTAGACCTGCGCGGCAAGATCGCCGTGGTGCTGATCAACGATGCCGATTTCGAATCGCCGCAGCCGGGCGCATTCGACGGCAAGGCCGTGACCTATTACGGGCGTTGGACCTACAAGTACGAAGAGGCGGCGCGGCGCGGCGCGGCCGGTGTGTTGATCGTGCACGAGACTGCGCCAGCGGCATATGGCTGGGCCACGGTGCAGAGCTCGGGCATGTCGCCACTGTTCGACATCGAACGCAGCGATGCCGATGCCAGGGCGCAGCATGTGCCGGTGCGTGGCTGGATGCAGCGTGCGCTGGCGGTGTCGTTGTTCCAGCAGGCGGGCCTGGATTTCGAACAAGCCAAAGTACGTGCGCAGCAGCGCGATTTCGCGCCGGTGGCACTGGGTGATGCGACGTTGTCAGTGGATTTCAAGCTCAAGCGCGAGCGTGTGGTCACGCACAACGTGGTGGCTAAAGTTACCGGCAGCCAGCATCCGGATGAGACGGTGATCTTTTCCGCGCACTGGGATGCGTTCGGTATCGGCAAGGCCGATGCCAGCGGCGACACGATTCGGCGAGGTGCAGTGGACAACGCCACCGGCGTGGCCAGCGTGCTGGAGCTGGCGCGCGTGTTTGCGGCTGGTCCCAAGCCGCAGCGCACGCTGTACTTCATCGCGTTGACGGCCGAAGAAAAGGGTCTGCTTGGCGCCAATTACTACGCGGCGCATCCGCTGGCGCCGTTGGACAAGACCGTGGCCGTGCTCAACATGGAAATGTTCAGCCCCGATGGCCCGACCCGCGACATTGCTTCATGGGGACGTGGCCGCGTGTCGCTGGAAGGCGATCTGGAAACCGCTGCCAAGGCGCGTGGCCGCAGCTATTTGACGGACCCGAATCTGGAAGCGGGCTTCTTCTACCGCGCCGATCATTTTGCGTTCGCGCGCATGGGCGTGCCGGCAATCACTGCAGGCCCCGGCTTGGACATGCTCAACGGCGGCGTCCCTGCCGGCAAGGCATTGCGCGATAAATATTTCGCCGATTGCTACCACCAGCCGTGTGACCGTTGGACCCCGCAATGGGATGCCAGCGGCCATGCCGACGATACAACGCTGGTTTATGACGTGGGCGTAGCGCTGGCCAATGGCCGGCAGTGGCCGAGCTGGCAGGACGGCTCGGAGTTCAAGGCAATCCGCGCCAAGAGCGACGCAGCGCGCAAGTGAGCGCGCAAGAGTGAGAGGGCATCGTGCCCTCGATCAAGGGTCTAAGAGCAGCTAACGAAACGGCTGCGCTGATCGCTAAATGGGCGCAGCTGTTCTATGCGGCACGTGCCACTCGTACGCTGCGATCCTGCGTTCTGTCCACGCGCATCGGACGGCCGCTCGCGACGCTTTGGTCGTCGCTTCCGGTGCGAATGCTGGCGTTGTCGTCAACGCTATCGCATTGAACGCCTAGGTATAGGAGTGCTCTACGACGTGCCGATGTTGCGTTACTTGCCGAGGCCGGCACGCTTGCCCTTGTCGCCCCCGCTGCACGGATAGCGCTTTGCCAGCGCCTGGACGATCAAGCCGGGTGCGGCTTCGTCCTGGCGTGCGTCGGGCAGCGCGCCGATATCGGCGATGATCGCCTGCAGATCCGGTGCGGCAGTTTTCCCCGCCGGCATGCACCACTGGGTGCGATAGCTGGCGCTGGCGACGCCAAGCAGATAAGCGCCAGCGCGGTTGGCCGACAGCATGACCTTGAGTTCGGCTCGCTCCGGCGCGGTGATTTCTGGCGCGAGTGATCCGTCCAGTCCGGCTTCGATCAGCTTGCGTCCGCTGAGTTCCCACGGCTCGGGCGCGCGTGCCATTGCTGTGTTGGCCACTGCGCTCAATGTGGCCAGAGCTAGGCAAAGAAGACGGTGCTGCATATGCACGCTCGGATGCGGTGTGAATTGCACGATACCGCGACCGGCGTGCGGCGTGGGCTTTCGCATGTGCTTTAGAATTGAAGTTTCCGCTGCACTGCCTGGCACTGTTCCGATGTCTTCCTCTCACGATGCTGCCGCGCCTGCGCGCAGCGGGTTAGTTGTTCTCGCCTTGTTGCTGGTCTACGTGGTGTGGGGCTCGACCTATCTGGCGATCCGCTTTGCGCTGGAAGGTGGCGCGCAGCCGCTGACGATGGTGTCCGGCACGCGTTTCATCGTCGCCGGTAGCGTGCTCTACAGCGTGTTGCGCTGGCGCGGTGTGGCTGCGCCCACGCGCGCGCAATGGAAGAACGTGGCGCTGATGGGCGCGGCGTTGGTGCTGTTGGGCAACGGCATGGTGGTGTTGGCCGAGCGCAGCGTGTCCTCCGGTCTTGCTGCCACTGCGGTGGCTTCGGTGCCGTTATGGATGGCCTTGTTCGGTGCATTGCGCGGGCAGCATGCCAGCCGCGGCGAATGGTTGGGCATCGTGATCGGCTTTCTGGGTGTGGTGTGGCTCAACGCCGGTAGCAGTTTGACCGCGACGCCGGGTGGGTTGGTGTTGCTGCTGATCGCGCCCATTGGTTGGGCATTCGGCTCGGTGTGGTCGCGTGGCCGCGATCTGCCTTCGCCGTTCATGACCGCCGCCGGACAGATGCTGTGCGGCGGCGTGCTGCTGGTCAGCACCGGCTTGCTGATTGGCGAGCGCCCGCAGGCATGGCCGAGCGCGCAAGGAGTGTTGGCGGTGGCGTACCTCTGCGTGTTCGGCTCGATCGTGGCGTTTACCGCCTACGTGTGGTTGCTGCATCACGTGCGCCCGGCGCTGGCCGGCAGCTACGCCTACGTCAACCCGGTGATCGCGGTGAGCCTGGGCGCCTGGCTGGGCCATGAGCGCTTCAGCGCGCAGGACATCGGTGCGATGGCGGTGATCCTGGCGGGCGTGTTGGTGGTCACCTTCGCCAAGGCGCGGCGATGAGTACGGTCTCGCCGCAGGAGGCGCGGCGCGGGCTGTTGATCACCGCGTCCACGTTCGTGCTGTGGGGGCTGGTGCCGGTGTATTGGCATCTGCTCAAGGCGGTGCCGTCGCTGCAGATCATTGCCCATCGCATCGTGTGGAGCACGGTGCTGGTGGTGGCATGGCTGCTGGCAACATCGGGCCTGCGCTGGTGGCGCAGCATCGCCGCGCAGCCGCGCGCACTGTGGATGCTGGCCGGCAGCAGCGTGGCGATCGCGTTCAACTGGGGCTTGTACATCTGGTCGATCAACGCCGGGCATGTCATCGAGGCCAGCCTGGGGTACTTCATCAATCCACTGCTGAGCGTCTTGCTGGGCGTGCTGGTGTTGAAAGAGCGCCTGCGGCGCACCCAGTGGGTGGCGGTAGTGTGCGCGGCAGCAGGTGTGCTGTGGCTGACCATCGATGCCGGTGCGCCGCCGTGGATCGCGTTGGGGTTGGCGGTGTCGTTCGGTATTTATGGGCTGCTGCGCAAAGTGGTGGCGGTGGATCCGGTGGCCGGGCTGGGCGTGGAAAGCGTGTATCTGTTCGTGCCAGCGTCGCTGCTGGCAGCCTGGGGCGAGCAGGGCCATGGTGGCGCATTCCTGAGCGGCTGGAACCTGTGCACCGATGCGATGCTGATCTTCGGTGGCGTGGTGACGGCGCTGCCGTTGATCGGCTTCGCTTACGGCGTGCGGCGCATTCCGCTGTCGTTGGTGGGCATCCTGCAATACATCGCGCCAAGCCTGCAGTTGCTGCTGGGCGTGTGGTTCTTCCACGAGCCGTTCGACCAGGGGCGCGCGATTGGCTTCGCCGCGATCTGGGTGGGCTTGCTGTTGTTCGTCGGCGACAGCGTGATGCGTTCGCGGCAGTGGGTCGTGACGCGCTGAGTCAGCGCAGCGCTGCACGCAATACGTGTGGCTTTCATCGGCGCGAATGGTGCGCGTCAGCGCGCCGCGATTGTCGCGCTCAACTCTGCGGCACCACCAGGGGGCTGGCCACCGCCAGCGTGGAAGCGGGCAGCGTCTGCGGCGCGGGACAATGGCTGGGGTCTTGTTGCACCTGCGCCAGCCATTGATCGATCGGCCCGCCGAGCAAATCCAGCCGTAGCGGCAGACTCAAATGATTTTCGCCCGGTAGCTCGACGTAATGTGCACGCGCGCTGGCCAAGGCGAGTGCGCGGCCATGCGCCACTGGAATGTGCTGATCGGCATCGCCATGCAACAGCAGCACGCAGCTGCGCGTGTCGGCCAGGGCGTGTGCGACTTCGACACGGTCCAGGTCCAGCTTGAGCTGGGTGTCGGCCGCTGCAATCACCGCGTCGATATTCTGGTCGGCATAGCGCCAGCGCGCATACGCGGCCACCGCCCGCCCGCGCCACCCGTGCGGCTGGCTGGAAAGCAGGTGCGGCACCATGTCGCGAATACCGCGCCCGGCATTGGCGAAGGATTCCATCGCCACCACGCCGGTGACGCGTGGACCGAGTTTGTCGGCAGTAAACAGCGCGGTGGCCGCGCCGTAGGAAATACCGAACAGATACAGCGGCCCGCGGATTTCGCCGCGCGGTTGCAGCGCATCGAGCACGTCGATGACATCGTCGGATTCGCGCGTGCCGTAGCCGGACGGCCCACCGCCGGAATGACCATGGTTACGCAGGTCGATGGTGACCACGCGGTAGCCGGCCTGTGCCAATTCCAGCGACCAGGGCAGCAGCGAATCGCCATCCATCATCCAGCCGTGCAGCAGTACCACGGTGCCACGCGGTGTCGGCGGCGCAGCGGTCGGGACCTTGAAACTGAAATCCACATCCAGCGCATGCGCCGGGTCGTTGCGCTGACCCCTGTAGCGGTACTGCATGGCGTACTGACCGGGATCGATCGCGCGCCAGAAGATCGGCACGCCATCGCGCGTCACCACATGCCCGCTGCGGTTGGGCACCGTGGCGATGGTGGCGGCGATGCGTTCTTCGTCCAGCAATGGCGAGGTGCCACCGGGCGCAACCAGGCGCTCGCTGAGCGAGGTCGAAGAAGAGGAGCAGCCGGCCAGCCACAGGCAGGCGCAGGCCAGCAGAATCAGGCGCGTCATGGAAAAGATCGATGGATGCAACGGCCAAGCAGGCTACGGGCTGCCCGGCTGGCGCATCTACCGCACTGCAGTGACAAAACGATGACAGTCCGGACTGTGTTCAGCCGCGGCAGCCGGATGCGCTGCTTTGGCTGTCACCAATCCCCATCCCAACTCCCCGATCCCGGGCGGGCGAACGCCCGCCTACACCTCGCGCAAGGCGGTGGTGATCGGCAAACGCGCCGCACGCAGCGCCGGAAACAGACCGCCCACCAAGCCAATACCCAGCGCCCATTTCAGCCCGCTCCACAACAACTCCGGCGAGACCTTGAACTGGAACACCACCTGGCTGAAGTTGTTGCCCAGCGTGGAGACGGTGTAGCCGTTGAACACCGCCCACGCGATCACCCCGCCCAACAGCCCGCCCAACAGGGCCAGCAACATGGTTTCGAGCATCAGCGCCATGATCACCGGCGTGCCGCGAAAACCAATCGCACGCATGGTGGCGATCTCGCGCGCACGTGTGGCCACCGCCGCATACATGGTGTTGAGTGCGCCGAACACCGCGCCCACCGCCATGATTGTGCCGATCACCGTGCCCAAGATGCTGATCAATTTGTTCAAGCCGCCGCCTTGTTTGCCGTAATAGGCGCGGGTGGTTTCCACATCCAGTTTGAGCCGCGGGTCGGCGGCCATGGCGGTCTTGAACGCGCTAAAACCCTGCTTGCCGGTGGTGCGCACGCTGATCGATTGATAGGCGCTGCGGTTGTACGTGGTGGCCAGGGTCTGCGCGTCGGTCCACATCTCCGAATCGTGCGCATCGCCGGAGGCGAACACGCCCACCACGGTCCATTGCTGGCTGCCGAGCGTGAGTGTCTTGCCCAACTCCAATCCGCGAAACTGGTTCAACGCGCCTTTGCCCACCACCATTTCGCGCAGGCCGGTGTTGAAGCGGCGGCCTTGCACAATCTTGATCTTGTCATGTACGGCCCAGGCCTGTTCGCCCACGCCACGCAGTTGCGCGTTGACGTCCGTGCCGTCTGAGCGGGACGCGATGTTCACCACTTGCGAGAGTTCCGGCGACAGCAGCGAGTGGCCGTTGGCGTCGGCGGCGATGCCGGGCAGGCTGCTGATCAGCGGCACCAGGTCGCGGGTGATCACCGAGTTGGTCTCCGCCTGCGAACCGCCGCGCAAGACAATCGCGGTGGTGTCGTCGCCAGTGCTGTTGAGGGTGGCCTGAAAGCCCTGGCCCATCGCCAGCATCGCCACCAGCACGCCGACCACGCCGGCAATGCCGACCACGATCACCGAGCTGGAGCCCCAGCGTTGCGGCAACGTAGCGATGCCGATGCGCGCGGCAGCCAACGAAAGCCGCCCGCTGCGTGTGACCAGCAGCCACACCGCCAGCAATCCGCCGATCGGCAGCAACACCATCCACGGCAGTGCGATCCAGGCAGCCAAGCCGAGCGCCAGCAGCACGGTCGACATCAGGTTGACCCCACGATCTTTCCATTTGCGTTGCATGTGCATGCTCCTGTCAGCGGCCGGCGAGTGCATCGACGATCTTCAAGCGCTGCGCGCGTAACGCCGGCAGCACACCCACCACAATGCCGATACCGGCCATCAACCCGAATGCGACCAGCCAGGTCTGCAGCGGCACGGTCTGGGTTGGCATCAGGCCGCCGCTGCGCGCGGCGACTGCCGGGATCACCAGCGCCGCCAGCCCCATGCCGATCAAACCACCCAGGCCGATCAGCAACATCGATTCCACCATCACCAGACTCAGCACGGTGCGGTCCTGAAAGCCCAGCGTTTTCAGCGTTGCCAGTTCTGGAATGCGCTCGCGCACGGCCTGCGCCATGGTGTTGCCGGTCAGCAGCAACAAGGTAAAAAACACCGCGGCCATGATCGAGGTAACGATCAAGCCGATATCGGCGAACTGCTTGACGAAGGCCTGCTGAAACGCCGATTCTGTCTGCGATTTGGTTTCATGGTCGGAGTTGGCCGACAACGCATCGATCGCCTGCGCCACGCGCGATGCCTGGTCGGCATTGCGCAGCGTCACCGTGTACCAGCTTACCCGGCTCTTGATGTAGTCGTTGGACTCGTCGAAGTATTTCCAGTTCATCATCAACTGGCGTTCCTGATTCGCGGCCACCGTGCGGTCCTTCATGCGGAAGATGCCGACCAGTTTCAGCGGCCAGTCGTTGCTGCCGCCGCGCGGAAAGATGGTGGCCTGCAGCGGGATGGTGTCGCCGATCTTCCAGCCATTTTGCTTGGCCAGGCTTTCGCCAACGATCGCGCCGGTGCGGGTGGTCTGAAATGCCTTGAGCTGATCCTTGGGCAATTCGTATTCGCTGTAGACGTCGAAGAAATTCGGCGCCACCGAGAAGTTGGGGAAGAAGTTCTTCGGGTCGCGATAGATGCCGCCGAACCACATCGCCGAGGTCACATCGCGCACGCCCGGCACGCTGCGGATCTGGTTTTCCAGATTGATCGGCAACGATTGTGTGATCGACAAACGCGAGGCCACCACCAGCCGGTCCACGCCGCTGACGCTGCCGCCGGAGGTGAAGGCTACGCGCACCGAATCGAGCATGCCGAACAATAAGAACGCCGCCACCACCGAAAGCAAGGTCAGCAAGGTGCGGGTCTTGCTGCGGAACAGCTGGGCCCACACCAACGAGAGATACTTCATGGCAGCGCTCCCTTACAGTGCAAGCGGCGCATCGGCCAGCTCGCCCTTGTCCAGATGGATGGTGTGGGTGGCGTATTCGGCGGCCTTGGGGTCGTGGGTGACCATCACGATGGTCTTGCCATGTTCGCGATTGAGCTCCTGCAGCAGGCGCAGGATTTCTTCGGCGTTGTGGCGGTCCAGATCGCCGGTGGGCTCGTCGCAGATCAGGAAGGTGGGGTCGGAGACAATCGCGCGCGCAATCGCCACGCGTTGTTGCTGGCCGCCGGACAATTCGCTGGGCTTGTGGTTGCGACGCTCCTGCAGGCCGACCAGAGTCAATGCGATCTCTGCATTGCGCTTGCGTTGCGCGGCGTTGAGCGAGGTCAGCAACAGCGGCAACTCCACGTTCTTTTGGGCGGTGAGCATCGGCATCAGGTTGTAGAACTGAAACACGAAGCCGACGTGGTGGCTGCGCCAGGTCGCCAGCTGGCCGCCGCTCATGCGGTCGATGCGCTCGCCTTCAATCTCGATCTCGCCACCACTGGGGCTGTCCAGCCCGCCGATCAGGTTGAGCAAGGTGGTCTTGCCCGACCCGGAGGGCCCCATCAACGCCACGAAGTCGCCGCTGGCGATCTCCAGATCGATGCCGTGCAGCACCTGCACCTGCTCGGGGCCGCGTTGGTAGGTCTTGGTGATGTTGCGCAAACTGACGAGAGCGGACATGGCGACTCCTTGCGGTGCAATAGGAAGAGGTGAGAGCAAAGCGACTGCGACTGTCTGATGCGGCGCTGCGGTGACACGACGAGCTGATGTGCAGTGGAGAAGCCTGCGTGTGGCGACACCTCATCGACTGCTACAGCAGCAACGCGCGTTACCGCACACGCTGCCGATGTCTAAAAATGCGTGACTGCCAGAACGCTTGAGGATGTTGAAGCGCAGCGCAACTGCGCATGGGTTGACACAGTCGGTACCGCTTTACGGAAATTTCAAAGCGTTTGCCGCAGCGCGGCGCAGGCGCCAGCGCATCAGTGTTTTCCCATCGCCGCGCTTGCCGTGCTCCCCGAGCAGCAGGGCTGCCTGCGCTGTCTGTGGTTCTTCGTTATTCGGCTTCGGTTACCTTGTCGCCATCCTTCAACTCTTGCGGCGGATTCAGCACCACGCTGTCGCCCGCGGTCAGGCCCGACAGCACCTGCTTGTCCTCGCCCGTCACCATGCCGGTGGTGACGGCATGCGCGCTGACGGTGTTGTGCTCGCCGACCACGAACGCGACTGTGCGCGTGTCGCGTTCCACCAGTGCAGCCGTCGGTACACGCACCCCTTGCGGCTTGGCCGTTTCCTGCGGTTTGGCCTGCTCAAGGAAACTCACCCGCACGCCCATTTCCGGCACGATGCGCGCGTCCTTCACCTTGAGCGCCACGCGCACTTTTACGGTTGCCTTGCCACGGTCGGCGGTCGGAATGATGGCGATCACTTCGCACGGAATCTTCCATTCCGGATACGCATTGAGCACTGCTTCCACCGGCATCTTGGGTTGCACGCGGCCGATGTAGGACTCGCCCACTTCCACTTCGATTTCCAGCGATTCCATGTCCACGATGGTGCCGATCCCGGTGCGGGTGAAACCGCCGCCGGCCGACAGTGGCGAGACGATTTCGCCCGGCTGCGCGGCCTTGGCCGTCACCACGCCGGCAAACGGCGCGCGCACCACATTGAAGTCCGAGCGGATGCCGGCGATGGCCAATTGGTCCGACGCGACCTGCACGTTGCGCTGCGCATTCTGCAGCTGCGCGCGCAAGGCATCGCGCTGCGCAGTGGCTTGTTCGTACTGCGAGCGTGAGACCAGCTGCGCACCGACCAACGATTGCAGGCGCGTAGCGTCGGCATTGGCCACGGCCAGTTGCGCCTGCATGTTGTCGACCTGGCTACGCGCGGCCGACAACTGCGAGGCCGATAGGGTGCGCTGTGCATCGGCATCCAGCGGGTCGAGCGTGGCCATCACCTGGCCTTGTTCGACGCGCATGCCTTCTTCGATCATCACCTCACGCACCTTGCCGGTGACCTGTGCCGACACCGTGGCCATCCGTCGCGCCACCACATAGCCGGAGGCGTCCAGCACCGATGCGCTGCTGCTGCCGGCGCTGATCGCCACCACCGGCGCTGTCTGCACCTTTAGCACCGGGCGGCGCGTAAACCACCACGCGGCGGCAGCCAGCACGATGACGATGATCACCGCGGCGGCGATCCAGCCGCCACGGCGTGCGGGCGGCGGCGTGGCAGGGCGCTGCCGGTCGATACGGAGTTGCTTGAGCAGATCGGCGGAAGTGTTCATTGATGGCCGGGACGGAAGGCTGTGCGAAATGTGACGGTCTGCGGGCAGCGCGGCAAGCTGCCGGAAGTCACCAACCGCGGTGTGGCGACGAACGGTTACTGCGCGGACGCCATGGCCAGATGCTGCGGAGCATGCGGCCAGCACACCACGTCCACCAGTGACAGCTGTCACCTGCAGACCATGACACTGGCGACTGTGCGTCATCGGCGCGGGCGGCAATGCTGGCGGCTCCTCGGCAAGGCGATACCGGCATGCGTTCTTTGCACCTGCACCTGTATCGCTTATGCCTGCGCGGGCGAGTAGCCGCGTCGGCACGCAATCGCAGCCCGGTAATTACCGGCGGCATAGATGCATGAGGCCGCTTGCCCACACCGTCTTGCACGCGCCCGCGCGCAGGCGGGCCCGGCAGTGGCAGAATCCGCTCACCCACACGGACCTTTGCTGATGCGCCTTCGGTTTCCCGCATGGCTTCGCCCCGCTGCCAGTTCGCAGGCTGCCGCGCGGATGGCGCAGGGCCAATCGCCGTGGATGGATAGCGTCCACCTGTTCTGGTCGGCCTGGGTGTTCGTGGTGCCGGCGTTTACGACGCGTGGCTACGATAAGACCTGGCTGTTGTGCACGCTGGCGTCTTATCCGGTGTTTCTGCTGTTGTACGCACGCATGTTGCTGGCGCCCCGCGGCACCTTGTATCGCTACGCCTGGGCGATGGGCGTGCTGAGTGCTGCCTTGCTGCCGGTGTATTCGGCGGGGCTCAGCTACTTCGTATTCGCTTGCCTGACCTTGCGCCCCTCCACGCGGCACGCGTTGTGGCGGCACTTCGCGATGTTGTTGCTGATGAACGCGTTGTACCTGAGCTGGGCGCGCTGGCTTGGGTTGAGCTTGCAGGCGCTGGTGTGGATGCCGGTGACGGTGCTGGGCATGGCAGCCGTGGGTGCGGTGTACAGCATCAACGAACGCAAGGACACGTTGCTGCGCTTGTCGCAGGACGAAGTCCGTCGGCTGGCAGCCACCGCCGAACGCGAGCGCATCGGTCGCGATCTGCACGACCTGCTTGGCCACACCTTGTCGCTGGTAGCGCTCAAATCCGATCTTGCCGCGCGCCTGATCGAGCGCGACCCGCGGGCGGCACGCAACGAGATCGATGCGGTGGCACAGATCTCGCGCGATGCATTGGCGCAGGTGCGACGCGCAGTGACCGGCATTCGCGCGGCCGGCTTGGCAGCCGAATTGGCATCGGCGCGTGTGCTGCTGGACCTGGATGGCATTGCGCTGGAACAGCAATTGGAAACGCTGGCCTTGCCGCCCGAACACGAAACCGCGCTTGCGCTGGTGGTGCGTGAGGCGGCCACCAATGTGCAGCGCCATGCTCAGGCAAAGCGGGTGCGCGTGCAGCTGCGTGCGCACGGCGAGCAGGCGGTGCTGGAGATCACCGACGACGGACGCGGCGGCGTGATCGTGCCCGGGAACGGTCTGGATGGCATGCGCGCACGCTTGCAGGGTCTAGGCGGTGCACTGGATGTCGAAGCGTTGCCGCGTGGCATGCGGTTGCGCGCCAGCTTGCCGTTGCCGCGTCCGGCAGCTGTTCCGGCCCCTCCACTGTCGCCAGTGATGCCGCAGTCGCACTAAGACGCGTTGCTGCTTGTGCACGAGGTGCACCGGCGCTGTTATGGTGCGCAACCGTTGCATGCATGCGAGCGCGACCGATGATCCGGGTGTTGTTGGCGGAAGACCAAGCCTTGTTGCGCGGCGCACTGGTCGCCTTGCTTGGGCTGGAGGACGACATCGAAGTGGTCGGCAGCGCCGGCGATGGCGAAAGCGCATGGCGCGAACTGCAGCGCCTGCAGCCGGACGTGCTGGTCACCGATATCGAGATGCCCGGCCTGACCGGGCTGGAACTGGCGCAGCGCATCCAGCGCCAGGCGCTACCGGTGCGCGTCATGATCGTCACCACGTTCGCGCGCCCGGGATTTTTGCGCCGTGCACTGGATGCCGGCGTGGCCGGGTATCTGCTCAAGGATGCGCCGGCCGAACAACTGGTCGATGCCTTACGTCAGGTGCAACGCGGCGGGCGGGTGATCGACCCGCAACTGGCCATCGACGCATGGGTGGAAGCGGACCCCCTGAGCGAACGCGAACGGACCATTTTGCGGCTGGCCGGCGAAGGCCGCTCCACCAGCGAGATTGCCCAGCAGTTGCAGCTCTCGCACGGCACGGTGCGCAATTACTTGTCCGAATGCATCGGCAAATTGGGTGTGGCCAATCGCATCGAAGCGTATCGGCTGGCGCGGCAGAAGGGCTGGTTGTAGCGCAGTCAGTCGAGTGATTGCATGCGCGGGCAGTTGAAGTTTTCGGTGTGCGGGATTGCATGCCGGTGAGCGGCGCTCGGTTGCTGCGACACATCATCATCCCCCATTCGTAGCTATTCCAAACGCGTGCGAAGGCATGCGATTTGCACGCAGGTACACTGCGCAGCATTGGAAAATACGGCGAGCGATACATGAAATCTCTGTGGCTGTCGGGCCTGCTATTGATGTGTGCTTTCAACGCATCTGCCGAACAATTCAAGATCTTGGTGGCAGCCATTCCCAATCAGTATCACCACGACTATATCCCCGTGGCCAAGCCGCAATTCGAAGCGATGGCACGCAAGCATTATGTCGAGATGGTGTGGGCATGGAATGCCAAGGTGTTCGACGGCGATCTATCGCAATACGCGGCTATCGTGTTGCTCAATACGCCGGCCACCGATCTGGACCCGGCGCAGCGGGCCAACTTCCAAAAATATGTGCGTAACGGCGGCGGCGTGGTCCTCGTGCACAAGGCCTTTGCGATCAAGCGCGGCGACTGGGAATGGTACGACCACCTGATCGGCCGTTCGTTCCGCACGCATCCCTACATGCAGACCGCGATGGTGGATGTGGTGGACGCCAATTTCCCGGCAACTGCAGGCCTGCCCAAGCGCTGGGTATGGAGCGACGAATGGTACGAATACGATCCGCCGTACAGCGATGACCTGGTGACGCTGCTCACCGTCGACGAAAGCAGTTACGACGCCACCCTGATCTGGCCAGGCCAGGTCGCCAAGGGCATGGGTAAACAGCACCCGGTGGCGTGGTATCACCACTTCGAAGGCGGCCGCGTATTTGCCACGGCTCTTGGTCATCTGGCCGAGGCCTACAACGACCCGCGCTACCTTGAGCACGTGTACGGTGGGATCTATTGGGCAGCGACTGGCAAGGGCATCGAAGCGCTGGAATCTGCGACAAAGGTAAACACGCCCGCTGAGCCGCTGCCAGAGCGCACACGTCTAGCGACGCAGCCGAATTAGGCTGCGTTGATTCAACGCGCAAAGCAGGGCTGTGTAGCTCTCTGCCAGCCGACGTGCGCAACGTGAGAGCCCCTCGCCCGGCGGGGCAAAAAAGGCACGGCTTGCGCGCCACTGGCGCGCGTGTCTTGGAGCGCCCGCGCCGCAAGCGTGGGCGGGGGCGCAGAGCGGGGGTTGGGGTGTGGTAAGGGGCGAAGCCAGTTGTCGCGTCACTTCCCAAGCGCGCAGCGACGCGTTTGTCACTCCAGGCACTGTCAGATGCCTGAGGCGCACCCTCATCCGCCCTAAGGGGCACGTTCTCCCTCATGAAAGGGGGAGAACGTGCCGGAGGGAGAAGTGAGCTTGGCGGTACTGCCGAGTGCAGGCGTCATCTGCCGAGCTCTAGCAACTCACCATCAACCTCAACCCCGATCAACGCGTAGACCGCTCCCCACGCGCCATGCTGGAAAACACGCCATCGCGGCGCACCCAGGCATGAAACAGCGCTGCACTGAGATGCCCCAGCACGGTGGCGAACAACAGATACGCCAGCCAGCCGTGCGCGCTACGCAGCCACGCATACAGCGCCGGATCGTGTGGTGCGATCGCCGGCAGGTTTGCGCCCGGCCACAACACGATCGGGTAGCCGCCGGCCGACAACATCGCCCAGCCGATCAGCGGCATGCCCAGCATCAACGCATACAGCAACCAGTGCGAGGCGATCGCTGCGGCCTTTTGCCACACCGGCAGATCGGCCGGCAGCGGCGGCGGACGATGGCGCAAGCGGTTGATCAAGCGTAGCACCGCCAGGATCAAAATCGCGATGCCCAGCGGGCGATGCAGATCGATCAACCACGGCCGTTGCGTCACCGACGCCACCATGCCCACACCGACAAACAGCATGGTCAGGATCATCGCGGCCATCAGCCAATGCAGCACGCGCGCTGGCAGATTGAAATGGGTACGGCGGCTCATTGGCGTGCTCCCTGGCCGGTGGCGGCGCTGCCCGTGCCGTTGGCGATCTCGCGCTCTCGGCGATTGAACGATTGCGAGTACACCGACGAGCGTGCCGCCAGAATCGGATCATTCGATGCGGCAATGCCCTTGGGTAAAATCAACGGGTCGTAATTGAGATCGCGACACGGGCCGGTGGCTTGTGGCTGCGCGCGCTCGATCGAGAGCGTGCCGGCCACGATCTGCTTGCGGCTGTCCGGCCACGGCTGCGATGGGTCGTCTACCGCATCGCCGGGCTCGGCGACGGTCAGCACCATGTCCCAACGCAACGGCCCCTGTGCGAGCCGCGCATCCAGATCGGTGGCGAGAAAATCGCCATCGGCCTGCTTGCGTTGCTCGGCGCTCAATTCCTTGAACGGCGTATGCGGGCGCATCGACCAGCGGATGTAGCGCTCGCGCCCGTCGGCGGCAATTGCGCGGAACGCGTTGACACCGTTGTACTGCGTATTGGCCCAGCTATCCGACCACGGCGCAGTCTTGGCCCACTGCTGGAATTTCGCTGCTTCCGGATACTGCTTGCCGAACGCTGCCAGTTTTTCCGGGTCCGGTTTGCCAGTGGCCGGGTCCGGTTTGGAGGCCACGTTGAGCGCCTGAAAGCCGGCCGGCGTGGCAACCACGAAGAACGGAAAGCTGTTCATCGCCGTACGCCATTCCTGCCCATCGTCACTGCGCAACAGCAGCGCCATGCTGCGCACGCGCGCCTGCCCGTCGGGCCCATGCGGGTCACCGCCGCCGATCGACATGCGCCCCAGCACCGGCGTGCTGGGCTGGCTGAAGATGCGCGCCGACGACAGCCAGGTGGCCTTGCCGCTGGACTGAAATTGCCCGCTCACGCACACGCCCTTGGTATGTGCGCGGCGGAAGCCTGGATGCGGCGGCCCGCTGGATTCGATGGTGTCGGTCATGCGCGCGGCAGTGAGCCGGTCGCTGCCAATCCAGCCGGCAGTCCAGGCAAACGCAAGCGCAACGCCGCCGGCAATGGCAGCAATCCCCAGCAACGGCAGCACGGGGCTGCGCGGGCGCGGGGGCGAGGGAGGTGGCAACGTCATGGCTGGCTCCGGTGGTCGATGCGGTGAGTGGTCAATGCCGTGAGACGACGTGCGCGCCGAGTTGATCACCAGCAAAATTGCCGCACGCGCACGATGGTGGAATAGTCCACGCTCCAGTGCGTCTACTGTGTGATCTCATTACCAAACCTGCCAATGGATGCTCTGGACGATGACCAACTGCGCGCCGTGCTGCCGGCCCTGCGCCGCTTCGCGCGCTCGCTGAGCCCGCCAGCGCCGACGACCTGGTGCAAGCCACGCTGGAGCGCGCGCTGCGGCGTTGGCGTACCCGGCATACCGCCGAGGCCCTGCAGCCATGGCTGTTCGCCATTCTGTACCGGCAGTTCCTGGATGGGCAGCGCCGTGCCGCGCGCTGGCAGCGGGTGGTGGGCCTGTTCGCGCCACAACAGCCCAGTCAGTCGGCGTCTGCCGAACAGGTGCATGACGGGCGCGCCATGCTGGCCAGTCTGGCGTTGTTGCCACCAGAGCAGCGCGCCCTGCTGCTCTTGGTCAGCGTGGAGGGTTTCAGTTATCGCGAGGTGGCCGACACCCTCGGCATCCCGATCGGCACGGTGATGTCGCGCCTGTCGCGTGCGCGCGAACGCTTGCGCGCAGTGAACGACGGTCACGTGAACCACGCACCTGCATTGAGGATCCTGAAATGACCACCACATCGCCCGACGAATACGCGCTGCACGCCTACGTCGATGGCCGCCTGGCGGCGGAGCAACAGTGGCAGCCTGGTTGCAGGCGCATCGCGCGCAGGCCGCGCGCGTGGCTGGCTGGAAGCGCGATGCCGAAGCGCTACGTGCCGCGCATGCAGGCCTGGCGCCGGAGCTGAGCGCGGTTGCATTCACACCTGCGGCCATTCGCCGTGGCCTGCAACAACGCCGGCGTGCCGTATTTGCTGTGGCCGCCAGTTGCGTGCTGGCACGAGGCCTGGGTACCGGGCTGGGCTGGCAGCTGCATGCGAGCCGGGTCGCCAGCCAACGCTTACCGATGGCCGATGCAGTCGCTGCGTACCGCCTGTTCGCCGACGCCGCCACGCATCAGGGCGTTGCGTTGGACGTGCAGCACCGCGCGGAGTTGGAACCGTGGTTGCGCACGCATTTCGGCAACGAAGGCGTCGTGCCGGATCTGCGTGCGCAAGGCTATACGCTGCGCGGTGGGCAGTTACTGTCTACACCGGAGGGCGCAGCCGCGATGCTGGTCTACAGCGATGCCGACGGCGCGCGCATTGGCCTGAATCTGCGCCCACGCAGCGGTCCGATGCCGAGCGGCGAACGTCGCGATGGCCGTCTGTTGGCGCAGTACTGGGCCGAAGGCGATACCGCGTTCGCACTGGTCGGCCCGGCGACGCAAACACGCATGCGCATGATTGCGCCGTTATTGCGTAGCCAGGGATGATCAGCACAGCGGAAGGCGTGGAGTGATTGCTTTCCGCTGCCGCGCTCAGCCGCCGTAGCGCTGCTGCAGCATCGCGAACGCCGAGCGCAGGGCCAGCGCTTCGCCGCCGGCTGGGCGGCCGGGGCGGTCACTGTCGTTCCAGGCGTAGACGTCCAGATGCGCCCAGTGTTGGCCCGGGGCCACGAAGCGTTCCAGATACAGCGCGGCGGTGACGGCGCCTGCCATGCGCGAGCCGGCGTTGGCCATATCGGCAACATGGCTGTTGAGATAGCGCAGGTATGGGCGCCACAGCGGCATGCGCCATACCGGGTCGCGGGTCTGTTCGCCGGCGCTGATCCAGGCCTGGGCCAGCGCATCGTCGTTGGCGAACAACGCGGGCAAGTCCGGGCCCAGTGCGATGCGTGCCGCACCGGTGAGCGTGGCGAAATCCAGGATCAGGTCCGGGCGCTGCTCGGTGGCATAGCTCAGCGCATCGCATAAGACCAAGCGGCCTTCGGCATCGGTGTTGTCCACTTCCACCGTCACGCCGGCGCGGGTGGTGATCACCTCGCCGGGGCGGAACGCATCCGGGCCCACCGCATTTTCCACTGCCGCAATCAACAGCGTCAGCCGCACCGGCAGCTGCTGCGCCATCACCAGCCCGGCCAGCGCCAACGCATGCGCTGCGCCGCCCATGTCTTTTTTCATGTTGCGCATGCCATCGGCCGGCTTCAGATCCAGCCCGCCGGTATCGAAGCACACGCCCTTGCCGACCAGCACCAGATGCGGATGTGCCGTGTCGCCCCACTGCAACTGGATCAAGCGCGGCGCGCGATGCGACGCACGCCCCACGGCATGGATGGTAGGGAAGTTCTGCGCCAGCAATGCCTCGCCGACGATCGCATTGACCTGCGCGCCATGCGCTTGGCCCACTGCGCGCGTGGCGTCTTCCAGATGCTGCGGGCCCATGTCTTCGGTAGGCGTATTAACCCAGTCGCGCACCTGCAGGCAGGCCTCGATCAAGGCGCGCGTCTGTGCCGACGGCGTGGCTGCCAGTTCGGCCGGCGCACGCGGCACCTTGCGATAACGCGCGAAGCGATAAGCGCCCAATCCCCAGCCCAGATGCAGCAACGCCTGCTCGGCATCGCTCAGCGAGTTGGCCAGCGTCCAGCGGCTGGCCGGCGGCAATGCCATCGGCGCGTGCGCGTAAGCGTAGGCATCTGCACGGTCGCCGATACCGAGGATCGCCCCGGCCAGCCCGTTGTCGCCTGGCAACAACAGCGCGCTGCCCGGCGCGGCATCGAAACGCTGCGCCTGCGCCCACGAAAGCACACGGGTGGGCTGCTCCGCGCACCAGCGCGTAAAGCTCTCGCGGTCGAGCACATACAGCGGCAAGGCCGCGGCGTTGGAATCGATGAAACCGGTGAGGTGCGACATAGGAATCCTCGAATGCGGCGCCGTGCGCCGAGCAATGGGCTCAGGCGGGAAGGGTGATGCCGGCGTGCGCGGGGCCGGGGTGCGGCTGCTGCGCGTCCAGCCAATCGGCCAGCCCGGTCATGCTGTCGAATTCCAGATCCGGTTGCTGGGTGGGGTGCGACCACACCGCCCCTTCGCGGTTGATCCAGCAAGCGCGCAGGCCGGCATCCAGCGCACCTAGCACGTCCATACGCACATGGTCGCCTACATGCAGCACTTCCGAAGGCGGCACCTCAAGCCTGGCGCAGGCGGCCAGGAAGATGCTCGGGTCGGGTTTTGCGCTGCCGTGTTCGCGCGAGCCCAGCTGAAACGCGAAGTGGTGCATCAGCCCGATGCGCTGCAGATCGGCATTGCCGTTACTGAGTGCGGCCACCGGCACATGCGCGGCGATGCGCGCCAGTGCATCGAGCGCGTCCGGATAGCATTCCACCTGGTTGCGCGCGGCATAGAAGACTTCATAGGCCGGCTCCAGCAACGCCAGATCGCCACCGCTGTCGCGCAACGCCATTTCCAGCGTCAACCGACGCAGCGCGCTGAGGTCGTGATGCAGGTGCGGGTTGTCGGCAAAGCTACGCTCACGCAGCTCGCGCATTGCCTCTACCGGAAAGCGCTCGGCGGTGACCGGACTGTGCTCGCGCATCCAGTCGTACAGCACCTGATCGATCCGCGCCCCGATCGGCGCAAAGGGCCACAACGTATCGTCGAGGTCGAGAGTGATGGCGCGGATGTGGAAGCTCATCGCTCGATTGTAATGCCGGGAATAGGGAGTCGGGAATGGAGAATGGGTAAAGCAGCGCGGCTGCAGGGCTGCTGCGTAGGAGCCTTTGCGAATCCCCAATCCCCAATCCGGATTCCCGGTTACTCAAGCAACCGCGCCCAGCGCTGCATGCCTTCCACTCGGCTCAGTACCATCTTGATGCAGACCAGCAGCGGCACCGCCAGCAGCAGGCCCACCATGCCCCACGCCCAGCCAAACAGCATGAGCGCCAAGATCAGCATCAGCGGTGAGATCGCCATGCGCCGGCCCAGCACGATGGGGGTGACCACCTGGCCTTCGATGGTGTGCAGCGCCAGGTACAGGATTGCCGGCAACAGCGAAGACAAGGTGCCGCGGAATTCCACAAACCCCATCAGTAGCATCAGCATCACGCCGATCAAGGGACCTACATACGGCGCAAAATTCAGCAGCGCTACCACCGTGCCCCACAAGATCGCTTCGGGCAGCGGAATCTTCAGCGCATACAAAATGCCGGCAAACACCAGCCCGACCAGCGTATTGATCACGCTGATGGTGAGCACGTAGCGCGAAACCTCGCGTTCGATGTCCAGCATGATTTCAGTGGTGAAGCGTTGCTGCTGTCGATTCGGCAGCAAGGCGATCGCATGCCGCTGCAGGCTTTCGCCGTACACCATGAAAAAGAACGTCAGCAGCACCACTGCCAGCACCGAGGCGGCCAGCTTGGGCGTGCGCACCAGTGCCTTGTAGGGGTCGTCCATCTGCGTGCGCACGATCTGCACGCCGCGCTGGCCTTCGCCACCGGCTGCGCGTGCAAAATTTTCCGCCGCCTGATTGGCCTGCATCACCGGCTTGGTGAGATCGCGTACATCGCGCGCAATCTGGCGCATCTGCTGCGGTGCTTGCTGCGCCCACTCGGCGGCAGGGCCGGCCAATTGCACGGCCAGGGTTACGGTGCCGGCCAGGCCGAGGCACAGGATGAGTAAGGCGCCGAGAAACCGCGGGATATACAGCTTGCGCAGGCCACGCAGGATTGGGTTGCCGATCAATGCAAAAAACGCGGCCAGCATGACCGGCAGGATGATGGTCTGCGCCGCCCACAGCGTGTAGCCAACGGCAAGCGTGGCCAGCACCACCATCGAAGCAGGTGCGCGTGGGCGGGGCGCCGGTGCGGGCGGAAGAGAATCTGCCGCTACGGCGGCATCCGATGAGTCGACGGAAAGAGACATGCGCGCCCTGGCAGCAGACTGGCGTGCTGCCAGCGGTGCGCCATTATCGGGCCAATGCGTCAACGGTGCGCACAGAATCTGTGGGCGCGGTGTCAGTGAGCGGGTGGTCGCCTGGCGAACTCGGCCGCGTGCGCACTGATGCCGTTTCCAGAGGCCGGGTCGGTGGTCAAGGTGGCGTTGTCAGCAGCCCTGGGATCGCAGCGCAAACACAGCTTCGACTGTGCCAGCAGCCTACTGCGTGCGAGTGGCGGTCAGGCGCACGAGTGCTGCGAAATCGAGCTGCCGGTGATGGCGCTCGATCCATTTTGAAGCTCAGAGGGGGTTAGCAAAACACAGCCAGCAGTCGTCTGACGGATATCGATGGCGCAAACATCATCAGCCGGTGTGGTCTAGCACTAATTCTCTCCAACTAGCACAGAACCAACTGCACGAGTGCTGCGGGCATCTCAAGAATTAAACACGCCCATCTTTCCATTGCGTGCTTTTTCGGCTGCGCTGGTTCAGCGGCTGGTTGATGCGACTTCAAACCTGCTGCCACTCAATGCGGCAGCCCACCAGACCGTCGGCCGCCGCGATCAGCTGGCCTGAGTCAGGCCGCGCGATCGACCGGAACCTGCACCACTGCAACCGGTGGATCAGATGCAACTTCTTCGGCATTGTCCGCCGCACGTTCGGCCTGGTCGGACGCTTCCTGCGCGCGGTGCGCAGTGAACATTGCAGAGATCGTGCTGATCATCTGCAGAATCTTCGGAATACCGCCCAGCTTGCCGGCGATGCTGCCCAGTGCGGCCTGCGGCTCGTTGCGACCGGTGACAAACCCCAGCCCGAAGCCCACTGTCACGATCCGCAGCGGGGACCAGCCGGCACGCCAGGTCTGGCGTAATTCACTCCAATGCAGACGCGTCTCTTGCGCACGTCCTTCCACCAGAAACTCGGCGCGCTCGACGCGCTGACGCAAGGTTCCAAACTTCATGTGCGTGCTCCACTGGCAGGCGTCGCGGCATCTTCATCTTCGCTGGGGTCATCGAAAATGCCCAACTTGATGAGCTGACGGCGCGTTGCGTTGAGGCCGGTGTGGTCGAAGTAGAAGAACACCCGCCACGCGGCGATGCCGGTCACCAACAAACTTGCCAGCGCAGTAAAGAACATCGCCTGGAACCACGACAGCCCGACACGTTGCAGCAGGGCGATGATCGCACCGGCCAGCAACAACCACGACGAGGCACCAAACACCACGGCCACGCAGGCCCACGCCAAACCGCGCCCGAACGCGCTGCGTGCCAGTTGCAGATCGGCCGACACCAGCCGGCGCAATGCGCGGCTGGTGTCCTTGGCCGAGCCCAGCGTTGCACGCCCGGCAGCGCCGACCGCACGTACGCTTTCGTCCAGTCCTGGCGTTTCCGCACGCGCATTGGGCGCGTCGGTTCCGGCAGCTGTAGAGGCCTGATCGCTCACGACTTAGTTGTCGTTGCTACGTGCCAGCTTGGCAATGACCCAGCCGGCGGCGAAGGCCACGCCGAAGGCAGCCAGTGGACGCTCGCGGATCAGGTCGGTGGCGCTTTCCAGCAGATCGTTGCCCTTGGCGACCAGCACGTCCATCTGTTCCTTGGCAGCGGCACCGCCGAACTCAGCTGCGGCCATGCCGGCCAGCGCGGTGTCCGACAGTTCGGCCTTGACGTTGGCGCGACCGAGCTTGAGCTCATCGCCAGCAGCGCTGGTGGCGCCCTTGACGGCTTCGCCGGCGGCGCTGGCTGCCGACTTCAGGTGGGTGCCGGCTTCGCTCAGGTTTTCCTTCAGCTGATCGGTATTGGTGGGGCTCATGCGATATCTCCTTCGGTCATTGATGGCAGCCGCCACTCACGTGCGGTCGAGCAGTAGCAATAGCATCGGGGGGGTGTAGGAGGCGTTAGTGGAAGCAATTGCGGGTACACAGGGTGTCAACGCATCAGCGCGTCGTACTGCGCGTTGCCACGCAAGATGCGCACCACCAGCTGCTGCGGTTTGCGCTGGAAATTGGCGCGCCAGCTGGCAAGGTCGGCAAACTCGCCCACGCTGCTGGCCACGATCACATCGCCGGTCACCAACCCATTGGCTGCGGCGCGACCACCACGTTTGACCTCGCTCACCATCACCCCGGTGATGCCGGACTGACGCAGCGATTCGGGCAGGTCTACGAAGGTGGCGCCGGTCAGACGTGGATCGAGCATGTCGCCGGTCACCGCGCGGTCCTGCTCTTTTAGCGTGGCCTTGAGCTTGAGCGGCTTGCCGTCGCGACGGATGTCCAAGGTCACCGCGCTGCCTACGGCTTGCAGGCCTTCATAGTTGTGCAGCGCCTCGGCACTGTCCACGCGCTGGTCGTTGGCCGCTACCACCACATCACCGGGTTGCACGCCTGCGGCGGCCGCTGCGGAACCTGGCAACACGCGCGTCACCAAGGCGCCGCGCAACGAATCCACGCCCAGCCCCTGCAGCATCTGTTGGGTAAGGTTCTGCGTTTCCAGGCCAAGCGTGCCGCGCACGACCACGCCCTTGGTCACCAGTTGCTCGACCACGTTGCGCGCCAGGTTGGACGGAATCGCCAGACCCAGGCCGATATTGCCGGCCATACTGCCCTGCGGATTGAAGCTAGCGGTGTTGATGCCCACCAGCTGGCCTTGCAGATTGACCAGCGCACCGCCCGAGTTGCCGGGGTTGATCGAGGCATCGGTCTGGATGAAGTTCTGATAGCCCAACCCACGAATGCCGCTGCGCCCCACCGCTGAAACGATGCCGGAGGTGACGGTCTGGGTGAAGCCGAACGGGTTGCCGATCGCCACCACAAAGTCGCCCACGCGCAGCGCGTTGCTGTCGGCCAGTTTAATGTCGGTGAGGTTGTCTGCCTTGATGCGGATCAAGGCGATATCGGTATCGGCGTCGGAGCCGATGAAGTCGGCCTTGACCGTGCGCCCGTCGCCGAGAGTCACCTGCACGTCGTCGGCATTTTCGATGACGTGGTGATTGGTCAGCACGTAGCCCTTTTGCGCATCGATGATCACGCCCGACCCCAGCGATTCGTTGATGCGGTCCTGTGGCACCTGCGGAAACAGCCGGCGCAGGATCGGGTCGTTGAAGAACGGGTTGCGCACGCGCACCACTTGTTTGGTGTTGACGCTCACCACTGCCGGCATCGCCTGCTGCAGCATCGGCGCCAGTGACGGCACCGGCTGGCCGGCGACTGCGGCCGGCAACGCGGCGGCAGTGGGCAGGGTAAAGGCGGCATTGCTCGGCGGCGTGGCTTCGGCGCGGTTGTCGAGCCAGGCGTTGATGCCGGTGGCGGCAAATCCGCCGAAGGCAGCGGCCAGCGAAAGAGTCAGCAGTGTGGGCAGCGGTCGCATGGAACGGATTCCGGGTTACGCGGTGGAAGAGGAATAGGGCGTCTGACTGCGTAAATCAAGCTGAACGAGAGTGCCTGCGTGCAATTTAACTGCCGGTGAAAGTACCGCGCATCCGTTGCCCCGATTGCGTTGACAGCCCGTCAGGCCCGGCGTAGCGTCCGCTTCATCCGATGCCTGTTCAGCATGTTGCGTGCGGTCGTGCATCGCCCGATTTCCCGCACTGATGCCCTTAAGGAGGGTCTATGAGCAACGGCAATGGTGTAACGGCAACCCTGTCCGACGCCGTCGATAGCGTAAAAAGCACCGCCACCGAGTTGACCGAGACCATCGCCAGCACCACCAGCGAGGCGGTCGCCAGCGTGCAGGAAGCTGCAGGCACGGCGGTGGAAGAGGTCAAGACGCGTGTGGTCAAAGCGCGCAAGGCGG
Source organism: Xanthomonas vasicola pv. musacearum NCPPB 4379 (assembly GCF_000277895.2). NCBI lineage: Bacteria > Pseudomonadati > Pseudomonadota > Gammaproteobacteria > Lysobacterales > Lysobacteraceae > Xanthomonas > Xanthomonas vasicola. The sequence continues at coordinate 3,757,962 of NZ_CP034655.1, read as the reverse complement.
TGGTCAAGGTCGAAAAGAATGTGGCCAAGAAAGCTGGCAAAGCGGCCACCGCAGTGAAGCGTAGCGTGGCCAAGACCAAGCGCTCGCTGGTAGCGACCAAGGACGCTGCCAAGGACAAGCTGGTCGCCACCAAAGACGCTGCCAAGCAGAAGCTGGTGTCGACCAAGGACGCTGCCAAGCAAAAGCTGACCTCGACCACCGATGCCGCCAAGCAGAAACTGAGCAGCACCAGTGCTGCGGCCAAGAAGAAGATCACCGACACCAAGGCCAACACCAAGCGCAAGCTCGAAACCGCCAAGGCCAATGCCAAGGCCGAAGCAGCTGCACTCAGCGCCAAGACCGCCGCCAAGAGCGCAGCACGCAAGACCGCTGTTGCAACGGTGAACGCTCGCTCGGCAGCGAAGAAGGCAGCGGCCAAGTCGGCGGCAGCGAAGAAGTCGGCTACCAAGACGCTGGCCAAGCCCGCGGCCAAGAAGGCGCCGGCCGCCAAGCAGACCGCAACCAAACAGGCCGCAGTGAAGAAAGCTCCGCTCAAGAAGGCCGTGACCAAAACCGCGTTGAAGAAGGCTGCCAAGGTCACCAAGACCCCGTCAACACGTGCGGTGGCAAAGACCACTGCTGCCCGCAAAGCAGTGGGAAAAAAGGCCGTAAAGCGCGTGACGCGCTAAGGTCCTTACGCTGAGGCGTAGGCTGCGTGCAGCGCATGCACCACGTGTACTGTTGAAAAGCCGGCGTTGTGCAACAGCGTCGGCTTTTTTGTGGCTGATTTTTTCGGCCTTCCTGTCGCAGTCTTATGCAATCGTTCGTCTGCACTCGTTCGTCGCGGCCTGCTCGGCCGTTTCGGCGGAGTTCTATGAGCTCTGTTTGAAAACCTCTCTCGTGCGTCGCTGCGTTACTCGTGCACAAGATGGAGCTTCTTCGATTCCCACGTCTAGCCGCCGCTCAGCGCTGAAGAATGGCGCGCAGCGCAGCGTCCAGCTGGGCGTACTGGAAGTGGAAGCCGGCATCGAGCGCACGCTGCGGCAGCACGCGCTGGCTGATCAGCAACAGGTCGGCCATCTCGCCGAAGCCCAGCCGTAGCAAGCCGCTCGGCAAGGCCAGCAGGACGGGGCGGTGCAGCATCTTGGCCAGCGTGCGCGCGAACTCCGCATTAGTCACCGGGTTGGGTGCCGTTGCGTTGTAGGCGCCGGGCTGGCCGTGCGGCAGTAGCCACAGCAAGAGCGCGACCATATCGGCACGGTGGATCCAACTCATCCAGTGCCGGCCATCGCCGAACGGCCCGCCGCCGCCGAAACGGAATGCCGGCAGCATGCGTGCCAGTGCGCCGCCATCGCGATCCAGCACGATACCGGTGCGCACCCAACTCACGCGCGGGCCGAGCGCGCTGATGGTGTTGGCTGCCGCTTCCCAGTCGCGGCACAACAATGCAGAAAAATCATCGCCGGCAGGGTCGGCTTCGGTCAGTGCGGTATCGCCGCGTTCGCCGTAATACCCCACGGCCGAGCCGGAGATCAGCACGGTCGGACGCTGCGCGGCCGGCTGCTGCGCGATCCAGTTCTGCAACTGATGGGTGATGCCCAGGCGCGATTCGCGGAAACGCTGCTTGCGGGCATCGGTCCAGCGGCCTGCGGCCAGCGGCTCGCCGGCCAGGTTGATGACGGCATCGGCCTGCACCCCGTCCAGCGTCTCCACTGCTGTGACGCCGGGCAGAGTGTGCCTGGCGCGTCGTACGTCGCGGGTCAGGACGCTGACCTGATGGCCTGCCTGCAGCAATGCCGGGCACAAGGCTTGTCCGATGAAGCCGGTGCCGCCGGTGATGAGCAGATGCATGGAGGGCTCCTGGGCCGAATCGATGCGGCACCATAGGCCAGGATCACGCCAAGCGAGGTGAAGCTGGCACGGGCATAGGCACGCGGCTGTGCGCTGGGCCGCCTTCTTGCGTGGCCGAAGTGCCTCACAGGCAGCAGCTTGTGCGGGCCGCTAAACACAAACGCGCCGGACTAGTCGGCGCGTTTGCAGGGAGCAGCGTGGTCAGCTGCTTACTTGGACGAAGACACCGCATGGGCGCGTTCGAAATGCGCCGAGACCACGCGGCGGGTCTCTTCCAGATGCTGCTTGACCGGTGCGCTTTCGGCGGCGGGCAGCAGTTCCGAATCGATAATCTTGATGGTGTCGCCATGGTCGATCACCATGTTGCGCATGAATGCGTTGCGGTATGCGTCCTTGCCGTCGGGCAAGGTCAGCGTCTTGGACAGCGCCTCCACTGCAGCCTTGCCCTTGGCGCGCATGGCTTCAGCACGCGGGCTGCCGGCTGCGCCAAGCGACTTGGTTTTTTCGAGGTTCGCTTCGTGGTCGTGCAGCATCTGCTGCGCGAAGTCGCCAGTGGCGCCCCCCAGATCCTGTTCGATGGCCTGCTTGGCGAGCGCAATCTCGTTTTCGTCGATGGCCGCCAGCACGCCCAGCACTGCGCCATCACCCTTGGCCAATTCGGTCGCCCCGCTGCCGCTGACAGGCGCAGCTGTCGGTTCGGGCGACACCGCTGGTGCGGTGCGCGACGCATCGCCGCCAGGGCGATCGCACGCGGTCAGGGAGAGCATGGCCAACAACGAAGCAGTGATGAGCGTGGATTTCATGGGGGTCCTGAAAAAGAATTGGCATCTGCCGAGTGTGTAATGCAAAGGAGCCGCGATGCGGCTCCGGAGATGCGTCGGTTAGGCCCACTGCGGCTGGGCAACGGGCGCCATACCCAATGGTCTGACAGGTACCTTGGGCGAGCGCACCGCATCCTGCGCACTGCGACAGGTGCGTGCCATACGTGCGGTGCGTTCGCGAATCAACGCGTGTTCGCTGGCCGGGGCGCTACCCAACAGACTGGCAACGTGGAAGCCAAGGATTTCCTCCGCGCGGTCGCCCTGGTCGCTGACGATGTGCGGAACCAACCGCTCCAGTCGTTCCAGCTCCTGCTGCACTTGATACGGGGTTTTCATGACAATCTCCAATGAAAAACAGGTACTGCTCGTACTGCTCGATACTGCGAACTCAACTATTGCGTGCACCCAAACGCTGCCAGCAATCGGTGGCCAACTGTTCGTAGTTGGACTGTGTGCTGGATGAAATGAAGTGGTGCTCCAAGCGGTCGCGGAACAGGCGCAGACGTTCCTGATCGCTCGAACGCGGTGCCTGCAAATAAATATCGCAGGCCATCTTCACCACCGGGGACAACTCGCTGAACTTGCCTGCGCCCAGGTTCCCCTGAGCATGCCGCGCCTGCCAATGCGCGATTTCGGCCTGTACATCGATGACGGATGGATCTCTGCTCATGACTTGACGTATTCCGGGGTAAACAAACTTGACCTGCAGAGTAACTGCGGGTATGTCAACGAATGATCATCGAACCCAACCATTGCAGCGTGGCAGTGCGACGCACGCTTAATTGGTCAGGCTACTTCGGCGTTTCTATACGCGATGCATGCAGATGCATGCATGTCGTCAACGCACACGACATGACGCGCCGGCAGCCACTTCGTCGAACGAAGACAGCGGGCTCGCCTCGCTCTGCTACCGAGCGCGGGCTACACCCGGCAGGCAGATGTGCACATTGCTATCGGATCAGGCAAATTCGCTCGTGCACTGCCGAATTTTACGGAAGATTCTGAACCGCTCCACACTTGTGTAACGTCTGATCGTTATGGTGGAGAACGACGTGATGGAGCGAGAGTACTTAGGATGCAGGACAGCGAGACCAGTGGCCGTAAGCCGCATCATGCCAGCGGCACAGCAGAAGCACGCGTGTGGTGGCATGCCCTATTGGAGCTGCGTGGTGGGCGTATCGCCGTCAGCTTGATCGTGGTGTTCTTGATCGTATTAGGCCTGTATCTGGCGCTGAAATAAGGCGCTAGCACCAACGCACATCAGACCCGTTCCTCAGCTGCGACCGAGGCCAGCAACGACGCGCGGTCATGCCGCAGGGGAGAGGTCATGGTACAGACGCACCATCGACAAGTGCTTGGGCACGCCACGCGCCGTGTGCCCGAGCATGGTCACGAGCGCGCCACACATGCGTGGGTGTGCAGTGAGATTGCGCGATTGCTGGGGGTGCGCGATGCCGGCGTCGCCGGTGATGGCGTCATCGATGCCGGCACCTTTCATGTGCCCGATGACACGCTGACCACGGCGCAAGCACGTGGATTCGGCATCCATGGCGCTGACGATTTGCTCGGAGGAATCGTGCCGCATGCGTTTCTGGCGACCAAGGTGATTGGTCACCCATTGATCAACGACAGTGCAGCACGTACCGAAGGCTGGAATCAGGCGCTGGCCGCATCACTGATTCCCGCCACGTTGCCGGGCTTCACTGTGTTTTCTCGTCAGGATGCGATACATGCATTCGAGGCGCTGTCTGGCGACGGAGGCGTGCGCTTGAAGCTGCCGACCGGCGTGGGTGGTAACGACCAGTGGCGCGTTGCTGACGTAATGCAGCTCACTCAGGTGCTGGACTGCCTGCCCGACACCTATCTAGCCACGCATGGCGCGGTGCTGGAGCGCAATATCCTGCAGCCCCTGACGCATAGCGTGGGCGAGCTGTGCGTCGCAGGCATCCAGGTCGCTTACTACGGCACGCAATGCAGCGTGCCCAACCTGGATGGCACCGATGTCTACGGTGGCTCGGCGCTGCGCGTGTTCCGCGGATCGCTGGAGGCGTTGATGGCCACCGCATTGCCGCCGCTTGAGCAGCGGGTGGTCGAACAGGCGTGCAGATACGATCGATTCATCACCGCTGCTTATCCTGAGCTGCAGATCTCACGCCGCAACTATGATGTGGTGAGCGGGGAAGATGCTGGCCACGTGCAGGTGTGCGGCGTGCTTGAACAATCGTGGCGGATTGGCGGCGCTACACCGGCCGAACTCGCTGCAGTCGCCGCATTTCAGCAAGACCCCGCATTGCAGTGGGTCACTGCGTCCACCCATGAAATCTATCAGGGCGAGCCGCCGGCCGATGCGCAGGTCTACTACCGCGCAACCCAATCCGGGCCGGGGCCGCGTTACAAATACAGGAGGGTCTCTGCGACGTAATGGAAGCCAAACTTTCCAGTATCGATATTCCTGTCGGCGAGGATGCACTCAGTGGCACCTTGCTGACACCCTCGGGCATGCCTGCGGTCCTGTTCGTGCACGGTTGGGGCGGCAGTCAACACCACAGTCTGGTGCGCGCGCGCGAGGCGGCTGGCCTAGGCTGCATCTGCATGACCTTCGATCTGCGCGGCCATGAAGGCTACGCATCGATGCGCCAGACTGTGACGCGCGCGCAGAACCTGGACGACATCAAGGCCGCTTATGATCAGTTGGCAAGTCTGTCGTATGTGGATGCGCAGTCCATCGCAGTGGTCGGGCTGAGCTACGGCGGTTATCTGTCGGCGTTGCTCACGCGCGAGCGCCCGGTGGAATGGCTGGCGTTGCGTTCGCCTGCACTCTACAAGGATGCGTATTGGGACCAGCCCAAGGTCAGCCTCAATGCCGACCCCGATCTGATGGCCTATCGCCAGCAGCGCCTGCGTCCGGAAGACAATATCGCCTTGGCCGCGTGTGCCAACTACAAGGGGGATGTGTTGTTGGTGGAAGCCGAGCACGATGTGATCGTGCCACAGCCTGTGTTGCAGAATTACGCAGCGGCCTTCGTGCAGGCGCGTTCGCTCACGACGCGCTTGATTGCCGGCGCCGACCATGCGCTGAGCATCAAGGAACATCAGCAGCAGTACACGCGTGCACTGATCGACTGGCTGACCGAAATGGTCGTCGGCCGTCGCATCGCATTGGCCAAGGAAGTGGTGGCCACACGCAAGCAACTGCTCAAGGATCAGCAGGGTGCTGCTGCGGCCCAACTGGAACAGGCTGCGCCTGTATTTCGTGGCGATATCCGTGCGGTGGAGAAGACCTCAGGGTAGTTACCCGGAATGAGGCGCATGAAGAGGGACGGTGGCGCGCATGCGGCGCCTTTTCGGCGTGATGGATGCGCAGTGCGCGCATCGAAGGCCTTGTGGAGTTGATTGCCGAAATGCGTGCCGGCACAGATGCGCTCTGGATGCTGGCGAATAAACTGTTCGACGTGCCTCCACAACGCAGAACGGGCCCAAGCGGGCCCGTTCTGATTCACCGTATTACGTTTACAACGGCACTTTCTGCCATGCGGCGACGAGCCCTTAAACGCGCGGGTCGGTCGGGTTGCGACGTGCCGCTGCATCATGATTCTCAGAATCGAACGCTTCACGCACTGCGTGTTTGGCTTTTTCCCAGCTCAGGCGCGAATTGGCCTTGAAGCGGTCCCAGCCATCGCCCAGATCGCGCTCCAGATGGTCGTCCCACTGGCGGCCGGCGTGCTGCTGGCGCGCCTGCATGCCGTAGCGATAGGCCGGGCGATAGTCGTCATAGGAATATTCGGCATCGCGGTAGCTGGCGCTGTCGAAGCGGCCTTCGTAATGTGTGTCGTTGTCGCGGTAGACAGTGTGGGTGCGATCTGCACGGTCCCACGCGTCGCGTGCAGCAAGACAGGCCTCTTCCCATTCCAGGCGCGATTCGCCGCGGTTACGCGGCCATTCGCCAGCCAGTGTGGCTTCGGTTTCTTCCCAGGTGCTGGTGGGGCGGGTTTCGCGTGCCTGCAAACCGAATCCATAGACGGTGGCATAGTCGCGGTCGTAGTCGGTGCCTTCCTTGTAGTAAGGACGGTTGCGATGCTCCTGGCGCCAGTATTCGGTTTCTACGGTCGGGTCGAGACGCTCGGCCACGCCCTTGCCTGCTGCTGCGCCAGCGACCACACCGGCTGCCGCACCGATCAAGGTACCGAGCGGGCCGAAGACCGTGCCTGCGAGCGCGCCTGCTGCTGCACCACCGGCGATGCCACCAACACCCACGCCAACCGGATGCGCACCGGGTGCACCGGAGATCGGGTCGCGGTTCAAATCCTTTGCTTCTTCTTTGCGTTCCTGGTTGCCGAGATTGCTCATATCGCCTCCGGATGATCTGATGGATGCGCCCTGTAGATCGGGTCGCGAACGAGGCGCAACGATGGCGTCGAAAGAGTGAAACGTGCGTGCTTTGATGTGAGTGCCATCGCGACATGACTGAATTGTGCATCGCGCTGCGGATCAGGTTGCTGGCTCGCGCGCGCAAGGTGCCTGCAACCAAAAAAAGTTGCTCGTGCGGGCCCTTTTCTACCCCTTGATACACACCACCTGGCGCAAGGTGTGCAGCACTTCGACCAGATCCTGCTGCGCGGCCATTACCGCATCGATCGACTTGTACGCCGAAGGCGACTCGTCGATCACTGCTGCATCCTTACGGCATTCCACATGTGCGGTGGCTTCGCGGTGCTGCGCCAGCGTGATCTGCGCACGTGCAGCTGTTCTGCTCATCACCCGCCCTGCGCCGTGGCTACAGCTATGGAAACTGTCGGCGTTGCCCAGCCCGCGCACGATGTAGCTGCGTGTGCCCATGCTGCCGGGAATGATACCCAGCTCATCGGCCCGTGCGCTCACCGCGCCCTTACGCGTGATCAACAATTCCTCGCCAGCGTGCGTCTCCTTCTGCACATAGTTGTGGTGGCAATTGACTGTCAACTTTTCTAGCTGGAACTTCGGCAACCGATGACGCATCTCAGCCAGCACACGCGCCATCATCGCCTCGCGATTTTCGCGGGCGTAATCCTGCGCCCACGACACCGCTTCGACGTACTCGTCGAACAAGCGCTCACCCTGCATGAAAAAGGCCAGGTCCTTGTCGGGCAGATGAAAGCCCAACACACGATGCGCCAGTTGCTCACGCGCACGCTCGATGAAGTAGGTGCCGATCAGGTTGCCGGTGCCACGCGAACCGCTGTGCAGCATCACCCACACTGCATCGGTTTCGTCCAGACAGATCTCGATGAAGTGATTGCCGCCGCCCAGCGTGCCGATCTGGCAGTCCAGCTTGTCGGTGCGGATGCGCTTGTGCTGCTGCTTGATCGCGTCCAGACGTTGCATCAACCCCGACTGCGCAATGCGGGTTTCGATGCTGTCCGGCAGTTTGCGATGCTCGCCGCCACGACCGTTGCCCACCGGCACGCTACGCTCGATGCTGGAGCGCAACTGCGCCAGGTTGTCGGGCAGGTCGTTGGCACGCAGCGTGGTACGTACCGCGGCCATGCCGCAGCCGATGTCCACGCCCACCGCCGCCGGGATGATGGCGCCACGGGTCGGAATCACCGAGCCCACGGTTGCACCCTTACCCAGATGCACATCGGGCATCACTGCGACCCACGGACCGACAAACGGCACTGCTGCAATATTGCGCAGCTGCGCATGCGCCTGCTCTTCCAGTGGCACGCCGCGCACCCAGCCCTTGATCGGGGTGCTGCCTTCGGCATGCAGAAATTCAAAGTGTTGTGAAGTACTCATTGTTGTCATTCCTTTGCGGCAGTGCGTGGCAGATCCTTCTGCCACGCGCAGCCTTTATTGCCTGATCGTCACCCATTGCTTCAGCACGCCATCCAGGCCGCCGAACACGGTGAGCTTGTCGATCTTTTCGGTGACCTTTTCCAGCACCTCCAACTCCTTCAAACGCATCAGCACCGGGCTGTCTTCGATCAGCTTGGCGGTGTTGAGCAACGAATGTGCGGCGTTGGCCGCTTCGCCCCGGCGGATGACGTTGGCTTGCGCCTGCTTCTCCGCCTGTACCACCGCGTTGAGGATCTCGCGCATCTCGCCCGACAGGATCACGTCCTTGACGCCGGCGACCAGCACTTCGATGCCGAAGCCGCTTACGCTGCCACGCACATACCCGAAGATATCCGCATCCAGCGAGGCTTTGTCGCCAAGCAACTCGTCCAGCGTCTTGGACGCGACCGCGCGCCGCAGGCCGTACTGCAACGCGCGGTACAGATAATCGCCGGCCTTGTCCACGCGTGCGCGCATCGCCACGGCATCGGTGACGCGCATGCTGGCGGCCAGGTTGACCCGCAACGACACCTTGTCGCGCGTCAACAGTTCCTGCCCGGACACTTCGACCGACTGCACACGCAGATCGATCACCTCGGTGGCGATGTTCTTCTGGAAATTCCAGAACGCACACGCCCCCGGTCCGAACGGCGCAACCAGCTTCCCTTCGACGAACACCGTCCTTGCGACTCGGCGGGCACGTCCATACACACCGCCAGCCGCGACAGCGTGCCGAGCTGATGCAGCCTGCGCTGCACATCGGTGGGCACCTGCAGCCCATCGCCTAATGGCAGGCTTTGCACCTCGATCGGCGCCGGGCCACGCCAGTACAGCGTGCGCGCGCCCGGTGGCAGCACGTCGTCGAGCTTGCCGTTGCGAATCAACAAGCCGACCTGCGCGGTGCCGATATCGGCCAGCACGAAGTGCTGCGGCAGAGTGCTGCCGAGCGTGTGGATCAGCATCTCCGCGCCGCGGCCGACACAGGCGCCTTGGGTGATGGCGTGGACAATCATTTCAGTGCGACCCAATGGATCGAACAGGCGATTCACACCGGGGACGAGCACGCGCTCGAATCGACGGTTGCGATACACCAGGCCGCGCTCGCCTTCACCGATCACGACCCTATTGGTCCAGAACATGGCACTCCTCCTTAAAGCAGCTGACAAAACTACTGCGCAGCCGCCCGGCGGGCGTGGCCGGTGCTCGGAATCGGCATATGTCACTCGTACACTCCGCTTCTGAGCGCGCCGTCCGCGCCCACCTGACGGCTGCTCGCTACGTTTTGTCAGCCGCTTTTAGTTTGGCTGTGGTGGTCCGATCCGGGAATGCAGCCGTCCCGCCGCCCGGATCGGACTGCTGGCGAAACGCGTGCCGATGCAACGCGGCGTTAAAAGGTGGAAACGCCGGTGACGGCGGCCGTGCGGGGCGCAAGGCGCTGTTGGCGCCTGCATGTGCGTGACTGCTGCGGTGCGATGTCTTGCGTAGCGGCAGCGAACCGCGCAGCACGCGCGTCCAGGGCAAGGGTCCGGCAGGGGCGCCGCTGCTGCAGTCAGGCGACGGCTCGCCTGTTGACCTGCGGCATGGGCGTTTCCGTAAAGGGACTTGCGTCCCGAGGAATGACCGAGAAGGTCATGCATGGAGCGGGATTCGAACGCGCGACAGACAGATTAAAAAACCTGTTGCTCTACCCAACTGAGCTATCCGGTGTTGAGTATTCCGGAATCGAACCAGGCCTATGGCCTTCGCCGCCGCTCCACCAGGAGCCGATAACCGTAACGAGAAACATGAGAAAGAGTTCGGTATACGCCACAGCACAGCCGCGCGCACCAGCTGGGATAAACTCCAGGCCGCTGAATATCTTCCATAATGTTTCTAATTGCAGCCTTATTAGAGCGGCAATCTTTTTATGTGCATGACGCGCAACCCGTGCACTGCACCTGGGTACAGCGCTTTCGCGCCTCGTCGCGTGCAACGTCCATATTGTCGGGCGCTCCATGCCCGGGTGCCTGGAAGGTCATCCACCAGAGTCGATGCCAACGCATAACGAAAACGCCCCCGGCTGCAGCATCCGAGGGCGTTCGCTTGCCTCGGAGATCGGGTGACCGATCTCCTTGTCAGGACATCAGTCGAAGAGGGTGATGCGCACGGCTGCTTTCTTCGTGCGCACAAACGATGCCGCGCGGTGTGCGCCGGGCAGTCGATTGAATGTGGCGGAAGTGAGCAGGGGCATGAATGTGATTCGGTGAAAGTGCAGGCCTGCCTGCTGAGGGCGCGAACATTACCCGCGTCTTTTTCATTGCGCAAGCACTTTATGCAATTATTTTTCGGATTATCTTTCGGGCAGTCGAAAGAGAATGCAGTTTATGCAGCGGCTGCGATGCGCTGCGGCGAATGAATAGAAGCATCGTCGCCCGGCGATGCGCTGGTTTCAGGCCATGCAGTAACCCATGTCAGTGACCTGCAGCGCGTCGCTGTCTGGCAATGCCTTGTTTGCTAAGCCAACTCCGCCAATGCGCACACGCGCCCGACAACTCGCTCGCGCACCACTATCGAAGCGAGCAATCAGCCGCCGTGCGTGCCCAAGGTGCGCGCGCCGGTCAGGATCATGCGCAGCATCTGTGAGATCTGCTCGATCAGCTCGGGATCTTTCTCCGGCGGAGAATCCATCGCCACCGCGCCCATCGCAAACACCAGCCGGGTGATCGCCTTGGACACCAGGGCGGGTGCGTGCAGCTTGGCGTTGTCGGCGGCTGCCAGGCGGATCAGGTCCACGCGCAGCTCGTCTTCGAAATAGCTGAGCTCGCGCTCTACAGCCTGCTTGAAGGCGTCCGAGCCCACCGCGCCTTCGCGCAGCAGCACGTGCAGTAGCTTGTCGTCGGCACGCAGCTGTTCCATGAAGGCTTCGACCGAGACGCGGATGACGCTGCGATCGGTGGAGGTCGCGCGCTGGCGCGCCTGGCCGATGATGGTGCGCAGCGAACGCCCGGCCAGGTCGATCAAGGCCACGGCGAGCTCGTCCATATCGCGGAACTGGCGGTAGAAGCTGTTCGGCGCGATGCCCGCCTCGCGTGCCACTTCGCGCAGGCTCAGCGTAGACAGGCTGCGGTGCGGGCCGATCAACGACAGCGCGGCAGCAATGAGATCCTCCCGTGAAATCGCTGGCTTGCGGGACGGCGGCGCGTCGTGGGAAGGCAGGGCAATGGAGGTCATGAGGCTGCAGCCGGGCGTGGGCCTGAATCATAGCCCTTCTGGCAATATACAAGTGTATACACGGCTGTGCATGCATGCGTATAGTGCAACCCATGAACCTGGCATCTTCTCCCAAGCCCAAGTCCCCGCTGCCGGCACGTCTGGCGCGCCGGCTGGTGTCACCGCAGCTGTTCGATTTCTGGGCAACCCGGATCAACCCGTTGTGGACGCTGGAACAGCCAATGGCGCGCCTGGTCGAGCGCAGCCCGGCCAGCCGCGATGCGGTGATCTTGGTCTTGCAGCCCAACGGCCATTGGCGTGGCCTGCAGGCCGGCCAGCATGTGAGCCTGGGCGTGGAGATCGAGGGCCGCCGTCTGCTGCGCAGCTACAGCCCCACCGTGCTGGCCGACGGCCGCCTGGCGATTGCCGTCAAGGCGATCGAGGGCGGTCTGGTGAGCCGCTTCCTGGCGCACGATGCGGCGCTGGGCACGGTGGTGTCGCTGGAGCCGGCGTTCGGCGACATGCTGTTGCCGACCACCCCGACGCCGTTGCTGTTGCTGGCCGCCGGTTCGGGCATCACGCCGATGCGCGCGTTGCTGCAGGCCGCTGCGCAAGCCGGCATGCCGATGGACGTAGACCTACTGTACTGGGTGCGCCAGCGCGACGAAGCCTGTTTTGTGGACGAATTCGCTGCGCTGGCCGCGGCGCATCCGCGCCTGCGCGTGCAGTTGCTGACCACCCGCGAAGGTGAGACACCGGCCGCCCGCATCGACACCTATCCGCTGGATCAGATTGCCGCGCTGGACCAGCGCCATGTGATGGTCTGCGGCCCGGGCGGTTTTGTGCAGGCCGCGCGCGAACGCCTGCAAGGACGCGTGGCTGCATTTCAGGCCGAAGCCTTTAGTGTGCCGCCACTGGACGAAAGCGAAGCGGGGCAGGTGCAGGTCCAGCTGTCACGCAGCGGCCGTACGCTCACCCTGCCGCGCGGCCAGTCGCTGCTGGAAGGGCTGGAAGCGCAAGGCCTGCGGCCCAAACACGGCTGCCGCATGGGCATTTGCAACACCTGCGCCTGCGCGCGCCAGTCCGGTACCACGCGCCACCTGCTCACCGGTGAGCGCAGCAACGAACCCACCGCACAGGTCCGGCTGTGCATCAGTGCCCCGAGCACTGACCTGATCCTGGATCTGTAAGGAATCTTCATGAGCCGAGTCCATAACCGTGCTTTGTCCGCTGGCGAGCTGCAGTCTTTCGGCGACGAACTCGATGCCATCCGCGCCCGCGTGCAGCGCCAGGTGGGCGCCGACGATGCGCGTTACATCCGCCGCATCGTGGCTGCCGTGCGCTGGACCGGCGTTGCTGGTCGTGCGCTGCTGTTAGTGGGCGCATTCGTCCACAGCGTGCTGATTCCGGCATGGATCGCCGGTGTGGTGCTGCTGACGTTGTCCAAGATCCTGGAGAACATGGAGCTGGGCCACAACGTCATGCACGGCCAGTACGATTGGATGGGCGACCCGCAGCTCAACGGCAACACCTACGAGTGGGACATCGTTGCCACCGGCGACAACTGGCGCAAGACGCACAACTTCAAGCACCACACCTACACCAATGTGCGTGGGATGGACGATGACATCGGCTACGGCCTGCTGCGCATCTTCCCGGAACAGCGCTGGCGCCCGTTCTACCTGCTGCAGCCCTTTATTGCAGTGGTGTTCGCGCTGCTGTTCGAATGGGGTGTAGCGATCCAGGACTTGCGTCTGGGCCGTTGGTTCGCGGGCAAGATGAAGACAGCCGAATTGCGCGCTTTGTTCCTGCCGGTCGGCCGCAAGATGGGCCGCCAGATGCTCAAGGACTACGTCGTGTTTCCGCTGCTGGCCGGCCCGTTTTTCCTGACCGTGCTGCTGGGCAATCTGGCCGCCAACGTGCTGCGCAGCATCTGGACGTTCGTGATCATCTTTTGCGGCCACTTCACTGCCGATGCGGAAGTGTTTCCAAAGGAATCCATCCGCAACGAGTCGCGTGGTCATTGGTATCTGCGTCAGTTGCGCGGTTCGTCGAACCTCACCGGTGGCAAGCTGATGAATGTGCTGTCGGGCAATCTGAGCCACCAGATCGAGCATCACTTTTACCCGGACCTGCCTGCCAATCGTTATGCGCAGATCGCAGTTGAAGTGAAGCAGGTCTGTGCGCGCTACGGTCAGCACTACAACACCGGCTCGCTGCCGCGGCAGTTCGGCCAGGTGATGTGGCGGATCGTGCGTCATGCCTTCCCGAGCCGGCCCAAGCCGGCGCGCCAGAGCAGCGGTGCATTGCAGAGCGCGTAATCGGATTGCGCAACGCGTGATCGACATCAAAAGGCCGCCACTGGCGGCCTTTTTTGTTGCTGCGGTCAATGCGCCGTGCTGCGTGCCTGTGCGTGATAGGCGATAAAACCGGTGGCAGGCAATGCATGCGAGAATAACCAGCCCTGCGCCAGGTCCACGCCATGAGCGCGCAGATAATCGAGCTGTTCTTGCCGCTCGACGCCTTCGGCGATGGTGCGCAGCCGCAGCGTCTTGGCCATTTCGATGATATGCGCGGTCACTGCGCTGGTGGCCGAATGGGTGCCGATGGTATCCACGAACGACTTATCGATCTTCAACGCATCCAGCGGCAGACCTTGCAGATACTGCAGGCTCGAGTAGCCGGTGCCGAAGTCGTCGATCGACACCGTGTGGCCAGCGCCACGCAGATGGGTAATGGTGGTGCGTGCCGCGTCGATGTCCATCAGGCTGCGTTCGGTCGCCTCCACCCACAGCTGGCCGCTGTTAACGCCGGTGCCACGCAACGCTTGCGCCAGCACGCTCTGCACGCGGCCGCTTTTGATGTCTTGGGCGCAGACATTGATGGCCACGTGCAGCGCCGGATCGGCAGCCAGGGTGGTGCCGAGTTCGCGGATGACTTCGGCCACCACCAGGTCGGTGATCGGCAGGATCAGGCCGCTTTCTTCGGCCAGTGGAATGAAGGCATCCGGCGGCACCAGCACGCCGTCGGGTTGCTGCCAGCGCACCAAGGCTTCGGCGCCGACGCAGGCGCCACTGTCGAGCCCGATGATCGGCTGGTAGTGAACGATGAATTCGCGACGCTGCACTGCGATTTCCAGCCGCGCCAGCGGCGACAGCCGCCGCCGCGAGACCAAAAGCACGGCACCGACCAGCAGCAGCGCCACCGCGATGCCCACGGGCACTAGCTGCAACCGTGCCGCCGCCAGCGGTCCGCGCAGATAGGGCACCGGTTCTGTGACCACCGCCGTCCAGTCGCCACGGCGGTCGCGTCCGAACAGCACCTGCGACAGCGCGCGGTCGTCCGGCGCGCGTTCCGCGGTTGCCCCGATCAGCAGTTGTTCGGCGGCGGTTCCGGTGCTGCTGAGAAGCTGCCCCTCCGGGGTGCCGATCGCCAGCTGCAGACCAGGCGGAATATTGATGTCGGCCAGCGTGTCTGGGTTGATCAGGACGTTGTAGTCGCCCAGTTGCAGGGCCATCAGCGGACGTTGCGGATTGGCTAACGGCAGCAGCCGCGTGGTCACCGCGATGCCGCGCTTGACCACGAAGTCGGCCTTGGTCTGCGGAATGCTGTTGCGCAGTTGGCCCCATGAGGTACAGCTAAGACGACCCTGTTGAAAACGCCCCAGCTCAACGATGTAGCGGCTGGTCAGCACCAGTGCGCGCATCTGCGCCAGATGCGCGGGCGAGCACGACGGCAGCCGCGAGCCGGCCATGCTCAGCAACGCACCATGTGCCTCGTCGAAGGCGGTTTCGGTGCGCCGGATCGACAGCGCAGCCAGCTGGCTCAGCCTGCCCTCTTCGCGCGCCAACGCCAGCCGCCAGGCTAGGTAGTAGGACAGCCCGACCGGAAGTGTTGCGCAGAGCAACACCAGCAGCACGGTCACATTGATGATGCGTTGGCGTTTCACCTCACCACCCGCATCGACGGTGCGGCCGGTTCACGCACGGCCTCTGAGGCGATGCGCGCAATGCGCGCGGTAGCGACTGGCCGACACAGGCTCGCCGGAGTGCAGGCGAACGCGTCGCGCGCAGCGATTGGTGACACACGGCATGGACTGATGAGGCTGCACGTCGCGAATGTACGACACACGCGTGGATTGCGCGCGTTTGTGGAGCGAAGCCGCCGTGATTTTTGTCGATCGTCCTGCGCCGCATCATGGCAGTCGGGGTCGCTTGCGGATTCACGTGCCTCCACACGATGCCGCGTTAGGGTCGGGTGGTCTGCGCTCCCGGAGGGGAGCAGCGGGACAATCCGGTCCCATGCAAGGCGCTTTCACTGGAGGAATCACCCATGACAACGCAGAAAGAACGCGTCGGCGGCACTGACGCAGTGCCGATTTTCAAGATGCAGGAAACCACACGCGATGGCGAACTGACCAAGTACGTGGTCGGTGACACCGGCGTGGCCTTCGACAGCCTGGAAGGTGCCCAGGCGGCTGCCAAGGATCTGGGCACGCTCAACGGCTGACCGCGGAGGCCATGTGCCGGCGGCATGCTGGTCGACCCACTGTGTTCGTGCGCTTGATCGCTTGTCTTGTGCATGGCGATCAAGCCAGTGGGCGGGGTCATACGGGATGTGTCGGTTGAGACGCTCAAGGCCGCGTCCCGCGCCCCGAGGACGGCTCCCTGACTACGGAAGCGGTTGCTCGGTCAGTCGCCCGGTGTGCGGAGTGTGGATCAGCGGTGCCAGGTCGAAGCCTTGTTCGCGTGCGTGCGCCAGATAGGCCTGCGCAATGTTTTCGTCCAGCTGCGGCAACCGTGCCAGCAGCCACAGGTACTTGCGATCAGGGCTGCCGACCAGTGCGGCGGTATAGTCGGGGTCGATGCGCATCACCCAGTAATCGCCCTTGGTGAAAGGGATCCAGCGCAGGGCCTCGGGCAAGAAGGTCACCTCTAGCCGGCTGTGTGTGTCGTCGATGGTGCGCGCCTGGCCGATCGCTTCTTCCAGCTCGCCTTCCGCGGTGAGGCAACGGTTCTGCACGCGCACACTGCCGTCGTCTTCCAGGGTGTAATGCGCCGACACATCGGTGCAATCCTCATCCTCGAAGCGGATCGGCAGGCGAGCGATTTCGTACCACGTGCCCAGATAGCGATTCAGATCCAGCGCCGGGACAGTGGTGAGTTCGGGATGGTGGCTCATGCGGGCCTCTGCATAATGGAATGGCGCCTGTTGTACGTGCACCGCCATGAAATACATGTTGGTATACGGGCGAGCGGGTGCGGCCACGGTTGCGAGCGTATTGGTGCTGCGTGCGCTGCGCTTCGGGCTGTTGCTGCCATTGGCCAGAATGTTTCCGCGCATTTGCCGGGCCAGGGAAATGCCGTAGCGGCGGCACATTACGTACCATCCTGAAGATATACGTAGTGCCCTAACAATGCGCACGTGCTGCATTTGCAGATGGGTGTGCCCGTGTCGCCGTTGGCAGCAGCCGTTACGTAGCCTTAAACCGTACGGCGCAGTGGTGCCATTCCTTGGTGCCGGCCATGTGGTATGCCTTATTCATAAAGGCCATGCTGACCTCAGCGGCCGTGGCGTCCGAATCACATGCCCCGGAGTGCCCGGCCAAACACGCTACGCCGCGCTGGCAGCACTTAGTGCGCGATCTAGTTTGCGATAGCCGATGGCTTCGGTGAGATGCCGCGTGGCGATGTCCGCGCTGTCGTCGAGATCGGCGATGGTGCGTGCCACGCGCAGGATGCGATGCATCGAGCGTGCAGACAGCTGCAGGTGTTCGATGGCACGCTCTAACAACAACTGATCGTCGTGCTGCAGACGGCAATGGCGATCGGTGTCGGGCTGATCCAGTTGCGCATTGGGCAGCGCTCCGCGCGCAAGTTGTTGCTGCCGCGCGGCGACCACGCGTCCACGCACGCTGGCGCTGTCCTCGCCGAGGTTGCCGCTACGCAGTGCTTGCGGTGGTAGGCGTGGCACTTCGACATGCAGATCGATGCGGTCCAGCAACGGGCCGGAGATACGGCTGCGGTAGCGGCGGATGCTGTCGCTGCTGCAGCGGCAGCGCCCACTGCCATCGCCCGCCCAGCCGCAGGGGCACGGGTTCATGGCTGCGACCAGTTGGAAGCGTGCCGGGAAATCCACGCTGCGCGCCGCCCGTGAGATCGTGACCAGACCAGATTCCAAGGGTTCGCGTAGCACTTCGAGAGTTTGCCGTTGCCACTCGGGCAATTCGTCCAGGAACAGTACGCCGTTGTGGGCCAGCGAGATCTCGCCAGGGCGCGGATGCGTGCCACCGCCCACCAGCGCAACTGCGCTGGCAGTGTGGTGCGGAGCCCGGTACGGCCGTTGCCGCCAGCGGGCCAGATCCAGGCCACGGCCGCTGATCGAGGTAATGGCGGCGGTTTCCAGCGCTTCGGCTTCGCTGGCTTCTGGCAACAGACCGGGCAGGCGCGAGGCCAGCAGGGTCTTGCCGCAGCCGGGGCTGCCGACCAGAAGGAGATGATGTCCACCGGCGGCGGCGATCTCCAGCGCGCGGCGGGCGTGCGGTTGCCCGCGCACATCGGCCATGTCGGGCAGGGCGCGTGCGCCGAGCGCCTGCATGGCCAGCTGGGCGGCAGGTGCTTTCTGGCTGCCATTGAGCGTGGCGCAGACTTCCAGCAGGGTGCGCGCAGTGAAGGCTTCCACTTGCCCGGCAATCGCCGCTTCGGCACCATTGGCCAGTGGCACAATCAGCCGTCGCCCGGCCTGCGCGGCCGCCAGCGCAGCGGGCAGCACGCCGTCGACACCGCGCAGTTCGCCGGTGAGCGCAAGCTCGCCGAGGAATTCGTAATCGGCCAGGGCCTGGCGGTCGATCTGCCCGCTGGCAGCCAGGATGCCGAGCGCGATCGGCAAATCGAACCGGCCGCCTTCTTTCGGTAAATCGGCCGGTGCCAGGTTGATGGTGATGCGCCGGGCGGGGAATTCGAACTGTGCGCACAGCAGGGCAGCGCGTACACGCTCGCGCGATTCGCGCACTGCCGCTTCGGGCAGGCCCACGATCTGTGTGGAGGGAAGACCGCCGGAGAGATGCACTTCCACCCGAACCTCAGGCGCATGCACCCCCACGCGGGCACGGCTGTGCACCAGCGCCAGACTCATCGTGGGTGGCCTTGACTCAGGGGGTGGTGGGCGGTGCAGCGGGCGGCGTGCCGGGCGCGCTCGCTTCCATGGCGGCGACGGTCTGCTCAAGCGCGTCGAGTTTTTCGCGGGTGCGCAGCAATACCGCGCGCTGCACGTCGAACTCTTCACGGGTGACCAGGTCCAGCTTGCCCAGCCCTGCCTGCAGCGCGCCCTTGAAGGTGCTCTGCAGTTCTTCGCGCGATTGGCGCAGGCCCGGCGGTACCAGGTCGCTGAGGCGGCGGGCAAGGTCGTCGAGCTGATTGAAATCGATCATGGTGTTCTCCGCAGGTCCGTAGGAAGCCTAGTGCAGGCCGGGACACGCGGGACATCGGCAAGGCAGTCGGCAGAAGGTAAGGATAGTCCCATTCGGCTGTCGTCCGCGCTGACGGCAGCGCGCGGTGGGATGAGTGTTGCCCCCGTCCACGGTATGCTGCGCGGCCGTCATGCCCTGGGACCTGCACCGATGAAAATGATCATGGCCATCGTCAAACCGTTCAAGCTCGACGATGTGCGCGAAGCGCTCGCCGGCTGCGGGGTGGCGGGCATTACGGTGACCGAGGTCAAGGGCTTCGGACGCCAGAAGGGCCACACCGAGCTGTATCGCGGCGCCGAATACGTGGTCGATTTCCTGCCCAAGGTGAAGATCGAAGTGGCGGTGACCGACGACCAGGCCGAGCGCGTGGTCGAGGCGATCGTCGCGGCGGCCGGCACCGGCAAGATCGGCGACGGCAAGGTGTTCGTGTACGACCTGGGCACGGTGGTGCGCATCCGCACCGGCGAGCTGGATAGCGATGCGCTGTAGGTCTGCTGCTGAGAGCGGCAAACAAAACCCAGCGAGCATGGTTGGGTGAGTGGGCCGCACGTAGGGAACGCACCGCACGCGTCTGGCACATACCGATGCCGAGCCCCCGGCTGTTCCCGTTTGGGGGTGAGCGCGATCGTTTTGTTAGCTGCCCTTGGCCGGGGCATCCGTGCGTTGACAGTGGTGCGGGAATGCAAGCGGTAATGCGTTTTATGTGTGCGTGTTTGCGCCATTGCGCTGACCACCACGTGTGCTGTTGATCGAGGCAAGGATGTTGGCAGCGACGCGCTGCCGGCAGCGCTGGCAGCGTGACGTGGCCATGCCGTGCTCCGATTGCACCCTGGTCCACGCTGTTGACGGCTGCGGCTGACGGGCTAACCCACTGCTGGACGCGTGCATGCGCCAAGTTACTGTGCATGTTGGCCAATCCTCGCCAATGAAGCTCATACCATTTCAATACCGCAACATCTTGCGGACGGATCCGTTCCGATCAATGCCAGGGCGTGAGCCGGCGCTGGGAAAGGCCCCAAAGAAAGCCGTGCCCGCACGCAGATGCGGCCGCGCTTGTCGCCGCCACGCGACTTGCCTACTCTAGGGCGTAATACCATTCCAATACCGGAGTTCGATATGAAGCGACGCAACAGCAAGCCGGGCGTGCGCCTGCTTTCGGTATTGGTGGCGCTGGGCATGGCCGCCCCGGCGTTAGCGCAGTCGGTGACCGAGCCTGTGGTCCAGCCAGCGATCTATCCGACGCCGGTATCGATCACGCTGGACGGCGCGACCATCGCGCTGGGCCGCTCGGTAGTGCTGGTGGTCGCGCCTGGCGCGGACAAGGCCACCGTCGCGCCGGTGTCAGCAAGATTTCCACCGCCACGCGCTTGCCTGCCACGCTGGACCGCCCGCACATCGTGCTCGGTACCGGCGATGCGGCTGTGGTGCGCGATGCGCTCACGCGCAGCAAGGCCGTGCAGGACACCCACAAGGAGGGCTACACGCTGGCCAGCGTTGCGCTCGATCGCGGCAGCCTGATCACGCTGGCGGGTCACGACGACGATGGCCTGTTCCATGCGGCGCAGACGCTGCGGCAGCTGGTCGAGCGGCCGGCTATCCCGACGCTGACGATCCAGGATTACCCGGCCATGCCGATTCGCGGCACGATCGAAGGCTTCTACGGCGCGCCGTGGTCGATGAGCGACCGCAGCAAGCACATCGATTTCCTCGCCCGCACCAAGGCCAACACCTTTATCTACAGCCCGAAGGACGACCCCTACGCGCGTGATCGCTGGCGCGAACCGTATCCGAAGGCGACCTTGAAGGCGCTAGGTCAGTTGGCCGCCACCGCCAAGCGTAATCACGTCGATTTCGTCTATGCGATTTCGCCCGGCCCCACGGTGTGCTTCTCCGATCCGGCCGATGCCAAGGCGCTGCTACGCAAGTTCGATGCGTTCCGCGCGCTGGGCGTGCGCAGTTTCTACGTGGCGCTGGACGATATCGAATACACCAAGTGGAATTGCGAGCGCGACAAGACCACCTTTGGTGAGTCCGGCGCGCAGGCAGCCGGTATCGCGCAGTCGCATCTGCTCAATCTGGTGCAGGCCGATCTGGTTGCGCGGCACGATGCAACGTCGGAATTGATCATGGTGCCGACCGAGTACTACGACGCCAAAGAGAGCCCTTACAAGGAAGCGTTGCGCAAGCATCTGGACCCGAGGATCGTGGTGCAGTGGACCGGTACCGACGTGGTGCCGCCGGCCATTTCCATCCCCGATGCGCGCGCTGCCACCAAGGCATTCGGCCGCAAGACGCTGTTGTGGGACAACTACCCGGTCAACGATTTCGAAACCTCGGCCGGGCGCTTGCTGATGGCGCCGTATGCGCGGCGCGAGGCCGGCCTGTCGGCCGAATTGTCCGGCATTGTCTCCAACCCGATGAATCAGGAAGTACCCAGCCGCGTCGCGGTGATGGGACTGACCGCGTTCGCCTGGAACGACAAAGACTACGACGCGCAACGCACCTGGCATGCGGCAGCGCGCGATCTGGCCGGCGGCGATGCACGTGTCACGGCGGCATTGCTGACCTTCTTCGATACCCAGCACCTGGCACCAACCTTCGGCAGCCAGCCGTGGCAGGAACAGGCGCCACGTCTGAAGGCGGTGCTTGATCATGTGCGCGAAGCGATCGCACTGGGCGATGCGGCAGCGCGCACCCAGGCGATTACCGAATTGGTGCGCACTGCCGACGAGTTGGCTGCCGCGCCGCAGATCATTCGCGATGGCGTTGCCGACAAGGGCTTTGCCGAGCAATCGCGTCCCTGGCTGACCGCGATGGAAGGCTGGGGCCGCGCGCTGCAGAAGACGGCAGCCGGGCTGGATGCGGGCAATCGCGGCGACACGCAGACACCGGCGTTGTTTGCCGAGGCGGCTGCGCTTGCCGCCACAGCTGCTTCGGTTCCATCCATTCCCGGCGCCACGCGCTTCGGTGGCCCGGTCAAGATCGCCGACGGCGTGCTCGACCGCTTCATCGCGCAGGCACCGCGCTTGATTGCTTACCGCGTGCCGGCAGTCGCCGAGTCGGCAGCTGCAAAGTGATGGCTTAGCGCAGAAGCACAGCGACGCGCATGGGTGACTGTGCGCGTGGCTGTGCATGCAAACACCGGAGCGCTATTGCCATCTGCATCGCAGCAGGTGGCATGGGATAGAACGCTTATAAGCATGTTCCGCTCTGCAAATGAAACTGACGCAATCAGCGCAGCGGATGGCATGACACAACGTGCTCAGCCACCCTTATGTCAGCAGCGCTGATCACGCAGTGTCTTTCAAACGCCGATACAGCCGCTTCCAACCACTGCGAATCGCGTATACCCAGCGCGGTTCGGCACTGAGTGCGGATTCGTCGGCAGTCGGCGCGATGCTGGCAAGGCGCTGGCGCATTTTCTGGAAGTTGGCCACGTCGCTGCGTTGCAGCTGACGTGCCAGCGTGCCGCGCTGCAGCCAGCGCGGGAATCGCCACGCCGAGGTGAAATCGATCAGCACCGGCACGCCCGCGCTGACCACCACATTGGTGCTATGCAGGTCGTTATGGGTGATGCCTAACGCATGCAGCCGGCGCAACGCCTGCTGCAATTGCTGGAAGACTTCCTGGCCCACGATTGTGCTGGTGCTGAGCGTGTCGCCAGGAATGAATTCCATGCCTAGCGCGAGGCCGCCCAACGTGCCGAGCAGGGCCGGCGCATGCCGCCAGCCCTGCAACTGCCGCAGCATGCTGGCCTCATGGCGCACCATCAGCCGCGCAATGGGCGCCAGCAACGTGCTGCGATAGCGGCCGTAGTCCTTGACCACCGCCAGCTGCCCATCCAGGTGGGTGCGGTAGACGTCGGGCTCAAGCAGCCGCGTGCCTTGCTTGAGCAGAACGGGAGTGACGAGGTGCAGGCTGGACACATCCAGCGGCTGGTAATGCATGGCAGGTCTCCGGACCGTGGCGGCGCGGAGATGTCACGCGTTGCACAGGTTCACGATGATCGCAGGGGATCGGTTCGGGGAATTTTAGAACTTTTTAGTACTGAAATTACATCTATTTAATAAATGTAATGTTCCGGAAGTGGAACGGCTTTGCTAATCAAGCGCTTGATGGAATTCTCTTCGATTTTTTGCCGCGCGCTGGCGATGGATGCGGGCAACGCCAGCCACAAGTTGCCTTGTCGTACCGCCAGCGCACTGCCTGGCTCCGGCTCCCGGCCCACAATCAGGCAACCCACGCCGTTTGACAATGCAGCAATGGTCACATCGCTTCTTGCAGCCGCTGGGACTCCAAGCACTGTGCCGGCTGCGGTCAGGGGCTGCATCACCCGATAGCACGGGCACGTTCTTCGGGCGGCGCCCGGAGCGATGTCGAACAACATCCGGTGATGCCGGGAAAGCCCACGAATTCGACAGCAACTGTGCCACTTCCAGACGCCGTCAGGGTGACCCTGCGTGCGCAAGGATGCGGGAACGATGGAGTACGACTCATTGGGGATGCAATGAAAAGTATCGCAACACTGCTGTTGGCCTGCACGGCGTTCGGCGTCACGGCTCAGGCCTCGGGGCAATCGTTGTCGCGCGGTGGGACAGCTACCGTCAACAGCAAAAGCAGCAGGCCGGCACCCAGGCCGCCACCGCGCCGGTAGCGCCGTCGTCGTGCCCTGCGCAAGCGGGCACCGGCGGAGCGCCGGCTGTTGTCGGTAGTAGCGGAACCGGAACCGGCGAATCCGGTGGTTTCAGCACGGTGACTGAGCCGACATCGGCCGAGGCAGCGCCCGCCGCGCCTGCCTACGTACCGCCGCCGCCGCGCGAAGAAGAGCAACGCCTCAAAAGCGGCGTGTTCCTCGGTGTCCAGAGTGGCAAAGCCAAAGTGTTTGAAAACGGCAAGCAGGACATGCAGGGCTTCAACGTTGGCTACCGCTGGCGCGCAGGTCCGGTCACATTGCTCGGCATCGAAGCCGCAACCGGGAAAGTGGATGGTTCCAAGGATGAGGACGGCTTTGTTGTCGTTCCAAACGTGGATTCCGGCAGCGTCGGTAGAACGGCGCGCTTCAACTTTGGCGATGCACCTGTCTTTGCGCTTGTGCGGCTGGGCTATTGGGGCGGCACGGCGAAAGGTGAGGACTACAACGAACGCGTTTATGGCGCATACGTTGGTGCCGGTCTCGGTGTAGATATCGGCAAGCACGTCAGCTTGAGCGCGCTTTACACCAATTACGTCTACGCTGACGCGTATTACGGCAACTACGAAGACCTCACGATCAACCGTGCGGAAGTGCTGAGCTGCGGAGCCGAAATCCGCTTTTGATGCGGGTCAACGGCAAAGAAAGGCGAACGGCAGCGCTCGCCCTTCTGCGTCATGCCGCACGCAACAGCTATGCAGTAGACAGCAACTCCATTTGAAGCCGGTAGCGCAAACGGTTATCGGCATTGCACAGCCATCCATGCGGGGTGTTGTAGTGTCGCGCTCAACGCAGTGATTCAGCCGTGGGCGAGGGCAGATGGACGCATTGGCGCAGTTTTTGACAGACGAGCAGGACCCGGTGGCTGTGGGCAAGATCCTGCCCAAGATCACCGAGTTGCTGACCCGCGACGAGCAGGTCGAGTACATTGCCGTGCAGAAGAAGATGGTGAACCTGTCGCCGGACGCGGTGGTGCTGACCAACCGCCGCTTCATCGTGGTGTACCCGAAATTGCTCGGCATGACGTTCCGCGATTTCCCCTGGCGCGAGGTGCTCGATGTGCACATGAGCGAACAAATGCTCGGGGCGACCATCATGTGCCGCACCACGCAGGGTGCCTACGCCTCCATCGACAGCCTGCCCAAGAAACAGGCGCGGCGCGTGTACGCCTACGCGCAGCAGGTGGAAGAATCTGCCTACGAAAAGCGCCAGCAGTTGGAAATCGACAAGCTGCGTGCGGCAGCCGGCGGCGTGGTGGTGCATGCGCCCAGCGCGCAGGGAGCGTTGCCTTCGGCCCAGCAGATCGCGTTGGCCGCCTCCGATGATCCGGTGCAGGTGCTGAGCAAGCTCAAGCAGTTATTGGATGCCGGTTTGGTCACGCAGGAAGAATTCGACGCCAAGAAAGCCGAGGTGTTGGCACGGCTGTAAGGGCTATACGTGCAACATGCACCCGCCAGCCGGGCGGGAGGATTGCGCCGGAACTTTAGAGCAGCTAACAACACGTAGCGAGCAGTCATCAGGCAGGTGCGGACGGCGCGCAGGAACCACAGTGGACGAGTGCTAGATGCCAAACCGAGCACCGGTCGCGACCGCCTGGCGCGGCGGCGCAGTCGTTTGGTTAGCTGCTCTACAGTGCAAGGACGTACGGGCCGCGCCAAGTGCGCTGCAGAGACGAGCAGGCACTGGACGCGCCAAGCGATGCCGGTAGCGATTCTGGAAGTCCTCAAGTTGCGGCCTATGCTGCTCAGCGCTTTTGGCCGCCGGCATGCGAATCACAATGCCGAACGTGGGTGACCGACCGCGGCGATCGACAACTGTATCCAGCCATCAGACAGGCGCGGCCGAGAGATGGATCGATTGCCACTGCGCATCTGCGCGCCTGCCGCCGCTCATACACAAAGGCCGCCCCTGAAGGCGGCCAATGCGGTGCAGATCTCGGCTGAGCCGAGGTGGTGACGCGTCCGGTAGCGGACCGACGACCACCTCGAGGCAGACTGCTCACTCTATGTGGCTGTGGCTCGCCGCTTACTCGCCCAGCGCCTTGGCCACGAACGGCGGCGCAACCAGCACGCCAGTGTGCAGATGTGCGGTGTAGTACAGCGTCTCGAAGCCCTTGGTCTGCGCAGCATCCTGGCGAAACGCAAAATCCGCGTTGGCCTGCTTGCTGGCCATGGTCACGCTCCACCAGCCGGTGGGGTAGCACGGCTGCGGGAACGGCAGGGTCTTGAACGACTGGAAGCCGGCCTTGCCCATTTCGGTGCGCATTTCGTTGATCAGGTCCAGCAGCGCCAGCGGCGACTCGGACTGCTGCACCAGGATGCCGTCGTCCTTCAATGCCTTGAAGCAGCTGTCGTAGAACGCCTTGTTGAACAGGCCTTCGGCCGGGCCCACCGGGTCGGTGGAATCGACGATCACGATATCCACGCTGCCGGCCGGGCAATTGGCCATATAGGCCACGCCGTCGTCGAACAGCAGTTCGGCGCGCGTGTCGTGGTTGGAATCGCACAGCTCGGGGAAATACTTCTCCGACATGCGCGTGACCTGCTCGTCGATATCGCACTGGGTGGCGCTTTCCACGCCCGGGTGCTTGAGCACCTCGCGCAGCGTGCCGCAGTCGCCGCCGCCGATGATCACCACGCGCTTGGGCGCGGCGTGGGTGAACAGCGCCGGGTGGCTGATCATTTCGTGATAGAAGAAATTGTCGCGGCTGGTCAGCATCACCGCGCCGTCGATGAGCATCAGCTTGCCCCAATCGGTGGTCTGGTAGATCTCGATCTTCTGGAACGGGGACTGCACCTCGTCCAGCTTGCCGCTGATGCGGAAGCCGATCGCCGAGCCGGTCGGCTGGAAGTGTTCGATGTACCAGTTGTCGTTGGTGCTCATGCGGACGTCCTAATGCTGGAAGAAGCGGGCGGTTCCTTCTCCCACCGGGAGAAGGTGGCGCAAAGCGCCGGATGAGGGTCGGGCGCAGCCTCATGCAGCCAAACTGCGCAGCGGCTAACCCTTGCTCGGCCCCGCTCCAACAGGAGAGGGGCGTGAAGTCGGCGCGGATTGTAACGGACCCTGCGCATGCCAGGCGTTACACTTCACGCCCTTTTTTATTCCAGCCGAGACAGCGAAATGAGCGATTGGTCCCTCGACCAAGCCCGCAAGACCTATTCGATCCCGCATTGGGCCGACGGGTATTTCGATGTGAATGCTGCCGGACACGTGGTGGTCACCCCAACCGCCGATGGCCCGGCGGTGTCGCTGCCCGAGGTGGTGGATGCCGCGCGTGCTGCAGGCGCCAAGCTGCCGCTGCTGGTGCGCTTCCCGGACATCCTGGG
The DNA here is from genome assembly GCF_000277895.2 of Xanthomonas vasicola pv. musacearum NCPPB 4379. Taxonomy (NCBI): domain Bacteria; kingdom Pseudomonadati; phylum Pseudomonadota; class Gammaproteobacteria; order Lysobacterales; family Lysobacteraceae; genus Xanthomonas; species Xanthomonas vasicola. The sequence continues at coordinate 3,730,824 of NZ_CP034655.1, read as the reverse complement.
CCAGCGCCTGGGCAAGCTGCAGGCAGCCTTCGCACAGGCGCAATCGGAATGGGATTACGCCGGCGGCTACACCGCGGTGTATCCAATCAAGGTCAACCAGCACCGCGGCGTGGCCGGTACCCTGGCCAGCCATCACGGCGACGGCTTCGGCCTGGAAGCGGGCAGCAAACCGGAGTTGATGGCGGTGCTGGCGCTGTCGCGCCCAGGCGGGCTGATCGTGTGCAACGGCTACAAGGATCGCGAATACATCCGCCTTGCGCTGATCGGTCGCAAGCTCGGCCTGCAGACTTTCATCGTCATCGAAAAGCCGTCCGAGCTGAACTTGGTGTTGGAAGAGGCACGCGCGCTGGACGTCCAGCCGGGCCTGGGCGTGCGCATGCGCCTGGCCTCGCTCGGCGCGGGCAAGTGGCAGAACAGCGGTGGCGACAAGGCCAAGTTCGGCCTTTCGCCGCGCCAGGTGCTGGACCTGTGGAAGACGCTGCGCGACACCGAATACGCCGACAGCCTGAAGTTGCTGCATTTCCATATGGGCTCGCAGATCTCCAATGTGCGCGATATCGCCAACGGCATGCGCGAGGCCACGCGCTATTTCGTGGAGCTTTCGCGCCTGGGCGCCAAGATCAGCCACGTGGACGTCGGTGGCGGCCTGGGCATCGATTACGAAGGCACCCGCTCGCGCAGCTATTGCTCGATCAACTACGGCCTGCATTCGTACGCCAGCAACATCGTGCAGCCGTTGGCTAGCGCCTGCGAAGAACATGGCCTGCCGCCACCGCGCATCGTCACCGAATGCGGGCGCGCGATGACGGCGCACCACGCGGTGCTGATCGCCAACGTCTCCGAAGTGGAGCAGGCGCCCGAAGGCCGCGTGCCGGACGCGCATGCCGACGAACCGGCAGCGATTCGCCACCTGCGCGAGATTCATGACGAGCTCGACGTGCGCCCGGCAGTGGAACTGTTTCAGGAAGCCCAGCACTTCCATGCCGAGGGCTTGAGTGCGTATGCGCTGGGCCAGATCGACCTGACCCACCGTGCGCGCATCGACGATCTGTTCTATGCCATCGCACACGGCGTGCGTGCGCGCCTGAGCTTCGACGAGAAGAGCCATCGGCCGGTGCTGGATGAGCTCAACGAGCGGCTGGTGGACAAGTACTTCGTCAACTTCAGCGTGTTCGAATCGATCCCGGATGTGTGGGCGATCGATCAGGTGTTCCCGATCGTGCCGATTGAACGCTTGAACGAAGCGCCGCAGCGGCGCGGCATCATCGCCGACATGACCTGCGATTCCGACGGTATGGTCAAGACCTATGTCGAGAACGAAAGTCTGGACAGCTCGTTGCCGCTGCACAGTTTGAATGCGGGTGAGAGCTATCGCATCGGCTTTTTCCTGGTGGGTGCTTACCAGGAAATTCTGGGCGATATCCATAACCTATTCGGCGATACCGATGCAGTGGAGGTTGTGGTGAATGGCGATGGCTATCGTATCGCGCAGCAGCGTCGCGGCGACACCACCGACGTGATGTTGGATTACGTGGGCTATCACCTGGACACGCTGCGTGCCACCTATGCCGAGCGCATCGCTGCCGCGCAATTGTCGCCCGAGCGCGCGCAGGAACTCAGCGCTGCGCTGGAAGCCGGCCTGACCGGTTACACCTATTTGTCCGACGAACCGTTGGGCTGATCCCGGCAAGCGCTGCGGCCTGTGCCGCAGCGCTTGCTGTGCAGTGCGTGGCACATCTGCCGCGCCACGTCGCAAATTCCGCTTAAAAGCAGACCATGCGCATCAGCGGCATGGCTGCTGTAGGTCTGCAGGGCTCCATCGCGTGGCCCGCCGTTTTTGCGTTCGCTCCGTCTTGCGCCTCGTGCGACGCGCGTCCTCATATCGAGGAATGCGCCCGACTTTAGCCTTGCGCCACGCCTTGCGATCGGTTCGGCCGTACGCTCCCTCCTGCGTTGTGCTGCACGACAATGACAGTCAGGCGACCATCGCGTGATCGTACCCACGGATTGAAGCGCACGCCGTAAAAACGCATTCCTCTCCTAAAGTGATGTTTAAAATAACGTGATTCCAGCAACGTTGATTTGGAGATGGTCTTATTCAACGCGGCACCGGATATACCGTGGTGCGCGTTTATTTGCATGGAAAACAGTGTTTTTCGTCGAGCATGCCGCGTGCGTGGCTTGGCACTGGCGTGCGCTGGATGCGGCGCCGGACTTGAGCCGATGTATGCATCAGGAACACTAGTTGAAATCACACTTCGGTAAAAAATTAAGGTATTAGGTGATTTCCGTGATTTTTGCACGGTTTCACGCCTGCGCGAGTTGTTAGTGTTCGCTTAGCCCGTAGGCATACAACTGATTCAACTAGGTCACCTGCACATCGTTGTTTTTGTTGTGCAAGTCGTTTTGCTATGCGTCTTCATCGTGCCTTTCCACCGCGTATTGCCGGCAACTGTCGGCAGTCGGCAGTTTTTCTATCCCTCGTTTTCTCAGGCCAGGTACTGATTCGGCGTCCATCGACCGTATGACGGTTGAGAGGTGTCGACGGACTGCGCGCCACACCAGAAGGATGCACGCAATGTACGCTGACGCCTCTCCCGTTTTTCCCTTGACCAAAGCGCAACGTGGCCTTTGGGTGGCCAACAAGTTGCACACCGACAACACCTTGATGTTGGCCGAAGTGTTGGAAATGTTCGGCCCACTGAACCCTCAGGTGCTGATCCGCGCCAGCATGCAGCTGACGCAGGAGTTCGACACGTTGCGACTGTGCATCGTCGAGCACGAGGGCGTGCCTTCGCAGGTGGTCTTGCCCGAGTACAACGGCACGATTCCGTATTTCGACGTCAGCTCGGACCCTGCTCCACGCAACGCCGCCGAACATTGGATCGACGAAGAAATTCGCAAGCCGGAAGATCTGCAGAACGGGCCGCTCTGGCACTGCGCGGTGTTCCGTCTTGGTGAAGATCATCATATCTGGATGCAATGCGTGAGCCATCTGGTGATGGACGGCTATTGCGCGTCGGTCATGATGCAGCGCATGGCTGTGCTCTATAACGCCTACGTGGCCGACGTGGAGCCCGAGCCTGCGCAGTACGGCAGTGCGCTGTCGCTGCTCGAAATGGAACAGCACTATCGCAACTCCGATCGGTTCCAACGCGACCGCGAGTACTGGATGCAGCAGCTGGCCGATCTGCCGCCGCCGGCGACGCTGGCGCGGCCGGGCAATCATCTGTCCACCGGGTTGCTGCGTGGCGCCTGGCAGTTTTCGCCGAAGCAGGTGGTGCGTCTGCGTGCGCTCGGCAAGGAGTACGGCGCCAGTCTGCCGCAGATGTTGATTTCGCTGATTGCGGCCTATTACTACCGCTGCACCGGCGCGGAAGATCTGGTGTTGGCAATGCCGGTGACCGGACGCATCAACGCGCGCTATCGGCAGACCGCCGGCCTGGTGGCCAACGTGATTTCGCTGCGGCTGAAAATGGACCCGCAGCAGCCCATCCATACCTTGTTCGCGCAGGTGTCCTCGGTGGTGCGGCATGCGCTGCGCCATCAGCAATATCGCTTCGAGGACGTGCGCCGCGATCTGGGCATGTTCGGGATGGAGCAGAAGTTCGCGCGCCTGGCGGTGAACATCGATGCCTTCGACTACACCTTGCGCTTCGGCGAGGCGTACGCGGTGCCGCACAACCTTTCCAATGGCCCGGCCGACGACCTCACCATCTTCTGCTACGAACGCGGCGATGGCGCTGCCCTGCGTTTCGATCTGGATGCCAACCCGGCGTTGTACGACAGCGAGGAGCTGGCCGAACACTGCCGTCGTCTGACCCATCTGGCCGATGCAGTGCTGGCCGATCCGGAATGCGCGCTGGGCCAGGTCGATATACTCGGCGATAGCGAACGCCGGCGTTTGCTGCACACCTGGAACAACACTGCAGCGCCGTTGCCGGAACCGGCCACGCTGTTGCACGGCATGCTGCAACGCGCCGAGTTGATGCCTGCAGCGGTGGTGGCGCAGTACGACAACCGCACGCTCGATTACGCCACGCTGTGCGAGCTTGCCTCGCGCATTGCCGCGCAGTGGGTGGCCGATGGCGTGGGCCCTGGCGATGTGGTCGCGGTAGCCTTGCCGCGCAGCGAACAATTGCTGGTGGCGTTGCTGGCAGTGATGTGGAGCGGTGCAGCGTATCTGCCGCTGGATCCGGAGAGCCCGGCCGCGCGCAATCGCCAGATGCTCAACGATTCCGGTGCTATTGGCTTGGTCTGCGAACCGGCGCTGTGCGAGCGTTATCTGCTCGGCGGCATGGTCTGGCTGGATCCGCGTCCTGCCGTGTTGCCTGAAGCGATCGCACCGCTCGCCACGCCCGATGGCACCGCCTACGTGCTCTACACCTCCGGCTCCACCGGCGCGCCCAAGGGCGTGGAAATCAGCCATCGCAACCTGTTCAATTTCCTGCATGCGATGGAGCACGAGCTGGCATTGCGTCCGCGCGATCGCGTGCTGGCAGTTACCACAATCACCTTCGATATCGCCGGGCTGGAGTTGTATTTACCGTTACTGGTGGGCGCGCGTGTGGTCATCGCACCGGCCGGCATCAGCAACGATCCGCGCAGCCTCTCGCGCCTGATCGCGGACGAGCAGATCAGCGTGGTGCAGGCCACGCCATCGCTGTGGCGCATCCTGCTGACTAATGAAGATCTGATGCTGGATCGCATCCATGCATTGATCGGTGGCGAAGCGTTGGTGCCGGAACTGGCCACGCAATTGCTGAGCCGGGTGGGGCGGCTGACCCAGTTGTACGGGCCGACGGAAACCACGATCTGGTCGACCATCATGCCGTTGCAGCTGACCGATGCCGCCGCACCGCCGATCGGCAGGCCGCTGCTCAATACGCGCGTCTATGTGCTGGATGCGCAGCGGCAACCGCTGCCGACCGGTGCAATCGGCGAGCTGTATATCGGCGGCGCGGGCGTAGCCAAGGGCTATCGCGGCAAGCGCCAGCTGACCAGCGAGCGTTTCATGCGCGACCCGTTTGCCGACGATGGCGGCAGCATGTACCGCACCGGCGACCGCGTGCGTCGACGCAATGATGGTCTGCTGGAATTCATCGGGCGCACCGATGCGCAGCTGAAGATCCGCGGGCATCGGGTGGAGCCGGCCGAAATCGAAAGTACCTTGCTGCTGCATTCGCAAGTGGCGCAGGCGGTGGTGGTGGGCCACGGCGATGGCGAGCATGCCTTGCAACTGCTGGCCTATGTGGTGGGCAAGCACGGCAATGCGCCGTCGATCGAGTTGTTGCGCGCGCATCTGCAGCAGCGCCTGCCGGCATCGATGATTCCCACCCTGTGGGTGCCGCTGGAGGCGTTGCCGCTGACCCCCAACGGCAAGCTGGACCGGCGCGCGTTGCCGGCGCCTGGCGCATTGCCGCAACGCGCGCACCTGGCGCCGCGCGATGCGCTCGAACGCCAGCTGGCAACGATGCTGCAGGAGGTGCTGGGCATCGAAGTGGTGGGCGTGGACGACAATTTCTTCGAGCTTGGCGGCGATTCGCTGCGTGCGGCGGAAATGGCCGCGCGTTTCCCGCAGATGTTCGGGGTGGAACTGCCGCTGGGCACATTGTTCCATGCGCCGACGGTCGCCGGCCTGGCCGAGGTGATCAAGCGCAGCGCACACACGCCCAACGACCCGTTGAGCGTGCTGCTGCCGCTGCGTGCAGGCACCGCCGGCAGCACGCCGCTGTTCTGCATCCATCCGGTCATCGGTCTGGGCTGGTCGTATCTCACCTTGCTGGGTCAGCTGGATCCGCAGTGGCCGGTGTATGCGCTGCAATCGCCGGGCTTGAGCGACCCGCAGCACCGTCCGGAGAGCATCGAGGCGATCGCGCGCGATTACCTGGCGCGTCTGCGCAGCGTGCAGCCGAGGGGGCCGTACCGTCTGCTGGGCTGGTCGCTGGGCGGTTTGATCGCGCACGCCATCACCGCCGAATTGCATGCGCTGGGCGAAGAGGTCGAGGTGCTGGCCATGCTCGACAGTTACCCGCATCTGGAACAGGCCGCAGCGTTGTCGGAATCGGAGAACGTGCGCGCCTCGGTGCACGCGTTGGCCTTGCATCTGGCGCCGGGCCAGCCGATGCCGACCACGGTCGCCGAGCTGGCGAGCCTGTTGTGCGATCACTACGGGCTGAACGAATTGCCTGCGGTGCGCCAGTTGCTGGAGCAACGTCCCACCTTGCTGGACGATCTGGGCGCCCTCACCCAGCATCACCTGCAGCTGGCGCGGCGTCATCGGCCCAGGCAGCTGGACCAGGATGTGGTCTTTGTCGAAGCGAGCGTGCGCATGAGCTCCGGCGGCGACGATGCGCTGTGGGTGGATTACCGTCCCCAGGCGTGGCACCCGTACGTGCGCAACCTGCAGCTGCACGTTCTGGACAGTGACCACCATTCAATGCTCTCGCCGACGCATGCGGCCACGCTCAGCACCTTGCTGCACGCGGCCACCGCAGAGTCCACCCGGGCTGTGCGGCCGGTGGGACAGGCCGGCCGTGGCGCGGTCGCCAGCGACGGAGAGACCGAATATGCCTGAGTCCAGAGCCGATTCGGCACGCCAACGCCCGGTGGTCATTGCCACCCTTGGCACGCATGGGGATGTGCGCCCGATCATTGCGCTGGCCCTTGGCCTGCAGCGGCGCGGTTACCCGGTGCGGGTGCTGACCAGTTCCAACTTCGAGACGTTCATCCGTGCCAACGGCCTGGAATTCTTCCCGCTCAGCGGCGATCTTCAGCAGCTGTTGAAAGACCATCCGGACGTCGCCGAAATGCGCGGTGCCCCCGGCATCTTGCGCAAGAAGTTGCTGGAGTGGGCGCGCGATTGGCCCGCACAAAGCAGCGCGGCGTGTGCCGATGCCGGCTTGATCCTGGGCGTGGGCAGTGCCAGCCTCCTCGTCCATAGTCTGGGCGAGGCGTATGGTGTGCCGGTGGCGTTTGCGCAGTTGCAGCCGCTCACCGAGTCGCGCCATCTGCCGCTGATGCTGTTGCCCAACCTGCGTCTGCCTGGAAGGGTCAGCGTGGCATTGCATCGCACGATGCGCTTTATGTGCTGGCAGCTGATGCGGCCGGCCGTCAACGGCATCGTGCGTCCGGCATTGGGGCTGCCGGGGTATCCGTGGAGCGGCCCGGATCGCAGCGCGCTACGCGTGATCTACGGCTATAGCGCGCATGTGTGCCCGCGTCCGCCAGACTGGCCGGAAAGCGCACAGGTGTGCGGCTTCTGGCAGCTGCCCCGGTCGCAATGGCAACCGCCGGCCGCGCTGCAGGCGTTTTTGCAGGCCGGGCCGCCGCCGCTGTATGTTGGCTTCGGCAGCATGACCAGCAGCGCCGTCGCGCAGCTCACTGCCACGGTCAAGGCAGCCGTGCGGTTGACCGGGCAGCGTGCGTTGCTGGCCAGTGGCTGGGGCGGTCTGGGGGCTGGGGACGCCGCTGCCGCCGATGACGCCGAGCGCTTTTTCCATCTGGAACAGGCACCGCACGATTGGCTATTCCCGCGCGTGTCGGTGGCCGTGCATCACGGTGGCGCCGGCACCAGCGGTGCCGCGTTGGCGGCGGGGATTCCTTCGGTGGTGCTCCCGTTTGGCTACGACCAGTCGTTTTGGGCATATTGCCTGGCCCAGCGCGGCGTTGCGCCGCCAGGGCTCGCACGTGCCGGGTTGCAGCCAGAAACCCTGGCCGCTGCCATCCAGCAGGCGAGTAAGCCGGCCATGCGTGCAGCTGCGCAGGCGCTCGGTCAACGGATTCGCGCGGAACACGGCGTGCGCAATGCGGTCGATCAGCTGGAAGCCTGGCAACTGCTGAAACCGACGGCCGTGACGCCCGCAGCAGCGGCACGGCCCGCGCAGCACGCCATCGCATAAGTGCGATGACGCTGCGCATCCGCCGCAGCGTTCGATAGGCGCATTGCAGCGTGGTGTGCGGCAGTGCGTCGTTGGCAGCGACGCACTGCGCGCTGCCGGCATGCGGCAATCGGGCTCCCTCGGTTTATCTCGCCCGCATGCGCTATCCTGCTCTGGATCTGTTGCGTGGCATCGCCATCGTCTGGGTGATGCTGTTTCATTCGTTTGTCGTCGGCGGGCTGGGGCGGTAGCGCTGGTGGCAGGCGCGTTGCTGCATTACGCGGTGGAGCGCCCGTTCCTGCAGCTGCGTGGAGTGCTGCTGCGGCGACATGCTGCCGTGCGCAGCGATGCCGAGCTGGCGTGAGGCGATCTGCGGTTCATCCATCGCACGAGCGGACGTTGAAAAGAAAAGCCGCACAGTGCGCGGCTTTTCGATGCATCCGTTCGATGCTTGCTATGGCTTACGCGGTGCACCGCACCACGTGGTTGCACGCTGCGCGTTGACCGCTGCCGCCGTGCCTACATTGCAACGCCTCACTGCGCGTCGCGCGCCACCTGGAACCCAGCGAACGACTGCGTCACCGGCATGATTTCCAAACGGTTGATGTTCAAGTGCGCCGGCAGGCTGGCGACGTAGAAGATTTGTTCGGCGATATCGTCTGCCGTCATCGGCGTGGCGCCGCGGTACAGCGTGTCCGACGCCGCCTGGTTGCCACCGGTGCGCACCAACGTGAATTCGGTTTCGGCCATGCCCGGTTCGATCGAAGTCACGCGCACGCCGGTGCCATGCAGGTCCGCGCGCAGGCCCAGCGAAAACTGCTGCACGAAGGCCTTGGTGCCGCCGTAGACGTTGCCGCCGCTGTACGGGTAGGTCGCCGCGACCGATGCGATGTTGATGATGGCACCGCGGCGCGCGATCAACGCCGGCAGCAGGCGGTGGGTGAGCGTGACCAGTGCGGTGACATTGGTGTCGATCATCTGCTGCCACTGGGCCAGGTCGGCCTGCTGCGCAGGCGCGGTGCCCAGCGCCAGACCGGCGTTGTTGACCAGCACGTCGATGTCGGCGAATGCGGCCGGCAGTGCGTCGATTGCGTCCGATAAAGCCTGCGCATCGCGCATGTCGAACGCGGCGGTGTGCACCTGCCCGGCCGGCAGTTCAGCGGCGAGCGCCTGCAGGCGCTCGCCGCGGCGGCCGGTGGCGATGACCTTCCAGCCGGCTGCGGCGAAGCGGCGCACGGTGGCGCTGCCGAAACCAGAGGTGGCACCAGTGATCAGGACGGTCTTGGACATGGGGAACTCCAGGGGACAGGGGGATTCGTGCAACCAGATTCACGGAATAGGGTGCGGGCTTGCCGTTGCGTCACGCCGTGCTTGCAGCATTTCTGCGGTCAAGGTCTCGCGTGCGACGACATGGCCACGGCGCAGCCGCAGCAACACGTATGTGGCCGGTGCGGGCGCCGCAGTCGTCGCGGTGGCGGCCAGCTCGACGATCAATTCGCCATCCACCCAGGCTGCAGGCACTGGTGAGAGTTGGCCGGGGAACAGCACATCCAGCGGCAGCGTTGGCGGCGCGTCGTTGCAGGCGCCAAGAACCACGCGATCGAGCCACAGTTGTTGCCCGTCCAGCCGCCAGTCGGCGCGATAACCGCGCCAGTTGGCACTGCAGCCGCCCAGCGCACTGCCGGCGTGGGCCACGAAGCGCTTCCAGGTGGCTGGGTCGTCCAGTGGAGCGAACAATGGCTCGGCCAGCAGTGTCGCCTGCCGGCCGTCGATCTGGATAAGGTCAGGGATCTGATCGGTGGCATGCGCCGGGCCGGCCCACGCCAGCACACTCAGCAACAGGCCAGCGATGCGCCGTATCACGCGCGGTTACTGCGCCTTGATCGCGATGGCGGACAGGCCACTGCCGGTGAGCTTTTGCTTGGCTTCGGCCAGTTCGCTGGCGCTGCCGTAGGGCCCCATGCGCACGCGATAGACCGTCTTGCCGCTGATGTCGGCCGATTCCACGCGTGCGGCCAGGCCCATCATCGCCAGCTTGGCCTTGGTCGATTCGGCATCGCCCGAGGCGCCGAACGAGCCAGCCTGCAGGATGTAGCGGGTGTTGTCGGCAACCGCCGGGGCAGCCGTCGTCGCTGTTGCAGTGGCGGCGGTTGCGGCGGGCTTGGGCGCAGCGGCGGCCGGCGTGGTGAGCGCGGCGGTGCTGGCCGGGGCCGGGGCAGCTGCCGGGCGTGCCGGTGCGGTTTGCGGCAGCGGCTTGGGCGCGCTGGCGGCGGTTTCCTTCAACGGCATCGGTACGCTGGCGGCCGGTGTGGCTGCCGCTACGCTGGCACCGGGTGCAGGCGCAACCGGCTTGCCTTCCAACGCCGCACGTGCCCGTGCGGCCTCTTCGGCGCGTGCGCTGGCGGCCAGTTCGGCGTCGGACATTTGCACTTCCTTGCCGGGCAGCAAGGTGTAGAAGTCGTACTGGGTCTGCGCATCGCCCGGCTTGGCCTGCGGCTTGGGCGGCTGCACGCTGGGCTTGGGCAATTCGGTCGGCGTATCCACGTCGGCATCGGCCACCGGCTCGGGCTGCGCGTCCGGGTTGGCACGCGGGCCCACGCGCAGGAAACCGTCGCCGTCCTTTTTGAACAGGTTGGGTGCGGCCAGGAAGATCACTGCCGCAATCGCGGCGCCAGCCACCAGCCACACCCAACCGGGGGTGCCATTGCTGGTGTTGCGTCGGGCCTGACTCTTACCGCGTCGTGCTGCCATCTACCACTTCTCCGAATCATGTCGTTGCGGGCCAGCTGGCCCGACTTGCTGCGGCAATGCGCGCTGCTGCGCGCATTGCCTGGTGAACGCGATCAGCGCTCGAGGTTGCAGGCCGGCGTTACCGCAGTGCCATGCGCTGGGCCAGCGGCCCGCGATGCTCCCGCGCGATTACATCTTTTCCGGAGCACTGACGCCGAGCAGTTCCAGGCCATTGGCCAGCACCTGTTGGGTCGCAACGGCCAGGGTGAGCTTGGCGTCGCGCTCGGCGGCATCGTCCACCAGCACCTTGCTGTTGTGATACCACGTGTGGAAGGCGTGCGCCAATTCACGCAGGTATTGCGCGATCTGGTACGGCTCCAGCGCCTGGCCGGCGATTTCCACCACTTCCGGGTAACGCGATAGCTCCAGCATCACCGCCAGCGAGTGCTCGTCGTCCAGGTGTGCAAGCTCGGCCAGGCCATGGGTCTGGTCGTACTTGTAGCCCTTTTCCTGCGCCTGGCGCAGCACGCTGCACACCCGCGCATGCGCGTACTGCACGTAGAACACCGGGTTGTCGTTGCTCTGCGCACGCGCCAGATCGATATCGAAGGTGAGCTGCGAATCGGGCTTGCGCGCGATCAGGAACCAGCGCACCGCATCGGCGCTGGTTTCTTCGATCAGGTCGCGCAGGGTGACGTAGCTGCCGGCACGCTTGGACAGTTTCACTTCCTCGCCGCCGCGCATCACCGTGACCATCTGGTGCAGCACGTATTCCGGCCAGCCCTGCGGGATGCCCAACTCCATTGCCTGCAGGCCGGCGCGCACGCGCGTCAGCGAGCCGTGATGGTCTGCGCCGAGTTCAGTGATTGCGCGCTCGTAGCCGCGCTGCCACTTGGTCAGGTGATAGGCCACGTCCGGCACGAAGTAGGTATAGGTGCCGTCAGACTTGCGCATGACGCGGTCCTTGTCGTCGCCGAAGTCGGTGGACTTCAACCACAACGCGCCGCCTTCCTCGTAGGTGTGGCCGGAGGCGATCAGCTGCTGCACCGCTTCTTCGACCTTGCCGTCCTTGTACAGCGAGCTTTCCAGGAAGTAGATATCGAAATCGACCCGGAACGCCGCCAGGTCGTGGTTCTGCTCGTTGCGCAGATACGCCACCGCAAAGCGGCGGATCGATTCCAGATCGGCCGGATCCTTGGTGCCGGTGACCAGATGGCCTTCCAGGTCGACGGTGTCGCCGGCCAGGTAGGCGTTGGCCACATCGGCAATGTAGTCGCCGCGGTAGCCGTTTTCCGGCCAGCCCGCGCTGTCGGGAGTGAGTCCCTGCGCGCGTGCCTGCACCGACAGCGCCAGGTTCTCGATCTGCACGCCGGCATCGTTGTAGTAGAACTCGCGCTTGACGTTCCAGCCGTTGGCATCGAGCACGCGCGCCAGGCTGTCGCCGATCGCCGCGGCGCGGCCGTGGCCCACATGCAGCGGGCCGGTGGGGTTGGCCGAGACGTATTCCACGCCCACCGAGCGGCCGTTGCCGGCCAGCCCGCGCCCGTAGTCGTGGCCTTGCTTGATCACATGCGCTACTTCGCGCTGATACGCGGTAGGCGCCAGATGGAAATTGATGAAGCCGGGGCCGGCGATGTCCACCTTGGCCACGTCGTCGCTGGCCGGCAGCGCCGCCAACAGCGCCTGCGCCAGCACGCGCGGATTGCTGCGCGGATTGCTGCGCGCGGCCTTGGCCAGCAGCATGGCGGCATTGGTGGCGAAGTCGCCGTGCTCGCGGGTCTTGGGTCGCTCGACCACAAAATCCGGCGGCAGGGTGTCGGCAGGCAGGGTGCCGTTGGCGCGCAAGGCTTCAATGCCTTGGCCGATCAGTGCGCGGAGTAGGGCTTTCACGTGGGACCTGCTTGGAACCAAACCAGCGATTTTACCCGACCGCGTGCCGCAGGGTCCGACCGATGGTTCAGGTCGGTGCACCACTGCTCATTCCAGCCAGCCGCGCTCGGCTAGCGACACCGGCCGGCCATCGCCGATGACGAAATGGTCCAGCAGGCGGATGTCGACCAACTCCAGGCTCTCCAGCAGCCGTTTGGTGACTGCGCGGTCGGCCTCGGAGGGCTCCGGATTGCCGGACGGGTGGTTGTGCCCGACGATCACCGCCGCCGCGTTGTGCAGTAGCGCCCGCCGTACCACTTCGCGCGGATGGATGTCGGCGCCGTCGATGGTGCCGGTGAACAATTCTTCGAACGCGATGGCACGGTGGCGATTGTCCAGGAACAGCACCGCGAACACTTCGTAGGCCCGCGCGCGCAGCCGCTGCGAGAAGTAGCGACCGACGCTGGGCGGGTCACTGAGCGCCTCGCCGCGCTCCAGCGCGCTCATCAGGTGGCGATGGGCCAATTCCAGCGCCGCAGCGAGCTTGCAGGCCGAGGCCGGGCCCAGCCCTGGCAGGCGTGTCAGCGCCTTGGCCGGGCGGTCCAGCAGCAGGCGCAGCGGCCCGTGCTGGTGCAGCAGATCGCGCGCGGTCTGTACCGCGTCCTGGCCGCGCAGGCCGGAGCCGACGAAGATCGCCAGCAGCTCCGCATCGGACAAGGCAGTGGCTCCGCGCGCCAGAAGTTTCTCGCGCGGGCGTTCGTGGGTGGGCCAGTCGTGTATGTGCATATGGCGAGTTTGCCGGTGCTCATCGCCGACGCCCATCAGGCCAAGCGAGGGCATCGGCTAATCTAGTTGTCCTCGTAACCGTAGGACGACTCCGACGTGATCGGCTCCACTCAGGCCCGCCCCCTGGACGGACAGCGTTTGCTGCTGTGCGTCGGCGGAGGCATTGCCGCTTACAAATCGCTCGAACTGGTCCGTCGCCTGCGCGACGCCGGCGCGCAGGTGCAGGTCGCCATGACCAGCGGCGCGCAACAATTTGTCACCCCGCTCAGCTTCCAGGCACTGTCCGGCCAACCCACCCGCACCACGCTGTGGGACAGCGCCGCCGAGCAGGCGATGGGCCATATCGAATTGGCACGCTGGGCCGATCGGGTGATCGTCGCCCCGGCCACCGCAGACCTGCTGGCGCGTCTGGCGCATGGCCTGGCCGACGATCTGGTCACCACGCTGTGCCTGGCCACCACCGCGCCGCTGACCGTGGCGCCAGCGATGAACCACCGCATGTGGCTGCATCCTGCCACCCAGGCCAACATCGCCACCCTGCGCACCCGGGGGGTGGCGGTGGTGGGCCCGGACGACGGCCCGCTGGCCGAAGGCGAGTCCGGCCCCGGGCGGCTGGCCGAGCCGGCGGCGATCATTGCCGCGCTGGTCTGTGGTGCTGTCGCAAACGCGGCACCGGCCGGTGGCAAAAGCACCGCTGCGCCGGTGTTCGTGCCCAGCAGCGCGCAGCTGGTGGGCCTGCGCATCGTGATCAGCGCCGGCCCCACCTTCGAAGACCTGGACCCGGTGCGCTACGTCGGCAACCGCAGCAGCGGCAAGATGGGCTACGCCCTGGCTGCCGCAGCTGCCAAGCAAGGCGCCGATGTGGTACTGATCAGCGGGCCGGTGCATCAGACCACGCCACCCGGCGTGCAGCGCATCGACGTGCGCTCGGCCGCGCAGATGCGCGATGCGGTGCTGGGCGCATTTCCGGCCGACATCTACATTGGCGCCGCCGCCGTGGCCGACTACACCCCCAAGCGGGTGGTGTCGCAGAAGATCAAGAAGACCGGCCAGACGCTGACCCTGGAACTGGTGCGCACCCCGGACATCCTGTCCGAGGTTGCCGCGCAGACCGGTGCATTGAAACTGGTGGTCGGTTTTGCTGCCGAAACGCACGACGTGGAGCATTACGCGCGTGGCAAGCTGGCGGCCAAGCGGCTGGATCTGATCATCGCCAATCAGGTGGGGATCGAAGGCGGCGGCTTCGAAAGCGACAACAACGCCGCCACTGCGTATTGGCAAGGCGGCGAACAGGCATTCCCCAGTAGCAGCAAGACCGAATTGGCCGACCAACTGCTGGCCCTGATCGCGGAGAGATTGCAGGCATGAGTAACCCGACCCAGTCCTTGCAGGTGAAGTTGCTCGACCCGCGCTTTGGCGATCTGTGGCCGTTGCCGGCCTATGCCACCGAATCCAGCGCAGGCATGGACCTGCGCGCTGCGCTGGAAGCACCGATGACGCTGCAGCCGGGCGATGCGGCGCTGATCCCCAGCGGCATCGCGATCCATCTGGCCGACCCGCAGCTGTGCGCAGTGATCCTGCCGCGCTCGGGGTTGGGCCATCGCCACGGCATTGTGCTCGGCAACGGTACCGGTTTGATCGATGCGGATTACCAAGGGCCGCTGCTGATCAGTACCTGGAATCGCGGCCGCGAGGCCTTCACCATCGAGCCGGGCGACCGCATCGCGCAGTTCGTGATCCTGCCGATCGTGCGCGTGGGCTTGCAAGTGGTGGATACTTTCGTCGACAGCGCGCGGGGAGCGGGTGGATTCGGCCACACCGGCGTGCGCTGACTGGGGAAATCACATGAGCAAGGCGAACGAGCGCAGGCAATCGATGTCCAGCGTGCGTACGAGTGGTCCGGTGTTGGGGGGCATATTACTGTTGCTGGCTGCTTGGTTCGGCTGGAACAGTTATGCGCAATGGCGCCAAGCCGCGGTGGCGCAGGACCTGCAGCAGGCGCGCGACCGCGCAGTGCAGGACGTGGGTCAGGCGATGGCCACACAGGCCAGCCAGCTCGACGCCGTGCTCAAGCAGCCGTCGGTCGTCGCTGTGCTGGCCGGTGGCGACGCGCTGGCGGCTGCATCGGCCATCGGCGAGCGCTTCAAGGGCGCCGAGGATGTACAGGTATTGCCTGGCGACCTTGCCGCCTATGCCAACCCGAAGGATTTCGGTTACGCGCGTCTGAGCCTGCTCGAATCGGCGCTGGTGGCCGATCATGCGCAGGTGCGCGTGGTGCGCGACGCCAATCAGGTCCGGGTGGGTGTGGCTGCCGCGGTGCGCCTGGGCGGGCAGCCAGCGGTGGCGTATGCACGCTTGCCGCTATTGCGTCTGACCGGCCCGATGGGCGCGATTGCGGTGCCCGGCAGCGCCTATCTGGCACTGCGCCAGGGCAGTTACAACGTGGCCCAGCAGGGCGATGCCGGGTTGTCCGGTGCGGCCGAAACGCTGGCCAAACCGCTCGGTAGCAGCGGTCTGCGCGTGGCTGCAGCGGTGCCGCAAGGCGATAGCGGCCCGTTGGGCCTGGGCGCCGTTG
This sequence comes from Xanthomonas vasicola pv. musacearum NCPPB 4379, assembly GCF_000277895.2. Classification (NCBI taxonomy): domain Bacteria; kingdom Pseudomonadati; phylum Pseudomonadota; class Gammaproteobacteria; order Lysobacterales; family Lysobacteraceae; genus Xanthomonas; species Xanthomonas vasicola. Next base: position 3,714,984 of record NZ_CP034655.1, on the reverse strand, counting down.
GTTGCGCGATTGTGGCGGCGCTGCTGCTGATCATTGCCGTGCTGCTGGTGCTGGCCAGCCGGGGGCAGGTGGCCTTGCCACGCCGCCGGGTTGCCGACCAATCCAGCGCCGATGAACCCACCTTCAGTCAGAGCCTGCAGCACGACGCCAGCATTGCCAGCGAAGCGCGCGCGCTGGACATCGAGACCTCGCCCGCAGCGCCGCCGGTGCTGGTGCCGGTGGTGCAGATCGCCACCGAGATGTTCCGCGCCTACGACATCCGTGGTGTGGTGGGAAAAGATTTCAACCCCGGCGTTGCCGCCTTGATCGGCCAGGCCATCGGTAGCGTGATGCAGGCGCAGGGCCTGCGCGATGTGGTGGTCGGCCGCGACGGCCGGCTGTCTGGACCTGAGTTGACCAACGGCCTGATCGAAGGCCTGCGCCGCGCCGGCTGCAATGTCACCGACATCGGCTTGGCGCCGACGCCGGTGGTGTACTTCGGTGCGTACGAGCTGCGTGCCGGCAGCTGCGTAGCGGTGACCGGCAGCCACAATCCGCCGGACTACAACGGCTTCAAGATCGTGATCGGCGGCGAGACCTTGTCCGGCGCAGCCATTGCCGAATTGCATCAGCGCATCAACGAAGGCCGCCTGCATACCGCTGCCACGCCCGGCGAGCTGGAGCAGCGCGATATCAGCGATGCCTACATCCAGCGCATTGCCGACGACGTACAGCTCGATCGCCCGATCAAGGTGGTGGTGGACGCCGGCAACGGCGTCGCCGGTGAGATCGCGCCACGTCTGCTGGAAGCGATCGGCGCCGAAGTGGTTCAGTTGTATTGCGATATCGACGGCACTTTCCCCAATCATCACCCCGACCCGAGCGAGCCGCACAACCTCGACGACCTGGTGAGGATGGTGCAGCGCTTCGATGCGGAGATCGGGGTGGCGTTCGATGGCGACGCCGATCGTCTGGGCGTGGTGACCAAGGAAGGCACGGTGGTATTCCCCGACCGCCTGTTGATGCTGTTCGCCGCCGATGTGCTGCAGCGCAATCCCGGCGCGTTGGTCATCTACGACGTGAAGTGCACCGACAAGCTGTCCGACTACGTGCTGCGCAATGGCGGCAGCCCGTTGATGTGGAAGACCGGGCATTCGCTGATCAAATCCAAGATGCGCGAGACCGATGCCGAGCTGGCCGGTGAGATGAGCGGGCACTTCTTCTTCAAGGAGCGCTGGTACGGCTTCGACGACGGCATCTATGCTGCCGCACGCCTGCTGGAAATCCTCGCCCAGCGCGAGCAGACCCCGTCCGAGGTGTTGGACGCCTTGCCCGAAAGCGTCTCCACGCCGGAGATCAAGGTACCGGTGCAGGGCGATGCGCATGCGCTGGTTACGCGTTTTGTTGAGCGTGCGCAGACCGCCCAAGAATCGCCGTTCGAATCGGCACGGCTGTCGACCATCGATGGCCTGAGGGCGGATTTCGTCGACGGCTGGGGCCTGGTACGCGCTTCCAATACCACGCCGATCCTGGTGCTGCGGTTCGAAGCCGACAGCGAGGCAGCATTGGAGCGGATTCGCGCGCTGTTCCGCAGCGAATTGCAGACCTTGTTGCCGGAGCATCCGTTGGCGTTCTGATTGCCAGATGCGGGCGCCATCTGCGCTGCCTGTTGAGAGGCAGCGCAGCTGGGCCGGCGCGGGGCGCGGCTGACCGCTATCCGATAACTCCCCCGGCGAAAGTGGCCATCAGCGTGTTCCGCCTGTTCCGGTGAGCTCAGCAGGGCCATGTGGTGTGTGGATTGGTGCGGCGTTGTGATCCTCCGGCAACAACCACACTGCGTCCCAGTACGGATACCCGCCGATCTGCTCGGCTAGTCCTGCACGCAACGGCATCGCGACCAATGTGCGGGCGAACTGTCGATGATCGTCCCGTGGCGGAAGCGCCGAAACCTCCATCTGCGGCTGCCACACTGTTCCGCCACGTCCGCGCGCGCGATTGACCGCGTCGGCAGCCATCAGCCGCGCCGTCGCGGCCACTTGCAGCAACACGGCCTTGCCCGGTGCCTGCAGCAACCCGCACCATGCGTCCGGCAGCAGCACCCAGCACAGCAACTGCGCACCTGGCCAATGCCGCGGCAGCGCCAAGCTGGCAGCTGCTGCGCGCGCGCAACGCCAGTCCGCGAACAACGGCACGTTCTGATGCGTGGGCAGTCGCAGATACCAATACGCTGCCTCGCGCATTGTCATGGACATCGGGCGATGAGAGGGTGCGCTGGACATGACCACAGCTTGCCCGCGGCGTAACGACGGCAACATCGGCTGGCGCCCTATTATCGCGTCGGCCACATGCGCAGTGGTGTGTCCGAAAAGCAGGCGTCAACCTTCAGCGATAGCGCTACGCGTCCTGCAATCAGCAGTGCCTCGGTTGATGCGTGCTGATCACGTCAATGCGCTCCGGCGCGCATCACTCACGATGCATCACCACCTAAACAACCCAGTCAGGCATCCGATGCATCGGCAATGCACCGGTCGCATCAATGCGCTGAGGCATCGCTAACAAAATCGATCGCCCAAAGATTTGGTCCAGGAATGCATCTGCATCGGCACATGCAACCGGATCGCATCAACGCGCCATGACGTGCATCAGCGACCATCGATCATCATTAAACAAACATCCAGACCAGACGTTACGGATCAAAGATCGGAACCCCCAATCCCCGCCTCAATGACCCGCCCGATCCCGCTTCCACCCGCGATGCTTCACATCCAGATACAGGCTGTAAAACGCGGTAAACGCCGGGAACAGGTTCTGCAGCACGCCCACCGAATCCTGCTTCGCCGAAAACACGAAATAGCTCAGCGTCATCAGGCTGCCGACCACGCTCATGTACCAAAACAAGCGCGGAATCACCGGTTTGCCGGCGCGTTTGGAGGCCACGAACTGCACCAGCCAGCGGCCGCCGAACATCAGCGCGCCGACATAGCCGATCAGCTTCCAGCCGGTGACGTGGATCCCGGTCCAGTAAAGCCAGGTCAGTGGTTGGTCGAGAAAGGACGGATCCATCAGCGTTCCTGCACCACGGTGCGCTTGCTGCGGGTGATCAGCCACGCCACACCGCGCAGGTCGCGGATGCCGACCAGGGCGCGATTGAGATTGTTGTATTTGGAGACGCCAGCGGTGCGATGGCGATGGTTGACCGGCACGCTCACCGTACGCCAGCCGGCGCGTTGCATCAGCGCCGGCAGGTAGCGGTGCATATGGTCGAAGTAGGGCAGGTCCAGAAACGCCTCACGCTCAAACAGCTTGATGCCGCATCCTGTGTCGGGCGTGTTGTCGCGCAGCATGCGCGAGCGGATCGCGTTAGCCCACTTGCTGGCCCAGCGCTTGGAGCCGGAATCCTGGCGATTGACCCGCCAGCCGGCGAACAGCTTCACCTGCGCCTGCGCCTGGCTGCGCGCGATGAGCAGCTTGGGGATGTCGGCCGGATCGTTCTGGCCGTCGCCATCGAGCGTGGCGATCCAGCTGGCGCGTGCGGCCTTCACCCCGCTGCGCACCGCCGTGCTCTGGCCGCTCTGGGTGACGTGATGCAGCACGCGCAGTTCCGGCGTGGTGCTCTTCAGGCCCTGCAGCACTGCCAGCGTGTCGTCGCGCGAATGATCGTCGACGTACACGATTTCGAAGGCCACCACGCCGCGCAGGGCGCTGACGATTTCGCCCACCAGCGTGGCGACGTTATCGCGCTCGTTGAACACCGGGACGACGACGGACAGCTGAGGTTGGCTCATGGATGCAGGGTGGCCGGATGAAGGCTGAGCGAAAAGATCGCGCATTGTGCCCTGACTCTCTGAGTCAGGCATGAAGCAAGCATGCGTTATGCGAATCGGAGCGATCGGGAAGCGGTCTGGAGCGTGTGGCGCGTACCAGAGAGAGTCACACTGCGTGGGTGAGTGGGCACATCGTGCATTTCGGCGCAGCCGTGCAGGAGTCTTGCGCCGCGACTTGCTCTGTTCGCCGCACGCGATCAGATGCTGCAAGGGCGAAAATAGGCGTCACGGTCCCCGCAACATCGTAGCCCAGCCCGCAGCCCGGGCCGTGGCGCAACACCCTACGCCGCGCACGCCAATCAACCACAAACGCGCCCAACCCTATCGACTCCCGACAAGCCCTAGGCGCGCTCGCCGAAATACTGCCGGCACCAAGCCACCACCTGCGGTAACCCACGCTCGACTGGGGTGGCCGGATCGAACCCGAAGGCGGCCCGCGCGCGCTGGGTGTCGGCCATGGTGCGGATCATGTCGCCCGGCTGCATCGGCCGGTAGACCTTCTCGGCCGGGCGGCCTGCGGCCTGCGCGATCACGTCGATGAAGTATTCCAGCTCCACCGGCGTGTGGTTGCCCAGGTTGAACACCCGGTGCGGCACCGGCTCGCTGCCGGGCGTATCCAGCGCGCCCAGCACGCCGGCCACGATGTCGTCGACGAACGTGAAATCGCGCTGCATCTTGCCGTGGTTGAACACCTCGATCGGCCGCCCCGCCAGCACCGCGCGGCTGAAGATCAACGGCGCCATGTCCGGCCGGCCCCACGGCCCGTATACGGTAAAAAAGCGCAGCCCGGTCGCACGCAGGCCGTACAGCTGCGCGTAGGTGTAGCCCATCAGTTCATTGGCCGCCTTGGTCGCCGCATACAACGAACGCGGCTGATCCACGCGCTGGTCTTCGGAAAACGGCGGGGTAGCCGAATCGCCGTACACCGAGCTACTGGAGGCGTACACCAGGTGCTGCACGCCGCGGTGCCGGCACAGCTCGAGCATATTGACGAAGCCAACCAGGTTGCTGTCGACGTAGGCAGACGGGTTCTCCAGCGAATACCGCACGCCTGCCTGCGCAGCCAGATGCACCACGCGTGTGGGCTGGATCTCATCGAACAACGCAGCCAGGCCATCGCGATCGGTCAGGTCCAGCGTGCGGATATCGAGGCCGGGGCACAGCGCCGCCACGCGGTCGTGCTTGAGCTGCGGGTCGTAGTAGCTGTTGTAGTTGTCCAACCCCACCACCGTCTCGCCGCGGGCCGCCAGCGCGCGGCAGGTGTAGGCACCGATGAAGCCGGCAGCGCCGGTGACGAGAATGGTCATGGCTGTGATCCTGGGAAATGCGGAAACAAAAGGCCGGCGCAACTGATCTGCACGTGCGGCGCGCCGCAGACATCGCCGCGTACGGCGTCGGCGCTTTGATGCTGTTGACGCGCCTGCGATGCGCAGCGCGTCAGGCGTGATTCGCACTGGTAGCAGCTCATGCGGTGCTCCGGGTAAAGGCTGCAGCGCGCCATGCGTGTTCGTTCACCGCAGGGCGAGCGGTGCTTCGCTGGCAAGCTTGGCCTTGCGTTCGGCTCTGAACTTCCACCACGGCTGCGCCGCCTCGCCGTCCATGAAGCGCAGGATCGACAGGAACACATCGATCATGCATGGGTCGTGCAGTACGCCGGTGCGCAGGCACAGCTGTGCATGCATGTCGTAGGCATCACGACCGCGCAGCTGCGCAGGCACGCGGATGCCGATCAGGTGCAGATCCTTTTCGCAGGCCAGCCCGACGTTGGGCAGGTCGGTCAGCTGCAGCAGATGCTGGCGGTCCACCTTGGCGGGATTCATGGCCGGCGAGGATCCAGTTGGATGCGCAACAGCGATCAGCTGCGCTGCAGACGTAGACGTTCGAGCACACCGTCCAGCGTGTCCAGATCGGTGTAATGGATCACCAGCTTGCCCTTGCCGCCGCGGCCGTGATTGAACACCACCTTGGTGCCCAGCGACTCGGACAGTTCGGTTTCCAGCGAGGCGATATCGGCCTGCGGGGCCACCGGTGCCGGTTTGCCCTTGCGCAGCGAGCCGGGCACCTTGCCGGCGGCGAACTGCTGTGCGCGATGTTCGACTTCGCGCACCGACCAGCCCTGGTCGGCCGCTTCCTGCGCCAGCTTGCTGGCCAGTTCCGGCGCCAGGGTGAGCAGCGCACGCGCATGGCCCATTTCCAGGCGGCGGGTTTCCAGCAGCACGCGGATCGCTACCGGCAATTCCAGCAGCCGCAGCAGGTTGGAGACCGACGCACGCGAACGCCCCACCGCACCGGCGGCTTCGGCATGGGTCAGCGAAAATTCGTCGATCAGCCGCTGCAGCGCCTGCGCTTCTTCCAACGGATTGAGGTCTTCGCGCTGGATGTTTTCGATCAGCGCCATCGCGATGACGGTGCGGTCGTCCAGCTCGCGTACCACCACCGGCACCTCGGTCAGCCCGGCCAGCTGCGAGGCGCGCCAGCGGCGTTCGCCAGCCACGATCTCGAACTGCCCCGGCGCCAGCGCGCGCGCCACGATCGGCTGGATCACGCCCTGGGCCTTGATCGACTCCGCCAGCTCGGCCAGCTTGACCTCGTCCATCTCCCGGCGCGGCTGGTACTTGCCCGGCTGCAACTGGGTCACCGGCAACTGGCGCAAGCTGTCGCCCGGCTGCAACGCGTCTTCGCTGGCGGCGCTTGGCGCTGCGGCGGCGGCCGCGCCCTTCGGTCCCAACAGCGCTTCCAGGCCACGGCCCAGGCCACGCTTCTTTGCGGGCATCGGCTTGTTCATCAGACGGTCTCCACCGGCCGGTAGGTCTTATTTCGGTCGTTCTGGCGGCGCACGATCTCGCCGGCCAGCCCGAGGTAAGCCACCCCACCACGCGAGGTGCGGTCGTAACCGACGATGCTCTGGCCATGGCTGGGTGCCTCGGCCAGGCGGACGTTGCGCGGCACGATGGTGCGGAACACCTTGTCGCCGAAATGCTCGGTCAACTCCGCCGACACCGCATTGGCCAGGTTGTTGCGGATGTCGAACATGGTGCGCAGCACGCCTTCTATTTCCAGCTCCGGGTTGAGGTTGGCGCGCAGCGCTTCGATGGTTTCCAGCAGCGCGGTTAGCCCTTCCAGGGCGTAGTACTCGCACTGCATCGGCACAATGATCGAATCGGCCGCAGTCAACGCATTGAGCGTGAGCAGCGACAACGCCGGCGGGCAGTCGATCAGGATGAAGTCATATTCGTTGCGGATCGGCGCCAATGCTCGCTTGAGCCGCTGTTCGCGCTCGCCCTGGTCCATCAGCTGGATCTCGGCGGCGGTCAGGTCGATGTTGCCCGGCAGCAGGTCGAAGCCTTCCGGCGCGGTCACCCGAATCTCGGCGGCGGTGTTTTCGCCCAGCAGCAGATCGCAGGTGGAGGCGGCCACATCGCGCTTGTCGATGCCGCTGCCCATGGTGGCGTTGCCCTGCGAGTCCAGATCCACCAGCAACACACGCTTGGGCGCGCGCGCCAGGCCGGCCGCCAGATTGACTGCGGTCGTGGTCTTGCCGACGCCGCCTTTCTGGTTGGCAATGGCGATGATCCGGGCCATGCGGGAGAGCCTCGTGGGCGAAGAGTAAGACCGGCCATTATGCGGGCAGGGCGTCGGATCGGGAAATGCCGCCCGCGGCGGTACGCCGCACGGGCGGGAATGACGCAGGCGTCGGTCAACCGGTGGGCGAGGCGCCACCGGGTGGCTCCTTCATGGCCCGGTAGCGCTGCAGGATGTCGGCGATCTCGCTGTCCAGCGCCACCCGTTGCTGCTCGAAGCTGGTCTGCAGACGCAACTGCGCCATCAAATCGCGATGGCGTTGCTGGATGTCGGCTGCCAGCTTGTCGGCCACCGCCTGTCCGGCCAGCTCACGGTCGCCGGCGCTACGCAGCATGCTGGCCAGCCCCTCACGCAGGCTGGTCACGTTGAAGCGCGCGGTATGGATGTTGTTGTCGACGATGACGATGCGCTCGTTGAACACCCGGCGCAGGTCGTCCTCGCTCTGATAGGACATCAACATGGCCTGGTCGGTGCGCTGGCGCATCTGCTCGGCGGCCAGATCGGCCTGGCGTTGCTGCTCGCTGGCCGCGGCGGCAGTGCGCTCGTCGCTGCTCATCGCGCGCTGCACCTCGGCGCTGCGCATACCGCTCTTGGCGTTGAATTCGTCACGCGCCTGGTTCACTGCCTCCGGCGGCAGCGTATCGCTGCACACACGGGCGCCGTTCTGGTTCCAGCAATACAGCTTCTTGGCTGTCGCCTTGTCTTGCGCACCGGCCGGTACGGCAACGGCAAATGTCGCAGCGACATTTGCCGCGATGGCGGCGAATAACGCCAAACGTGTGTGTATTGGCATCATCGCAGCCCCCTGTCGCCTGCCGTCAGCCTGTGGTGTCGGTCCCGTAGCGGCCACGATAGGCCAACAGCGGTTCCCGGAAGTCCACAAGGTCGGCGTTTCTTGCCGCAAAAGCAAGCAGGTCGCCCAGGTTTGCCACCGCAATCACCGGAATGCCGGCCTCGGCGGCGACTGCCTGAGCGGCAGAACGGCGATCCTGCTCGGAGGCGATCTCCTGGCGGTCCAGCGCCACCACGATGCCCGACGGAACCCCGCCTGCGGCGCGGATAATCCCCAGCGCCTCACGGATCGCGGTGCCGGCGGTGATCACGTCATCGACGATCAACACTTTGCGCCCGGCCAGCGGCGCGCCGATCAGGGTGCCGCCTTCGCCATGGTCCTTGGCTTCCTTGCGGTTGAACGCCAGCGGCAGGTCGCGCCCGCGCCCGGCATAGGCGCACGCCAGCGCGGTCGCCAACGGGATGCCCTTGTAGGCCGGCCCGAACAACAGGTCGAAGTCCACCCCGGCCGCATCGATCGCATCGGCATAGCACTGCGCCAGCTGCGCGGTCTTGACGCCCGAATCGAAGCGCCCGGCATTGAAGAAGTACGGGCTGAGTCGCCCGGACTTGAGCGTGAACTCGCCAAAGCGCAGGGCATCGGCGCCCAGGGCCAGCTGCAGGAAACGGGTGCGGTGGTCGGTCATTGGCCAGGAATGGGGAATAGGGAATCGGGAATGGTAAACGCATCGCGCGCCGGCAGCCTTCCGCATGCGCCTGGGGTAGGCTTTACGATTCTCCATCCCCAATTTCCCATTCCCGGCCCCTATGCGCATCATCAGTTTCAACGCCAACGGCCTGCGCTCGGCCGCCAGCAAGGGATTCTTCGCGTGGTTCGCCGCCCAGGACGCCGACGTACTGTGCGTGCAGGAGACCAAGGCCCAGGAGCACCAACTGGCCGGGCCCGACTTCCTGCCCACCGGCTACAAGGCCTGGTTCCGCGACGCCAGCACCAAGAAGGGCTACAGCGGCGTGGCGATCTACAGCCGGCACGAGCCCGATGAGGTGCGTACCGCGCTGGGCTGGCCCGAGTTCGACGAAGAAGGCCGTTATATCGAAGCGCGCTTCGGCAACCTCAGCGTGGTGTCCTTCTATATTCCCTCCGGCTCCTCGGGCGAGTTGCGCCAGGGCTACAAGTTCCAGGTAATGGAATGGCTGCGGCCAATCCTGGACGAATGGCTGGCCAGTGGCCGCCAGTACGTGCTGTGCGGCGACTGGAACATCGTGCGCACTGCACTGGACATCAAGAACTGGAAATCCAACCAGAAGAACTCCGGCTGCCTGCCGCCCGAGCGCGACTGGCTCAACGGCCTGTGCGCCGACGTGCCAGAAGACGCCAACGCCGCCGAAGGCCGCGGCTGGGTCGACAGCTACCGCGTGCTGCATCCACAAGGCCAGGACTACACCTGGTGGAGCAACCGCGGCGCTGCGCGCACCAACAATGTCGGTTGGCGCATCGACTACCAACTGGTCACCCCCGGCCTGCGCGACACCTTGAAGGCCTGCTCGATCTACCGCGAAGAGCGCTTCTCCGACCACGCGCCCTACATCGTGGATTACGCGCAGTGAGACAGGCGAGGTCAGTGGTTTGCGCAACATCGCGCCAGCGTTTTACTGAACAAGGCGACAGCCTTGCTGGCAGCATCGCCATTCGGCCACGCTTCGGGCAATGCAGCTCGCGCGGTGGCTCTCAGACGCCATCACGCGGTCTGTCGATGGCGAGCAAGGCGTTTCTCTTCGGGACGGCCCAGCGTCGTGGCGATGCCGCACACACCGTCGCAGGCATGACTTCGGCGGCGATGGTTGTTGTCGACGGCGCGCTGCACGCAGCGGCGCAGTCTGCCTTGCCCGCCACAGCTACCGGCGTTCGTTCTCACCGGTTTGACGCATGACCAAGCCCGCATCCACTTATAAAGGCTGGCGCGGCATCCAGCGCGCCTTCGCCACGCCATCGGCGGCGACCATGGCGCTGCTCGGCTTCGGCAGTGGTCTTCCGTTCCTGCTGATCGCCTCGCAGACCTTGTCGACCCGCTTGCGCGACGTGGGGCTGGACCTGGGCAGCATCGGCTTGATCAGCCTGGCCAGCTTCTTCTATCTGCTCAAGTTTCTGTGGGCGCCGCTGATCGACCGCTATGCGTTTCCGCTCACCGCGTTTCTGGGGCGTCGTCGTTCCTGGCTGTTGGTGGCGCAGATCGGCGTCACCATCGGCCTGTTCGCGCTGGCATTTTCGCGCCCGGATCTGAGCGTTACGGGCTTGGTGGGCTGGGTGTTGTTTGCCTCGTTCTGGGGTGCCACCCAGGACTCGGTGGTGGATGCCTACCGCATCGAAATCGCTCCGGATGCCGCGCAGGCCGCGCTAGCGGCAACTTACACGCTGGGCTACCGCATCGGCCTGATCCTGGGCGGTGCAGGCGCGTTGTACATGGCCCAATACCTCGATTGGACGTGGGCGTACGTGGGTATGGCCGCACTGATGCTGGTGCCGATCGTCACCACCTTGCTGTGCCGCGAGCCCGACCGTCCCGAGGCGACCGTGGTGCGTCGCATCGATGTGGTCGGCGCCTTCTGGCAGCCGATTTCCAGTTTCTTCTCCAGCAATGGGCTGGCGATGGGTGTCGTGCTGCTGCTGTTCGTGGGCTTGTACAAGTTTCCCGACCAAGTGATCGACGTCATGGCGGGGCCGTTCTACCTGGATTCGGGCTTCACCAAAGCCGATATCGCCACCGTCTCCAAACTGTTCGGCGTCTGGATGGGCATCGTCGGTGCCTTCGCTGGCGGTGCCGCAATCGCCGCGTTCGGGTTCCGGCGCATGTTGCTGGTAGCCGCGTTGGGTGTGGCGTTATCCAACCTGGCGTTCCTGCTGATGGCGCACAACCCCGGTAAGCTGTGGGCGTTCTATGCCGCGCTCAGCGCCGATAACCTGTTCCAGGGGTTTGCCGCCACGGTGCTGGTGGCCTTCATGTCTTCGTTGACCGACCGCAACTTCACCGCCACCCAGTACGCGTTGCTGGTCTCGCTGGCCAATCTGCCGGGCAAGTTCGCAGGTGGTGTGTCCGGATTCCTCGTCCAGGCGACTTCGTACAGCACGTTCTTCATCCTCAGCGCCCTGACCGTCATTCCCACCCTGATGCTGCTGGCTTGGTTGTGGCCGCGGCTGTTGGCGCACGACAGACGACCGGATTGAAACGTCCGCAAAGGTTGCCGATGATGTCCGCGGGGCAGCGCATTGCACGAGGCAGGGCATGACCGATTTGGTATTGCGTGACATCGACCCGGTGCTGGTAGACCGTATTCGCCGCATTTCCGTCGCACGTGGCTGGACCCAGCACCAGACCGTCATGCATCTGCTCGAACAAGGCCTGTTCGCCAGCGAATACGAGGTCACTGGCGGCCTGCAGCACCCGGAGGTCGATGCCCTGGCCGAAGCGATCGCCGCGCTCAAGGCGCTGCCGGCGGGAAATAATCCCTAGCGCTGCAGTCGCTCCATCGAGCCTGGAATAGACCGACCGGCTCACGCCGGATAGATCGCTCCCAACAACCGTGGCCCGGCCGCTCCAGTCACCGAAGGCAGATTGGCTGCGCGCCCGGCCAGCAGCTCGGCTGCCAACCAGGCAAAGCCCATCGCTTCCAGGTAATCCGGGTCCAGTCCGTGGCGCGCGCTGGATTCCACCACCACGCCCGGCAGCCGCGCCGCCAGTCGCGCCAACAGCACCGGGTTACGCACGCCGCCGCCGCAGACCAGCACGCGACGCGTGGTTGGCTGCAGCCGCAGCAAGGCATCGGCCACGCTGGCAGCGGTGAGTTCGAGCAAGGTCGCCTGCACATCGGCGGCATCCAGCGTCGCGCTGCCCATCGCCTGCAGGGCCCAGTCCAGATGGAATTGCTCGCGCCCGGTGCTCTTGGGCGGTGGCAACGCAAACCACGGATCGGCCAACAGCGTCTGCAGCACCGCTGCATCGACGCGCCCGCTGGCCGCAAACGCGCCATCGACATCGAACGACGTGCCGCGATGGCGTTGGCACCAGCTGTCCAGCAGCGCATTGGCCGGGCCGGTATCGAATCCCAGCACCGCGCCATCGCGCGGAATCAAGGTCAGATTGCCGATCCCACCCAGATTGAGTACGGCGCGGTCTTCGTCGCCTGCGCCCAGCATGGCCAGATGGAAGGCCGGCATCAGTGGCGCGCCCTGGCCACCGGCGGCCACGTCGCGACGGCGGAAATCGGCCACCGTGGTGATGCCGGTGTGCTCGGCAATTCGGCTGGCATCGCCGATCTGCCAGGTGAAGGCCGGGTCGGCCTTTGGCCGGTGGCGGATGGTTTGCCCATGCGAGCCGATCGCGTGAATCTGCCGGCGCGCCACGCCGCTGTCGCGGATCAACTGATTGGCCGCCGCCGCGAATGCCAGCCCCACCTGCGCATCCAACTGCCCCAGCGCATCGATGGCCACGGTCTCGGCGCCCTGGCCGAGCGCCACCAAGGTCTCGCGCAACTGCGGCTCCCACGCCACCGTCGTCCCGGCCACCAATTCGCAGCGGCGGTGGGTGTCATCGGCAAAGCGTACCAGTGCCGCATCGATGCCGTCGGCGCTGGTGCCCGACATCAGGCCCAGATAAAGAGGGGAGTCAACGTGTTCCAGGACAGGCATGCCGAGGCCAAATATGCACGGTCGGCCAGCTTGTGCAGCTGTGCCATGTCCGTCAACTCGTCTTGCATCTGGAAATAGATGCGCAGCGGGAAATCACCGCGGCACCGGTACCTGCGCTACGCGCGTTGCCGCCGATCGGGGGAGGCTTCGAGATTGCCCGCAAGCCGCAGGCATCTCTAATGAACGCGTTCACGGCATGCGGGGCGACAGGTCAGGCCCAACACCGTGTGCGCGAAGTCGGGCCGTCATTGCGCATAGTTGGTTGCAGCAAGTGCCCGCACGGCAGCTCGCCGCGCGTCATCACTGCACGCGATGTCAGCTTCGGCGGACCTTGCACTGTGCAACCACCTCAACGGCCGGCGCAGTTGCTCAGCCGCACGCAATTAGCCGCGCGACTTGCCATTGGCAGGCTTGCCCGCATCGGCGTAGATCAGCTTCTCCATCCCTTCTATGCGCGCCATGGCTGGCGCCGTCTGCGCACGGAAGGCCGCCAGCTCGGCGCCCTGCAGTGGTTCCGGTGGCGGCATCGTCACCGACATCGGGTTGCGCTGCTGCCCGGCCACGCGGAATTCATAATGCAGGTGCGGTCCGGTGGCCATGCCGGTCATGCCGACATAGCCGATCACGGTGCCCTGGTTGATGTGCTGCCCGGCCTTGATCTTGCCGAAGCGCGACATGTGCCCGTACAGGGTGCTGTAGTTCTTGCCGTGATCCAGGATCACCACGTTGCCGTAACCGCGCTGGGTGCCGACAAACACCACCCGCGCATCGCCAGCCGCCATGATCGGCGTCCCCGAGGCGGCCGCGTAGTCCACGCCCTTGTGCATGCGCATGGTCCCCAGTACCGGATGCATGCGCGCACCGAAGGTGGAGCTGATCCGGCTATAGGCCACCGGCATGCGGATGAAGCTTTTCTTCAGCGGCCGGCCATTGATATCAAAGTACTCGGCCGGCTTGCCGGCGCGCTCGAAGCGGAAGCCGGTGTAGGTCTTGCCGCCAGTGGTGAACGTTGCCGCCAGGATGTCGCCGGTGCTGATCCGCTCGCCTTCGCGCCAGGTCTCATCCATCACCACGCTGAAACGGTCGCCGGGCTGCAGATCTTTGTCGAAGTCGATGTCGTACTTGAAGATCTCGTCGGTCATGATCGCTACCGCCGCTGGCGATAGCCCAGATTTGTTGGCCGATGCATAGAGCGAACTGCTGATCTCGCCGCTAGCCACCACCGTGCGCGTGGTGGTCGCGCGCTCGGTGACGTTCTCGCGCACGCTGTCGCCCAGCAGGCGCAGCTCCACCCGATGACTGTCGTCGCGATCAAAGCGCAGTGCGCGCAACTGCCCCGGTGTCGGCATATCGAAAGCGATCTCTGCGCCCGGACGCAGCTTGGTCAGCGCCTCCTTGGTGCCGGGATGCGCCAGCACCTGATACATCACCGTGGTCGGAATCCCCAGCTCGCCGAACAAGGTGCTCAGCGTCTGGCCTGGCTTGACCTGCAGAATTTCCCAATCGGTACTCGGCGCCAGCTGCTTTCGGCTGGGCAGCAGCGGCGGCAACGGCAATGCCAGCGTGGAAGGGCTGGAAAGCGGTGTGTCGATCGCGCTGGAGAAGCCCGGCACAATCGTGGCAACTAGCGCGCCGATCGTGGCGAACAGGCTGGCATGGATCCAATGGCGGCGGGTCCAACGGTCGTTGAATGCTGCCGGAAGATGCGCCTTGAGCTTGCGATGCAGTGCAGTGTCGTGGAGGACGTGGAGGCGTTCTTGAAAGCGCCGCTTGCGTGCACGGCCCTGCTCTGAATTCTGCATCGTTCAAATTCCTAACTGGCTCGAAGTGCGAGCCCAATCGCCGGTACCATAGAGAGCCTGTAACAGCGCGTCAAACCATTGAGCCTGTTCATTATTTTCGTTTGGCGCAAAATTAACTCGCGTTTAACATAATTCACGTTTTTGACGGCAAGCGCCGCTGGAGTCTGTGGTTGGCCACTATCGAAGAATCCCTCGCACTCATCGGCCGTGGCGCTGAAGAGATCCTCAAGCTCGATCAGCTCGAAGTACGGCTGAAATCAGGCATGCCATTGCGGGTGAAGGCCGGCTTCGATCCCACCGCGCCGGATCTGCACCTGGGCC